>NZ_JBVAYS010000002.1:0-785929 GCF_055412785.1 Pseudarthrobacter lactosi
CCACAGCGCCGATGGTACTGCACCCGGGAGGGTGTGGGAGAGTAGGTCACCGCCGGAACATCATTACAGGTCGAGAGCCCCCCAACCACCAGGTTGAGGGGCTCTCCCTTTTTAACCGGCATTCCGAACCACCACACCCGCAGCGACGCCACCACCTCTCATCAGTTTCGTCGGGGCTCGACGCCGGCGACGTCGGTGGCCAGGTGCTAGCCGCGGGCCTGGTCGACGAGGTGCGCATGGACGTCGCACCTGTGGTGTTCGGGTCCGGCAAGCGTTACTTCGGGTCGGTCCACGCCCAGCACCTGTTGGAAGATTCCGACGTGGTGATTCAGGGCAACCGCGTGCTCCACCTGCGCTAGCAGGTGCGCCGTTGACCGATCTGAGCGGGTTCGGCCTTCGGCTGTGTTTGCGCATTGATGCCCCGGGACCGACGCGCCAGCCAACGTACCACCAACACCAAAACACCCCGGAACCAGGACCAGTCCGGCACCCCTGTGGAGCCGCGTAGAGTTGACGTCCATGGATAACCTTTTCAGCCACGCGGACCACACCCTCCCCGGCTCCGTTGAGCCTCCAGAAAGCCTGGAGCCTGTTATCTGCACCGTCATCGTGCCGGGGCCAGTGGCTCAGGCGTTCGCCGGGTTCACGGATCACACGCACTTGTGGTGGCCACTGGAGGCTCACGGTGTGTACGGTGTAGGGTCTTACGTTGAGTTTGAAGAAAGCCTCATCGTGGAAACGGCTGACGACGGCAGGACTGCCGTCTGGGGCTCCATAGATGACTGGCAGCCGCCCCTTTCGTTCCACGCATCCTGGCACCCCGGGACCACTGCTATCTGGTCCACTGAGCTGCGGGTCGCGTTCAGGGCGGTTAAATCCGGGACGGAGCTTCGCCTGGTCCACAATGGCTGGGAAGGTGCGGAGGAGCCTGGCGCCACGCGCGCCGACTATGCTGCCGGTTGGCCGAAGGTGCTGGACCGTTTCGTGCGGTTCATGGGCGGGGAAGCTCAAGCCTGAAGGTCAGGCTGGCGGTACAGCCGTGCTGTTCCGGACCAGGAACTCTGTGGGGTACTCCCGGTCGGTGGCCGCCGCCGTGGGTGAGGTGCCCTTGGCAGGCCGCTTCCCGCCGGCGTCGAGCGTTTCCAACAGCATGCGGGCCGCCAGAACGCCTTGGCCGCGCGCATCCTGGTTGATGGTGGTCAGCCCAAAGACCTCACCGAGTTCGTGCCCGTCCATGCCGATCACGGAGAGATCCTGCGGTACACGCAGGCCGAAGTCGCGGGCGGCCTGGATGGCGCCGATGGCCATTTCATCGGAGGCGGCAAAAATTGCTGTGGGCCGCCCTGCCGCGGCGGCCAGGAGCTTGCGGGCAGTTGCGTAGGCGCCTTGGATAGTGAAGTCCGCTGACACTACCCATTCGGGGCGGACAGGATGCCCTGCGGCCTGCATTGCTGCCTCAAAGCCGGCCCGGCGTATCCCCGGCAGTTTGAAGTCCTGGTTCAGTTCGGCATCACCGGTGAGGTGCGCGATCCGGGTGTGGCCCAGCCCGAGGAGGTGCTCGGTGGCGGTCCGGGCGAGGCGGGCATCATCAATCCTGATGGTGGACGCACCGGCCAGGGCGCCGCCGATGCCCACGATCGGACGGCGGATGGCCAGCAGCTGCTTGATTTCAGCTTCGCTCAGGACGAGTGCCACGGCGATGACCGCGTCCAGCCGCTTACGGAGCAGGAAGTCGCTCAGGACGCTGCGGCGGCGTTCCGGCCGGTCACCCACGTTGTACAGGGTGAGGTCGTAGCCGGCGTCGAGCAAGGTGCCGGACACGCCCTCCAGGACGGACGAAAAGTACCAGCGGTGGATGGACGGGACCACCAGCCCCACGTTGTGGCTGCGGCCTGAGGCCAGGCTGGACGCATGGTAGGACGGGACGAAGCCCAGTTCGTCGGCTGCTGCCTTTGCCAGCTGCCGGCTCTTGGCCGACACATTCGCTTTGCCGCTCAGCGCCCGCGACACAGTGGCGATCGACAGCCCGGCACGGTCGGCAACGTCCTTGAGGCCAGCAAGTCCCACTATGCTGCGTCGCCTCCGCCTATCCGCAGCCACGCGGTTTCTCCGGAAGCCAGGAAGTGGGCTGCATCCGAGCCGGAGTCAGAGCCGAAGCCGGCGCTGCGGACGAGGACGCTGCCTGCCGGCATTTCCAGGGGTTCGTGGTTGAGGTTCATGATCACCAGCGTATCGCCGTTGAGGTACGCGAGGGACGAACCGCTGCACCAGTCTTCTGCCCAGGCCAGTGACCCGCTGCCCAAACCCAGTTCACGGCGCAGGGCCAGCATGTTCCGGTACAGGGAAAGATGCGACGACGGCGACGCGGCTTGTGTGTCGCGTGCCAGCTCCGTGAAGTCCGCCGGCAAGGGAAGCCAGGGATCCTGGCCGGAGCCAAAGCCCAGATGCCGTTCTCCACTCCGCCAGGGGAGGGGAACCCGGCAGCCGTCGCGGCCCAGCCGGGCGCCTCCCGTGCGGGCAAACGTAGGATCCTGCCGCAGGTGCTCCGGAATATCGATGCCATCCGGCAGCCCGAGCTCCTCACCCTGGTACAGGTAGGCGGCTCCAGGCAGTCCCAGCATGAACAATGACGCGGCGGCGGCACGCCGGCGTCCTAGGGCTGTGTCCGGCTGCGGATCGGCCGGTCCGATGCCGTCGCCATCGCGGGGGCCATGCCCGTTGTAACCGAATCGGCTGGAATGGCGGACCACGTCGTGGTTGGACAGCACCCACGTGCTGGGCGCTCCCACGGCGTCAAGGGCGGTCAGCGAGTCCGTAATGACACTGCGCAGCCGGTAAACGTCTAGGCCGGCGTGCAGGTAGGGGAAATTGAACGCCTGGTGCATTTCATCGGACCTCACCCAGTCGGCGAGGCGCGGGAGCGGGTCCACATTGGCTTCGGCGCACAGAATGCGGTCCGGCCCGTACCCGTCCAGGATCAGCCGCCAGGCCCTGAAGATGTCGTGGAGGGCCGGTTGGCCGAACATCGGAGCCTCATGGCCGGGGAAACCGTCCGAGCTTCCGCCGTCGGCACGGCCGCCCCAGCCAGGCAATCCCGGCGCCTTGACTAAAGCGTGCGCCACGTCCACCCTGAAGCCGGAGACACCGCGGTCCAGCCAGAAACGGAGCACCCGCTCAAATTCGGCGTGCACGGCGGGGTTATCCCAGTTGAAATCCGGCTGGGAGGAATCAAACAGATGCAGGTACCACTGGTCTGGCTGGCCGTCCGGACCGGTGACCCGGGTCCAGGCCGGGCCGCCGAAGTGGGACTGCCAGTTGTTAGGCGGTTCGTGGCCCTCGGGGCCGGCGCCGTCCCGGAAGATGAACATGTCGCGTTCAGGGCTCCCTGCAGGGGAGGCCAGGGCTGCCTGGAAAGCCACGTGCTGGTCCGAGCAGTGGTTGGGCACCAGGTCCACGATGACCCGAAGTCCCAAGCGGTTGGCCTCGGCAATCATGACGTCAAAGTCGCCCAGGGTGCCGAAAATCGGATCCACGTCGCAGTAATCGCTGACGTCATAGCCGGCATCGCGCTGCGGCGATTTGTAGAAGGGGGACAGCCAGACGGCGTCCACATCCAGCTCGGCCAGCTGCGGAAGTTCCGCAGTAATCCCCGCGAGATCGCCGATGCCGTCGCCGTTGAGGTCTCGGAAGGACCGCGGGTACACCTGGTAGATGACGGCCGAGCGCCACCAGCCGGGGGCGTTGTCGGCATCGTGGATAAGGGACAGCCGGCCCATCAGTGGGGCGGTGGCGGTAAACGCTGTATCTACGGACATGGAGGACAGCCTAGACCCAAACAAGCGTGATACTGCAAACGCTTCCATATCGATTACGAGGGCCCTGCCGCACATGCAGGGCGCGTATGCGTATGACCTGTGGAAACGTTTGCAGACAGTGCCGGAGACATACTACTGCGCAGTAGCGTAACGATCCGCGGTCCTACACTGGTAACAACAATTGCGACGACGGGGCGGGAGGCTGCGTGGGCGGCTTGGTTGAAGAGCTTGAGGGCACCCTCGGGTCAGGGCAGATCAGTACCGAGGCGGGATTGCTCGCGAGGTACGCCGTGGACCAGGCCCCCGTCCTGGATTTCCAGCTCCCCGTAGCGGTGGTCTTCGCCGCGTCAGTCACGGACGTGCAAGCCGTGGTCAGGCTCTGTGCCGTCCACAACGTTGCGGTAGTGGCCCGCGGAGCGGGAACCGGCGTTTCCGGCGGCGCGCACGCGAGCAGGAACTGCGTAGTCCTGTCGCTGGAACGGATGAACCGCATTCTTGACCTGAACCCGGACGACGAGACCGCCGTCGTCGAACCCGGCGTGGTCAACGCGGCCCTCAACGAGGCCGCCGCTGAGCACGGCCTGATGTACGCGCCGGATCCCGCAAGCTTCCGTACCTCCACGATCGGCGGCAACGTTGCCACGAACGCCGGGGGACTGCGCTGCGCCAAGTACGGCGTTACCCGGGACTCAGTGCTGGCGCTTGATGTGGTGCTGGCAGACGGATCCCTCATCCACACCGGCCACCAGACCTTCAAAGGCGTTGCGGGCTACGACCTGACGGGGCTGTTTGTCGGTTCCGAGGGCACCCTGGGGATCGTGGTGGGAGCGACCGTCAGGCTCAAGTACCTGCCCCGTGATGTGCACACCATCGCCGCGTTCTACCCAGACTTCAGGCAGGCCGCTGCGGGCGTCCTGGCGGTGGGCCGGGCCCGGGTGCAGCCGGCCATCATGGAACTGCTCGACGGCGGCACGCTGGCCCAGCTGGATGACCTCCACGGCTCCGACCTGAGTTCACGCGGCCGTTCGCTGCTCCTCATCCAGACTGACGGGTTCGGGGCAGCGGCGGAGGCCGACGTCGTGCGTTCCGTCCTCGCCGCCGGCGGGGCATCGGTGAGCACGGAATCCACGGAGGAGGCCGAGCAGCTTGTGGAGCTCCGCCGGAACAGCCGGGGTGCCGAAGTGGATGACGAATACCGCGTAGGCGAGGACGTGGCCGTGCCGCGTTCACGCCTGGTGGATTACGTGGCGGCGTTGGAAGGCCTCGCGGCAACGCACGGCGTGAGCCTGAAAGTGGTGGCGCACGCCGGGGACGGCAACCTGCACCCCACGTTCTGGATCGACCGCCAGGACAGCGCGGTGGACGCTGACGCCATGGGCCGGCTGAACCTTGCCTTGGACGCCTCCATCGAAGCTGCCCTCGACATGGGTGGCACCATCACCGGAGAGCACGGGATCGGGCAGTACAAACTGCGCTGGCTGGGCCTGGAGCAGCCGGAACCCGTCAGGGAGCTCCAGCGCAGAGTCAAGGAGCTCTTTGACCCGGCAGGCATCCTGAATCCGGGCAAGGCCATCTAAGCGCCGGCGCCTGCCACGAAACTAGGTAGCAGTAACTGTCGTTATGAGCGCTCATAACGACAGTTACTGCTACCTAGTTGGGGTGTGTTAACACAACCGTGCTGCCACCGCGGCCGGTCCTGCTCCGTGTCAGTCGTCGACGTCCGGGTACCCTTCGGTGCTTTCATCGGCACCGTAGCGGGACTCCTCGGTTTCCACTTCGAGGATCTTCAGCATGGCTGTGTCCGGGTTGAGCATGATGGCGGCCTCGTCCCGGCGGTGGCGCAGGACGGACTCGATGTAGGACTGCACTGCCTCGGCCAGCGGAATGTGGCGGGCCTGCTCCTCGGACATGTACCAGCGGTGCTCCAGCACCTCGTGGACCGCCTCCGCCGGCTCAAGCTTGCGGGACAGGTCGCGGGGGATTGAACGCACAATGGGCTCGAAGACCTGGCTGACCCAGAGGTGCGCACTGTATTCCTCGTCCATCCCCGGGTTGTTGTCCGCCCGGAAGGAATCCATATCATTGAGCAGGCGCCGGGCCTGGTTCTCCTGGGCGTCCAGTCCGGTCAGGCGCAGCAGCCGGCGCTGGTGATGGCCCGCGTCCACCACCTTGGGCTGGAGCTGGATGGTGGAGCCGTTCTGGGTGGTCTTGATGGCGTATTCCTCGACGTCGAACCCCAGCTCGTTGAGCTTCCGGATCCGGGCGGCCACGCGCCATCGTTCGCCGATCTCGAAGGATTCCTTCTCGGTCAGTTCCGTCCACAGGCGGCGGTAGCTCTCCATAATGAGTTCGCTGGTGGCCACCGGGTCCACCTTCTCCTCGATCAGGCCGCCGTCCAGGAGGTCCATCAGCTCACCGGCGATGTTGACCCGGGCAATCTCAAGATCGTACTCGCGCTGGCCGGTGGAAAGATCGGGATACAGCTCGCCGGTTTCGGCATCCACCAGGTAGGCCGCGAAGGCGCCCGCGTCGCGGCGGAAGAGAGTATTGGAGAGCGAGACGTCGCCCCAGTAGAAGCCGATGAGGTGCAGCCGGACCATCAGCAGGGCCTGGGCATCGATGAGCCTGGTCAGGGTGTCCTTGCGGAGCATCTGCGAGAACAGGGCCCGGTACGGCATGGAGAACTTCAGGTGGCGGGTGACCAGCACGGGGTTCAGCGGCCGTCCATCCAGGGTGGTCCGGCCCGTGATGACGGCTACCGGGACAACACACGGGACGTCCAGGCGCGCCAGCTTGCGGAGCATGTGGTATTCATGGCGGGCCACATGCTCGGACGTTTCCTTGATGGCGATGACGGAGCCGCCCAGGTGCGCGAAACGCACGATATGCCGCGAGATGCCGCGGGGGAGCGCTGCGAGGTTCTCGGCCGGCCAGTCCTCCAGGGCGATGTGCCAGGGCAGGTCCAGGAGTTCGGGATCCGCGGACGCCGCCGTGATGTTCAGTGAGCTGGAAGCGGCAAGGACCTTGTCATCCTTGGCGCTAGCTGCCTCGAACCGCGGCAGCTTGCCGACCTGCGCGTAGTCCGTGGGCTCGTCGTGCCACTGTGCGCTGTTTTCATCGGTCATGGATCAATTCTTTCGTACAGAGGGGCTGCTGGCCTAAACATCGGCTTAAACGCCGACGGCGGCCCGTCCAGTCAGGAGGGCCGCCGTCGGTTGGTTAGGGCGCCGGTGGTGGGCCCACGCCGGCAGGGTTCCCTGGCCGAAGCGGAGCGAGGTTAGGGCGCCGGTGGGGACTAGTCGCCCAGGCGCAGACCGGTCTTGGTGTCGAACAGGTGCACGTGGCCCGACTGCGGACGGACGTAGATGGTGTCGCCCTTCAGCGGAGGGCGGCGGCCGTCGACGCGTGCCACGATGTCGTGGTCCTTGCCGTCCAGCGTCGTGTGGCCGTAGACATAGGCGTCGGCGCCGAGTTCTTCAACAACGTCGACCTCAACCTGGAGACCTTCACCGTGGGAGGCCTGCTCGAGGTCCTCGGGGCGGCTGCCCAGGGTGACGGTGCTGCCGTGGGCCTCTTCGAGGATGTTGCGCGGCACGGGGTAAACCGTTCCGCCAAACTGGACGCCGCCGTCGACCACGGGCAGTTCGAGCAGGTTCATGGCGGGGGAGCCGATGAAGCCGGCAACAAAGACGTTCTTGGGCTTGTCGTAGAGGTTGCGCGGGGTGTCAACCTGCATCAGCAGGCCGTCCTTCAGCACAGCCACGCGGTCACCCATGGTCATGGCCTCGACCTGGTCGTGGGTCACGTAAACGGTAGTGACGCCGAGGCGGCGGGTCAGCGATGCGATCTGCGTACGCGTCTGGACACGGAGCTTGGCATCCAGGTTGGAAAGCGGCTCATCCATGAGGAACACCTGCGGGTTACGCACGATGGCGCGGCCCATGGCAACACGCTGGCGCTGGCCACCGGAGAGTGCCTTCGGCTTGCGGTCCAGGTACGGCTCGAGGTCAAGAAGCTTGGCGGCTTCACGGACACGCTCGGCGCGCTCTTCCTTCGAAACGCCGGCGATCTTCAGTGCGAAGCCCATGTTGTCCGCAACCGTCATGTGCGGGTACAGCGCGTAGTTCTGGAAAACCATCGCGATGTCGCGGTCCTTCGGCGGAACATCGGTGACATCGCGGTCGCCAATAAGAATGCGGCCGGCGTTGACGT
This sequence comes from Pseudarthrobacter lactosi, assembly GCF_055412785.1. Taxonomy (NCBI): domain Bacteria; kingdom Bacillati; phylum Actinomycetota; class Actinomycetes; order Micrococcales; family Micrococcaceae; genus Pseudarthrobacter; species Pseudarthrobacter lactosi. Next base: position 8,028 of record NZ_JBVAYS010000002.1, read on the forward strand.
CCTCAAGGCCTGCGAGCATGCGCAGGGAGGTGGACTTACCGCAACCGGAGGGTCCTACGAGGACCAGAAATTCGCCATCGGCGATTTCAATGTTGAGCTTGTCAACAGCGGGCTTCTCTGTGCCCGGGTACAGACGCGTAGCGTTATCAAAAGTAACTGTAGCCACAGTTATCAATCCCTTCACCGGCAGGTACGTGCCGGACGATCCGTTGTGAATGGTTCATGTAATTCAGTTATCCACGGCATTGCAGCCGTGTACTCCCCGGCCGAAGGCCGAGGAGTATCACGTGACGCCGCACGGTTCCTGTGCGCCACATCACAAACAAGAGTATGTCAGACGATTGGCGTATTGGTGCAAATGTTACGGAGGTCACATGTGAGCTTGGACATGTCCCCGGGGATTAGTCGGTGCCGGGCACTTCTTCGGCTACCACCAGGCTCCGTTCCTGCAGGAGCGCTTCGAGCAGTTCCGCCACGTGGGCCGGCGCGTCCACCCGGAACTCGGCCTGGGTGAAGTCCAGGCCCACTTTGACGCCCACATCGCCGGATTCCAAGCGTCCCAGGGCGTCTTCGTCCGTGACGTCGTCACCGGCGAAGAGGACGGCTGTGGCCCCGGTGATCTGGCGCAGGAAGGTCAGGCCCTCACCCTTGGAGGCGTTGACCACCGATGTTTCCAGGACACGCTTGCCGTTCTTCAGGAAAACGCCCTTGCGGTCTTGGAGAACTGAACGTGCCGCGGCTACCGCGTCCTCGGCAACATCGTCCGTGGCCAGCCGGGTATGGAGGACCACGCCGGCGGGCTTGTCTTCGAGCAGCGTGCCCGGTGCCTGCTCGACGATCTCCTCGAGAAGGCCGCGGACTTCGGCCAGCAGCCGGCGCTGGGCTTCGTCCAGCGTCAGTTCAGCGGAGCCGGGGCCCAGCCACGCCTCGGCGCCATGGCTGCCGATCAGCAGTGTGTCCACCGGCGGCGAGGCGACCGCGCGCAGGCTGGCGAGGGCCCGCCCTGAGATGAGTGCCGTCGTCGTACGTGGAAGGGCGGCGAGCCCGGCGAAAGCGGCGGCAGAGCGCGGAAGGGGGCGGGCTTGGTCCGCGCGGTCAACCAGCGGGGAAATGGTGCCGTCGAAGTCCATGGCCACCAGCAGGTGTTCCGTCTGGGCGATGCGCCGGGCGGCCTGCCGGAGTTCGGGGGACAAGGCGAGCGGGCCCTTTGCGGGGCTGGCGTTAGGAGTCATCGCGCACAACTTTCTCGTTCAGGGCGGCCAGGAAGTCAGCTGACCAGTGGTCGACGTCGTGATCCAGGATCTGCTTGCGCATGGAGCGCATACGGCGCGCGGCGTCTTTGGGAGGCAAATCGACGGCCCGCATGATGGTGTCCTTGAGGCCGTCGATGTCGTGCGGGTTCATCAGCAGCGCCTGCTTGAGCTGGTCCGCAGCGCCGGCGAACTCGCTGAGGACCAGGGCGCCGTCATTGTCCTTGCGGGCGGTGACGTATTCCTTGGCCACGAGGTTCATGCCGTCCCGCAGTGCGGTCACGAGCATAACGTCGGCGGCGAGGTACAACGCCACCATCTCCTCCACGGGGTAGCTGTGGTGGAGGTAGCGGACGGCCGTGTTCTGGATGGTGTCGTAGGTGCCGTTGATGTGGCCGACGGTACCTTCGATTTCCTCGCGCAGGAGGCGGTATTGCTCCACCCGTTCGCGGCTGGGGCTGGCAACCTGGATCAGCGTTGCATCGCCGACCGTCAGCTTGCCTTCGTTCAGGAGCTCCTCAAAGGCCTTGAGCCGGTGCCGGATGCCTTTGGTGTAATCCAGCCGGTCCACGCCCAGGAGGATGGTCTTGGGGTTGCCGAGGTCCTGGCGGATCTGGCGTGCGCGCTCGATGATCTCGGGGTTGTGGGCCAGTTCGCTGATCTGGGCGACGTCGATCGAGATCGGGAAGGCCTGGGCCCTGGCGATGTGCGTGATTTCGCCGTTTTTACCCTTGACGTGCACTTGCTGCTGCTTGACGCTGGCGCCCAGGAACCGGCGGGCGGAGCGCATGAAGTTGCCGGCGTCGCTGGGGCGCTGGAAGCCCACCAGGTCAGCGCCCATCAGGCCGTCGATGATGGCGTGCCGCCACGGCAGCTGCGCGAAGATTTCCGGCGGGGGGAAGGGGATGTGGTTGAAGAAACCGATCCGCAGGTCCGGCCGCGCCTGGCGCAGCAGGCGCGGCACCAGCTGCAGCTGGTAGTCCTGCACCCACACCGTGGCGCCCTGGCCGGCATGGCGTACGACGGCGTCGGCGAACCTTTGGTTGACCTTGCGGTAGGCGTCCCACCAGGTCCGGTGGAACTCCGGCGGGGCGATGACGTCGTGGTAGAGGGGCCACAAGGTGGCGTTGGAGAAACCCTCGTAGTAGAGCTCGACGTCGTCGTTGCTCAGCTGGACGGGGACCAGATCCATGCCGCCGTGACTGAAAGGCTCGACGGTCTCGTCCGGGGCGCCATGCCAGCCCACCCACGCGCCATCGGTCTTGGTCATCATGGGTGCGAGGGCAGTCACCAGGCCGCCGGGGGAGCGGCGCCAGCCGGAGCCGTCATCGCCGCTCTCACCTGGCGCGCAGCGGTCCACCGGCAGCCTGTTGGAGACGACCATAAAATCGTACGTGGCGGCTGTGCTGTCGCTGCTCTCGGCGGCGCCGGCGGCAGGTACAGCTGATGGTTTTTCTTGGACGGATGTTTGCATTGCGGCCCCCTGGGGTTGCTTGTGCCTTTAAGCCACCTTAATAGGATGGAATCTTCGCGGCTATTCGTCCGTTGGTTATTCGGGCTGAATACTTGAAAGCGCAAGCTCTCAGGTTTGTCCCCTAAAATGGTGGAGTCGCCACAGAGTGGTCCCCATATGTCGATCGACCCAAGGAACACATGAGCCCCGCAAATGAAATACGCAAGTCCAAGGCTGAACGAACCTCGGAGGCGCGCGAGAAGGCACGCCTGATCCGAGAGGCGCAGCTGAAGAAGGACAAGCGCAACAAGCTGCTGATCGGCTGGGGCATTGTGGTGGCCGTGGTGGCCATCCTTGTGGTGGTGGGCCTGGTGGTGACCACAACGATGCGGCAGAACGCCCCTATCGCTGACCAGGGTCCGACGCCGGCCAACGGAAACGCCAACGGCGGCATCACCTTGCTGGCCAATACCGACGTCGCGAAGGTGGAACCAGCCACCGTTGACGCTGCCGCCGTGGGTGAGCCCCCGGAAACCGCACCGGCATCGGTTGTGGCGCCGGGCGCTGAGGCTGAGGCCGGCAAACCGGTCAAGGTGGTCCTGTACGTTGACTTCATCTGCCCGGTCTGCAAGAACTTCGAGACCCAGTACAACGAGCAGCTGACGGCGCTGCGCAACGAGGGCAAGATCTCAGTGGAATACCGGGCACTCGGGTTCCTGGACAGCCGGTCCTCCACGAACTACTCCTCCCGTGCAGCCAACGCTGCCGCATGCGTTGTGAATGAGTCTCCGGAAAAGTACGCGGAGTTTGTGGACGCGCTGTTCGCCAACCAGCCTGCGGAAGGCAGCGCCGGACTTCCTGACGACAAGCTCAAGACCATGGCCACGGACATCGGCGCCAAGAACATTGACACCTGCATCAATGAGAAGACCTACCGTCCGTTCGTGAAGTTCACAACCAAGCAGGCCGCCGCCATTGGCGTCACGGGCACGCCCACCGTGTTCGTGGACGGCCAGCAGTGGGGCAAGGGTGCCAGCGCGCAGACCCCGTTCCCGGACTTCCTGCAGGCAGCGATCACCGCGAAGGGCTAGGGCCCTCTTCCTCGCAGAGGACCTGCTTCCGGATAGATTCCGGAAGCAGGTCCTCACTTTTGCTCCGGGTAGGCCTGGCCGGCGTTTTTACGAGCGGGCGGACTTGGGCTAACCTTATCTAGCGCCATTGCGGCGCACGCCCTGTAAGGGGCGCGCCTCCTTAGCTCAGTTGGCCAGAGCACCGCTCTTGTAAAGCGGGGGTCGTCGGTTCGAATCCGACAGGAGGCTCCAGTTATGGCTTTGTCCGGCCGAACTATTGCTGCCCCCGCCGCCCGGCACCCACCATCGATTGCTCCGTAACCGCCGTTCAGAGCGTCCAAACGGGCGGTTACGGAGCATCGATCCGGGTCGGGCCCCTTTGGGGGCCGTGAGTTCGTCAGAAAATATTCGAAAAAACCCGGGCTGGTTTCGGCGCCAAGCCCTTAGGATCAGGAAAGTGCCGCTAGGCACCACCTGACCGGCGGATTTCCATCCGCCTTGCCGATTGCGGGGACCGATCGCCATGCTCAGAATTTTGAAATCCATCGCGGCAGTGGTCGGCGTGGGCCTCGCTTTGGGACTGATGCCAGCCCAGGCAGCCCAGGCAGCGCCTGCCACAGGCCGGATTTCCCTCAGCCCGGCCACTGGGCCGGCAGGTTCCGCGGTCACCGTCAGCGGAACGGGGTTCAAAGCCTCCACCACGGGGACGGTCATTGCCGGTGCCACGACTTTTCCCTTCAAAACGGCGGCCTCGGGTGCTTTCAGTACCCCGATCACCATCCCTTCCACAGCTCAGGGATCACTGACCATCACGGCCAAGACCTCTTCCATCCAGGCCTCGTCCGTGTTCACGGTGACGGCGCCGGCCCCGGCGCTCCCTCCGGTCAGTACGGCCGCGCTTCGGTTCGGGGTGGCCACAGCCGGCGGCCCGCTGGCCAGCGGCGAACTGGATGAAGTGTCGCAGCTGGCCGGCGAAAGCCCCTCCAGCATTCTTTTCTATAAGGACTTCCTCCAGGCGCCCCCCATCACAGAAATGAACGCCGTCCGGGCACGAGGCGCCGTTCCGCTCATTACCTGGGAACCCTGGGCCTGGGGCGGCGGCTCGGAACAGCCGGCCTACTCCCTGGACCGAATTGCCGCCGGTGACTTTGACGCCCACATCACGCAGTGGGGCCAGGCACTCACTGCCTGGGGCTACCCGGTCCAGCTCAGGTTCGCCCATGAGATGAACGGAAACTGGTATCCGTGGGCCGAAGGCGTCAACGGAAATCAGGCCGGTGACTACGCGAGTGCCTGGCGCCACGTTCACGACGTCGTTGCTGCCACCGGCGCCGGCAACGTGTCCTGGGTCTGGAGCCCGAATGTTCCCTACTACGGTTCCACCGATCTCGCCGGTCTCTTTCCCGGCGTCGGATACGTGGATGTTGTAGCCCTCGACGGGTACAACTGGGGCACCTCCGCCTCATGGAGCGGCTGGATATCGCCGCAGGATCTTTTCGCTCCGGGCATAGCCCAGTTGCGTGCCCTGGCGCCGGGAGTTCCCATCCTGATCAGCGAGACGGCTTCCAGCGAAGCAGGCGGCAACAAGGCTGCCTGGAACACACAGCTCGTGTCCTATCTGGCCGCCCAGCCCGATGTGGTGGGCTTCGTCTGGTTCCATCTCCAGAAGGAGACCGACTGGCGCATCAACAGCAGCGTCACCTCAGCCTCCGCTTTCAAGTCCGCACTCGAGGCGCGCCGGACCCCCTGACCCAATGCGCAATCTCGCGGTGGTCAGGGGCGCGCCTTTTTGTCCCCGCGGACCAGTCCCAGCAGGGCCATCCCTATGAGCATCACGCCGAACGCGGTCAGCAGGGCAGCCATGACGTCCAGCCCGGTGTAGGCCAATCCGGTTGCGCCCAAGGCCGCTCCGGAAGCGGGCAGGGCGGTATTCGTTCCGTACATTTGTTAGTTGATTTCCTCTGCCGTGTATTGCGCTTCCCAACGGTCTATCCGCCGCCGGGTGATCTTTGCAGTCAGGACCGCGCACCAGGAGGCCAAAAACCACCCGGACCGCAGCCACATGAACAATTCCTGCGGGAAGAACGTGGCCGCCAGTAGGACGTCCTTCCAGTCGCGGTGCGGAATCCGAAGCGCCCGTTTGATGTCCAGCGCCACGAACAGGATTGGCACCAGCCACCAGAACAGGACGACGCGAAACACTCCCAAGGTGAGTGAGAGGGCAATGACGGCGATCCACAGGAGCTTCAGGAACACGCCCAGCAGCCCCATGGCCTGCTGGCCCCAGTCGCGCAGGGTCAGCCGGTTGATTCCCAGGCCCAGCAGGTCTTCCACCGTGCCCACCTGCCATTTCATCCGCTGGCCCCACAATGCTTTGACTGTCTTCATCGAGTCGGTGTAGGCGCGGACATCCGGGGAAACCTGGCAGATGTAGCCCAGTTCGCGGATGCGATAAGTCAGTTCGAAGTCCTCGACCTGCGAGGTGTAGACCCACGGCCCTTCGCGGTCGTCCCGGGCCGCGATCTGGCGGAGGACGGTGTTGTTGATGGCGCAGCCGGTTCCTGCCAGGACACTGGTCCGGCCTCTCCTCAGTGCCGTATCGGTCCACGTGGCGAACTCGGCCTTCTGCAGCCGGCTCAGGAATCCGGGGTCTTGCATCGTGAATTTCGACGACGAGCCACCGAGGAGCGCGCCCGTATCCGCACTGAACTCCCGGGACCAGGCTTCGACGGCGTTCGGGGGCAAGACCGTGTCCGCGTCGAGGCAGATGACCACGTCGGCGTCGTAGGCGTACTTTGCCCAGGCCCGGTTCAGGGCTTCGGATTTGCGGTGCTGCAATCGGGGAAGCTCCATGGTGGTCACCGGGTACTTCCGCGCTTCCCAGGCCGTTGCATCGGTGCAGCCGTTGGGGATGACCACGATGAGGTCCGCGGGACGGGACTGGAGCATGAGGCCATCGAGGGTTGCCCCGATCGAGCCGGCCTCGTTGTAAGCGGGTACCAGCACCACCACGCGCAGGCCACGTGATGCGGGGATGGCCTGGTCTGGAGCGGAAGCGGCGCGGGCCGCCCGCCTCGTGGGGTGAACAGTGGATGAGCGTGTCACGTCGGCCGGGGGCAGGGACAGTACAGTCTCCATGGCGGCGTCCTCGGGTGGGTTTTGCAGACCCCAGCGGCCCGCGAATCCATCCTGCAGGCGCCTTCTCAGATTTGGCCCCTGGATACCGTCAAGGTTGCATCAATTACCCCGTCTGCAGAGGGCGAAGCAACGAAATCTGTCTGGTCGGCCACACTATTGCCCAAGAAGCGGCATAATGACCTAAACTGCTTCACTGAGGTGCCTGAAATGGTGCCGTGCAGCGACGAAAGTGAACATGCCATGGCTACCGATTACGACGCTCCACGCAAGTCTGACGACGAGGCATCTGCCGAGTCGCTGGAAGCGCTGCAGGCATCCCGCAGCGGCAATGCCCAGACCGCAGTCATCGACGTCGAGGAGACCGACACCGCCGAAGGCATCGACCTGCCCGGAGCCGATCTCTCCGGCGAAGAACTGACCGTCATTGTTGTTCCTGAACAGTCCGATGAATTCACCTGCGCATCATGCTTCCTGGTCCGCCACCGGTCACAGGTTGCGCGCGAAAAGAACGGCCTGAAGTACTGCATCGAGTGCGAGGGCTGAACGCCCGACGCCGGCACTACGGTGGGGTGCGCCGGCGTCGTTATTATGCATAACGGCAGGGTGCAGAAACGGCGTTAATAGCGTTTCGATGGCCCCGAAAAGTGCTGAAGAATTACGCCCGCGTGACCGGAACCGGGTTCGGTTAACGGTTCCGCGCCGAAGCGGCAACAACCCTGTTGAAGGGCCCCGGAGACTCCTACGCTTGAGCTACCTAATCACTCGAAGGGTGGCCCACAATGAAAAAGATTCATACGTGGCTGACAGTCATATTGATGGCTGTTGGATTGGGTTTCCTGGCTCCGGGGCCCGCCTCGGCAACCACATCCTATTGCGGGCTCGTCTGGGGATCGCTGGCCGAAACAGACCCGGCCATGAGCACCGCATCCGTCACCAACGTCAGGACGGGGCAGCACTACTGCTTCGACCGGATGGTGGTTGACCTCAACGGCCCGGTGGCCGGCTACACGGTCCAGTACGTTCCGACCGTGGTCCAGGACGGTTCAGGTTTTGAAATCCCGCTGCTCGGCTCGGCATTCCTCCAGGCAACTGTGAACGCGCCGTCCTACGACAGCAATTACAACGTCACGTACAGCCCGGCGGCAAAGGCCGAACTGTCCGACGTATCGGGATACCAGACCTTCCGGCAGGTTGCCTACGCGGGCAGCTTTGAGGGCTACACCAGCATCGGCCTGGGCGTTCGTGCCCGGCTCCCGTTCCGGGTGTTCACCCTGGACGGCCCCGGATCCGGATCGCGCCTGGTGGTGGATGTAGCGCACTTCTGGTGACCGTTGGTTCGCCGCTGAACCGCAGTTGAGACAAGATCAGGAAAACCAAAGAACGGCGCCCTGCTCCGGAGACTTTCCGGGCAGGGCGCCATGCTGTGGTTGGGGCAACTACTCCGGGACCACCAGCGCAGGTGTGTCCCGGCGGATGGTTTCGCCGCGGAAGAAACCGGGGCTGAGGCGTGCCATGATCACCATCAGCACCGCCCCGAGCGCCAGGATCCCGATGCCCAGTACAAACACCAGCCCAACGCCGAAGACCTCGGAGCCGCTGCCGAACTCCGGCGCCCAGCTGTCCACGGCTGTCTGCAGGAAAACCACAAACAGACCCACACCGCCCAGCACCGGGCACAGGAGCCGCAGTACGAAGTTCCGGAGGCTGCTGAACACGCTGTTCCGGAAGTACCAGGCGCAGGCGATGGCGGTCAGTCCGTAGTAGAAGCAGATCATCAGGCCGAGAGCCAGGATGGTGTCGTTCAGGACGTTTTCGCTGATCACGTGCATCACTGCGTAGAACCCGGCGGACAGGACGCCCGCCGCCACTGTTGCGAAGCCCGGCGTCGAGAAGCGCTTGCTGATGTGGCTGAACGGGGCGGGCAGCGCACCATAGTGGGCCATGGCCAGCAGGCTCCGCGACGGCGAGGTGAACGTGGACTGCAGGGACGCGGCCGAACTGGACAGCACGGCGAGCGACATCAGGATGGCGAACGGCCCCATGATCGGTGACGCAAGCGCCGTGAAGAGGTTCTCGTGGTTCTCAGCGTTGTTCAGGCCAATCCCCGTATCGCCGACGCCGGCGAACATCATGGTGGCGATGCTCACCAGCAGGTAGATCCCCAGAACCACGACGGCGGTCAGCGTGCCGGCGAGGCCCGCGGTCTTTTTGCCGTTGGCGGTTTCCTCATTCACCGTCAGGCACACGTCCCAGCCCCAGTAGACAAAGATCGACAGTGAAATTCCGGCGGCGATCTGCCCGAACGTCTCGATCCTGGTGACGTCGAACCACTCCCAGCTGAACGGGATGGCCGTTTCCGACGTGGACCAGTTCGCGAACGCCATGCCCACAAAAAGTCCCAGGACCAGCAGCTGGAATCCGACGAGTCCGTACTGGACCAGCTTGGTGGTGTGCAGGCCGCGGTAGCTCACCCACACGGCGAGGGCCACAAAAACGAAGCACGTCAGGACGTTCAACGGCTTGTTGGCCGCGAGGTCCGCGAGTTCAGGCGCCCCCGTCAGCTGCGACAGGAAGAGATAGAAGAAGTCCACCGCCACGCCCGCCAGGTTGGACAGGACGATGATGTTGGCGGCGAGCAGTCCCCAGCCGCCCATCCAGCCCACCCACGGGCCAAACGCTTTGGTGACCCAGGTGAACGTGGTGCCGCTGTCCGGGGAATCGGCGTTCAGTTCCCGGTAGGCGAGCGACACCAGGATCATGGGGATGAACCCGATCAGGAAAATGACGGGCAGCTGGAGCCCCGCCTCATTCACCGTGGGGCCGAGGGCGCTGGTCAGCGTGTACGCCGGCGCGATGGTGGAAATGCCAAGAACGACGACGGCGAGGAGGCCCAGCTGCCCGCCCTTCAGTCCTTTGGCGGTGATGCCGTGCGCCGAGCCTGCCGTGTCCGTCCCGGAAGGCTGGCCCGCGGGGGTGTTCTTGCGGGTGGTTTGGGTCATGGTCCAGCGCTTTCTACGAGGCAGCAGGCTGCTGTTGGGTGATGCAGTGGATGCCGCCGCCGCGGGCGAAGAGCTCACGGGCGTCAATGCCGACCACCCGCCGGCCGGGGTAGGCCTCCGCCAGGATCTGCAACGCCTTGTCATCGTTGGGATCCCCGAAGGTACAGGCGATGACGCCGCCGTTGACCACGACGTGGTTGATGTAGCTGTAGTCGACAAAACCTTCGTCATCCCAGAGCACTTCCGGGGCAGGGACTTCGACGATGGTCCACTCCCGGCCGGCCGCGTCCTTAGTGGTGCGGAGGTGATCGATGATGTCGCGGCTCACCTGGAAGTCCGGGTGGCGGGGGTCCTGCTGGGAGTGCACCAGCAGGGTGCCGGGGGAGGGAATGGCGGCGACGATGTCCACATGACCGCGCGTGCCGAACCGTTCCGAGTCCCTGGCCAGTCCGCGGGGGAGCCAGACCACGTGGGTGGCCCCGATTGTCCGGGCAAGCTCGGCTTCGACGTCGGCGCGGCTGAGTCCCGGGTTGCGGCCCGGATCCAGCTGCACGGTTTCGGTCACCAGCACGGTTCCTTGACCGTCCACCTGGATGCCGCCGCCTTCGTTGACCAGAGCGGACAGAATATGCCTGGCGCCGGCGCGGCCGGAGACTTCGCCGGCGACCAGCGCGTCTTTGTCCCAGCGCGCCCAGTCCTGGGCACCCCAGCCGTTGAAGACCCAGTCGACGGCGCCGAGGCTTCCGTCCTGGTCCAACACGAAGGTGGGCCCGATGTCCCGCATCCACGCATCGTTGAGCGGGGCGGCCAGTACCTCGACGTTCGGGTGCAGATAGCGCGAGGCGATGCCGACGTCGTCGGGGTCCACCACCACGGTGACCGGCTCGAATTCGACGGCGGCGTTTGCCACCGCTGCCCAGACGGAACGGGCAGCATGGGCATCTTCCTCCGTCTCGCCCAGCGTGTAGCCGCCAGTGGGAAAGGCCATCCAGAGCCGCTCCTGCGGCGCGGTTTCGGCGGGCATGCGCCACGTGCTCATACGGTCACCCCGGTGTTAATGGCCGACGACGGGAGTACAGTCTGTTCGCCGCCGAGCGGTTGGTCGCGGCGCACCGGTTCGGTAAGCCGGCCGTAGGTGTTCGGGCGGCGGGTGGCCAGGAACGGGAAGAGCGTGAGCCAGTCCCGGCGCTGGTCCAGGTCGAGGTCTGCCACCAGCACCGCGGAGGCATCACGCGGGGCCTGCACGAGAACCCGGCCGTACGGATCGGAGATAAAGGAGGAGCCGTAGAAGTTCAGCGTTCCCTCGCTGCCCCAGCGGTTGGGCGCCACCATAAATAGGCCATTGGCGATGCCGTTGCCCACAATCACCTGCTGCCACAGCGGCTGGGTGTCGAAATCCGGGTGGTCCGGCTCTGAGCCGATGGCGGTGGGGTAGACCAGGATCTCAGCGCCGCCGAGGGAGTAAAGCCGGGCCACTTCCGGGAACCATTCGTCCCAGCAGGTGGGCATGCCCAGCCGGGCGCCGCCCAGTTCTGCCGGCGCGTGGACCTCGTAGGCGTCAGCGGCGGCCGGCCCTTGGCGGAAGAACTTGTCTTCGTAATAGCCGGCGGTGACCGGGATGTGGAGCTTGTGCGTGCGGGCGAGCAGGTCACCCTCAGAGGACACCAGGATGGCGGTGTTCAGCCCCAGGCCGTCGTCCGTGCCGTCCGGGTTGGGCACCTGCTGGTACAGCGAGGCATGGACTGCCACCCCGTGGCGGCGGGCCGATTCGGCGGCAAAGCGGAAGGTGGGTCCGGTGAGCAGGTCCTCAGCGGTGTCCGACGGCCGGCGCCGCACCGAGCCGGGCCGCACGGCGCCGGGCTGCAACGCTCCGTGCCGGGGCGTGTCATTTTCGGGGCAGCTGTCCGCGGGGTAGCGCGAGAGGGTGAGTTCGGGCAGGAACACCACCGAGGCACCGAGCCGGGCGGCCCGGCCGATTCCTTCATCGAGTTCGGCCTGCAGGACGGCAGTGTCTGCATGCCAGCGGTGCTGCACGACGCCCACCCGAAGGGCTGGGCGGTCGGACGGCGTTGTCCGGGCCAGGGAGGCGGGTGAGTCGAGGCAGGAAATTTCAATCATGGGCTTACTTCCAGTGAGACGACCGTCACTAAATGAATGACGTTCATTTAGTATGCAGGGCGGACGGCTTTAGCGCAATGGTTTAAATGAATCCCATTCTTTTGTGACACTCCGGCCGGATTAGTAAGCTCACTGAGAAATTTGCTTCCGGCCCGGCGCGATCGATCCTGTGGCTGATAGCGTCGGGACTACTGGACCAATCGAGGAGGATTCATGAAAGCTTCACCGACCCTGACCAACAATCTGCAGGCCGTGCTTGCGGACCTGATTGAGCTGCACATCCAGGGCAAGCAGGCCCACTGGAACATTGTGGGGACCAACTTCCGGGACCTTCACCTGCAGCTGGACGAAATCGTGGATGCCGCCCGGCAGTTCGCGGATGATCTGGCCGAGCGGATGCGCGCCCTCCACGCCCTGCCGGACGGCCGCAGCGCCACGGTGGCAAAGTCCACCAGCCTGGCCCAGTTCCCCGAAGGCCTCATCAACACCAAGGACGCCATCGAGCGGATCGTTGCTGCGCTTGAGGCTGCCGTGGGCACCATGCGCAAGGTCCATGACGAAGTGGACGAAGAGGATCCCACTACCGCGGACCTGCTCCACGAATTCATTGCCAAGCTGGAACAGTATGCGTGGATGGTGAACGCCGAGACCATGAAGGCCTCCGCCAGCGTCACCGCCCCTGACGCCAAGTAGGCTCCGGCCGATAGTGAGGCCACAAGCGCCCGGCGCCGGAATGACTTCCGACGCCGGGCGCCCTTGTGCGCTCGCTGGCTTGCGGGCGGCGGTGCCCTAGTCCGCCGTCGGAACTTTCCGGAGTACGACGGCGGCGAGGACTGCCGCGCTCGCCATCAGTACCAGCGCAATTGCCGCAGTGGTGTGGACGCCCGAATCAAACGCCAGGCGAGCTGCACCGCGGAGCGCTTCAGCCAGCGGCGCAGGCAGGCTGGTGGCCAGCTCCACTGCGCCTGCCAAAGTTTCGCCGGCCTGGTGCACGGCAGTGCCTGACGCCGTTTCTTCCACCCCGGCCGGCAGCAGGAGATTCCGCTGGTAGGAAGCGGTCAGGATGGAGCCCAGCACTGCAGTCCCCAGCAGGGACCCCACCTCATAGCCCGTCTCCGAAATGGCGGCCGCCGCTCCTGACTTCTCTGCTGGCACGGAGCCCAGGATGAGGTCATTGGAAATGGTCTCCGCCGTGCCCACCCCCAGTGCGAGGATCAGCAGCGCGGCCAGCAGGAGGGCCGGGCCGGAGCCGTGATCACCAAAGACCGCGATTCCGTAGCCGGTGGCACTCAGTGCCAGGCCACCCGCCACCACAAAGCCCGGACGCACTTTCCGGACCAGCGGCACCACTGCCAGGCCGGCCAGCACCGTGGCCACCAGGGCCGGGATCATTGCTATTCCGGCGGCCGACGGTGTCATCCCGTCCAGGAGCTGCAGGTGCTGTGCGAGGAAGAGAATGAAGCCGTTGAAGGAAAACAGGGCCAGCACGTTTGCCGTGATGGCGGTGCTGAACACCCGGTTGCCGAACAGGGACATGTCCAGCAGGGGGCTGGCCAGCCGGTGCTGGCGGCGGACAAAGACGACCCCCATGGCCAGGCCAAAGACAACAAGCCCCAACGGAGCGGCCCCGAAACCTTCTGTCGCCAGTTCCTTGATCCCGTACACAACGGGCACCATAACCAGCAGGGACAGGGCGATGCTGGGCACGTCCACCCGTCCGGGCCGCGGATCCTTTGATTCCGGGATGAACGCCGGACCAAACGCCAGCAGGGGCAGCATGATGGGCACGGCGACCAGCAGGATGGCGCCCCACCAGAACTGCTCCACCAGCCAGCCCCCAAAGATGGGACCCAGGGCGGCCCCGCCGGAGAAGCCGGCTGCCCAGATGGCTACGGCCAGCCGGCGCCGGTTCGGGTCCGGAAAAATGTTGCGGATCAGCGACAGGGTTGAGGGCATCAGCATGGCGCCGAAGAATCCCAGCGACGCCCGTCCGGCTATCAGCCACTCCGCGCTGGGGGCAAACGCTGTTGCTGCTGAGACCGCCGCGAATCCAACGCTGCCGGTCAGCAGCAGCCGTCGGCGCCCGATCCGGTCGCCCAGGCTGCCCATGGCAACCAGCAATCCGGCAAGTACCAGGGGATAGGCGTCCACAATCCACAGCAGCTGGACTCCGGTCGTTTCCAAGCTGCTCGCGATGGCCGGAAGCGCAAACGTCAGCGCGGTGTTGTCCACCGCAACCAGGAGCACCGGAAACATCAGCAGGGCCAGCGCGAGCCAGTCGCGCCAGGGCGCCTTGGCGGGCCCTGACGGCTGGACCTCGGCTGCGGTCGCGGAGGTGCTTCGGGTGGTCTGGTTGGACTGTGCGGACAACGTCATGTAATAACTATACCGTCCAGACGGTATAGTTAAGAAACCGGACCCGGAGCGGGCATGATTGAAGCCATGGCCAGAAATCCCGTCGCACGCGATGCAGTCCTTGATGCTTTTGAAGAACTCCTGATCGATGTGGGGGAGCGGGCTGCCACATTGGACGCCGTGGCCAAGCGGGCCGGCGTGTCCAAGGGTGGATTGCTCTACCATTTCCCCAACAAGGAAGCGCTGATCGCTGCGGTACTGGAACGGTTGGACCGACTGGCCGCCGAGGACCTGGCACTGATGGCGGCAGCAGCCGAAGGTGCAGCCACCTACTTCATCCGTTCCTCGGTCTGGTCCGATACGCCGATGGACCGCTCTTTCGTGGCCGCCACGCGGCTGGCCGAAGTGGCCCATGAAGAGGCCCGGCGTCGCTTTGCCGCCATCCAGCAGCAGTGGTTGGACCTGATCGCGGCCGACGTCGGTCCGGCCATGGCGAAAGCCGTGCTGTATATGGGGGACGGGTTGTATTTCAACGCCATGTGGGAAAGCGGCACCACCGGGGACGGCCGGGGCCGCCATGGAGACGTCGAGGAGCTTCTCGCCGCCGTGGAGCGGCTGCGCGGCTGAACCTGACGACCCCATTTGCCCGGCGGCGCGGGGCGTAGGAGAATTGGACCTCGTGGCGGCCATCTGTGGCCGGCACGACATCTGAATATGCCTTTGATCTGCGGCGGGAGAGTTCTGTTAGTAGGTGCAACAGGCGCCGTAGGAGCAAATCCTCCCCAGGAATCTCTCAGGCCCACGTACCGCCGCGGCCAGGCAACTCTGGAAAGTGGCAGGCCGTACGCCTGAAGCGTCCCGGATCACTCCGGAATGTCAGGACCGCTGTGCCCACCGACGGTGCAAGCGCAGCCTAGCGGAAGCAGGCTGCGCGGAAACTCTCAGGTCCCAGACAGAGCGGGGAGGAACCCGAGTCGATGTGGCGTACCTTGCGCCGCCTTAGTAATGGAGTTCCTTGTGAGTGTTAATTCGGCCTCGGCCACTTTCGTTGACCGGCATATTGGCGCCCGCCGCCAGGCCGATATCGACTCCATGCTCAAGGCTGTGGGCTACGGCACTGTGGACGCACTGGTGGACACCGCCGTTCCCGACTCCATCCGCCAGGCCCAGCCGCTGGCCCTCAAGGACGCCCTGAGTGAGGTTGAGGTCCTTGCCGAACTCCGGAAGCTTGCGGCGAAGAACAAGACGGCCGTGCAGATGATCGGCCAGGGCTATTACGACACCGTGACGCCCGCGGTGATCCGCCGGAACATCCTCGAAGCCCCGGCCTGGTACACCGCGTACACCCCGTACCAGCCCGAAATCTCGCAGGGCCGGCTCGAGGCGCTCCTGAATTTCCAGACCATGGTCCAGGATCTCGTGGGCCTGCCCATCGCGAACGCCTCGCTGCTGGATGAAGCCACCGCCGTGGCCGAGGCGGTGCTGATGATGCGCCGGGCCAACAAGAACAAGGACGCCCGGGACGGCAAGACGGTCCTGGATGCCGATTGCCTGCCGCAGACCATCGCGATCGTCAAGGGCCGGGCCGAGGCGCTCGGGTTTGAGGTGGAGGTCGCTGACCTGTCCACGGGCCTGCCCGAGGGCGTTATCAACGGCATCGTCCTGCAGCAGCCCGGCGTGTCCGGTCGGGTCTTCAACCACGCCGACATCATCGCGGCTGCGAAGGAGCGCGGCGCGCTGGTGACGGTTGCTGCTGACCTGTTGGCGTTGACGCTGATCACCCCTCCTGGGGAGCAGGGCGCGGATATCGCCGTCGGCTCCACCCAGCGTTTCGGGGTGCCGCTGTTCTTCGGCGGCCCGCACGCGGCGTACATGGCGGTGGCGAAGGGCCTGGAGCGGTCCATGCCGGGCCGCCTGGTCGGTGTCTCGAAGGACAACGCCGGTGTCCCCGCGTACCGTCTGGCGCTGCAGACCCGTGAGCAGCACATCCGCCGGGAGAAGGCCACGTCCAATATCTGCACCGCGCAGGCGCTGCTGGCCATCGTTTCCTCCTTCTACGCCGTTTACCACGGCGCCGACGGCCTCAAGGCAATCGCCGAGACCACCCACAGCCACGCTGCAACCATCGCCGCATCGCTGAAGGCGGCCGGCCTGGACGTCCTGCACACATGCTTCTTTGATACCGTCACGGTTTCCGTGCCCAGCAAGGCCGCGGCTCTTGTGGCCGCCGCCGAAGCCAAGGGCATCAACCTGCGCCACATCGACGGCGACACCATCGGCGTCTCGGCCGACGAAACCACAACCCCGGCCATCGTCGCCGGTGTCCTGGACGTCTTCGGCGCCGCCGTGGTGGACTTGGCCGCCGGCACAGACACCCAGTTTGCACTGGATACCGCCGTCGAACGATCCTCCGAGTACTTGCAGCATCCGGTGTTCAACACGCACCGTTCCGAGACCCAGCTGCTGCGCTACATCCGCAGGCTTTCGGATCGGGACCTTGCGCTGGACCGGACCATGATCCCGCTGGGTTCGTGCACCATGAAGCTGAACGCCACCGCGGAGATGGAAGCCATTTCCTGGCCGGAGTTCGCCTCGATCCACCCGTTCGCCCCGGACTCACAGACCGTAGGCTGGCGCGAACTTATCGGCGGGCTGGAGTCTGACCTCGCGGAAATCACCGGCTACGACCAGGTGTCCCTGCAGCCGAACGCCGGTTCCCAGGGCGAGCTCGCGGGCCTGCTGGCGATCCGCGGCTACCACCTCTCCCGCGGCGATGACCAGCGCACGGTCTGCCTGATCCCGGCCTCGGCCCACGGCACCAACGCCGCCTCCGCCGTCCTGGCCGGCATGAAGGTGGTTGTTGTCGCTACCGCTGCGGACGGCAGCATCGACCACAAGGACCTGAACGCCAAGATCGAGGCGAACAAGGACGTCCTCTCGGCCATCATGATCACCTACCCCTCCACGCACGGTGTCTACGACGCGGACGTGACCGAAATCTGCGACGCCGTGCACGCGGCCGGCGGCCAGGTCTACGTGGACGGCGCCAACCTCAACGCCCTCGTGGGCCTGGCACAGCCGGGCAAGTTCGGCGGCGACGTCTCGCACCTGAACCTGCACAAGACCTTCTGCATCCCGCACGGCGGCGGCGGACCCGGTGTTGGCCCGGTCGCAGCGAAGGCCCACCTGGCACCCTTTATGCCCGGTGACGCCAACAAGGCAGCCCACGAAGCCGGCCACGGCGTGGCCATCAGCGCCTCCAACTACGGCTCCGCAGGCGTCCTGCCGATCTCCTGGGCGTACGTGAAGCTCATGGGCGCCGAAGGCCTGACCGAGGCGACGAAGTCGGCACTGCTGGCGGCGAACTACGTTGCGGCGCGGCTGAACAAGTACTTCCCTGTCCTCTACACCGGTGAAGGCGGACTCGTGGCGCACGAGTGCATCCTGGACCTGCGCGAGCTGACGGCCAGGACCGGCGTCACCGCGGAAGACGTGGCCAAGCGCCTGATCGACTACGGGTTCCACGCCCCCACGCTGGCGTTCCCGGTGGCCGGCACGTTGATGGTGGAACCGACGGAGTCCGAGGACCTCGTGGAGATCGACCGGTTCATCGATGCGATGATCACCATCCGCAAGGAAATCGACCAGGTGGCCAACGGTGACTTCAGCGTGGAGAACAGCCCGCTGCGCCACGCACCCCACACCGCGTCCGCCGTCGTATCTTCCGATTGGAACCGCGAGTACCCGCGCGAGCAGGCCGCCTTCCCCCTCGCCTCGCTCAAGCAGGACAAGTACTTCCCGCCCGTCGGCCGCATCGACGGCGCAGCCGGAGACCGCAACCTCATCTGCTCCTGCCCGCCGCTGTCGGAGTTCGAAGACTAGGGTCCGGGCCCGGACCCGGCAAGCCGGGCTTTTCACGCGTGCTGCTCCTTCGTCGCTCTGACGCACGCTTTCGAAAACCCCGTCCCGCCGGCCCTCGGTGGTCTACGGTATCCGGCAGCATGCTCCCCACCGTCCCCCTAGCCTCGCAAGCTCGGCCAGGGAACCCTGACGGCGTGGGCCCAGCGGATGCCGGGGACCTGCCGCCGTGACCGGAGGCTTTAGACTTGTGGCTACGCAACCCCTGAGATTGGACACGTCCGCCTTGCGAGAATTCACCGCCCGCTTTGCCACAGCGGAGGAAATTGAGAACTGGGACAAGCACGTCACGGCCAACCCGAACGGCGGCAACATGCTGCAGTCCGCCGCCTACGCGTCCGTGAAGAACGGCAGAGGCTGGGCCGCCCGCTTCCTGGTCCTGGAGTCTGCCGGGACCGCCAGCTACAACCTGGTGCTGGAGAAAAAATTCCCTGTGCTGGGCCGCCTGTGGTACCTGATCAAGGGCCCTGACCTGGGTGGCGTCGAGGACCTCAAGCCGGTGTTGGACGCGTGCGCTGCATTTGCCCGGAGCCGGAAGCTCAACGTCTTCACCATCAAGATCGAACCTGACGTTGTGTCCACCCCGGAAGCCGGGGCGCGGCTCGCCGCCGCCGGCCTGGTGAAGGCCCCGAACATCCAATCCAATGACTCCACCGCGTTGCTGGACATCGCTGCACCGGAGAACCAGGTCTTCCGGTCCATCTCCTCCCGCGCCCGCAACGCGATCCGCCGGGCAGAGCGCGAAGGCTGCGCAGTGGTGCAGCCGGAGCCGGGTCCGGAAACGTACCGGGCGCTGTATGACCTGATGGCGGACACCGTCAACGCCAAGGGCTCCATGCCGTTGCGCAGCCTCGAGTACTACACACGGTTCTGGGACGAATTCTGCACCCGCGGCCAAGGCAGCTTCTTCTTTGTTTATGAGGACGGCAAACCCAGCGTGGGCGCCTTTGTGATCAACTACGGATCCAAGGCGACCTACAAGGACGGCGGCTCCACCCAGAACAGGAAGCAGTACGGCGATTCGCACCTGGTCCAGTGGCAGGCCATCCGGAGAATGCAGGAACTCGGCTGTACCGAGTACGACTTCTGCGGCACACCGCCGTCCGCCCTGATCAAGGACAAGACCCACCACCTGTACGGCATGGGCATGTTCAAGACCAGCTTCACGAAGACGGTCACGGACTTCGTCGGCTGCTACGACTACGTGCTGTCGCCCGTCAAACATGCCCTGTGGGTCAAGGGTGCGGAACGGATCTTCCGCCGGCTCGAAACCGCACGCACCGGCCAGCAGTTCTACTGACAGCCCGCCAGCCACGCTCACCATCCACACCACGAAGGCCAGCGTCTGCCCCAGGCGGCAGCGCGGCCATAGATGAGGTTACTTCTGTGAATCCCACCAAGGCCGGAGCCGGCCTCGAGCTCAGCGTCCTCAGCGATGCCGAGTTTGAGTCCTTCTCCCTCAAGCACGCGCAAAACAACTTCATCCAGTCCGCTGACTTCACCCGCTTCCAGCGCGCCCGCGGCCAGGCGGTGGAACTGTTCGGTGTCAGGCGCGACGGCGATCTGGTCGCCGCCGGGAAGCTGAACTACACCACCAACCGCTGGGGCTACAAGGTGTGCGAGTGCGCCAAGGGCCCCCTCCTGGACTACACGGACGCCGCCCTGGTGCGTGACGTCGTCGGGCTCCTCAAGGAACGTGCCGCGGAACGCAATGCAGCCGAACTGCGGATTTCCCCGAACCTGACCTACATCGCCCGCGACGCCGACGGCGCCGAACACCCCGAGGTCGTGGACAACAGGCCGCTGGTGGCGGACCTGGCGGCCCTGGGTCTTGAACACCAGGGCTCGGACATGAACTTCGCCAACGTCAACTGGATGTTCATCAAGCAACTCGACGGCATCAAAGACGCCGAGGAGCTCATCATGGGCACCAGCTACCGGACCCGGAAGGCCATCCGCAAGGCTGAAAAGAACGGCGTGTTCCTTGAACAGGCCACCTTGGAGACCCTTGACGAGTTCTACGACGCGCTGAGTACCGCCGGTGACGAAAAGGGCTTCTTCTACCGGGAACGCGAATACTACGAACAGCTCCTGCGGACCACCTCGGCCGAGTTCACGAAACTCATGATGGCCAAGATCGACATCCCCGCATACCGGAAGTCCATCACCGAACGTTTGGAAGCGGAAACCGCGTCCGCCGCCGAACTGCGCCGTGAGGTCGAAGAGACCGGCAGCAAAAAGAAAGCCAACCGGCTCAAGGTGGTCCAGGACCTCGTGGACAGCTACGAGCGCAGCCTCAAGGACATCGAGCGGTTCCCGGACTCGGTAGGAGTGGCAACGGTGGCCGCCATCCACTTCGTCTGTTTCGGTGACGAGGTGGTCTGCGTCATTGGTGGCACCAAGCAGGACTACATCTACTTCAACGGCGCCACCTCGCTGTATTGGGGGATGCTGCTGCATGCCCTGGACAAGGGCTACTCGCGCTACAACTTCTACGGCACCTTCGGCATCCAAGGGCAGGACGAGGAAGGCCATGGCGGTTACGAGTTCAAGAAGGGCTTCGGCGGCGATGTGGTCCAGCTGCTGGGGGACTTCGTGACGCCTGTGCGGCGGGTAGCCTTCCAGGCCAACCGCCTGGTCCGTGCTGCCATCGCTGCAGCCCGCACCCTGCTGGGCAAACTGCCGCTGAAACGCCAGGCCTAACACCAACCCACGAAGTGCAAGAGAGGGATCAGCACCAAGGTGACCGATCGACCTGAAAACCCCCGGAGCAGGCCTCCCACCAACGCCTTGCCCAAAACAGAGCCGCTTACAGCGTCCCAGCTCCGCCAGGACGCTGCGGCCAAGAAGATGCTGCGGCGACTGGTCCGGGGGGAGAACCCGCCGACGGCGCCGATGAGCATTGTGGACAGGCTCGCCGGAAGCCCCTACGCCAACCCCATGATCCAGGTGAGCGGCGTGGACACTTCCGCACGCAAGACCCTGGACTTTGCCCTTCACCTGGCCGAGACCATGTTCCGGTACGGCGCAGGCGCCTTGGAAGTGGAGACGAGCATCATTGCCGTCACCGCGGCGCTGGGGCTGAAAAACATCGAAGTGGACATCACCAACCAGTCGGTGGGCATCAACTACGCGCCCAAGGACCAGACGCCCATCGCGCTGCTTCGCGTAGTGCGGTCCTGGACAAACAACTATGCCGGGCTGGCCAAAGTACACAGGCTGGTCACGGACATCGTGGCCGGAGGAGTGGGCCGCGATGAGGCGATCCGCCGGCTGGACGAGGCCATCACCAGCCCCAAACCGTTCCCACGCTGGATGGTCACCGTAGCCTTCGGCGTGTTCGCGGCAGTCTTTGTGGGCGTGCTCGGCGGAGGGCCGGTGTCCTCGGGCATCGCCTTCGTTGCCAACATCGGCGTCAGCCTGCTCGCCCGCCAGTTGGGCCGGTGGCGGGTTCCGGACTTCTTCACGACGGCGGCATGCGCCTTCGCTGTTACGCTCACCGCGTTGCTGTTGTGGCGGTTTGAGCTCACCAATGCGCCGGCGATTGTGGTGGTGGGAGGCATCCTCCTGCTCCTGCCCACCGGACGCCTCGTATCCTCGGTCCAGGACGCCATCAACGGCTTCCCTGTGACCGCAGCGGGCCGGTTCCTGTCCACGTTGCTGACGTTCGGCGCGATTGTGGCCGGGATCGCGGTGGCCTTTGTGATGGGTTCGATGACCGGGATGGAGCCGATCAGTGTCACGGAGACGTTCCCGCCTGCCTACGACCTCTGGGTTCTGGTGATCTTTATCGCCGTGGCAGTGATGGCCATCGGCGTGACGGAGCAGACATCGTGGGAGTTGCTGCTGCCTACCGCGGGCGTGGGCGTGGTGGGCTATTTTGTGCTTCTGGGTGCCGGGTCCCTCGGCGTCGGTGACCGGTTCTCCCCGGCGCTCGCCGCGGTCGTCATTGGGCTGCTGGCGCGGGTGGTGGCGCTGAAGATGGGCGCACCCCAGCTGGTGGTGGCCGTCCCGGCCGCCCTGATCCTGCTGCCCGGGCTGACCATTTTCCGGTCCATGTATGTGCTGACCATCGAGGAAGCCGATGTCCTCCTCGGCGCTGGCGGCATGCTCAATGCCGGCGCGATAGTCCTGGGAACTGCGGCCGGCATTGTCCTCGGCGACACCCTGGCCCGGCCGTTGACGCGCAGCCTGGCCAGCAATGAGCGGCGGCGCGCGCGCCGCCGCTAGCTAGCGCCGGCGTCGGAAAATTTCGGTCAGCTCTTCCCTGCCCAGATCTTCCCTAGTCAGCTCTTGCCTGCTCAGATCTTCCCTACGGGGAGTTTCTTCTCGGCCTGGAAGTCGTCCTCCACCCGGCCCTGGGCCCAGTAGCCGGACAGCGAAACCTGGCTCCGTTCAAGGCCGCGCTGGGCGAAGAGCACCTCCCGCAGACCCTTCATGTAGCCACGCTCGCCGTGGGCGAAAACGTCGACCCGCCCAGCGGGCCACTCGGCGCCAGCCACCGCTGAGATCAGGAGGTCCCCGACGCCGGCCGGCGCGCCGTTGCGGCGCAGCCAGGTCACCTGGACCCCCGCCGGGGACGCGACGGGCTGGATGTCGGCGTCGCTGTCCACCTCGATAAATGCCAGGCCGGCCGCTTCAGCGGGCAACGATTCGATGGCGGCGGCGATCGCCGGAAGTGCGGCTTCATCGCCGGCAAAGAGGTACCAGTCAGCGTCGGGCGCCGGGTTGTAGGCACCGCCCGGCCCGGTGAAGGTGAAGGTGTCGCCAGGCCTGGCAGCAGCCGCCCACGGACCGGCCAGCCCCTCGTCGCCGTGGATCACAAAATCGATGGCGAGTTCCTGCGCCTCGAGGTCCACCCAGCGGACCGTGTACGTGCGGGTGAAGGGCCACTGCTCGCGGGGCATGGTTTCGCGGATGGTCCACAGGTCCAAAGGCCGGGCATAGTCAACGCCGGGCTGCGGGAAGACAATCTTGACGTAGCGGTCCACGAAACTGTTGTTCACGTAGGCGGCAAAACCCTTGCCGCCGGCCACGATCCTGACCATGTGGGGCGAGAGTTGTTCCCGCCGAATGACCGTGAGATCGATCTGCGGACGTGTATTTTTTGTGGCGCTGGTGGCGGCCGGAACAGTGCTCATAAGGTAACCCTAAGCTAAGGGACCGGGGGGAGTTCCCAGGTTACGCCAGGGCAGCCCTGGTCCTGCAGCAGCCGGTTGATGGTGCTGAAGGGGTGGGAGCCGAAGAATCCGCGCGACGCCGACAAGGGGCTGGGGTGGGCGCTGGACACAACCGCCGCATCGGACAGAAGGGGCCGGACACTCTCCGCGTCCTTGCCCCACAGCACCGCCACCAACGGCGCCGGCCCGCCGTCGGAGGTGCGCCGGCTGGCCACCGCGGTGACTGCCGCCGTCGTGATGGCTTCCCAGCCTTTGCCCCGGTGGGAGCCGGCAGCCCCGGCACGGACGCTCATGACCCGGTTCAGCAGCAGGACCCCTTGGCCGGCCCAGGCGGACAGGTCGCCGTGGACGCGCGCGGGAAGGCCAAGATCGGCCTCCAGCTCGCGGTAGATATTCGCCAGGCTCCGCGGGATGGGGCGGGTCCGCCCGTCAACGGCGAAGGACAGGCCGATCGCGTGGCCCGGCGTCGGGTAGGGGTCCTGGCCCACTACCAGGACTTTGACGCCAGCCAGCGGCTGCCGGAACGCGCGCAGAACGTTCGACGGCGCCGGCAGCACCTGGTGCCCCGCGGCAACTTCGGTGGCCAGGAAGTTCAGGACACCGCGCAGCTCAGCCTCAACCGGCCCCAGCGCCTCCGCCCAGTCAGCCGCCATCAGCTCACCGAGCGGCAAAGCGGCCATCTCTGCGAAGCCAACGTCCTCCGCCGGGTCCGCCGTCAGTTCGAACAGCGCGTCAGAATCAAACACGCTCCCATTCTCGCAGGGTTACCGGCCACTCCAGCCGGGGCGCAAATGACATCGGTGTTATTCACGCCGTAACATGGGGAGGAGATTTTGAAACCCAACCGGTGATTCAGCAAGACCAGCGAAGGGGTGTGCCGTGGCGGAACCTGCTCGGGAGCACGTGCCGGAGCCAGAGGAGCGCAGCTCTTTGCTGGCGGATTTTACGCTCCGTGACTCAGCTTTGATCGAGCGCGACCAGCAGATGCTGGCACTGGAGCGGCAATGGTGGAAGTACGCGGGGGCCAAGGAACAGGCCATCAGGGAGCTGTTCGACCTGTCCGCGACCCACTACTACCAGCTGCTCAACGCCCTCATTGACACCGAGGCCGCACTGGCCCACGACCCCATGCTGGTTAAGAGATTGCGTAGACTACGTACGTCGCGTCACCGGGCACGCACTGCACGACGCCTGGGTTCCGACGCCTGACCACGCTCGTGCTGAGCCATCAGCAGCAATCAACAAGGACGTCTCCCCACCATGACCAAATACGCTCGGGATGAATTCGACAAGGTTCCGGAGTCCGCCTCGCGGCAGGGCGTCCACCGTGCGGCCTCGGGGCCTGCCCGCCGCAAGCTGTGGCCCATCCTTGCTGTGGGGATTGTGGCATTGGCCATCGGAGTGGTGTCCTTCCTGATCCTTCCCAAGCTCGGGTTCACCCAGGCCGGCAGCGAAGCCTCCACCAGCCTGGAATCAACAGCAGCGCCCGAGGCAAGCGCGGCTCCGTCAGTCACCGCTGAATCTTCCGCGGACCCGGAACCCTCTAAGAGCCCGGACGCCGAGCCCAGCGCTTCGCCCACAAACGTTCCCTCCGCGGCGGTGCTGGACAAGACCCAGGGCGTTGCCATCTACAACGCGGCCGGCACGGCCGGGCTCGCCGGACGCATCAGCTCGATGGTCCAGACCGATGGCTGGACGCTGGGCCAGGTAGGAAACTGGGGCGGCGCTCCGCAGAAGGCATCGGCAATCTTCTATGCAGGCCCGGCGCAGAAAGCCAACGCAGAAGCAGTCTCCAAACTCCTGAACATTCCCACGATGGTGGAGACCCAGGAATTCCAGGTGCCCTTGGTTGTTGTCTTGGGGCCGGGCTACCAGTAGCGCCTCGCGGTCACGCCTGAATAACTTTTGGGCACCGGAGCGGCCGTGTGGCTCGGCCCGCCGGATGGCTTGTCGATAGAGTGATTTCAGGCTTCGGTCCGTAACAAGCGGCACAATTCCGACGGGGACCGACGGCACGACGGAAAAGAGCGGACATCATGGCATTGGGAACGGTTAAGTGGTTCAACGCCGAAAAGGGCTACGGCTTTATTACGGTGGACGGCTCCGGGGACGATGTCTTTGTGCACTGGTCGGCCATTGAAGGCGAAGGTTACCGGGCCCTGGATGAAGGCCAGCGCGTCGAACTTGAGGTTGGCGAAGGCGAGAAAGGCCCCCAGGCAGAAAACGTCCGGCCCGCTCAGTGATTTCCCGCAGCTTGAGCTCAACAATCATCCGCACAACTACAGGAGCGGCACTCCTGCTGGCCCTGGCTGGCTGCGGCGTGGCAGGCGGCAACGTCCGCGTTGAATCCGCTGAAGCATCCGGCGACGGCACGCTGCGCATCGGGCTGATCCAGGACAGCGCAGGGAAGCAGGCCTTCCTCAACGACTCGCAGCTCGCTGCGGCCCAACTGGCCATCAAGGAAATCAATGCGGCCGGAGGTCACAAAGGCAGGCCTGTTGATCTGGTGGTGGGCGCCGGCGATGGCGCCGAAGCCCAGGCCAGAAATCTTGCCTCAGCCAAAGTTGATGCGGTGATCGGACCGACCGATTCGAGCCACGCCGCCGCCGCCATCGACGTCCTCTCGGCTGCGCGCGTCCCGCTGGTCTCGCCGGCCAACTCCGCTGCCGGCCTGTCCCGCTACAAGAGCGGCGGCTATTACTTCAGGACGGCGGCTGCGGACGTCGCCCAGGCATCGGTGCTGGTGAAGCTTGCCAAGGACGGCGGCGCCAAGAGCCTTGCCGTGGTCCATCAGGACTCCAGCTACGGAAAAGACGTAGCCGCCGCGGTGGCCAGCGCCGCCAAGAACGCCGGCCTGGACACCGTCTCCACCACCGCCTTCAAGCCCGGCGACGCCGGAAACGCGGCTGCCGCTGCCAAGGCCGCCACGCCGGACGCGGTAGTGCTGATCGCCAGGGACGACGCCCAGGGCGCCCTCGCAGAGCTCAACAACGCAGGGCTCTCGGGCAAGAGCATCATCCTGAGCGACGGCGCCTTCGCCCAGTACGGTTCGGGGCTGGGATCCAAAGCCCTCGACGGCGCCCGTGCCGTGGCACCGGGTCTGTTGCCGTCCGCGGACTTCCAAGCCCGTCTCGTGGCGGTCAACCCTGCACTCAAAGACCTTTCGTTCGCAGCAGAGACCTACGACGCCGTGAACCTCGCGGCCCTGGCGGCAGCGAAGGCTGACGACGACGCCGGCCGCTCCATCGCCGCCAACCTGATCGCCGTGTCCGGCGGGACAGCAGGCGGGCAGCCCGCCGCGCAGGCCTCTGGGCCGGCCACCAAACCGTGCCTGTCCTACTCCGAGTGCCTCACGGTCCTGAAAACCGGGGCGGGAATTAATTACGACGGCGAATCGGGGCCGGTTGCCTTCGACGCCAACGGTGACATCACGACGGCCAATTACATGGTGTTCACCTACGGCGCAGACAACAGGGCGGTGCTCACCGGCCGTGAGACTGCAGGCCGGGCCGCAAGCTGATCGCCGGTGGCGAACGGTCCGCTGTGACGGCGCGATGTGCGAGGTCTTTCGCTTGCACTCTCACCTAGGGAGTGCTAATTATTGAGTTAGCACTCTTACGCACCGACTGCTAAAGCAACGTCCGGTTTTCCGGCAGCGAAGCTTGGCGGCGGTCGTGGAGCGAGAGAAATACCTAGCTGGAGTGAGATCCCCAGCCGCGGCATACAGAGGCCGCCGGTGAAGGATCGTCCGTCGCGGGCACTGCAGTGAGGTTCATTCTTAACGACTGTCCCGAAAGGACTACTGCCGTTATGGCCAAGATCATTGCATTTGATGAAGAGGCACGCCGCGGTCTTGAGCGGGGCCTGAACATCCTCGCCGACGCCGTCAAGGTCACCCTCGGCCCGCGTGGACGCAACGTCGTCCTCGAAAAGAAGTGGGGCGCCCCCACGATCACCAACGATGGTGTTTCCATCGCCAAGGAGATCGAGCTGGACGACCCTTACGAAAAGATCGGCGCCGAGCTGGTCAAGGAAGTTGCCAAGAAGACGGATGACGTCGCTGGCGACGGCACCACCACGGCTACCGTGCTGGCGCAGGCCCTGGTCAAGGAAGGCCTGCGCAACGTCGCGGCCGGCGCTGACCCGCTGTCCCTCAAGCGCGGTATCGAGAAGGCCGTAGCGGCCGTCACGGTTGAGCTGCTGGCCTCCGCCAAGGAAATCGAAACCAAGGAAGAGATTGCGGCTACTGCCTCCATCTCTGCCGGTGACGACGAAATTGGCGCCCTGATCGCTGAAGCCCTCGACAAGGTGGGCAAAGAAGGCGTCATCACCGTCGAGGAGTCCAACACCTTCGGCCTGGAGCTCGAGCTCACCGAAGGCATGCGCTTCGACAAGGGTTACATCTCCGCTTACTTCGTAACCGATACTGAGCGCCAGGAAACGGTCCTTGAGGACCCGTACATCCTGATCGTGAACTCCAAGATCTCCAACGTCAAGGAACTGGTTGCTGTCCTGGAAAAGGTCATGCAGTCCAACAAGCCGCTGCTGATCATTGCCGAGGACATCGAGGGCGAGGCCCTGGCCACCCTGATCGTCAACAAGATCCGTGGCACCTTCAAGTCTGTTGCCGTCAAGGCTCCGGGCTTCGGCGACCGCCGCAAGGCCCAGCTGGCCGACATCGCTGTACTCACCGGTGGCCAGGTCATCGCCGAGGAAGTCGGACTCAAGCTGGAGACCGCCGGTCTGGAACTCCTGGGACGCGCCCGCAAGGTTGTTGTCACCAAGGATGAGACCACCATCGTTGAAGGTGCCGGCGACGCCGACCAGATCGCTGGCCGCGTTTCCCAGATCCGTGCCGAGATCGAAAACTCCGATTCGGACTACGACCGCGAGAAGCTGCAGGAACGCCTGGCCAAGCTGGCCGGCGGCGTTGCAGTCATCAAGGCCGGTGCCGCAACCGAAGTTGAGCTCAAGGAACGCAAGCACCGCATTGAGGACGCTGTCCGCAACGCGAAGGCTGCTGTTGAAGAGGGCATCGTCGCCGGCGGCGGCGTTGCACTGATCCAGGCCGGCGCCAAGGCGTTCGCGAACCTGAACCTCACAGGTGACGAAGCAACCGGTGCGAACATCGTCCGCGTTGCCATCGACGCCCCGCTGAAGCAGATCGCTTTCAACGCCGGCCTCGAGCCTGGCGTTGTTGTCGACAAGGTCCGCGGCCTGCCTGCAGGCCACGGCCTGAACGCAGCAACCGGCGAATACGTCGACCTGCTGGCTGCCGGCATCAACGACCCGGTAAAGGTAACCCGCTCTGCCCTGCAGAACGCGGCTTCCATTGCCGGTCTGTTCCTCACCACCGAGGCCGTTGTGGCTGACAAGCCGGAGAAGAACGCTCCGGCCATGGGTGGCGGCGACGACATGGGCGGTATGGGCGGTATGGGCGGCTTCTAGTCCCCAACCCCCGGACTACGTTCCGCGCAAACCATAATGCGGCCCCCTCCACTGGAGGGGGCCGCATTTGTTGTACGCCCAGCATGGGCATTCGCTTGGAGGTGGAAGTCCTCTGAAGGAGAAGGTGGTTTAACTTCTAGCCAATGGCAACTGCGTCATCGTGAGGTGGGGTGGGAAGGAAGCCGGAGGCAAATCCCTGCACCGAGGGACACGAACCGCATAGAAGGCATGTTGGTCGGGGTAAGCCAGCAACAGATGGTGAAGCCCGTTCCACCGAAACGGTCAGTGTGTAAATGCGGCGGCGGCAGGGGGAAAGTGAATGTTCTTATCTGGGGAGGTCTGTCCCAGTGCGTCATCCGGTTTACCGGGTGGAGCGGTGCGGCCTTAAGGGTCGCCACTGATGGGGCAGAAGTCAGCCGAAGCCATAGTACCGGCGGGAGTCACGCGTGATTGCCGGGAAGGGCTGAACGCTGGGAATTGATGGTTTGAAGCGGTGCTTCTCGTGTGTTCCACAAGAATCGCAGCCAACCCACGGGAGTGGTGGGACAGAGAGTGAGGAGCGAACGGTGAATCCGGGATGGCCCCTGTCTGTGCGTAGTGAGGACCCGGCGGGTATCGGGGAGAACATCAGGGATCGTCAGGACCTCTGGGAGGAAGTCTTCTCCCGGCGGAATCTGATGATCGCGTTGAAACGTGTTGAGCGTAACCGGGGTGCTGCCGGTGCTGACGGGCTGCGCACGGAGGAACTCCGTTCGTGGTGCTTAGGACACTGGACAGAAACCCGGGAGGCGTTGGACGCGGGTACTTATGCTCCGCTGCCGGTTCGTCAGGTGATGATTCCCAAACCTGACGGCGGGGAGCGGAAGCTGGGAGTACCGTCCGTGCTGGATCGGTTGATCCAGCAGGCAGTCGCGCAAGTCCTGTCCCCGGTCTTTGATCCGGGGTTCGTGCCCGTCTCGTACGGGTTTCGGCCGGGCAGAAGCGCCCACGATGCGGTGAAGGTCGCCCGAACGGTGATTTCACAGGGGTATCGGTGGGTGGTTGAGGTTGATCTGGATGCGTTCTTTGACCGGGTGAACCACGACGCGCTGATGGCCAGGGTTGCGCGGAAAGTGAAAGACAAGCGGCTCTTGAAGCTGATTCGGCGCTATCTTGAAGCGGGGATCATGGCCGACGGAGGAGGGAACCCCGCAGGGGTCACCCTTGTCGCCGTTGCTGTCGAACATCATGTTGGACGATTTTGATCAGGAGTTCTGGGGTCGGGGTCACCGCTTCGTGCGGTATGCCGATGACATCAGGGTCTTTGTGAAGTCCAAGAGGGCCGCGGAACGGGTGCTGGAACAAAGCACGAAAGTGCTGGAAAAGGACCTGAAGTTGAGGGTCAACCGGGAGAAGTCCACGATCAATCCGGCAAACGTAGCTACATTGCTGGGTTTCGGGTTCTACTTCGTCAAGGGCGGGGTGAAGATCCGGATCGCTCCGAAGGCTTTTAAACGCATGAAGGACCGCATCAGGGAACTGACATCGCGCAAATGGAGTATCTCCATGGCTGACCGCATCCAACAACTGAACCGCTACGTTCGCGGCTGGATGGGCTATTTCCGGCTGTCACAGACACCGAAGAAGTTCGCTGCCCTCGATAAATGGTTCAGGCGCAGGATGCGCCAAATCCGCTGGAAGGAATGGAAACTCCCGCGAACACGGGTGGCAAATCTGCGGCGCCTTGGGATCAGGCCGGATCTGGCCTATCAATGGGGCAACAGCAGCCGAGCTTACTGGCGGGTCGCGAAGTCGCCCATTCTTCACAGGGCCCTGCCAGCCGAGTATTGGGCAGGGAACGGACTCATTTTCTTTGGCGCTGCGTGGGATCGCTTTCAAACGACCTAGCGAACCGCCGTATGCGAGGCCCGCACGTACGGTGGTGTGAGAGGTGGGTCGGGAAACCCGACCCACCTACTCGATTTTTGCCGGGCCGATAACCCTGTGTCGGCGCCTGGCTCCGTTACTTGCGGGCCGTGGCCAGCATTCCTTCGACTTCCTTCTTGAACGCTTCGGCGGCCACCTGCGGAGTCATCCGGTCGTACAGGACTTCATCGGTGAACCGCTTGATGACGTTCTGGACGCTGCCGGCACCCACCGGCGGGACGGCAGGCGCGTCGGCGATGTCCGGCGCAATGTCCTTCAGGAAGGCCACCACTGTGGTGTCTGCCGGCTTGAGGGCCGGGGTGATGCCCTCGACGATCTCAGCGTTGCTGGGGACTCCGCGGTCTGTCATGAGGATGGCGCCTGCCGCGGGGCTGTTGGCCAGGTAGTTGATAAAGGTTGCGGCTGCTTCGGGGTGCTTGGACCGGGAGGACGCGGACCAGAACATGGTGGGCTTGTAGTACATGCCGTTGTCCGCAGTCTTCCCGTCGGTGCTGGGGGCGCGGAGCATCTTGATGCTGCTGCCCGTGGTGGTTTCCAGCGATCCCAGCTGGTTGGTCCACCACCAGGCCATGCCCACCCGGTTGGTGCCGAACAGACTTTCCTCAAGCCCTGCGCCGGAGTCCTCGGTGGCGACAGAAGCTGGCGGACTTGCCTTGGAATCGCGCTGTTCCTTCAGCCGCTCCCAGAACGCAGCGGCCGTAGCGGTGTCGAAATCCAGTTTCCCGTCCTGGGAGTAGAGGTTCTCGCCGTGCTGCCGAAGCCAAATGATGAGGTCCGCCTCGTTGGTGCCATACGCTGCGCCGTAGCTTTTCCCGTCACCCGCCGCGCTGAGTTTAGCGGCGGTATCCATGAAGTCGTCCCAGGTCCAGGTGGAGTCGTCGGGGACAGGGACGTTTGCTGCCTCGAAGACCTTGGTGTTCGCCATGATGACGTAGGCGTTCTTCCCGGTGCTCAACCCGTACTGTGCGTCGTCGTACTGGCCGGAGGCCAGAGATTCCTTGTCCAGCTTGGAGGTGTCGATCGGGCCCTGTTTGGACAGGTCCAGAAGCGCACCGCGGCCACCGTACTCGGCGATGTATTTCTGGTCCATCTGGATCACATCTGGTGCGTCATTGGCAGCCGTGGTGGTGGCCAGTTTGTCCCAGTAGCTGGCCCATTCGCCCGGCTCGGATTCGATCTTGATGTTGGGATGTTCGGCCTCGAACGCGTCGATGACTTTCTCTGTTTGCGCGTTGAGGTACTCGTTGCCCCACCAGGCGAACCGCAGGGTGACTTCGCTGTTTTCGCTGGAACCGCGGGGTGCGCCGCAGCCCGTGGCGAGCAGTGAGACAGCGACGGCGACTGCGCCGAACTGGAATCTCCTGCGGCTGATGGCCTGAATCTTCATTGATGTGCCTTCCTCAAAGGGGTGGAGGTCCACCCCACGCGGGGTCCCGTGGCGGCATCGGTGCCGATAGGGAAGCTTCGACTGAGAAAGCGCTTTCTCGGTCAGGATTCCGATTCTGCCGCGCTTCGACTTCTGCGTCAAGACTTTTCGGTAAGCGGTTTCCCACTCGCTGGCTGAACCGGTTGTCGGCGGTGTCTGGCAGGATGGTTCCGTGACAATTACTGCAGCGGCCGACGGTTCGGCTTTAGGAAATCCCGGCCCGGCCGGTTGGGCCTGGTATGTGAACGACGACTGCTGGCGCGCCGGGGGATGGCCGCACGGCACCAACAACCAGGGCGAGCTGATGGCCGTCCTTGATCTGTTCCGTGCCACGGCGCACGTCCCGGAGGAGGACCTGAGGGTCCTGTGCGACAGCCAGTACGTGATCAACTCCATCACCAAATGGATGCCGGGCTGGAAACGCAAGGGCTGGCGGAAGGCCGACGGCAAACCGGTCCTGAACGTGGAGCTGCTTAAGGAACTGGACCGGGAGATCGCCGGCCGGAAGTACACCTTCGAATGGGTCAAGGGCCACGCAGGCCACGACCTCAATGAAGCAGCCGATGTCCGCGCGCGTGCCGCCGCCACCGCGTACCAGCAGGGTGTGGCAGCGCGGTCCGGCCCAGGCTTCGCGGGAGCCCCGGAAGCGGTTGGCCCAGCAGTTGACAGCCGGGTTGCCGTCAGCTCCGGGAAAGGCCCTGTACTGGCCAGCCCCGACACCGTCACGGCAGCCAGCCTGCAGGCAGCCACCACAGCTGGCGGTGCTGGCTCCGGCGGTCAGGGCTCGTACGGCCAGGACCTCTTTAGTCAAGACCCCGACGACGAGCCGGATCTCTTCAGCGAACTGGCGAGCGAATCCTTCGTCCCGGCGGAGTCCGCCGGGGCTGAGATGGGCCCCGAGGCGATCGTCGAGGCCCTGGAACGCGAATTGTCCGGCCCCGACATCCGTGGCGACATCGGCCGTACCGGCGTCCTCCTCCACCCCGATTTTATGGAAATCGGAACGTCGGGCAGAGTCTGGACCCGTGACGCCACGATGATGGCGCTCGAAGAGGAACCGGCCCAGCACACTGAACTGGAGATCCTGGGTGCGGACCGCATCGGCACCAGCGCGATACTGCTGACGTGCCGAAGCTACTCGCGCTCAGGCACGGCTCTCCATAGCTCACTGTGGGTCTTGGACGGCAACAGATGGCGGCTCCGGTTCCGCCAGGGAACGCCGGAGGCCTAGAGGGCAATTCGGCCACGGACTCAGCTGAAGCGCTGGGTGTTGCCCTGCTCGGCCTGGGCGTAGGTGGACGCTGCCGATGCCAGCGCCATGTTGATGGATGCCAGCGACGCCTCCACCTTGCCCTGCGTGAGTGTCCACTCGGTCACCAGGGCCTGGAAGTTGTTGGCAGCCGAGCCCCGCCAGGTGGACTGCAGTTCGTCCAGGCCGCGCTTCATGGTCTGGACGTCCGAGCTGATCCGGTCCACGGTTGCCTTGACGTTGGCCGACTTGAGCTGAAGGAGTTCGGTGTCGACGGAAATGATGCTCATGGCTTGCTGCCTCTCGAAGTAGTGGGACAGCATCTGCTGCCCGCCCGGCTGCTCCGGGCCACTACAGCGAGCCTACGGACGGACACTGCCCCCACGCCACGCTCCCTGGCTATATGTGGATAACCTTGCCGTCTCCGTGGCCGCCGTCCAGAGGATCGCCATCCTGCTCGGCCGAACGGCCCGAAGGCGCTTCCACCAGGTGCTCATCGCCGGCGGGAGCATCGCTGGTGGCGTCGTCCCTGAGAGGCAGGCTGACCACCAAGGTAGCCCCACCGCCGTCGGTCGTTTCCACCCTGACGGACCCGCCGTGCGATCCCACGATGGCAGCCACAATCGCGAGCCCCAGGCCGCTGCCGCCGGTTTCACGCGTGCGGGACGTGTCCGCCCGGTAGAAACGCTCGAACACCTTGGACGCATCCTCTTCCGAGATGCCAGGGCCGTGGTCCCGGACCTCGATCACGGCGAGCCGCTGCCCGCCGTCGGAGGTCCGGACCCCGACGCCGAGTTCGATCGGGCTGCCGTCCGGGGTGTAGCGCAAGGCGTTCCCGACGAGGTTCCCCACGACCTGTCGCAGTTTTGCTTCGTCACCGAGCACCGGGGCGGGTGCGGCCCGATCGTCACCAAGGCCGGTGAGGGAGACGGGACGGGAGCGGTCGCTTGCCTGCGTGTCCACCACCGCATCGTGGGCGATCAGCTGCAGGTCAACCGGCTTTTGCTGGAGCGGGCGCTGTTCGTCCAGGCGCGCCAGCAGGAGGAGGTCCTCCACCATTGAACCCATCCGTTTGGCTTCACTTTCGATCCGCCCCATGGCCGTGGCCACGTCCTCGTTGGTGGCCAGCGCGCCATGGCGGTAGAGCTCGGAGAAACCCCTGATGGTCACGAGGGGGGTACGCAGTTCGTGGGAGGCGTCGGCTGCGAACCGGCGCATTCTGCCTTCGGAGGCTGTCCTGGCGGCGAAGGCCGTCTCGATGTGTGCCAGCATGGCGTTCAGCGAGCTGCCGAGCCGCCCCACCTCGGTGCCGGGATTCTCGACTTCCACACGCCGGGAAAGGTCGCCGGCGGCGATCGCCGCCGCGGTCTTTTCCACCTTGGCCAGTGGCCGGAACGACCGGGACACGGTCCAACTGGCGATCAGTGAGGCCAGCAGCAGGGTGAGCAGGCCGACGCCGGTGACCACCAGGGTGGCGTGCTTGAGGACATCGTCGACGCTTTGCAGTGGCAAGCCGATGACAACAACGGCGGGTTGGCCGACATAGAGCACGTTCACCGCGACCACCCGCCAGTTGTGGCCGTCCGTGCCGTGCACCTGGTAAGGACGAGCGCCCCTGTCCTGGGCGTCCTGAACGGAGATGGTTGAGATGTCCGGGCGCTCATCCGGATCGCCGCCCAACAGCTGGGGGTCCTCACCGGGGGTGTAGAGGATCAGTGAGTAGTCGGTGGGTACCATCGGGTTGGGTGCCTGCAGCTGGGTGAACGAGCGCTGCTTGCTGGCGAGCTCCACGGCCGCGATCAGCTTGTCATCCACCTGTCCCTGGAGGTAGCTGTGCAGCAATGTGAGGGTGCCGGCGCCCGTCGCGGTCAGCGCAACAATCAGCAGTGCCATGATCATGGCCACCAGCTGGGACCTCAGCGAGGCCGATTTCCACCGCTGCAGCAAGGTCAGCGCTTCTCTGCCGTCCGGAGCACGTAGCCGACTCCGCGTTTGGTCTGGATCAGGGCCGGTGCGTCCGGATCAATGTCCACCTTGCGCCGGAGGTAGGAGATGTAGGACTCCACAATCGAGGCGTCGCCGTTGAAGTTGTACTCCCAGACGTGGTCAAGGATCTGGGATTTCGACAGCACCCTGTTCGGGTTCAGCATCAGGTACCGGAGGAGCTTGAATTCCGTGGGGGACAGTTCAATCACAGTGCCGCCGCGGCGTACCTCGTGGGCGTCGTCGTCGAGCTCCAGATCGTCTACGCGGATCACCGCATCGTCGTCGTCGAGCAGGGGCTGCGTGCGGCGCAGGACAGCGCGGATGCGGGCCACTACCTCGTCGAGGCTGAACGGCTTGGTGACGTAATCATCCCCGCCTACCGTGAGGCCGGTGACCTTGTCTTCGGTGTCGTCCTTCGCCGTGAGGAACAGGACCGGGAAGTGCTTGCCCGACGCCCGCAGCTTGCGGGTGACGGTGAAGCCGTCCATGTCCGGCAGCATCACGTCCAGTACCGCGAGATCGGGCGCGTGGAGCTCGGCGGCGGCCAACGCGTCACGGCCGTTGGCGGCAGAGACCACCTCGAAGCCTGCGAAGCGAAGCGAGGTGGACAGCAGCTCGCGGATGTTGGGTTCGTCATCAACAACTAGCAGCTTGGCTTCTGGGCCGATCTTCTTCATGTTCCCATCATGCTCCCAGAATCTGTGAGTTTTCTGGATGTTCACTGTGCTTTGCGGGGGAGGCTGGAGGCCTTATCACCAGCCGAGCGTACCCGGGCCGCCTTTGAATGGCCCCACCACCTTGCCGGTGATCCAGCCTCCGTAAAAGCCGCCTTCCTGCGGGCGCACCCTTTCGCCGTCAATCTCACACCGGTCCATCCGGCCGGGGTAAAGAGCGACGCGGCCAGCAAGAATCTCAAACCCCGAGGCCGGCGTGGGGTAGTACCAGCCCGCTTCTTCCGCCACTGTCCCGCCGGAGCGGACGGTGAGGTACTTAGCCGTGCCCTTGAACTCGCAGAAACTGTTTCCGGGCGCCGGCTCCAGCATGCCCGGGCTGAACGCGGAACGGAGCAGGTAGTAGACCGGCGGGTGGCTTGTCTCCAACACCCGGACCGAGTCCGTCGTGTCCAGGATCAGTAGACCGCCCAGGAAGATCCGGACCCTTTCCTGACTTCGTTCAACGCCGGGCGGGCGTGGGTAGTCCCATACCGATTCCTGGCCGGGGAGGGGAACAACCCGCTTGATTTTTTTCTTCACTCTTCCAGTGTGGCAGGCGCCGTCGGGAACGTATTTGCAGTCCGGAACGTTCACGGCCTTTGGGTTCCCAGGTGGGGGGGCGCGGGAATATAGTGGGGCTATTGGCCCCGCCAGGGCCTACTTCCCGCTTCAAATCAGTGCCTCACAGCTTCACTGCCGCTTAAGGGGAACAACCACCATGACTGACTTCGACACGTCCGACAGCACCGCAACCACCGACCGCAGCATTCGGGACTGGGCCGACCTGGCGGAGGAGATGTGGTCTTATCTCACGGGCAAGGGCGCTGCCATCAATTACCAGTTCGTCGATATGACCGTAGAAGTTCCCCGGGACATCGGCCCCGATGCTCCGCGCGCGACTTGGAAGCTCAACGGCAGTCTGCGCGTGACCACCAGCGACAAGGATGCCCCAGGTTCCGACCAGAACGGCGCATGACTCCCATGTCCGGTTATCTGTTGGACATGAATCTGGACTTCTCTTACCAGGACGAATCCGGTTCCGTCACCCGCGGCAGTGCGAAGGCCGCGGGCACGGCGGTCAGCATCACCGTCGATGGCCTGGATGCGTTCCGCACCGGAGCAGTGCCTTCCCTGGACGAG
This sequence comes from Pseudarthrobacter lactosi, assembly GCF_055412785.1. NCBI lineage: Bacteria > Bacillati > Actinomycetota > Actinomycetes > Micrococcales > Micrococcaceae > Pseudarthrobacter > Pseudarthrobacter lactosi. The sequence goes on from NZ_JBVAYS010000002.1 coordinate 45,397, forward strand.
ATCCGGCCCCTGGCCAAAATGCTTGCCGACAAGGGACTGAGCGTGACCGTCAACGGGCCGGACGGTAGCATCGTCAGCCTGGGCGCGGTCAGCAGCCCGGCAGCCCAGCGGCTGGTCACCCGGTCCCCGCATATCAAACTGGGAAGGCTCGGCGCCCTTGTCCCCCTGATGCGGCGGGGCAAACGCCCGTCCCAGGTGTTCTCGCTGCTGCCTCCCGAGACCCCGCTGCCTCTGATGCCTATGGTCAGACGGAAGATCACGCGCCGCATAACAACCACGCATCACACCCGTGGCAGTGGGCGGCCCAGACTGATCTTCGTGCAGGACGCAGACCATTGGACGGGCCAGATCCCACGGGAGGTGACCCTGGACCAGGAGACCTTCAGCATCGGCACCGATCCTGCCTCGGACTTGCAGCTCACCGGCCTGGATCCGTTGCACGCAGAGATCCGGCACGACGAGAATGACGAGTACATTCTGGTACCGCGCGGTCCCGTAAGCGGCAGTGTCAGCACATCCGGTCCCTCCGTGCTCCGCACCGGCGCCAGGATTCAGCTGGGCCAGTGGTGCGTTGCCTTCTTCCGGGAGGAGTTTGCCGATCACGGCAGGCCGTTCGGGGGCCGCAGCGGCGGCGAGCTGGCCTACCAGCGGCCCCAGTTTGATCCGCGTACCGGCACGACCGAACGTGACGGCTCACAGGGCATCACCTGAGCGGTCCTAGCCGGGCTGATCTACATCCTTGGCGTCCATGATCCGGTAGGCATACCCCTGCTCTGCCAGGAAGCGCTGCCGCTTCGCCGCGAAATCCTGGTCCAGGGTGTCCCGGGCCACCAACGAGTAGAAGCGGGCCGCCCGGCCGTCCTTCTTCGGGCGCAGCAGCCGGCCCAGCCGTTGGGCTTCCTCCTGCCGCGACCCAAAAGAACCGGAGACCTGGATGGCCACAGAGGCCTCCGGCAGGTCGATGGAGAAGTTGGCCACCTTGGACACCACCAGGGTGTGCACGTCGCCGGCGCGGAAGGCATCGAAGAGCTTTTGCCGTTCCTTGACCGAGGTGTCGCCCTTGATGACGGGAGCCTGCAGGCGCTCGCCGATCTCGTCCAGCTGGTCAATGTATTGCCCGATCACCAGCAGTTGCTCGCCCTGGTGCCGGGCCACCAGCTGTTCCACAATCAGGGTCTTGGACTCGGACGTGGCGCACAGCCGGTACTTGTCCGCGTCCTCGGCCATGGCATAGGCCACTCGTTCGTCCCGGGGAAGGTCAATCCGGACCTCCACGCAGTCCGCGGGGGCGATGTAGCCCTGCGCCTCGATGTCCTTCCAGGGAGCGTCGTACCGCTTGGGTCCGATGAGGCTGAAGACCTCGCCTTCGCGGCCGTCCTCGCGGACCAGGGTGGCGGTGAGGCCAAGCCGGCGGCGGGCCTGCAGGTCCGCGGTCATCCGGAAGATCGGCGCCGGCAGGAGGTGGACTTCGTCATAGATGATCAGGCCCCAGTCGTGGCCGTCCAGGAGTTCCAGGTGCGCGTACAGGCCGCCGCGTTTGGTGGTGAGGACCTGGTAGGTGGCGATGGTGACCGGTCGGACCTCCTTGACCGAGCCCGAGTACTCGCCGATTTCATCCTCCGTCAGGGACGTCCGCTTGAGGAGCTCGTCCTTCCACTGCCGGGCGGCCACCGTGTTGGTGACCAGGATGAGGGTGGTGGTGGAGCTCGTGGCCATGGCCGCGGCACCCACCAGCGTCTTCCCGGCCCCACAGGGCAGCACCACCACGCCGCTGCCGCCGGCCCAGAAATTCTCGGTGGCGAGCTGCTGGTACGGACGGAGCTTCCAGCCGTCCTCATTCAGGGCGATCAGGTGCGGCGTCCCGTCCACGTAGCCGGCCAGGTCCTCCGCCGGCCACCCGATCTTCAGCAGCAGCTGCTTGAGCTGGCCGCGCTGTGAGGAATGGACCACAATGGTTTCGCCGTCGATCCGCGGCCCCAGCAGGGGCTGGATTTTCTTGGCCCGGATGACCTCTTCCAACACCGGGTAGTCGTCCGTGCGCATCACCAGGCCGTGCTGCGGGTCCTTCTCCAGCCGCAGCCGCCCGTACCGTGACATGGTCTCTTCGACGTCGATCAGCAGCGAATGCGGCACCGGGAACCGTGAGTATTTGAGCAGGGTGTCCAGGACCTTCTCCGCGTCCAGGCCGGCGGCGCGTGCGTTCCACAGGCCCAGGGGCGTCAGGCGGTAGCTGTGCATGTGCTCCGGAGCGCGCTCCAGTTCGGCGAAGGGGGCGATGGCGTGGCGCGCCTCGGTGGCCAGTTCGTGGTCCACTTCGAGCAGGATGGTTTTGTCACTTTGGACGATCAGCGGGCCGTCGTTCACGCGGGGGAGTCCTTCACTGGCGCAGTTCTTCTGCGGCCTCAATGTCGATAATGCGGTGGATGGAGAGCACGCGCTCGGTTTCCTTGGCAGGATCGAAGACCCTGACGCGTCCGCCGTTTACGGAGAGGGGAACAACTGTCTCCAGGCAGGAATTCCCCTGGCTGTCCACCACGTTCATGCTCACGCGCTGCTTGAGCCGGATAGCCCGCTGCAGGGTCTCCAGCCCAAGCTGGGTAGCAGCTTCGCCGGACCCAGGCGCGGCGCCCACGTGGTTTCCGTTTCCGGAGGCGTCAGCGCGCCTGTTCCGCAGGACGGCCAGCTGCGCGGCGACGTCGTCCTCGGCGGGCGCGGTCCGCGGCGCCGTGTAGACGGGACGGGCACTGCCCGGAATGCTTGTGGTGCGGCGGAGCCGGACCACGCCGGGCTCGGTCTGATCCACCGACGGCGAGAGGCCCAGCCCGCGCAGGACCTGCGCTGTTTCCCGCGGCGGAGCAGTGGAGATCAGCACTGTCGGCGCAATCCGGGCCAGCCCCAGGCCGGCGGCCCTGGACTCCGCCGCCAGCTCCAGCACTGTTGCCTCATCATCGCTTTGGATAAAGCTGGCGGCCGTTCCCACCCGGAGCCGGCCGTGCCGGGACGCGGTGTCCTCCACCAGGTATTCCAAGGGCTGGGGCACTGCCGTGGCCGAGTGCTCACGCAGGAACTCCAGCAGGCTCGATGCGTCATGACCGGCGTCCAACGCCCGGCGAACCGAGTTGGCGGAGAACCTGTAGATCGTGGCGGGCCCCTGCCCCTCGGCGTCGGCCATCACCAGCAGCTTTTCGGCCAGCTCCGGAGCCAGATAACCGGGGGCAACTGCGGTCAGGTCCGCCTGGAGCAGGACGTGGTTCAGTGCCGCAGGCAGGTGCTCGCCCAGAATGCCCAGGGCCTCGTCCGGGTTGTCTTCGGCAATGGCGCTGCCCAGCTGGCTCAACGCACCGGAGCCGATCAGTCCCAGCAGCTCCGCTTCCGCCAGGACACCCCTGATCAGGGAACTGAACCGGCGGGCCATCCGCGGCTGCGTCCATTCAGCCCGCTGGAGCACTGCCACGGCATCGAGGACCGGCGCCGTGCCGTCGGCAGCGGCTGCCTCCTGTGTGAGCTCCTCCAGAATTTCCAGGATCCGTTTCCTGACCACCGGGGCGTCCGGCCGCTGCGCTTCCGCTGAAAGGGCATTGACGGTGTTCCCGGCCACGGCGCGGTGCGGGGCGGGAACGCCGCCGGGACCGGTAATGGGCTGACCCACGAGTGAGGGTACACGCTCGCTGGCGAGCCAGGCGTTGACCAGCCACAGCCACTGCTCCTGGCGTGGGAGGGACAGCCACTCCAGCTGCGGGGGCTGCACCCAGGAGGATGAGTCCACGTCAAGGCGCAACAGGCCGGAGAGGGCGCTGATCTCCAGCAGGAGGCCGGCCCGGTGCTGGTCGATGCGCAGTGTCTCGGCCAGCCGTTTCATTTCCCGGACGCCTACGCCGCCGCTGCGCAGCGTGGCCAGCGGCTGTTCGCGGACGGCGTGGAGGAGATCACCCACCAGCCGGAGGGTTTCAGCGATGGCGCCCAGCGCCGCGATCCGACGAAGCGCAGCGGTGGTGCTGCCCAGCTCCGGAACCGGCGGGGAAAGGGAGAAGTCATTGATGATGGCACCGCCGCGAAGGGACAGCCCCACGCTGTGCGGCAGTTCCACGTGCGCGGCGTCCAGGGGGACCAGCAGGCCACGGGCCAGGAGCCAGTCCACGGGCCCGACGTCGGCGCCCTGGTTCGAGACCGAGGCTTTCCGTTGCGCCTGGGGGACGGCACCCATGGCCCAGTTACGGAATTTGGCGAGCAGCGCCGTCGTGCGTTCCGGGGCTCCGGCCAGTGCCTCGCTGAGTGCCTCGGGCGAGGATGTCCAGTGCTGCAGCGCCAGGGCTGCCTCCATGGGGGTGGTGGCGTTCTGGATGGAGACGCCGCTGCGGTGCAGCTCGGCAACGAGCTGGACTACCCGCTGGGCAAACGCGGGCTGAAGCCTGACCAGCTCGGTGTAGCTGCGCCCCAGCCCCGCAGGATAGATTCCCACCACGTCCTTGAGGCATCCCACCGGCAGGTAGTAGCGCTGCCGGTGGCCCGAAACCGCCGTTCCATGCGGCGGCTCGGCCCGGTGCACCAAAGCCAGTTCCTGGAGCGAGGCCAGGATGCGTTCCAGTGCCGCCACCGTGGATCCGGCAATGAGTTTGCGGAGGCCCGCCGCCGATGCGCTGTGTTCAGTGTCCGTGTTGGTGCACAGATGCAGGGTTTCCAGCACCTGCATCTGCGGCCTGTTCAACCGTTCGAGCGCGCGCTGGACGCTGACCCGCGCACTTGCCCGGGCGGCCAGGGCTGAAAAGTCAGGAACCGCGGGGGACATAAGGTCCGGCCGCGCTGCGAAGAGCGCCCGCAACGAGTCATCGCTGCGTGCTTCCAGTTCTTTGCTGAGCGCGCGGATAAGGGACATCAGTCCAACGTTACCGCCCGCTGGACTTTCCTGCCCGGCGCCGGCCGGCCACGCTGTCCAGCACCAGGAAGAGCATCAGCAGGAACGCCACAGGCAACCCGTACAGGGCGGTGGCGGTGACCCAAGCCGGAGCAGCGGAGCCTGCGAAGGCCAGCGCCATGACTGCGCCCACCGCCACGAGGGAAAGCATGGCAACAACCGCTGCGCAGATCATCAGTGGGCGCCGGTATCGCGAGGGTGTCATGCAGGTAACGCTAACAGCCGGGCGACCGGTAACCTTGTGGAACAGACCAACACGGTCCGTTGCTGTCATACCCTGAACCCGCACATCAGTGCGGATGCGGTGGCTGCCGGCCGTGTCAGAAGACGTCAGAACGAAGAAGGTTGATTACGTGCCTACCGGCAAGGTCAAGTGGTATGACAAGGAAAAAGGTTTCGGATTCCTCGCAGGCGAGGACGGCCAGGAAGTCTTCCTGCCCAAATCGTCGCTGCCCGAAGGCATCACGGAGCTGAAGGCAGGCACACGCGTTGAGTTCGGCGTTGCCGACGGACGCAAGGGTGCACAGGCCCTGGGCTTGCGCGTCCTGGACAAAACGCCGTCCATCGCCAAGGCCAAGCGGCCCAGTGCCCGGGACCTCGCCCCGCTTGTCCAGGACCTGGTCAGCGTGCTGGACAACCTCTCCGGAACCCTGTCCGCGGGCAAGTACCCGGAAGGCAACAAGGGCAAGGCCATCGCGGCTGCCCTGCGTAAGGTTGCCGACGAGCTGGACGTTTAGGTCTTGGCCATGAACGCGGAAGCTGAACAGCCGGACACCACGGCACCGGAGACGCTGGGCGCCAAAGCCGAAGCCACGCGCCGTACCGGCGTGCCCGTGTGGCGGACCGGCAAGCCGGACGCCTTCCTCGCTGCTGCCGTTGGCGAGGCGCGGACAGCCATCGAAGGCATCGCGGCAGCGTCGGACATCGGCGCGCACCTGGCTGCCAAGAGTGAGGGCGACCGCCTGGTCACCCACCTCTTCGAATCAAAAATGGCCGGCTACCACGGCTGGCAGTGGTATGCCGTCCTGACCAGGAACTCCCGCTCCAAGGTGGTCACGGTCAGCGAGCTTGGCCTCCTGCCATCGGAGGATTCCATCCTTTCCCCGGAGTGGGTGCCGTGGGCCGAGCGTGTCCGCCCCGAGGATGCGCAGGCGGCAGAGGAAGAGGAGCCGCGCGCTGCTGTTGCTTTCGCTTCGGAGCCGGACGCTTCGCCGGCCGAGGCTGACGCTCCGGGGTCCGAAGGCCAGGACGAAGAATCCGAAGACGACGAGCCTGCCGGCGAGGCTGACTAGCAGTTGAAAATGCGCAGGGTTGAGAACCAAGAAGGCCGGCGCTGATGTCCACCTTCAAATCCCTGCACATCGTCAACTACCGGATCTGGTTCATCGGCGCGCTGGTTTCCAACATCGGAACCTGGATGCAGCGGACGGCCCAGGACTGGCTGGTGTTTGACCACCTCACCGATCACGACGCCGGAGCCATGGGCATCACCATGGCACTGCAGTTGGGGCCGCAGCTTTTCCTGGCGCCCGTTGCCGGATTGGTCGCTGACCGGTACAGCCGCCGGCAGCTGCTGATCATGACGCAGTCAATGATGGCCCTCCTCAGCACCGGCCTGGGTATCCTGGTGGTGCTCGGCGCCGGCCAGCTGTGGCACGTCTACGGCTTTGCGCTGCTGCTGGGCATGGTCTCCGCGCTCGACGCCCCGGTTCGCCAGACCTTCGTTTCTGAACTCGTGCGGGACGACTACCTGCCCAACGCCGTAGCCCTGAACAGCGCCTCCTTCAACGTGGCCCGGATGATCGGGCCCGCGGTGGCAGGGATCCTGACCGTGGCGGTGGGCCCCGGCTGGGTATTCCTGATCAATACCGCCACGTTCCTGGCCATGCTCCTGAGCCTGTGGAAGATCCCGACGGCGTCCTTACGGCAGCTTCCCCGGGCGGCCCCGGGCAAGGGCCGCATCAGGGAAGGGCTGCGCTACGTCCGGTTCCGGCCGGACATTCTGGTGGTCCTCGTTGCCGTGTTCATTGTGGGCACACTCGGGCTTAACTTCGTGCTGTTTATCGCCGCGATGGTGGGCACGGAATTCGGGCTGGACGCCAGCGCCTTCGGGCTCATGAATTCCATCATGGCCATCGGTTCCGTGGCGGGCGCCCTCCTCTCCGCCGGCCGCGGCAAGCCCCGCCTGCGGATGATCTTCGGCGCGGCGGCTGCCTTTGGCGTGACGGCGGGGCTGGCCGCGCTTGCCCCGAACTACTTCTGGTTCGGCGTCGCGCTGGTGCCGGTGGGACTGTTCGCGATCACCATGATGACCAGCGCCAACGGCTACGTCCAGACCACCACCGATCCCGTCATGCGGGGCAGGGTTATGGCCCTCTACATGGCCATCTTTATGGGCGGCACCCCCATCGGTGCGCCGTTGGTGGGATGGGTGGCCAACGTCGCCGGCCCCCGGTGGTCGCTTTCGGTGGCGGCCGCCTCCGGGATCATCGCCGCCGTGATCGGAATGATCTGGATCATCCGCGCCCAGCAGCTCCGGCTCACCTTCAACCGGCGCGCCCGCGGCCTGAGGTACTTCGGCGTCGTGTCGCATCTGGGCGTCCAACAACCGTGGGACAACGCAGACGGCGCCGCCCGGGATGAAAACCCGGACGACGCCGTCGGACGCTGAAGCCGTCACGTCACCACAAAACAGCGCGAACGTACACTTGGGGCCCCGGTTTTTGGGCCCCAAGTGTACGTTCGCGCGGTAAAGCTACTTGCGCAGTTCGCCGACCACGTAGTCGATGCTTGCCAGCAGTGCGGACACGTCGGTCGGCTCGATGGCCACAAACGTGGCGATCCGGAGCTGGTTGCGGCCCAGCTTCCGGTACGGCTCGGTGTCCACGATTCCGTTGGCGCGCAGCACCTTGGCGATCGCGGCGGCGTCGATCGAGTCGTCGAAGTCGATGGTGGCGATGACGTTGGAGCGGTCCTCCGCCTTGGCCACAAACGGGGTGGCGTACTCGGAGGCCTCGGCCCAGGAGTAGATCCGGCCGGCAGAGTCAGCGGTGCGGGCGGACGCGAAGTCCAGGCCGCCGTTGGAGTTCAGCCACTGCACCTGCGCGTCGAGGGTCACCAGGGTGGAGAGCGACGGCGTGTTGTAGGTCTGGTTCAGCTTGGAGTTGTCGATGGCGGTCTGGAGGTCCAGGAAGTCCGGGATCCAGCGGCCGCTGGCCTTGATCCTTGCGGCGCGTTCCAGCGCGGCGGGGGAGAAGAGGCCCAGCCACAGGCCGCCGTCGGACGCGAAGTTCTTCTGCGGGGCGAAGTAGTAGACATCGGCCTCGGAGACGTCCACGTCCAGGCCGCCGGCTGCGGAGGTGGCGTCCACCAGGACAAGGGAACCGGTGTCGGCGCCCGCAACGCGCCTGACCGGAGCCGCGACGCCGGTGGAGGTTTCGTTCTGCGGCCAGGCGTAGACATCCACGCCTGCCTCGGCGGCCGATACCGGGCGGGTGCCGGGCTCGGACTTGATGATGGAGGAGGCGTCCAGGAACGGGGCTTTGTTGGTGGCTGAGGCGAACTTGGAGCCGAACTCGCCGAAGGACAGGTGCTGGGCCTTCTTCTCCACCAGGCCGAAGCTGGCGATGTCCCAGAAAGCAGTGGAGCCGCCGACGCCGAGGACCACTTCGTAGCCTTCGGGGGCGCGGAAGAACTGGCTGAGGCCTTCGCGGACGGAGCCTACGAGGTTCTTGACGGGAGCCTGGCGGTGGGAGGTACCCAGGATGGTCTTGGACGCCGCGGAGAGCGCCTCGAGCTGCTCCGGCCGGACCTTGGACGGGCCTGCGCCGAACCGTCCATCCTTTGGCAGGAGGTCGGCAGGAATAGTGATGCTGGTTTCGCTCACGGGGGCTCCAATTTCGGCATGGACGTCGCTCACGTCCGGACGGTGGGGTGGCCGGTAGTCGGCAGTGACTGGATAAGGACCTCCTTTATTCTGCCTGAACCCTTGATTGGGCGGGAACCGGCGCCGTCATAGTCCGGCCAATGAGACCGTTTCTTCCCGCCCGTGATTATCCAGACAAATTCAAAATAGGCTAAGCTTTTTAGCGGACCTCGCCGCTGAGCGGGACGCGATACGGTGGGACAACGCAAGGTACTGCGCTCGAGGAGCTGAGCTGGATGACGGATCTGATCGATACTACGGAGATGTATCTTCGGACCATTTTGGAGCTTGAAGAAGAGAACATCGTTGCTCTTCGCGCACGCATCGCCGAACGGCTGCGGCATTCCGGCCCCACGGTGTCCCAAACCATCGGCCGGATGGAGCGCGACGGACTGGTAGTGGTCTCCGGGGACCGCCATCTGGAGCTGACCGAAGCCGGGCGGAAACGCGCCACCGAAGTGATGCGCAAGCACAGGCTGGCGGAACGGCTCCTTGCGGATGTGATCGGCCTGGACTGGGCCTACGTACACGATGAGGCGTGCCGCTGGGAGCACGTGATGAGTGAACGCGTTGAGCAGCGCATCTACGAATTGCTCAACCACCCCACCGATTCTCCCTACGGCAACCCCATCCCCGGGCTGGCGGCCCTGGGCGGGCCGGCGTCCGCGCTGCCGGATGCCACTGTGATTAATCTCCTGGATGCGATGCAGGGCTACGGGCCGGCGTCGAACGTGACGGTCAGCCGGCTGGCCGAGCCCATCCAGGTGGAACCTGAGCTGCTGGTCCAGCTGGACGAGGGCGGAATCAGGCCCGGCGCCTCGGTGTCCCTGGAACGCGTGGGAGAGTACATCTCCGTGCGGGTTCCGGGCATAGAGGGGGCGCTCGAGCTGCCCCCGGAAGTGGCATCGCACGTCTTCGTTTCCGTCCGCTGACGGGACGGCGGTTCTCCTCGCGTGGGGCCGCGCGATAGCGCAGTGACGCCTCCTTCCGCAAAGATAACGGAATTGTTACTGTCCAACTTAATCACCTATAGTTGAAACTCAGCGTCGATACAAAAGCGTTACCTGATCCGGAGCCGAGCTCTGCCAGCGGATCAGGTGCACGAGTCACCAACTGGCAGAGGCGGGGGAACCACAACCGGCAGTCGCGAGACTGCCTTGGGGTGAAGTCCGTCAGCAGCAAGCCTCTTCCAGCGAAGGATCCTCACGGGATATCTCTGCGCCAAGTGCTTGTCACGGCGGACCGGGTCTTTGAACTCTCTGACCCGAATCCGACAGCTAACTTCGCAGGCTACCCAGAGAGGAACATTCTTGACCACGCAATACTCCAGGGGCCGCCGTCGCGCGGCGGGTCCCGCTTCGGCGCCTAGAGTGGCCGAGGATTTCACCGCGGAAAGGCCCCGCGATTCACAGCGGGAAGCACGCCGCCGCCGGGGACCCTTCCGGCAGATGACGGATTTCGCCGCTGCCAGTGGCCTCGGCCAGAAGGCCGGCATCGCCTTGGCAGCAACAGGCCTGGTTCTCACGGTGACGGTTCCCGTGACCAGCCCCGTGATGGCCACTCCGGCGCCCGGCCAGCCGGCGTCGTCCGTTTCCGCCGCCCCGCAGCCCGAAGTTACCGCCGAAGCCGCCGCCCAAATTGATTTCAGCCGCTCATCAGTGGTTACACAGGGTGATCCCGACGGCAAGCTGAAGCAGCTGCTGAGCGCCCAGTCCGCGGGATCCATTACCCGCGCCGCCTCGGCCGGAAGCCTCGGCTCGCCGCTGGCCCAGCTGGTTACGGCCTCACCCTTCGGATTCCGGGTCAGCCCCATCACCGGCGGCACCGGCGACTTCCACCGTGGCCAGGACTTCGCGGCACAGTGCGGAACCTCCGTCATGGCTGCTGCCAGCGGCACCGTGACCTTCGTCGGCTGGCACCAGTACGGCGGCGGGAACCGTGTTGTGGTGGATCACGGCAACGGCCTTGAAACGACCTACAACCACCTCTCCTCCGCCAGCGTCAAGGTAGGCCAGACGGTCAGCCGCGGCGACGTCATTGCCCTCAGCGGCACCACGGGCGCGTCCACGGGCTGCCACCTCCACTTCGAGGTCCAGATCAACGGCGAAGTCGTTGACCCCACCGGCTGGCTCTGACCCAAATGATGGCAAACTCTCGGATCGCAGCGACGTGCCGTGACCTGAATGTGACATTGGCCCGGAACTCCTGTAACGTCTATAGCGCGTCAACTTTTCCGAAGTTGACGTTCTTGAGTGGATTGCCTAGCTCTGCCACCGCTCAAGGTCCGTTCGCATGACATCGTCTGGCAGGGGCGGGGGAACCAATTTTGGTCTTCGATTCTGAAGGCCTTGGGGTTAAGTCGCAAAGCTTCCACTGTGAAGCAGCGCGGCCGGGTGACTCCCATCCGAATCCGACAGCTCACCTCGCAGGCATTGGGAGAGGCTACCTTCGTGTCTTCACGCCATAATTCTGCGCGCCATCGCGCACAACCGGTTCGCACCAACCCCTTGGACTCCGTGTCCAAGGCAGTCAGTGCTAATGCCGGGACCGTAGGTCGCCAGGCTGCCGTTATCGCAGCTGCTTCAGGTCTGATCCTGAGCATGGGGCTTCCGGCCAACGCCGCGGATACCACCGCCGGCGTTTCCGCCTCTACCGAGTCCGGTTCCGCGCAGACGGCACTCGCCGTAACTGCGGCGCCCACGGCTACCGTTTCCTTCGAGCGCCCCGTGATCAAGACCACGCCGGCACCGAAGGTTGAGACGGTTCGTGCGCAGTCCACGGCCTCCGAAACCGGGGCTCAGGGTGCTGCCGCAACCGAGGCCGCGGCCTCCAAGCTCGCTGACACTGTCTCCTCCGCTGCCGCTTCGGGTCTGGCAGCACTTGCCTACACCGGTATCGGCAACCCCTACGTTTGGGGCGGCACCACTCCCAATGGCTGGGACTGCTCAGGCTTTACGCAGTGGGTCTACGCCCAGGCCGGCATCAGCATTCCCCGCACCAATGCCTGGACAGCCATGCGGCCCACCGCCACACCGGCTCCCGGTGACCTGGTCATGCAGAATGGCGGCGCCCACGTTGGCATTTACGTCGGCAACGGCATGATGATCAGCGCACTTAACCCGTCACAGGGCACGCTGCTGCACTCCGTCGCCTCCACAGGCGGCGGATCCTTCTACACCATGAAGTAGAAGAACCGCGCTTCTCCAGAAACTCTTCGCTAAATCCCCGTTCGGGGCGTGCCGGCGTACCCCCAAGATGCCGGCGCGTCCAAAGCCCTTGGGCTGCCCACGCGGTCCTAAGGAATACGAAAGAGAGAAATTAATGACTACACGTGCAAATGTTGCACGGCACCGCGCCGAGGTCGCCAAGACCAACTCGCTGGCTGTCATTGCCAAGGCTGTCGGCGACAACGCCGGCGGCATGGGTCGCCAGGCTGCGGTTATCGCTGCCGCTTCCGGCCTTGTCCTGACCAGTGGTATCGCTGCGAACGCGGCAGACACCGGAGTCCAGCGCGAAGCTGCTTCCGCTTCGAACGTTGAGGCTGAGGTTTCTGCTCCGGCCATCATTTCTGCCGCTTCCACCATTGCCATCTCCTACGAGAAGCCGGCCGTGACCACCACCCCGGCTCCGGTTGAGGTTCCCGAGCCGGTTGAGGCTCCCGCGCCTGTTGTTGAAGCTCCGGCCAAGGCCGCGGCAACCATCAAGGTAGCGTCGGCAACGCCGGCCGCGCCGAAGGCGCCGGTCGCCGCCAGCAGCAAGGGCCAGGCCATTCTGTCTGCGGCCTACGCACAGCTCGGCGTCAGCCAGGACTGCACCATGCTGGTGACCAACTCCCTGGCCGCCGTGGGCATCAACTACCACGGCTGGCCCGCAGGCTACCTGTCCCTGGGGCAGACCGTGAGCGCCGCCGAGGCCCAGCCCGGCGACCTGATCTACTACGCCGACGGCGGTGCGGGCGTGGCCCACATTGCCGTGTACGCTGGCAACGGCCAGGCAGTCCACGGCGGCTACAACGGCAACCAGACCGTAGTATTCAGCGCTAATGTTGGCTCAGGACCGGTCTTCATCCGCGTGTCCTAGCAGCTGATTTATTGTTCAAAGGACCCCCGCCTCACCGCGGGGGTCCTTTGCTGTCTGAGGGCTGTGGTCCCGATCCGGACGGGCGGCCAGGGCGACACGTGACTGCCGACGCGTCTGGGATTAGCTGATCCCGGGATTATTTGTTTACTCTTGTGGTGTCGATCCATAGCCCGGATATGCCGGGGGCAGCCGGCCCTCGTGCCCCTGACGGGTGCGGCCACAAAGAGGTACGTGCATGCGCACTCTCGTTCTTAATGCTGGATATGAACCGCTGGCGGTAGTAACCTTTCGCCGGGCGCTGGTCCTTGTGCTCACGGGCAAGGCCAGCGTTATTGCCGAAGGCGATGACCCTGTGGTGGGGCCCCAGGAGATTATGGGCCGCCCGTCCGTGATACTCCTGAACCGCTACATCCGCCCCAGATATAACCAGAGCACCGCTGTCAGCCGCCGCGGCGTCCTGCGGCGTGACGGCCACCGCTGCGCTTACTGCGGAAAAGGGGCCCACACCATCGACCATGTCCAGCCCAAATCACGTGGCGGCGCCGACTCCTGGGAGAACCTGGTGGCCGCCTGCCTCCGTTGCAATAATTCCAAGGGCGACCACACCCCGGCTGAAATGGGCTGGAAGCTCAGGTTTGTCCCGGAACCGCCGCACGGCACCATCTGGCAGATCAAGGAACTTGAGAAGCCCACGCCGGCGTGGGATCCGTTCCTGCTGCCCGAACGGGCTGCCTGAATTCGCGCCACTGTTCCAGATTCGCGCAACCTCCAACCCGCGCAGCATCCCAGCCCCCGCGCAGTATTCCGGCCTGCACGGTTAAGCTGGGTGGGTGGATGCTGACCCCCTCGAGTTCGATGCCGTTATCCTCGCCGGCGGCCGTTCGTCGCGGCTCGGTGGCGTGCCCAAACAGAGCCTGACGTACGACGGCGACTCCCTGTTGCGCCGGACGGTGGCCGCTGCGGGAGGTGCCGGAGCCGCCGTAGTGGTCGGTCCGGACGTCGCGTTAGTGCCTGGCGGGGAGGTCCCGGCCGGGTTTCTGCGCTGCCGCGAGGAACCGCCGTTCAGCGGTCCCGCGGCTGCTATTGCGGCCGGGCTCGCGGCCCTCGCCGCTGCGGGCGGCAGCCGGCCCGGGCTGACGCTGGTGCTGGCCTGCGATATGCCCAACGTAGGGCGGGCCGTGGCGGCGCTGAAGGCTGCATTGCGTTCACGAGGACCTGGTGCAGAACCTGCCGCAGTCAGGCCTGCGGGCCTGGAAACGGACGGCCTGGTGGCCGTCTCGGAGGATGGCCGCCGACAGCCGCTCATTGGTTTTTATAGCACAGCCGCGCTAAAACGTTCCGTGGCAGAACTGGAAAGCGCAGGACGCTTAATCAACGGGTCGGTGAGGGCACTCCTTGCTAGTCTGGACGTGCAGCTTGTCGCCGTCCCGGCCGGCTCCACGGCAGACGTGGATACCTGGGACGATGCCGCCGCACTTGGAGTGGCCGGTCCGGATCCCCTGAGCGGGCTCCGGGGCAACACGGCCGCAGACGATTTGGGAGGCAGAGCGTGAAAAGCCAGGAAGAGACACTGGAAGAGTGGTGCAGGTCCTTGCTCCAGGCGTATGAACTGGAGGACGTCCAGATCGACGTCAACACCATCCTGTCGCTGGCCGGCGTGGCAGCCCACTCAGTGGTCCGCCCGGCTGCCCCGCTCACCACGTTTATTGCCGGATTCGCCGCGGGCTTGGCTGCGGGATCGGGACAGGCCTCGAACGCCGCCGCCATGACCGCTGCCATGGACCGTGCCCGCACCCTGGCTGCTGACTATGACGCCGAATCCGCCGGGACCCCCGTCGAATGATTCCCGTTCAGTGACCGCCGCCACCGGCGACGTATCCGAAAATCCTGAGCAGCAGACAGCCCCGTCAAAGCACCTCGCCCACACCTGGGATGAGGCGCGCAAGGCCGCTTTTGATATCGCCACACCGATTCCGCCCGGCCGCGTTCCCCTGGGCCAGGCCCTGGGCAGGGTCTTGGCCAGCGACATCACGGCGTTGCACGATATGCCGCACTACGCGTCATCTGCGATGGACGGCTGGGCCGTCAACGGCACTGGGCCGTGGATCGTGGCGGAGACCGGCCAGCGGCTGGCACCCCACCAGGCCAGCAGCATCGTCACCGGCGGACTGATCCCGCCCGGTGCTAAAGCTGTCCTGCGCAGCGAAGGTGCAGTGCTTGGAACGGACGACGACGGCCTGCCGCTGCTGATGACCGGCGGCACCGCCCGCCCCGGCGAGCCCGGGAACGGCCAGCACATCAGGAAGGCTGGCGAGGAAGCCGCGGTAGGAGAGGTGCTGGTCAAAGCCGGCGTAACACTGAACCCGGCCCATCTGGCGGTCGCGGCCCTGGCCGGGCACGATGACCTGATGGTCCAGGGCAAGCCCGTGGTTAAACTCCTGCTGACCGGCTCCGAAGTTGTTGCCCAGGGGCTGCCGGTCCCCGGACAGGTCCGGGACACCTTCGGTCCGCAGCTCGCGGCCGTTGTGGAAATGCTCGGCGGCATCAACGGCGGCCAGGAACGGATCGGCGACTCTTACGCTGAGTGGCTGGACGGACTGGCGGACCTCCCACCCGAGGTGCCGGACCCCTCCGCGCTGCCTGCCGACGTCGTGATCACCACAGGCGGTACTGGCGTCTCGGACACCGACCACCTCCGCCGGGCCGTGGCGGAACTGGGCGGGCGGCTGGTTATTGACGGCATCGCCATGCGCCCCGGCCATCCGGCTGTCCTGGCCGAGCTCCCCGACGGTCGATTTGTCCTGGGGCTCCCCGGAAACCCGCTGGCGGCCATGATGGCACTGTCCACGGTGGGCGAACCGCTGCTGGCGGCGCTGGGCCACGGCACTATGCCGCCGGTGCAGGAGGTCCCGTGCGGGACCACCATCGAGCCTGAGCCGGGCCGGACCAGGCTGATGCCCTTCCGGCTTCTGTACGGGATGGCGTCCCCGGCCAAGCACGCGGGTCCCGGGATGATGCGCGGACTGGCGTCGGCGCACGGGGTGATGGTTGTTCCGCCGCATGGGGTGCAGCTGGGCGAACCAGTCCCGGCGTTCGCTTTGCCGTGGGGGCCGCCGGTGCCCGCGCCCGCGCAGCCAGGTACCAAGCCCAAGGGCCGGCCCGCCGCGAAGCCGGCCACCCGGGCAGCTGGCAAGGACGCTGCGAAGCCCGCCGGCCCGGTGGACTGGAGTGCCCTGCTGGGATAGGCGTCGTGCTGCGGAATCCCGTACGCCACAGCCCGGCCCGTGGTGCAATGATGGACCCATGAATAGCGCCAGCCGGCAGGTCCGGAACGTCCACGGGGCCCTTCGAGACAGTCCGGAGGTGCGCTGATGGGGCGCGTGACGCAGCGCCGCAAGGTGCACAAGTATGTTTTGGATGGCTCGCCCAATGCCCTTGAGTTCCCGGTCCGCCACCGCGAGGACGTCCTCGCCGTCGAAGAGCCGCTGGAAATCCGGATCGGTTCGCTGTCGTTTTCGGTGACCATGCGGACTCCCGGTGACGACTTTGACCTGGTGGCCGGCTTCCTGGTGTCCGAGGGGATCATCTGGGAGCCCGAGCACCTCGTGTCGTTGCGGTTCTGCGCCGGCGAAGACGAAGACGGCGTCCAGACATTCAATGTGGTGGAGGCCCAGCTGCGGCCCGACGTCGAACTCCCGGCGAAGGGACGGAACGTCTTCACGTCAAGTTCCTGCGGTATCTGCGGCACGGACTCGATTGAGGCAGTGCGCAAGTCCTCCCATTTCAGCCCGGCGGCGGATCCTTTGACCGTGCCCGCCGACGTGCTGGCTTCCCTTCCCGGACGGCTCCGCGAAGCCCAGGACGTTTTTGACGTCACCGGCGGAGTGCACGCCGCGGGCCTCTTCCGCATAGCGGACGACGGCGGCGTGCAGCTCTTGTGCCTCCGCGAGGATGTGGGACGCCACAACGCCGTGGACAAGGTAGTGGGCTGGGCCCTGCGGGAGCGGTTGCTTCCGCTGACCGGGCTGGTCCTGCAGGTCTCGGGCCGCGCATCGTTCGAACTCGTGCAGAAGGCAGCATTGGCGGGAATTCCCGTACTGGCGGCAGTGAGTGCACCGTCGAGCCTTGCTGTGGAGCTGGCGGAGGCCAGCGGCATGACCCTGGCTGGATTCAGCCGGGGCACGAGCCTGAATATCTACACCGGGCAGGGCAGGATCACCCTGCCAGCAGCGCCGGTTCCTGCTGGCGTAGCTGGCGACGCTCCGGGGCGGAGCCTGCCAAGTTAAGCGCTGACGCGCCGGGATATAAACGGCGCCAGCACCTTCGGCGCAGATTTCCCGTGACGCTTGGTTATTGAGCTACTAGCCGGTAGATTTTATCCATCGATTGGACGCGTTTGGTCCGGATTTCGAGTACTCCAGTTCAAGCACCTAAGAGGGTTTACATTGCATGACGACCGCCGGATCACCGAAGTCCGCCTGGACCGGTTTGTCCGCGAGCGGATCATTCCCGCTGTTTACGCCCGCACCGTTCCGCTGAACCTGAGCAGCTGGGATGCGCCCGGCGAACCGGTGTCCGTGCTGGATGCGCTGCGGAATCGCTTCGAGCCGCAGGAACACGGTGCTGCCTGGGGCAAGCCGTGGGGGACCAAGTGGCTGCGCCTGCAGGGCGACGTGCCGGAGGCCTGGGGCACCGGCCCGGATACCGCCGTCGAAATCGTGGTGGACCTTGGCTTCATCAACGAAGCCCCCGGATTCCAGTGCGAGGGAATCGCCTGGCGACCTGACGGCACCATCATCAAGGCAATTTCGCCTCGGAACCAGTACATTCCGCTGAAGCTCCTGGGCAGCGGCATGTCCGTTGACTTCTACGTTGAAGCGGCCGCCAACCCGGACATGGCAAAGGGCTGGACCTTCGCCGCCACACCCTACGGGGACAAGGCAACAGCAGGCACGGCGCCGCAGTACCGGCTGGGCAGGATCGCCATCGCCGAACTCAACCAGACCGTCTGGGAACTCCAGCAGGACATCTGGACCCTCGCCGGGCTCATGCACGAACTCTCCCCGGAGCAGCCGCGGCGCCATGAGATCCTCCGTGCGCTGGAACGGATGATGGACCAGATGGATCCCGACGACGTCCCGGGCACCGCCGCGGCCGGGCGGGCTACATTGGCCGAAGTCCTGTCCAGGCCCGCCTACGCTTCCGCCCATCAATTGGTGGCTACGGGCCACGCCCACATCGATTCCGCCTGGCTCTGGCCGGTGCGTGAAACCATCCGCAAATGTGCCCGGACGTTTTCCAACGTGGTGGCGCTGATGGATGAGGATCCGGGCTTTGTGTTTTCCTGCTCGTCAGCCCAGCAGCTGGCTTGGATGAAGGAGTTCTACCCGGAGCTTTTCAGCCGGATCCGGGAAAAGGTCAAGGCCGGGCAGTTCGTCCCGGTGGGCGGCATGTGGGTCGAGTCGGACACCAACATGCCCGGCGGCGAGGCCATGGCCCGGCAGTTCATCGAGGGCAAGAACTTCTTCCTCGACGAGTTCGGCGTCGAATGCCGCGAAGCCTGGCTTCCGGATTCCTTCGGCTATTCCGCGGCCCTGCCGCAGATCGTCAAGTCGGCGGGCAGCCGCTGGTTCCTGACGCAGAAGATCTCGTGGAACCAGGTCAACCGCATGCCGCACCATACCTTCAACTGGGAAGGCATCGACGGCACACGGCTGTTCACGCACTTCCCGCCCGTTGACACCTACAACGCGGAGCTCAGCGGACGCGAACTGGCGCACGCCGAGCGGAATTTCCGCGACCATGGGCGCGGCAACAGCTCGCTTGTCCCGTTCGGCTACGGCGACGGCGGCGGCGGGCCCACGCGGGAAATGCTGGCTGCCGCCAGCCGCACCGCGGACCTCGAAGGTTCGCCCAGAGTCCGTGTGGGTTCCGCCGACAGTTTCTTCGCACAGGCGGAGGAAGAGTACCCCTCCCTGCCCGTCTGGGTGGGGGAGATGTACCTGGAGCTCCACCGCGGCACGTACACCAGCCAGGCCCAGACCAAACGCGGCAACCGGCGCAGCGAACACCTGCTCCGCGAGGCCGAACTCTGGTGCACCACCGCCGCCGTCCGGAGCCCCGGTTCGTTCGAGTACCCGGCAGCAGAGCTGAAGCGGCTCTGGCGGCTGGTGCTCCTGCAGCAGTTCCACGACATCCTGCCCGGCAGTTCCATTGCCTGGGTCCACCAGGACGCGGAACGTAACTACGCCGCCATCAGCGCCAGCCTCGAAACCCTCATTGGGCAGGCAGCGGCCGCGCTCCTGGGCGAGGGGGCGCAGATCTTCCTGCTCAACGCCGCACCGCACGCGCGCAACGGGGTTCCGGCCCTGGCTGCCGCAGAGCTTTCACCGGCCGGCCAGTCGGTTCAGGCAACCGCTGTGGATGGCGGTTATGTGCTGGACAACGGCATCATCAGGGCGGTCCTGGATTCCGATGGCCTGCTTGCCTCCCTGACCGACTACGCCACGGGACGCGAAGCCATCGCTCCAGGTGCCCGCGGCAACCTGCTGGAACTGCACCGGGACACGCCCAACCAGTGGGACGCCTGGGACATTGATGAGTTCTACCGCCGCAACGTCACGGCCCTCACTGCGGCGCAGGCCATCCGGCTGGAGCACGCCGGAACCAGTGCCGTTGTGGTGGTTGACCGGGTTGCCAGCTCGTCACCGCTCACCCAGCGGATCAGTCTGGATGCCGGCAGCGGCTCCCTCACCATCACCACCACTGTTGAGTGGCAGGAGAGCGAGAAACTCCTCAAGCTGGGCTTCCCGCTGGACGTTAGAGCGGACCGCTCCGCGTCGGAGACCCAGTTCGGCCATGTCTTCCGTCCCACCCACATCAATACCTCTTGGGAGGCCGCCAAGTTCGAGATCTGCGCGCACCGGTGGATCCATGTGGCCGAACCCGGCTACGGTGTCGCGATTTCCAATGCGGCCACTTACGGGCACGATGTCACCAGGAGCGTGCGGGATTCCGACGGCGGGACTACCACTTCGGTGCGTCTCTCGCTGTTGCGCGCACCGAAGTTCCCGGACCCGACGGCGGACCGCGGCCCCCAGGAACTGATTGTGACCATCCGCCCCGGCGCCGGAATCGCCGAAGCTGTGGAGGAGGGGTACCGTACCAACCTTGCACCCCGGCTGGTGAAGGGCGCCCGCGGCGCGGAGCCGCTGTTCGCCGTGGACAACCCCGCCATCGTCATCGAGGCGGTCAAGCTTGCCGAGGACGCTTCGGGCGATGTTGTGGTCCGCCTCTATGAGTCCTTGGGGCAGCGGTCCGCAGGCGTGCTCAGGGCCAACTTCCCGGTCACAGCCGTCCAGGCCACGGATCTGCTGGAGCGGTCCGCAGACGCCCCGGGGGTCAGCACTGCCGCAGGAGAGCAATCAGTGGACCTTTCGCTGCGCCCGTTCCAGCTGGTGACCCTGAGGTTCGCGCGGTAGCACCCATCGACTGCTTCTCCCCACCGGCCCCCTCGCCTCGCAAGCTCGGCCAGGGAACCCTGCCGGCGTGGGCCCAGGCCGTTTTGAGGGCTCAAAGGGGCCGTTACAAAGCAATCGATGATGGTTGGCCCGGCCGGGCCGGGCCGTTAAATGGCTGAGTGGGGGCGGTCCCCAACGGCCCGCCACCACTCATCCCCCCAAAGGATGCAAAGACTCAACAGGCCCGGCGTCCAGGAATCTATCCCCGTTCGTGAACACCGGCACCCAACTTCACACATTCATGATTGTGCCATGTCTAATGATTTTGTGAAAGTGTGAAGACTACTTTGCAGTAGAAGTCTTCTGACTTGGCTCGGTCCGCCCTGACCGCAGCTTGGCTAGCCAGATCAGCGCGAGCCCGATAACAAAACACAGGACCGCTGTGTAGTTGATGACAAACTCCACTGAGCCCAACGCCGGTGGGAGCGCCGGGAACAGCAGGCTGGCGCCAATGGCGACGGCTCCGAGGGCCAGCAGGAACGCCGCCGCCCGGACCAGGAACGGAAAACTGCCCCGGCAGGCCCGGAGCATGGCAGGCAGCAGGACCAGTGAAACGTACGCAGGGTATGCGCGGCCTGCAGCACCGTAGTACTCCACCAGAAGTCCGTGCCGGGCGTCCTTGGCTGACACCGAGGCCAGGCCCGCCGAGGATCCCGCCGTATCCATCATAAGAAACACACCAAGCACGGCCAGGGAGGTCAGGGCCAGGACGGCCATCCCGATCCGTCCGGTGAGCAGCCGGTAGGCGTCGTTGGCCCCAAAGCCCTTGGTGACGCGAATGCCCACGAAGAAAATAGCGGCGAAGATGACAAAACGGAGCAGGAGGTTGGCCACGTTAACCCCGCCGAGCGCCTGGTCGATGGCAAGGTACGGCGCCCGGATGCTGAGCAGGGTGGCGAGCGTCATGAGCGCAAAGATGTAGAAGATCGTCCTGTTCTTCCCCCGCACGGCACTGGGAACACGCGCGATGGCCACCAGACCGCAGACGGTCAGCGTGGACCACTGCAGGATTTCGATCATCCCAGGTTCTCCCAGATCTTTTCGGTTGTCTCGTGATCATGTTCCTGCCGGCGGAGGGCCCTGCCGAGAGTCTGCAGCCTGTCGCCGGCCAGTGTGGTCAGATCGCCGTCGGACAGGCTGTCGAGCGCGGCGAGCCGGGCTCCGGGAGGCCAGCCGGCCTCCGCCTCCGTGATTAGCCCGGTGGCCACCAGGCCGCTGGCAGGGCCGACGCCGGCGGCAACGGAAGTGGCAACCGCCAGTTCGGGGGCCAGCCGGTTTGCGGTCAGTTGTGCCGAGTAGTTCTGCGGGGCGATGCCGGTGGCGGCAGAGACCCGGTGCCGCAGTTCGCCGTCGTCGATGGCCTCCACCCAGTTCTTAACCGAAGTGGCGTGCGGGACCGGCTCCAACGCAGGTGAACCGGCCGACGCCTCGGCTGTCGCCGCACCGCCCGGATCCGCGGCGGAGCGGGCCAGAATTGCCCGCAGGAGGTCCGGGGTGGAAATCTGGCTGACCAGTTCGGACCCGGTGGGCGGGCGAGTGTCCGCGAGCTGGCTGTAAGCGTCGAACGACGCCAGTGCCGAGACGGGGTTGACGTTGTACGCCCGGCTGATGCTGACCACTGTTGCCTCTGCCACCTTGCCCCGGACGAGCTGCTGGGCCAGCGTGGTGCGCTTGATGCCGGACACCCGGCAGATGTCTGACGTGCTCGTGTGCGGGGCGATGCCGTGCAGCCAGCGCTGGAACGCCTTGGCAGGAATAGGCATATCGGCTCTCTGCTGAACGGATGATTGCCCTTTGATTTTAGCCTGTTCTTACCCAGACGGGTTTGGTGCAGCATCCCGAGTCGACTATGCTTGATGGTCGAGCCCGTTGGTCCGTACACCCCCCAAGTCCGGACCAGCGGGCTCTTTAGTGTCCCGGCACTTTTCGGGGCGGCGCATTGCGGATTTCCCGCAGTTTCGGGCCGATTCAGGCGGGCTCCTCCGGCCGGGCGGCGAGAGGACGGACCAACCTATGACTGCAACCCTAGTTGCCAAAGATCTTTCCGGCGGCCACGACCACCGGACACTCTTCGCCAATCTTTCCCTCACGGTGGCCCCCGGCGACGTGGTGGGTGTGGTGGGCGCCAACGGCGCCGGCAAATCAACCCTGCTGCGCTTGCTTGCCGGAGTGGACCAGCCCCAGGGCGGCAGCGTCAGCCTCGCCCCCGCCGATGCTTTTGTGGGCTGGCTGCCCCAGGAACACGAGCGCGTCGCAGGCGAGACCGTGGCCGGTTACATCGCCCGCCGGACCGGCTGCGCCCAGGCCACCGTGGAGATGGAGTTCACCGCGGAGGCCTTGGGCTCAGGCGCACCGGGAGCCGATGACGCATATTCGCTGGCCTTTGACCGCTGGATGGCGTCAGGCGCAGCAGACCTCGACGAACGCATCCCGCCCGTCCTGGCCGACCTCGGCCTGGACACCGGAGCGGACGCTCCCATGACCGGGCTCTCCGGCGGCCAGGCCGCCCGTGTGGCCCTTGCGGCGCTCCTTCTCAGCCGCTTCGATGTTGTGCTGCTGGACGAGCCCACCAACGACCTTGACCTGGCCGGCCTGGCCAAATTGGAAGCTTTCGTCCAGGGCTTGCGCGGCGGTGTGGTGCTGGTGTCCCATGACCGCGAGTTCCTGGCCCGCTGTGTCACCACCATTGTGGAACTGGACCTGGCGCAGAATTCCGTGGCCGTGTACGACGGCGGCTACGAGGCCTTCCTCGAGGAGCGCGCCGTGGCGCGGCGCCACGCGAGGGAAAAGTTCGAGGAGTTCTCCTCCACCAAGGCAGACCTGGTCTCCCGTGCCCGGACCCAGCGCGAATGGAGCTCCCAGGGTGTGCGGAACGCCATGAAGAAGAGCCCGGACAATGACAAGATCCGCCGGGCCGCCAGCACCGAGTCATCGGAAAAGCAGGCACAGAAGGTCCGGCAGATGGAATCCCGGATTGCCCGGCTGGACGTGGTGGAGGAGCCGCGCAAGGAATGGCAGCTGCAGTTCACCATTGGCCAGGCGCCCCGCTCCAGTGCAGTGGTGGCCACCTTGCGTGACGCCGTCGTGAAGCAGGGAAGCTTCACGCTGGGCCCCGTGAACCTGCAGCTGAACGCGGGGGAGCGGATCGGGATCACCGGCCCCAACGGAGCCGGCAAGTCAACGCTGCTGCGTCTGCTCCTGGGCGTGCAGGCGCCCGACGCCGGCAACGCGGCCATGGGCGCCTCGGTGGCTGTCGGCGAAATTGACCAGGCCCGCGGACTGCTGGCGGGAAACCTCAACCTTGGCGACGCCGTCGAAGCCGCACTCACGGACCTGAATCCGGCGGAGGTCCGCACCCTGCTGGCCAAGTTCGGGTTGAAAGCGGACCACACCTCACGCCCGGTGGATTCGCTGTCGCCGGGGGAACGCACCCGCGCCGCCTTGGCACTGCTGCAGGCCCGCGGCGTGAACCTGCTGGTCCTTGACGAACCCACCAACCACCTTGACCTGCCCGCCATCGAGCAGCTGGAAGAGGCACTGGGAAGTTATGAGGGCGCTTTGCTGTTAGTAACCCATGACCGGAGGCTGCTGGAAAATGTTCAGCTGGATGTCCGGTGGAACGTGGACAACGGAATGGTAACTGAACTGATGGCAGACGCAACGGAGAAACAGCGATGAGCATGGACGGCGTCGCCTGGCACTCCCTGTACAACATCTCCCGGGCCAAGAACGGCTCCAAGCCCTTCTCCAAGGCCACCCTGAAACGCGTCCTGGGTTTCGCCCGCCCGCACCGGACGAAGCTGATCGCGTTCGTGGCGCTGTCGATTGTGATGGCGTTCCTGGCGGTCGCAACCCCTGTCCTGGCCGGCCAGGTGGTTGATGCCATCGTGGCCAAGGCGGGTACAGACGAAGTGATCCGGCTGGCGATGCTGATCGCCGTGGTGGCAGTAGCCGAAGCAGGGTTGGGACTCGTCAGCCGCTGGCTGTCCTCCAACATCGGCGAAGGCGTGATCGTGGACCTGCGCACCCGGGTCTTTGACCATGTGCAGAAGATGCCCATCGCGTTCTTCACCCGTACCCGCACCGGGGCCCTGGTCAGCCGCCTGAACAACGACGTCATCGGCGCCCAGTCAGCCTTCGCCGGAACCCTTTCCGGCGTGGTCAGCAACGTGGTGGCCCTGATCCTGACGCTGATCGTGATGCTCGGGACCTCCTGGCAGGTCACCGTGCTGGCGATGATCCTGCTGCCGATCTTCCTCATCCCCGCCCGCCGGATGGGCTCCCGGCTCGCGGACCTGCGCCGTGAGGCCGCAGACCACAACGCGGCCATGGGCACCCAGATGACCGAACGGTTCTCCGCTCCGGGCGCCACCCTGGTGAAGCTCTTCGGCCGGCCGGATGAGGAATCCCGCGAGTTCGCTGTCCGGGCCGGCCGCGTCCGGGACATCGGCGTGCGCACGGCCATGCTGCAGTTCACGTTCGTCACCGCGCTGACGCTGGTCTCCGCGCTTGCCTTGGCCCTGGTCTACGGTTTGGGCGGCTGGCTGGCCATTGGCGGGCAGCTCGCCGCGGGCGATGTTGTGGTGCTGGCCCTGCTGCTGACCCGCCTGTACGCCCCGCTCACCGCCCTGTCCAACGCCCGGGTGGAAATCATGAGTGCCCTGGTCAGCTTCGAGCGGGTGTTCGAGATCCTGGACCTCAAGCCCCTGATCCAGCAGAAGCCCGACGCCGTGGCCATCCCGCCGGGGCACGTGTCCGTGGAGTTCGACGACGTCCGCTTCGCCTACCCCTCGGCGGACAAGGTCTCACTGGCCTCGCTCGAGGAAGTGTCCACGCTGGATACCCGCGGCGGCGAAGAGGTGCTGCACGGCATCAGCTTCCGGGTGGAACCGGGGCAGACCGTCGCCCTGGTGGGTTCCTCCGGTGCCGGAAAGTCCACTATCGCGCAGCTGCTTTCCCGGCTGTACGACGTCGATGCCGGGGCAGTGCGGCTCGGCGGCACCCTTCCGGGGACGGGACTGGACGTCCGTGACGCCACCTTCGATTCCCTGCGGGACACGCTGGGCATGGTCACCCAGGACGGGCACCTGTTCCACGAGTCGATCGCGTCCAACCTCCGGCTCGCCCGGCCGGACGCCACCGAAGAGGACATGTGGGACGCCATCCGGCAGGCCCGCCTTGAGACCATGATCCGGTCCCTGCCCGACGGCCTGGACACCGTGGTGGGGGAGCGCGGCTACCGGCTCTCCGGCGGCGAACGCCAGCGCCTCACCATCGCCCGGCTGCTGATTTCCCAACCACGGGTGGTCATTCTCGATGAGGCCACCGCCGCACTGGACTCCACGAACGAAGCCGCCGTGCAGGCGGCCCTGGGCGCCGCGCTCGAGGGGCGCACCGCCGTCGTGATTGCCCACCGGCTGTCCACCATCCGTGCAGCCGACGTCATCCTGGTGGTGGAGGACGGACAGATCGTGGAGCGCGGGAACCACACGGAGCTGCTGGCCGCCGACGGCCGCTACGCCGAGCTCTACCAGACGCAGTTCGCCGAGGCCTCGGCCGTGGCAGCGGAAGCCGTTCCGGAGTACTAGCGGCTCAGCCTTCCCCAAGTAGGTAGCGCTAACTGTCGTTTTGAGGCCTCAAAACGACAGTTAGCGCTACCTACTTGGGGCCGGGGCGCAGCGCGGCCAGCTCCGGCAGGATGTGGTCCGTGAGCAGCGGGGCGAGGTCCGCGGGTGGCGGCGCGCCCCGATCCAGCGCCGCCAGATCCAGCCAGCGGATCTCGGCGATCTCGGCTGACGGGTGCGCCGTCCAGGTTCCCGGCGCGGTAAAGACGGTGGCTTCGATGTCCGTGGCGGCCTCGTTGGCGGCGTCGGCGATCCAGACGCCCATCAGCTCCAGCTCCTGCGGGTCCACCACGATCCCCACTTCCTCCTGAAGTTCCCGCGCCGCGGCGCGGACGGCGGTTTCACCGGCCTCCGGCTTGCCGCCGGGGTGCATAAACATGCTGGTGCCGCGCTTGCGGACGGTCAGGAGCCGGCCGGCGGCGTCGAAGACACAGACGGCGGAGACAACAATGCGGGCTTTCACGGTACCGAGCCTAGCCTGTTCAGACCTGACGCTTCAGGCCAGTCGATTCAGGGCGGACGTCAGCAGCAGGTCCTTGCGCGGGCCGGTCACATCCCACGTGTAACTGAAGGTGTCCGGGCCGCCGTAGGTGTAGGCCACGCGGTACGTATCGGGATCGCACCAGTGCCGATCCTGGCTGGCCTCCGGAGTGAAACTCATCCGGTGGAAGGGCCGCCCGTCGGCAAAAAACACGTCCAGGGCTTCGGGCCGGTCTGCGGGTTTCAGGACGTATTCACGCGAGGCGGGGCCGGTAAAGGCGGGCCAGCGCATGGTGCCTTCTTCACGGAAGGCCAGGCCGCCGTCGTGCGTGGGGGAAAAACGTACGACGCCGGCAAAGGTTCCGTGAGTGCCGGTGGACCGGTCCAGCAGTTGCCGTTCAACGGCCCAGTTCCCGTGAACGGGCAAGTCCCTGGCCGGCGAGGGGCCGAGCAGGAAGGCGCGGAGGCCAAACTCCGGTGACGGAAGATTCAAGTGCCCTCGATTGGAATCGAACCAACGACACCGGCTTTAGGAGAGCCGTGCTCTATCCACTGAGCTACGAGGGCGCGTGTCCAATGTTCCGGCAGGGCCGGTCCGTCCGGACACGGATACAAGCATACAAGGTGGGAGGCCGTACTACGCTCTTGGCATGAGATCAGCCCCGACGCCCGCCCCCGCCGTGGCCTACCTCCCGGACACCGCCTCAGCCCGCCAGTACATCGGCGCCTGGTCCGTCCTGAGTGTCCTGCAGTATTTTGTGGCGGAAACGGCCGTGATCGGCGCCTGGGGCGGCCCGCAGCCGTATGACCGCCGGACCGGCTACATCAGCGACCTCGGCGCGCTTAACTGCGGGATCTACGACGGGCGGGACGTGTGTTCGCCGCTGCACTGGCTGATGAACGCCTCGTTTGTGGTCCAGGGGCTGGGCATGCTGCTCGGTGCGCTGCTCCTGGGCTCGGGGCTGCTGTGTGTCGCCGCCCGTGCCGGAGCGCGGGTCCAGCCTGCGCGCCGGAAGCCATGGCTGGCTGCGGTCTGCGTTCGGATCCTGACCGGCGCCGCCGGTGCAGGGACCATGATCGTGGGGTTGGTGCCGGAGGATGCCGGCTCCGCCTTCCACTTCATCGGCGCGGTGGTGTATTTCCTCGCCGGCGCGGCGGCCCTCGTGGTGCTGGGCATCCTGTGGCTGCGGCAGACACCGCTGGGGTGGTTTGTCCTGGCGTGCGGCGTGGTGTCGCTCGCCGCGCTGGCGGCCGGCGGGCTGACGGGCATGGACGTTCCGGAGCCGGGCACGCTTGAGAGGCTGATGGGCTATCCCGTCACCGTGGGTGTGGCAGCGGCGGGCCTGGTGATTGCACAGCGGGTCCACCGGCATCGGAAGGAAGTTCGCTCGGGCGCGTCTGCAGATGGCCGCTGACCCAGTGCTCCAGACGTGGCGGACTCAGGACCGGTCGAGGAAGAATTCCCGGAAATCGGTGAGCGAAGCACCCCCGGGGTAGCCGAGTGCGCCGGCCCCCACCGACACGGTGTCGTCGGGTGAAAAAATGCTGACCGAGAAGGTGCCGGTCTTAAGGTCTTCGGTTTCTTCCAGCATTGCCGGAAGGGCTCTCTCCAGCGCCTGGGCAAGCGCTGCCTCGTCGCTGTCTGCCCCCACCAGCTTCGCGTTGATGAAGTTTCCGGACGTGTTCACGTTGACGTTGACCTGGGCCGATTCAACTCCAGGCACGGAGATCGCGGCGTCCTGCAGCGCGGTCTTCAGGCGCTCAGCGGGTGCAGGTCCGCCGAAGCCACATGCTGAGAGGGCAAACACGATAAGCCCCAGGATCATGGCCGAAGCGAACGGTTTAGAGAATCTGCGCAACGTCACTTCGGCTCACCCGCCAGAGCCTCCGTCGCTTTGTGGACAGTTGATGCCCAGGCCAGTCCGCTGATCTCAAAGATATTGAGAGCAGGATCCGTCCGTGATTCCCCATGGATTCCCCCGATGTTAAAGATCCCCGGCATCAAATGCCGGCACTGGACACACTATCGGGGTGTCCGGCGGGAACGGTATGGGGAGAACTCTCCGGACGTAGGGGCGGGAGCCTACTGCCGGCGCGGCCGTTTCCGCAGGAACACTGCCGTTGCTCCGGCCAGCAGGCTGAGGACGAACAGCACCCACCCGGCAACGGTGAGCCCGGATGCCAAGGCGACCTGGCCGGCGTCGGCCGTTTCCGATCCCAGCGCGGCATCGATGGCGACATTGCCCCACAGCCGGGCCACCACAAACAGCAGCGGCACAGCCCAGAGGACCCAGCGGAGCGTCTTCCTGGCGACGTTGGTTCCGATCAGGAGCAGCCACGTGAAGCCGAAGATCAGCGGGAACAGTGTGCCGGCTGTTTTGTGGACGTAGTTGAGCTGGCCGCGGGCGTCGTCATTCATAACGGCGTTCAGTTGGCCGACGTAGCCGGCGTCAAAACCGCCCACCAGGGAGTCCGGCATGGCCAGGCCCTCGGAGAGCTGCGTGAGCTGATCCAACGTGAGCAGGTGGACGTACCAGAACAGGAACAGGCTGGCAACGACGCCCGCGATGAGGATCAGGTTGGTGTTGTTCTGGGCCTTCTGCGGCGAACGGCTGGTGGTGGGGTTGATGACCGGCGGAAGGCTGTGCTGCGGAACAGCCGCCTTGGAGCCGTGCTTCTTGATCCGCTGCGCTGGGGTTTTGGCCATGGCACCATTATCCCGCCACCTAAACTGGGTCAATGACCACTGGCCGGCACAGCGCCCTTGAACTTGAACCCGCCCTGGACGATTACCAACTGGCCTCCGCGCTGGTGCGCGAAGCCGGGCAACTGGCGCTCCTGATGCGCATGGCCGGACTTCAGTCCCAGCAGAAAACCTCCATTTCCGACGTGGTGACCGCCGCGGACCACGCAGCGGAAGCCTACGTGCTGGGGCAGCTGCAGCGCTGCCGGCCGGAGGACGGCATCCTGGGGGAGGAAGGCGCCTCGGTGGCCGGCACCAGTGGCCGCACCTGGGTGATCGACCCCGTGGACGGCACCTACAACTTCCTGCACGGTTCCACGTACTGGTGCTCGGCCCTCGCCCTGAAGGATTCCTCCGACGTGCTGCTCGGCGCCATTTTCCAGCCGGAGGAGGACAAACTCTGGCTCGGCGGCACGGCCCACGCGGCCACGCTGAATGGCGAGGTGCTGACCGCCTACCGGGACGCGGGGGCCGGCCAGGAGAGCACCGCGCGCAACGCAACGGCGCTCGCCGAACTCGGCGCAGCCACCTACATCCACCCCACCTGGCTGATGGATCCGCTCTGCGCCATGCCGTGGCACGCTGCCGCCACTTCCGCCGCGGCGCTGCGGATGTTCGGCTCCGGGTCCTGCGACCTGGGCCGGGTGGCCGATGGCCAGCTGGGATGCTGGTTCCAGCACAGCTGCCCGGAATGGGACTGGCTGCCCGGCAAGGCCATCGTCCGGGCCGCCGGCGGTGCCACCGACACGGTCCGGATCAACGGACTGGACTGGTTTATGGCGGGAGGCACGACGGCGGTACGCGAGTTGCGTGCCGCCCTCGAGTCGGGCTCCGTGGCCTGAGTCCGGGCCGCTTTTGCGCGCGTCCGGGGGTGGGGTCGCGGTGTTATCCACAGGGTTGGACCTGACTGTCAGCCCCACCGCCTAGACTTGTAGGCACCATGGATATGTTGTTTGACCCGTACTCTGACGGACCGTTCAAGGCCGCCGCGCCGGCCTCCGCCCGCACCAAGTCGCGCCCGGAAGGCCTTGCCGCGGCCGCCGAATTCGGTGGCGGCGGGCCCGGTGGAGGGTCCTCCAACGGCCCCGAACACGCAGCAGGCCAGGGCGTCCAGCGCACGGGCGGCTGGGCGAACCAGCAGCCTGCTCATGACAGCAACGGCGAGCCGGCCCACCACCGGCCCAACGCCGAGGAACTCCTGCAGGGACTCAACCCGCAGCAGGAGGAGGCCGTCAAGCACGCAGGCGGAGCCCTGCTTATTGTGGCCGGCGCCGGTTCGGGAAAAACCCGCGTCCTCAGCAACCGGATCGCATACCTCATTGCCACCCACCGCGCGCATCACGGTGAGATCCTGGCCATCACGTTCACCAACAAAGCCGCCGCCGAGATGCGGGAGCGGATCGCTGCGCTGGTGGGTGGACGGGCCAAGATCATGTGGATCTCCACGTTCCACTCGTCCTGCGTGCGTATCCTGCGCCAGGAGGCCGCCAACGTGGGCCGGAAGTCGAACTTTTCCATCTACGACTCCGCGGACTCGCTGCGGCTGGTCGTCCAGGTCTCCAAGAGCCTGGACCTGGACCCCAAGAAGTTCGCGCCCAAGGCCATCCAGCACAAGATTTCCGCGCTTAAGAACGAGCTCGTCGACGCCGATTCCTACGCGTCGTCCGCGAACCACAACGATCCCTTCGAGTCCGCCGTGGCTGACGTCTTCAAGGGCTACACCCAGCGGCTGCGCCAGGCCAACGCCATGGACTTCGATGACCTCATCGCCGAGACGGTCTACATGTTCCGGGCCTTCCCGGCGCTCGCCGATTCCTACCGGCGGCGTTTCCGGCACGTCCTCGTGGACGAGTACCAGGACACCAACCACGCCCAGTACGCCCTGGTCCGCGAGATTGTGGGTGAGGGCCCCGGAGCTTCCGAGCTCACCGTCGTCGGCGACTCCGACCAGTCCATCTACGCCTTCCGCGGTGCTGACATCCGCAACATCGTGGAGTTCGAGAAGGACTACCCGAACGCCCGCACCATCAAGCTGGAGCAGAACTACCGTTCCACCCAGAACATCCTCAGCGCGGCCAACTCCGTGATCTCGCGCAACCCCAACCGCCCCGATAAACGGCTGTGGACCGCCGAAGGCGAGGGCCACAAGATCATCGGCTACGTCGGCGAGAACGAGCACGCCGAGGCCCAGTTCATTGCCAAGGAGATTGACCGGCTCCAGGACGAGGACAACCTCCGCCCCGGTGATGTCGCCATTTTCTACCGCACCAACGCGCAGTCCCGTTCCATTGAGGACGTGCTGGTCCGGGTTGGCCTGCCGTACAAGGTGGTGGGCGGCACGCGCTTCTACGACCGCAAGGAAATCAAGGACGCCCTCGCGTACCTCCGGGTTCTGGTGAACCCGGACGACGACGTCAACCTGCGCAGGGTGCTCAACGAACCCAAGCGCGGCATTGGTGACCGCGCCGAAGGTGCCGTGGCCGCGCTGGCCGCGCGCGAACGGATGTCGTTTATGGCCGCCGCCCGGCGGGCTGAAGAAGCGCCCGGCATGGCCACCCGTTCCGTCAACGCCGTCCTCGGGTTCGTGAAGCTGCTGGACGACCTCGCAGAGGTAGCTTCCGGTTCCGGTGCCGCCGCCGCGCTGGAGGCCGTCCTGGAACAGACCGGCTACCTTGCCGGGCTGCGTTCCAGCACTGATCCACAGGACGAGTCACGCGTGGAGAACCTGGCGGAACTCGTCGCCGTCGTGCGTGAATACGAACAGGAGAACCCGGAAGGCTCCCTGGGCGCCTTCCTGGAGCAGGTGTCCCTGGTGGCTGACGCGGACCAGATCCCGGACGCGCCGGGCGCGGACATCGACGCCGCCGTGGCGGAAGCCAAACGCCTCGGGGTGGTCACGCTGATGACCCTCCACACTGCCAAGGGGCTCGAATTCCCGGTGGTGTTCCTGACAGGCATGGAACACGGGCTGTTCCCGCACCAGCGATCGGCCACGGACCCCAAGGAACTCGCCGAGGAACGCCGGTTGGCCTACGTGGGCCTGACCCGCGCTCGCAAGCGCCTCTACGTCACGCGGTCCGAAGTCCGCAGCATGTGGGGCCAAAGCCAGTACAACCCGGCCAGCCAATTCCTCGAGGAAATCCCCGCCGAGCTGGTGGAGTGGAAACGCGAAGGCACCAGCAAGCAGTCCGGCGGGTGGGGGAGCAGCGCGGCAATCGGCTCCAGCCGTTACGGCGGATCCTTCTGGGGCGCCGGCACGTCCCGCGGTGCGGCCGCCGACTCGTCGGCAGGCTTCAACGCGGACGTCCCCGCAGCCATCGCCAAGAACCGGGTCCAGCCGCAGAAGGAGATTGTCGCCGTCAGTGTGGGCGATAAGGTCAACCACACCAGCTTCGGCAACGGCACAGTGCTGGCGCTTGAAGGCGCGGGGGACAAAACGGTGGCCAAGGTGAAGTTCGACGTCGGCGAGAAGCGTCTGCTGCTCCGTTACGCGCCGCTCACGAAGATCGACGCCTAGCCCCGGGCTTGCCCTTGTCCGGGCACGCCGGCTGGCTTACAGTTCAGGAACGCGCCCGTAGCCGGGGAGCCGCAGGGTAGCCGGGGAACCGGTGCAGCGCAGGCACGTGAGCACAGCAGATCGTGAGCCAAGCAGATCTTGAGCACAGCAGATTCGGGGGCGCCACCGTGAAGATCCTGTTCGCCAGCCAGGCCATTGACGGCCATTTCAATCCCATGACGGGCGTGGCGATGCGGCTCAAGGACCACGGCCATGAGGTGGCCTGGTACACGGGTCCCGTCTATGCAGACAGGCTCGGCGGAATGGGAATCCAGCACTTCCCCTTCCGCAGGGCCACAGAGCACCGCGCTGACAATCTCAATGAGCTCTACCCGGAGCGGGCCAGGCTGAAAGGCCCACGGGCCATCGGTTTCGACGGAGAGAAAATTTTCGCCAGCAACGTCAGTCACTTCTTCGAGGACATCCGTGAAGTCGCGCAGCAGTATCCGTTCGACGTTGTCGTGGCGGACAGCTCCATGTTCATTCATCGCCTCGTCTCGCATTTGATGGGCAAGCCGGTGGTGAGTTTTGTTGTGATCCCAAACATGGAAAGCGACCCGCAGGTACCACCGCTTTTCTTCGGGTTCCGCCCGCCCCGCAATCCGGTGGAGAAGGCGGTCCAGGGCCTGGCGGGCCTGATGTCCGACAAGGTCATCCTGCGCCCTGCCAGCCAAAGCTACCGCCGCCAGCACGCCGCTTACGGCCAGGCTGTCCCGCGGGAAGGCCGCCTGACGGACGAGCCCTACCGGTCCTCGGACGCCATCATCCAGACCGGCCCGGAATCCCTCGACTTCCCGCGGCGCCAGGTCAACCCCAAAGTGCACTATGTTGGTGCGCTCCTGCCATACCGGGCGCCTGGCCAGTCCTCCGCCTCAGGTTCCGGCGGGGACGGCGGGTCCGGCGGGTTTCCCCGGTCCTATCCCACAACACTCGTTGTAACCCAGGGAACCGTGGACAACCTCGACCAGGACAAACTCATCGTTCCGGCGCTGGAAGCGGTCAAGGACATGGATGCGTTGATCATCGTCGCGACCGGCGGGCACGGCACAGCGGCGTTGACAGCCCGCTACGCGCAACCCAACGTGGTGGTGCGCGACTACGTGGACTTCGCGGAGGTCTTTGACTTCACGGACGTCTTTATCACCAACGGCGGATTTGGCGGTGTGCAGCTGAGCCTGTCCAAGGGTGTTCCGCTGGTGGTCTCGGGCATCAACGAGGGCAAAAGTGATGTTAACGCCCGGGTGGAATACGCCGGTGTCGGCATTAACCTCAGAACGGAATCACCCCAACCCGCCGATATTGCCGCTGCAGTGGCAAAGATCCTGGCGGATCCCGGCTGGAAAAGCCGGGCACGGAAGATGCAGGAGCAGTTCGAGGGTCAGGATCCCGCTGAAGCCGCTGCCGCAGTCGTGGAGGCCGCAGGCAGGCGTACGCCGGGGTGAGGCCGCTGCCGGGGCATAATGGAGGCCATGCGACGGACTGTATTGGGGATCCTGGCCGCCCTCTTCCTGCTGGCGGGCACTGGCTGCAGCATCACCACGGAGGACCCGGGCTATGTGGCGCCGCCCCCGCTGCCGGCGATGGAGCAACTCGAACAGGCAGCACTGACTGACCCCGCCGCGTTCAGGGCAAGTGGGGACGTCCTGTCCTTCATCACGGAGGACCGGAACATTGTGTGCTCCCTGACGTCGGCGCGTGGAGAGCACCTTAACCTCCCGTATGAGCCGAACAGCTTCACCGACGGGGCCAACAACAAGCTCGCCACCGTCCCCGTGGCGCACTGTGAGCTTGCCGGTTACCCCAAACCCGCCGCGGCCGACGCTAAGGACGACTGCGCCGGCACCGGCCTGGGCTACCTGGGCGGCACGGCGCTGCTCAGCCCGGACAAGGCAACGTACGGGGAGTGCCGTTCCGGCGTCACACAAATGGAGGCTGCCTACGGACCCAAAGGAAATAAAAGCGGCCCGCTGACGGAACTGGCGGTCCTGGCCGATGGCCAGAACCTGGAACGGAACGGGCTGCGCTGCACCGCCTACAACGGCGGCGTGGCGTGCGGAAACGTCTCGGCCGGCGTCGGGTTCTTTGTGGCGCGGGACCACTACGAACTTATTTCCAAGCCTGTGGCAACGGCCTCCCCGGCACCCGCAGAGGCCTCAAAAACCCCGTAATCTAGGCGTTTTTCTACGCTCCATAGAATAGTGTCGTTACTCACATAAGAGGTACTGTGGAACGGGCCGGTCCTCAGAGAGGACTAGAGTTCCGAATGGAGCATTGCGCAGTGGGGCCCGTTTCCGAACTGGCCGCAGGTGCAGGCAATCCGCAGCCCGGTCATCGTCTTCGACGATGCCCGACTGTACAGAAACTACTTCGACGTAGAAGGACACTAAACCGTGGACCTGTTTGAATACCAGGCGCGCGATATGTTCGAGGCGCACGGTGTACCCGTGCTTGCCGGCATCGTGGCGTACACCCCAGAAGAAGCAAAGGCAGCTGCCGAGAAAATCGGCGGCGTTACTGTCGTTAAGGCCCAGGTTAAGGCTGGTGGCCGCGGTAAGGCTGGCGGCGTCAAGGTTGCCAAAACCGCCGATGAGGCATTTGAGCACTCCACCAACATCCTGGGCATGGACATCAAGGGCCACACCGTTAACAAGGTGATGATTGCCCAGGGTGCCGACATTGCCGAGGAGTACTACTTCTCCGTGCTGCTGGACCGTGCCAACCGCAACTACCTGGCCATGTGCTCGGTAGAAGGCGGCATGGAAATCGAACAGCTCGCCGTCGAACGCCCTGAGGCGCTCGCCAAGATCGCCATCGACCCCGCTGTCGGCATCGACCAGGCCAAGGCTGACGAAATCGTTGCAGCTGCAGGCTTCGATGAGGAACTGCGCGGCAAAGTCGCCGCCGTAATCCTCAAGCTCTGGGACGTCTTCAAGAAGGAAGACGCCACCCTCGTGGAGGTCAACCCGCTGGTCAAGACCGGCGCTGGCGACATCGTGGCACTGGACGGCAAGGTCTCGCTCGACGAGAACGCCGACTTCCGCCACGCCAAGCACGCCCTCCTTGAAGACAAGGACGCTGCAGATCCGCTCGAGGCCAAGGCCAAGGCCCAGGACCTGAACTACGTCAAGCTGGACGGTGAAGTGGGCATCATTGGCAACGGTGCAGGCCTGGTCATGTCCACACTGGACGTTGTTGCCTACGCCGGTGAAAACCATGGCAACGTCAAGCCCGCCAACTTCCTGGACATCGGCGGTGGAGCTTCCGCCGAGGTCATGGCTGCCGGCCTCGACGTCATCCTGGGTGACCCGCAGGTCAAGTCCGTGTTCGTGAACGTCTTCGGTGGCATCACCGCGTGTGACGCCGTCGCCAAGGGCATCGTTGGTGCGCTGGCCGAGCTGGGCCACTCCGCGAACAAGCCGCTGGTAGTCCGCCTCGACGGCAACAACGTTGAGGAAGGCCGCCGCATCCTGGCCGAGGCCAACCACCCGCTGGTTACCCTGGCCGCCACCATGGACGAGGGCGCCGACAAGGCCGCCGAGCTCGCCAACGCAGCTAAGTAAAGGGACGCACCATGTCTATCTATCTGAACAAGGACTCCAAGGTCATCGTCCAGGGCATCACCGGCGGCGAAGGCACCAAGCACACCGCCCTGATGCTGAAGGCCGGCACCAACATTGTTGGTGGCGTCAACGCCCGTAAGGCCGGCACCACGGTCCTGCACGGCGACACCGAGATCAACGTTTTTGGCACCGTCAAGGAAGCCATTGCCGAAACCGGCGCCGACGTCTCCATCGTCTTCGTCCCGCCGGCATTCACCAAGAACGCTGTGGTTGAAGCCATCGAAGCAGGCATCGGCCTGGTCGTCGTCATCACCGAAGGCGTGCCCGTCCAGGACTCCGCCGAGTTCTGGGCACTGGCCCAGTCCACGGTTGACGCCGACGGCAAGCAGGTCACCCGCATCATCGGACCGAACTGCCCCGGCATCATCACCCCCGGCGAAGCGCTGGTTGGCATCACGCCGAACAACATCACGGGCAAGGGCCCCATCGGCCTGGTTTCCAAGTCCGGAACCCTGACCTACCAGATGATGTACGAACTGCGCGACCTGGGCTTCTCCACCGCCATCGGCATCGGCGGCGACCCCGTCATCGGCACCACGCACATCGACGCCCTGGCCGCGTTCGAGGCTGACCCCGAGACCAAGGCGATCGTAATGATCGGCGAAATCGGTGGCGATGCTGAAGAGCGTGCAGCCGACTACATCAAGGCACACGTCACCAAGCCGGTTGTTGGCTACGTTGCCGGCTTCACCGCTCCCGAAGGCAAGACCATGGGCCACGCCGGCGCCATCGTCTCCGGTTCCGCCGGAACCGCCCAGGCCAAGAAGGAAGCCCTCGAGGCTGCAGGCGTGAAGGTCGGCAAGACGCCGTCCGAGACCGCCAAGCTGCTGCGCGAAGTCTACGCAGCGCTCTAGCACTAAAAAGTACAACGCGGGGTCACTCCCTGCCCGTTCCAGAGGTTGGATCGGGCAGGGAGTGACCCCGCGTTTTTTGGTTAAGCACGACGGCGGACGGTCACCTTCCCCACCAAGGTGACCGTCCGCCGTCGTACTTGTAGCCGCCTCTGGGTGCGCGGGAACTAGGCGTTCGCGTGGAGCAGGGGGAGCGCGTCCACCAGCGCGGCCAGCTCGGGAATCTCCTGGGCCTCCGCCAGGGCACGTTCCAGGGTGGCGTCATGGACCGGCCTGGTTTCCTCCAGCAGGGCGATGCCGCTGGGCGTGAGTTCGGTGTAGATGCCGCGGCGGTCGTCCGCGCAGAGGATCCGGGTCAGCAGCGCGCGGTCCTCAAGCCTGTTGACGAGCCGGGTGGTGGCGCTGGCGCTGAGCGCGGTGGCACGGGCGAGCTGCTGCATGCGCATGTGCCAGCCGTCCTGGCGGCTGAGCGCATCCAGCACGGTGTACTCCACCACTGACAGCTTTGATTCGGCCTGCAGGGAGCGTTCCAGCTCGCCCTCGATCAGGCCGTGCAGCGCCGCGAGCGTGCGCCAACCCTGTGCCCGAACCTCCACGGCGTCGTCCTTGATGCCCATCTGTCTTTTCCTCTCGCGGGTGCTCCAGCCGCCTGGCGGCGTGAGGCGGAGCACAATCGATAAT
This sequence comes from Pseudarthrobacter lactosi, assembly GCF_055412785.1. Taxonomy (NCBI): domain Bacteria; kingdom Bacillati; phylum Actinomycetota; class Actinomycetes; order Micrococcales; family Micrococcaceae; genus Pseudarthrobacter; species Pseudarthrobacter lactosi. The sequence goes on from NZ_JBVAYS010000002.1 coordinate 83,389, forward strand.
AGTTGCTTGCGCGGTGTATCTGCTTGTGCAACAATAAATAACGCGTCTGCAACTACTAGCTTACGCGTCCTATCTCATTCCGTACAGTTTTCAAAGGAGCATCCACATGCCCATTGGCCTGATAGCCCTCGCCCTCGGCGGGTTCGGCATCGGACTCACCGAGTTCGTGATCATGGGCCTGCTGCCTGAGGTTGCCGCCGACTTCCAGGTCAGCGAGGCCACGGCAGGCTGGCTGATCTCCGGATACGCCCTCGCCGTGGTGGTCGGCGCCTTGGTGCTGACCGCGGCGGTGACCCGCTTCGAACGCAAGCCCGTTCTCGCCGTCCTGCTGGTGCTCTTCATTGCCGGCAACCTGGTCTCCGCCATCGCACCCGATTACGGCATGATGATGATTGGACGGATCATCGCCGCCCTGGCGCACGGCGCCTTCTTCGGGATCGGAGCCGTGGTGGCCGCTGACATGGTTGCCCCCACCAAAAAGGCCGGCGCCATCGCCATCATGTTCACCGGGCTCACCGCCGCCAACGTCCTGGGCGTACCGTTCGGCACCATGCTGGGACAGGCCGCAGGCTGGCGCTCCACGTTCTGGGCCATCACCGTCATCGGGGTCATCGCACTGGCGGGCATCCTCGCTCTGGTTCCGAAGACCGGCCATGGGGACACCACGCCCGGAACCCTGCGCAGTGAACTCCGCGCCTTCCGGTCCGGCCAGGTGTGGCTCTCCATCCTTGTCACAATCCTCGGCTACGGCGGCATGTTCGGCGCCTTCACGTACATCGCCTTCACCCTCACCGAGGTCACCGGCTTCGCCGCCTCCACCGTGCCGTGGCTGCTGATCGTCTTCGGTGTGGGCCTCTTTGTCGGCAACACCATCGGCGGCAAGGCAGCGGACCGCAACGTGGACCGAACGCTCGTTGTGGTGCTATCCGTTCTGGTGGTTGTACTCGTCGGCTTTGCCCTGACCGCCGGCAACCAGGTGCTCACTATTGCCTCCATCGTCCTGATGGGCGGCTTCGGCTTCGCCACCGTGCCGGGACTGCAGATGCGTGTGATGAAGTACGCCTCCAGCGCCCCCACCCTCGCTTCCGGCGCAAACATCGGCGCCTTCAACGTGGGCAACGCCCTCGGCGCCTGGCTCGGTGGAGTGACCATCACGGCCGGACTCGGCTACACCTCGCCCATCTGGGCGGGGGCCTGCATCACCCTGCTGGGGCTCGTGGTGATGATTATCGCCGCCGCCGGAGCCAAGCGGGCCGTCCGGCACGCATCCTCTGACGCCAGCGCCAGCGCCAGCGCCACTGCCAACGCCAACGCCGACGCCAACGCCGAAGCTAACGCCGACGCCTCCGGCGAACGCGTGGCTGCCGAGCCCGTCACCGTCCTGCACTAAACCTCCAAACCACAATCCTCAACCTGCAACAGGAGAACCCATGACTTCCATCCCCATCACCACGTCCATCCCCGAGATCACCCTCAACAACGGCGTGCGGATGCCGCAGTTAGGGTTCGGCGTCTTCCAGGTGTCCGACGACGACACCACCGCCGCGGTCAGCCACGCCTTTGCAGCCGGTTACCGGAGCATCGACACCGCCGCCATCTACGGCAATGAGCCAGGTACCGGACGCGCCATCGCCGAGTCGGGCATCGGCCGGGAAGAACTGTTCATTACGTCCAAACTGTGGGTGGCCGACCTCGGCTACGACGCCACGCTGGCCGCGTTCGACGCCAGCCTGGACAAGCTGGGGCTGGACTACCTGGACCTCTACCTGATCCACTGGCCGGCGCCGGCAACCGGCCTGTACCTCGAGTCCTGGCGGGCGCTGGAGCACCTGCTGGCCAGCGGCAAGGCCAGGGCCATCGGCGTCTCCAACTTCCTCCCCGAACACCTGCAGAACATCCTTGACCTGGGCGGTACGGTCCCGGCCATCAACCAGGTTGAACTCCACCCGGCACTCCAGCAGCGGGACATTGCCGGCTTCAACGCCGCACACGGGATCGCCACTGAGGCCTGGAGCCCGCTCGCCCAGGGCGCCGTGCTGGCGGATAGGGCCGTTGTGGACATCGCGGCACGGCACGGTGTGAGTCCCGCTCAGGTCATTCTGCGCTGGCACCTGCAGCAGGGCCGGATCATCATCCCCAAGTCCGTCACCCCGCAGCGGATCCGGGAGAACCTGGACGTGTTCGGCTTCGACCTGACCGCGGACGAGTTGTCGGTCATCGACGGCCTGGAGCGGGACGGACGCACCGGTCCGCACCCTGCGGAGTTCAACGGCTAGGCCCTTTTCGGCTCTCGACAGGTTCGACCACTGGAGCGTCAGCGGGTCTCGACAGGCTCGGCCACCGGGACTTGCCTAGCAGTACGACGGCGGCCGGTTACCTTCTCCAGGAAGGTAGCCGGCCGCCGTCGTCCGCGTTTAAGCGCTGGGCTAGACCTTGGCGCCGCTGAGCAGTTCGTCGAGCCGCTCGTAGCCCTCGGTCATGCCGCCTTCCATGCCTGACTGCGCCATGCCGTCGCGGGCCTCCTGGGTTGGGTAGACGGAGTGGCCCCGCAGGCGGGTGCGTCCGTTGCCGAGGTCCTCAAACGTCATGAATTCAAGGCTGACAACATCCGGGTAGCCGCCGAACTCGAAGGTCTGGATGGCGAATTCGTTTTCCCGGACGGTGTGGAAGACCCCGCTGAACTCATAGGCGACGCCGTCCGGCCCCGTGTGCAGGTAGCTGTAGGTGCCGCCGGTGCGGAAATCGTAGTGGTCGATGTCCATCTTCAGTCCCCGCGGGCCGAGCCACTGGACGATCAGGTCAGGGTCCTTATGCGCGCGGAACACGTCCGCCACCGGGAAATCGAACTCACGCTCGTAGTCGATGAAGGGGAGTCCTTCAGGAACGGTGAGGTTCAGTGGATTGCTCATGATGATTCCTTAGGGTGGGTGCCGCCGTTGGCGGCTCTGGATCTGAGCACGGCATCGAGGCTGCGGAACTGCTCTTCGCGGACCAGCCGGTACTGGTCGATCCACGCTGTGAGTGCCTCCAGCCGTGCGGGATTCAGGTGGACGGGCCGGCGCTGGGCTTCCCTGCTGCGGGTGACGAGCCCTGCCTGCTCGAGGACCTGGATGTGCTTCGAGACCGCCTGCTTGGTGATCGCGAAGGGTTCCGCTAATTCGTTGACTGTTGCCTGCCCGCGGCTGAGCCGGGCGATGATCCGCCGCCGCACGGGGTCGGCCAGGGCCATAAAGGCCGAGTCCAGGGTGCCGTCGTCGGGGTTCATCGTGGTGCAGACCTTTCTTAATCTGTAATCAACCGATTCATTGATCAATCATCTGGTTGTTTAACCATACCGCCGACTCCGGCTGTGCGGAAGGGGCTTCGGGGGGAGTTCCTTGCTACTAATCCCACTAGTTTGTTAGTATGTCAGGACAAACCCTAAGGGAGATGAAAATGCCACTGGTTCGAATCGATGTAAATCAAGGGCGCGACTCCGAGCAGTTGCAGCGCCTCAGCCGCGGAGTCCACGATGCCATCCTCGCGGAGTATGCCATCCCGGAGCGCGACTACTTCCACGTCCTCACGGAGCATCCGCAGGGCCAGATTGTCGCCCAGGATGCGGGGCTCGGCTTCGAGCGCACCGCCGATGTGGTGATGATCCAGATCTTCACCCAGGGTGGCCGTAGCCAAGCGGCCAAGCAATCTCTCTTTGCTGCGATTGCTGCCCGGCTGGCGGAGCTTGATATTGCCGGTGAGGACGTGTTCATCGGATATGTGGAGAATGCCGCCAGTGACTGGTCGTTCGGCTTCGGGCGGGCGCAGTACGTCACGGGCGAACTGGCGGTCCCCCGGAAGTAATCCCGAGGGCGTCAATCCGGCGCCCGATGCAGGTTGTAAATATGTCAGTACAAACCTTTGACAGGACAATGATTCTAGGGCAAGGTAGTGGTTGTGGCCCCGCTCACGGGGGCCCGGCCAGGAACCGGAGTTCTAGCTCTTGCTGTACAGGGTACGGAACTCAAACGAGAAAGGTCCGCGATTACCGTGACCCACGAACTGCTCACGATCGGGCGCATCAGTGTCGATATCTACCCGAACGACATCGGGGTGGGTCTGGAGGACGTCACGTCCTTTGGAAAATACCTCGGTGGTTCCCCGTCCAATGTGGCCGTGGCCGCGGCGCGGCATGGCCGCAAGGCAGGCGTGATCACGCGCACCGGCGACGACGCCTTCGGGAAATACCTCCACCGTGAACTGCGCAAGTTCAACGTGGACGATACATTCGTTACGCCAGTGAAGGAATGGCCCACCGCGGTGACGTTCTGCGCCATTATGCCGCCGGATGATTTTCCGCTCTACTTCTACGGGCGTTTCCCCACGGCCCCTGACCTGCAGATCAAGGCCGAGGAGCTGGACCTGGACGCCATCCGTGAGGCCGGGATCTTCTGGTCGACAGTGACTGGCCTGTGCCAGGAGCCCAGCCTCGAGGCCCACCTGGCCGCCCATGCAGCGCGTCCGCGGACCGGTCTCACGGAAGGCCAGTACACCATCCTGGACCTGGACTACCGGCCCATGTTCTGGGCTTCCGAAGAGGACGCCCGGGCCGAGGTTGCCAAGATCCTGCCGCACGTCACGGTTGCCATCGGCAACGACAAGGAATGTGCCGTCGCCGTGGGCGAAGGAACCCCTGACGAGCAGGCCGACCGGCTGCTGGCCGCCGGCGTCGAGATCGCTGTCGTCAAGCTTGGGCCGGAAGGCGTGATGGCCAAGACCCGCACCGAACGCGTTGTCTCCGCGCCGGTCCCGGTGGAAACCCTCAACGGCCTCGGTGCCGGCGACTCGTTTGGTGGTGCCTTCTGCCACGGACTCCTGTCCGGCTGGCCGCTGGCCCAGGTCCTGGATTACGCGAACGCCGCCGGCGCCATTGTGGCATCCCGCCTTTCCTGCGCCGACGCCATGCCGACGCCGGAGGAAGTCACCTCGCTCCTGGCCGAACGCGGCCGCCTGGCACCGGCCCTGGCCGGTGCCGCCGCCTCGCGCCCGTCCCACACCACAATTTCCGAAGGAGCAGCGTCTTGAGCGCCAACGACGATCCCCGCCGCTACCAGCACCTGAGCGCCCTCCGGCTCGAAGACCCCGCCGCCGTTGCCCGCGCGGCAGCCACCCGTCGCCGCCATCCGGGGCTGAAGTATGGTGTGCAGAACTTCATCGTTGCCGCCGACCACCCGGCCCGAGGCGCCCTTTCCGTGGGAAACGCTCCGGTGGCGATGGCGGACCGTCTTGATTTGTTGGACCGCCTGCAGATTGCACTGGCAAATCCCGCCGTCGATGGTGTTCTGGCGTCCCCGGACATCATGGATGACCTGCTCCTGCTGGGGGCCCTGGAAGGCAAGCTTGTCTTCGGCTCGATGAACCGCGGTGGCCTGGCCGGGCTCGTCAATGAAATCGACGACCGCTTCACCGGCCACACGGCCGCGGCACTGGAAGCACTGGGCGCCGACGGCGGCAAGATGCTGACCCGCATCTGCCTCGGCGACCCGGACACGGCCTCCGCACTGGAAGCCACGGCGCGGGCCATCGACTCCCTCGCCGCACGCAAGCTGATCGCCATGGTTGAACCCTTCCTCTCCGTCTGGCAGAACGGCAAGGTCCGCAACGACCTCAGCCCGGACGCCGTCATCAAGTCCATCGCGATCGCCCAGGGCCTGGGCTCCACGAGTGCCTACACCTGGATGAAGTTGCCCGTGGTGGCGGAGATGGAGCGCGTCATGGCGGCCACCACGTTGCCCACCGTGCTCCTCGGCGGGGATCCGGAAGGCACCCAGGATGAGGTCTTCGCCAGCTGGCAGGCCGCCCTTGCCCTATCCGGCGTCCAAGGCCTCACCGTGGGCCGGACGCTGCTGTACCCGGCCGACGGCGATGTGGCCGGGGCCGTCGCCACGGCCGCCTCGCTGCTCAAGACGCCCGCGCTGCAGTCATCAGCGAAAGTATCGGAGTAACTTCACATGGGAACAGCAACACGCAGAATGACGGTCGCCCAGGCCGTCGTCGAGTACCTGTCCAAGCAGTACACGGTGGACCGTATTGGCACCGAGGACTACCGGGAGAGGCTGATTCCTGGGACGTTCGGCATCTTCGGCCACGGCAACGTTGCCGGCGTCGGCCAGGCCCTGAAGCAGTACCAGCACCTCGATCCGGCGATCATGCCGTACTACCAGGGCCGCAACGAGCAGGCCCAGGCGCACCAGGCCGTCGGCTACGCACGGCATACCCGCCGGCGCCAGACCTTTGCCATCAGCACCTCGATCGGACCGGGATCTTCGAACCTGCTCACGGGTGCCGCGCTGGCCACCACCAACCGCCTCCCGGTGCTGCTGCTGCCGAGTGACACCTTTGCCACCCGCGCCGCGGACCCGGTCCTGCAGCAGCTCGAGCAGCCCTATGCCTACGACATCACGGTCAATGACGCGTTCCGGCCGCTGTCCAAGTTTTTCGACCGGGTCTCCCGCCCGGAGCAGCTGTTCTCGGCCTTCCACCACGGCCTGCGCGTCCTGACGGATCCGGCCGAAACCGGTGCCGTCACCATCTCGCTGCCGCAGGACGTCCAGGCCGAGGCCTTCGACGTGCCTGAGGAGTTCCTGGCCGAACGGGAATGGCGGATCCGCCGCCCTGAGGCCGACGACGAGGACATCCGCCGCGCCGCCGAGGCCATCCGTGCCGCGAAGCGCCCGCTGATCATCGCGGGCGGCGGCGTCCTCTACGCCTACGCCAATGAGGAGCTGGCTGCATTTGCCGAGCTGACGGGCATCCCGGTGGGCAACACCCAGGCCGGCGTCGGCGTCCTGCCCTGGGACCACCAGTTCTCGCTCGGGGCGATCGGCTCCACAGGCACGACGGCGGCGAACGCCATCGCTGCCGAAGCGGACCTGATCATCGGTATCGGTACCCGCTACGAGGACTTCACCACTGCCTCGCGGACCGCGTTCCAGAACCCCGACGTGAAGTTCATCAACATCAACGTCGCCGCCATCGATGCGTACAAGCACGGCACGTCGTTGCCTATCGTTGCGGATGCCCGCAAGGCCCTGGTCAAGCTGAACCAGGCCCTCGGTGGCTACCGCGTCGGAGCAGACCTCGAAGCGAGGATCGCCGCAGAGAAGAAGCGCTGGGACGCCACGGTGGACGAAGCCTTCGACACCCGCTTCACGCCACTGCCGGCCCAGAACGAGATCATCGGCGCCACACACCGGGCCATGGACGCGGCCGACGTCGTCATCTGCGCGGCAGGTTCCCTGCCCGGTGACCTGCACAAGATGTGGCGTGTCCGGGACCCGTTCGGTTACCACGTGGAGTACGCGTACTCCTGCATGGGCTACGAAATCCCGGGCGGCCTCGGCGTTAAGCGCGCCGCCCTCGCTGAAGCCGCCCGCGGTGGCACGGACCGGGACGTGGTGGTCATGGTGGGGGACGGCTCCTACCTGATGATGCACACCGAACTGGTCACCGCCGTCGCCGAACGCATCAAGCTGATCGTGGTCCTGATCCAGAACCACGGCTATGCCTCCATCGGCTCGCTGTCCGAATCCCTCGGTTCGCAGCGTTTCGGCACCCAGTACCGGGCCCTGAACAAGGAGCAGCATAGCTTCGACGAAGGCGAAACCCTCCCCGTGGACCTGGCCCTGAACGCCGAAAGCCTCGGCGTGAAGGTGATCCGGATCGAACCGGGGGAGAAGGTCATCGCCGAACTCGAGCAGGCCATCCGGGACGCCAAAGCTGCGCCTGAACGCGGCGGGCCCATCCTGATCCACGTTGAATCCGACCCCCTGCTGGACGCTCCGAGCTCCGAATCATGGTGGGACGTTCCCGTCTCCCAGGTCTCAGACCTCGACTCCACGCAACAGGCCTTCAAGACCTACACCGACCACAAGAACCGCCAGCGCAAACTGCTCGGCTGATTTCCCAGACACACAGCCCCACAGACCAAGGAAGTCCAACACCATGTCAACGACGACCGTCACCACCACCATCAACCACTTCATCAACGGCGCCGAAACCGCCGGCGAAGGCACCCGCACGCAGCCTGTCTACAACCCCGCCACCGGCGCCGTTTCCGCGGAGCTGCGGCTGGCCAACCGTGCGGACCTGGACGCCACTGTCGCTGCTGCCCGCGCCGCCGCCGACACCTGGGGTGACATTTCCCTGGCCAAGCGCACCAATGTGCTGTTCAAGTTCCGTGAACTTGTTGCGGCCCACGTGGACGAGCTCGCCGAACTGATCACCGCCGAGCACGGCAAGGTCCTCTCCGATGCCAAGGGCGAGATCGGCCGCGGCCTGGAGGTCATCGAGTTCGCCTGCGGCATCCCCACCCTCCTCAAGGGCGACTACTCGGACCAGGTCTCCACCGGGATCGATGTTTTCTCCTTCCGCGAGCCGCTCGGCGTGGTCGCCGGGATCACGCCGTTCAACTTCCCGGTCATGGTGCCTTTGTGGATGGCCCCGATGGCGATCGCCGCCGGCAATGCCTTCATCCTCAAGCCTTCCGAGCGTGACCCGTCCGCCTCGATGCTGCTGGCCAAGCTGTGGAAGCAGGCCGGCCTGCCCGACGGCGTGTTCCAGGTCCTGCACGGCGACAAGGAAACCGTGGAGGGGCTCCTGACCCACCCGGACGTGGACGGTATCTCCTTCGTTGGCTCCACCCCGATCGCCCAGTACGTCCACGAGACCGCCACCAAGCACGGCAAGCGCGTCCAGGCCCTGGGCGGGGCGAAGAACCACGCGATCATCATGCCTGACGCCGACCTGGACAACGCCGCGGACCACCTCGCCGCCGCCGCCTTCGGTTCCGCCGGGGAACGCTGCATGGCCATCTCCGTTGCCGTCGCCGTCGGTGACGCCGCGGACCTGATCGTCAAGAAGGTCGAAGAGCGCGCCCTGGCCGTCAAGGTAAACAACGGCACCGCGCCCGACGCCGAAATGGGCCCCGTGATCACGCCCGCCTCCAAGGAACGCATCGTGAAGATCGTCACCGAGGCAGAAGCCGCAGGGGCTGCCATGGTGGTGGACGGCCGCGACCTGGTGGTCCCCGGCCACGAGGAAGGCTTCTGGGTAGGCCCCACGGTCATCGACCACGTCAAGACCGAAATGACCGCCTACACCGAGGAAATCTTCGGACCGGTCCTCGTGGTGGTCCGCGTTGAGGACCTGGACGCAGGCATCGCCCTGATCAACGCCAACCCGTACGGCAACGGCACCGCGATCTTCACCTCCTCCGGTGCCAACGCCCGCAAGTTCCAGCGCTCGGTAACCGTGGGCATGATCGGCATCAACGTTCCGCTGCCCGTGCCGGTGGCCTACCACTCCTTCGGCGGCTGGAAGGCCTCGCTGTTCGGAGACAAGCACATCTACGGCCCGGAAGGCGTCTCCTTCTACACCCGTGGCAAAGTGGTCACGTCCCGCTGGCCCGAGCCCACCCACGCCTCCGGCGCCTCGTACAACTTCCCCTCCAACTAAGGAAGCGTCAATGACTGAGAACAAGCTGATCATCGGTACCGCGCCGGACTCCTGGGGTGTCTGGTTCCCGGACGACCCGAAGCAGACCCCGTGGGAACGCTTCCTCGACGAAGTGGCCGAATCCGGCTACAAGTGGATCGAACTGGGTCCTTACGGGTACCTGCCGAACGATCCCACGCGGCTGGCCGAGGAACTCAAGGCCCGCGACTTGAAGGTCACCGCAGGAACGGTCTTCACGGCGTTCCACCGCGGGCTCGACCAGTGGGAGACGGCCTGGGAGCCGGCCCGCAAGGTCGCCGAGCTCACGGCAGCCATGGGTGGCGAGCACATTGTGGTCATTCCCGCGATGTGGCGTGACGATGTCACCGGCGAAGCTGTGGAAAGCGGCCAGCTCACCGAGAAGGCCTGGGCCGACCTGTTCGCCGGCCACAACCGCCTGGGCAAGACCCTGCTGGAAGACTTCGGCCTGCAGCAGCAGTTCCACTCGCACGCCGACTCCCACGTCGGAGCGCAGGAAGACATCGAAACCCTGCTGGCCGCCACGGACCCGAAGTACCTGAACCTGTGCCTGGACACCGGCCACGCCGAGTACTGCGGAGCCTCCAGCCTGGAGCTCATCAAGAACTACCCGGACCGCATCGGCTACCTGCACCTGAAGCAGATCAACCCGGACATCCTCAAGAAGGTCAACGAGGAAAACATGACCTGGGCCGCGGCCAACCTTGCCGGCGTCATGACCGAGCCGCCGAACGGGCTGCCCGACCTCCGCGCTGTGATTGAAGCAGTGGAGGCACTGAACCGCCCCATTTTCGGCATCGTGGAGCAGGACATGTACCCGGTGGCCTTCGAGGTCCCCATGCCGATCGCCAAGCGCACCCGAAACTACCTGCTGTCGTGCGGCTCCCGCACGGCAGTCAACTAACAGCCGCCCAGGCACCCGAAACGTAAGGAAAGAACAATGACTGAATCCCTTCGCGTCGCCGTCATCGGCGCCGGCCGCATGGGCGCGGACCACATCCAGCGCCTCAGCAAGCGCATCCACGGCGCTGAAGTTGCCGCCGTCGTGGACGTGGACCTTGCCCGTGCGCAGGCTGCCATCGAAGGCATTCCGGGTGCAGTGGCCCTGGCCAGTGCCGACGAGGCCCTGAACAACGGCGACGTCAACGCCGTGCTGATCGCCACGCCGGGCTTCCTCCACGAGGAAATCCTGTACAAGGCGCTCGAGAAGGGCTTCCCGATCCTCTGCGAAAAGCCGCTCACCCCGGACGCCGAAAGTGCGTGGAAAGTTGTCCAGGCCGAAACGGCCCTGGGACACAAGCGCATCCAGGTGGGCTTCATGCGCCGCTTCGACGCCGAATACGCTGCCCTGGGCTCCGTCATCCGCGACGGCGAACTGGGCGAGCTGCTGATGCTCCACCACCAGCACCGCAACCCCACCACGCCCGCGGGCTTCACCAATGAGATGCTGATCAACGACTCGGTGGTGCACGAGTTCGATGCCATCCGCTTCTTCACCGGCGAGGAAATCACCTCGGTGCAGGTCCGTCTGGGCAAAGCCACGAAGAACGCCCCGAACGGCCAGCACGATCCGCAGCATGTCCTGCTCGAAACCGAATCCGGTGTCCTGGCCGACGTCGAGATCTACGTCAACGCCAAGTTCGGCTATGAAGTGGCCACCCAGGCCTCCTTTGAAGACGGCATCGTGAACATCGGCGGCGACAAGGGCCCCTACACCCGAAGCGCCGGCCGCTGGGGCGGCAAGGTCACGCCCGGCTTCGAAGAGCGTTTCGGCGCGGCGTACGACGTCGAAATCCAGTCCTGGGTTGACGCTGCGGTCCGCGGCGAAATCGGCGGCCCCACCGCCTGGGACGGGTACGCCACCGCCGCTTGCTGCGAAGCCGGCGTCGAGGCCCAGAAGTCGGGCGACAAGGTCAAGGTCCAGCTCAACACCAAGCCGGACCTCTACAACTAACAGCCCCTGCAAACCACAAGGCGGCCTGTCGGCAGCAGGCCGGCGGGCCGCCTTTTGCACGCACCGTCGAAGTTTCCAGACCACAAAGGAGTGACCATGAAAATCGCCCTGGACCCCACCCCGTTCCACCACAGCCACAGCCTGCTGGAATTTCCGCGCGTGGCCGCCGATCTCGGTTACAAGTACCTGCAGCTGACCCCGCATGCGGACATGATTCCGTTCTACAACCACCCCAAAGCCGACGACGAGCTCGTGGCCCAGATGAACAAGGCCTGCACGGACGCCGGCGTCGAAATCGCGTCCGTCCTGCCGGTCCTGCGCTGGTCCGGCCCGGACGAGGACGCCCGCGAAGCCGCGGTCCGCTACTGGAAGCGTGCCATTCAAATTGCGGTGGACCTGGGCGTCAGCACCATGAACACCGAATTCAGCGGCCGCCCCGAAAAAGCCGAAGAGTCCGAGCGCGCCTTCTACCGCTCCATGGAAGAGCTGCTGCCGATCATCGAGCGTGAAGGCCTGGACATCCTGATCGACCCGCATCCGGACGACTTCGTCGAAGACGGACTGGCCGCCATCCGCGTCATCAGAGGCATCAACTCGCCCAACATCGGCATGGTCTATGTGGCCTCGCACTCGTTCCACATGGGCAACAAGCCCCTGGAGATCATGCGGGCCGCCGGAGACAGGCTGCGCCTGGTCCACGTCTCGGACACCATGGACCACCACGCCTCCCACGGCCTGCGCTACATCACCAACCCGCCCGGAAACGCCGTGCGTGTGCACCAGCACCTGAAGATCGGCGACGGCGACGTCAACTGGGACGAGTTCTTCGGCGGGCTCAAGGAAATCGGCTTCCTGGACAAGGACAACACCGTGATGGTGTCCAGCGTCTTCGCCGAAGACGACAACGCCGAGGACGTGTCCCGCTATCAGCTGGATACCATGAAGCAGCATATCCAGAAGGTGAGCGTATGACGGCGCCGGGTGCCTCTCCGGCCCTGGCCCGGAAACCGCCCGTCAACCATAAACGCGCACTGCGGACCGTCACCATCATTTCGACATTCGGCGGGCTGCTGTTCGGCTACGACACCGGTGTTATCAACGGCGCACTGCCCTACATGCAGGAAGATCTGGGGCTGACGCCGCTGACCGAAGGCCTGGTCACGTCCTCGCTCCTGTTTGGTGCCGCCTTTGGCGCCTTGTTCGGCGGCCGCCTCGCAGACCGCAACGGGCGCCGGAAGATGATCATGGTCCTGGCCATCATCTTCCTGATCGGGACGCTTGCATGCACCTTCGCGCCAAGCACCGGGGTCATGATTGCCGCACGCTTCGTGTTGGGTCTGGCCGTGGGCGGCGCATCCGTGACTGTCCCTGTGTACCTTGCTGAAGTTTCACCCAGCGCACGGCGCGGGCGCATCGTCACGCAGAACGAGTTGATGATCGTCACCGGGCAGTTGCTGGCCTTCATCTTCAACGCCTATCTCGGCAACACCTTTGGTGAGGCCGGAGGCATTTGGCGGTGGATGCTCGTCATCGCCACCTTGCCCGCAATCGCGCTATGGGTCGGAATGAACTTCATGCCGGAGAGCCCCCGCTGGCTGGCCTCCATGGGGAGTTTCGGCGAAACCCTCAGCGTGCTGCAGCGGATTCGTTCCCACTCGGAGGCCCGTGCCGAGTTCGAAGAAGTCAAAGCGATGGCTGTTGAGGACTACAAGTCCAAGATGGGTTCCTGGAAGGACCTCGGAATTCCCTGGCTCCGCCGGATTTTCGTCGTCGGCATCGGGTTGGCTGTCATCCAGCAGATCACGGGCGTCAACTCGATCATGTACTACGGAACGCAGATTTTGGCCGAGTCCGGTTTTGGCCGGGAAGCTGCGTTGACCGCCAACATCGCCAACGGCGTCATTTCCGTGCTGGCAACTTTCGTGGGGATCTGGCTGCTTGGCAAGGTGGGTCGTCGAAAGATGCTTATCACAGGCCAGATCGGTACGACGGCCGCCCTGCTGCTGATCGGATTCTTCTCGCTGGTCCTGCCCGAAGGAATAGGCCGGGGCTTCGTGATCCTGGCCTTGACCGTCACCTTCCTGGCCTTCCAACAGGGTGCCATCTCGCCAGTCACCTGGCTCATGCTGTCCGAAATTTTCCCGCTGAAGATCCGTGGTCTCGGGATGGGAGCGTCGGCATTCATATTGTGGATCGTGAACTTCCTCGTGGGCTTCGGCTTCCCGCAGCTACTCGCCGCTATCGGCCTCTCCAGCACATTCTTCGTTTTCGCGGTGCTAGGCGTTGGCGCCATCGCGTTTGCTGCCAAGTACGTCCCGGAAACCAAGGACAAGAGTTTGGAAGACGTGGAGCACTACTTCAAGCACGTTGCCGGCACCCAAGCCCTGGCTGGCAGCCCCGCCCCCTGACCTGTCACGCCCTGCTTCCGCAAAAGCCCCTTTGAACCGCTTGAAGGGGCTTTTGCGTGCCCGGCGCCCGACGGGACACCCCATGTCTTACACCGCAAACTTCTGCAATGAGTGCTGGGGCGGTCGGTGGAAAGGCCGTCAGCGCCTCGAATTACGCTCGATCGGGCGGCTGGTTCACGTTAAAACATCCTAATGTCAGGACAAACTATTGACATACGTGGAGCAAGTCACCATCATCGATATAGGCGCATTCCGGTGGCTGCAATGTAGCAGCCCGGAGCTGAAATCAAAGGAGATTCATCGTGGTAAAACTTTCTTGGCGTAAGGCGGCCCTGATAGCGGCGGTTGTGCCGATGCTGGCGCTAAGTGCCTGTTCAAGTACCGGCGGCAAGTCCGCAGACTCCGGCAACGCGGCCGGCGGCGGGCAGGTGGCCACGACGGAGCGTATCAAAATCGCATTGATCACCCACGCCGCTCCCGGCGACACGTTCTGGGACATTCTCCGCAAAGGTGCCGAAGAAGCGGCAGCGAAGGACAACGTGGAACTGCTCTACACTTCAGATCCCGAAGGCGGCCGCCAGGCTCAGCTTATCCAGCAGGCGATTGACCAGAAGGTGGGAGGCATCGCAGTCACTCTGGCCAAGCCGGACGCGCTCAAGGACGTCCTGAAGAAAGCCACTGACGCCGGTATCCCTGTCGTCAGCCTTAACTCCGGTGCGGATGTCTGGAGACAAGTAGGTGCGTTCACTCACTTCGGTTCTGATGAAAACCTGGCTGGCGCCGCCGTCGGAACGAAGCTCTCTTCGCTCGGAGCCAAGCACCCGATCTGCGTGATTATGGAACAGGGCAACGTCGCACTGGATTCCCGCTGCGCCGGCGTCAAGTCGAAGATCCCAGGTACCGAGAACCTGTTTGTCCAGGGAACCGATATGACCCAGGTTTCCTCCACCGTGACCGCAAAGCTCCAGGCCACCCCGGATGCAGACGCCATCATCGGCCTCGGCGCGCCATTCACGTTGACCATCAACAAAGCAGTGGAAGCCCTGGGGCTGCAGAGCAAAGTAAAGGTTGCCTCCTTCGACATGAATGGTGACCTTGCCCAGGCCATCATCGACGGCAAGGTAGCCTTCACGGTTGACCAGCAGCCGTGGCTTCAGGGATACGGCGCCATCGATGCGCTGTGGCAGGTCAAGCGTGGCGGCTACCACGTGGGTGGCGGACTTCCGGTGCTGACCGGTCCGTCGATCATTGATCAGGCAGCAGCTCCTGACGTCCTCAAATTCGCCAAGGAAGG
The DNA here is from genome assembly GCF_055412785.1 of Pseudarthrobacter lactosi. Lineage (NCBI taxonomy): Bacteria > Bacillati > Actinomycetota > Actinomycetes > Micrococcales > Micrococcaceae > Pseudarthrobacter > Pseudarthrobacter lactosi. The sequence continues at coordinate 98,555 of NZ_JBVAYS010000002.1, forward strand.
CATCCGCTAAGGATGCTCTGAGCCGGGTTCCGGGGCCTCAGTGGCTCCGGAACCCGCCCTAGCAGGAGAAACCCCATGACCCAGACCCTATCCAAGTCCCCCCTCCCTGTGACCGACGAACGTATCGGTAAACGTAATCCGCTCCAGAAACTACTCGGCCGCCCCGAGGTCGGCGCCCTGGTGGGCGCAATCGTGCTTTTCATCTTCTTCTCGGTGGTGTCCCAGACGTTTCTTCAGCCGGCGTCCTTCGCGACCGTGCTGTACGGCAGTTCCACCATTGGAATCATGGCCGTCGGGGTCTCGCTGCTCATGATCGGCGGTGAGTTCGACCTCTCCACCGGTGTCGCCGTGATCAGTTCGGCGCTGACGGCGTCCATGTTCAGCTGGTACTTCAGCACCAACGTCTGGGTGGGTGTTGCCCTGGCCTTGCTCGTATCCCTGGCTATCGGTTACATCAATGGCTGGATTCTGATGAAGACCAAGCTGCCCAGCTTCATCGTCACCCTTGCCACCTTCCTGATGCTGACCGGCCTGAACCTGGGCCTGACCCGGATGATCGGCGGCGGCGTGTCCTCTCCCTCGATTTCCGAAATGGACGGCTTCGACTCCGCCCGCGCAGTGTTTGCCTCCTCCGTCACCATCGGGGGCATCGATGTCAAAATAACCGTCTTCATCTGGATCGCCCTCGTCGCCGTGGCCACCTGGGTGCTCATGCGGACCCGGGTGGGCAACTGGATCTTCGCCGTCGGCGGGGACGAGAACGCAGCCCGCGCCGTGGGTGTCCCTGTCAAGGCAACCAAGATCGGTCTGTTCATGGGGGTTGGTTTCTGCGGCTGGATCCTGGGCATGCACAACCTGTTCGCCTTCGACACCGTGCAGTCCGGTGAGGGTGTGGGCAACGAGTTCCTCTACATCATCGCCGCGGTCATCGGCGGCTGCCTCCTGACCGGTGGCTACGGTTCCGCGATCGGCGGCGCGATCGGCGCGTTCATCTTCGGCATGGCCAACAAGGGCATCGTCTACGCGCAGTGGAACCCGGACTGGTTCAAGTTCTTCCTGGGCCTGATGCTGCTGCTGGCCACCATCGTCAACCTCATCGTCAAACGCCGCGCGGAACTTAAGTAAGGGGCCGGAGAAAATGAATGCCAAGGAAATCGACCAGCAAACGCTGCTGCAGAACGAAAAAGATCCCCTCACCCACACCCCCGTCCACCTGCTCTCCCTCGAGGGAGTAGGCAAGCATTACGGCAACATCATTGCGCTGAGCGATGTCACCATGGCCGTGGACAACGGCCGCGTCACCTGCGTGCTGGGCGACAACGGTGCCGGTAAGTCCACCCTGATCAAGATCATCGCCGGCCTGCACCAGCACGACGCCGGGGTCCTGAACATCATGGGCGAGGAACGGAAGTTCACGTCCCCCCGTGACGCGCTCGACGCCGGCATCGCCACGGTTTACCAGGACCTCGCCGTAGTGCCGCTGATGCCGATTTGGCGGAACTTCTTCCTCGGCTCGGAGCTGACCAGCGGCTTTGGCCCGTTCAAGAGCCTGGACGTCGAGAAGATGAAAGCCATCACGCTCAAGGAACTCGCCGAGATGGGCATCGACCTGCGCGATGTGGAGCAGCCCATCGGCCAGCTCTCCGGCGGCGAGCGCCAGTGTGTGGCGATCGCCCGGGCCGTGTACTTCGGCGCCAAGGTGCTGATCCTGGATGAGCCGACGGCGGCACTGGGCGTCAAGCAGTCCGGCGTGGTGCTCCGGTACATCCTGCAGGCCCGGGACCGCGGCCTCGGGGTCATCTTCATCACCCACAACCCGCACCACGCCTTCCCGGTCGGGGACCGGTTCCTGCTGCTCAAGCGCGGCAAGTCGATCGGCTACTACGACAAGAAGGACATCAGCCTCGACGAGCTCACTGCCCAGATGGCCGGTGGCGCCGAACTCGCCGAACTCGCCCACGAGCTCGAACAGCTCGGCGGCCACAGCGAAGCCCTCAAGGAAGTCAAAGCCGAAGTGGCCGACGTCGCTGACGCCGTCCAGGCAGGCGCCCCAAGACACGCCTAGCCGCGGCGGCCCGAAGGGGCCCTCCGGCGACTGCCGGCGGGCCCCGGCCTTGCCATGGGGCAGCCATCAAACGACGTGCAGAATCACGATGGACAGGACAGGACCAACATGCCGATCCGGGTAGGCGTCATCGGCGCCGGAATCATGGGCGCCGACCACATCAGGAACCTCTCCACCACTATCGGCGGCGCCGAAGTCACCTTTGTGGCAGACCTCGACGCCGGCCGTGCCGCCGCCGCTGCACCGCCAACCGCCCGCATCACCACCGATCCCTCCGAGCTGATCAACTCCAAGGAGGTGGACGCCGTCGTGGTTGCCTCCCACGACTCCACCCACGCCGGGCTGGTGCTGGAGTGCTTCGAGGCGATGACCCCGGTGTTGTGCGAAAAGCCGCTGGCACCCACACTCCTGGAAAGCCTCGAGGTGGTGGCGGCGGACGCCGATATGGTGGCCGCGACCGGCGCATCCCTGCTCTCACTGGGCTTTATGCGGCGCTTCGACCCCGGCTACGTGGCCCTGCGCCAGTCCGTGCAGGACCGGGTCCAGGGTGAGCCCCTGATGGTCCACTGCACCAGCCGCAACGCCGCTGCGGGCCCGGGAACCACCTCGGAATCGGCCATCACCAATTCAGCCATCCATGAGCTGGACATCATCCCGTGGCTGCTGGACTCGCCCATCATGGAGGTGTCATGGCAGGCCGGGCGGAGCTCACGCCATGCCGACGGCGGGCTGCGGGACCCCGCCTTTATGATGCTCCGCACCGCCGACGGCACGGTGACCACGCTGGAGCTGTTCCTGAACGCCCAGTACGGCTACACCACGCGCTGCGAGGTTGTCTCGGAACGTGGCACCACCGGCCTGAATGATTCCGCCCTGCTGGGCGCCCAGCAGGCGGGCCTCAGCCAGACGGCGATACCCGCCGACTGGCGCCCGCGCTTCGCCGACGCGTACCGGCTACAGCTGCAGTCCTGGATCTCTGCATTGGCCCTGGGGGACCAGCCACTCTTGGCCGGGGCGCAGGATGGCCTCAACGCCTCGCTCGTGGCCCAGGCCATGATCCAGTCTTTGCACAGCGACGGCGCCTACACGAAAGTGAGCTACTCGTGAGCTTTTCCGCCCTGCCGGTCTCCCGCGTGCCCGGATCCGGGGATGCCCCGGTGCTGCGCTGGGGGATCATGGGACCGGGCTGGATCGCCGAACGCTTCACCGAATCCGTCCAGGCGCACACGGACCAGGTGATCGCCGCCGTCGGGTCCCGTTCGCTCAGCCGGTCCAAGGCATTCGCGGACGCATTCGACGTGCCCGCGGCCTACGGCAGCTACGAGGAGCTGGCCGCCGCCCCGGACATCGACGTCGTCTACGTCTGCACGCCACACAACTTCCACCACCAGGCCGCAGTGCTCGCCCTGGACGCCGGCAAGCACGTACTCGTGGAGAAACCGATCGGCCTCGATGCGGCGCAGGCCCGGGACATCGCCAAACGGGCCGATGCCGCCGGAGTGTTCGCCGCAGAGGCCATGTGGAGTTTCTTCCTGCCCAAGTTCGACGTGATCCGGCAGATCCTCGACGCCGGGACCCTGGGCACCATCACCACGGTTTTTGCCGAATACGGTGAACACTTCGAACGCGGCCACAGGATCTTCGATCCGGCACTGGCCGGCGGCCCGCTGCTGGACCTCGGCACGTACCCGTTGGCCCTGGTAACCGAGGTCCTGGGCCTGCCGGAAGAGCTGCACGCCATCGGCCAGCCCCACGAATCCGGGGTCAACGCCCAGCTCTCCGCCATCATGCAGTTCGCCGGCGGCGCGCAGGCCGTGGTGAACACCCACCTGCACAACTTCACGCCCACTTCGGCCACGATCGTCGGTTCCAAGGCCACGCTGACCATCGACGGGCCCTTCAACATGCCCGGTGGCTTCGAGGTCCGTTTCCCGGACGGCACCCGGCTGCGCCATGAGGAACCGGCCGGCGGCCACTTCGAGGGACTGCACTACGAGGCTGCGGCCGTGGCCCGTGGCGTGGCCGCCGGGCAGACGCAGGCCGGCCAGCGGACCCTGGCAGCGTCCATCCACACCTTGGCCGTGGCCGACGAGATCCGCCGCCAGCTGGGAGTGGTGTTCCCGGGCGAAACTGCTTTCCCCGGCGAGGCAACCGCCCGCCTCTGATTCATTTCTTGTTTTGACCATCGAAAGGACGGGCCAATGGCCTACATCGAACAGCACTCCGCAGGACTCGCCGCACCCGTGAAGGTCGGGCTTATCGGCTCCGGCTGGATGGGGGCGTTCCATGCCGAAAGCATCGCCCGCCGCGTCCCGGGCGCTGTCCTGGCGGCCATCGCCGACCCCAACGTGGAATCCGCGCAGGCCCTGGCCCAATCGCTGGGCACCACAAAGGTCACGGCCGACGCCGCAGACATCCTGGCCGATCCGGAGATCGACGCCGTGGTCATCGCGAGCCCGGCCCGCTTCCACTCGTCACTGATCAGCCAGGCTGCCGCCGCGGGCAAGCACGTCTTCTGCGAGAAGCCTGCGGGCCAGGGCCTGGACGAACTCGACGCCGCACTGGCCGCCGTTGAAAAAGCCGGGGTGCATTTCCAGATCGGTTTCAACCGGCGCTACGCGGAGGACTTCCAAGCGGCCAAGAAGGACCTCGCGGCCGGCATCGCCGGGCAGCCGCAGCTCCTGCGCTCGCTGACCCGCGATCCGGGCAACGGCAGCATCCCGAACGCGGCCAGGGTCCCCGCGTGGACGGTCTTCCTGGAAACCCTGATTCACGATTTCGACACCCTGAACTGGTTCAACGAAGGCGCGGAGCCGGTGGAGGTCTATGCCGTGGCCGACGCCCTCGTGGAACCGGAGCTGCGCGAGCAGGGCTTCCTGGACACCGCGGTGGTGACCATCCGCTACAGCAACGGCGCCGTCGCCGTGGCGGAAGCAAACTTCAGTGCCCTCTATGGCTACGACATCCGCGGCGAGGTCTTCGGTTCCAAGGGCATGGTCCAGGCCGGCCGGGCCACCGAGACGGCGGCCCGCCGTTACACGGCGGAGGGACTGTCCGCGGACACCCCTCGCCTCAACGTGGAACTCTTCCGGCAGGCCTACACGGACGAACTCGCCGATTTCGCCGCCACGGTTCGCGCGCAGCGGGACGGCACCCCGCCGCCGTCGGGCGCCTTCACCCTCACCCCCGGCGCCTCAGACGCCCGCCGCGCGCTGGCCATGGCGCTGGCGTGCATCGAATCGGTCAAACAGGGCGGTCCGGTGGCTGTGGCTACTGCCCCGGTGCCGGCGCCCCGTGACGACGCCCGGGCCGGCGTCTGATGCGCCTGGCCGTCTGCGCAGAAATGGTCTTCACGGACCTGCCGTTTGTCGAACGGGTCCAGCGGATCCACGCCGCCGGATTCGACGTCGAGATGTGGGACTCCAGGGGCAAGGACATCCCGGCGCTCAAGGCCACCGGCGCGGTGTTCTCCTCCATGACCGGGTACACCTCCGGAAGCCTGGTGGACCCCGACACGGCCGACGACGTGGTGCGGACGGCAGAGTCACTGATTCCCACGGCCCTGGAGCTCGGCGTCAGCCGCATGGTGGTGCACTCCGCGGAACTCATCGATGGCCAGGCGGCCCGCCCCCTCTACCGGTCCACCGGCCGCATGTGGAGCACCGGGGCGCGGACCCTGGAACGGCTCGGCAACCTGGGGGAGAAGCACGGCGTGACGTTCTGCCTGGAGAACCTCAACACGATCCTGGACCACCCCGGCATCCCGCTCGCCCGGGCCAAGGACACCCTGGCGCTCGTGGAAGCAGCCGGGCACCCCAATGTGAAGCTCATGCTGGACCTGTACCACGCACAGCTGGGCGAGGGGAACCTCATCGAGCTTGTGCGGACCGCCCTGCCGCACATCGGCGAAGTCCAGGTTGCCGACGTCCCGGGCCGCTGCGAACCCGGAACCGGGGAGATCAACTACCGGGCCGTGGCCAGGGCGCTCGCGGACGCAGGCTACGACGGGACGGTGGGTATGGAAGCCTGGGCCAGCGGTGACGACGAGGAAGCCCTTGCGGCCTTCCGGGCGGCGTTCACGGTGCAGGGCACTACAACTTTTTCAACGGAAGGAACACTATGAAGGACGTCATTCTCGGTCTGGTCGGAGTGGGGCGCATCGGCGTGATGCACGCCCGGAACATCGCCGCACTCAACGGAGTTCTCAACCCGGAGGGCATCAACGTCAGGCTCCTGCTCACCGACGTTGCCGAGGACCACGCCAGGGGGATCGCTGCGGGCCTCGGTGCCGGCTTCCTGCCTACGGTGGAAGCCCTGCTGGCCTCCGGCGTGGACGGACTGGTCATCGCCACGGGGACCGGAACCCACCCCGAACTGATCAAGGCCGGCGTGGACGCCGGAATCCCGGTCTTCTGCGAAAAGCCCGTGGCCATGAATGTGGCTGACGCCCTGCCGGTGCTGGACTACATTCGCGACAACAACGGCGTGGTGCAGATCGGCCACCAGCGCCGCTTTGACCACGGCTACCTCGAAGCCAAGCGTGCCTACCAGGCGGGCGAGCTGGGCTGGATCCACTCCCTGCGCGCGGTCACCTGCGATATGGCGCCGCCGCCCGTGGAGTTCCTCGCCGGCTCCGGCGGACTGTTCCGCGACTGCTCCGTCCACGACTTCGACATCCTCCGCTGGCTGACCGGCCGCGAGATCGTGGAGGTCTACGCAAAGGGCTCAAACAACGGCGACCCGGCCATCGGCGAAGTGGGCGACGTGGACACGGCGCTTGCGCTGGTCACGTTCGACGACGGCACAGTCGGTACCGTGTCAGCCACCCGCTACAACGGCGCCGGCCACGACGTCCGCCTGGAAATCCAGGGCTCCAGCCGTTCGCTGATGGTTGGGCTCGATGAGCAAACGGCCATGGCGTCGGCCGAAGCCGGGATCGATTTCCCCGCCGGGGAACCCCACCGGACCTTCGCCGAGCGCTTTGACCAGGCGTACCGATCCGAAATGGCCGCGTTTGTGGAGCTGATCCTGGGCCGGCGGGAGAATCCCTGCACCCCGGAGGACGCGGTGGCCGCTTCCCGCGTGGCTGACGCCGCCCAGGAATCACTGGCCACGGGCGTCCCGGTCAAGGTTGCCATCAGCGTGGCCCGTTGACCAGACCCGGTGCCATGAAAATGCCCCTCCGGAATCCGTTCCGGAGGGGCATTTTTTGATCTCTAACGCTTGACCTCTAAGCGCCGAACGGCAGCCGGGGATCGACGTCCTGCCCGTCCCAGCTTTGGCGGACCCAGCCGTGGTGCGGGTCGTCGCTGATCAGCCATTCGCGGACCGGGCCGGGGCCGGCCATCACGTTCAGGTAGTACAGGTCGTAGCCCGGGGCCGCCATGGCGGGGCCGTGCCAGCCATAGGGGACCAGCACAACGTCGCCGGTGCGGACCTCGGCTGCCACGTCGATGGGACGCTCATCCGAGGCGTAGACGCGCTGGTATCCGATTGCATCTGCATGGGCAGGGTCGGGCGCCCCGGAACCTGCGGCCACCTGCGTCTCGAAGTAATAGATCTCCTCGAGGTTCGTTTCGCCGTCCTTTTCCTCATCGTGCTTGTGCGGAGGGTAGGAGGACCAGTTTCCGGCGGGGGTGAGGACTTCACACACGATGAACCGGTCAGCCTCGAGGGCCGCAGGCGTGCCGAAGTTATGGACCTGGCGGGAGCAGTTGCCGGCCCCGCGCAGTTCCACGGGTGTCTCCGCTGCCGTGACCAGGCGCGTGGGATAGGAGGTTTTGGCCGGAGCCGTGGCAACGGCAAACCTGCCGCCGTCGGACGAGCTGACGGTGACGGCACGGGCCGTTCCCGAATAGAGCACGTCGCTGGGGCCGTGGAACACGGACGGTCGCCCGTTCAGGACATACTCTTCACCGTCCACGGAGACTGTGAAGGAGCCGTTGAGCGGAACCACTATGCGCTCCTCGTCCGCTGCAGGGAGAACGACGGCGGCCCCTGCAGTCAGGGTGGCCACCTTCAGGCCCGTATGGGCCCAGCCGTCCACAGCCAAGGATGAGTCGGAGGTTCCGAGCGAGACGTCCCAGGCGCCGTCGGCGGCGCTGCCCAGGGGGTAGACCCAGTTAGTCATTGATATTCCTTGCGCTATCGCTGTACGAGTGTCATTTCAAAGCTGTACGAATCCGCCCGGTACACGTGGTGTCCGGTTTCCACCCGGCGGCCGGCGTCGTCCGTTGCGGTGCGCTCCATGGTGACCAGTGCGGAACTTACCTCGGCATCCAGCAGGCGGGCCTGGTAGTCGTTGGCGATCATCGCGCCGATGCGTTGCGAGGCGAGGCGGAAGTTGACTCCGCCGCGGCGGAGAATGGCGTAGAGGCCCTCGGAGGCAAGCATGGCTTCGTCCATGGTGGCGATGTCGTCCCGGACCCAGTTCTCCATCAGGGCCAGGGGCTTGCCGCCCACTTTCCGCAGGCGGGTGAAGTGGTACACCTTGGAGCCGGCGGGCAGTTCGAGGGTGGCGAGCGTCGCCGCGTCGGCCTCCATATGGGAGAAGGTCAGCACCTGGGTGGTGGGCTTCTTGCCGTTGTTGGAGAGGTCATCAAACAGGCTGGAGAGTTCCAGGGGGCGGCGGACCTGGCTGGAGACCACCTGCGTGCCCACGCCGCGCTTGCGGACCAGCAGCCCCGAGCGGACCAGTTCATCCATGGCTTTGCGCATGGTGGGCCGGGACAGGTTCAGCTGGGCCGCGAGATCGATTTCGTTCTCCAGCCGGCTGCCGGGTTCCAGGATTCCGCTGTGGATGGCGTTCTCGATGCCCTGGACCACCTGGTGGTACAGGGGCACCGGCGAGGAACGGTCGATGATGAGACCCAGTTGATTCGCCACTAAATATTCCCCGTTCCCTGCCGGAAGCTGGTGCCCGCCCGAGGTCCGGGAGGGAATCCATGTCCTAGTATGTTCGCTTGATAGGACATACTGCCTTTGTCGATAATATCAGTCGAATTTCGGCGGTCAAGGCTGCCACGGGCGGGTGGCCCTCCATTCCTGCCCGTGGTCCTAGGCTGGGGGGATGAATAGCCGATACCTTGTCTCCCGCGAACGCTTCATCGCCGCTCCGCCCGAAATGATCTTTGAAGTCCTGGCCACGCCGGCACTGCACAGTGCGATTGACGGTTCCGGCACGGTAAAAGGCGCCCAGCCGCGCGGCCCGGAACGGCTGGGCCTCGGAGCCCGGTTCGGCATGGAAATGAACATGGCCGTGGACTACAAGATCCTGAACACAGTCTCCGAATTCGAGGAAGGCCGCCGCATCGCCTGGCGCCATTTCTACGGCCACGTCTGGCGCTACATCCTCGAACCCGCCACCGGCGCCGACGGTACTCCCGGCACGTGCGTCACCGAACAATGGGACGCCACTGCCGTCCGTGGCAAGTTCTTCCTCCGGCTGGCAGGTTACCTGCGCCGCCACCCGGTCAGCATTGAAAAGACGCTGGTCCGGCTGGAAGAGCACGTCACCGGCACGGCCGGTGCCGCCCGTTAGGTCCGCGGCGTGAACCCCTCCGGTGGCCTGGTCCCCAGCCCGCGGACCCTAGAGGTTGAGAGCCTGGAGGCCTTCGACCGGCTGGTCGCTGCCGGCGCGGTGGCCATGCATGGCTGGCACGCCCAGTCCCTGGATCTGCGCGGCCGTAACTTGGCGCTGGAAACCCTGGACGTGGAAGGTGCCATTTTCCTCGGGTGTACCTTCGACCAGGGCATTGAAGAGGGGCTTCGCCGCCGTGGCGCACTGATTTTCCCCAAGCTGCAGGGTGTGCCGTTCGATCCCTACCGGGCCCGGCTTTACACGCCGCAGGAACTGTACGCCGGCCTGGAAACCTCACCCTATGAGGAGCTGCCTGACGCCCTGGTGTACCAATGGAGCATCAGCCCGGGTCAGCGCAACCGGCTGGACGCCACCCTGGCCTCGGCGCTGCATGACCACGCCATCGGGGACGCCCTGGACGAGTTCATGCACTCGGACCTCCACGCCGGCCGCACCACCGTGGGCGTGATGGGCGGCCATGCAGCCCAGCGGGGCACCCCGGAGTTCGCCCAGGCAGCCGAGCTGGGCAGGCTCCTGGCGCAGAGCGGGCGGATGGTGGCTACCGGCGGCGGCCCGGGTGCCATGGAAGCGGCCAATCTCGGTGCTTATCTCAGCCACGTTCCGCACGCGGAGTTCACGACCGCGCTCGCCGGACTTGGATCCGTCCCCGGCTTCCGCCCCTCGGTGTCCGCGTGGGCACGCGAGGCGGCCGCCGTCGTCGAACGTTATCCGGGCGGAACGCCGTCGCTGGGCATCCCCACCTGGTTCTACGGGCATGAGCCGCCCAACTACTTTGCCACCCACATCGCCAAGTACTTCGCCAACGCCGTCCGGGAAGCGATCCTGCTGGAACTGTGCGAGGGCGGCATCATCTTCCTGCCGGGAGCGGCCGGGACCGTACAGGAAATTTTCCAGGATGCCTGCGAGAACTACTACAGCGCCCGCGAAGCCGTGACGCCGATGGTGCTGGTGGGACGGCATCACTGGGAGCAGGAGCATCCCGCGTGGCCCCTGCTCAAACGGCTTGCCGCTGGACGGGCCATGGAGGACCGGATTTTCCTGGTGGACAGTGTGGACGAGGCGCTCGCAGTGCTGGGCGGCTCAGCTAGGGGCTAGTCACCAATCCCTCCCAAGCCACGGTCCAGTTGGACGGGAACCCCGGGGCGTGCCGGTCCGGTCCGTTGTCCCATCCGGCGGCCATCAGCGCGGCGGCCGCCAGCAGTCCGCCGTTGCCGGGCAGGTAGACCGGCAAGGAGTCCGTCTGGCGATTGTGTCCGTTGGGCAGCACGGTATTCTTTCCCGCGTCCAGCAGCAGTGCGTCGACGGCGGCCTCAGGGTCTTCGAGGCGCGCGGCAGTCATGGCCATCACCGGATAGTCCCAGCCCCACGTGCTGTCCCAATCCCAATCAGCCAGGACGTCCGTAAGCGTTGCCCGCATGATGTCCTTGTCGATCAGGCCTGTCTGCGGCAGGACGCCGAGCGCACACAGCATCGAGGGGTGGTCAGTGCGGATAGTGAAAGGTTCGACGTCGATCGCGGCGTAGACGCCGTCAATCACGCGCGGCCGGACCAGCCCATCGGCCACCTCCGACCATGCCCCGACGGGTTCCAATCCCAGCCGTTCACGCCAGGTGGCCGCGATCCGGAGACCCCACTGCCAGTACGCCAACTCGAACGTAGGATTTGTGACCGTGCTCCGGACGGAACCGTAGCTTTCCTGCGCAGGAATCAGGGGCGGCCCCAGCTCGAATCCGCGTGCGGTGGGATGCGCAAAGCTGGCCATGAATTCGGCGGACTCGAACACGATTCCGGCGAACTCCTCCAGCACGTCCCGGCCCGGGTTGGCCCGGTACACCAGCTCGGCCAGGTGGATGGGGTGCGGCTGCTGCCAGATCAGGAACGTCCCGATGGGGCTGGGGCTCTCCCTGCCATCCGGGCCCACTTGCTTTGGCCAGCGCACGCCGTCGAAGCCCTGCGCCTTGGCTGTTTGGCGCGAGGTTTCCAGCGCTGTGGCGTACCACCGCAACGACGGCAGCAGGAGCTCCACGCGGTTCCAGTGGGCAAAATGTGCAGCGTGCCACCAGTGCATTTCAAGATGGAAGCGGCCACGCCACGAATTGCACACAAGTCCCGTTTCCTGCGGGGGTAACGATCCGGAGCAGTTGATGGCCGTCAAATACTGCGACAGGACGATCCGGCGCTCCAGCTCCTTCGCACGGGGATCGTCGGTCGCGTCGAGTTCGATCGCCCCGCCCGAGGACCAGAACTCCTGCCACCAGGCCTCAGAGACGGCGGCAACTCTGCTGCCTGCAGCGTCGCAGGCCGCGGAAAGCCCGACGGCGGTGCTGGCGTCTGAGCCCCGGTTCGGCGTGGTTTCCGCCCGTGTCAGCCTGTTGTCACCCCGAGGGATACAGTCGCCGTCTCCGGCGGAGATGAAGGCAATGGACAAATCGAGAACAGCGGGGGTGTCCTGTCCCGCGGTGGTTTCGGGAGCTATCCGGAGGCGGTGCTGTTCGGTCTGCTTAACAGTCAGGTTCTGCCCCGTGATCACCACCTGATAGCGGGAGCGGTCCAGCTCGCGGCGGACGGTCCAGCTGGTGGATCGGGCAGGCAGTTTGGAAGGCGCCTGCTCCCCAAGCGAGGTGGTGTGGGCGTCAGGGTTGTGCCAGTCGGCGGCGTCGTGCCAGGCCTCTGAGCCATACGGAAAGCCGATGCCAATCACCAGGCCCGTCCCCAGTGCGGGCGACTCCACGCGAAGGCCGATTTCGTCCTGGCCGGGGTGGCACACGGTGGTGACTGTCACCGGGTGGCCCGCCAGCGTGAAGCGGCTGGTCACCGCGCCTGTCCAGAGATCGAGAGTTTGCTCTGTGCCGGACACATCGGCTTCGGAAATTGCCCGTTCGGCTCCGTCCTCCATTAGGCGGAAGCCGATGCGTCCCAAATCGAGGCGGTGCGGGTTTGCCCGCAGCCACGTTTCGGCCCGGGAGGTGTCGGTCTCGCGGTCGTTGACGATGTTGCCCACCATGTCAACGTATGGAACCGGTCCGCGGGGTGAGTCGTAGAGCACCGTGGAACCAGCGAGCCCGTATGGGTGGTCTGGCGGTACGGCGTGCCAGCCCCATTGGGCCTGTGTGCCGAGGAGTGTTCCCGGCGGCAGGTCATCGCCCGCGCCAACAGGGTAGGCCTCAGGCATCGTTTGGAGCCCGGTGAGGTCCATAGTGAAGGCGAACTCGCCGTTGCCCACGGATACAGGGCTTCTGGGACCAAGGTTCTGTTGCCGGACATTGTGCCGCCGGACCAGTGCTTCCCTGTTGATGGTGCTGGCGCTGATGGTGCTGGCTTTGATGTCGGTGCCAGGGGCAGGGAGTGCCGAACGACGGGTGGTGCTTTGGCTGTGCACGATGCACGCCCTCCTGATGCTGTCTGCCTTGAGCTGGGGATAATCCGGTCTGAGGAGTCTCGGTTGCGGCCGTACGGGAATGTCACGGCGCCGAAGGATGCGGCCCTAGGAAACCGTTTTCCGAAACGATTCAATCCTTGTACCGTCGCCGGGTGGTGTCAACCCCTGGCCATTTCACGTGCCGATCTCCGTCGTCTTGGGAAGCCCACCGCGCTGCGCGCATTGGGGCCGAGGCGTCGGGCCATCATGGCGCCGTCGTGGACTTGTTTCCGTCGACAGGTCCCAAGTGGCTGGCCAGCGGAGAACCCTTGACGCTCCAACCGCCCTTTGATACGTTTCAGGAAACCGCTTTCTCGGATGGAAGAAGCCTACCCAATGACGCGTAACGCTATCCGCAGCCTCCGTAAAACAATCGCAGTACTCTCGGCGGTGGGCTTGCTGGGTGTGACCGTAGCTTGTTCCGGCCCGTCCGCCAACCAGCCACAGGATGGCCCCGTTGAGATCCGATTCTCCTGGTGGGGTAACGCTGGCCGCGCCGAGTCGACCAACAAGGCCATCAAGGAATTCGAGGCCGCCAACCCCAATATCAAGGTCAGGCCTGAGTACGGCGATATTGGTGGCTACTTCGACAAGCTGGCCACCCAGATGGCCGCCAACGACGCCCCCGATGTCATCACCATGGGCGGCGCCTACCCGGCCGAATACGCCAACCGCGGCGCACTGCTGGACCTGTCCAAGGTGGACGGCCCGCTGGACTTGTCCAAACTGGACCAAGGAGCCGTGGAAAACGGACAGGTCCAGGGCAAGCAGTACGGCGTGTCAACCGGTGCCAATGCCCTTGCGATAGTCGTGAACCCCGCCGTCTTCCAGGCGGCCGGCATTGCACTGCCCGACGACAGCAAGTGGACCTGGGACGACTTTGCCAATATTGCGGGTGAGGTAACCGCAAAGAGTCCCAAAGGCACCTACGGAACGGCAACAGTCCTCACGCATGATTCCCTGGATGCCTTCGCGCGCCAGCGCGGCGAGTCCCTGTATACCAAGGACGGCCAGCTCGGTCTGGGCAAGGAATCGGTGGAGGACTACTTCGACTTCTCCCTGAAGCTGAGCGAGTCGGGGGCCGCGCCGAGTGCTTCCGAGACCGTGGAGAAGCTCAGCGTCAGCACTGAGCAGACGCTCATGGGCATGGGCCAGGCCGGCATGATGCTTACCTGGAGCAACTCACTGTCCGCTCTCAGCAAGGCCTCGGGAGCGGAACTGAAGCTGTTCAAGCTCCCCGGGGAAGCACCCACTCCGGGCATCTGGCTCCAGTCCTCGCAGTTCTTCACCATTTCCGCGCGCAGCAAGCACACCGAGGCCGCCGCAAAGCTGGTGAACTTCCTCGTCAATAACGAGGCCGCGGCCAAGATCATCCAGAGCGACCGCGGCGTCCCCAGCAACGCAGGCATGCGGACCGCCATCCAGGACCAGCTGACGCCGCAGGGCAAAGTTGAAGCCGCCTATGTCGACCAGATCGGCAAAATGGAGTTCGCACCCACCTTCATCGGTCCCACCGGTTCAACCGCGGTCTCCGAGATCACGGCCCGCGTCAACACCGATGTGCTGTTTAAGCGGCTTACGCCGGAGAAGGCGGCGGAGCAGTGGATCAGTGAAAGTAAGGCCGCCATCGGCAAATAGGCAACAGCCGGGCGCGCCATGCGAGTGGCACGGCGCGGTGTTTCTGCTAGCCCACCACAGTGCCGAAGGCCAGCCCCAGCACGTAGGTGACAGCGGCGGCGCCCAGGCCGATGCCCAGTTGACGCAGCCCGCGTGTCAGGGGTGACGTCCCGGACAGCAGGCCCACGATTCCGCCGGTGGCCAGCAGCGCCAGCCCCACCAGCACTGCGGCAACCACCAGGGCGGCCACTCCGGTCAGGCCGAACAGGAACGGCAGAATGGGGACCACAGCGCCGGACGCGAAAAAGCAGAAGCTGGACATGGCCGCCCCCCACGCGGTGCCTACGGCCTCGTGCTGGTCCTCCGGCTCCGGCAATTCGGGCTGCAGCGACAGGCTGGGATCGCAGTCGCAGCTCAGCAGGCCCATGCGCTCGGCCACGCGATGCTCGGCTGCTTCGTGGGACATACCGCGCGCCAGGTAGACGAGCATCAGTTCGTTGTGTTCGATGTCCAGTTTCGGCGCGGCGGCGAGGGTGATCTGGGTGGGACGGGTGGCGGCCAGGAGCTCGCGCTGGGACCGGACGGAGACGAACTCGCCCGCGGCCATGGACATGGCGCCGGCGAGGAGCCCTGCCACACCGCTGAGCAGCACCACGCCGTTCGCCACACCGGATGCGGCCATGCCCACCACCAGTGAGAGGTTGCTGACCAGGCCATCGTTGGCCCCAAAAACGGCGGCGCGGAAGGTCCCGGCGAGCCGGTTGCGGCCACGCGTTGCCAGGCCGCGGACCACTTCCTCATGGATCTGTTCATCCGCTGCCATGGCGTCCGTGGCGTTGGGATCCAGGGCGTAGGGGGAGCGGCCTTCGGCGCGCTGGGCGAGGGCCAGGACAAAAACGGAGCCGAAGTGGCGGGCCAGGAAACCCAGGAACTGGCTGCGGAGCGATGCCGGCCGGGACTTTTGGGCGTGGTCGCCGAGGAGCTGCAGCCAGTGGGCCTCGTGCCGCCCTTCGGCTTCGGCAAGGGCAAGCAGGATGGCGCGCTCTTCGCCGTCGCGGTTCTGGGCGAGATCGCGGTAGACGGCGGCCTCGGCCCGTTCGTCCGCCAGGTACTGGCGCCACTTGCGGAGGTCGGCCGGCGTGGGCTGCGGCGCCGACGGGTTGGCTTCCGCGGGCGCGGCTTGATGGGGATTGTGGTGCTGAGACACGCAAGGCTCCTGTGCTGGATGGGGAAGGTTCGGCCCCATTGCACCGCCCAGCTTACCGCGGAATGACGCGGATTTTCGGCTGGCTGACCTCACTGCGGAGTTTAGGTTTCCCTTAAAGTAGGGAGGTCCGCCGGGTGGGCCGGGCCTGGTTGCTGGGGCTCTTGACCGGGCCTACCGGCGGTGCTGTGATGAAGGAGTGGCGTCCGCCCGCGCCCACGCTGAAAGCACGTCAGGCGAACAAACGGAGGTCGAATCATGAGCACCACCGGACAGCACCCGGACATGCCGCACCTGGACTCTGTTGAATCAGATCCGGCTTATGACTACGCAGAGGACGTACCGGTCAGGGAAGGCGACTGGGACGCTGAGGACGAATTCCTGGATGCCGATGAGGTCGTGGCTTCCACGCCCCCGGTGGCAGTTGACGCCGAGGAGCGCGTGGTTCCCCTCGATGAGGACGAATTCCGCGGAACGGAATGAAACGAACGACGGCGGCACTCCGGTTCGCCGGGGAAGCGAAGGGGAGTGCCGCCGTCGTACTCTGCGTTGGTTGAGCTTTTTCTCCGGTGATTCAGCCGCTATCTCCGGTGATCGAGCCTGTTGAGATCCCTAGCGGGTCCCGTGGCTGGCGACCGGGTGGGCCTCCATGGGAAGTTCTTCGGTGACCGCTCCGGCGACCCGCTTGTCCCAGGCCTCGCGGACCGCAGGGTCCGTGGGAGGCGTGAGCAGCGAGATCACGATGTAGGAAACCAGTGACGCGCCCAGGCCCCAGTAAATGGGATCGTTGGCGTACACGCCGTCTTCGCTGGGAATGATTCCCGTGGAGTACGCGATCAGCAGGGCCAGGGTCAGCACCGAGCCGACGGCCATTGACCAGGCCGCTGCGATGCCGGTGCCGCGCTTCCAGACCAGGCCGCCGAGGATGGCCACCAGCAGGCCGCCCACCAGGATGTCGTAGGCGATGGTGAGTGCCACTACGACGTCCTGCGCCGCCATGGAGATCAGCACGGCAACGATGCCCAGGCCCAGGACCCAGTAACGGTTGGCCCTGACGTCGTGCTCGGGGTTTTCGGTGTCGTCGGTGTTGATCGTCTTGCCGAACCAGCTGGCCACGAACGGAACCACGTCGGCACGGGCCACCGTGGCGGCTGCGATCAGGGCGCCGGAGGCGGTGGACATCATCGCTGCGACTGCGGCGGCCATGACCAGGCCGCCGATTCCGATCGGCAGGATCTGGGTGGCGACCTCGGCGTAGACAACGTCCTTACCGAGGTTGGCGACGTCGATCTCGGGCAGGGCCACGCGGGCGGCCAGGCCGATCAGGGCGCCGGCGACGCCGTACAGGATGCAGTAGACGCCTGCGGTGGCGCCGCCCCAGCGGGCCACGGTGGGGGTCTTGGCGGTGAAGACGCGCTGCCAGATGTCCTGGCCGATCAGCAGGCCCAGGGTGTAGACCACGAAGTACGTGATGATGGTCTGAATCCCGATGCCATCGAGCTGGAAGAAACTGGCGTCAACGCGGGCACGGATTCCGTCGAAGCCGCCCGCTGCGTTGAGGGTGAACGGCAGCATCAGGGCGAAGATGCCCACGGTCTTGATGATGAACTGCACCTGGTCGGCCAGGGTGATGGACCACATGCCGCCGATGGTGGAGTAGACCAGGACGATGGCGCCGCCGACGGCGATGGCGAGCCAGCGCTCCCAGTCGAACAGGACCACAAAGATGGTGGCGTAGGCGCCCGTAGACGTGGCGCAGAGCATCAGGGTGTAGGCCAGCATCACGATGCCGGAGGTCTGGGTGGCGCGCTGGCCGTAGCGAAGGCTGAGCATCTGGGAGACCGTGTAGATCTTCAGCCGCTGGATGGTGCCGGCGAAGAGCAGGCTCAGGAGGAGCACACCGGCGCCGATGGCCACCACGAGCCACATGCCGGAAATGCCGAACTTGTAGCCCAGGCCGACGCCGCCGACAGTGGAGGCGCCGCCCAGGACGACGGCGGCCATGGTGCCGGTGTAGAGCAGCGGGCCGAGGCGGCGGCCGGCCACGAGGAAGTCGCTGTTGTTCTTGGTGCGGGATTTGCCCCACCAGCCGAAGGCCAGCATGGCGATGAGGTACACCACCACGATGGCGATGTTGACGAAGTTAGCGTCCATTTGGGGCTCCTTGGAGCTGATCTGCAGCTTGGCTGGTATCCCGGCGGCGCTGCTGGGGGAGCCGGTTTTCCGCTGCTCTTGTTGAGTTGGGAGGAAGAGGTCCTCAAATATTGCCTCAGAGACAACACTTGTTGCCTAAAAGCGTATGTTGTGACCGGCGCAACAGTCAAGGTCGCCCGCACTATCTGTTCTTCGCTGCCGCGTTCGCGGCGTCACGCCGGCGGTTGGCCATTAGGATTGCTCCAGAGATGGGGCCGCACCGCCGGCCACGAAAGGTCTGCACATGAAGGCACTGCCAGTTGAGCCGAGCAACGTTCCCGTTGCCATCGGTTCCCGAATCCGTGCCGCCCGACAGTCCCAGCGGCTGACCATCGAGCAGGTTGCCGACGCCACCGGCCTGACCAAAGGCTTCCTGAGCCGCGTGGAACGTGACCTCACATCGCCGTCGGTCGCGTCCCTGGTGACCCTCTGTCAGGTCCTGTCCATCTCCATCGGCGATTTGTTCGCTGCCCCGGAAACACACCTGACCAAGCGGAACGACGGCCCCCGGATCTCCCTCGGCGGCCAAGGCATCGTGGAGCGGCTGCTGACTGCCCGTTCCGAACGGCGCATCCAGATCATCCAGGCCGTCATCGAGCCACATGGCCGCGGCGAGACCGAGCTCTACGCCGTGGACTGCGACGTGGACGTGCTCCACGTGATCAAGGGAAGCATCCGGCTGATCCTGACCAACGAGGAATACGAGCTCAACACCGGCGACACCGTGACGTTCCCCGGCCGCGAACCACATACGTGGGTCAATCCCACCGGCGAGGCCGTCGAGGTTCTTTGGGTCCTGGTCCCCGCCGCCAGCCGGTAGGTGGTTCTTCGGGCCAGCCAGCGTTGCGCGTTCCTGCCCAGTTTGTGGCCGGCTTCCTCCTGGCTGCGGGCCGGCAGCCCCCGTCATAGCCCGGACTGGCGCGGATTGCGGGCTGCCAGTGGCTTGCTCAGGCAGCCCTGCAGTGAAGCAACTGGGCGGGAGCGTACGGCCGTTACTGCGCCGATGCCTTCCTGGAGGCGAGGACGGCCCTGATTTCCGCCAGAACCTGCTCCGGATTGAACCAGATGACCTCCGGCGGGTAGCGCAGCACCGCATAGCCATGCACGGTCGAAGCGTTGTTGCGCGCCAGGTCTTGCCGCAGGGCTTTCCTGGTCGAGTGGAACGCGAAGCCGTCTACTTCGACGATCAGGAAACCCTCGATGAGGAAATCGACGCGCCCGATTCCCGGAATTTGAACCTGTGCATCAAACGCGATGCCGTTGGCGCGGAACAGGTGTTGGGCGTCGACTTCCACGATGGATTCGGCGCGCAGGTCCAGCTCACGCAGCGCGGCCAGCACAGGACGGGATCGATCTCCTCCGAGCTGGTCCTTCAAAACCTCGAGGGGTACCCCATGCAAGCGGATGGCCGAAGTGGCGATTGCCGTTGACGCCGGGGCGGGCAGGCATCCGATGGCATGCAGCACCACATCTTCAACCGCGGCGATGGGCAGTGCGGGGTGTGGATCGAAGCGGACTGTCCGGTGCCGGATGAAGCCCATGCTGTGGCCATGGTTGCACGCCAGATGGTGCTCGGCTGGCGGCTCCCGCAGCCACAGCCCGTAGTGTTCGGCTGCGCTGGCGCAGGTGAGCCGCGCGTTGTGCCGGATGGCCGCAACGAATCCCGCGTGGGCATCTGGCCGCACAAAAATGCCGCGCCGGGGCTGGGTGACACCGCGGTCCGCCAAGCGTGCAATGTCCGTCCGGGAGTATCCGGCGCTGAGCAGCTGGGCGGTACGGGCAACCCCGCCGGCCTGTTTGAGGTGTTCGAAGATGTCCATGGGGCCATTTCAGGCCGCCGGGACTGGATCTGGAAGACGGAACAAGCCGTATGTGGGTAACCCGCCTCGCCTGCGCTCGACGCTCCGGCCCAGTTGCTCGGGCCCGGGCGGACTGCCAGCCGCGCAGATCCCCATGATTCCGCGGTAAGGTGCGGCAACTGGCGGACGGCCCAATGCAGGTCCCGCGGCAACCGGGCCGGAGCGATCAGCCGGGCCCGGCGCAAAGAGTTTTGTAAACAACTGATGCGCATAAGAAAACTTCAGGCTATGATGGCTGTCACACCCGCCGATCAATCCTCGAAGGAGAGGCTCATTTTGAAAGAGCTGCGCATCGAAGCCAACGGCAACCTTGGCCCCATCGATTCATCACGTATTCCGCGCTATGCCGGCGCTGCAACCTACGCCCGCCTGCCGCGCCTGGACCAGGTGGCCAAGGCTGACGTGACGGTGGTGGGCGTGCCCTTCGACTCCGGCGTGTCCTACCGCCCGGGTGCCCGTTTCGGCTCCAACCACATCCGCGAGGCCAGCCGCCTGCTGCGCCCGTACAACCCCGCCTGGGACGTCAGCCCGTTCGAAAACATCCAGGTGGCTGACGCCGGCGACATGGCGGTCAACCCGTTCAACATCAATGAAGCCATCGAAACCATCCAGCAGAACGCCCTGGACCTCACCGCGGCCGGCAGCAAGCTGGTGACGCTCGGCGGGGACCACACCATCGCCCTGCCCCTGCTCCGTGCGGCTGCCGAGCGGGCCGGCGGACCCATCGCCATGCTGCACTTTGACGCCCACCTGGACACCTGGGACACCTACTTCGGCGCCGAATACACGCACGGCACCCCGTTCCGCCGGGCCGTTGAAGAAGGCATCCTGGACACGGAAGCCATCAGCCATATCGGCACCCGCGGCCCGCTCTACGGCAAAAAAGATCTCGACGACGACCACCGCTTCGGGTTCGGCATCGTCACCTCAGCTGACGTCTACTACCAGGGCGTCCTGGAGACCGTGGCCAAGGTCCGCGACCGGATCGGCAACCGCCCGCTCTACATTTCCGTGGACATCGACGTCCTGGACCCCGCGCATGCGCCCGGTACCGGCACCCCGGAGGCTGGCGGCATCACCAGCCGCGAACTCCTGGAGATCATCCGCGGCTTCCGCGGCATGAACCTGGTGGGCGCCGACGTCGTCGAGGTTGCTCCGGCCTACGACCACGCCGAAATCACCGGTGTGGCAGCCAGCCATGTGGCCTATGAACTGATCACCCTGATGGCGGACAATGCTGTTGAAGGTGACCGGTTCGGGGCCGCCAACGGCTATGCCGCCCAGGCTCTGGGCCAAGAAGCCCGCCAACCTGCCGGTTTCGCTGCCGCAGCCGCCGGAACCAAGGAGTAGTGACCATGATCGATTTCGATCCGGGCACAGCAGCTGCGCCCGCAGGGGACAGCAGGCGGACCAGCCAGCGCAACGGCGGGGACCTCGTCGTCGAAACCCTTGAAGCGCTCGGCGCCAAGACCGTCTTCGGCATCCCGGGCCAGCACGCGCTCGGCCTGTTTGACGCCATGGGCCGCGGCAATCTGCACTTCGTGTCCTCCCGCGTGGAGAACAACAGCGCCTTCGCCGCGGACGGGTACTCCCGCGCCACCGGTGAAGTGGGTGTGCTGTTCCTGTCCACCGGACCCGGCGCGCTGACGTCCCTCGCCGGCCTGCAGGAGGCCTACGCCACGGGTGTGCCCATGGTGGTGGTGGCCAGCCAGATCCCGCTCGACGGCCTGGGCGCCCGCCGCAAGGGCATGCTGCACCAGCTCGATGACCAGAAGGCCTCGGCTGCGAACGTCACCAAGAGCCAGCGCCTGATCCAGCACGCGTCGGGCATTCCGTCGGCCATCCAGGACGCCTGGACCGAAGCCATCTCCTCGCCGCAGGGCCCGGTCTGGCTGGAAATCCCGCAGAACGTGCTCCTGGATCCCATCATGGTGCCTCCGGTGGAGGACGCACTCGCGGAAGCCGCGGACAACCCGCCCCGTGTGGAGCTGGTCCGGGAAGCGGTGAAATGGCTGTCGACGGCGGAACGTCCCGCCATCATCGCCGGTGGCGGTACCCGGCGTGGCCGGGCGGAAAAATCGCTGCTCTCGATCGCCGAGAAGCTGCGCGCACCCGTCATCTGCACCCCCGGCGGCAACGGCGCCTTCCCATGGACCCACGAGCTTTCGCTCCAGTCCTGGATCGAGGACCGCCACATGACGGACCTCCTGGAAGACGCCGACGTGCTGATTGTCATCGGCTCCTCCCTCGGTGAAGTCACGTCCAACTACTTCACGTTCGCACCCCGTGGCCGCATCATCCAGATCGACGCCGAACCGCGCGTCCTCGAATCAAACAGCCCCGGCCTGGGCATCCGCGCCGACGCCGGCCAGGCCCTGGCCGCCCTCGACGAGGCTCTGGCAGCGCCCGTCGACACCACGCGCAGCTGGCACGGGACCACCCCCGAGGACCTCGTGAAGGAATCCCTCGCCAAGGTCCAGGCACGGCTCGAATCCCAGGACCTAGGCAAAGAGCTGAAGTTCATGGCCGACATCCGCGAAGCCGTCCCCGCGGACATGCAGACCTTCTGGGACATGACCATCTCTGCGTACTGGGGCTGGAGCTGCTGGGACGCCCGGCAGGGCCAGTTCCATTCCGCCCAGGGCGCCGGCGGCTTGGGCTACGGTTTCCCGGCTGCCATCGGCGGCGCCGTCGGGCTGGAAACAGTGGGCAAGCCCGGCCGGGTGCTCGCCGTGTCCGGTGACGGTTCATCCATGTACTCCATCTCCGAACTCGCCACGGCCAAGCAGCACAACATCCCGGTCACCTGGCTGATCGTGGACGACGGCGGCTACGGCATCCTGCGCGAATACATGGTGGGCGCGTTCGGTAAAGCCACGGCCACCGAGCTCGCACGCCCCGACTTCGTCAAGCTCGCCGAAGCGTTCGGTGTTCCGGCCACGCGAGTGGCCCCCGAGGACGTCGGGGACGCGCTCAAGGCGGGTTTCGCCGCCGACGGACCCAACGTCGTCGTCGTCGAAACCCTGCTCAAGATGTTCGGTCCCACCCACCTGGACGGCTGAACACCAAGCACCAATTACGCGCGAACGTACAGTTGAGGCCCCATTTCCGCGAGGAAGTAGGGCCGCAACTGTACGTTCGCGCTTGGCGTTTAAGCGCCCCTCGAACCCAGTCTGCAGTCCTTTAGTTTCCCAAAGCAACCATTTAAAGATATGGTTGCCTAAGGCAAACAAAAGAGGAGAGCTCAATCATGGCAGTCGCCCCGGACACCGCAGCGGACCTTGTCTACCGCATCTTCGACCTCCAGCGGGTGGTCCGATGCGTGGCCGCGGCGAGCTTCCGCGGACAGGACACCGGGGTTGCGCTGCAGGGCGTCCTCAGGTTCGTGGGGGAGGGGGAATCCCGCGCTACCCAGCTTGCGGAGCGGCTCGGTGTCAGCGCCCCCGTCCTCAGCCGCCATATCGCGGACCTTGAAGAGCAGGGTTACGTCATCCGGCGGCAGGATCCCGACGACGGCCGTGCCCAGTTGGTTGCCCTGTCGCCAGCCGGCGCGGACAAGCTCCGGAAGATCGAGGAGCACCGCACTGCCACGCTGCAGGACTACCTCAGCGATTGGAGCCAGGAGGATGCCGAAGACACGGCACGGATCCTGACGAAACTCTCGGACTCACTCAAGCATTCAGCCCGGGCACATGCAGTCCCGGCACTTCCAACCCAGGCACCGTCCGCCGCAACCCAGACCCTCCAGGAGCACTGATATGTCGAGCCAACCGGCCGCACCACCCATGGCGATGACCCACCGCCAGATCATGGAAGCCCTGACTGGGCTCCTCGCGGCGTTCTTCACCGCCATCCTCAGCAGCACCATTGTGGCCAACGCGTTGCCCACCATCATGTCCGATCTGCACGGCACCCAGACCGACTTCGCCTGGGTGATCACCGCCGCGCTGCTGGCCAACGCCGTCACCACCCCCATCTGGGGCAAGCTGTCCGACCTCTTTAACAAGAAGATCCTGGTCCAGCTGAGCATCGTCATCTTCGTGGCCGGCTCGGTCATGGCAGGTCTCTCCGAGACCATCCCGCTGCTGCTCACCGCGCGCGTTATCCAGGGCGTGGCCATGGGCGGGCTGACCGCGCTGGCGCAGGCCATCATCGGAACCATGATCCCGCCGCGGGACCGCGGCAAATACTCCGGCTACATGGGGGCCGTGATGGCGGTAGGCACTGCCGGTGGCCCGCTGCTGGGCGGATTCATCGTGGACAGCCCGCTGGGCTGGCGCTGGACGTTCTTCGTCTGCGTGCCGCTCGCCGTCGTCGCGCTTATCCTGCTCCAGATCACCCTGAAAATCGAGCACATCAAACGCCACGTCAAGATCGACTGGCTTGGCTCCATCCTGCTGACCTCCGGTGTCAGCCTGCTCCTGATCTGGGTTTCCTTCGCCGGCAACCCCGCCTACTACGACTGGGTTTCCTGGCAGTCGGCCGCCATGGTGGGCGGTGGCGTGGTGCTGCTGGCCCTGCTGGTGCTGGTGGAGTCCAAGGTTGAGCAGCCCATCATCCCGCTGAAGATCATCTCCGAACGCACCACCGCTTTGGCCATCATCGCTTCAGTGGCCGTGGGCATCGCAATGTTCGGTTCAACCACCTTCCTGGGCCAGTACTTCCAGGTGGCCCGCGGCGCCACTCCCACCGAAGCCGGGCTGCTGACGCTTCCGATGATCGCCGGCAACCTGACCGGTTCCGTCGTTTCCGGTCTGCTCATCAGCCGCACCGGCAAGTGGAAGGGCTACCTGATCGGGGGGTCCATCCTGCTGATCGGAGGCCTGGGCCTGGCCGGCACCATGGACCACACCACCGAACTGTGGCAGGCCGGGATCTTCACGGCAATCCTGGGCCTGGGCCTCGGCATGCTGATGCAGAACCTGGTCCTGGCGGTGCAGAACACCGTTCGTGCCTCCGACATCGGTTCGGCCAGTGCGTCGGTAGCATTCTTCCGTTCGGTGGGCGGCGCAGTCGGTGTGTCCGTGCTCGGCGCCATCCTCAGCAGCCGGGTCAGCGAACTCGCCACGCAGGGCCTTGCTGCGGCCGGCATCCCGGTGGAGGGCGGGTCCGCCGGAGCCAGCATGGACCTCGTTGACATGCCCGCCCCAGTACGCGAAATCATGCGCGCTGCTTACGGCAACGCCACCGCCGAGGTCTTCCTGATCTCCGCCGCTGTTGCGCTGGTAGCCCTGGTCTCGGTCCTGTTCATTAAGGAACGCCCGCTGCGGCGCACCGTTGATATCCAGCCGGAGGCGCAGCCAGGGGTGGGGGCCGGGCCAGACGCCGCGGAAAGCGCCAAGGCCAAGGCAGACGCCAATGCTGAAAGCACGACGCCGGAACTCGCCTCCGCGAGCCGCTGACCTAAGCGCGGCTACTGACGGACGCGCGAACGGACACTTGGGGCCCGGGGATCCCAGGGCCCCAAGTGTCCGTTCGCGCAGGTGGGTGGCTTTGGAACCGCGCGGGGGAGTACGCCGATCGGATGATATTTGCCGTAGATGTTTCGCCCGGGCAACGGATTTCGTAGAGTAGGTAGGCTGAGAAATGTCAGCCCCGCCTGTTACTACTTATCCTCATCATTTCGCGCTCTCTTCCTAAGGATTTACGGGCATGCTCCTCACCCTCATTCGGCGCTACTCCAAACCGTATATGCCATACATCGTGGCCGTCGTCGTGCTCCAGCTGGCGTCCACCATCGCAGCGCTGTACCTCCCCAGCCTCAACGCACAGATCATCGACGAAGGCGTTTCCCGCGGGGACACGGACTTCATCTGGCGGACCGGGTCCGTGATGCTGTTGGTGGCCATTGTCCAGGTGGGCACCGCCATCGCCGGCGTCTACTACGGCTCCAAAACGGCCATGGCCGTGGGGCGCGACCTGCGCCGCGGGGTGTTCCGCAAGGTCACCAGTTTCTCCGCCAAGGACGTGAACACGTTCGGCGCGCCCACCCTCATCACCCGTGGCACCAATGACGTCCAGCAGGTGCAGATGCTGGTGCTGATGGGCCTGAACTTCATGGTGGCCACGCCCATCATGTGCATCGGCGGCATCATCATGGCCCTGCGCGAGGACATCAGCCTGTCCTGGCTGGTCTGGGTCTCCGTGCCCTTACTGATTGTGGTGGTGGGCTACCTGGTGGTGCGGCTGATGCCCCTGTTCCGTTCGATGCAGAAGAAGATCGACCGCATCAACGCCGTCCTGCGCGAGCAGATCATCGGCATCCGGGTGGTCCGGGCCTTTGTCCGCGAACCCTACGAAACCGAACGGTTCGGCGTGGCCAACAAGGACCTGACCGATGTCTCCCTGAAGATCGGTGCGCTGTTTGTCCTGATGTTCCCGGCCATCGGCATGATCCTGCACCTTTCCACTGCCGCGGTGCTGTGGTTCGGTGGCCAGCGCGTGGAATCAGGCGACATGCAGGTGGGCTCCCTGACCGCGTTCCTGCAGTACCTGCTCCAGATCCTCGTCGCCGTCATGATGGGCACCTTTATGGCCATGATGATCCCGCGTGCCTCCGTTTGCGCGGACCGCATCGGTGAAGTGCTCGACGTCGAACCCTCCATCCACGATCCCGAACGTCCCGAAACTCCCGCCACACTGGCCGGGGTGGTGGAATACCGGAACGTCACTTTCGCCTACCCCGGTGCCGAGACGCCGGTGCTGAGTAACATCAGCTTCACCGCCAGGCCGGGCGAGACCGTGGCCATCATCGGTTCCACCGGTGCAGGCAAGACCTCGCTGCTGGCCCTGCTGCCGCGCCTCTACGACATCGCCGAGGGTGAAGTCCTGCTGGACGGCGTGTCCGTGGCCAACCTGGACCGGGCCGAGATCACCAAGCGCGTGGCACTGGTCCCGCAGCGGCCGTACCTCTTCTCGGGCACCATCGAGCACAACCTGCGCTTCGGCAAGACCGAAGCCACGGACCAGGAACTCTGGGACGCGCTGCAGATCGCCCAGGGCGGGGATTTTGTCCGCGAGAAGAAGAACGGACTGAACGCCCGCATCGCGCAGGGCGGCACCAACGTTTCCGGCGGCCAGCGGCAGCGGCTCTGCATCGCCCGTGCGTTGATCACCAAACCGAAGGTCTACCTCTTCGACGATTCGTTCTCGGCCCTGGATGTGGCAACTGACGCCCGGCTCCGCGCCGCGCTGAAACAGACCACCGCCGACGCCACCGTGATCATCGTGGCCCAGCGGATCTCCACCATCACCGACGCAGACCAGATCCTGGTCCTGGACAACGGCCGGATCGTGGACCGCGGGACGCATGAGGAACTCTTGGAAACCTCACCCACCTACCAGGAAATTGTTGAATCCCAGCTGAGCGTGGAGGAAATGGCATGAGCGCCGCCAAGAAGGTCTCGACAGGCTCGACCACCGAAACAACAGGCTCGACCACCGAAACAAACCCGGATTCCACCACCCCCGAAGACCTCCTGGAGGACGACGACTTCTTCGAGGAGGAGTACAAGCCCTCCGAAGCCGACGGCGACATGTTCGGCGGCATGCCCGCGAAGAAGGCTGAGCACTTCTGGCCTTCCGCCAAAAGGTTGCTGGGTCTCCTGAAACCTGAAGCCATGGGCATTTACGCCGTGGTGGCCCTGGTGATTGTCTCGGTGGTCCTGAACGTCATCGCCCCCAAGATCCTGGGCCAGGCCATGGACGTTATCTTCGGCGGCGTAGTGGGCAAGCAGCTCCCCGCCGGCGCCAGCAAGGACCAGTTCGTGGAAGGCCTACGCCAGCAAGGCCAGGACAACTTCGCGGACATGATCTCCAAGATGGAGCTCGTTCCCGGCACCGGGATCAACTTCCAGAAGCTCTCGGTCCTGATCGCCATAGTGCTGCTGATGTACTTTGTGGCCAACATCTTCCTCTGGCTGCAGGGCTACGTGCTGAACCGCATCGTCATGAAGGTGATCCGCAGGCTCCGGGACGACACCGAAAAGAAGCTGAACCGGCTCCCGCTGAACTACTTCGACACCCGCCAGCGCGGCGACGTCCTCTCCCGGGTGACGAACGACGTCGACAACGTCCAGCAGGCGCTGCAGCAAGCCTTTGCGCAGCTGATCAGCTCGCTGCTGACGGTCATCGGCATCGTCATCATGATGTTCATCGTCTCCTGGCAGCTCGCCCTCATCGCCCTGGTGGCGCTGCCGCTGTCCGGCGTGGCGGCCGGCCTGATCGGCTCCCGCAGCCAGAAGCTCTTTGCCGCCCAATGGAAGAACACGGGCGAGCTGAACGGCCAGATCGAGGAGTCCTTCTCCGGGCACGACCTTGTGCGGGTCTTCGGCCGTGACGCTGACATGCTGGAACGCTTCGAAGAACGGAACGAGGCCCTGTACAAGGCCAGCTTCGGGGCCCAGTTCGTCTCCGGCATGATCTTCCCGGTCATGCAGTTCGTTTCCTACCTCAGCTATGTGGGCATCGCCGTCGTGGGTGGCCTCCGGGTGGCCTCGGGCTCGATGTCCCTGGGCGACGCCACGGCATTCATCCAGTACTCGCGCGAATTCACCCAGCCGCTGGGCCAGATGGCCGGCATGGCCAACATGCTGCAGTCCGGCGTGGCGTCCTCGGAGCGGGTGTTCGAATTCCTCGACGCCGATGAGCAGGACTCCGAGACCGCCACCGAGCACCTGCCGGCCAAGACAGACGGGCATGTGGAGTTCAAGGACGTTACGTTCAGCTACACCGAGGACAAGCCGCTGATCGAAAACCTGTCCTTCACGGCGGAACCCGGGAACACCGTGGCGATCGTCGGTCCCACGGGGGCCGGCAAAACCACCCTGGTGAACCTCGTGATGCGCTTCTACGAGCTCAACTCCGGGTCCATCACCCTGGATGGCGTGGACGTCACGCACCTGAGCCGCTCCGAACTACGGTCCAAGGTGGGCATGGTGCTTCAGGATGCGTGGCTGTTCGGCGGGTCCATTTACGACAACATCCGGTACGGCAACCTGGACGCCACTGAGGAGCAGGTCATGGCAGCGGCCAAGGCCACCTTCGTGGATCGCTTTGTGCGCGCCCTGCCGGATGGGTACGACACCGTAATCGATGAGGAAGGCAACAACGTCAGCGCCGGTGAGAAGCAGCTGATCACCATCGCGCGCGCATTTGTGGCCAACCCGTCGCTGCTCATCCTGGATGAGGCAACCAGTTCGGTGGATACACGCACCGAACTGCTGGTCCAGAAGGCCATGGCGGCGCTGCGGACGGACCGCACCAGCTTTGTGATCGCCCACCGGCTGTCCACCATCCGTGACGCCGACACCATCCTGGTGATGGAGAACGGCAAGATCGTGGAGCAGGGCAACCACAAGGCGCTCCTGGCGGCGGAAGGCGCTTACTACCGGCTGTACATGTCCCAGTTCGCCGGTTCCGACGTTGAGGAAAACGTTGTGGACGATTCGACGGCGGTCCACAGCTGAGCACGCTGGGTACCGGCCACGTGTCTGAGCCCACGTCCGGCCGCGGTTCAGGCGTCTCCGATCCCCGGCGCATCGAGGTCCTGGTCCCGATGCGCTGGGGTGACATGGACGCCTATGGGCACATCAACAACGTCCAGATTGTCCGGATGCTGGAGGAGGCACGGATTATGGCGTTTGGGCCTCCGCGGGGAACCGGCCTGCCCGGCATTGAGCCGGAAGTCTCGCTCTTCAACGACGTACCGGAGGGGACCCTGGCGCTGGTGGTGGACCACAGGATCCGCTACGTGAAGACCCTCGAATACCGCAACATCCCGGCCGTGGTCCAACTGTGGATCGGTGCCGTGAAGGGCGCCAGTTTTGACATCCACTACGTGGTGCAGGACCCGGTCACCCGGGAGGAGTGCGTCCGGGCCAGCAGCCATCTGGCGTTTGTGGACGAGGCCTCCGGCCGCGTCCTGCGCCTGACGCCGGAGCAGAAGGAGCGGCTGGCGCCGTATACGTTGTAAGCAGCGTTCGTCTTTGAACGCCTGAGCGCCGCAGCAGTGTCCGCCGTTCCTGCACATCCGTTGCGCAGGAACGGCGCACACCGGAAACTGGAAGTATCCACTAAGGGAGCGTTGATCATGGCCAAGAAAAACAAAAAGACCTGGAAAGATATGTCACCGGCGGCACGGGCGGGATTTGTGGTCATCGGGATAGGACAGGTGGCGCTGATGTTGGCTGCCCAGCGCGACATTTCCAAGCGCCCGGCGGCTCAAATCAATGGACCAAAGGCAGCCTGGCGCGTGGCGGCCCTGATCAATTTCATCGGGCCGATGGGCTACTTCATTCTGGGGCGCAAGCGGCCCGGAGCCGGGGCCGGAGCCGTTAAATAGCAGGCCTGCGAACTGCAGACCGTCAGGGACCTCGGAGCGGGCATCCAGCTTGAGCCTGTAAATTTGAACCCATGACCCCAAACCCCAAGACTGCCATGCACCGCGCCCTCGGTGTCTCAAAGGAGATCGAGGACGCGGCCTGGTTTGTGCTGGGACCGGCATTGCAGGGCAAGACGTCAGCTTTGGACGGGAACACCCTGACCTGGACTTCGGAGGCTGCGGCAGAGCTGCTGGACCGCCTGGACCGGGGCACCGCGGATGCCAAGGCGCCCATGATGACGAACCTCCGGCAGAACCTCGAAGACGCTTCCCGCGAGGCCAAGCAGCTGGCCGTCGAGCTGCTCTTCCTGCAGTCGCTGCCCCTGGCGCACGAGGTGAAGTCGCTCAAGGTCAAACGAGCCCGTGTGGCCGAGTCTGCGTCCTGGCTGGAAACACCCTTGGAAGCACCGCTGGAGCTGCCCGAGGAACTCTACAAGGGCATGACCGACCACGGCGTGATCAGGGACCGCACCGCCGAATTCAACTGGACCATCTGGGACCACCTCAAATGGCTCTGCCGGTTTGTGCAGCACGTGGACCAGCAGATTCCGGCCGCCATCAACAAGGCGCTGAAGGACCCGCTCAAGTTCCACGAGCTCGCAGCAGGCACGCCGGGGGACCAGCCCGCCATCCGCCGCAGCATCGAGTATTTGGCGTGGCCCAGCTACTTCGAGCCCGTTGTGGCGGACGTGGAGCGGCAGGAAATCCGGGACGCGTTCGCCTCCCTGGTGGGCGGGGCCAAGGGCGACAGTGACGAAGACATCACCGCCGACATCCACCGCATCCGCCTGCATTTGGATGAACAGGCCGGCCAGCGCATCGACTGGTACGCCCGCCAGCTGGTCAGCCAGTGGCGCAAAGTGGGGGACCCCGGGCGCCGGGCGTGGCTGCTGCGTACTCACAGCGATAACGCCGAGCTCCTCACGGCGTGGCAGGACGATGAGAAGGTGACGCTCGACGTCGAACATCTCCGTCACTTGGACCCCGGCGTGACCGCCGGGCTGGTGCAGCACGCCGTGGACGAGGATTACAAGCACCTGGGCTACGTGGAGCGGGAGGACACCAAAACGGCGGTGTTCGCCTTCCTCACCGTTATGAAGCCCGGCGACCTGGTTCTGTTCCAGCACGCGGGCACCGTGCGGCTGGGCGTTGTGCTCGGCGAGCCCGAGCACAACGATGACAACCGCCGCCTGCGGCGCAAGGTGCGCTGGCTGGATGACGGCGGCCACGCCACCACCGACCTGCCCCGTCACGTCCAGCGGCAGCTGGCCACCTCGGGGATCGTTGTTGACGTCACCAAAGTGGTGCAGGCGCTCCAGGCGCTTGTGCCGGCCGAAGCGGAACCGGAGGACGACGACGACGACGCCCCTGCCGCCGTCGTGCCTCCTGTGCAGGAGGGCTTCCGCCCGCTGAGCCGCGACTTCGCGGAGTCGCTGCACATGGACCTGGAGCCGCTGCAGGAGATCGCTGAACTGCTGGAGGAGAACCGCCAGCTTGTCCTGTACGGGCCGCCCGGAACGGGCAAGACGTACCTGGCCAAGCACCTTGCGGCGGAGCTGGCCCAGGACAGCACGGACGAGCGGGTGAAGCTGGTGCAGTTCCACCCGTCGTACGCGTATGAGGACTTTTTCGAAGGCTACCGGCCGGACAAGACCGACGAGGGCCAGGTTGCCTTCAAGCTAGTGGCGGGGCCGCTGCGCCGGCTGGCCGAGGAAGCCGCCAAACCGGGGAACGAGACGAAGCCTTACTTCCTGATCATCGACGAGATGAACCGCGCCAATCTGGCCAAGGTGTTCGGCGAGCTGTACTTCCTGCTGGAATACCGTGATGACCGGATCTACCTGCAGTACAGCCCCAACGAGCCGTTTACGCTGCCGGACAACCTGTACATCATCGGCACCATGAACACCGCGGACCGGTCCATTGCCATGATGGATGCCGCCATCCGGCGCCGGTTCGCGTTCATCGAGCTGCATCCGCAGACGGAGCCGGTGAGGGGGTCGCTGCTGCGGTTCCTGCAGGCGCGGGACCTGGACACCACGCCGGCCCTGCTGCTGGATGCGCTCAACGCCGCCATCGACGAGTGGGACCGGGACCTAATGATCGGCCCGTCGTACTTCATGAAGTCCGCCGCCCAGACGCCGACTGGGCTGCGCCGGATCTGGAAATACGAGCTGATGCCGCTGCTGGAAGAGCACTACCACGGCCAGCTGACCCGCGCGCAGCTGGAGGAACGGTTCGGGCTGGAGCAGCTGCTGGGACGCCTTGTTACCAGCTAAGCCAGTCCACACCCCCGTGCATGGCGGAGCGGTGCATGGTGGAACAGTGCAAGGCGGCGCAGCTTTGGGTGGCGCCGCGTCAGCTGGTGCCGCCTCAGGCGGCCCCGCGCGCGGTGGTGCGGCATTGAGTGACGCGGCACAGGGTGGTGCGCTGCAGCGCGGCCGCGGCCCTACAGCGCGCCACCTGGTCCTTGACGAGCTGTCCAAAGGCACCGTGGAACGCCTTGATGCGGCCAGCGCGGCTTTCGTGAACTCCAGCGGGCTGGCCAAGGCCTCCCCGATGGGCATGGGTTTGTACCGGATCGAGCCCGCGGGCAAGGTGGGGTCGGTCCGCACGGGCACCCTGCAGCTGGATGTGCGCCCCAAAGACCGGCTGGGCCTGAGCCGGCTGCTCTTCCTCCTCAGCTACGCCGGCAACCAGGGCTTCCGGGCTGATTCCGTGGCCGCAACCGAGGACCGCGAACTCTGGAGCGCGCTGGCCGAATCCCTGGCGCAAATGGCAGAGCGTGCCCTGGGACGAGGCGTGTTGCAGGGCTACCTGACCGTTGATGAGTCCCTCCGCACGGTCAAGGGCCGCATCCGGATTTCCGACCAGATTTCCCGGCGCCCCGGCATGCTGGTGCCGTTGGAAGTGTCCTACGACGAGTTCACCGAGGACATCGCCGAAAACCGGATCCTGCGCGCCGCGCTGGAGCGCATGGGAAAGGTGCCGGGGGTCCGCCCGGAAGTGCTGAGCCGCCTGCGGCAGCTGAAGGGAAAGCTCGACGCCGTCACCCGCCTTCCCGCCGGTGCGCCCCTACCGCCGTGGACGCCGAGCCGGATGAACGTCCGCTACCAGCCCGTGCTGCGCCTCTCTGAGCTGATCCTGAAGAATGCCTCCGCCGAGGCCGGCGAGGGGAAGCAGCAGACGGCGTCGTTTGTGGTGGACATGGCCCAGGTGTTCGAGGATTTTGTGGGCATGGCGCTCCGGGAGGCCATGGCGGCGTATCCGGGGGAGATGCGGCTGCAGTACAACGCGCTCCTCAGCGAAGCCGTCCACGATGCCGACCGGCTCTCCGTTCGCCCGGACGCCGTGCACCTGCTGGGCGGACGTCCCGTGGTGGTCTACAACGCAAAGTACAAGGCCGCCGCCGACCTCGGTGCCTCCCTGACCGCCGACCACTACCAGATGCTCGCCCACTGCACCGCCCTGGGTGTGCCCACCGCGTGGCTGGTCTATGCGGGGGCGGGCGAGATGAAGCTGCGGCGGATCCTCAACACTGACATCGACATTGTGGAGTTTCCGCTGGATCTGTCGATGCCGCCGTCGGACATCCTGGCAGCGGTGGCGGACCTGGCTCGGCAGTCCTGGGGTGAAGTGGTCCCCACCCGCCCCCTAACCTCGCAAGCTCGGCCAGGGAACCCGGCGGGCGTGGGCCCACCCGCCCGCTCGGGAACCTAGACCGGCATCCGGAACGTGAACGTGGTGCCCTGGCCCAGTTTGCTTTCCACCTGGATGGTTCCGCCGTGGGCCTCCACGATGGCCTTGCTGATGGGCAGGCCCAGGCCAACGCCGGGAATGGCTGTCCGGCGGACGTTGCTCGTCCGGAAGAACTTGGCAAACACCTGGGCCTGGTCGTTGGGGCTCATGCCCATGCCGGTATCGCTGACCCGGCACGCGAGGTTGCCGCCGTCGTGCTCCAAGGACACCACCACGTTGCCGCCGTCGGGCGAGTATTTGATCGCATTGGAGACCAAATTGTCCAGCACCTGGGAGATACGCGGGCCGTCCACATGGGCCTCCAGCTTGGCTGGTGTTTCGGCTGTCAACGCCACACGGGAGGCATCAGCCCGGGGCATCGCGGCGGACACGCTGGCGCGCACCAGTTCCGCGACGTCGACAGCGTGCGGGGTCACGATCAGTTGCCCGTTCCTGGTGGCCAGGAGATCGGACACCAAGGTGAGAAGCCGTTCTGAATTGCGCTTGATGATGTTCAGCGGCTCCAGTTGGTCGTTGCCGGGGTCATCCTCCAGGAGAAGTTCCACGTAGCCCAGGATGGACGTCAGGGGAGTCCTGAACTCGTGGGAGACACTGGCGACGAAATCATCTTTGGCGGCCAGGGCGTCCACCAGGTCGGTCACATCGCTGAACACGATCACCGAGCCGGCGAAGGTCCCGTCGGGGTCCTTCATGGCCCGGGCGCTGGTGGTGAAAGCCCGCTGTTCCTTGCCTGCGCCCAGCCAGACCAGGTAGTCGGTGAAGTTTTCGCCCAGGACAGCCCTCCGCACGGGTCGGTCCGCCACCGGGACGGGGGTGGTGCGGTCTGCGCCGGCGACCAGCAGCTGGGATTCGTTCGGATCGTCGATGTCCTTCGGGCGTGCCAGCTCGTGGTTGGCGCGTTGTTTCCGGTTCATCAGAATGTCGTGGCCGTCTGCGTCGACGGCGAGAACGCCCAGGTGCACGGTTTCCAGAACGGAGTTGAGCAGCGCTTCCTGGCGCCTGGTGCTGAGCAGGCTGGCTTGGAGCTGCGCGTCCTTCTCCTCCAGGGTGCGCTGCTGCCGCATCATGCTCAGGGTCAGCACACTGACGGATACGCCGATTCCCAGCATCATGACGGGGAGGAGGAGGGACTTGGCCAGGCTGGGACCGGACACGTCGCCGTGGATCAGCAGCGGAACCCAGATGATGGCCAGGGGTGCGAAAAAAGACAGCCACAAGGAGGCGCGCGGGTAGTAGCCTGAGGCGCACATCCAGATGACGGGAAAGACTGCCAACAGGCTGATTCCGGTCAGGCTCGCCTGTCCGCCTTCCCTGCCCACCGCGATGGAGACGAAGTCCAGAAGCGGAATTGCCAGAAAGCTGGTGTAGGGCAGGCGGTCCCACGGCACCAGATAGCAGAGCGCCATGAGCGCCAGCTGGGAAATCAGGAAGGCCACGAAGAGCGGGTTGTCCATGGTCCCCGGGAAGAACGCCCACGTAAGGAATGCCGTCAGGAGGGTGGTGACGAAGAGCGGCGTCTGGCTGAGGCCCACCCTGTCCGTCAGCCGGTACTCGTGGAAGGGTCGCCGGAAAAACCTGAGGCGACCGGTGGCCCACTTTTCGGGTTTACTCATGAACGTCGGCCTGAAGTGGGAGGATGGGGGAATACATACCAGCAGGATATCGGCAGCAGGCTATACTTCTCACGTTGTCAAGCTGGTTGAGGGGACTGGTATGAGTGAAGCACGAGTTGGCCTGGTCATCGAAGATGACCAGGATATCCGGGAATTGGTACGCGCGGTCCTGACGCAAGCGGGTTTTGACGTCACCGTGGCGGGCAGCGGCTCCGAAGGGGTCAAGGCTGCCAGAATCTTGAATCCAGACGTGATAACGCTTGATTTGGGACTGCCGGATATCGACGGATTCGAGGTCTCCCGCCAGATCCGCGAGTTTTCGGATGCCTACATCGTGATGCTCACGGCCCGGGCTGAAGAACTGGATACTTTGATCGGCCTCGAGTCCGGGGCTGACGACTACCTCACCAAGCCCTTTCGCCCACGCGAACTCCGCGCGCGGATCGCGGCGATGATGCGCCGCCCCCGGGCGCTTCCGGACGCGGGGGAGAACGCTGCTCCCGTGTCTGATCGCCCTGCCGACGTCGGCACCGGCAGCGGAAACGGTCATTACAGCCACAATGGATTGGATCTGAGTTACGCCTCACGGTCTGTCGCTGTGGACGGCCAGGAGCTCAACCTGACGCGGACGGAGTTCGAACTCCTCTTTGCACTGCTGGAGGCAGGCCGGACTGTCCGGACCAAATCGGATTTGGTGCGTCGGCTCCGGGACGAGGATTACGACGTCGGAAGTTACATCAGCGAAGCGGATGAGCGTTCGGTGGAGGTCCACATGGGCAACCTCCGGAAGAAGCTCGGTGATTCACCGCAGCAACCGCGCTGGCTGCAGACGGTCCGCGGCGTGGGTTACCGGTTGGCGCCTGAGGAACGCTGAGCCTGCAGACGGTGCAGGGTCTGGCGGCAGCACTGGTTGATCGGCCGGAGGTAGTTGACGGCCAGTTGCGGCAGTGCAACGGATGGTTCCGCGCGGGGTGACTCTTCGCGGATGGAACGTTCGAGGTCCATGGCCAGCCCCGCCAGCCGTTCGGCGCCCACCATCTGGCTCGATGTCTTGAGGCTCAGGATCGCATCTACCGCCCCGTCCAGGTCTCCGGTGGTCAGGGCGAGCCGCAGTTTGCCGATCCGCAAAGGCAGGCAGTCGATGAAGTTTCCCACAAAGACGCTGCAATAGCCCTCGTCTTCGTCGAGTTCGACGCGTAGCCGGTCAAGAACGGAGGGATCGACCAGTGGGCGCCCTGCGTCGTCAGATGGAGCCATTTCCGTCCCTTCCGCTCTCGTCTGCCGTCCGGGTAGGGGGCTGTGACTTGGGTTTGTGTCCACTTTCAGAGTAAATCTGTTCCCTGGAGATACAGCCGTTCGGGACAAGGACTGCGGGATTCCTGAGGAGACTGCGGGTTTTTCATAGGAGTTCATCTTTGCTGGCGCCGATCAATTCGGGAGGCGGCAAAGGCTCAAGATTGACTCAACTTCCGGCTGGGGTTGGCTACCTGCCGTGAGTTTGCGTGCTGTGGGTATGCCGGGCCCTTTTTTGCAGGGTGCCTGCTTGTCGTGTGCCTGCTTGTCGCATGCCTGCTTGTCGTATGCCTGCTTGCAGGGCGTCAGCTTGCCGGGCGCCGGTTTGCCGCGCGCCGAGGAAATCCACGAGGTGGGCTTCTAGGGCGGAGCCGTCCTTCAGCTCGCACTCCCATACGGTGAGCACCTCCCAGCCGGCGGCCATCAACTGCTGGCGCTGGTCGGCGTCGCGGTTTTTCGTGCGGGTGCGCTTGGCCTCCCAGAAGGCGGCGTTCGCTTTGGGCGCGTGCCGGCCTACCCGGCAGTCGTGGAAGTGCCAGAAGCAGCCGTTGATGAAGATGACCTTTCGCCGGCCCGCGAATACAAGGTCCGGGCGGCCGGGCAGTCGGCTTTGGCCAGCACTGCCGTGCAAGCGGTAGCGGTAACCCTTGGCATGGAGGAGGCGGCGCACCAGCAGCTCCGGCTTGGTGTTCTTGCCCCGGATGCGGGACATGTTCCAGCTGCGCTGCTCGGGAGTGAGCCTGTCCGCCATGGTTCCAGTCCAGGAGCTCCTAGATTTCGCGCTCCGGCTGGTCGCCCAGCTCGAAATGGCGGCCGCTGACGGACGTGGGCACGATCTCCACGTAGAAATCCTTCAGTGTCGGCACCCAGGATTTCAGGCCCAGCTCTTCGACGGCGGCGAGTTCTGTTGAGTTGGACAGGACGCGCGCCGTACCGCGGAGGACTACTGACCAGGCCTCGTCCGAGAGGATCCCGTCCGTTTCAAGCAGCACCCTGGAGTTGATGGTGAGCTGTGCCAGCTTGTTGCCCGGAGCGGTGCGGAGGTAGATTTTCCGGTCCGAGGTCAGGTAGTTGACGGGAAAAATATCCGGTTCGCCGGCAACGGAGACCACCAGCCGGCCGTGCTGTGTTGCTTCCAGGAGTTGCCAGGACTGCTCGTCGTCGAGCTCCAGAATGGGATTGCCGTCTGCGTGGGTAAACATCATGCAGCCTATTCTTCTACGTTCGGTAGAAGAATTCTAGGTATTCGGCGGGAAATTCTGGGAGCGAGGGCGACTGCCCGTGTGACTTTTTATTGGTCCTTGGCGGTGGTACAACCGAAGGCGGGTGGCTGTGGATAACTTTCATCGCTCAAATGTGTACTGGGCTACCCTTAAGGTCATTGTTCGGAGCGAAACGTCTTGAATCTATCGGGGGATTAGCTGCCCATGACATCGCACATTACTTCCACGTCTAGGCGTTCGCGCATGCACTTTGTTGCTGCTGTTGCCGCGTCTGCTTTGCTCTTGACCGGATGCAACTCGGGTGGCGATCCCAATAGTGGTGGTACATCGTCCGCGTCTCCGACGGCGAGCTCGACGGCCAGCCCCAGCCCAACCCCGACGGCGACCGCTGCTTATGTGCCGGCTTCGGCTAGCGGCCGGGCTCAGAATGTGCCGGTGCCGGTACTGCCGGAGGTCGCGAAGACGGAGACGAAAGAGGGGCTGGAGGCGTTCGCCTTGTATTGGTACTCGACCTTGAGCTATGCCTACGAGACCGGCGATACCAAGCCGCTGGAGGCGGCCTCGGGGCCGGACTGCGGTGCCTGCGCAAATGTAAAAACCGAGGTCACGGAGTGGCACGCGGATGGGCGCTGGATGGCAGGCGGGACGATGCATGTGGAGGGCGTTCACTCGGACTTTGTCGAGACCAGCCCAGCAGAATATCAAGCCGTCGTCCAGGTGTACCAAGATACGATCGACTA
Source organism: Pseudarthrobacter lactosi (assembly GCF_055412785.1). NCBI lineage: Bacteria > Bacillati > Actinomycetota > Actinomycetes > Micrococcales > Micrococcaceae > Pseudarthrobacter > Pseudarthrobacter lactosi. The sequence goes on from NZ_JBVAYS010000002.1 coordinate 137,520, forward strand.
TTACCTTGCGGATGCCACGCTCAAGGGAAGTTTGCCGAGAAAGCCAGCTATTGGTGACATCGTCATTGCCCATTTCGATGGAAGTGGATGGAAAGCCCACACTGTCGAACATTTGGTGAAATAGTGGCTGGCCATGCTTCAACAGCGCAGAGGCTGCTTGCGGCGATGGCTTGCACGCTTCTGTTGCTGTTGCCCGGGCCAATGGCCACGTCAGACTCCGCCGAGTCACCGGCCATTGGAACTGGATGGGATGGCAATGGCGCTTCCGCCGTCGGTTGGTTTCAAGATCCTCAGACCAATGCGTGGACGTCGGTACCGGTGGGCTTACCCGAAGACCCGTTCAAGTATCGGTCCAAACACGTGTGCAGAACGGACCCAAACCTCGACGGATCCAACTGTGCGGGACCTGATGTTGAGTGCACAGCTGGAGATAATGGCCGCGTGGTGAACTGGTACAGATCCCTGAAAGCGCTAAACACTTATACCTTTTTCGCGGGACCGACCTGCGTCTACGACGAAAAACCTGTCGATGTCCTGGAACAAATAGCCGCCCAGATCCAACGGCAGTTTGAGAGCCTGCCCGTCAGCGCCGGAACAGCGGTCGCTCAGCCCAGCCCGCATACACTCCGCGGTGCTGAGACCAACTTCTACGCCGACGCGTCAGAGCAACAGTTCGACGTGACGATGTTCGGGCAAAAGGTGCATGTCGTAGCAACGCCGGTTCAATACACCTGGAAATACGGCGACGGTGCCGTCTTCGGCCCACAGCCTTCCATGGGCGGGCCGCTGCCGCAGGACCGCTGGGGTGAAAAGACACGGACGAGCCACGTCTACGCGGACACGGGCGATTTTCAGGTCGTCCTCACAACGTCCTTCCAGGGCACGTACTCCGTGAACAGCGGACCGCCGCTGCCCATACCGGGTCAAGGCCAGTTCAGCGCACCGCCGCGGACCATTAGCGTCTGGCGCTCCATCACACGGAACTACGCGGACGACTGCAACGAGAACCCGCAGGGTCAAGGTTGCCCCGGCGTCGTGCCGCCCCGCTAGAAAGCATCGGACGTCGCGATGACGGCAGGCAACGCCTGAAATCCAGCCAGGCCACCCAAGTCGAGAGTGATCCGCGCCTCCATCGGAATACTTGCACGCGCCGCGCAGTTGGGCACAGCAGTACCAACTCATCTCGAAAGGAACTGCGCATGCTGTTTTCCCCCTTAACTCTTGGCGAGCTTGAACTGCCCAACCGCCTGGTCATGGCGCCCCTGACCCGCCTCCGTTCAGGCGAGGACGGTGTTCCGGGTCCCCTGGTCGTGGAGCACTACCGGCAGCGCGCATCCCTGGGACTCATCGTCAGCGAAGGCACATACCCGAGCCCCGCAGGACGCTCCTACCCGGGCCAGCCCGGTCTTGTTACCGCGGAACAGATTGCTGCCTGGAAGAAGGTCACGGACGCAGTACACGCTGAAGGCGGCCGGATATTCGCCCAGATCATGCACGGCGGACGGGTATCCCATGCGGACATCACCGGCGGTCACACCATCGTGGGTCCGAGTGCCGTGGCCATCGAGGGTGAGGTCCGCACGCCGTCCGGCAAGCAGCCATACCCCGTCCCGCACGCACTGACCACCGACGAGTTGCCCGTTGTGATGCAGGAAATCGTCACCGGCTCGGTCAACGCCATTGAAGCGGGATTCGACGGCGTGGAGCTGCACTCGGCCAACGGGTACCTTCTCCACGAATTCCTGGCCCCGAACTCAAATGTCCGCGACGACAGCTATGGCGGTTCGCCGGAAAAGCGAGCCCGCTTTGTAATTGAAACGGTCAACGCCGTGGTGGCCGCTGTGGGTGCGAACCGCGTGGGTATCCGCATCTCGCCTGAGCACAGCGTCCAGGGCATCGTCGAAACGGATGCGGCCGATGTCCGCGCCACGTATGAGGTGCTGGTGGACAGTATTGCGCCGCTCAACCTCGCCTATGCCAGCATCCTGCACCACGAGCCGACCAGTGAGCTCGTCCAGGATCTCCGGGTGCGCTTCAACGGCACATTCCTGGTGAACTCCGGCTTCGGCACCATCACCACCCGTGAGGAAGCAACCGCGCTGGTGGCCGACGGTCACGCCGACGCCGTGGTGGTGGGGCGCCCCGCCATTGCCAACCCGGACCTCGCGCGTCGCTGGAAGGAAAGCCTTCCGCTGAACGAACCGGACGCGTCCACGTTCTACGGAGAGGGCTCCGTGGGCTACACGGATTACCCCGCGTATTCGGCTTAGCGGTCAATTCCCGCCTTGACCAGAGCTTAACGACGACGGCGGCACCCGGCTTGGGTGCCGCCGTCGTTGGCTGCTCGGTGTGCTGTCCCGGCAGCCCGCGCCAATTAGCCATCCGACGGCTGTTTTGGCTCATTTTCAACGTTGGCCCGCCCAGATTCATAAGCGCTGAGCGGTATCTCCAGAATACTCCAGCGAATGGATTATTGAAAGGAAAAACTACAGGTATGCCTCCCGGCCCGTCCCTTCGCGCATCACCAGCTTGTCATCCTGAATGGAGACGAGCAGGCTTTTGGGCTTTCCGCTGACTTTGGTAATGGCTTTCAGGCCCCGGTTGGTGACTTCCACACCCACCTGCGCCCCTTTCGCGGGCAGCTCCACCGACGCTTCGTAGGCTTCCCCCAGCAGCGGGTTGGTGGACACCCCCATATCGCGGCGGACCTCCTTGCCGTTGACCATAACGGTGATGTTGGCCTCGTCGAATCCTTCCTGAAAGACGATGAGCAGTTCCCGCATGGTGGCCTCTTCCTCGAAGTGAATGCCTGTGACGGCATATCAACTACAGCACTTCGTGGCCCGGAGCGGAATACCCCGACAGGCTGCCCGGCTGGCGTCGCTGGAGACCATCAGGCCCGTAGGGCAAAATGTTTAGGTGACCCAACTGCCGCACGTCCCGTCCACCCCAAAGTCTGCCTCAACTCCGGACAGCGCCATCCATGTCCAGATCGCCGCCGAGCTTGGCGTGAAGACCTGGCAGGTCAAGGCTGGAGTGGACCTGCTCGACGGCGGGTCCACCGTCCCGTTCATCGCCCGGTACCGCAAGGAAGCCACCGGCACGCTGGATGACACGCAGCTGCGCGAGCTCGACGAGCGCCTGCGCTACCTCCGCGAACTCGACGACCGCCGTCGGGTCGTCCTCGAAGCGATTGCCGCGCAGGGGCAGCTGACCCCTGAACTGCAGGAAGCGATCCTTGCCGCGGACACCAAGTCCCGGTTGGAGGACATCTATCTTCCGTTCAAGTCCAAGCGCCGCACCAAGGCCCAGATTGCCCGTGAAGCCGGTTTGGAGCCGCTCGCCGATGCACTGCTGAAGCGGCCCGACCTGGATCCGGAACGCGAGGCTGCCAGGTACCTAAACGCCGAACACTCCATTGATGACGCGGCCGCAGCGCTCGCCGGCGCCCGTTCGATCCTGGTCGAGCGGGTTGCGCAGGATCCGGACCTCGCCGCAACCCTGCGCGAGCGGCTGTGGACGCAGGGGCGGATGGTGTCGCGGGTCAAGAAGGGCAAGGAGTCCGACGGGCAGAAATTCGCCGACTACTTTGAGTTCGCCCAGGCGCCCACCGGGATGCCCTCGCACCGCGTGCTTGCGCTGCTCCGCGGTGAGAAGGATGGCGTCCTGGAGCTGGATCTCGCCGAGGCGGATCCGAACGACGACGACGCCCTGGCAGCCGCGCGTTCCCGCTACGAATCCGCCGTGGCCAGATGCCTCGGGGTCGCCGACCGCGGCCGGCCTGCCGACGCGTGGCTGATCCAGACCGCGCAGCTTGCCTGGCGCTCGCGGGTGCTGGCCCGGCTGACCGCAGACCTCCGTGGGCGTTTGTTCACTGCCGCCGAAGACGAAGCTGTCCGGGTGTTCGCCGCGAACCTGCGCGACGTACTCCTGGCCGCACCCGCCGGAAACCGTGCCACGCTCGGGCTGGACCCGGGCCTGCGGACCGGCGTGAAAGTGGCCGTCGTCGACGGGACGGGCAAGGTGGTGGCCACCGACACCGTCTACCCGCACGCGCCGGCCCGGAAGTGGGACGAGGCGCTCGCAACCCTGGTGCGGCTTGCCCAGAAGCACAAGGTAGAGCTGGTGGCCATCGGCAACGGCACAGCGTCCCGGGAAACGGACAAGCTTGCCGCGGAACTCATCAAGCTACTGCCGGCCGCGGAGGCGAAACCGCAGAAATTGGTGGTTTCCGAGGCCGGAGCGTCCGTGTACTCCGCCTCGGCGCTGGCCTCGGCGGAGCTACCGGGCATGGACGTTTCCCTGCGCGGAGCCGTCTCCATCGCGCGGCGGCTCCAGGACCCGCTGGCAGAACTCGTGAAGATCGATCCCAAGTCCATCGGCGTGGGGCAGTACCAGCACGACGTCACCGCAGCGAAGCTGGACCGCAGCCTGGACGCGGTGGTCGAGGACTGCGTGAACGCTGTGGGCGTTGACGTGAACACGGCGTCGCCCGCGCTGTTGAGCCGGGTGGCCGGCGTCGGGCCGTTGCTGAGCGAGAACATTGTGGCGTACCGGAACGAACACGGGCCATTTGCCAAGCGCATAGAACTAAAGAAGGTGCCCCGCCTGGGTGCGAAGGCGTTTGAACAGTGCGCTGGCTTCCTGAGGATCACCGGCGGAGCAGAACCTTTGGACGCATCGAGCGTGCACCCCGAGGCGTATCCGATTGCCCGGAAAATCCTGGTGGCCGCGGGCTCCGCGCCGGCCTCATCCCTGGATCCCCGCGCTTTCGTTGACGGTACCTTTGGTTTGCCCACGGTCCAGGACATCTTGGCGGAGCTGGACAAGCCGGGCCGGGATCCACGGCCTGCCTTTGCAGCGGCGACGTTCTCGGAAGGCATCGAGAAGATCTCCGATCTCAAGCCAGGCATGGTGCTGGAGGGGACTGTCACCAATGTGGCCGCGTTCGGTGCGTTCGTGGACGTAGGAGTGCACCAGGACGGCCTGGTTCACGTGTCTGCGCTGGCCAACCGCTTTGTCTCAGATCCCCGCGAGGTAGTGAAGTCCGGGCAGGTTGTCCGCGTGAAGGTGCTGGAGGCCGATCCGGAGCGGAAACGGATTTCGCTCACGCTAAGGCTCGACGACGAGCCGACGCCTTCCGGTGGGCGGGCGACGGGCCCGCGTTCGGAAAGTCAGCGTTCGGAAAGTCAGCGTTCGGAGGGTACTCGTTCGGCGGCCGGGCGACCGGAAGCCGCGCGTTCGGAAAAAGGCCGTCCTGAAAACGGTCGGGCAGCTGGGGGACGTCCGGCAAATCCGCCGCGTGACGCCAGCGGGCGCGACCAGGGTGGGCGTGACTCAAATGGGCAGCGCCGATCTGGGGCGCCGAGCCCGGGGAACAAGAACGTATCGTCTTCGAAGCCCGATCCGAAGACTTCGGGAGGCCGTTTGCAGGCGCCGAATCCGGCGCCTGCAAACACTGCGATGGCCGAGGCGCTCCGTAGGGCTGGGCTCGGCAAATAGCCGCGTTCAGTCCAGACATGCCAGCGGTAGGAAGCCACAGTCCAGCTCACGGTGGACTCTGTGTGGGGATCGCCGGGCCGGGATGTTCGGCAATGTTGGTGGCCCCAATGTTGGCTATTTGTTCGGCTATTGCCTGTAGGCCATCTGGCCAGGTTGGTGGTTCCCAGTCAGGGTGTTCGCTGGAGTATTGCCGTCCGGTGGGTGAGATCCAGCCGGGTGGTTTGTTCTTGGTGGCTGCAGTGGGTTTCCAAGCTGTGGTGTGCCTGAGTCTGTGGTGTTTGTGGCAGGGCTGGCCGAGGTTGCTGATTCCGGTGGTGCCGCCGTGGGCCCAGGCAAGGAGGTGGTCGGCTTCGTTGTCGAGGGAGTGGTTGCTGCAGCCCGGAAACGGGCATTTCCCGTCGCGCAGCCGGAGCCATTGGCGTTGGGCTTTCGTGACCCGGTAGCTGCTCCGCCCAATCTCCAACGCAGCACCATCACGCGGGTCGATCAGGACGCGGTGGAACGATTCGGCGCCGCCGGCGACGAGCTGCCGGGCCATGGACGGCGGAATCGGCCCGTACCCGTCAAGCATGGCCGGTTCATCGGTCAGACCCATCAGCGCGAACACCGGCACGGTCACGAGAACTTGCGCCCGCGGCGACGGAACCCCCTCGCCCACAACCGTGCCCGTTGCGCCGCTGCCTCCGGTCACGCCAGCAGGCGCGCCGGGCACTTCAACGGTTCCGCCGGCCACACCATCTTTTGCGCCGCCTGCGGTGTTGTTGGTCAGCAGCCAGTTGGCGACGGTGTCGGCGCGGAGCTGGGTGAGGTTCCTGTCCTCGTCCGGTCCTTGGAGGGCGCGGGCTGCGGCGGTGGTGCGGTTCCAGATCCCGGCTGCGGTGTCGGCGGGGAGGTAGGCAGAGAGCCAGGCCATGCCGTCGCGGTCCGGGGTGTACTCCACCCGCCGATCCTGGACACCGCGTGCGTGGCGTTTTTCGATGCTGACCGGGTGGTGCCGTTCCCGCCAGGTCCGGGCTTTGTGCCGGAACCTCCCGGGGATGAGTTCACCGGCCAAACCACCCCTCGCCGCGTTCACCGCGTCGGGGTCCAGGAAATGTGCTTCCAGCGCGTGCGCCCCGGCGGGGTCCAGGTTGGTGGTTTCGTCGACCATGATCCTCGCGTGCTGCCACGAAATCGTCCCGGCCTGCAGCGCCGAGAACGTCAGCGGCAGGGCCGTGGTCAGGATGTGGGCTTCGGCGAGCAGGGCACCGGCACTGCGTTCGCTGACGGTCATGGCGCAGGCGACCTCGGCGACCACGGCCATCTCCTGGCCCCGGTGGTCCTGCGGGGACTCAGCCGGGCCCGCGAGAGCCTCGGCAGCGGCGCTGTAACCGGCAGCCAGCCAGACTTTCAGGGCGGCACTTTTCGCGTCCAGTCGTGAGATCTCGGCCAGCCCGTCCAGGAATCCATCCGCCGCCGGCCGCAGCGGATCAGCGCCCCCGCGACCGGGGGAATCGGACCCGCCACGGAGCCGTACAGCCAGCTCAGCGAAGGACACCGAAAGGGCCTCCGCCGTCACCACAGCCGCTCTGCTATCCATACCTAAATCATCCCGCGAGGGTCTGACAAAAACGCCGAGGAGGAACGCCTATGTGCATAACTCCACAAAGCAAGCGGTGAGGGTCGCAAGTGTTCGTTCGCGCGGGGTCTTCGGTAGTGGAAGGGCGGAAGGTGTTCGTTGGCGCCGCGTCGTCGGTGGGGAAGGGGACTTAGGCGCCCGTTCGCGCCCGGAGGCTAAGGGTGGCGGACTCCGGTGCGTGCCAGAACCGCCCGGTAACCTTCCTTGAACGTCGGGTAGGTGAACTCGAGCCCGGTCGTGCGGAGTAGGGCATTGCTGCAGCGTTTGTTGCCACCGCGTGCCTCGCCGGCCGGACCTACTGGCGGTTCCGGATAGCCCATTTCGGCGGCCAGGAACCGCAGTACATCACCAAGTTCAGCGGGAGAGTTGTCCACTCCGACATATACCGGCGCAGGCATAGCTTCCATGGTCGCCAACATAACGATTGCCGCGGCCGCATCGTCCCGGTGGATCCGGTTGGTGAAACGCGGCTCGTCGGGAACCACGGCAGCACCGCTGCGGACCTGATCAATCAACCGGGTCCTGCCCGGACCGTAGATCCCGCCAAGGCGCAGCACAACGGGCGAAGTACCAGTGCCGCGCAACCGCGAAACCAGGAGTTCCTCCGCCTCAAGGAGGATGCGCCCCGAGAAACCGCCAGGTTCCGCCGTCGTACTCTCATCAACCCAGCCGCCGCCGGCGTCCCCGTAGACAGCGGTGGAGGACACAAAAAGCACGCGCCGCGGCGTCACGCCGTCGCGCTCCAGGGCGTCCAGGACGTGCGCCAGCCCGTCCACATAGGCGGCCCGGTAGGCGGCTTCGGACGGCGAATCCGCCGCAACGGCCACGACGACGGCGGTGGTGTCCGCCGGGACAGCAGGCAGATCCGTGGAGCCCAGGTCCGCCGCCACGCCTTCAATCGCCGATGGCAGTTTTTCGGGCGTGCGGCGCCAGCCCACCACACGGTGTCCGGCCGCGGCGAAGCGCAGGCCCGCTTCAGTGCCCAGATCGCCGCAGCCGGCCAGAAGGATAGTCACGGACTTAGGGAGCGGGAACCGGGAAGAACACCCGGGGGTCCTGCAGGAGTGCGGGGTAGTCGAAGGCGGACCGGTCGATTACCTCGGTGACGCTGAAGGTGCGGCCGAACCGGCCGTCGTCGAGCGTGATGGGACGGCCCAGCACCTGCCCCACAGCGAACTTGGTGCCGTCCTCAAATGAAACGGCAACGGTGGTCTTGCCGGGGAGGGTGGCGAATGCTTCCTCCTGCGCCTGGCGCTTGCGGGTGGGCTTCTTCACGAGCTGCTTGGGCGGCAGCTTGCGCGGCTGCTTGGACGGGCGGCGGGAGCCGTCGTCGACGTACACGGGGGAGTAACCATCCTCAGGAGCAGTGGGTGCAACAGCGCCGGCGCGGCGGATCGGAGGCAGTGCCACGGTATCCAGCGTCTGCGGATCGATTTCCGTGTGCGGGTCGCGAAGGATCCACAGGATGTCACCCTCGGGCTCCGCCGGGTAGAACTCGTGCTTGGGCTCAGGCCAAATGAAGTCCAGGTCCAAATCGGCGTCAGCGAACACCGTCTTGTAGAACTTCGGTTCCTTGCGGAGCAGCTTCGCGCGGTGGCTCAAGTGGAAATCAGGATTTCCGAGCCACTCCGGCAGCGGGATCTTGGCCGCGTAGTCCGGGTGCGCAGCCTGGGGCGCGAACTCGGTGATGTTGGCGCGCGTGTTGTCTTCATGGCCGCGGTTGGTCCATTCGTCCACCATCGCCAGGCCGTACATGGTGAGCGCCGGAACGTGGCCCATCCACATGCGGACGGCGGGGTGGTCCAGCCAGCCGTACTCGGGAATCACCAGAGCCCGGAGGGTCTGCAGCGCCTCGACACGCTGCTTGCCGAGCCTGGCGGTGTCCAGTGCTTCGGCGCTCTGCCGGAAATCGGGATACGGAAGGAAGGTTTGCATCCCTTCAGTCTGACGGCATGCGGCGGATGTGCCAATTGCAGTGCCCGGCGCCACACGCGCGGGGTCCGCTGGCGGGTCCCTCAACGACAACGGCGCAGCAAAATAGTTCACATAGTGGACCGATGCATACAGTGGGTACCGCTAGCCACTAAGATCACCGAAACGCCCCACCGTCCCGGAAGCCCCCTCATGACAATTTCACCTGAAGTGACCGCCGGTTCAACGCAGCTGTTTGTGCCCAAATTCGGACAGATGCTTGATCCGGAGGCCAAGGGCATCCTGGTCCTTGATGAATTCACCCTCGACCCGGCCGCGGCCCGGACCGAGCAGCACGGTTTTCGTGCGGCGATGGCCTCCGTGGCACTGACCCTGCGCCGGATCGTCGCGCTGCGGATCGTTATCGCGCTCGTCGCCATCGGCAACCTGCCTCTGTTCCTGATGTCCAGCGGCTGGTGGATCTACGCCGTTTCCCTCGCGTTGGTGATCGGTGTGCATCTGGCCGTCTCCTGGCTCAACAAGCACGAGCCCAAGGTGCGCCAGCGCCAGATGCTGGAACTTCACCTGCACCGCGAAAAGAGCGCCAACTACCGCAAGGTCCGCGACGCCGTGAAGTACATGATCGACACCCCCAGCCGCATGAACGAGCACCTCTACCTCGAACTGCTGGCGGCCAAGCGCGTGGCATTGAACCTCGCCCACGGCACGGTGGCCCTGCTGGACACCACCGACGACGCCGCGTGGAAGGTTCGCATCATCCGCGAGATTCCGGCCGCCAAGGCAGCAGCCTAAGCGAGCAAAACCGCGGGCGGGCAGGAAGGTCAGGAGCCTGCCAGTCATTCAGAACACAAACGGACGACGCCGGAGCTCCCCAATGAGGGGCACTCCGGCGTCGTTGTTTCCCGGGGTTGTTGCTGCCGGGTTTTGTTGTTTCCGCAGGCCGTCAATCTTGGGGAAAGGGGCGGCTCACACGGAAAGTTTTTGAAGCTTAGGCCGGAAGCTGGAGGACCTGCCCGGAGAACACGAGGTCCGGGTTGGTAATGGTGTCCAGGTTGGCGTCCGCCAGGTTCTGCCAGCCGCCCTCAACGCCAAGCTTGTCGGCGACGATGCTCAGGGTGTCGCCGGGCTCAAGCGTGTAGGTCTCGCCACTCAGTTCCACGGGCGCGGCGTGCTGCGGAGCCGTCACGGCATCCGTCGCGGCCGGCACGGCTGGTGCCTGCACCACCGGTGCCTGGACCGGCACGCTCTCCACAGGGGCCTGGACTGGCACGCTCTGGACTGGCACGCTCTGGGGAGTCACCGCCGTCGTACCCCCTCCGCCGCTCAGGCCAAGCTCCGCGGCGCAGGACGGCCAGGCTCCCCAGCCCTGCGAGGCCTGGACCTGTTCGGCCACGGCGATCTGCTGCTCGCGGCTGGCGTCGGCCGCGGAACCGGTGCCGCCGTAGGCAGCCCAGGTTGTGGCGCTGAACTGCAGGCCGCCCGAGTAGCCATTGCCGGTATTTGTGGCCCAGTTTCCGCCGCTTTCACACTGCGCCAGTGAGTCCCAGGTTGCGCCGTCGGTGGCCGCGTTTGCTGCGGTGACAGAGAGGGCAAGGCCGGCTGCGGAAATGGCGGCGACGGCTACTCCACGGCGTGCGGCAGTACGAATGGTGTTGTTGTTCATGGTGTGATGCTCCTGAAGGCCACCAGCGCTCGGTCCGTCCCCGGAGGTTATTGCGCCACTGCCCGCCCCTGACGATATAGAGGTCAATTTTCGGTGTCTGCCGGCCGGGCAGTTCTGGTGGAGGCAGCACCGGGCATTCAAGTCGCCCGAAGAACGGGCTTGCATTTCACGCTAGGACATCGCCGGCCCGTTATCAAACCGAGATGATTTCTGGTGGTCAGCTGGTGACCGGGGGAAGCGCGGCTGCCAGGTAGGGAGCGGTGCGGCTGGCTGTGGAACTCGCGACGTGGGCGGCGGTTCCGGCGGCGACAATCCGGCCGCCTGCGTCCCCGCCGGACGGGCCCAGGTCAATGACCCAGTCCGCCGCCGCCACAACGGCCATTTCATGTTCCACCACCACCACGGTATTGCCGCTGTCCACCAGGCCGTGGAGCTGTGCCATCAGGAGTTCGACGTCGGCCGGGTGGAGCCCGGTGGTTGGCTCGTCCAGGAGGTAGAGGGTATGTCCGCGCTGGGCACGCTGCAGTTCGGTGGCCAGCTTGATGCGCTGGGCCTCGCCGCCGGAAAGCTCCGTGGCGGGCTGGCCCAGGCGGAGGTAGCCCAGGCCCACATCCCCGAGGCTTTTCAGGCTGCGGGCCGCGGCGGGAATGTCGGCCAGGAACGCGGTGGCCGCATCCACCGTCATGCGCAGCACTTCCGCCACGTTCTTGTTCCGGTACGTCACCTCCAAGGTTTCGGGGTTGTAGCGGGACCCGTCGCACTCAGGGCACGGCCCGTAGCTGCCTGGGAGGAAGAGCAGTTCAACCGCCACAAAGCCTTCGCCCAGGCAGGTTTCGCAGCGGCCGCCGGCCACATTGAAGGAGAACCGTCCGGCGCCGAACCCGCGTGCCCTGGCCTGCTCTGTGGCCGCGAATTCCTTGCGTACCGCGTCGAACAGGCCCGTGTACGTGGCGAGGTTGGAGCGGGGGGTTCGGCCGATGGGTTTCTGGTCCACCGTGACCAGCCTGTCGATCCGTTCCGCGCCGCTGACCGGTCCCACAGACAACGCGGTGGCCGGACCCGCATCATCAGGTTCGGACAGCTGCGGAGCCTGATGGTTCTTGAGCCCGGATCCCACAACTTCGCCGAGGACGTGCGTCACCAAGGTGGACTTGCCGGAGCCGGACACCCCCGTGACCGCCGTCAGAACGCCCAGGGGGAACTGTGCATCCAGGTCCTTGAGGTTGTGCCTGCTGATCCCCGCGAGCTCCAGCCAGCCGTCCGGCTCCCGGACCTGGGCGGCACGAGCGGTGCTGCCCGCACGAGGTGCGGTGCCGCCCTCGGACGCCCCGCCGTCGTGGAACAGGAAGGGCCGGGTGACCGACGCTTGGATGGCCGCGAGCCCGGCAACCGGGCCGCTGTAAAGCACCTCGCCGCCGCCTTCTCCGGCGCGGGGACCCACGTCCACCAGCCAGTCAGCCCGGCGGACCACGTCCATGTTGTGCTCCACCACGAACACCGAGTTGCCGGAAGCCTTGAGCTGGTCCAGGACCGCCAGGAGCGGTTCGGCGTCGGCCGGATGCAGGCCGGCGGACGGTTCGTCGAGCACATAGATCACGCCGAACAGTCCCGACCTGAGCTGGGTGGCGATCCGGAGCCGCTGCATCTCGCCGGGGGAGAGCGTGGGGGTGGCGCGGCCCAACGAAAGATAGCCGAGGCCCAGTTCCAGGAGCACGGTGATGCGCTGCAGGAGGTCGGCCGTGATGGCCACGGCCACCTCGTTTTCCTCGCCGGAGGACTGCCGGCGTGACGCGGTACCGGCTTGTTTGAGCCCGGCGGTGGGGCGGATGATTTCTGCGAGCTCGGCCATCGGTGTGGCGTTGAGGTCGGAGATGTTGCGGCCGCCGAAGGAGACCGCGAGTGCTTCGGGCCGGAGCCCGGTGCCGCCGCAGCGCGGACACGGGCCGGACTCCATAAATGCCAGGACACGCTCGCGCATGGCGGCGCTCTGGGAGTCCGCCAGAGTGTGCAGGACGTAGCTTTTGGCGCTCCAGAAGCGGCCCTTGTACGGCTTGGCCACGCGGTCCCGCTCGGGCGTGACCTCCACGACGGGCTGCTCGTCCGTGAACAGGATCCAGTCGCGCTGCTTCCTGGGCAGCTTCCGCCAGGGTACGTCCACGTCGTAGCCCAGGTGGCTGAGGATGTCGCGGAGGTTCTTGCCCTGCCAGGCGCCCGGCCATGCCGCGATGGCACCTTCCCGGATGGTCAGAGTGGGGTCCGGGACCAGGGATTCCTCGCTGACGGTGTGCGCCACCCCCAGCCCGTGGCATTCGGGGCAGGCGCCGGCCGCTGTGTTCGGTGAAAACGCGTCGGAGTCCAGCTGCTCAGCGCCGGCCGGGTAAGTGCCCGCCCGCGAAAACAGCATGCGGAGCGAATTGGAGAGCGTGGTTACCGTGCCAACGGTGGAGCGGCTGCTGGGTGCGCCGCGGCGCTGTTGAAGCGCGACGGCGGGTGGCAGCCCGGAGATCATCTCCACCTTGGGATTGTGGCCCTGCTGGATGAGGCGGCGTGCGTACGGCGCCACGGATTCGAAGTAGCGGCGCTGGGCTTCGGCGTAGATGGTGCCGAACGCGAGGGAGGACTTTCCTGAGCCGGAGACTCCTGTGAAAGCCACGATGGAGTCGCGGGGCACATCCACGTCCACGTTCCGCAGGTTGTTCTCCCGCGCGCCCCTGACGCGGACAAAGCCGTCCGCCAGATGGCCTGGAGTGGGAAGGGAAAGATCGTCAGCCTGTTTAGGGTTCCGCATCAATCCGACTCTAGCCGCGAACCGGCCGGCGGGCGATATCCTGACCCGATGGACAACAACCGGGACAATGCCGCCGATCCGCTGCCACAGACGGGACTACCAGCCACGGAAGTGACGGAACTTCCAGTGACGGAACTTCCAGGGACGGAAGTGCCCGACACGGAACTACCAAGCGCAGAACCTTCGGAGACGGATCTGCTCCAGACCGAAGAGGATGCGAGACTCCTCCCTGTCGCGGAGCTGCATCTGCACATTGAGGGCACGTTGCAACCGGAACTGATCCTCGAACTGGCCGAGCGCAACGGCATTACCCTTCCGTACTCCGGCCTGGAGGAGCTTCAGGGCCTGTACGAGTTCACTGACCTTCAGTCCTTCCTGAACCTGTACTACGCCAACATGGCGGTGCTGCAGACTGAACAGGATTTCGCCGACATGACGCGCGCTTACCTGGCCCGCGCCGCCGCCGCCGGGGTCCGGCATGCAGAGATCATGATGGACCCGCAGGCCCACGTGTCGCGCGGTGTCAGCCTCGAAACCTGCGTCAATGGGGTGGCGTCGGCCCTGGCCACCTCGCAGGAGGACTTCGGCATGTCCACCCTGCTGATCGCCGCATTCCTGCGGGACCTGTCCGAGGAATCCGCGCTGGAAGTCCTGGACGCACTGCTGGCCATGAACGCCCCCATCGCGGCCATCGGCCTAGATTCCGCCGAGGTGGGCAACCCGCCGGCCAAGTTCGAGCGGCTGTTCGCCAAAGCCCGCGAAGCGGGCCTGCGGCTGACTGCCCACGCAGGCGAGGAGGGGCCGCCGTCGTACATCATCGACGCGTTGGACATCCTCGGAGTGGAACGCATTGATCACGGCATCCGCTGCATGGAGGACACGGATCTGGTGGAGCGGCTGGTTGCGGACCGGATTCCGCTGACTGTCTGCCCGCTCTCGAACGTCCGGCTGCGTGCCGTGGACACCCTGGCGGACCATCCGTTGCCAGCCATGCTTGCCGCCGGGCTCAATGTCTCCGTGAACTCGGATGATCCGGCCTACTTCGGTGGGTACGTGGACGACAACTTCTCTCAGCTGAAGGCCGTTTTTGATCTTTCGGATTTCGACAGGGCACGGCTCGCGGCCAATTCCATCCATTCGTCGTTCGCCTCCGAGGAGCGCAAAGCCGAACTTTTGGACGAGCTGAACGGCGGCTAGCTCCGCGCGCGCCTGCTCGCTACACTGGTGCGCGAGCGCGTCCGGGAAGTGTCCGGCGATACCGGGACTTTGCGCTCCAGGGTTGAGTAAACAGCCCCCTAGCCGAGACTCCTGCCTCACTTGTGCTGTAATTCGCGTCATAGTCGGTCACGACACGCAGAGTTAACCTATTCAAGTCGCGCGATTTAACAGGGTCTTGGCAGGATGCCTAGTGACAGATCGCATTATGCAAGGGGAAAAATGGCTAAGTCCATCGCAGATAACACCGACCTCCGGCTCAAGACCGTGCTGCACGTCCTGACCGAAGGTGTCTGGTCCGGCCGTTCACTCAACGCCGGCGAGGTTCTGGCGGAAGCCACCGCCCGCGTGCCGTTCAGTGATCACGAGGCCACGCTGCTCAGCGGCGGCATCCCGCGCGGACACAAGACGCTCACATCCGCCACGGCCAAATTGGTGAAAGCCGGCTGGCTGGTCAAGGGCCGTTCCGGCTGGAGCATCACCGATGACGGCATGCGCGCCACGGTGGCCTTCCCCGATGCGGGTTCGTTCGCCACAGCGCTCGACGCCGGCACTCCGGTTCCTGCCGACGTCGCCATTCCGCCGGCACCCGCACCGGCACCCGCGCCGGCAGCCAAGGCGGCTCCCGCCAAAAAGGCTCCGGCGAAGCGGACTCCCGCCAAGAAGGCCGCCGACGCCGTCGGGAAGGCCGCGAAGGCAATCGAAGACGCCATCGAGGACGTAGTGGAGCCCGTGGTTAAAGCCGTCCGCTCACGCAAGGCAGCACCCAAAACTGCAACTAAGGCTGCGCCCAAGGCAAAGGCGGAGGCGCCTGCTGTGGAGACTTTCCCGCAGCCTGAGGCCGTAGCGGTAGCCGGCGACTTCAACACCATCCTGGGCGCGCCGGAAAACTGGGCCCCGCAGTACGACGAAGCCCAGCTGACGCTCGATGCCTTGGACCAGCTGTGGAAGATCAGTGCCGAGCTGCCCGCCGGCTCTTACACCTTCAAGATCGCCCTGAACCGTTCGTGGGACGAGAACTACGGCGCGTTCGGCACGTTCGATGGCCCCAACCACGAACTGCACCACGACGGCGGCACGGTCACCATCCGCTACGACCACCGAACGCGGGACATCACCATCAACTGACTGTTCGGCGCAGCCGTGGCCAGCTGATTTTCGTCCAGATCATGGCATCTGCAGGGCGGATGCAGGGTCAGTATCTGGACAAAAACTCCGGAGTGAAGCAGTGTGGAAACCGGTCGTCTTGGCCGGTTTCCACACCACTGTTTCCACAAAGGAGATGCAAAGTGACCCTTCCTTCAGGCCTTACATCGGGCGTCTGGACCCTGGACATGTCGCACAGCGAGATTGGTTTCACTGTCCGGCACGCGGGCATCAGCAAGGTCCGCGGACGTTTCACGGACGCCTCGGCCGAAGCCCGCGTTGGCGCATCCCTGGCCGACGCTTCGCTTCACGCCACGGTCAAGACGGCCAGCTTCGATTCCGGCGACGCCAACCGCGACGGACACGTGAAGGGGGCGGACTTCTTCGATGTGGAGCAGTACCCCGAGATGACGTTCCGGGCCACCGCGGTGGAGGGCGACGGTGAGGACTACACGCTCACGGGCGATCTCACCATCCGCGGGATCACCAAGCCGGTGGAGCTGGAGGTCGAGTTCACCGGGGTAGCCGTGGACCCGTTTGGTGCCACCCGCGCAGGATTTTCCGCGGAGTGCGAGATCAGCCGCAAGGAGTTCGGCCTGACCTGGAACGCTGCCCTGGAAGCCGGCGGCCTGCTGGTGAGCGACAAAGTCAAGATCAACGTCGAAGCTGCGCTGGTCAAGCAGTCCTGACTGCTGTGAACAGCGATATCCGGCTCTCTGCCCGCGTCTTTGGCGTGGTGCAGGGTGTCGGGTTCCGTTTTTGGACGATGGGTAAGGCCGACGAACTGGCGCTCAAGGGCGTGGTGAGGAACCTCGACGACGGCTCGGTGTCCATCGTGGCCGAAGGGCCGGAGCAGCAGGTCCACAAGCTTCTGGACTGGCTGAGGTCGGAGAATGCCCCCGGCCGGGTGGAACGGGTGGATGAGTCCATCTCCGCTGCCGACGGATCGTTCCGGGACTTCAGGGCCCGGTGACGCCAGGGCTGTGGATACCCGCGCTGAGGCCGATGAAAGCGCCAAGTTCCTCGAGCGCCGCCGGTTTGGCGGGCATGTAGTTCGTGAGTTCGGGGGAGCGGATGATGACCGCCCGCCACTGGCCCCGTGACGCCGCGACGTTGATCCGGTTCCGGTTCAACAGGAATTCGGCCCCGCGGGGAGCTTCGGCAACCGCGGAGCAGGCCATGGACACCAGGACTACCGGCGCCTCCTGGCCCTGGAACTTGTCCACTGTGCCCACGCGGACGCCAGGCAGGCCGGCGTCGTGCAGGGCCTGCTTGATCAGCTGGACCTGGGCGTTGTACGCGGCTACCACCAGAATGTCTTCCGGGTTAAGGGGCCTGGCCGGCTTGTCGTCGCCGGGCAGCCATTTCAACCCGATGTGCCGCTGGGCCTGACGGACCACCTCGGCAGCTTCCTCTGCCGAGGACTTGGCGTTCCCGCTGTGGTCCACAAAGACTGTCTCCACACCGGCCGGCAGTTCCGCGAGGCTGCGGAGGGATGCCGCCGGCGCGGCTTCCAGCTTTCCGTCGTAGCTGAGGACAGACACGGCCCGGCACAGGTCCGGGTGCATGCGCCAGCTGTCCGCCAGGAAATAGCCCAGCTCGCCGGGGAGGGTGGCGTGCCCGGCAGCAAGCCAGCCCAAGGCGGACTCGTCCACGGGCTCAGGGTGCGAGCCCTGCGTGACCTGCGGCAGCTGCTGCGGGTCACCGAGGAGCAGGAGGCGCTTGGCGGCGCGGGCCACGGCCAGCGTGTTGGCCAGTGAGAACTGACCGGCCTCGTCAATGACCAACAGGTCCAGGGATCCTGCCGGGACGGACTTGCCCGTCATGGTCCAGGCGGTGCCGCCCACCAGGCAGCCGTCGGGGGAGGCGATCAGGGCTGCGACGTCGTCGTCGGACGTGCGGTGCCACAGCACGGGATGCGGGGCGGCCAGCTTCTTCGCCACCCGCGCCGGATCCACTCCCGCGGTTTCGATGGCGGTGCACAGCATGTTCTCCACCACGGCGTGGGACTGCCCCACCACGCCGATCTTCCAGCCCTGCTCCACCAGCCGGGCAATGACGTGCGAGCCGACGTAGGTCTTGCCCGTCCCGGGCGGGCCTTGCACGGCGAGGTATGAATGATCGAGGTCAAGCAGCGTCGCGGTGATCGCCGTGACGTAGTCCGCTGCACCGGTGGCGTCCTTGCCCACGGCAGCTGGACCTGACATCGACTGGAAGCGCGGCGGCACCTTGCGCAGGATATCGACGCCGGGGTGTTCCGGAAGCACGGGCACCGAGGCGCCGACACTCTGCGCCAGTTCGGCCAGGGCGGCTTCGATGCTGACGGTCTCAATGGGTTTGTCGGGCGTCAGAGCGCAGGGTGTTTGCTCATGGGCAGGAACCTTGGCTGACTCTTTTTCGGAGATCGTAATCAGTGTCTTACCCGGCGCGCCCGGCGCGTCCTCAATAGCAGAGATACTCGTTTTGAAGACTCCCGCTCTACTTATCGGTCTTCCGCGCGGATCCTCCAGGCCGTCTGGCAAGGGTGCCTCGTAGAGCCGGCACCATGTTCTCTCCGACTTGAACTCGGAGCCTTCACTCATGGTCCCGAGGAGCCGCACTGTCCTGGTGCGCATTCGTTCTCTCGGCTTACGAATCGACCAATCTGTTAGGACTTCAGCAGACTCCACCACAAACACGTTGCGGTCCTCAGACCAGTGGTCGATCTCGGACTCGGTACGGTCGAAGTGCTCCCACCAGAACTGCTTGCGCTCGCGGCGGTGGTACCCCGTGGCCGCGGCCACCATGGCGATGGCCCGTTCGTTGTTGGTCCACGGCCGGTTGTCCGGGAGGCCGGCCAGGTAATCCTGCAGGCGGCGCTCCTCGGGGGTTGGCTCGGGTTCCGGAAGGGGAAGCGGGGCCGCAACAGCGGACGACGACGGCGCCGGCTGCACGCCGCCGTCGAACGTTCCGGGGCCCGCCGCGCTTGAGGCGGGCGCCCCGCGGAGACCCAGCAGCCAGTCGCGCAGGCGGAGGGTGGAGAGGCAGTCGTACTCGTTGTAGTCGGAGATGGAGGCCAGGATGTGTGCGGCGCTGGCGGCGTCGCCGTCGTCCCGGGCGGCGCAGTAACCGGCATACGCCACCACGGAGGCTCCGGCGTCCTTGACGTCCCCGGAGCGGAGGTTGCTGCCCATGTACAGGGGCTCAAGCTTCTTGATGGAGTAGGACGGCTCGGAGATCCGCAGAGAATGCCGGGCGGTGGCGTAAAGGTCCACGAGGACCCCTTCGCGGAGCCAGTTGTCCACGGTGTCCTCGCCGGCGAGGTGCGTGACGGACAGGTTCCGGAGCGCCGATTTTTCGTAGGCGGCGTAGTGGTAGACGTGCATGTCCGGGTACCTGGAGCGGCGCTCCTCCACATAGGCGAGGAAGTCCAGGAAGGCCTGCCGTTCCTCGTTACGCGAATGCGCCCAGAAGGGCCGAAACACGGGCTTGCCCGCCGAGAGCGCCGCGTCACCGTCAAATACCGCGTCACCGTCAGATACAGGCGCCTCGATCACGCCGAACAGATACTCCAGCCCCCACTTGCTGGTGGCGGGGTCCTGCCAGAGGGGATCTCCCTCGAAGTCGAAGAAGATGTCGCCGGGACTGGGCTGCGGAATCTCTGCCAGGGCGTTCTCCGGCAGCACCTTGAACGTGACGGTATGCTCCTCGCCGTCCTTGGCGAAAGTGCGCGAACCGTCCGGAACGTCCCGGCCCAGCTGCATCCTGGCCTGGTCGCGGAGCCGGGCCACCGAGCCGGTGGCCCTGCCCAGCGGGAGATCGGCCCGTGCGTCGATGGTGGTGACGCCGTCGGCGATGAGTTTCTTCCGCCGCAGCGTGGTCATACCGCCCACCATCAGGAGGTCGCGGTGGGACTGGACCTGCTCGGCGCAGTAGTTGCACCGCCCGCAGGACGCGACGCCGGGCTGTTGCCATTGCACCGCCGAACCGGCCTCGCGGTGCTGTTCGGTAAGGGTGCGGAAGCGGTCGCGGCGCTCGCGGAAGACCGGCAGCAGGTCCGGCAGGGAGTGGTGGCTGCGGACGTAATCGCCGTCCACCACGGCGCCCAGCACCAGAGTGACCCGGGGCGACGGTTCCAGGCCCATGCCGATGAGCTGGTCGCCGTACGCGGCCAGCTGCAGAAGCGCGCCCACTTTGGCGTGCCGGGCCAGCTTGGTGTCCCACACCTCGTAACGGCCCGGGTCTCCCGTGCCCGCGGCCTCGTTGACAATGAAGTCCGCATAGCCCAGGAATTCGCCGTCGAAGAAGGTGGCCTGGAAGACGACGTCGGCCCCGGCACGGAGCGCAAGTTCCGTTTCAGCGTGCTTGGCCAGCAGTTCGCTGCGCGTGTTCTCCCCGCGCTCGATCGAGTACACGCCGGCGCCGCGGCCGGCGTCCCACTCGCCATACTGCGCGATCAGGCCGGCCAGGACCTTGGCCTCGTGCTTGTCACCGAGGGCCCCGGCACGGCGTTGCATGTCGTCGTCGGGAAACTGCGCTTTGGGGGACCGGCCTAGTTTCTCATCCAGGACGCGGAGCGTGCGGTACTCACATTCGCTGGCGGCCACAAGGTCGCTGGCGGAAAATACCAGTTCCTGAGGCGCGCCGGGGCCGGAATCAGCGCTGCGCCGATCAGCACGCCCGGGATCACCACTGGCTGGATCGAGCAGAAACACGGGGCCTCCCCATTGACGTGCCTAGTGACGTGCCTGGCCGGAGGACGGTTCCCCTGGCCATGATTCGAACCTATCAACAGGCACTGACAATGCAACGCGAGGTCACTTGTTGCCCTTCCGCGGCGTCTCGAGGGGCAATATGTGACCCCGCGATGAACTATTCCTGCGCGGCCCGGACCTGGGCCTGATCGTGCTCGGCGTGGGCTTTGCGGAGGAGGTCCATAAATTCGGTTTCGTTGCGGATGAGCCGTTTGTACTTCTCCGGCAGGCTGCGGAGCTGGTTTTCCTCCCGGACCATCCGGGCGAACAGTTTGTCCCGCTCCGCCATGTCCGTTTCGTAGTTGAGGTCCAGATACTCGGTGGCGTGCCGTTTGGCGCCCGACACCGCGTTTTTGGCCTTGCCCTTGGGGCTGAAGATCGAGGCCAGTACGGTGATCACCAGGACGCCAAGGATCACGGTCAGGGACACGCCGGTGCTGACCTCCACCACGCTGACGTGCTCGCCGTCGTTGACAAAGGGCAGGGTGTTCTCGTGCAGGGCATGCAGGATGAGTTTGACGCCGATGAAGCCGAGGATGGCGGCGAGGCCGTAGGCAAGGAAGATCAGCCGGTCCAGCAGTCCGTCGATCAGGAAGAAGAGCTGGCGCAGGCCCATCAGCGAGAACGCGGTGGCGGTGAAGACGATGAAGACGTTCTGGGTGAGGCCGAAGATGGCGGGGATGGAGTCCAGCGCAAACAGGATGTCGGTGCCGCCGATGGCCACCATCACCAGGAGCATCGGGGTGAGGACACGCTTGCCGTTCTCCATTGTGAACAGTTTGTCGCCGTCGTAATGTTCCGACGCCGGGAGGAAGCGTTTGGCGAGCCTGACCACCAAACCCTCGGAGTCGTCGTCGTGATTGTCCGGCT
Organism: Pseudarthrobacter lactosi; assembly: GCF_055412785.1. NCBI lineage: Bacteria > Bacillati > Actinomycetota > Actinomycetes > Micrococcales > Micrococcaceae > Pseudarthrobacter > Pseudarthrobacter lactosi. The sequence goes on from NZ_JBVAYS010000002.1 coordinate 158,987, forward strand.
TGAGCAGGTTCCCTGCGGTGATCAGCAGGATCAGGCCGAAGATGTAGAACACCCACGCGAAGCTGTTGATCAGGGCGGCGCCGAGGAAAATGAAGGCCGTCCGGGCTATCAGCGAGAAGACGATGCCGAACAACAGCACCTTCTGCTGGTCCGCGCGGGGGACCTTGAAGCTGGCCATGATGATGAGGAACACAAAGAGGTTGTCGACTGAGAGGGCCTTCTCCGTGACGTACCCGGCGAAGTACTCGGTGCCCATGGTGGTGCCGCCGAAGAACAGCACACCCAGGCCAAAGAGGAGGGCAATCCCCACATAGATGGAGGACCAAATGGCCGATTCCTTGAGTGTGGGGGTGTGGGCCTTCCGCACGTGAAAGAAGAAGTCGAAAGCCAGTAGGCCCACGATTCCCGCGATGGTCATGGTCCAGACAAAGGGAGGGACGTCCATCTGTCCACCCTACCTAGGCGTTTGCCGTTAGTCCTGCTTGACTTGGATGACCCCCTGAACAAGGGTGGACAGGGACCGTCAAACCGCTGAAAACCCGGTGGGTCGACGGTGAGGGCTTGAATCAAGGAGAGTGCAACGTGGCACGCAAGAATCCGCGCGTGGAAGAGGCCAACGAGGCTGACATCGAGGTCAGCGGCCACCCCAAGACGTGGGCCGCCGGTGTGCCGGGCGTCTACCATTCCCTGGAGCCGGCCGTGCAGCATATGGGTGTAGTCAGGACCGGGAAGACCCTGCTGGCACTGAATCAGAAGGACGGCTTCGACTGCATGAGCTGCGCGTGGCCGGACCCCGGGCACCGCAAGACATTCGAGTTCTGCGAAAACGGCGCCAAAGCTGTCACCTGGGAAGCCACGCCGGTGGTGATCGGGTCCGACTTCTGGGCTGAGAACCCGGTCAGTGAGCTACGGCAGAGGTCCGAGTACTGGCTGGGCATGCAGGGCCGCCTCACCGAGCCTGTGTACAAGCCAGCGGGGGAGGACCACTACCGCCCGGTCAGCTGGGAGCAGGCCTTCACCATAGCGGCGGACAAGCTCAAGGGGCTGCCGAGCCCGGACCAGGCCGCCTTTTACACCAGCGGCCGAACCTCCAACGAGGCCGCGTTCCTCTACCAGCTGTTTGTCCGCGCCTACGGGACAAACAACCTGCCGGACTGCTCCAACATGTGCCACGAGTCCTCTGGCTGGGCGATGGGCCAGACCATCGGGATCGGCAAGGCCACCATCTCCTACGATGACTTCGCCAAGGCGGACCTGATCATCGTGATGGGCCAGAACCCGGGCACCAACCACCCGCGGATGCTGACCGCGCTGGAAGAGGCCAAGGAGGCCGGAGCGGGCATTGTGGCCGTGAATCCGCTGCCGGAAGCGGGCCTGATGCGCTACAAGAACCCGCAGAAGGTGAAGGGGATCATTGGCCGCGGCACGGAGATTGCCGACCAGTTCCTGCAGGTCCGCATCGGCGGGGATATGGCCCTGCTCCAGGCCGTTTCCAAACGGGTCCTGGACGCGGAGGCCGCGAATCCGGGGACCGTGCTGGACCATGCATTCCTCGCCGAACACTGCCAGGGCCTCGAGGAGCTCCGCGAGCATCTTGCCCAGCTGGACGAGGCTGCCGTGCTGGCGGCCACCGGCCTGCAGTCTGAGGAGATCAACGAGCTCGCGGATCGCTACCTCAGGGCGGAGAAGGTGATCATCACCTGGGCCATGGGCATTACCCAGCACAAGAAGGGGGTGGCCACCATCAAGGAGATCATCAACCTCCTGCTGCTCCGAGGCAACATCGGCAAGCCCGGCGCCGGCGCCTCTCCCATCCGCGGGCACAGCAACGTCCAGGGCGACCGCACCATGGGCATCTGGGAGCAGATGCCGCCGGCCTTTATGGACGCCCTGGGCAAGGAGTTCAGCTTTGAACCGCCCCGCGAACACGGCGTGGACGCCGTGGAAACCATCAGGCAAATGCGCGACGGCGGCATCAGGGTTTTTGTGGCCATGGGCGGCAACTTCGTAGGCGCCATTTCGGACACGCACGCGGCGTTCGCGGCGATGGAGAACACCGAGCTGTCGGTCCAGATTTCCACCAAGCTCAACCGTTCGCACACCGTCACAGGATCTGAGGCGCTGATCCTGCCCACGATGGGCCGCACGGAGATCGACATGCAGGAATCCGGTCCGCAGTTTGTGTCCGTGGAGGACACGGTCTGCGCGGTCCACGCCTCGCAGGGAACCGTGAAACCGGTGGCGCCGGGTCTGCTCTCCGAGGTTGCCATCGTCAGCAGGCTGGCCCACAAAGTGGTGGGTGACTCCGTGCAGGCGGACTGGGCCGGGTTCGAGAAGAATTACGACCTCATCCGGGACCACATCTCGCGCGTGGTCAGCGGCTGCGAGGACTACAACCTGAAGATCCGGCAGGATGGCGGCTTTGTACTGCCGAACGGGCCGCGGGATTCGCGGACGTTCACCACCCCGACGGGCAAGGCGATGCTCACGGTCAACGAGCTTCAGCATGTGGAGCGGCCGGCCGGAACGCTGATCCTGCAGAGCATGCGCTCGCACGACCAGTTCAACACCACCATCTACGGCAACAACGACCGCTACCGCGGCATCAAGAAGGGCCGCGAAGTGGTGTTCGTCAGCCCCGGGGACCTCGCCGAACTGGGACTCAGCGACGGTCAGCACGTGGACATCCACGGCGTGTACCCGGACAACGTGGAGCGCGTCTTGCGAAATTTCCGGGTGGTCTCCTACCCGACCGCGGCCGGTTGCGCGGCGGCTTACTACCCTGAGGCCAACGTGCTGGTGCCGCTGGAGAGTGTGGCCGAAGGCAGCCAGACGCCGGCGTCGAAAGCTGTGATCGTCAGGCTGGAGCCGGTAGCCGTGCTGGTTAAGGAACCGACCGCCGCGGGATAGATGATACTCGGGCCAGAACCCTTGATGGGGGGTCCGGGACCCGCTACTGACCCGTGTCCGCCCAGCCGCCGGCGGCCGGGCCGCCGTCGTGCCCGTCCTCGCACAGCCGGAAGGCGACGTCGGCCGCCTGGGTGACTGCCGCCGTCGACTCCTTCTTGGTCCCGCTGGCCGCCCCGCTGCCGTTGCCGGCGGCGAGCCCTGCGGCGTAGCCCACCAGGAACGTGGTGACCGGTGCGGCCGCATGGATCACCGAGCCGGCGGACTTCCTGGCCAGGTCAAGGAGGAGTTCCTGATCCACCTCCAGGTCCAGGATCTGCAGGGCCTGGGCCAGCCGGTGGGTCCACTGGTCCAGAACCTGCGCTTCGTTCTCGTCAACAGCCATGTTCGCTCCTAGGTTTCCCGGTTCGCTGCTAGTGACCGGCAGGGGGGGTCCTTGCCCGTTGCCCACGACACTACAAGGCCACGGCGGCTGCGTCACCGGTCTCGCGAAGCCTTCCTTGACACTTCCTTTGGCCCTGAGGAACATCGAAGGTGCCGGGGCAGCTGGCGGGTCTCTTGGGAGTCCAGCTGCTGGCCGGCCCCGTGGAGGGACAGGGGATGCGGGCAGGCGTTTATGGCTCGGGCTCCTCCCGCCTTGCGGCCGCCGTTGCAGCGGCAGCGCTGGTGGCTTCGCTCGCAGGCTGCACCAGTGCCCCCGATCCGCTGGATCAGCAGTCCCCGACCGTTCAATCCACGACGACGGCGTCCGCCACTGCCCCGAAGGAGCGGGCCTTTGTTGCCGTGCTGGAAAAATACAGCGAGGAAATGCGCGCAGGGGGAGCCACAGCAGTCATCATCCAGTTGAAGTCAAGGCTGGGAGAATGGTCCTCGGCCGTCGGCGTCCGAAGCCTTGAGACCCGGGAGCCTGTGCAGCTGAGCGACCAGACCCATATCGGCGACATCACCACCACCATGGTGGCGGTGTCGGTCATGAAGCTGGTGGAGGAAGGGATGGTCGAGCTGGATGACCCCATCCAGAAGTACCTGCCGGACTTCGAGAGCATCAGCAAGCCACCTGGACCCATCACCATCCGCAGCTTGCTCAGTCATCGGTCCGGGATGCCCGACTACTGGGTATCGCCCGTCCAAATAGGGGAAGGGCCCTTCACCCATGAGGAACGTGTGCGGTTCGTTGCGGGCATGCCTTGGACCGGCGGATCCGGAAGCCTGTACAGCTACTCCGGCGCCAACTATTCGGCGTTGGCCCTGCTCGTCGAGAAGCTGCGGGGAAAGGACATCGGAGCGGTCATCCGCGCCGACAACGAGGAGCCGCTGGGGCTGAAGGACACCCTGATGATGGGGGATGAGCCGGGCCCGCAGGGGATGCTCCACGGCTACACCCGGACGGAAACCGGCGAGCTGGTGGACAACGCCCTGAGTCCGTTCCACAAGGGTTCCCCCGAGACGGGCATGATTTCCACGGTCACCGAACTCAACACCTTTTTCGCCGCCCTGCAGAAAGGGAGCCTGCTGACGCCCCAAAGCGTGCAGGAGATGCATCAGCCGAAATACGAAACGTTCGGCCTCGGTATCGTCAGGCTGTACGACTCGTGCTCAAACCATGATTACTTCGGCAATGTCGGGGTGGTGCCGGGATACGCGGCGCTCGCGTTGATCAGCGCGGACGGGTCCCGGCAGGTGGCCATGGCGGTGGCCCGGCCTCCGTCACCGGAAATGATGGGCTTCGATGATCCGCAGTCGCTCGAGATGGCTGAAGCAGCCGTGAATGCGCTCAACCTGGCCTGTTAGCGGGAGACGAAATAAGGGCCGGGGTACCGTGGTTAGGCTGTAGCAGAAGCCGAACCGAGGAGATTCCATGCACGATGTCACCATCCGCCACAACCCGGAGCGGCAGCGCTTCGAAGTGCTGACCGGCGGAAACGTTATTGGTAAGGCCGTGTACAAGGAGTACGACGACGGCGGCTCACCGCAGCGGATTTTCTACCACACCGTGATCAACGAGGAATACGGTGGCCAGGGACTCGCGGGCAAGCTCGCCAAGGCGGCGCTCCAGGCAACAGTTGACGAGGGGCGCGCCATCGTCCCGGTCTGCCCGTTCATCAAGAAGTACCTCCGCAAGCACCCGGATTACGTCGCAGCCGCGGTGGCTACTACGCCCGCGCACCTGGAGTTCCTGAACACGGCCTTGGCTGCCCGGGCCTGATCTGGCCCCGGCCTGGCCCGCGCCGGACTTGCGCCTTCCCTGGTGGGAACAGAAATCTTAGGGCTCTTGGCCCTAGACCCCTGGGAGCAGCCGTGCCTACACTGGCCGGACCCCCCAACGCCAGGAAAACATCCAGCTGCTCAAGCAACGGGCAGGCCCTGCAGCTGGGGGATCCATTGCAGCACTTCACAACTCACGGCTACCCCACGAAGGCACGCCGTGCCGACGCGAGGAGAGCAGGATGTCAGGGAACAAAGCCGTTGCCTACAAGGAACCCGGCAAGGTGGAACTGATCGATATCGATTACCCCACCTTCGAACTCAAAGACGGACCGGGCGTCAACCCGGCGAACGTGGGGCGCACCGTGCCTCATGGGGCCATCATCAAGACTGTGGCCACCAACATCTGCGGTTCAGACCAGCACATGGTCCGCGGCCGCACCACAGCACCCTCCGACCTGGTGCTGGGGCATGAAATCACCGGCGAAGTGGTGGAGGTGGGTCCCGGCGTCGAATTCATCAAAGTCGGTGACATCTGTTCGGTGCCCTTCAATATCGCCTGCGGCCGGTGCCGGAACTGCAAGGAACGCAAAACCGGGATCTGCCTGAACGTTAATCCGGACCGTCCGGGCAGCGCCTATGGCTATGTGGACATGGGCGGCTGGGTGGGCGGCCAGGCCAACTACGTGCTGGTCCCTTACGCGGACTGGAACCTGTTGAAGTTCCCGGACAAGGACCAGGCCATGGAGAAGATCATGGACCTGGCCATGCTCTCGGATATCTTCCCCACCGGCTTCCACGGCGCTGTGACAGCGGGGGTGGGCGTGGGTTCCACGGTGTACGTAGCCGGGGCCGGACCTGTTGGCCTCGCAGCGGCCACCAGCGCCCACCTGCTGGGTGCCGCCGTCGTGATTGTGGGGGACCTGAACGAGGACCGGCTGAAGCAGGCCCGCAGTTTCGGGTGCGAAACCATTGACCTGAGCAAAGGCGGGCCGGCGGAGCAGATCGAGCAGATCCTGGGTGTTCCGGAGGTGGACTGCGGCGTGGACGCAGTGGGCTTCGAGGCCCGGGGCCACGGCCACGGCCACGACGCCAAGGAGGCGCCTGCGACGGTGCTGAATTCACTGATGGAGATCACTGCAGCCGGCGGGGCACTGGGCATTCCCGGGCTGTACGTCACGGGTGATCCGGGCGGTGTGGACGAGGCGGCCAAGAAGGGCGCGCTGAGCCTGAGCCTGGGCACCGGCTGGGCGAAGTCGCTGAGCTTCACCACAGGGCAGTGTCCGGTGATGAAGTACAACCGGCAGCTGATGATGGCCATCCTGCACGACAAGGTGAACATCGCCAAGAACGTCAACGCCAAAGCCATCAGCCTCGAGGATGCCCCCAAGGGCTACGCCGAGTTCGACGCCGGCGCGGCCACCAAGTACGTCCTTAACCCGAACGGATACCTCAGCTGAGCCACTGCCGGGTTTGATGCGGCGGCGCAAAGTGACCCGCCCCGGGTCACTTTGGGGCAGTGTGCCGACGCCGGGTGATTGACTACAGCGGCGGTGCCTCCACCTCAAGTGGGGGCACCGCCTCGGCCGGTGTAGTTCCGCGCTAGAGCTGCGCCGCATCCAGCGGCTGCGGAACGATCGGCTGATCGTTGGCAGTCAGGTCTATACCCAGGTCCTTGGCGAAGACCAGCCGGGTCTCCTTGTAGATTCCGGGGTGGTTCTCATCCAGCTCAAAGACCCGTGCCCCGCGCAAGCGGTTCCGCTCGGCACCGGGGAGCCCGTAGGCGCCGAAGCCGGTGCCGGGCGCGTAACCGAGCTGCACACCGTAGTAGTTGCCCACGTACGTGTTGACGTGGTCGTGGCCCACAAAGTAACCCAGGACGTCCCCACGCTCCAGGAAGGCACTGAACAGGCCGGAGTTGATGGGACCGGGGCATTCGTCCTCGTTCCGTTCGCCGATGATGTTGTGCTTCGTGAGGGCCCGGGCGTGATCCGAGTCTGTCCGCGAGTCGAGGCTGGAGAACCACATGTTGCGGTGCTCGTGGAGCGCGATGTGGCCCCACATCAGGGACGGGACCTTCTTGCCGTACTTTTGCTCCGTAGCGATCGACAGGTTGCGGTACCAGGTGACCTGGTCCATACGTACCCAGTCCCAGTCCGGGTAGCCTTCGAAATCCTGTCCGTTGATAGCGTCTGGGGCATATCGGCCGGTGTCTATAAGCCACAGGCCGAAGGCCGGTGCCTTGGACTTGGCGGACTGAACAAGCAGCAGCGAGTTTGATGTCCCGGTCAGGCCAGGCGTGGAGTCGCCGTTCATATTGAATTCGTAGGTCTGGAGGAACTGCAGCATCTTGGCCTCGGTCATGCCCGTCCGAGCCACGGAGTCCTCGTCGTGGTTGCCGAACGTGACGGCCCAAGGGATCTGCCGGCGCTCCATGGGCTGGACCACGTGGTTGAGTGCCTGCTTAACCTCCAGCTCGGAGTCGCAGCCGCCGTTGATCACATCGCCGTTGATCACGACGAAGTCCGGCTTTTCCGCGTCCAGGGTCTTGTCCATGAGCTCGATCGTGCGGCGGTCCGTCTGCTCGTCGTCCTGGGTGTCGTTGAACTGGACCACCTTGAAACCGCCGTCGGTCCGGAAGGCGAGGCTGGGCTTGGGTGCCTTCGGACCCGGAGCCGCGCTGCTTCCGGCGGCCGCTGCCACTGTGAGTCCCAGCGCGCCAATCGTTCCGGCAGCAGCCAGCGCGGCCCTCCGGCTGAGGTTGTGCTGGTGGAGTCCGGTGGTCATCGTTGCCTCTTTCACTGGTGCGGCCGCAGTTCCGGCCGTGGATCCTGCGACTGTAGGCCAGCTAGGTAGCGGGCGCCGGAACAGGTGGTGAACACAACAACTGTCGCCCCGCCGGGGCTGGCGGGTTCACCGGCCCATCCGCCTATGATGGCCGCATGTCATCTTATGAAGTCACCCGCAGCACCCTCATTCCTGCCCCCGCGGAAGACGTGTTTCCACTGGTCAACAGCTTTCTCGAGTGGACCAAATGGTCGCCGTGGGAGAACGTGGATCCGGAATTGAACCGATCGTATTCGGGCAGTGACACCGGAGTGGGGGCCAAGTATGCCTGGAGCGGCAACCGCAAGGCGGGCAGCGGAAACATGGAGATTGTCGAGTCGGACGCTCCCCGGACCATTAAGGTCCGCGTTGAGTTCACAAAGCCGTTCAAGGCTGTGAATCCCACCATATTTACGTTAACGCCGGCCGACGGCGGAACCCAGGTCACGTGGCGAATGACCGGCGAGAACAAGGGGCTCGCGAAGGTTTTCGCCCTGTTTATGAACATGGACAAGTTCATCGGTGCCGATTTTGAGCGAGGACTGGCCGCGCTTTCCATCGCCGCGACGGCCAACAAAGCCTGACCCGGGCCTGACGCCGGGGGGCCGGCGCCTGCCCCGGCCCGGCGTTTGCCCGGCGTCAGCCGGTGAGGATCTGTTCCCGAAGAATGTCTGCGTGCCCGCAGTGCTGGGCGAACTCACGCAGCACGTGCAGGTATACCCAGCGCAGGGGGAGCGGGCCGCGGCGGTTGCCGGGGAGCGCGTCGTCGAGATCCAACAACGACGTCGCCTGGCGAGATGCCTCGCAAGCCTCGCGGTGGGACTGCCGGACGCTGGCGATGGTGTCCTGCTCCGTGAGGATGAACGATTCGTCCGGTGAGGCGGGGATGCCGATCTCGGCGCGCGACCGGCACGTGATGGCCTCGTCGAACCAGACTTTCTCCACAAAGACCGCGTGCTTCACCAAGCCAAGAAGGGTGGTGCGGGATGCCACCAGCGACCGGCGCGCCTGCTCCTCGGTGAGGCCATCCAGACAGGCGTTGAGCATGTTCCGGTGCTCATCAATGAAGTCCTCGAACTGGGCACGGGCGGGCTGGTGGATGGCGTTCTCGGCGAACGCGGCTGAGGGAGCAGGCATCCCCGAAGTATTGCAAGGGCAGGGCCCCGCGGCAATGCGCGGCTCGCTGGAGGAGGGTCCGACGTCGGCCGCTCAGCCATGGTGATCGCGGCGCCGCACGCCTAGGGTGAGGTTATGTCCGACTCTTTTTCGTCCTTCGTGGACACCTTCAAAAACATCGGCGTCACCAAGGCTTATGGCCCGCCCGTCCAGGTGGGTGGGGAAGAAATCGTCCCGGTTGCCCTGGTGTCCTTTGGGTTCGGCGGAGGCGGTGAAGCTGGCGATGGTGCCTCCGGCGGGGGTGGCGGCGGGATGGTGCTGCCGCTGGGTGCGTACCGGAGCGTCGGCGGGCGCGCGGCGTTCCGTCCCAACACCGTAGTCACACTGATGTGCCAGGTCCCGGTGATCCTGGCCGTCGGCGCCGCCGCAGGCCGGGCCATCCGCGCCGCGCGGTCCTAGCAGTGCCCGGGCAGAAGCCTGCCTAACCAGAAGCCCGACTAGCCGGAGGCGCGGCGGCTGCGCGCCTGGCGCGCCAGCCTGATGAACCCGTAGATGAACACGGCTTCGATCAGCACCATCAGCCCGAGCAGCAGCCACTGCCCCTGGGCGATGAAGACCACTGCGCCGGTGAGCACCAGCGTGGTTCCGAGCGCTAACGCGTACACGGCGAAGCCGAGGGCCACTTTGGCGCTACGCACACCCGTTCGGAAGCCAAAGCCCACCGGTTCGCCGCCGGGGTAGCCGGCCACACGGTCCGGGACGGCAGGCTTGAGCCTGTCGAATTCCGCCCAAGGGTCCGGATCCTGATTGCTCATGCTTCCATTATCCCGCGGTTCCCCGGCCCGCCCGACGAGAGACCGGAGCCCCCGGATTTGCTCTATCAGCTTTGGTTGCTAAACCACGGGGTTGGGGACCAAAAGTGAGAGATCATCCTGGGTGCTCGACTCGTAGAAGGCCGGCTCCTGGTGCGTAACCACGACGGCGTCGCTCACCACGTCAGCCAGCCTGCCGTGGCGGGCATAGGCCTGCCGCTGCAGCTTGGCGCCGGTTCCATTGCTGAAGATCCGCTGCAGGGATGCCTTGGCGTAGGCTTCGTCGCCTGCCTCGACCAGTGCGTCGCGGACATGGTTATGGAGCGCGGCGATGACGTCGCGTGCAGACTCCGGCTTGTGGGTCAGCGGGTTCAGCAGCTCGCCCTGGATTCCCCACCGGCTGGCCAGCCAGGAACCCTGACGCAGGATGATGGCCGAAACCATGTCCGGCGCCTGGCCGGATTTCCATTCCCGGGAAGCGGTCTCCACCAGACCGCGCACCAGGGCAGCGATCAGGACGGTGTCGCGGGGATCGAGGCAAACGTCGGACACCCGGATCTCCACAGTGGGGTGGCGGGCAGAGAGGCGGGCATCAAAATCAGGGTTGTTTACTACCCCCGTTGCGGCCAGATCGGCTACGCGCTGGTGGTACGCCTGGGCAGAGCCAAAGATTTCCGTCGGCCCGGCGGAGGACCACCTGTTCCAGGCCTGGGTGCGGTAGCTGGCATAGCCGCTGTCAGCGCCGTCCCAGAACGGGGAGTTGGAGGTCAACGCCATCAGCGGGGGCAGCCAGGACCTGATGCGGTCCAGGATCGCGACGCCTTCCTCGTCGGAGTCAACGGAGACATGGATGTGGCAGCCGCACGTCAGCTGTTTACGGGCCGTGACAGCAAACTTTTCCAGCAGCGCGTCATAGCGGGTGTTGCTTGTGGAATGGGGTGTCACCGCCAGCGGCGACGTGGCGAGGGCGGCGATCCGGGCGCCCGCTTTCCGGGCAAGCGAGTCCGCAAGGGCTCGGCCGGACAGGATCTCGGCGGAGAGCCCGCTCAGGGTGCTGTGCGGGTGGGTGATCACTTCGATCTGTTCCTGGTGAAGCTCGACGGCGAGCATCGGGTGCGCGGAAAGGTCCCCGGGTTCGCCCGGGTCCTGGAGACGCAGAAGGTCTGCGGCCAGGGGCAGGGGACTGCCGTTGGAGGGATCAACGATCAGGAATTCTTCTTCTACACCAAAAGTACGCACTAACTAAGTGTGCGGCACCAGAAGCAGCCCCAGATCCACACTTGTTCCCGGCGTCCGTAGGGGCATCCGTGAAGGCACAGCGAGGCATCCTGGAGGGCCACCTGAAGCAGTTGAAATCCCCTATATCCGCGGGTGCCCTTTCAGTTCCATAATGGCCACATAGGCTTCGGGGACCCTCGTGCCGGTGATGGCTGGCGCGGCGCAGGAGAGTCCCAGGTGGCCGCTCCGGCACTTGGCGCAAGGGGCGGCCACGCGGCACCGGACAACGCTGTTCCGGATCCGCTACCGGGGGAAAGCATCGCCACCAACGCGAAAGCAAGGCACAAAGGAAATCATCATGCTCAAGGATTCAACCATCATGGCAGTCCTCGCTGCGAAGGACATCAAGCGGGCGAAGGATTTCTACCGCGACAAGCTGGGCCTGGAACCATCGGAGTCCATGGAGGACGACAGCCTGATGTACAGCGGTGGCAACGGAACCGGCTTCCTGATTTACCAGACAGAGAATGCCGGGACGGCCAAGAACACCCAGATGGGCTGGGAAACGGACAACCTTGAAGGCGAGATGGAGGAACTGCGGGGCCGCGGCGTCGTCTTTGAAGACTACGATTTCCCCGGCCTGAAGACGGAGAACGGCGTTGCCGACAATGACTGGGGGAAGTCCGCCTGGTTCCTGGACAGCGAAGGGAACATTCTCAACATCTCCCAGCGCAAGTAGCCAGCCGCGGGGCTGATTGGCGCACGAAGGGGCTGCACTTGCCGCGAAGGCAGGTGCGCCCCCTCGCGCGCCCCCTCAGGAATCGACGCGCCACCTTCGTGCCGGCCCTGAAATTTCAGGTTCCTACTGAGCCGCTGAGACAGCGTGATAGGTGGCGATCACGACGCCGGTCGTTGTGGTTACGCTACTGGCGAGCCGGAGTTCTGACGAAGGGCCGCCGTCAGGGAACAGGTGGCGGCCCGAACCGAGAACCAGCGGATGGATGAGGAGCACGTACTCGTCGATGAGGTTCCCGCTACTCAGCGACTGGATCAGCTCACCGCTGCCCAGGATGGCGATGTCCGGCCCCGGCTCCTTCTTGAGGGCGGCCACGGCCATTGTTGCATTGCCCTGGAGCAGTGTTGAGTTCTTCCAGGGCAATGGTTCGGCCAGGGTCCTTGAGGCGACGTATTTCCGGATGTTGTCCAGGACCTCGGTGAAGGGGTTGTCTGTTTGGTGCGGCCAGTAGCCGGCGAAGTCCTCATAGGTGCGCCGCCCCAGTAAGAGGGCACCTGTTTGTGCCATCCCCTCACCCATCACACGTCCCATGACGGGGTCGTTGTAGGGCAACGCCCAGCCGCCACGCTGGAACCCTCCGCGGGTGTCCTCGTCGGGACGGCCCGGCGCCTGCATGACCCCGTCCAGCGACAGGTTAATGGTGACGCTCACTTTTCTCATGGTGGTTTCCTTGAGGTACCCATGCGCGGTTGGATAACGCTTCCATTGTCCCGCGCTATCCGGCGGTGGGGCGAGCGTGTAAGCATGGGGCTCAGTGAAAATGGCACGTTGAGGAGGACCTGATGAAATCCAAGGAACTGTTGCTGGACACCTTCGGCCGGATCAGGGAGACGGTGGAGGCCACGCTTGAAGGGCTCGACGACGGGTCGCTGGCACGGCGGCCGGCGGGCACGGGGAACTCTGTTGCATGGCTGATCTGGCACCTCGCCCGCGTGGAGGACGCCCAGGTGGGTTCCGCCGCTGGCCTGGACCAGGTTTGGACGTCACAGGACTTTGCCGGCCGTTTTGGCCTGCCGCTGACAGACCGTGACACGGGGTACGGTCACTCGAGCCACCAGGTCGACGCGGTGCGCGCCCGTCCGGAACTTCTCCTGGAGTACTACGACGCCGTTCACCGGCAGACCGCAGTATTCCTGGAGACACTCACCGATGAGGACTTGGACCGGATCGTTGACAAACGTTGGGATCCGCCCGTTACCCTCGGCGTGCGGCTGGTCAGCACCATTGCCGACTGCCTCCAGCACGTGGGGCAGGCCGCGTACGCCAAAGGGCTGAACTCCGGGTAGGGGAGAATCCCATGGACGCAGACACAGTTGACGCAGTTCTCCATGACGGCTCAACCATCCCCGTCAGCATCCAAGGAGACGGACCCGCCGTCCTCCTTCCGGTCAGCCTGGCGCTGCACACGACGGCGGAGGCGGAGACACTGCGCCAATGGGGAGGGGATCCGGACCTGGGACCAAACCTCATCAACGGGCTGGCACCAACCAACCAGGTCATAGCGGCCGACTACGAGGCACACCGGATGGCCCACCCGGCGCCGCAGACGCTCACCCCGGGGAACATCGCGAAGGATCTGCTGGCAATTTCCGATGCCGCCGGCGTCGACCGTTTTGCCTACTACGGCTACTCCTGGCTGGCGCTGAGCGGCCTGCAGCTCGCACTCCGTACCGACCGTCTGCGGGCGCTCGCCATGGGCGGCTTCCCGCCGCTCGAAGGTCCATACCGGAGCATGCTGGCAGTCACTCGGGCCGCGCATGCCATGTCCGTGCAGACGGCCGGCGAACCCGCCGGCCCGGTGCCTGCGCCGGAGCCGGGCGACTGGGATTCGGTGGCGGTCCAGACCACCGAGGCGCAGACACAGCAGTTCGTCACCCTGTATGAAGCCTTGCAGGACTTTGACGATTCCTCTGCAGTGCTCCCGGCGGACTTGGCCAAACTCGCGTTCGCAGGCGCCGAGGACCAGATCGATTACAAGCCGGTCTGGGGCGGCGTGCAGGTGTCCATCGGGGAGACTTTGGCGAGGCATCAGGCCATCCTGACCAGAGCCGGGTGGGACGTCCGCGTCCTGCCGGGCCTGGATCATATGGGCGCGATGCACAGCGCCGTGGCTCTGCCCATCCTGGCCGGCTGGCTGCAGAATACGGGCTGGGCCAAGTAGTAGGTGGCTACGCTGGGGCCATGGACTTTCTTATCCGGCAGGCCACCCCCGAGGACGCTGAAGCCGTGGTGCAGATGCACACCCTGGCCCACGAGGAGACGTACGGGGACCGGCTGTCAGCGGAGTTCTTCCGCGCCCGGCGGGCCAGCATTCCCGAACGGGTGGAACGTCGTCGACCATATCTGGCCAGCAGCGACCCTCGGATCATCGCCGTGGACGCCAATAACGAGGTGGTGGGTCTCGCCGACTCGGGTCCACGCCGGGATGAAGACGGCCCGGAGGCGCTGGAACTGTATTCGCTGTACGCGCTCCGGCGGACGCACGGCAGCGGGCTGGGGGCCGCGTTGCTGAAGGCGGCAATCGGCGAAAGCCCGGCCTATCTCTGGGTGCTGGAGACCAATCCCCGGGCGCTCGCCTTCTACTTCAAACACGGCTTTCGGCCCGACGGCGGGCGCGGGCAGCTGCCACCCGAGTGGGAAGAACTACCCGAGATCCGCATGGTCCGTTCGGCGCAGGGCGGGTAGTGACCATGCCTGCAGGGTCGTTGCCGGATAAGGGTTGCCAGCCCCCTCGGCAACGCCGGCAATCGTCGGTACGGTTGCGTCATGCAGAAAATATCGATTGAGGCTTTGGCCCGTCAGCAGATCGCTGCCGCTGTTGCGGCACCCAGCGGGCGGGCAGCCGACACCGCGTTCGGCGGCCATGAGAAGAAACTGCGCCAGACCGTCATGGCCTTCCGTGCCGGCACGCAGCTCAGCGAGCACCAGAACCCCGGCGAGGCCACGGTCTACGTGCTGAAGGGATCGGTCTGGCTGCGGGCTGGCGGGGAGTCGTGGCAGGGCAAGGCCGGCGATCTGCTGATCGTGCCGGACGGGCTGCACAGCCTGGAAGCGGAAGAGGACTCGGCGGTGCTGTTCACGGTGGTCAAGACCGACCGGTAGCTCCTTTGATCTTTCCTGCGGGCGGCTAGAGCAGGCGTGCGAGGGAGCGGCCCACGGTGCGGCCGGTGAACAGGCATCCGCCCAGGAAGGTGCCTTCGAGCGCGTTGTAGCCGTGGGCGCCGCCGCCGCCGAATCCGGCGGCCTCGCCGGCGGCGTAGAGGCCGGGGATGCGGGACCCGTCCTTGCTGAAGGCTTGCCCGGTGAGGTCGGTCTGGATGCCGCCGAGGGTTTTGCGGGTGACGATGTGGAGCCGTACGGCGATCAGCGGGCCGGCCGTTGGGTCCAGGATCCGGTGCGGTTTCACGGTGCGGAACAGCCGGTCGCCCAGGAAGCGGCGGCTGTTGTGGATGCCGATGACCTGCGCATCCTTGGAGTACGGGTTCTGGATTTCCGCGTCCCGTTCGGCAATCTGCCGCTCAACCAGCCGGTAATCGAGCAGCGCTTCGCCGGTGAGGCCGTTCATCCCGCTGACCAGGCTGGCCAGATTGTCGGCGACGACGAAGTCGGCACCGTGGTCCTTGAAGGCTTCGATGGGTGCCCCCGCGCCGCGGCCAAGGCGGGTCCGGAGCAACAGCTTGAGGTCCCGGTTGGTGATATCGGGGTTTTGCTCGGATCCGGAAAGGGCGAACTCTTTTTCGATGATTTTCTGGGTGAGGATGAACCAGGAGTGATCGTACTGCTGGATGTCCGGGGTGGTGCGCAGCAGCCTGAGGGTGCCCAGGGTGTCGTAGCCGGGCAGTCCCGGTGCGGGAAGCCGGCGGCCCAGGGCGTCGAACCACATCGACGACGGCCCGGGCAGGATCCGGATGGCGTGGTCCGGCCAGATGGGGTTCCAGTTCTGGATGCCCTCGGTGTAATGCCACATGCGGTCGCGGTTAACCAGCCGGACGCCGGCCAGGTCCGCGATGCCCAGCATGCGGCCATCCACGTGCTTCGGGACGCCGGTGATCATCTTCCGTGGCGGGGTGCCCAGGCGGTCCGGCCACCACCGGCGCACCTCTTCGTGGTTCCCGCCAATCCCGCCGGTGGCGATGACCACAGCGTCGGCATGCAGCTCAAATTCGCCGATCTTGTCGCGGTTCGAGGCCGCGCCGCGCGGCGCCGGATCGGGTGCCAGCACGGTCCCGTGCACTCCGGTGACTGTCCCGCCGTCGAACATTAGTCCGTCCACCTGGTGACGGAAGTGAAACCTGACCTGACCCGCCTCTGACGCCGCCCGGGCCTTGTCCGCGAACGGTTCGGAGATTCCGGTACCCGTTCCCCAGGGGACGTGGAAGCGCGGGACGGAGTTGCCGTGACCGCCGGCCCGGCCATCGCCGCGTTCAGCCCAGCCGACGAGCGGGGTGAATTTCACGCCTTGCTCCCGCAGCCACGACCGTTTCTCCCCGGCCGCGAACTCGACGTACGCGCGTCCCCACCGATGGGCCCATTCATCGTCCGGATGGTCACCGTCGAGCCGGTCCCATTGGGCCGAGCCTTGCCAGTCCTGCCAGGCCAGATCGAAGGAATCCTTCACGCCGAGCCGGCGCTGCATGGGGGTGTCCACCAGGAAGAGGCCGCCGAGGGACCAGAACGCCTGGCCGCCAAGGTTGGCGGCGTTCTCCTGGTCAAGAATGGCCACCCGCTTGCCTGCCCTGACCAGTTCATTGCTGGCCACAAGCCCGGCCAGGCCGCCGCCGACGATGATGACGTCCGCATCCATCCGGTACCTGCGATTCGTTTGTCGCTGACAACTGAGGGTCAGCTCAAACCTACATCAGAGGCCAGCCGTGTCTCCGGCCTTTTCTCCAACGAATTGCGCCTACTATGGCGCTGGTAGGCGCATCCACTATCTCCGAGTTGAAGGCCAGAGGCCCGGAAGCTACCCGTGACTTACGGAATGCGGTCCGATTTATGGGTGCGGAGTCGCCCCCACTGAACTCCTCGCTGATTTTGTATCCAGGGGAATCGCACAATTTTCGCGGTGCCGGACCTTCATCTTCAACTACCTAAGGATCCAATGCGCAACCGCTATTTAATCCCAGCCCTGACCGCGGCAACAGCACTTATGCTTTCGGGCTGCGTGGACAACAGCGCCCCGGCAGCAGCGGATAAAGCGTCTTCCTCCGCAGACACTGCCGTTCAAAAGAATGAGGAACTTGCGGCTTTGCTGCCCGAGAAGATGAAATCCGCGGGCGTCCTGAATGTGGGCATGGCCAACAATTACCCGCCCAACGAATTCAAGGACGGCAACGGCGCCCCGGCCGGCTGGTCGGTGGACCTCACGAATGCGCTGGGCGCCTCGCTCGGGCTGAAGGTCAACTTTGATATCGGCACCTTCGACAACATCCTTCCGTCCGTCAAGGCGGGCAAGGACGACATGGGCATGTCGTCGTTCACCGACACGCTGGAGCGCGAAAAGCAGGTCGATTTTGTGAACTACTACTCAGCGGGCATCCAGTGGGCGGCACCGAAAGGCAGGACCGTGGACCCGGACAACGCCTGCGGACTCAAGGTTGCCGTCCAGGCCACCACCTATGAGGACACTCACGAGGTACCGGCCAAGTCCAAGGCGTGCACGGACGCGGGCAAACCCGCCATCGAGATCTTCAAGTACGACGCGCAGGACCAGGCAACCAACGCCCTGGTGGTGGGCCAGGTGGACGCCATGAGTGCGGACTCGCCGGTGACCCTGTACGCAATCTCGCAGACGAAGGAAAAGCTGCAGACCGCCGGAGATGCCTTCGAAGTGGCACCCTACGGAATCCCGGTGGACAAGGGAAGCGCGTTCACCCCGGTCCTGCAGAAGGCACTGCAGGCCCTGATCGACGACGGTACCTACAACAGGATCCTCTCCAAATGGGGCGTCGAAAGCGGCGGCGTGAAGACGGCGGCGCTCAACGTGGCGTCGTCGGCCAAGTAACCAGCCATGACTCTTCCCAAACACGCCGCCGTGGCGCGGCCCGACCCCGCAACCGGCGGAAGTGACGCGCAGGGGGACGCCATTGTGGCGGTTCCCCTGCGCCACCCCTGGCGGATCTCGATCGCCGTGGTGCTGGTGTTCCTGCTGGCGCTGTTCGTCGTGGATGCTTCGCAGCGGCCCGACTACGGCTGGGCGGAAGTGGGCAAATATATCTTCGACCGCCGGATCAGCCAGGCGGCCTGGGTGACCCTGACGCTCACCATCTACGCCATGATCGGCGCCATCGTCCTGGGGCTGCTCCTGGCTATCATGCGTCTCTCGCCGAACCCTGTGGTCAAGAGCATCGCCTGGCTGTACCTGTGGATCTTCCGTGGGACCCCGGTCTACGTCCAGTTGGTGTTCTGGGGCATCGTGGCGCTCATCTACCCCGTGTTCACCATCGGGATCCCGTTCATGACGCCGTGGATCACCATTCCCAACGACGTGTTCACCAACCTGTACATCACCGCGGTGATCGGTCTGGCGCTCAATGAGGCCGCCTACATGTCCGAGATTGTCCGCGCGGGGCTCCTCTCCGTTGACGAAGGCCAGGAGGAGGCATCGACGGCGCTCGCCATGTCGTGGGGCCAGACCATGCGTTACGTGGTGGTTCCGCAGGCCATGAAGATCATCATTCCGCCCACCGGCAATGAGGTGATCTCTATGCTCAAAACCACATCACTCGTGGCGGCCATTCCCCTGAGCATTGACCTCTACGGGGTGTCCCGCGGCATCTCCGCGGTGACCTTCACCCCGGTGCCGCTGCTCATTGTGGCATCGATCTGGTACCTCCTGTTCACGTCCGTCCTGATGGTGGGGCAGCACTTCATCGAGAAGCGCTTCTCCCGCGGTACGGGACGGCGGCAGGCGGGACCGGCGTCGGAAACTGATCCAGCGGTGGCGGCAATAGCCGCAGCGCCGCTGGGCAATGATTTGGGAGCCAAGGGATGAACGCTACTCCGATGGTGACCGCAGACCGGATCTCCAAGAGCTTCGGTTCCAACAACGTGCTGCGCAGCATGAGCCTGGAAGTCCAGGCCGGTGAGGTGCTGTGCATCGTGGGCCCCAGCGGCTCCGGCAAGTCCACGTTCCTGCGCTGTATCAACCACCTGGAAAAGATCGACGCCGGCCGCCTCTTCGTGGAGGGGCAGCTGGTGGGTTACCGGCAAAAGGGCGACAAGCTCCATGAGCTCAAACCCAAGGAAGCAGCGCTCCAGCGCCGTGACATCGGCATGGTGTTCCAGCGGTTCAACCTGTTTCCGCATATGACCGCGCTGGAGAACATCATCCAGGCGCCCATGCGGGTCAAACGCATTCCGAAGGCCAAAGCCATCCTGCGCGCCAGGGAGCTGATGGAGCGCGTCGGGCTGGGGGACAAAGCGGACCACTACCCGGCGCATCTGTCCGGCGGTCAGCAGCAGCGCGTGGCCATCGCCCGGGCGCTGGCCATGGATCCCAAGCTGATGCTCTTCGACGAGCCCACCAGTGCCCTGGATCCGGAGCTGGTGGGTGAGGTCCTGGACGTGATGAAGGAACTGGCCACAAGCGGCATGACCATGATCGTGGTGACTCACGAGATGGGATTTGCCCGCGAGGTGGCGGACTCCATCGCCTTTATGGACGGCGGTGTGGTGGTCGAGTCGGGCCCGCCCCGCGAGCTGCTGGGCAATCCCCGGCAGGACCGGACCAAGGCGTTCCTCTCAAAGGTGCTGTAGGGCAGCGGCGTCCAAGAGCGTCTGGAATGCAAATCTCCATATCGGAGCAATCAGACGGAGCCGGACGAACCGGCGTCCGGAGACTGAATCACTCCGCCCTCTAATTGGGCATTGTCCGGTATCGCGTATGCGGCGTCACCGGGGAGCAGCCACCAATATTGGCGCTCCGCATCGCCCGCCGCGGTGGTTGGACGATTCACCGGACGACTAAGGAAAGACCTGAAACAAATTTTTGGCCACCAGCTGGTTATCTTCTTCTGATCGTTCATTCCACTCCTGTCAGAGCCGGGGAATCTGAATATGGGTTTGTGATCTGTGGGCTGGCCTCAAGGGTTCCTGTGATCCGAGGATTGCAGCCACTGCTACCCGCACGTGGTGTTTGACTGACGACCCCGGGTGAACCCGGTCAGGAGCGAGTCCCGGAGGCTTTCGCGAGCGTCTTGGCGTGGGACCTCCAATCCGGTCGCATGGGCCGCCATTGCCGTGATCCAGTCACCGTGGCTTGTAATGTCCCGGCCAGTGGCGGCCGCCACGGCGTCGCAAGCGAAGCCGACAGCGCGAGTACCGTCTGCCAGACGAACGGAACCCAGGAGCATTGGCTCGGGCAGCGCGGCCAGGAACCGTCCCAGCGCCGCTTCCGGCACCAGCCAGCGCTCTGCCACGAGCTCCGCCCCGTTCTCTGACCGGTACACCCCGGGTTTCGGTGGCTGGGTGTCCAGTGCGACCATGCGGTAGCAGGCCGCCGTACGCATATCCCCGTCCCAGGCGGCACCTAAGGTTTCGAGTTCGTGGGACAGGGGCTGCCCTCGTCGATGTGCCCCAACCACGACGAGCGGCTCAGCGGAAGCGCCCGCCCGCACCGGCCATGGTTTCCGGGGGCCGGCCGGGGGCGCCTGGACGGCTCCGGCCGCGAACAGGGCCGGCGGGGCAGGCGTTGTTTCGATTCTGCGGGCGATGTCAGCGGCAACCGCATCCTCGAACGTTCGCCCGACAACGGTGAGCCCGAACTGGAAGCCGTCCAATTCCCCGGCCGGTATGGCGACAGCGCACAGGTCGAAGAGATTGCAGAAGTTGGTGTACGTCCCCATCTTCGAGTTCACTCCGACAGGGTCGCGGGCGACGTCCGAGAGGCTCGGGTGGAAAGGCGCTGTGGGGACGATCAGTGCGTCGAAGCCCCGCAAATGCGCCATTGCCTGGCTCTTGAGATCGTTGAGCCGGCCGGTGTCCGAAACGTACCGGTGGGCAGGGACCTCGCCAGCTCTGAGGACAATTCCGGCCACGGTGGGATCCAACCCGTCAGAATTGCCGGAGTCCGCGGTAGCGGAGGCAACAAAAGCTCCGACGGCGGCATAGCGTTCCGCCACCAGACCGCCGTCATACAGCAGGCGCGCGGCCTCAAGGAAGTCGTCGAACTCGATGGGCTCCGCATCAACTCCCGAAGCGCGAAGCCTGGCAATCTGGCGGCCGAATTCATCAGCCCAATCTTGCGGAAGTTCCGGCAAGGCCGATGGATAGGCAACTCGTGGCCGGGCCGGTGCGGCAAGCTTGGCGTCCGACGGCCAGGTTCGTGCGTTCCCCGCCATGATTCCCATGGCCAGTTCGGCTGTCGCCAGGTCCCGGGCGAACACGGTGACGGCGTCCCACGAGCGGCACGCCGGAACTACTCCGGCGGTGGAAACCACGTTGAGTGTGGCCTTGATGCCCACAATCCCCTGAAGTCCGGCGGGTACCCGGCCCGAGCCGGCGGTGTCCGTGCCGATCGCAACATCGGCGAGCCCCAGGGCCACTGCGACGGCGGAGCCTGAACTGGAACCACCGGAAATATGGTCGGGTCGGCGGGAATCGCGGACGGCTCCGTGCGGGCTTCGCGTCCCAACCAGCCCGGTGGCGAACTGGTCCAGATTGGTGGCGCCGAGAACCACGGCCCCGGCCGCCCGCAGCCGGGCTACGGCCTCGGCATCCTGCTCCGGCATGTAGGCGAACCCGGGACACGCCGCCGTAGTGCTGATCCCCGCCACGTCAACGTTGTTCTTCACAGCAAGGAGCATTCCTGCCAGAGGGAGGTCGGCGCCGGCGGCCACTGCAGTGTCAATACGTCCGGCCTCGGCTAGGAGTTGATCCGCCGGGCGCAGGGCAATCCAGATTTCCGGCCTGTCGACGGCGTCGATGGCGGCCAGTGCTGCTCTCACACGCTCGGTGGCGCATCGGCTTGCGAGTACGGTGCTCATGCTGCAGCCTCTTCCAGTTCGTCGCTATCCACATCGGAGTGCCCGGTTGCGTTCTGGACCGCCGGCGGTGCAATGACCACGAGGGCCTCGCCTTGCACCACCTGGGAACCTGCCACAGGCAGTACCTGCTGGACCACGCCGTCGCACGGGGCAACCAGCACCGTTTCCATTTTCATGGCCTCCAGCGAAACCAGCGGCTGGTCTTTGGCGACCCGGTCACCGGGAGCCACGTCCACCTTCCACACGCTCGCGGCGAAAGGTGCGGCAACCAGCGTTCCTCCCTCGGGAACCTCCAGCTCTTCGGCGATCGGAACAACGGCGGCTGCTGCGTCGGCGCGGTCAAACTCACCGGCGTCGGCCCACGCTTGCCGTTCGACGGCGAACGCTGCCGCCTGCTTCGCGCGGAACACCTCGATCGAGTCGCTGTTCCGGGCAAGGAAGTCCTCATGGTCCGCCAAGGAGAATGTGCCCTCCTCGATCTCAACGCCGCGGCCCCGGCCCGCGGCCATGTCGGCCCGCAGGTCCAACAGTTCTTCGGGGCTGACCGGGTACCAGGAGATGCGGTCAAAGAACCGCAGCAGCCAGGGCGAACCGGACTCGAACGGCGCGTAATCGGCGTAACGGGACCACACTTGGGTGGTACGGCCCACGAACTGGTATCCACCGGGGCCTTCCATCCCGTAAATGCACATATACGCACCGCCGATTCCCACGGCATTTTCCGGTGTCCAGGTCCGGGCGGGGTTGTACTTGGTGGTCACCAGGCGGTGGCGGGGGTCCAGCGGTGTAGCTACCGGGGCGCCAAGGTAGACATCGCCTAGGCCGAGGACCAGGTATTCGGCGTTGAAGACCGTGTCAAAGACCTCGTTCACAGAGTCCAGGCCGTTGATGCGCCTGATGAATTCGATATTCCACGGGCACCAGGGAGCGTCATCCCGGACACCTGCCATATAGCGCTGGATGGCTTCCCGCGTGGCCGGGTCATCCCAGGACAGCGGAAGACGGACGGTGCGGCTGGGCACCACCAGCTCTGAACTCGCAGGCAGGGCAGCCTCGACTTCCTGCACCAGGCCCAAGAGCTTCGGGGTCGGAAGCACCGAAGGGTCGACCTTGATCTGCAGGGAACGGATGCCGGGGGTGAGGTCAACGATCCCGGGCAAGCGGAGTGCTTCAATGTGCTGGTGCAGGGCATGTACACGGGCCCTCAGGCTCAGGTCAAGGACCATGTCGCCATATTCGACCAGCAGGTTGTCGTCCCCCGAGCGGCGATACGTGACTGCTGGCCGGCCCGGGGCTTGGGGCACCCTTCCCAGCACGCCGTCGTCGCCGTCTCCTCGACGGAGACCGGGGGCTGAGACCGCCCCGGGTGCCCAGTCGTGATCGCCGGGCAGCACCAACTGCCGGGCGGGACCCAGATCCTTGGTCGACGGCGCCCGGCTGGCTTCCACGGGCACGAACCGCACAGTATCACCGGGACGTAGCTGGCCCAGCTTCCAACGGTCGGCGCTCACCACGGTGACCGGGCAGACGAAGCCGCCCAGGCTGGGACCGTCCGGACCCAGCAGAATTGGGGTGTCTCCGGTGAAATCCAGGGCTCCCACGGAATAGGCGGTGTCGTGGATGTTTGAGGGGTGCAACCCGGCTTCGCCGCCATCTTCCCGCGCCCATCGGGGCTTAGGGCCGATCAGGCGCACACCGGTCCGGGCAGAGTTGAAGTGCACCTCATAGCTGGCCGAATACAGGTCCTCGATGTCCTCGCGCTGGAAGAACTCCGGCGCGCCATGCGGTCCTTCGACTACCGTCAATTCCCATTCGGATGTCAGCGCAGGCCGGCTGTCCAAGGGGACTCTGGCGGCCAGTCCCGACGCGCCAAGAGCAACGGCCGGGGCGTCCTCGGCATCGACTGTCGCTGCCCTCAGGACATCGCCGGCGCGAAGTACACGCCCGCCGTGGCCGCCGAACTGGCCCAGGGTGAACGTTGAGGCGCTGCCGAGATACTGGGGCACGTCAAGCCCGCCCTGGAACAGGATGTATCCGCGGAGGCCAGATCCTTCGGCGGTGCCGATGTCGAGCGTGCCTCCAGCGGGCACCGTCACTGGTTCCCAAGCGGAAATCTCGGTAGCGTCCACGGTAACCACCACGTCCGCGCCGGTGACGCACACGGTGGTGCTGTGGCTGAAGCGCAGGCTGGGGCCGGTCATGGTGAACTCAAGCCCGGGCGCGCCCTCCGCGTTGCCCAGCGCCCGGTTGCCGAGCCGGAAAGAGAGGTCGTCCATAGGACCGCTGGGCGGGACACCGACCTGCCACAGGCCCACCCGTCCGGGCCAGTCCTGGACCGAAGTCTGCAGCCCGGGCCGCTCCACGGTGATCCGGGGTTCCGGGTCACCCAGCTCATCCAGGGTTCCGGTGAAATGTTCCGCGCTCCGGACCGCGTCCAGTCCGGTTACTGCGCGGAGCATTCCGAGGTTGGTTTCGATGCCGTCGATCCGGGTGTTCTTCAGCGCATCACCGAGCCTGTCGAAGGCCTGGTGCCGGTCGGCGCCTGTGGTGATGATCTTGGCAAGGAGGGGGTCGTAGTTGGTGGATACCTCACTGCCGGTTTCCACCCATGCGTCCACGCGCACGCCGTCGGCTGCGGGGTAGACGGCGTTTGTCACGGTCCCTGAACTGGGCTGGAAGTTGCGGGCCGGATCTTCGGCATAAAGGCGGGCTTCCACGGCGTAGCCGGTCACGGGAATGCTGTCCGGCCGGCCGGCCAGCACCGAGTTTGCTTCGGTGCCGCCTTGGGCAAGGCGGAGCATCCACTCGACCAGGTCCACACCCGTAATGGCTTCGGTGACGGGATGCTCCACCTGAAGCCGGGCGTTGACTTCGAGGAACGAGGCCTGCTCGCGGACCGGGTCATAGACGAATTCCACGGTCCCGGCCGAGCGATAGTCCAGAGACGCACAGAGCGCCCGCGAACTGCGGTGCAGTTCGTCGCGGACGGATTCGGGAAGGTCCGGGGCGGGTGCCTCTTCCACGACTTTCTGGTGCCGGCGCTGGAGCGAGCAGTCCCTGTCCCCGAGGCTCACCACCCTGCCTTCGCCGTCGCCGAAGATCTGCACTTCCACGTGCCGTGCCTGCTCGACGTACCGCTCGGCGAAGATGCCGGCCGTGCTGAAGCTTGCATCCGCCAGCCGCGCGACGCGGGGGTAGCTCTCGGTGAGTTCATCCTCGGTGCGGCAGACGGTCATCCCGATTCCGCCGCCGCCGCCGGTGGCCTTGAGCATCAGCGGGTAGCCGATCTCCCGGGCTGCCAGTACGGCCTCGTCCACGCCGGCGAGGAGGCCGGAGCCGGCGATCATCGGGACGCCGGCAGCGCGGGCGGCATCCCGTGCTGTGTGCTTGGTGCCGAAGATTCTGAGCTGCTCCGGGGTGGGACCGACGAAGACCAGCCCGGCTGCCTCGACTGCCTCGGCGAAGCCGGCATCCTCGGAGAGGAAGCCGTAGCCGGGGTGGATGGCTCCGGCCCCGGTTGCCGCAGCGGCCGACAGCAGCGCCTCGACGCGCAGGTACGATTCCTTGGCCGGTGCCGGACCCAAGAGCACGGCGTCATCGGCGAGCCGGACGTGGCGGGCGCCGCGGTCCGCTTCGGAGTACACGGCCACCGTGCGCAAGCCAATCTTCCGCGCGGATTCGATGATGCGGCACGCGATTTCCCCGCGGTTGGCAATGAGCAGGGTGTCGAAGCGGTTCACAGGGCAGCCTCCGGCCGGGTGACGATCATACGGACGGGGGTGGGGTTGAAGCCGTTGCACGGGTTGTTGATCTGCGGGCAGTTAGAGACCAGAACCAGCGTGTCGATGTCCGCACGAAGGGCCACGCGTTTGCCCGGGGCGGAGAGGCCGTCCACGATGCCGAGGGCACCGTCCGGGTCAACCGGGACATTCATGAACCAGTTAATGTTCGAGACGAGGTCGCGCTTGTCCAACCCCCAGCGGGAACCCTCGATCAGGAAGTTCTCGACGCAGGCGTGCTGCTCGCGGGTGTGCTGGCCGTAGCGGAGGGTGTTGGATTCCTGAGAGCAGGCGCCGCCGATGGTGTCGTGGACGCCGACTTCGTCAGCCATAACCGTCATCAGCGGGGCGCCGGTATCGGAGCGAAGCACGGAGCCCGTGGTCAGCACGATGGAGCGCTGCGCGGCGATGGTGACGGCGGCTGAGTACCTCACCGACGTGTCCTCGGCGGCGTACAGCAGGCAGTCCACTGCCTGGTTGCCTTCCAGGTCCACAATGGTCAGGACGTCGCCGGCTGCAATGACGGCGGACCAGGGCCCCCGCGCTTCCACGTATTCGTCGAGGACGACGGAGCCGGCCACGAGCGCTGTCCGGCTAACGGTTGCGTTGACGGGGGCCAGGGTTTCGGTGGCGGTGTTCATCGGGCGTTCCTTGCCGTGAGGTCGTGGTCGGTGTTGTTCAGGGCCTGGCGGTGTTCGGGCATGAGCGGCCCAACGAGATGGCCCGCGGCGAGCAGTTCCAGGTCTTCGGGGGCGTGCCAGGCGAGGACGTCCACGGCGGTTCCGGTAAAAGCGGGCCTCGGGTCAAGTGGATGGGCCGTGTTGGCCAGGAGCAGTACCGCGTCCATCTGCAGCAGGATGTCGACGGCCGCCCCGGGACCGGCACCTCCTGTGAACCGGAGGCCGCCGTCCGGATCCACCCGGATCCCCTTGAACAGCGAGATTGATGGCGCCACGTCGCGTACGCCCAGCCCCTGCTTCAGCGCACCAAGGGTGAGCAGTTCGCGCCCGGCCGGCGCGCTGCTGTGGGCGGTTCCGGCTCCGTAGCGGGTGGTGTTTCCGACGAGGGTGGTGGCACCTGTCAGGGCATCGTGGCTGGCGGAGGTGTCAGCCACGATGGTGGCCATCAGCCGGCCTGCGTCGGAGAGAAGAGGGTGTCCTGCGGTGGGGTACGCCTGCCACGGAACCTTGACGGTGTCTGCGACGTTGAGCCGCTCGTGCAGGGCCGCGGTCCGGTAGAGCAGGACATGGACGCAGGCATCGCCCTCGGTGTCTGTGAGCCGGATCCGGGACCCGCGGGCCAGCGTCAGCGCGGTGTAGCGACCAAAGGCCACGGACTCTGCCCAGCTCAGATGCTCCTTGGCACTGTCCGGCAGGTCGGCGGTGAGCCGCTCCGGGGCGGAAGTGGCCGGGATGTACCGCATGGTGTCCGCGGCGCTTCCGTGCTGTTCCCGCGCGTGGGCGCGGGCTCCGGCGGTGGTGGCGGTGGCTGGTGCTTCAGTGGTCAATGTCATGTCAATCCTGGGGGTGTTGGCGTGGCCGGGGGTGGTGTAAAAATCCGATGTTGCAAGCGCGCGTTGCAGTCCTGCTGTGTGGTCAGGCTTCCGAGAGTGCGGCCGACCGGGCGCTGGAGCGTCGGACCCACACGCCGAGGAGCAGCACGACGCCCACCATCAGCGGAGCCGAGTAGAGGAGGATGCCGTTTTCTCCGGAGGGGTCATAGACCTCAGGTCGTGGCCAGGCGAGGTTGACTACCATCACTGCCCCGTACAGCACCGCGAGGATATTGATCGGCAGACCCCACCGCCCCAGCGAAAACAACCCCTCCGGCATGGTCTCGCCGACCCGGTCCCAGTCGCCGCGGAGGCGGTTGAGGAGCTGCGGCACGGTGACCAGGAGGTAGGCCAGATAGACCATCACGATGCAAACGCTGCTGAGCGTGGTGAACAGCGCCGCATTGCCTACATTGATCGCCAGAACGCCGACTGCCAGTGCGCCGATGGCAATGGAGGGCCACATCGGCGTGCCGCGCGTAGGATGGACGGCCGAAAGCAGTGCCGAGCCGGGAAGCTTGCCGTCTCGGGCCATGGAGAACACCAGCCGCGAGCCGGCCGTCTGAATGGCCAACGTGCAGACGAAGATAGCCACGGCCACGTCGACCAGGAGCACCTTGCCCCAGAAGGTCCCGAGGACGGCAGTTAACACGTAGGGAAGGCCTTCGGTGGCGAGCCGGCCGTCGTCGAGGCTGGGAGCTGCCATCAGCGCGGTGATGATCATCAGCGCCCCGCCGATGCCGGAGATGATAAGGGCCGAGAGGATGGTGCGGGGTGCGGTCCGGCGAGGGTCCTTTGTCTCTTCGGAGAGTTCCCCGGCCGAGTTGAAGCCCACCATGACATAGGCGGCCATCAGGCCCGAAACCATGAACGCGCCGACGGCGCCAAGATCGGAGCCCTGCAGGACGACGGTGTCCAGCACGACGTCCGGTCCGCGCTGGGCGGCCGTGATGAGGGCGAGGACCACCGCTATGACGCCGACGATCTCGCACGTCACACCGACGGAGTTCACGTGGGCCATCAGCCTGACTCCCATGGAGTTGATCACCGTGGTGACCACCAGCAGAATGGCGCCCAGGACCACGGCGTTCGCGGCACCCGAGACAGTGTTCAGTGCGGCGTCGCCACCAACCAGCTGAAAGCCGCCCCAGAGCTGGGGGAGAACCACCTGCAGGGCAATGGCCGCAGCGGCAGCAGTGACAACCTGAGCCAGCGCCATGAACCAGCCGGCAAACCAGCCAACGGTTTCGCCGCCCACACGCCGCGCCCACTGATACACGGCGCCGGAGAGCGGGTAGCGGGCGGCAAGCTCTGCAAAGTTCAGGGCTACAAGAAGCTGGCCGAGCAGGACCACGGGCCAGGTCCAGAAAAAGGCCGGTCCGGCAAAGGAGTAGCCGAACGCGAAGAGCTGGAAGATGGTGGTCAGGATGGAAACGAAGGAGAAGCCTGCCGCGAATGATGCATAGCGGCCGAGCTTGCGGTGCAGGGACGGCTCGTAGCCAAGAGACGTAAGGTCTGCATCATCGGCCTGCGCGGACCTGGGAAGAACAGTGGATGTCATCGGGATCTCCGGGGCTGGGACGGCGTTGGGACAAAGCCTTCCGGCACAAGCAGCGCTGTGGTGCCGGCGCTGCGGAATACCGGTCAATTGATAGTTTTACAGGCCGAGATCCCGAACTCGTTTCCCCGTTGTAAAGAGTTGATTGACGGTTCATTTCCACCGTATTTCGGGCTCCTCACCACCCTTGAGGCGGCAGTAGATGGCGCGCCCGGAGTGCAAGAATGATGCAGTGACAACAACCGGCCCCGGACGCCCCCGTAAGCAGCAACCCTCCCGCCCGGGAGCCACCGCACGTGAAGAAATCCTCGACGCCGCAGCCGAACTCTTTACCACCCAGGGCTACGCCACCACGTCGACGCGGTCCATCGCGGAGGCCGTGGGGATCCGCCAATCCTCGCTCTACCACCACTTCAAGACCAAGGACGACATTCTTGAGGTGCTGCTCGCGGGCACAGTATCCAGCGGCCTCGGTTTTGCCCGCGGCATCTGCGCGGGGGCCGACGGCGATAGCGACCCCGTATCGGCCGGTGCCCGGCTCCACGCCGTCGCGTTGTTTGACGGAACCCAGCTGTGCAAGGCCCGCTGGAATGTCGGTGTGCTCTACAACCTCCCCGAATCACGCAGCGAACGGTTCCACGGCTTCGCTAAAGACAGACGGGAACTCCGGGGACTGTACCAACGCCTGGGGGCGGCACTCCCCGAGAACGACTGGACCGCCACCGGCCAGAACGGAGATCTGTCCTTTCGACTCGTGGAGACCCTAATCAGCCTCCGCGCAGACGGGCTGTCCATCCCGGAATCCGCGCTTCAGGCGGCCGACGCCGGCATTGTCCTCAGTGGCCTTGGCGAACACCTAGCCCCAATCCGGGCACGGAGTGCGATACTCATCGCGGATTTCAAAGCCTAGAAACTTAGGGCGCTACCAATCCCAGCCCTCGGCTTGAGCGACCTGGAACCGCCATCCTCAGCCAAGTTTCACCCCAGCGGCCACAGGGCTAACGGCGGCAGGTAGGATCGGAACACTGCCGCAGGGCGGCCAAGGTTTTGGGGGAACTTGTGAAGAACTTTCTGATGCACCGCGCCGCCGGCGATCCGGGCGCCCCGGTCGAACCGCGCGATCCGGCCGGGAACGCGAAAACATTTCTGCGCGCAGGCGTGGCGCTGCTGGCTGCAGCCGGGCTCCTGCTGGGCCCCGCCGTCGTCGCTGGTCCGGCGTCCGCCGAGGACCCGCCGGCGACTGGTCCGGCGGTTTCTGGCCCGCCGGCCGCCGGCACCACCGTGATCGACGCCGGCATCCAGCCGCTGGGCGTGGCGGCCGCGCCGGACGGCACCCTGTACGTCAGCGACTACCACTGGGCGGGCGGCATCAGCGTCTTCCCGCCCGGCGAAACGCGCGCCTCCCGCACCATCAAGGTGGGACGTTTTCCCTCGTCGCTGGCGGTGACGCCGGACGGGACCGTGTATGTGCTGCAGTCGACCGAGTCCGGGCAGGCACAAATCGGCGTGGTTGCCCCCGGTGCGGCAGAGGCGGGCTTCGCGATCGGGGTGAGCCCGGGTGCGCATTGGCTGACGGCGGGAGCCGACGGTTCGCTGTACGTGTCCAACCCGGCTGAAGGGACCGTGTCGGTGGTGCCGCCCGGCGCTGTCTGGACCGAGCGCTCCATCCTGGCGGGGCCTTACCCGGTGGAGGTGGCGCTGGCGAAGGACGGGACGGCGTACGCCACCAACGAGTACGAGGGCACTGTCACCGTGGTGCCTGCCGGTTCGCCGAGCCCCTCCCACACCATCGCCGTGGGAGCGAAGGACCACCCGCACGGGATTGCTGCCGCGCCGGACGGAACCGTCTATGTGGCAAACATCCTCAGCAATGACGTGGCGGTCATCGAACCCGGCGGCACCACAGTGGCTCGGCGGATCCCGGTAGGCGAGGCGCCTCAGGAGGTGGTGGCCGGTCCAGACGGCACGGTGTACGTAACCAACAGTGTGGACAACACGGTCTCGGTCATCCCGCCGGGTGCTACGGCCGCGGCGGAGGCGATTCCCACTGGTGAGGACCCCGGCCGCATGGCTGTCCGGGCTGACGGCTCAGTGGTGGTGGTCAACAGGGGCGGCAGGTCACTGACGGTGGTCGCCGCGGCGGGTACGCCCGCTGCCGGTGCGGAAGCGTCCGACGGCGGGGAGTCCGTCGCGGGGTCCCAGGGTTCTGCCGGAGGTACTTCAGCCGGAGGTACCACTGACGGGGCCTCCGGGCCCGGGCTTCCGGCGATTGCCGCCGGGGCGGCGGCGCTGCTGCTTGGCGGCGCCGGTGCCCTGATCGTGGTGTTGCGGCGGCGGCGGGGCAGGAACGAGGTCCCCGCCTGGACTTTCAACTAGAATCCGGTCCGGGCCGGTCGGCATGACGCCTGTCCTAACACAGATGGTACGTGGCTCGGTTCGCAGTGCGATTCACGAATAGACGAATTCGCCTACATCTAGCCGCAGATGGGCACATCAGACAGTTAAAAGACCGGTCAACCTGGTGCTGCCGGCCGTTAGGTATCCCGGCATATTGACACCCCGATTCGGCAGGAATAGCGTCAGCCTTAACGGGACCATCCGTCCCGTTCCTAAGTATTTTCGGCGCTGAGTTTGGGCCGCTTTTTGCTTGGCGACGGCGCCAGCGAGGAGGGTCCTGTGTCTTGGGAAATGTCCGGAACGTATGTGGGTAACTGCACGTGCCACCTGATTTGTCCGTGCCCTGTGGACGGCACACCAACGGGCGCCGACGGCGAGTGCCGGGGCCTGAATGTCTTCCACATCGCGAAGGGAAACCTCGACGACACGGACCTGTCCGGCGTCGACTTCGCGTTCCTCAACTGGTTCCCCACACATCTAACCGCGGGCGGCTGGAAGGTGGGGGCCGTCGTCGACGAGGGTGCATCCGATCCCCAAGTGAGCGCCTTGGAAACCATCCTCCGCGGACAGGCCGGCGGGCCGTTCGGTGACCTTGCTGGGCTGTACGGCGAATGGCTGGGGCTGGAGCGCGCCAGCGTCACGTTCACCGACGGGGAGAAGCCGTCCGGCGCGGTAGCCGGCAAAGCGCAGTTCACGTTCGAGCCCCTGCCCGGGCCGGACGGCGGCGTGACTACGGTGAAAAACGCAATGTACGGGTTTGCTCCTGAATTCCGGATCGGAAAGGGCCCGGGTCACACGGAACTGTTCGGCATGGACTTCGACGGCGTGTACGGCGAAACGGCCGACTTCACATTCGCCAGTGAAATGGCTGAAGGCGCACCGAAGGGCCGGGGCTGAGCGCGGCCGGCCGATGGAACGCAGGAAGCTGTTCAGGAGAGGGACCGCGCAGACCGTGGCGCATGCCTCGCGTGTGGACCCGCGGGAGGCCGGTCTGATAGCGGTCCTGGTCGTTATCTCCGCAGCCAGCTGGATTTTCACGTCCACGCAGCTGACGGGGATGGACATGGGCAGCTGGACTGACCCGGGGCCGCTGGGATTCTTTACCGTCACGTGGGTGGTAATGCTCGCGGCCATGATGTTCCCGTCCGTGGCGCCCATGGTGGTGGCCTACCACCGGATCCAGCGCCACCGGCGACAGGCGGGACGCTACGCACCGGCAGGGTCCACCGCCATTTTCGTGGCGGGCTATCTGGTCTCCTGGACCGCATTCGGGCTGGTGGCCTACGCCGTGTACCAGTGGGTCGCCTCGCTGGCGCCAGGGGTCTTCGCCCCGGACCAGGGCGGCCGCTACGTTGCGGCCGGAGTAATCATGATGGCGGCCGTCTATCAGCTGATGCCCGCCAAAAACGTCAGCCTGATGAAATGCCGGTCGCCCATGGACTTTATCCTGCACCGCCTGCGGCCCGGATACAGCGGTGCGGTTCGTATGGGCGTGGAACACGGTGCCTGGTGCGTGGCGTGCTGCTGGGCGCTGATGACGGCGCTGTTCGCGCTCGGCGTGATGAGCCTCGGCTGGATGGCACTGATCGGGGCCTTCATTGCCGGGGAGAAGATGCTGCCGTGGAAACGGCTCGCCAACCGTTCCGTTGCGGTGGCGCTGGCCGTCATCGCGCTGGGCGTCGCCCTCACACCCGCGGCGATGGACGGGATGGGAATGTAGCGGTGCCTCAGGCGAGGGAGGCGAGGAACGCCGTCGTATCCTCTGCCACCCGTTCCGGGCACTCCCACAGCACCAGGTGCGCCACGCCGGGATAGACCTTCAGCACGGAGCCGGCGATCCTGGCGGCTAGGGTTTCCTGGTCGCCGCGTGGCAGCAAGCCGTCCTGGGCGCCCCACAGGATCAGCGTGGAGGCGTGGATAGTTCCCGATTCGGTAGGCGG
This sequence comes from Pseudarthrobacter lactosi, assembly GCF_055412785.1. Taxonomy (NCBI): domain Bacteria; kingdom Bacillati; phylum Actinomycetota; class Actinomycetes; order Micrococcales; family Micrococcaceae; genus Pseudarthrobacter; species Pseudarthrobacter lactosi. Next base: position 192,079 of record NZ_JBVAYS010000002.1, read on the forward strand.
CGCGGCCTCGCATAGTCCGTTGAGGATGCCCTTCCAGGCGCGGGCGGGCATCCTGAGACCATCGCGCACGCGGTCCTCGATGAACCAGGCGGGAACCTCATGCAGCAGGGGAAACCACGACAGGGATTCCCGTACCCAGTCCTCGTCGAGGGGATCCGTCAGGCGGTCCACTTCGTCGGCGAAGGCAGCGCGCCCCCGGAGGCTCAGGGGAGCGCCCACCAGCACCAGCGCCGCGACCTTTTGGGGATGGACAATGGCGAGCTGCTGGGCAACGTAACCTCCGCTGGAGGAGCCGACGACGACGGCACTCGGCACGTCGAAGGCGTCCAGGATCGCGGCAACGTCCTCGGCCTGTTCCGCCAGGGAGTAGCCGCCCTCCGGTTTGTCCGCCTCACCCTGCCCGCGGAGGTCCGGGGCGTAGACCCTGAAGCCGGTCAGCAGGGGAATCAGCCGGTCAAAGCTGCCGTGGGATTCGCCCCATGCGTGCAGCAGGAGCACCGGTTTTGAGTCGGCGTCGCCGTCGACGAGGCACGGCACTGAGATGCCGGTGCGGAGCGTGAGATCGCGGACTTCGGAGTCCATAGACTCAGGCTACGCCGCTAGCCGTTCTCGGTAGAGTTTCGCGTATCGATACCCCGGTAGGGGTCCGTTATGAGCGTATCGGGGCCGCCGCGGAGATGGCACCCTCGTAATCGCGCAGGCGCGCAGGCTGCCGTCAGCCGGTCAGACGGTATCGATCCAGTAGCGTCGTTTGCCGTTGCGCGTATCCTCGTAGACGCCGCCGTTCTTTTCGATGGTCGCCCGGGAGCCGGCGTTGTCCTCATTGCAGGTGAGAAGAACCCGGCGGATTCCCAGTTCCCGGGCTATCGGCAGGGCGCCGGCCAAAGCGGCTGCCGCGTGACCGCGACGCCTGGCGGAAGGCCTCACGCTGTAGCCGATGTGCCCGCCCTCGTTGAGGAGGTGATCGTTCAGCTCGTGCCTGATGGCCAGCGAGCCCAGGAACGTGTCACCCTCCACAATCCATAAGTACGTGCAGGGTACGTGCTCCGGCTTGCGCGGGCTCTCCCGCAGGGCATCGTTGACAAGGGCATCGACAAAGCGGCGGAAGGTCCGGGCATCGGTGAGTTCTGCCAAGGACCAGTCCGCCGGGCCTCCGCCGTCCCGGTTGGCGCCGTCAAATTCAGCGGATCCTTCCAGCCACGAGGCGTGATAGCTGACGTCCGGGGCGATAAGAACTGGCATCACACGATGGTAGTCGAAGGGTCCGCCAGGGGACGCCAAATCCTCAGCCCTTCTTGTTCTTACCTTTCCCCTCGGCGCCTTTTCCCTGCTCCGGTGCAGGGGCTGGGGCCGGTATTGCGGCCGGCGCGACGGGCGCCGCGTTTTCCTGGGCGGCCTGCGCGGCGGCTTCTGCGTCAGCCTTGACCTTCTCCGCTGCTGCCGCGGCAGCCGCTGCTTCTTCAGCTGCCTTCGCTGCCGCTGCGGCTTCTGCGGCGGCATTGAGGTCGGCCCTGACCGCGGTGATGCTGGCCATGATGCTACGGTGCCGTTCCTCGGAAACCTGGCCGCTGCCGGCTGCGGACGCCACGTCCGTTTCCAGGCTGTCCAGGGTCTTGAGCGCTGCAGTGTGATCGGTTGCGGCCGCTGCCTGGCTCACGCCGAGCACAAGTTCCTGAAGGTGATGGGCAGTGTCGCGCTGCACACCGGTATCGGCCGGACCGCAGCCAGCGAGCGACGCCGCCAGCACCAGGGTGGCGGAAAGGCCGGCTCCCCGGGCTCCGGTGCGCTGGCCCATGGAATGGAAGCGGGTCATGGTTCCACACTCTTCTGGAGGTCCTGAAGGTGGTCACCCAGGGTGCCGCTCACCGCAGGGTAAGGCACGACGTCGGGTGTGGGCTCTGGTGCCTGGCCCGCTGTCAGTGCCGCCGCCCCGCCTGCCAGCGCAAGAAGGATCAGGATGGCCACCACCGGCAGACGCTTTTTCTGTCCCGCACGGGGTGACTTCCTTCGGCGCGTTCCCCGGGGGCCGCTGGGCTGATCGACACCAGGCACCAGCCGTGACATCGCGGCGGTGGCGGAATACCCGCCGTCGGCGGCTTCATGGAGGGGCCTGGCCGGAAGGTTAGGGGAGGGAGATTCTGCTGTGACGGACGGCGTCCTGAACGGCATTGCCGGGATAACGCGCGTAGGTTCCGGTGCGAGTTCGCCGGGAGTGGACGTCGGCGAGACAAGGGCCTGCCGCAGCGCCGTCTCGATGTCCGCAGCTGCAGGGCGTTCCAGCGGTTCGATTGCCGTCATGGAGCGGATCAGGTCGGCCCACTCGGCCGGAAGCTCCGCCGGAATTTTGGGCGCGCGGTGCAGCCGGGCCACGGCGGATTCCACAGCGCTGCCGGGGTATTCCATTGTCTGCTTGATGCATTCGAGGAGGACCAGCCCCAGCGAGTAGATGTCTGTGGCAGGGGTGAGCGGGGAGCCCATAGCCTGTTCAGGGCTGAGGTACGCCGCGGTGCCCACCATGGCTCCAGTAGCGGTCAGGCGTGTTGCATCAGCGATTCGAGCTATGCCGAAGTCTGCGACCTTGGCCCGCAGTGGCTCCCCGGGCCGGGTCTGCACCAGGAGGATGTTGCCCGGCTTGATATCGCGGTGAAGGATGCCAAGGCCGTGGACATAGGCCAGTGCGTCAGCGATGCCGGCTCCTATCACGGCGAGCTCGTCCAAGGGAACAGCACTGTGCCTGATCCGGCTGCGCAGATCCTGCCCCTCCACCAGTTCCATGGTCAGGAACGGCCGGGGCTCATCCGGGATGCGTACGTCGACGCCGACATCGAATAATGTCACCAGGCTGGGATGGTTCAGGGTCGCCAGCAGCGTGATTTCAGCTTCTTGGCGTTTCAGCTCGTCTGCATCGGGTGCCTGGGGTGCGAGCAGCTTCAAGGCCACGTCCCGGCCGAGATTCTCATCCCGTGCACGGTAGACGGACGACATGCCGCCGCGGCCGATCACCTCACCCAGCCGGTAACGCCCGCCAACCACGTCAATTCTGATGGAGCCCGGCGATTCCGCCAACATACCCGTTCCTTCCGGTGCGCTGCGGCAGTGTGTACCTAAATCATAAGGCAACTTACTATATGCCTCGGATTGTTTCCGATACAAGCTGGAAGGCGACCAATCCGCCTGCGTGTGTGGCTACGAATCACAGTCAAAGTGACGCCTTCCGACTGGGTGCGGCGCTGTCACAAATAATTCCGGCAGGCGAAGGGTTTCCAATGACTGACTCGAAGTACACGCGCTTCCTTGCCGACTGCATCATGGTCGAACCGGAGAATTATTTTGGGCTCACCGAAGATGAAATGTACGGCGTCTACGTCAGCTGGTGCATCCTGAACCGAATCAATCCCGGGATGCCGGCTGTTTTTTGGACTGCCATGGCGCGGAGTGGGCATGATCAGCGCCGGCTCGACGCAGACCGCTATTTCAGGCCGGGGCTGCGCATGACCGGCCCGGCAGCAGTGGATTACATCCTGTCGAGCCAGCCGACCCTGGTCTGACCGTCCCCTCGAGGAGCCGGGGCGTATCCGCTGCGTGACGCGCCCGTCCTCCTGATCGGGCGCTTAGCCCGTGGTTGGGGTCGGAACCGGCGTGGGAGCGACGGGTGCTGCTTCGGTCGGCGCCGTGGTGGGAGCTTCTTGCGGGGGACTGCTCTCCGGGGCCGCTCCACCGGTGACAGTCGCTGCGGGAGGCGGTGCCGCCGTCGTGGTTCCGGACGGCAACGGTGCCGGCGCGGTGGCTCCTGTGGTGGGTGCTGCGCTCGATCCGGAGGTTGAGCCAGGAGCCGGCGTGGCTGATGTCGACGGCGTCGCGGAAGTGCCGGTGCCGTTCGTGGCGCTGGGATCGCTTTGGATGATCTCCTTGATCTGCTCTTTGAATGCGTTGAGTCGTCCCTGGATTTCGGACAACGGGACGTTCTGGAGGTTCCGCCCGAACTCGGCAACTTCGGCCCACAGCGCGTTGAGCCTGGCCGTGCCACCGTCGCTTAGCGGCCCGTCGAGCGTGAGAACGAGTTGGCTGGCCAGCGCATACGTCAGGCAGCGGAGACAGTTGTAGTTGGCGGCTGCGGACAGGTTCTCCGGCACGATCACATCCGCCTGACCCACGATAAGCACCACCTGAAAGCCCACGGCCACGGCGGCGCAGTCGGCGCAGCTGGCAAACGCGTAGGCCTCGTTGGTGGTGTCCACTGGTTCGCCGTCTTCGGCCCACACCAGGGCGAAGGCGACGTCGTAGGCCACGGAGCCGTCCGTTGTGTTCGCCGCCAGGGCTTGGTTCCCGTCTTGCTCCGGGGCGGCGGGCTGGTTGAACGGGAACACCCACGACGGCGCCGCGGCGGCACCGGCCGTGGTGTCAGCCGCTGTGCCGGTCCCCGTAGGACCGGTGCGGGGCACCAGGATCATGCTGAGCTGGGGGTTTTCGCGCGTCGGCTTAACTGCTCCTGCGGGCCACAGGGCTACCGTCTTCCCGGTCCCGCCTTCCCGCAGGGCGGAGTACGCCGCCGTCGGAAAGACAGCAGTGGTGGCGTCGGCCAGAGTGCCGCGTTCGTATGGCTGCACCGGCCGGTATGTGTCTGCCCCGGGCCACCAGGCCCAGGCCAGCCCGGCGGTCACCGCTGCGATGGCGGCCATCGCTACGGCCCGCTGGAGCGACTTGCCGCGGGTCCGCTGCCAGAGCCCGGTGGTCAGTTGCCGGACCAGTCGGAGCAGGATGTAGCCAATACCAAGGATGGGGAGGCCGACGGCGGCGATCGCCAGGGCGCGCACGGCGGCTCCGGCGATGTCCCCGGCAGCCAGGCTTTCGGACAATTCCGACTGCTGCTTCAGGACACTGGCCCATGCCGTGCCCAGGAGCCGCGGCAGCGAGAGCACCATCATGACCAGGCTGAGCACCAGCAGTGGCACGGTGACCAGTACCCAGGCCGTCACCACTGCCCGCGCCCATGACTTGAGCACCTGGGCCGCGGGGTCCGTTTGGCGCCACGGCAGCAGCCCCAGCAGGGTCGGTTTGATGCGCTGGAAGAGGTCCGGAACGCCGGTGGCGTCGGCCAGGATGTGGTATCCGTCAAACCGCACCAGCGGCAGCAGTTGCCGGACCATCTGGAGGATCTGGGTGACCACCACCAGCAACAGTGCGTCAAAGCCGGTGGCCCACCAGACGCCCATGATGGCCACGGCCACGATCGCGTTGAAGTACAGCCCGCCCAGGTCGGTGCGGAGCCGGCCGCCCCGGCCCAGCCGGTAGGAGTCGGTGACATCGGTGAAGAACGCTGGCCAGATCAGGTAGAGGCCGGCCCCCATGGCTCCCGGTGTTGCCCCGCCGCGGCGTGCGGCGGCAGCGTGGCCGAACTCGTGGAAGCCGGCGGACAGGACAGTCACCGCCAGGACCAGCAGAACGAGCGCCGGGTTGGCGAACGCATTGTGGGTTGCGGAGGCGAGTCCCTTAACCAGGAGCACCCACCAGCACGCCGCGATGAAGGCTGCGCACACAACCGCCACGATGAGCGGGTGGAAGAGCACCGTGAAGGGAGCGGTGAGCTTGCGGGTGCGTTCCGGATCCGTGACGGTGTAGCGGAAGCGCATGCCCAGCAGGGGATCAGCTTTCCTCACTTCCGGCTGCGAACCGTCCGCCAGCCGGAGCAGCCCCAGCGGCAGCAGCTGGGAGCTGATCAGTGTGCGGACGTTGTCCGGGCTGACCAACTTCCCAAAGCGGGCGCTGGCGTGGGCCGCGACCTGCTCGGTGGTTCGCCGTCCGTCCACTGTTTCCAGCACCAGGTACAGCAGGCGTGTTAGCGCGATGGCCTGGCCATCTGACCTGCGGACCAGCGAGGGCGGCTCACGGTAGCCCGAACCCTTCGGTTCACCGAGTAGTTCCACGCCATCGGCCCGCACGGGAACGTCGGGCAGGGAGGAAACGGGCGGGAAGGAAGCGGGCAGGCCGACGGCGCCGGTTGTGGCCGTGGCAGGGGAAGCTGGCGGGCCGTCCATCCTGGGCGGCCCGCCGTGCACTGTGCTCATTTAGGAGTGCTCACGTGGGAGGTGGTGCCCGGACTACTGCCGGAGATCGGACTGCTGATCGGCAGAAGCGGTGGCTTCGCCGTCGATGTGCTGGCTGATGATGGCGTCCTGCTGGGCCACAGCGAAAGCGTCGCTGTCGATGGAACCGATGTTCGCTGCAACAGCCGCGTCGATCGGTGCGGCAACGTTGGCGTTGGCAGCAACGGCACCGTTGATCGGGGCCGCGATGTCGGCGTCGGCAGCGAGGTCCACATTGACGTTCAGGAGGTCCCCGTCCAGGGCCGCAGAAGGATCCACGGGCACCGCTCCAACATCCGGAAGTGCGCCGTCGCCGGGCAGGAGTCCGCCGTCGGTGCTGCCGTCTGCGGGGGTGCCGCTATCCGCGGTTCCGTCCTCACCGGCTGCTGTATCGGTGCCCTGGTCAATGATGCTGTCCTGCGTGGAGTCAGCTGTAGCGTCGGCAGTGATGCCCTGGTCGATGATGACTCCCTGGTCGGCGAGGGCCTGGGCCTCGGATCCGAAGGAGAGGATGTTTGCGGAGGCAGCCGCGTCGATCGGGGCTGCGACGTTGGCGTTGGCCGCGACAGCGAGATCGATGGGCGCCGCGGCGTTGATGCCCAGGTCCAAATCGGCGTTCAGGTCCAGGACGGAGGCAACTTCCTTGTCGGGGAGTGCCGTGCCGCCTTGTGCCATCAGTTCTTCGTCGCTCAGCGGGCTTAGTCCCTGTTCAGTGCTCATGCGAAACTCCAGTTCCGGCACGGTCGCCGCTGCCCCCAGTGAGCAGTCGCTACATCGATGTGCCTAACGCCAGTCAATAGTAAGCATGATGATCATCTTTCGGTATCCCTGGGCGAAGCACATTATTGTGTGGTTCTTGCCAACGTCACATCCGGGGGCGGTACTCTGAGGCGCATGGAGATGCGCCTTGAAGTTGTCCAAGTACCCGTGGCCGATGTCGACAGGTCGAAGTCGTTCTATACGGAGAAGTTGGGCTTTGTCCTTGACCACGATGTGGAGCACATCCCTGGCATGCGCGTCGTGCAGCTGACGCCGCCAGGTTCGGCTGCCTCTATCGTCATAGGCACAGGAATGACCAGCATGACGCCGGGCAGCCTCGAGGGGCTGCAGCTTGTGGTACCCGACATTGGTGCGGTCCATGCTGAGCTCGTCCGCCGTGGCGCCGACGTCAGCGAAATACAGGACATGGGGGGAGTGCAGTTCTCGCACTTTGCTGACCCGGATGGCAACCGCTGGGTCATCCAGGGCGCAATATCACCGGACGTCCGGGATGCACACCTGAACGAGCCCGCGTTATAGACGGCCGGATCCAGCGGGGGCGTAGGATGCCGCTATGGGACTAATAATTGGGCTTCTGGTCATCTGGCTTGTTCTTTCGATCGTTGGCTTTGCCGTGAAGGGCCTTATTTGGCTGGCAATCATCGGCCTCATCCTGTTTGTCGCTACGGGCGTATGGGGCTGGGTGAAGCGGAAGTCCAACGCCTGACGAAACGCATTCGGTTGTGGCGATGGATAGCTCCCTGCCTGCTTCTCACCATGGTGCTGACGTCGTGCGGCGAAAAGCTGACGGGCGGACCGGGATCTGCGGAACCCACGCCGAACTCCACAGGCTCAATCCTTGGTTCTACCAGCAGTCTCGTTCCAAGCGCCGGCCCCTTCGCGTGCGTTGAGTGGGTCCGGTTCGAGACCCCTCAAGACCAATATGACAAGGCCGGCGTGGTGCTCATCGGAAGGCCTGTAAGCCGGGCCGGTGAGGCCAGCATTTACGGTCACATGGCCACGACCCACCTTGTGGAAGTCGAGCAGGTACTCAAAGGGGATCCCGGAGATGGGAACCTTCGCATCTCCTCCATGCCCCCGACGTGCACTGGAGGAGAGTCCTACCCGGACGGCGATCCGCTCGATCCTGCTCAGAGGGTCATCATCTTTGCGACCGAGCAGGGCGGCGATTGGTTCACCATGAACCCCGCACAAGGAGTGTTGCCTTTCCAACAAGGCACAGGGCTTCCCTTTCACTAGTGTGAGTCCACCCGGGCGCCACCTCCGGGCGCCGCCTCCTGGTCAATATAGGCTAGACGGGACGCCGGCCCCGCCCGGGCCAGCCTGCCGCCCTTCCCGGGCGGCCGGGAACGGACGGAAGGGCATCATCGCCATGAACGAACCTGACTGGGTCCAGCACGCCATCTGGTGGCAGGTTTATCCGCTCGGCTTCGTCGGCGCGGAGAAGACCGCGACGCCGGAACCCGCCGCTGACCACCGGTTGCTGGACCTTGTCCCGTGGCTCGACTACGCGGTGGAACTCGGGGCGTCGGGGCTGGCCCTCGGCCCCATCTTCGCGTCGGAGACGCACGGGTACGACACCACGGATTACTTCCGTATCGATCCGCGGCTCGGATCCGAGCAGGACTTCGACACCCTGGTGGCAGAGGCACACCGCCGCGGACTGCGCATACTGCTCGACGGCGTCTTCAACCACACCGGTCGCTCCTTCGCGCCGTTCCAGAATGTCCTCGCACGCGGGCCGGAGGCGGACACCGCCTCCTGGTTCTCGCTGGAGTGGCCCGACGGTGCCGCTCCCGGGGCCGAACCCGCGTATCGCGACTTCGAGGGCCACCACCACCTCGTGGCGCTCAACCATGACGAGCCGGCCGTCGCTGATTTTGTCGTTGAAGTCATGGAGCACTGGTTGCGCCGGGGTGCGGACGGCTGGCGACTCGACGCCGCCTACGCCGTCCCGTCGTCGTTCTGGGCCCCGGTCACGGCACGCGTCCGGTCATCCCATCCGGATGCGTACTTCGTGGGTGAGTACATCCACGGCGACTATGCATCAGAGGTCCGGTCCGGCGGCCTGGATTCCGCCACGCAATACGAGCTCTGGAAGGCTGTCTGGAGTTCGCTAAACGACGCGAACTTCTTCGAACTCGCAGCTGCATTAGAACGACACAACGCACTCCTGCGCTCCTATGCACCGCTCACCTTCATCGGCAACCACGACGTCACCCGCATCGCGAGCAAGCTCACCGATGCGGCGCTCGTACCGCACGCCGTCGTCGTCCTGCTCACGGTCGGCGGAACGCCGTCCATCTACTACGGCGACGAGCAGGGCTACCGGGGCGTCAAGGAGGACAGGGCAGGGGGCGACGACGATGTGAGGCCGCTCTTCCCGTCCTCCCCCGACCAGCTCTCGGCCGTGGGAGGACCCATCTTCGCCGTACACCACGAGCTCATCGGGGTTCGGAGGCGGAACCCATGGCTGCACCGTGCGACCACGGATGTCCTCCAGCTCTCCAACGAGGTGCTTGCATACCGCGTCGCGGTTGGCGCCGATGCGCTCGTGGTCGCACTGAACCTCTCGCACGACACCCAGCTGATCAGCGCCGCGGGCGCCACTACCGTCGTAGCCGGACAGGCGACACTCGATGACGGTGCGAACGCCGTCCTGGTGCCACCGCGGGGGTGGGCCGTCCTGGGCTGAGCCAGCTGCGGGAGGACGCCCTATCTAGCGGACCACTCGATACCGCACGTGCGTCACGAGGCCGGTACCGCTCACTTCGGTCGGCTCAAGCGTGACGTTGCCGACGCCGTCGAGCAGCCGTTCGCCTGCTCCCAGGATCATGGGTGAGATGTGGAGCCGCAGTTCGTCCATCAGCCCTGCCGAGAGGTATTGCCGGGCGGTCTCCGCTCCGCCGGCAATGGCCACGTCCTTGCTGCCGGCGGCCTCCCGCGCCTGGGCCAGCGCCGATTCGATCCCGTCGGTCACGAAGTTGAACGTGGTGCCGCCCTGCATCTCCAGGGGCGCGTGTGGCTGGTGGGTGAGGACGAACACCGGTGCGTGATACGGCGGCTCCTCGCCCCACCAGCCCCGCCAGTCCTCATCCCACGCGCCGGGACCGGGACCGGCGAACATGTTCCGTCCCATGATGAAGGCGCCCGCCGCGAGGATGCCTTCGATCGCCGCGGCGTTGGCCTCGGGTTCCTCAAACTGCCACCGGTGCAGGAGCTCTCCGTTTTCGCCCAGCGGCTCCGCAAGGCTTTGGTTCGGGCCGGCGAGGAAGCCGTCGAGGGAGATGGTCAGATCGCACGTGACTCGGCTCATGCGCCCATCATGCCACCCGGTGCGGCCCCTAGGTAGGGCTGGGATGCTCGATCGTGACGGTGCCGGCGTCGCCGTCCACGCGGATCAGCTGGCCGCTGGCGAGCCGCTGGGTGGCCACCCCGGTGCCGAGAACGGCGGGAATGCCGTACTCCCGGGCCACGATGGAGCTGTGGCTTAACGGGCCTCCGACGTCGGTTACCACGGCGGAGGCCATCGCGAACAGCGAGGTCCAGGCGGGAGTGGTGATGCGTGCGACGAGCACCTCTCCGGGCTGCATCAGGGCGAAGTCCTGGGGTCCGCGGAGGACGCGGGCCGGAGCGGTGACCCGGCCCGAGCTCGCGCCGGTGCCTTTGATGACGTCACCGGTTTGGTGCTGCGAACCTGCGGGCATCATGGACCCGAAAGCCTTTTCCATCCACCGGCTCTCCGGCAGCATTTGCGGGGCGGCGGCCTTCACCTGGCCCCGCCACAGCATCTTGCGCTCCTCGACTGCGGCGGCGCGGACAGGCTGGGAGGCTCCGGCAATTGCCACCTCCGGGGCTCCCGGCGCGGCCAGCCCAAACTCGACGGCGCTGCGCAGCTCCTGGTGGCGCAGCCAGAACACATCGGCGGGCTCGGCGATGACGGCGGCGTCCACCAGCCGCTGCCCGAGCTCAAGCAGCATCCGCCGCAGCAGCGGCCAGGCCAGGCCGACGTCGGCAAGCGCGTCCTCGCGGATCGGTCCGGTGTTCTGTGCCCACCGGAGCAGACGGAGGAACGCGGCCCGACGGCGCGGCCCCAGCCGGCTGCTGATCCGTCCGGTTTCGATCTCCCTGCGGTCAGCGGACAGCCGTTGCCGCTCATGGGGGTCATTGCCCTGCCCGCGCAGGTAGAACTTCACCGCGTCCAGCAGCGCTGACGGATCGTCGGCCGGTACCGGGCTGGCGAAGTCCAGGTTGTAGACCGCGTGGCCGAACCGGCCGAGGTGGTCCTGGAAGCGAAGACGCCACAGCTGCCACAACGACTCTGCGAACCCGGCAGGCGGGAATCCCGTGCGCTGGGACTCGGCCAACGCCGTCGTCGGTTCATGGAGGATCGCGGAGGCGAGCCCGGGGACGCCGCGGACCCAGGAGGCGAGGTCGTACAGCGACTTCTCCGCCCGGATCGGTTCGCTGTCGTAGCCGAGGATAAACGTCACGGCGGGGGGATCGTCGGCTCGCCGGACGAACTTGTCGTAGTACGCCCGGAACGAGAGTTCGCTGGTGGCGGCGAGCGGAATGATGGACTGCACGGCTGTGTAGTACACGGTGCCGGCGTCCAGCAGCGCCTGCACACCTTCCAGCAGTTGCGCACCGGAGAGCTCGGTGACCGGCTTCGTGGACCAGTCCTTGATCGCCTGTTCGTACCGGGGATGCGAAAATTCGCGCCAGCCGGCCACGCCCATGTGCGCCTGGCCGCGGACCAGCGCGCGCACCGCCGTCAGTGCCTTTCCCATCACCCGCCACATTCCCGAGGTGCGGTAGTAGTAATAGGCGTAGCCGTTGATGGTGGGTAGGCCAACGTCGTCCTCGCGGATGACGTTCGTGCCCACGGCCTCGTTCATCAAGGCTCTCAGCGAGCGGGACACCGAGCCGTCAATGAGGTCGGCAAACAGTGGCGAGAGCGGGTCGGGCAGCTGTTCCACGATGCTCGCCCGGAAGTACATCGCCTTGGGGAAGGGCACTGGCCAGGTTTCCGGGGTGTCGGCCGCCGGTTCGGGCAGCGCGGTGATGGCCCGGGACTGCAGGATGAAGAACCGGTCACCGGCCCGCGCCCACTCGATGTCCTGCGGCGCCCCGAAATGATCCGCACTCCGTGTGCCATACCCGGCGAGCGCGGCTGCGGCACTGTCGTCAAGAACGGGCCGACGACGGCGCTCGGCCGGCACCGGCTGCTCCCGGGTGCCGTGCTCGGCATAGACAGTCATGACCGCCTTGTCGGCGGTTTGTCGCGACAGCACGGAACCCGTCCCGGCGTCGACAATCACGTCATCCGTGGTGACCGTACCGCTGACCACTGACTCGCCGAGGCCCCACGCGGCACTGATCACCGTCTGGTCGCGGCGCCCGTTGGCCGGGTTGGCGGTGAACATGACCCCAGCTGCATCGGCCGGGACCATTCTCTGGACCACGACGGCGAGGCGAACCGAGCAAGGTCCGATGCCTGCACGGGCCCGGTATGCCATGGCCCGCGCCGTCCACAGCGAAGCCCAGCATTCGATCACGGCCACGGACAAGGCCGCGGGCCCGCGGACATTCAGGTACGTTTCCTGTTGCCCGGCGAAGCTGGCGGAGGCGAGGTCCTCGGCCGTGGCGGAGGAGCGCACTGCAACAGCCGCATCCCCGCCGTCGAGACGTCCGCCGAGATGCCCGTAGGCAGCGGCGAGTTCCGCTGCGATCTCGGCCGGCATGGTGCCACCTGTGAACAGGGCTCGGATCTGCTCCGAGGCGTCCTCGTAGTCCCGTGGCGACGCATCCGGCGGCACGCTTGCCAGTTCCTGGATGCCGGCCTCCAGGTGGTTGGCTTCCACAAAGTGAGAATAGGCTGCAGTGTTCAGCACAAATCCCGGGGGGACCGGCAGCCCGGCGTGGATGAGGCCGCCCAGTCCCACGGCTTTGCCGCCTGCCAAGGAGATGTCACCTGCTCCCACATCCGCCAAGCTGTTGACATAGGTCATGAGCGCGCGTCCTTACTGCCCGGGTTGGGGGCGCCTGCAGCGAACCTGATGCTCAACATACTCGCACTGCCGCAGGCAAGAGGCCATAGACTCGGAGGCATGTCAGCTCTTTGGGGGATGCAGACTCGGCGTGGAAGAGTCCTGCTGGTTGTGGCCGCACTCGTCGTTGCGCTTGCGGGCTGTGAGTACAGCGGCCCGGATGAGCGACCGGAGCCACCATCCACACCGGCAGCAGCACCGGAGCCGCGGTCCTTTGCGGAAAACGCCGGTGAAGTGGCGCGTCTGCTCGGGGCACCGGCGTCGGATCCCGGCATGCCGTCCGACGCAGAGCCCGCCGGGAAGCTTTCCCTAGTTCTGGCGCCGGGGGACTACATGGTCACGGGTGCATGTGCCGGGGTTTACGGGGCCAAGCTCACTGTCGTGAAAAGCGACGGCATACCGGAAGAGATGAGATTTGAGTGCGACGCCCCGCTGGACCGGTTCCTGAGGCACCCCGGCGGGCCCGTCACCATCAGCGCGGTCCCGCCGACGGGCAGGCCGGCTGCAACGGGCGTCAAGGTGGAGACGAACGCAGACCCGCGCACCTCAGAGATGGCGGATTTTGGAGAGTGGTCATCGAAGCAGCTGCAACCGCATTTACCCGGCGAGTTGAGTGGTGCCAACAGGGCCAACACACCCACCACCGGGACTCTCATGGCCAAACCGGGCCAGTACGAACTCCGCTTCGTCTGCGCAGGACCACCAGCGGCGGAACTGTCGGTGGCCACTGCGGCGGGTGCTGAAGTTCTCGCCATTGTGCAGGTCCCGTGCGACGGTCAGGTGTTCAGGGCGCCGGTGCTGCTGCCCACTGAGGGAGCGGACGTGAGAATGAGCCCTGCCGGTGGCGTGGACGCCCGCTACGCCTACAAGCTCGTTCCAGCCGCGTAGCCGTGTCTTTGGATTCCCTCCAGCGGTGGCGCACATAAGCTCGATACATGGGCAAAAACCAGCACACCGAGTTGGAAGGGCAGACCTCGATTAACGAGCTGCTCGACAAGCCCATCGGCGACACCCACATCCAGCTGGTGCTGCCCATCCACGTCCAGCTCCGGCCCGGGGAATTCCGCAGGGTGTCCTGACGCATCGGCCTGCAGCTCGGTGGTTGAGGTTGCATCCCGGTGGTTGAGCTTGCATCCCGGTGGTTGAGCTTGTCGAAACCTCCGTGCGGGCGGCACAAGAGGCGGCTATAGGGGTAGGCCCTTACCGTGAACCTTCCGAAGTTTCATGCTGCGGCGCCTCACCGGAGTTCCACTGTTCTGGTCCGCGATCCGGCCGAGGCGGCGCCAGCGCACGCCGGCAGGGTGGTGAGCCTGATCAGCGGGATGCGCCGTTGGACGCACCGGCCTCGGTGCACCCCTGCGGCGCCGGGAGCGAAGAATAACCACCACGGGCACGCCCAGCCAGACGAACGCTACCCCGAAAATGAGGATAACCGCCGGGATCGTGTCCATGATTAATTGTAGTGCCGAATCCGTCAGTGCACTTACTAATTTTGCCGCTTCCGGCTACCGGCGACAACCGGCAGCTTCCGGCCGGGACCTAGGCAGGCTGGACGGCGGGTGGCGGCCACGGCACCCCTGTATCCTGACAATGCACGTTGTGGAATCGCCGCGCAATCGTCAGTCTCCGATCCGCCCCCGGATTCTTGGAATGGATCATTTATCAGTACCGACATGCCAGCTCCCGTGGGACTCCCGACGTCGGCCCTGCAGCCCGCGCGCACAGCAGCGGTGGATGATCCCGCCGTCGTGACCTGGGCCGAAGCTGGTGCCAGTATGAGTGCGAGGTGGCGTTCGGCGAACGGCAGACCGGCGCCCAGGCGGGTCGAAGTGGTCACCGACTCGCTCACGGCCGATGAGGCATACCGGATGGCGTCACAGGGGGTTGCGATGCTCTGGCACGGTGACTTCCACAACGCGCGGCAGGTCCTCAACGCCCTGGACCGGCGGATAGGCGCAGGAAAGAAGATCACAGGAACCCCTGCTGAAAAGTTCTATCGGCATCGCCAGTCCCGCTCGCACCGCGCACGCATTCTCGGCCTGCTGCTGATTCCCCTTGATCCGGGCCCGGTGGTGCCGCTGCGCCGCGCACCGGATATCAGTGAGGCTGCCGCTGAAGCGTACGGCGATATCGGGGACGCTTCCGTTGTGTCCCTGCATGAGCTTGTCGGGGCAATTGGCGCCCATGAGTGGCGACGGAATGGCGTCTACGTCGATGCGCTGCAGGGCCGCATCCACCCGCACTATGGCACTTTCTTCCCCACCCGGAGTGAGTATGTGGACCTGGTCGCCGCCGCTCCGCTGCCCGCTGACACGCTGGCGTTCGACGTCGGCACCGGCACCGGGGTGCTCGCAGCCGTCCTCGCGCGACGTGGCGTCCACCGCGTGGTGGCGACGGACAATGAACCGCGTGCCATCGCCTGCGCCGGTGAGAATTTCCGGAACCTCGGTGTCCAGGACCGTGCCGAGGCTGTCCTGACCGACATGTTCCCGCCCGGACGGGCCCCGCTCATTGTGTGCAATCCGCCCTGGATTCCAGCCACACCGCATTCCAGCCTGGACAGCGCCGTATACGACCCCGGGAGCAGGATGCTGTTCCGCTTCCTGAACGAACTCTCCGGCCACCTGGAGCCGGGCGGTGAGGGCTGGCTTGTCCTCTCCGACCTGGCCGAGCACCTTGGCCTGCGCTCGCGTGACGATCTGCTGGCCGCCATCGAGGCGGCAGGGCTGATGGTAGTGGAACGGCTCGACACCAAGCCCACGCATCCGAAGGCCTCGGACCGCGACGATCCTCTGTTCGAGGCGCGCGCGGCCGAGGTCACGTCCCTGTGGCGGCTTGTTCCCCGGTAGTCACAGGCTTCGCCGCAACGAGGCCTCTCCGCCGTCCGTCAGGCCCATGAACATCGTCCGGTGAAGGATGTCCACGTGTTTGCGGGAGACCTCCACCGCGTCCTGGACACGACCGGCACGCAGGGCTGCCACCAGCGCGACGTGGTCGCAGTTCGATTCGTGCAGCAGTTCGATGGGGTAGGGGATGAAGTAGGCGTAGAGCTCCGCCAGCGTCTCGTGGTACGCCTCCACGGCGGTACCTAGGCCTGACGCCGTTCCCACCAGCTGATGGAAACGCTCGTCCGCCTGGTGGTAGTCGGACCAGTCCGCGGATCCAGCCATGTCGCGGGTCAGCCGGTCGAGCTCATCTAGCTGTTCAGCCGTGGCGTTGAGTGTCGCGTACTGCGTGACGGCGCATTCGAACAGCAGCCGCCGATCCACCAGCCGGTTCACGGCCCGGGACTCAGCCGGCGAAGCCGAGAGTTCGGCCAGCACGCTCTGCGGAGGCTCATCCGCAACAAACGTTCCACCGGCCCGGCCGCGGCGGCGGACCACGACGCCCTGCTCCGCCAGGCTCGCCAGGGCACGGCGGGCCGTGATCGGGCTGACCGAGAGACCCAGGGCCACGTCCTCCTGATCGGGAAGGCGCTCACCGGGTTTCAGCAGCCCAAGCGAAATTGCCATACCGATCCGCAGCCGCACGGCGTCGATGGCGCTACGGCGGTCGATTCCGGCCAGCCTGCCTGCGCCGATGGGCGAGGTGTCGGCGGTGTCTTCCAACTGACGGGTCATATCCGCTACTTTACGGCCCATCTGCCCCTCTTCCCATAAATGGATCATTCTGATCTAATATAGTCCAGATCACATCCCCAACGTGGAGAACACCATGCAACGCATCCTTCCCCTCATCGCCGCCCAAGCCCGGCCGCGGCTCATCGGCGAACCCGTCTCGGCGTTCGCGGACGAGGTCGCCGCCGCCCTGGCCGTCCAGCCGCACAGCAGGCTGGTGGTCTTCCCGGAGCTGCACCTGTTCGGAGATTCCGATCCTGACCAGCAGCGCACGGCAATGCTCCAATCTTCGGCCGAGCCGCTGGACGGCCCACGGGTCAAGGAGCTCCGGCAGCTTGCCGCGGACCTGGGCATCTGGCTGGTCCCGGGCAGTGTGTGCGAGCGCGGACCGGAAGGGCAGCTGTTCAACACCCAGCTGGTCTTGTCCCCGGAGGGAGAGCTTGCCGGCTACTACCGGAAAGTCTTCCCCTGGCGCCCCTTCGAGCCCTACGACCCCGGCGACCGGTTCACCACCGTGGACCTGGCCGGCGTCGGCAGGGTGGGCCTGAACATCTGCTACGACGCGTGGTTCCCCGAGGTTTCCCGCCAGCTCGCCTGGATGGGCGCCGAGGTCATCCTCAACGTCGTCAAAACCACCACCCCGGACCGCCGGCAGGAACTGGTACTAGCCAAGGCCAATGCCATCGTGAACCAGGTCTTCGTGGTCAGCGTCAACTGCGCCGGCCCCACCGGCAAAGGTCAGAGCATCATCGTGGACCCGGAGGGCAACACCCTCGCCGAGGCCCCCGAGGACGCCCCGGTCTTGCTCACCGCGGAACTGGACCTTGCCGCCGTCGAGCGCGTCAGAACCCACGGCACCGAAAACCTCAACCGCCCCTGGTCCCAGTTCCGCGACGGCGAAGACGCCGTCGAACTGCCCGTTTACCAGGGCCGGATCAGCCCGGCCACCTGGGCTCCCCAGTCCTTCAACGCCTAAGGAAACACCGTGACAACTCCCACGCTCACCCGCACGCTGAAACTGCCCTCCCTGGTCCTGTTCGGCCTTGCGTACCTGACCCCACTCATCGTCCTGGGGATCTTTGGCATCATTGCCGAAACCACGGGCGGGGCCTCGCCGGCCGCCTACCTAGTGGCACTCGTCGCCATGCTGTTCACGGCCCACAGCTACGGCCGGATGGCCATCGCGTATCCGGTCGCCGGTTCCGCCTACACCTACGTCCGCAGGTCCATCGATCCCCGGGTCGGGTTCCTCGTCGGTTGGGCCATCCTGCTGGACTACCTGTTCCTGCCGATGGTCATCTGGCTTATCGGCGGCTCGTATCTGAGCGCGCAGTTCCCGGGAATCCCCATCGCCGTCTGGATTGTGGGCTTCATCGTCATCACTACTCTGCTGAACATCCTGGGCATCAAGGTGGCGGACAAGGCCAACTACGTGCTGATGGCGTTCCAGCTGCTGGTCATCGTGTTCTTTGTGGCGCTGTCCATCGGCAACGTGGTATCCACCCAGGGTGCCGGCGGCCTGGCCAGCACTCAGCCGTTCTTCAACGACACGTCCAGCTTCGCGACCATCTCCGCAGGCGCAGCCATCGCCGCGTACTCGTTCCTGGGGTTCGACGCCGTCACAACTCTCACTGAAGAGACCATTGAACCGCGCAAGAATATGCCCCGCGCCATCATGCTCATCGCCCTGATCGGCGGCGGCATTTTCGTGACCGTGTCCTACGTGACCCAGCTGGTCCACCCGGGCGGGGTATTCGAGGACTCGGCCTCCGCCGCGAGCTCCATCGCGCTGCAGATTGGCGGGCAGCTGTTCGGCGCGGTCTTCCTTGCCGGCCTGGTGGTGGCACAGTTCGCGTCCGGCCTCGCGGCGCAGGCCAGCGCCTCGCGCCTGCTGTACGCCATGGGCCGTGACTCCGTTCTGCCCAGGGCGGTCTTCGGCCGGCTCAGCGTGAAGTTCCACACGCCGGTGGTGAACCTGATCGTCACCGGCATCGTCGGCCTGATCGCGATCTTCCTTGACGTGGCCACCTCCACCTCGTTCATCAACTTCGGTGCCTTCACCGCCTTCACCCTCGTCAATGCCTCGGTGGTGTTCCACTACGTGCGCCAGCGCCGTGCCGGGCACCAGCTGAACCCCGTTTCCTACGTGGTGGTCCCGGTGGTGGGAGCCATCGTCTGCGCCTACCTGCTCTCACAGTTGGACAGCAACGCCATTACGCTGGGAGTGTCCTGGCTCGTGCTGGGCGTGGTGGTCCTGGCCTTGATCACGCGCGGTTTCAAGGCGGCACCGCCGGAAATGACGGCCACGGAAAAGGCGACCGTAGAGGCGACTGCCTAGACCCGACAGTTTGTACCAGGCCGCTGAACCGAGGAGGAAGAACCGTGAAGATAGCGCTCGGGCAGCTGGAATCGGGCACCGACATCCGGGCCAACCTTGCCGCGATCGACCGGTTCGCCGGAGAGGCCGCTGCCGACGGCGCCACCTTGGTCGCCTTCCCGGAATACGCCACGTACGAGAAGAAGAAAGTGGACGCGTCGTTCCCCGAGATGGCCGAGCCGCTGGACGGTCCCATCTGCCAGGAACTCGCCGGCACCGCCCGCCGCCACCGCATCGCGCTGGTGGCGGGAGTGGTGGAAGCGACCGGGGATCCGGGCACGGCCTACAACACCCTGGTGGCTTTCGGGCCGGACGGGAAGCCGCTGGCCTTCTACCGCAAAATCCACCTGTTCGACGCCCAGGGTTTCGGGGAATCGACGTTCATCAAGCCGGGTCCGTCCACCAGCCCGGTGGTGTTCGAGTCCGGGGGAGCGCGCTTTGGCCTGATGACCTGTTACGACCTGCGGTTCCCGGAGCTGGCCAGGTCACTGGCCGACGCCGGCGCCCAGGTCCTGCTGGTCTGTTCGTCCTGGGTGCCGGGCACCCACAAGACCGAGCAGTGGCTGGCGCTGAATGCCGCGCGCGCCATTGAGAACGCCGTCTACGTGGCAGGGGTGTGCCAGGCCCCGCCGGTCTCCGTGGGCCGCAGCATTCTGGTGGATCCCATGGGCGTCGTTGAAGCCGATCTCGGACTCGAACCTGGCGTCCGGGCAGCTGATATTTCGATTGAAGCGGTGGCCCGGGTGCGGGAGGCGTTCCCGATGTTCCGGCAGCGGAGGTTGTAGGCGGGTGGCGCTACGGCACTTCTGCCTCAGTCCGAACGCCTTGGGGGAGCTTCAAGCCGCGTTCCTCATGAGGGTCCTCGAATAAGCGGGGAAGTCCCGCCCAGGCTCTATGTCCTCCGGCCACGTGCAGCCCCGTCCTATATCTCCCGCGCAAGACGCCCACCTGTGTCCTGCCCTCGACCAGCTGCAACCATCGCCACCAACGAATCCTTCTCCGGCTGGACCAAAACCTTCACCGACCCACGTCTGTGTGCCGCGCTTGTGGACCGGCTGACCTTAAAGGAACCATTATCGAAACCGGAACCGACTCCTACTGGCTCGCCCATACGGTGGCCCAGCAGGCGGCTAGCTAACTCACTGGGAACGCGACGATACGTCGGTGTTCTCAAATCGGGCTGCCGCCTTAGCTGGCCGGAAGTCGGGACTATTCGACTACGAGATTCTGATGTCCGTCCATTAGCTCTCGGACGATGTCGAGGTGGCCCGCGTGGACGGAAGTCTCAGCGAGCACGCGAAACAGGACCTCACGCCCATTGGACATCGGTGGTGCGTCGAATGCGCTGGCTGGAGGCCACCAGCGGGGAGGGGCATCCAAATCGATCTTCGCAAGGACCTCATCACTTCGAGCGATTTCACGCTTGTAGATGTTGACGGCCTCGGCACCGGTCATCGGTTCGGACGCCCACCCGTTGTGAAGTTCGGCGATTGCCCTGTCATCACCACCGAGAACAGCCGATATCCAGAACATCTCATCGTCGAAGGCCAGGTGGTTGAGCAGCTGCGTCATTGTCCAGCCGGACGGGACTAAGGTTCGACGCATCTCATCGTTCTCGAGGCCATCGACTGTTCGAAGAACATGTCTTCGCTCACTGGCCAGCTGAGCAAGCAATTGGGCGTCGCTCATGTCGCGGGCTCATATCCGACAAGCCAGTGAAGTCCATGACGATCAATGACTTGGCCATCAGAGGCGCCCCACGGCTTTGGTGAGAGTGGATCGAGCACCGACCCGTCAACGGAGAGTTTGTCGAACCACTTATGGAGAACTGCCGGTTCGGCGGTTCCCAGCAGCGAGAGCATGATGCCTTCGAGCCGGACCGTTGTTTGGCCTTCAGCTGCGTCCGAACCTGCCAGAGCAACAACGCCGTTGAGCACTCCATGAGCTACGGCTTCTGGTGCGCCGTCGCTCCTGCCGAAGTCCTCGTACGTGTGCAGGGAAAGCTCACCGCCGAAAACATCCGCGTAAAAGTTCAATGCTTCCCGCGCCGTTCCCGGGAAAAAGACATAGATCTGGGGCCCCGCCGTGCGCCCATGGGTCACCGTGGCCATGGAGGTGCTGTCCTTGACCCGATCGATGGTGGCACCCCAGCCCTCCCGGGTACCTCCCAGAATGAGCTTTTGTACCTCTTCGATGTCCAGATGCTCAGAAAACTGAACTGTGAGGACGAGCTCCGTTTCCGTGCCCAAGTCGGTCAGCTGCACCGTGACAACAGGGGCAGTCAGTTCGCTCTCGCCGTCGAGTTCGGGCCAGCCTCCAACCGCTCCCCAGCGGAAGACGAGTCGTTCGTCGGGAACAATCTCCATGTAGATCCCACCGGTGGGATAGCTAAGGTTCTCGTCGACGATCATCTGCTGTTTCCACGTTCCCCCAACCCGGAGGTCGACCTCGATGGGTGTGGTGGGTGTGGGCATGTCGGGGTTATAGAACCAAGCCAAATGCTCAGGGTCAGTCCAAGCTGTGAACACGGCATGCCGCGATGCAGCCAAAGTTCGGGTAAGGGTGAAGCTTCGATCTTGTGTCGGGAAGTCGGTCATCATCTATCCTTCAGTTCAGTGAGAGCATCGGGGCGATCGGGGTTTATGGCGAGCTGAGCGTCAAGGCGATCCAGCCGTGTGCTCAGGAAATCGCGGTATGGGCGCATCCATTCCTCAACCTTTTGTAGCGGCGCTGGTTGAAGCCGGCAGTTCCTCCACTGGGCCGATTTGGACTTAGTGATCAGCCCGGCCTGCTCGAGCACTTTCAGGTGGCGCGATACGGAGGGCACGCTAATTGAGTGCGGAGCGGCCAGTTCGGTCACCGTCGCCTCACCCTGCTGCAGTTGCGCCAGCAGAGCACGGCGGGTGGGATCCGCCAGCGCAAGGAAAATCGTACTCAGTTCATCCATTTGCGCCCCAGCCTAATTACGCATCAGCGCAAATACAAGACTGGGTGGCCGCTGATGCTGTCAATTTTCGTTGGATTTGTGAACCCCATGCCAAGGACCGCCAATCTTTGCCCACGGCTAGTGGACCCAAATCAGATTGATATTCTCAGCGTCGGAGTCCGCTGGCGTTCCCCTGTTCGGAAGTTTCACCGTGCGGCCACTTGCTTTGGGGGGACGTACGAGCGGCTTCGGAGCACGGCCATTGGTGTTGCGCTGACCCGCCCGAAGTGCGGAGCCTTCGTTGGACGACCTGACGCATCGAACGCGGGCAAGCGATGACCGCCGAAGAGCTTGAAAGGCAGTTTGACATCGGTCGCAAGCCACGGAGCAAGAGCGGTGGCAACGAAGGCGAATCCGATCGCGAGTCCGGTGGTGAGTACACGGGTAACACGCCCCGTTGGGCTAGCGGCCGTTATAGGAGTTCCGCGAAAATGAGCTGGCCAACGCGCGCGACGACTTCGTTGTTGTTTACCGCATCCGGATCGTCTGTCTTGGTCATCACGGCCAGTGTTAGCGGTGGACGCCCGTCCGGCCACACGGCGCCCGCGTCATTGACGACTCCGTAATCGCCGGCGCCTGTCTTGTCGGCGAGTTCAGCTCCAGGTGGCACAGCCGCTCCCAGCCGCTTGCCGGCGGTGGTGTTGCGGAGCATCCAGCTGCGAAGACGGGCCTGCCCGAGTGTACTTAGCGCGTCGCCGAGCAAGAGGGCCTCGTAGAGTTTATGGATATCAGACGGCGTGCTGGTATCGCGGAGGTCACCGGGAAGCGCCTCGTTGAGCTCCGGTTCCCAGCGGTCGAGACGTGTGAAGGGGGCGCCGAGAGTTCGCGCATAGGCGCCTATCTGCATTGGACCTCCGATGAGTTCGAGCAGGAGATTGCCAGCCGTGTTATCGCTGAAACGCAGGGCAGCGTCGGCGAGTTCTTCCACGCTCATGTCCCGGTCCTCGTCGGCGGCGCAAATTATGGAGTTCTCCACGATCTGATCCTCACGGAACAGAATTCGGCGCTTCCAGAACTCATCATCGTACGCGTGGTCGCGCAGCAGTCGGGCAACAGCGAGGGTCTTGAAGAGAGAGCACATCGGGAACGTGTCACCCCCACGGTATGTATAGGCCGTTTGTCCCCGTCGGCCCGCGGCGATCCCTATCGTGACGCCATTGGCCGATTCGAGGGCGGCGATTGACCGGTCGAGATGCGGACGGGCGCTCCCCTTCCCGGGCAGCTTCGC
The DNA here is from genome assembly GCF_055412785.1 of Pseudarthrobacter lactosi. Taxonomy (NCBI): domain Bacteria; kingdom Bacillati; phylum Actinomycetota; class Actinomycetes; order Micrococcales; family Micrococcaceae; genus Pseudarthrobacter; species Pseudarthrobacter lactosi. Next base: position 215,200 of record NZ_JBVAYS010000002.1, read on the forward strand.
CTGGGCGAATCCCGGGCTATTTCCCGTGGCGACCAGTGAGGTTGCCAGCACTCCTGTGCCTAGCAAGAGGATTCCGCGACGGGTCGGGGCGAATTTCCGGTCTTGGGGGCTGGATGCGTCAATTGGTTCCATGCGGCCAGTCTGAGGGAATGCCCTGATGCGTTCAAAGCCAGAAAAGACGAGTTTTATGTACTTTCCGCATAATTGAGAGATGGATATCCTCAATTGTGCGCGTGCATTCGTCTCCGTCGCTCATCGGCAGAGTTTTTCGGCGGCCTCGCACGATGAACGGACGACCCAGCCCGTAGTGAGTCGGCGAGTCGCTGCACTCGAGGTCCATCTCGGCGGAGCGCTGCTCGAGCGGAGTACGCGCCAGGTGAGTCTCACGCCCTTCGGCGCCGCAATCCTCGGACATGCTCAAGCGGTTCTGAGCGCCGAACGCGCGCTCCTCGATGCTGCAGCATCCCATCGTCGCGGCACGGTCCGCCTTCTCGTACCACCCGATCACGATCCAGCGCTCTGGGCGGCCCTTCGGCTACGCGCCCTCGGGGCCGGCACCGACCTCCAGATCGAGGAAAACGACCGGGAGCGGCGTTCTTTGCGGTTCCGACTAGGGGAAGCGGATGCCGCTATTCTTCCGGTCGAAACCGCCCGAGCCGACTGGGTGGTGCCGCTGGGCCTCGCGCAAGCTACCGATCGAACCAGGCCGCTTACACTTGCAGCTTTGCGTCCGACCCGCGCCCTGCGGCCACAAGCGGCTTGGCGTATCGCAGTTCTGGCGGAGGATGCGTCCGCCCAGCTTCTGACTATGTTGCGAGAGTCCGCTGCGGAATCTGGGCTGGCAGCGCATCAGGTTTACGAGTCCCCAAGCGTCGTCAGCGCGCTCACGGGAGCGCTAGCAGGCGAGGATTGGGTCCTATGTACGCAGGAGCAGGCGGCCGCGTGGCGTTTGCAATGGTTCGAAGTGCGCGAATTGACAGTCGCACGTGCGTATCGGCTTGAGTCACGCTCGACATGCGGCAGGAAGCTCTTCGATCCGATCCTTGGGCGGGAAATCGCTGCGGCGCTCGGTGGCGTAAGGAGGGGGCAATCTTGACCGTCCCGGCGCACGAGACCGGCGCGGGGGCACGGGCCCTGCGCCGGGCAGCGCACGTGCTCGAGACCGCGGGACTCTCGGGATCTCTCCTCGTGCGTCACCTCGGCACGGGACACGAGCTCGCACTTGACGCCGATCGTCCCTTCCCGCTGGCGTCCGTAGCCAAGCTGCCACTAGCAGCGGCCGCGCTCGACGCCGCGCAACAGGGTCGGCTCGACCTCAGCTTGTCGGTACGCATCGATGACGCGAGCCGATCTCAGGGTGGTCCCGGTATTGCCCGCTTTACCCACCCGGTGACGATCGCCGTGGGGGATCTCATCCGGCTTGCCATGGAGATCAGCGACAACACGGCCGCGGATGCAATTTTCCGCATCGTCTCCCCGCACGACGTCACGGAATGGCTCCAAGCCCTCGGCACGAGCGGCATCGTCTTGCGTCATCCGATCGGCGAACTCTATACCTCGCTCGCGAGCCAAACCGGAACCCGCGATGCTGCTACGGTGCACTCGCTCGTCGTTTCAGCCGACAAACACGGCCATCCCTCTCCGTTGCCCCAACTGGACATCGAGCGGGCTAACGCCGGCACCGCGCGCGGGCTTGCCGATCTCCTACAAAAGATCTGGGACGGAAGCATCGGCAATGCGGTGGCGGCACCTCTGCGCGAGATGCTCGCTGCAAACGTATTCCGACATCGCCTCGCACCGGATTTTTCAGCTGATACATCGGCCTGGTATTCGAAAACGGGTTCCTTCGTCCATCTTCGTCACGAAGCGGGCGTCGTCGAACACATAGGCGGCGAGACTCTAGTCGTTATTGCACTCACTCGCAGTCGGGTGCCGGCCGTCATCCAGCCGTCGGCGGAGCAGGCGATGGGTCACGCTGCTCGCATTCTCCACGACGAACTCGTTTAGTCATATACCCACCCGGAGTTGTGTGGTGCCATGCTGGACACGCTGCCCTTCGGCACCAGCTATGAGGCCGCAAAGGCGGCGCACGCGGGACCTGAAAAGTAGCGCGGGGGAGTGCGACGGCGGCGCCCGGGTTGGGCGCGCAGGTCGCCTTAGGGCTCGGTCCCTCAGGTGTACATGAGTGAGCCGGGGGTGGTGAGCTTTTCGCCGGTCTCCAGCCAGGTCTTGAGGCCGGAGAGGATCATGGGCCAGCCGCCATAGAGCTGGTCGTTGGCGCCGTCGCGGAGTTGGTCGTGGGTGACGGTGAGGTGGCAGGAATCGCCCACGGGTTCGATCTCCCAGGTGATGCGGGAGGTGCCTTCGGCCTTGACGTCCTCGCCCCAGAGCGCGGTCATGGTCTGGACGAGTTTGCGGGGCGGGTCCACTTCGATGTTTTCGCCCTCGCCCAGGAGCGCTCCGCCGGCTTTCACGTTGCCCATTTCGAAGCGGCTCCCCGGTGTCCAGTCCGATTTGATGCTGTTGCCGAACTGGTATTTGCTGCGGATCTCGCTGGTGGTGATGGCTTCCCAGAGCAATTCCGGGGTGGTCTTGATATAGATTTCGAAGATCTTTTCCATGGGACTTTCCAATCTGGTTTTGAGGTCGCTGAGGGCAGCGGCCCATGGTTGTGCATATTTGCTGACCCAGCGGTCGTGGACCAGGCGGATGGGCACCGGATTGAGGAAATGGAGTTTCTCCCGGCCCCGACGGCGGGTGACCACAAGGCCGGCGTCCTCCAGCAGCTTGAGGTGCTTCATGACCCCGTAGCGGGTCATCTCGAAGCGGGCCTCGAGCGCGTGGAGGGTCTGCCCGTCCTCCCGGAAGAGCTCATCGAGGAGGTCCCGGCGGGTGGGGTCGGCGAGGGCCTTGAACACGGCGTCCATGGTTCTAGGATAGGTGACTGATTGGTCACATGTCCAGGGTTGCGTCAGCTTCTCCGGAAGTTTTGCTGAGGCTGTTGTCAGTGCCTGGGAGTGGGCCTACGCTATGGCCACGGTCCCACTCGGGGACCGCCCAGGACCCTCTCTGACTAGAAGTCAGGCACACGCTGGGATGCCCGCGTCCTGGACATCACGGGACAGGAAAAACCATGACCAAGTATCTGTTTGAAGCCAATTATGTGGGCGATGGAATCAAGGGACTTATGCGCGAGGGCGGCACCAAGCGGCGGGATGCGCTGGTGGAGGCGCTCAGTTCCGTAGGAGGATCGCTCGAGTGTTTCTACTACGCCTTCGGGGACACCGACGTCCTCGGCGTCTTTGAGGTGCCGGACCAGGCGGCCGCGGCGGCACTGTCCTTGATGATCAACTCAACCGGCAATGTGGAAGTGCGCTTGAAGCCGCTCATGACTGTCGAGGACGTCGACGAAGCGGTGAAGAAAACACCGTCCTACCGGGCACCGGGGCAGTAGCTCCGCTCAGCGGCGGCTGCACCTTGGTCCTGCCGCCGGACTCGACGTCGAGTCCGGCGGCTGCCGCATGTCGATGACCTGCGGCAGCCGGCAACGAAAGCGGAACCGTATAGCGATTTCGCCCAGAACCATAGAACTGATAATTTACGACATTTTTCATCAAGGTCGGCTCAAGACTCAATCAACGTTTTCTGAGGTTCGCCGCAACTTCGGTTTTCCTGGCTCACGGAGAAATAGGCTCGGCATTTCCGTGAAGTTTCAAGAGAAAAGGTCAGGCTAAACGCCGAGCCTTCATTATTGGGGAAATAATGCCGAACAATCAGGCCCGTTTCGGGTCAGCATCACCTGCGCCTGCGTTCGGACAGGAACCGCCCCGCAGTCCACGCGCTTCAACGATCATCGTCTGTGGCATCACGGTCCTCTTTATGACTGTTGGCGCGTTCAGCAGCGGTCTCGGGGGTGCCCTGGTTTTCCTTGCTATCTCGGCGGCCCTGACCGGCCTCTACGTCCTGGCCACCGGACGCCGTTCCTGGGCGTGGCTCCCGGCGAAGCGGAAGGCAGGGGCCATAGCCCTTGCGGTCTCCTTCGCTCTCTTCATCGCCGGGGCAGTCACGTTGCCGCGGACCAATGAGGCGGACCTTCAGGCAGCCTCCTCGGACTGGAATGCCTCGCCAGCAACCGCCACAGCGAGCGCTTCCTCCAAAACTTCGCCGACGCCGTCGTCCGCTCCCACCGAGCAGGCGACGGGCACTCCGCTCGATCCTGAGACGGCCTTCGCCCTGGCCAACGGCGTGAGCGCAGCGGCACCGAAGACGCAGCCGGCCTTTGCTACCAAGGCGATCGACCTGCTGGCCGCTCTTCCCATCAAGGGCCGGGCGCCCAAGACGGGCTATGACCGAGCGCTCTTCGGGCAGGCGTGGATGGACGTGGACCGTAACGGCTGCGACACCCGGAATGACATTCTCAAACGCGACCTCACGGGGATCAAATACACCAACAGTGTCCCCTGCAAGGTTCAGTCCGGAACGCTGGCGGACCCCTACACGGGCACCAGCATCAGCTTCCTGCGGGGGAGTGCCACCAGCAGCGCCGTCCAGATCGACCATGTTGTTGCCCTCAGTGACGCCTGGCAGAAGGGCGCGCAGCAGCTGACCGCGGAGCAGCGGACGGCCTTCGCCAATGACCCGCTGAACCTCCAGTCCACGGACGGTCCCACCAACATGAAAAAGGGCGACGGCGATGCCGCCACCTGGTTGCCGCCGAACAAGGGCTTCCGGTGTGAATATGTGGCCCGGCAGATTTCGGTGAAGGCGACGTACAGCCTGTGGGTCACACAGGCGGAGCACGACGCAATGGCCAGGATCCTCGCCGACTGCGAAGGCCAGCTCGCACCAACCAACGAGCAGGCACCGGTGGCCGCGGCGCCGGCACTTGCGCCTGCGGCTGAACCGGTGGCTCCCGCTCCCGCTCCGGCCCCGGTGGCCCCGGCTCCCGCTGTTGTGGTGCCTGCTCCAGTACCAGCAGCTCCGGCGCCGGTTGTACCCATCCCTGCTCCCGCCGTTCCTGCGGCCGCTTATTACGCCAACTGCACGGCTGCCAAAGCCGCTGGCGCCGCACCGATCTATGCCGGGCAGGCCGGCTATCGGGCAGCGCTTGACCGCGACTCCGACGGCGTGGCCTGCGAAAGCTAAACCTTTCCATCACTTGACCAAACCAAGAACTTTTCCAAGGGGGAAAAAATGAAGAAGACATTGGCATTAGTTGTACTCACTGGCCTGATGCTGACCGGATGCGGCGGCAAGCAGGAAGCCTCGCAGCCGGCATCAGATGCAACTGCTGTTGCTGAGGTTGCCGTCGCGGTTCCGGGCGTGACGGGCTTGACCTTGGATAAAGCCACGGATCAGCTGGAAGATCTCGGGTTCAAGGTCGAGGCCAAGGACACCGTGGACGGAAAGACGATTCTTTCGAAGAAGAACTGGCTGGTGACGTCCCAGGACCCCACGGGAGGCGCGCAGGCGGCAAAGGGATCCACCGTTCGCCTCGGGGTCAAGTCCCTTGAAAAGGTTGCGGCGGAAAAGGCCGCCGCAGATAAGACCGCCGCCGACAAGGTGGCAGCAGAGGCGGCTGCTGCAGCAAAGGCCGCGGCTGATAAAGCTGCCGCCGAGAAGGCGGCAGCAGATCAGGCAGCAGCGCAGGTGGCAGCCCAGAAAGCAGCCGATGCAGCGGCACAGCAGGCTGCCCAGCAGGCGGCGGTAAAGCCAGCACCCGTAGTCCAGGCACCAGCCCCGGCAGTCCAGGCGCCGGCCGCCGTCTCTTACGCGAACTGCACGGCGGCACGCGCAGCAGGTGCGGCGCCCATTTATGCCGGTACACCGGGATATGGGAAGCACCTTGACCGGGACGGCGACGGCATCGGGTGCGATAAGTAGACGGATCGGAAGCTCAAGCTGAGGATTTCTTCGCAGAAGTTCCCCAGCGCAGCAAGAGCAGCCGAACTGGGGCACTTTGACGCGGACACGCCGCGGTTTGATCCGTTTGGGGGCCGGACCACCGTCAATGTGGCCCACGACGGTTCCGCCCCTAACAGCACGCGCAGCACAGGCACAGTTGGTGAGTGGCCGCCGTCGTGAATTACGACGGCGGCGCTCCAGTTAACGGCGCGGGCGCACCATTTGCTGACCGCGGACACAGCCGACAGAATCAAGCGATGAACGAGTTCAACTGCCTGCCCCGCTCCGAATTCGGTTTCCCCGGGCCTTTGCGCGACAGGCTCGTTTCCGCGATTCTCGACGGGAGCAAGACCTCCACGGCCCCAATGGCGGTGCAGAACATCGTGGAGGACGAGCTGTTCCCGCAGGCTGCTGCCAGGCAGATTGTGGTCGACTCTGCAGGGAAAGCTGTAGCGGTCATCGCGACCACGGACGTCCAGCTGGTCCGGCTTGCCGGCGTTACCTGTGAGCACGCCCGCGACGAGGGTGAGGGATACGCGTCCGTTGCTGAGTGGCGTGCCGGGCATGAGCGCTTCTGGCACGGCGAGGAGATGCGAAGCGTCCTCGGAAACCCTGCATTCACGGTGGAGGACGACACCCTGGTGGTTCTGGAACGAAACTCAGACCGAGCATGCCAACGGAAATTGCGGTGAGGAAGATTCCGAGGGCCACAATCAGTCCTGGACTTTGGACGGGCGTGATGGCGGCCATGGAGCATCCCTCCGGCACGCCCCGGGACCGTACTGCTCCTCGTACTGTTTGACGTTGAAAACTGCTCGGGTCCTAATGGGTGCCGTCTGGCCTGCGGAACTGCTTGTGCTGGTTGAACATCGGAATGAATCCTATCGGGACGTGGTGGGACGGTTGGGATGTTCCTGACCTAATTCAAGGAGATCGATGTCCACGTTGCCGGTGCCGGGCTTAGGGGAATTGCGCCGCTTGCGGAGCTGGGTGGCCCTGTACTCGTCCCGGGCAAGGCTCAACGCATAATACGTGATACCTACAGACAGAGCCGTCAGGAACAGCGAACCCCAGAACGGACCTTCGCCCTGTCCCAGCGGGGCCAGCAAAATTAGCAGTGAAACGACAGTCAGCGCTGCGCCAACGATGGCAAGGATTCCCATGCCCCACCAGGTGCTGACCTGGGCATGGCCACGTCCGGGACTGAAGCCGATCTCGTCCGCGGGGTAGCTGTGCAAATCCCCGGTGCTGGTCCTGCGGAGAACACGCTTCTCGCCGGCCGCGATTGCCCTTTTGTGTTCGGCGTACACGTTGTCGTTGCGCTTCTCACGCTCTCGGTCAAAGACCATATTGTTTCCCCCTGACGTGACGAACGGTGGCCTCGCAGGATTCAGACTTCGGTGCCTGCACCCGCGGGCACCCCGCGGGTCAACGATACCGGTCCGTGGCGCGCGCCGCCGTCGTGCGAGCCCGATGAACCAGGATGCCGTGGGTACCTTTCACAAGGTGCCCACGGCATCGCAGTTCGCCAACCAACCCGTCACTGCGTGGACACTTCGCCCATCAATCCGAGCTGCGACAGGAACTCCACCTGGTCGAAGTAGAAGCGGTGAGAGGTGATCTCGCCACCCTCCACCTTGGCGACGTCGCAGCTCCTGATGCGGAGCTGCTTGCCGGTGGGCTCCATGGTTTCGCCGGAGGGCATGCGCAGCGGGCCGGTGTTGGTGCCGATGACGATGCCCTCATCGATGGCAATGTCGCCGGCCTCGTGCCGTCCCGTCTGCTCGTACCGGACATCCGGCATGGCGTCCCAGAGTTCGAAGAGGTAGCTGGTGATGGCCTCGCGACCGCGGAGCTCACCCTTGTCCGGCGTGTAGGCGACGGCGTCGGTGGCGTAGCTGCGTGCCAGCGTCTCTTTGTCTTTTGCCTCCATCGCCTTGTTCAGGCGATCCATGACCTCGCGTGCCTGTCCCATTCCGACCTCCATATTTTGGGCGGCCTCACGGAAGCGGGGGCCGCTTCGTGGACTGGCTTCTGCTGTTGCGGGAGCCACTTTAATTGCACCTCCACGGCGAATCGCGAGTCAACGGACGGGGCTACCCCTTCGAAAATCGCGGGTCCAGGACGTCGCGCAGCCCTTGATGCATCACGGTCTACCGGGAAAGATGGCGCGCATGGCAACCTTTACCGAGTCCGATGACCTGCGGGGCGCGCAGTTTTCCGATGTCAACCTGACCGGGTCCAGGTTCGTCCGCTCCGACCTGTCCGGTGCGGTGATGCGCGGTGTTTATGTTGAGCGCGTGGACATCGACGCTCCCTGGCTCCTCGAGGACCAGGGATCGATGCTGGTCAACGGCGTGGACGTGGCTCCGCTCGTTGACGCCGAACTCAACCGGCGCTTTCCTGGCCGGGAGTTGCGGCACGCGGGTGACCCGGAAAGCCTGGGGAAGGCCTGGACCCGGCTCGAGGATACATGGACGGCCACTTTGCGCCGGGCGGCTGCGCTGCCGCCAGGCACCGAGGATGTAACGGTCGACGGCGAGTGGTCGCTTGCGCAGACGCTGCGGCATCTGGTGATGGCCACCGATAAGTGGCTGGGTGGGGCGGCTATGGGGCTTGAGCAGCCGTACCACCCGATCGGGGTGCCGAATGTTGAATACGAAACGGACGGACTGGACATGTCGGTATTTCAAACGGCCAAGCCAACCTACGATGAGGTCCTTGAGGTTCGGGCCGGCCGCGTGAAAATGGTGCGGGACTTCCTCGCCGCCGTCACCACCGAGGACCTGCAAAACCCCCACAAGGCTCCCGATGATCCGCGCTACAGCGTGACCACGCTCGACTGCCTGCACGTCATCCTCCACGAGGAATGGGAACACCACCGCTTCGCCGTCCGCGACCTCGACGCGATCGAAGCGCAGGCGGCGAAGGGCAGCTAACGGAATTCTGGCAGTAGTTGTCGATCTGCGCTTCGGGCGGGCGTCGTATGAGTAAGGGCCAGAATGTACGGCCCTGACGACGGCGAGGCCGTCGGCGTCGATGCAGTGAAAGCTCAAAGCAGAGTCACCACGATGGGAGCACGAAAATGTCAAAGTATCTGGTCCTGATCTTCCAGGATGAAGCGGCGAAACAATCCGACGGCGAGGACATGAGCGCGCCTTATCAGGAGTTCCAGCAGCGCCGCGGCGCGTCCCTGCTCAACGGGGCCGCACTGCAGCCACCTTCGACGGCGACGTCCATCCGGCGCGACGGGGCGGGCGGATTCTCGGTCACGGATGGTCCTTTTGCCGAGTCGAAGGAAACGCTGGGCGGCTACTACCTGATCGAGGCAGGCGACCTGGATGAGGCGCTGGAGATCGCCAAGGAGGTTCCGGCCGGCATCGGGGTAGAGGTCCGGCCCGTGCGAATGGTCAGCTGATGGCGCCGGCCGCCAGCTCGGAGGTTGCTGCCGCGGTTGCCGATGCGCACCGCAGGGAGTGGGCCTTCGTGCTGGCGGCCACCGTCCGTGTTGCCGGTGATATCGATACCGCCGAAGAGGCCGTGCAGGACGCGTACGCCAGTGCACTGTCCACGTGGGGTCCGCGCGGCATCCCGACTAACCCTGGCGCGTGGCTCACGGTGACCGCCCGCCGTCGGGCCCTGGATATGCATCGCCGGGCCGCGACGGCGCAGCGGGCGCTCCCCAAGCTGTTCGATCCGGAGGAGTACGCAGAGGGCGAGCCGGGCCGGGACTCCGAAGACATTGCCGATGACCGGCTGCGGTTGATCTTCACCTGCTGCCACCCGGCCCTGGCCTTGGACGCCCAGGTGGCCCTGACGCTTCGGCTCCTGTGTGGCCTGTCCACCGCTGATGTGGCGCGGGCGTTTCTGCTGCCAGAGGCCACCATGGCGGCGCGGATCACCCGGGCGAAGAAGAAGATCGCGGCCGCGCACATCCCCTACCGTGTGCCAGCGGCATCCGAGCTGCACGAGCGCGTCGACGGCGTGCTGTCCGTCCTGTACCTGGTGTACACCACCGGGCACACCGCCCCGTCAGGGGCAGACCTCATGCGCCGTGATCTCGCGGAACGCGGCCTTGAGCTCGCGAGAATGCTCCGGCTCCTGCTTCCGCAGAACCGCGATGTCGCAGGGCTCCTAGCACTCGTTGTGCTCACCGACGCCCGCAGGGGCGCCCGGCTCGATGAGCACCGCGAACTGGTGCTGATGGAGAACCAGGACCGGACGAAATGGGACCGGCCGGCCATCGAAGAAGGGGTTGCGCTCCTGCGCGAGGCGTTGAACTCCCGGCCCCCGGGCCGCTTCGCCGTGATGGCGGCCATCGCGGCCGTCCATGACGAGAGCGCGTCGTGGTCCGACACTGACTGGCTGGAGATTCTTGGGCTCTACGACGTGCTTATGGAGACGTGGCCCTCTCCCGTTGTCCAACTCAACCGGGCCATAGCCCTCGGCTTTGCGGTGGGCCCGGCGGAAGGTTTGGCGGAGCTGGATGCGCTGGGTGCCGTGCCCCAGTTGGCCCGCTACCCGTATCTGGCCGCCGCACGCGCCGACTTCCTGACCCGGCTGGGCCGTCTCGGCGAGGCCCGGGTCGCCTTCGAAGAGGCGTTGATCCTCACTGAGAACGACGCCGAACAGCGCTACCTCCGGACCCGACTGAACGAACTGACGGGTTGAGCCGGGCTTAGGGCGTCCCCTTGGGGTGCGACGGGCAGTGGGAGGATGAATCCGTGGACCAATTCTTTGACTTCCTTCGCCATTACTGGTGGCTCGCCTTCCCTCTCAGCGGAATCGCCGGAGGATGGGCACGGTCATGGTCCAAGGCCAGCGAACGCCGGCACCGTCGCCGTCTGGAGCTGTACAAGGTCAAGAACCAGGCGGTGCAGGCGGAACAAGCCAGCCAGGCCCAGGTCGCCGCCCTGATGGCAGCGCACGACGCCGTGAACCGGCGGTGGCTGGACTACGAGCTCGACGTGGGGAAACTGATCGACTTTCCGGTCATGACGGATGTTCGGGAGCCTCTCACTGTCGCCTTCCTCCGGGCGAAGAAGGCGGCGGACGGTTTGCGGCCAGCCGCCCCGGGGGACATTACGACGGCGGCCGGGCTGGCTGAATACCGGACGGCCGTGCATGGCTTTGAGCTGGCCTTCGACGTCGCAGAGCGCGAAGCCAAGCGGATCAAGGACCACAACTTCACTGAGCTGGAACGCCAGCGATTGACGACGGCCAGGAAGCTGCTCAACATCGCCTTGGACAATGCCGCGACACCTGCCGAACGGCAAACCGCGTACAAGCGCGCCCGGCGGGAACTGGACGGCCTCATCGTCCTGCCGGAGGCGACGCTTGCCGCCTTGGAGGAGAAGATCGCCGGCGAGCTCGATTCGCCACGCGCCGCGGAGTAGGTTCGTGACCCAAGGCAACGATGCACCAGACTTAGGGGTGTGACGCACAAACCCCGTCCCGGCCTCGCGATCGCCGCGCTCAGCCTCGGCACCTCCCTGAACCCGCTGAACTCGTCCATGATCGCCGTCGCGCTGGTGGTCCTGCGCGAGGATTTCGCGCTCGACGTCGCCACGGTCACCTGGGTGATCACCTCGTTCTACCTCGCGTCCGCGGCCGGGCAGCCGCTGATGGGCAGGCTTGCGGACCGTTTCGGGCCGCGCCGCCTGTTCACGTTCGGGATGGCCCTGGTGGCAGTGACCTGTGCAGTTGCGCCCTTCGCGCCCAACTTCGCGCTGGTCTGCGTGGCCCGCGCGCTCATGGCCGTGGGGACCGCGACGGCGTACCCGTCCGCCGTCGTGATGGTCACCGAACTGAGCCGGCTGGCGAAGCTGCCGGCCACCCGCCCGCTGGGCCGGATCCAGATGGCGAACACGTCGGCGGCCGCGGTGGGACCCGTCGTCGGCGGTTTGCTGGTGAGCCTGCTGGGCTGGCAGGCGCTGTTCGCGGTCAACGTGCCGCTCGCGCTGCTGGCGCTGATTGTGGTGCACCGGGAGGCGCCGGCTGATGCCGGGCGCGAGACCGGGAAGCTCTCTACCCTGATCCGGGACTCCGACATCCCGGGCATCCTGGCCTTCGTCGCCTCGCTGATGCTCGCGATGATGGCGCTGCTGAACGTGATGCCGGGATACCGCTGGTGGCTCCTGGGCGCGGCGACCGTCATTGCCGCGCTGTTCGCGTGGCGGGAGCTGCGCTTCCGCCCGCCGTTCCTGGACCTGCGGCTGCTCGGCCGGAACCGGCCGCTACTGCTGGTGTATCTCGTGTTCGTCGTCTTCAGCGGCGTCTACTACTTTGCTTTCTTCGGACTGCCGCAGCTGCTGCAGGAGGCAGGACATTACGACGCCGGACTGGTGGGCCTGCTGATGCTGCCCCTGGCGGCGATGTCCGTGCTGGTCACCCCGGTGACGGTACGGCTGATTGAGCGGTTCGGCGTGCGTCCGGTGATGATCGCCGGTGCGCTCATCCTGCTGGTTGCCTCGGCCGGCCTCGGGGCGTTGACGTTGTCCCTGTGGCCGCCCCTGGTGTTTGTGCTAACAGCGTTGATGGGCGTCCCGTACGGAGTGGTGAGCACGGCATCGAACCAGGGCCTGTACGTATCCGCCCGGCCGGAGGAGAGGGGAGTGGCGGCCGGAATTTTCCAGACCTGCCGCTACCTCGGCGCCATCACAGCGACGGTGCTGATCGGTGTGTTGTACGGGCCCGGCGTGAACCAGGAGAACTGGGGACTGATGGTCCTGGTGATGCTGGGGCTGGGCGCCTTGGTGCTGGGGTTGGCGGTGGCGTGGAAGCGGAAGGGCGCTTAGTGGCCTGATGCCGGGCCGAAAGGTTCGTGGCCAGGTGGCGGCTCCACATGCCAGTAGGCCGTCCAACGTGGTGTCGGTTGCCGTTTGCTTCCGGCACTGAAATCCGCGTCGGTGTCGTGCAAAAACTCCGGCTGCGGCCAGCCGCTGATGGTTTCCGGCGCCTCATTCCTCAACGAGGTCCGGAGGCGCTCCAGAACCGGCTGCGTTGCGTGGTCCACTGCATCCTCCATCGCAGCAATCAAGTCCGAAAAGCGTTCCCCCATGGCCTTGGGCATTGGGTGGATGATGGACACGCCCACGATATTCACCACTCGTCCTGCAACATCCAGTAGCGCCATGGGAAGCGGCGTGGCCAGGGTTGACTGCGAGTGCGCGATGGTTTTGTTGCGATACTCCCGAATGGTGTCGTGGACCTTCTGGAGTGTGGACGGGATGGACGGGATCCCGGGCATCTCGTCGAGACGGGTGCGGACATTGGAATGAATGAATGGGCGAACGTATGCCGTCACGGAATGCGAGGTCAGGGGCAGCCACAAGTCGGAATCCTCGCCTGCCACGAAGGCGCTGGCCAGGGTATGCGAGGCTTCCGACAGGTCGCTGGCGTGACTAGTAAGTTCAGCCAAAAGTCTCGCGTCGTGCGTGTCTGGCAGAACCGCTATACGCGGCTGAGGGATGGTCACGGCGGTTGCTGCTCCTGTTCCCGGGTGGAGGGTCCGGTCACCCCAGCTTAGAGAGTACGTAGAAAGGCCGGGCGGCAGCTTCGAAAGCCGCCGTCCGGCGCGCACTCAAAGGCAGGGAGTCTAGCCCTTAACCTCGTACGCCTTGGGCAGCTTCAGGCCGCGTTCCTCCATGAGGGTGCGCATGCGCGTGGGGTAATCGGTGATGATGCCGTCCACGCCCAGGTCCATCAGGCGTTCCATGTCCGCGGTGGTGTTCACGGTCCACGGGATGACGGGCAGGCCCAGTTCGTGGGCTTCGGCGATCATCGCGGGGGTGACGGAGCGGAACGTGGGGGAGACGACGTCGTACCCCTGCGCGGCTGCAGCCTGCGGAAGGGAACCGTTGTAGTCGTCGATGTCGATGCCGCCCAGGTTGGGGCTGGCGCCCGGCTGGCCCACGCCCATCCAGGCGTCGCCGCTGGAGAGCGCCACCAGCGGGAGTTCGGGCGCGATCTCCTTGGTGAGGTTCAGCGAGGACCAGTCGAAGGACTGCAGGGTGGTCCGGTCCGCCATGCCGGAAGCCTGGATCTCGGCCACCACGGCCCGGGTGAGGGACTCCATGCCCGCACCGCCGATCTGGGTATCCTCCACTTTGGTCTCCACGTTGAAGCGGACCTTGGCGGCGTTGGTGTCGCGGACCAGCTGGTAGACGTCCTTGAGCTCGGCGATCCGGTTGCCCTCGATGACGTCCTGCTCCGGGTAGCCGGGCAGCCGCACGAAGCCGCAGTTGAGCGTCTTGACCTGCGCGAGTGACAGCTCGGCCACCCGGTCTCCGACGTACGGGAACTCGGGGTCGCCGGCGGTGGCGGGGGCGGTGTCGGCGCACTTGTTGGCCTGGATGGTGTCGTCGTGCCACACGATGACCTTGCCGTCCTCGGTCAGGTGGGTGTCCAACTCCAGGGTGGTTACGCCCAGCGCCAGGGAGTTCGCGAACGCGGCCAGGGACTCCTCGGTCCATTCGCCGCGGCCGCCGCGGTGGCTCTGCAGGTCGAAGGAGCCGTTGCGCTCGTTCGTCTTGATCGCGGACGTGGCGGTTCCGGCAGCGTTCGACGACGGCGTGCCGGCTTCGTTTTCCGGGGCGGCGACGGCGGGGCTCGCCAGGGCGGCGATCAGGGCGGCGGCTGCCGCTGCAGTCAGGACTGGGCGCATGGGTGGTTTCCTCCTGGGTGACGGGGACCGGCTGATGGCCGGTGACCCGTCCACACTAGGAAGGGGAGGTTGCGCGCTTGGGGCCCTGAGTTGGAGGGGAGGTTAACTTGGGGCGGAGGTGACACAGGGTTGCTCGGCCGGCTGTCCGCCACAATAGACTCGGAGCATGCCAATCTCGCGCCTTGACCTAGGTATCCACACTCAGCCGTCCGCCCTCGAGCAGTTCGGGGCCGATCTGTGAGCGGCGGTCTCGTCGCCCTGCTGGACGACATCGCAGCCCTGGCCCGCATAGCGGCCGCCTCGGTGGACGACGTCGCGGCCGGAGCCGCCAAAGCGGGGGTCAAGGCCGCCGGCGTGGTGATCGACGACGCCGCCGTCACCCCGCAGTACGTGTCCGGGGCGGACCCGTCCCGCGAACTGCCGATGATCAAGAAGATCTTCTGGGGCTCGCTCCGCAACAAGCTGCTGATCATCCTGCCGGCACTGCTGCTCATCAGCGCGTTCGTCCCTTGGGCCATCCCGTTCATCCTCATGGCGGGCGGCACGTACCTCTGCTACGAGGGCGCCGAGAAGGTCTGGCACAAGCTCCGCGGACACCACACCGCGGAGGAAGATGCGCCGGCGGTTGAACGCGGTCCGGAGGCCGAGGCCAAGGTCATCAAGGGCGCCATCACCACCGACTTCATCCTCTCCTGCGAGATCATGGTCATCTCCATGAACGAGGTGGCCCAGGATTCCCTGCTGTCCAGGGCGATTATCCTGGTGGTCGTGGCTCTGGTGATCACGGTGGCCGTCTATGGTGCCGTCGCACTCATCGTCAAGATGGACGACATCGGGATGCACCTGGCCGCTAAAGACTCCGCCGGCTCCCAGCGCACCGGTGAGCTGCTCGTCAAGGGCATGCCCGCCGTGCTGGCCGCGATCACCTTTATCGGGACAATCGCCATGCTCTGGGTGGGTGGCCACATCATGGTGCAAGGTGCACACGACCTCGGCTGGCACGCGCCCTACGACATAGTCCATGTCCTCGAGCACCCCTTCGCCGGGATCGCGGTGGTGGGCGGCTTCCTCGCCTGGCTCGTGAACACCCTGTGCTCGGCCGTCATCGGACTCGCCTGGGGCCTCGTGGTGATGGCCATCGTGCACCCGCTGCTCAAGGCTCTGCCGTTCGGCAAGGACAAAGGCAAGCACGAGGAGGGCGACATCCGCGCCGCAATAGGTGGCCATCACGCGGCCAAACGCGACGCCGACCCCGCAGCTTAGCTAGCACCCAAGGGGGCTCTCAGCTGACCCGTCGCTGCTACCACCACAAGGTGAGTGGGATCTAACGCGTGCCCGCCCGCTCCTCGATGGGCCGCGGGCTCTTCCACACCAACTCACGCGGGCCTGGCGGGTAGGCTGCCGTCCTTCCGGCCCAGGCGATCACCAGGGCGGCGATGACAGGAAGGGCCGCGGCGGCCGGGACCAGCAGTGGGCCGGCAACCACCAGGGCGGCGGAGCCGTAGAGGGCGCCGATGGTGATGCCCAGCTGGATGGTCAGGACCGTGAGGCCGTTGGCGGCGTCCTTGTTCTCGCGGCCGGCGCGGAGGATGGCCGATTGGTTGTAGATGCCGATCGCGCCCAGGCCGGCGCCCCACACCGACATCAGCACCAGGGCGAAGGCAAGGCTGCCGCCCACGAACGGCAACAGCAGCATCGAGACGGCGATTGCCGCCGTCGTAATCAGAAGCGAGCGGCGCGGGTGGGAGTCAACGGTGAGCCCGGCGATCCAGATGCCCAGCAGGCCGGAGACGCCCAGGACGGTGAGGGAGAGGCTGATGGCGTAGCCGGGCAGGCCGGCGTCGCGGATGTACGGGGCGATGTAGGTGAACAGCGCGAAGTGTGCCAGGACCAGCAGCGGCCAGGCGATGGCCACGGGTTTCACACCGGGCTGGGCGATGGCCGCGCGCAGGGAGGGGCGGGCCTCGCCGGCGGCGCGCCGGACGGACGGGAGCAGGAACAAGCCGAGGACGGCGAGGAGCAGGCTGAAGCCGGCGAGGGCCAGGAACGACGCGCGCCAGCCGAGGAAGCCGCCGAGGGCGGTGCCGATCGGGGCGCCGATGGCCAGGCCCAGGCTGTTGCCGCTGAAGACGATGGCCAGGGCCTTGCCCACCTTGGCAGCCGGGACCACACGCGCCACGTAGGGGGCCATGGTGGTCCAGAGCAGTCCGTGGGCCAGGCCGCCCACCAGCCGCGCGATCATGGCGGCGGTGAAGTCGGGCGCGAGGCCCACCATGGCATTGCTGAGCGCGAACGTCAGCACGAGCGCCACGAGGAGGGGGCGCTTGGGGACCTTGCCGAGCAGCCGTGCGGCGGGCACCACGGTGACCACGATGACGGCGGCGTACGCGGCGGCGAGGTAGCCGGCCACCGGTTCGGAGACGTTCAGGCCGGTGCTGATCTGGGGGAGCAGGCCGGAGGGAAGTAGCTCGGTGGTGATGGCGGTGAAGGCGATGGTGGCCAGGACCATCATGGCGGCCAGCGGGAAACGCTGGGACGCCGACGCGGAAGTCGCGGAGGACATGGGGAAGTTGTTCCATTCAAGGAGGAGGGGGATGGAACCGGGCTCTGCGGGCCGAACAATTCCTCCATAAGTTTACCGGGTGAACGGGGTTGTTACGTGCAGAGTCGGGCTGCCGGAAACACGTTCACGGCCCGGTTGCGACGGCGCCTTAGCGGGAAGTACGACGCCGGCGCACCAGCTCTGGGAGCTTCACTCCAGGGGGAGCGGCACACTCCAGCCGGCCCGCTAGTCCGCGGCGCCCGGTCCGTCGAACAGCGCGCTGGCGCTGCTCTGGGGCACCACGACGTGGACGGCGTTGCGCTGGACGGTGAAGTCGGTGGGCGTGTTGGTGGCGATCTCGCCGTCGAGGTTCACCGGCAGCGGCTGGTCCGTGACCAGCCGGACAGCTCGGGTGGTCAGGTGGTGCACCCGGTCGTGTTTGATGAAGCTTCCGTCCTTGAGTAACCGCGCGATACTCACATGCTCCCGGAGTGGCCCCGCCAGGATGGCGTAGATGTCGAGGGTGTGATCGTCGATCCCTGCCGTGGGGGAGACCGTGTTGCCGCCGCCGTAATGCCGGCCATTGCCGACCGCCACCTGAAGCACGCTGTCGAGTTCCATCGGCTCGTGGTCCCCGTCGGGAAACTCGAGGCGGGCCCGGAACGCCTTGTGCCGGGCATATGCCGTTAGCGTGGCGATGCTGTACGCCAATGGCCCGATGTACCGCTTCAGGCGGGGGCTGAGCGCTTCGGTGACAGCCACGGACAGGCCCACGGACGCGACGTTGAGGAATGGCTCACCGTTGGCCCGGCCGAGGTCGATGTCCACTACTTTCCCGTCTGCGATGGTGGCGCAGGCCTCGGCAAGACTGTTCGGTATCTCCAGCGTGCGGGCGAAGTCGTTGGCGGTGCCCAGCGGAAGAACGCCGAGCACAACGTCGGTGCCGGCAAGGCGGCCGGCGGCGGCGGTCATGGTCCCGTCGCCGCCACCGACAACAACCAGGTCGTGCCCGTCCGCAAGCACCCGATCAAACGTCCCGGACAGGTCTGACCCCGAGTGCACATGGTGCACGGCGGAGATGGGCACGCCTGCCTTTCGCATCGTGTCAACGGCAAGTTCGTGTGCCGCCCCTCGGCGTGATCCGGCGTTGATAACAACGGCGGCAGAGCGTACGTCCCGGGCAGCATTCATCTGGGCCATGTTAGGCGGTGGACCTGTGAATCAGCCCGCCACCGCCACCCTCTGGCCGCGCTGGAACGGTTCAGGCCGGGAGGCCGGCCCTGATCTGGATGAGCGTGAGCTCCAACAGTGGCGTAGGGACGTTGAGGCTGCGGGCTCTGCCGGCGAGGTCGCCGAGGATGTGCTCGGCTTCCGAGGGGAGCCCTGCGCTGAGGTCCCGGTACAGGGAGGAAGTGAACGCGGATCCCGGTTGAGTCAGGATACCCACCGCTTGTGCATGACCGGCGTCGGAAACGGGATGTCCTGCTGCCGCCGCCACCGCTTCGGTTTCACTGATGGCCTCCAGGATCCTGGACCGCCCGCCGGCCTCGATGATTCGTCCAACCGGCGCCCGGAACAGGCAGTTGACGATTCCTGCGGCCGCGATGAATACCCATTTCTCCCACAGGGCGCCGGCTACGTCGTCCACTACCGAGAAGTCGACGCCGGGCACGTCCAGAGCCTCGGAAACATCCGTTGGGACAGGGTTTCCGTTGAGCCCGCCCACCGTGAGGGAAGTGAGGGGCATCTGCTGGCGGACCACATCGCCGTCAAGAGTGGCGACGATCCGGGCCAGGCCGCCGAGCACCTGGCCCGGGTACAACTGCTCAAGCCGGTCCACATGGGCCATGCCGTTGAGGATGGGAACGAGGCTCGTTCCAGGCCCGACGAAAGCGCCAAGCTCGCCGAGTACGCCCTCGAACGCGGTGGCTTTGACCGTGACGAGGATCAGATCGAAGGCCTCTGACCCGTCCGGTGCCGTGATGGTTTTTACCGGGTGCGTCCGGTCAGCGGTAGGGGAGATGAAGCGTAATCCGTCGCGGCGAAGGACCTCCTGCTTGCGCGGCCGCACCAAATAGGTGACATCCCGTCCCGCTTCCTGCAGGAGCGTACCGAACGCCCCGCCTGTGGCTCCGGCTCCGACGACGAGTATCCGCATGGGTGCATGCCTTTCCGGGGTGGTTTTCAAGGATTAACCGGCCTGCTGAAGCTGGCTAGCCGTTGCCCGCGCCGTCTCCGGTGTCCTCCCACATGACATCCAGATTGTGGAAGATCACGGGTCCGTCGCACAGTTCCGCCATTTTGGCAGCGAACTCCGACGTTTCCGGCTGGCCGGAGTTCTCCATCGCCGACTCAAAGGATTCGAAGTCGACGATGGTGAAGTAGGTGCCCGGGTGGTCCCTGTCCGCCGTGGCAACAATGCGGCGCAACGTGGCCGGAGTGCTCCCCTCGGTTCTTGAGGGACGGCCCAGTTCTTCAATCTCCTTGATACGGGAGGTCTTGAATTCGATGATCTGCACAAACCCGGCCATGACAGCTCCTTGACGGCGTTGGACGTTGATGCGGATCAGACTAGTCCCCGCATCGGATGGCGAACAGGTGCCTTGGTAAACGTGAGCCTTCCCACCTTATTTTGAGTAGCTCACATTAAGCCGTAAAGTTAGGTACAGGCCACCGTAGCCCTTGAGTACCGCACCGGTGAAGATACCCGGGCCAGCGGGGCAAGCGACACGACGCGCAACCGCCCTCCTGCTTGAGCGGCACAAGAACCTGTATGGCCCTCATCCTGAAACTCCAAGGAGAACCCATGACTTTGCTGACTGAACGCCCCGTAACCTCCTCATCCACCACCGAAACCAATCTCGAGAACGCCACCCGGATCGCTGTCGCTGACACCGCCGTACGCGGCGGCAGCTACGTGACTCTCCCCGCCGGCCGCGTCCCCGCCGGCGTCGAGGGCAGCTATGTCACCGTCGCTGGCGGCCGAAACCTGCCCCCCGTCACCCGTGGCAGCTATGTCACAGTAGACGGCACTCCCGTTGTTGCCGCCGGCGTCATCGAGGGCAGCTACGTATCGCTTCCAACGGCGGCATAGAGCACCAGCGCCCTGCGTGGATAGCACCACAGCGGGCTTAAAAGGAGGCCGACGGCGACACTGGGTGTCGCCGTCGGCCTCCTTTTTCGTGCCAGCCTGGCAGCTACCCCGCCACCGCCGCCTTCGCGGCCTGTGAGGCTTCCATCCACTCGCTCAGCCACAGGGCCCGGACGCTCGACGTGATCCGGCGGTCGTCCACAAAGGTTCCCCTGGCGCCGACGTCGATCCAGTCCGTGAGTGCGGCAAGGTCCGCCAGTGAGCGGATGATCGCGGACTCGTCACCGGGCGCGCGGGCGACGCTGGGCTGGCAGGCGCTGTTCGCAGTCAACGTGCCGCTCGCGCTGCTGGCGCTGATTGTGGTGCACCGGGAGGCGCCGGCCGATGCCGGGCGCGAGACCGGGAAGCTCTCAACCCTGATCCGTGACTCCGACATCCCGGGCATCCTGGCCTTCGTCGCCTCGCTGATGCTCGCGATGATCCTGGTCGTTGGCGCCCTGGTGTCCATGCCGATTTGATGCTGTTGCCGAACTGGTAAATAGTGCCTGGTGTCTGGCCGCCCGCGCCGGACCGGCGTAGGGTCTGGAACCATGACCGAACAGCAACCCTACGAGCTGGTCCACAGCTACCCGCACTTCGAGTTGCGGCGCTATCCCGCGCATATTGTCGCCGAGGTGCACGTCAATGCGACCTTTGACCGCGCCGGCAACGCTGCCTTCCGGCACCTGTTCAACTACATCAGCGGCAGCAATACGGCCGGCCAGAAATTGGCGATGACCGCCCCCGTCATCCAGGACAGCGGACCCTCAGAAAAACTGGCGATGACCGCGCCGGTGGTTCAGAGCGGTCCGTTGCCGGGCAGCGATGCGCCCGCTGACTTTGTGGTCGCCTTTGTGCTCCCCGCAGGATTGACGGCCGAGACAGCTCCGGTTCCGACGAACCCCGACGTTGGGATCCGGGCCGTTCCGGGTTCGGTCGCCGCAGTTGTTCGCTTCTCGGGAAGCGGCACCGGAGCGGCTTTTGCGCGCCGCAACACCGGGTTGCAGGCGGCCCTAACGCTCACCGGGCTTACGACCGTGGGCCCGCCACGGTTTGCCCGCTTTGACCCGCCGTTCAAGCCGTGGTTCCTGCGGCACAACGAGGTGGTGCAGGACGTGCAGGAACCCTTGAACGCCCCGGAATCGCCGGGCATTGCACCGGCTTAGCTGCCCGGCAAAGCTTAGGCTGAACGGATGCTATAGGCTTCGCCAGGCCACTCCCGAGGACGCCGTGGCCGTGGTGCACTTTCACACACTCGCTCATGAGGAGAGCTACGGGCACTTACTCTCCCCGGAGTTCTTCCGCGGCCGAAGGGCCAGCATCCCCGAGCGCGTGGAACGGCGGCGCCCCCACCTCGCAGTTGCCGACCCGCGGATCATTGCCGTGGACGGCAACAACCACATTGTGGGATTGGCGGACGCCGGCCCGGGCCGGGATGATCCCCGGCCCCGAGGAGCTGGAACTGTATTCGATCTTTACGCTCCGGCACCCACGGAACGGGACTGGGCGCGGCACTGTTGAGCGCCGCTGCCAGCGAGTGGGAAGAACTGCCGCAGCTCAGGATGGTCCGGCCGGTCCGGAGCTTACTGAAAGGAATTGCACATAATTGAGCCCGCGGTGCTGCCGGAAATCCTCTCCCGCGACCTGGGTGCGTTGGCGCCAGGCGGTAAGGTCCTCACCGATGACCCTTCCCTCCAGAAATACAGCCACGACGACGCGGAGGGGGGAAATGACCCGCTCAGCGCTGGCTGGCCACCGTTCGGCGCATTATTAGTACGCTTGCTGATGATCTGCATCACTATGGACGAAGGCAACGGCCCGGTTGGGGGAAGGCTGTCGCCCCCAGATCGCTGGACACCGGCGTCGTCGACAAGCAACGGGAGCAAAATATGGGCTGGCTGGACCGTGAACACACTATTGCGCCACCGGGGTTCAATCGCTGGCTGGTGCCGCCCGCGGCGCTCGCGGTCCACCTCTGCATCGGCCAGGCCTACGCCACGAGCGTCTACAAGACGGCACTGGTCAAGCACTTCGGCGTCAGCCTGACCGAGATCGGTGTGATCTTCTCCATCGCCATCGTGATGCTGGGCCTGTCGGCCGCGATCATGGGCACCTGGGTGGACAAGAACGGCCCGCGGATGGCGATGTTCACCTCGGCCATGTTCTGGGCCGGCGGTTTCCTGATCGGCTCGGTCGGCATTTTCACGCACCAGTTGTGGCTGGTCTACCTGGGCTATGGCTTCGTCGGCGGCATCGGCCTGGGCATCGGCTACATCTCGCCCGTTTCCACCTTGATCAAGTGGTTCCCGGACCGGCCCGGCCTCGCCACCGGCATGGCCATCATGGGCTTCGGCGGCGGCGCGCTGATCGCCAGCCCGGTCTCCACCGCCCTGCTCAAAATGTACGATCCCAACTCCGGCGCCCAGGGCTGGGTGGCCAGCGGGGATGCCGTGGGCAAGCTCTTCCTGACCCTCGCCGTCGTCTACCTTGCGTTCATGCTCTTCGGCGCTTTCACCATCAGGGTCCCGGCCGAGGGCTGGCGGCCGGCAGGATTCGACCCCGCCAAGGTCAAGGCCGCCAAGCTCATCACCACAGAAAACGTCTCGGCCAAGAACGCCATCAAGACCAGGCAGTTCTGGCTGCTGTGGATCGCGCTATTCTGCAACGTCAGCGCCGGCATCGGCATCCTGGAGCAGGCGGCCCCCATGATCCAGGACTTCTTCCGCAAGTCCGATGGCGCGTCCCTGGTCAGTGCCGCCGTCGCCGCCGGCTTTGTCGGGTTGCTTTCCATTGGCAACATGGCCGGCCGCTTCGCATGGTCTGCCACCTCGGATGTCACAGGACGCAAACGCATTTACATGGTGTACCTCGGCGTCGGCGCAGTGCTGTACACGGTGCTGGCACTGGCCGGCTCCACCACCACCGTCCTGTACGTCGCCCTCGCGTTCGTCATCATTTCCTTCTACGGTGGCGGCTTTTCGACCGTCCCGGCTTACCTGCGGGACCTTTTCGGTACCTTCCAGGTCGGAGCCATCCACGGGCGTCTGCTCACCGCTTGGTCCGCCGCCGGGGTGGCCGGCCCGCTGATCGTCAACGGGATCCTGGACGCGCAGGGCAAGCCCGGCCAGCTGAACGCCGCGTCCTACCAGGCCGCCTTGCTGACCATGGTGGCACTGCTGGTGATCGGCTTCGT
Organism: Pseudarthrobacter lactosi; assembly: GCF_055412785.1. Classification (NCBI taxonomy): domain Bacteria; kingdom Bacillati; phylum Actinomycetota; class Actinomycetes; order Micrococcales; family Micrococcaceae; genus Pseudarthrobacter; species Pseudarthrobacter lactosi. The sequence continues at coordinate 238,634 of NZ_JBVAYS010000002.1, forward strand.
GGCCAACCTCCTGATCAGGCCCGTCGACGCACGATTCCACGAACCCCGCCCGGAACCCGTACTGCCAACCAAATCATTAATGGAGGCCTGAAATGAGCACTGCTCACACCCCCGGCGCGCAGGCGCCTGTGAAAAGGTCCACCGGCAGGCTGGCCGTGGCCTGGGCCCTCGTCGGGGTGCCCCTAGCCTACGGAGTCTTTCAAACCTTGACCCAGGTGGCGGCGCTGTTCGGCTGACCTGGGGAGCCATGGAAATGGCCTGCTCCGTGCCATCTCCGTTCGCCTGGGGTACGTCTCGTGGTCACCTTGGAGGCTTAGGTTGAACGCACCGTCGTTCGCACCGCCACATTCTTGCTGCCAGGGAGTCCCATGTCCATGAGACGCACATTCACCGCCGCCGTCACCGCCACTGCTGTTGTCGGCAGCCTCACCGTTGGACTGGGCGGGGCCGCGGCCGCCGCCGAGCCGAAAAAAGACCACACGGTGGAACTACGGGTCGCCACCTACAACCTGTCGCTCAACAGGACAAGCGCCGGCGAACTCGAGGCCGATCTGAGCACTCCGGACAACCAGCAGGCGCGCACCGTTGCCGAGGTCATCCAGCGTGCGAACCCAGACGTCATCCTGCTGAATGAATTCGACTACGTGCCCGGGATGCGTGCCACCGATCTGTTCCGCGAGAATTACCTGGCGATCGGGCAGGGCGGGGCTGATCCGGTCGACTACCCCTACGCCTACGTAGCACCGTCCAACACCGGGATCCCCAGCGGGTTCGACCTCAACAACGACGGCAAAGTCACCGGCGGCGACGACGCCTTCGGCTTCGGTGCATTCGAGGGCCAGTACGGCATGGCGATCCTGTCGAAGTACCCCATCGACACGGCGAAAGTGCGGACGTTTCAGAATTTTTTGTGGAAGGACATGCCGGGGGCGCTCTTGCCGGACAACCCGGCGACGCCCGAACCGGCCGATTGGTTTTCCCCGGAGGAGCTTGAAGTAGTTCGCCTGTCGAGCAAGTCGCACTGGGATGTTCCGGTAAAGGTCGGCAGCGAAACGGTGCACGTGCTCGCCTCGCACCCCACACCGCCAACCTTTGACGGCCCGGAGGACCGGAATGGTCGCCGCAATCACGACGAGATCCGGTTCTGGGCTGACTACGTCACCCCGGGCAAGTCCGCGTACATCGTGGACGATGAGGGCAAGAAGCGCGGGCTGCTGCCGAGCGAACCGTTCGTCATCGTCGGTGACCAGAACGCGGACCCGTTCGACGGCGACTCCGTGGATGCCGCGATCAACCAACTCCTTGATTCCAAGCGAATCGTCGACCCGTTGCCGGCCTCCGATGGTGCCGTGGAGGCGGCGGCCCTGCAGGGCGGAGCCAACGCCACCCATGGAGGTGCCCCCCGCTACGACACCGCAGACTTCGCCGACGCGGCGCCGGGGAACCTCCGGGCTGACTACGTGTTGCCCTCACGCAGGACCCCAGTCCTCGGCTCCGGTGTGTTCTGGCCGACCCAGGCTGACCCCCTCTCACGGCTGACCGGGGTCTATCCGTTCCCGAGCAGCGACCACCGTCTTGTGTGGGTGGACTTGCAGGTGCGCAACTAGCCCGCCACCGCCGCCTTCGCCTCCTGCTTGGCTGCCATCCACTCGCTCATCCACGGGGCCCGGACGCTCGACGTGATGCGGCAGTCGGCCACGAAGGTTCCCCTGGCACCGGCGTCGATCCAGTCCGTGAGCGCGGAGAGGTCCGCCAGCGAACGGATGATCGCCGACTCGGCACCGAGCGCGCGGGCGATGCCGCTGAAGTCCACCTCGGGGATCAGCATTGGCTTTTGGGTCAGGCCCTGGGAGCCGTACTGGTGGATTTCGGCTCCGTACGCGGCATCGTTGTAGATCACGACGACGGCGCTGCTCGCCGCGCCAATGAGCGATTCGAGGTCGGACAGGCCCATCAGGAAACCGCCGTCGCCGGAGGATGTGACGTAGGAATGTACGACGGCGGCACTTGCGTGAGGGCCGCCGTCGCCGAACGTAACGGATGATCCATCCGTGTCCTCCACTACCTGCCTGAGGTTGCCAGAGGCCAGCAATCGTCGGAGGTTAAAAAACTCGCTTCTGGTCTTGCCTGAGCAAATCGCGTCGTTCAGAAGTGGTGGGTAGGCCACGGCTGGAACAGCCAGATGTTTGTTATGACAACTCGGCGCAGAGGTCCCGTTGCTGTCCGGAAGAGCTGATCAAGGTAAACACGCCGGTATCGAGATCGATCGTGTAGACGATACGTCCGGTGTACTGGATTGCCGAGGGCGTTAGCTCTTCGGGAAGGTCAGTGGAAAAAAGGACTAATCCGTTGCTCCCTGTGGCGGTGACGGTAACAACGTTGTTAGCGTCCGGGGCCGACCAGATCTCAGCCGATCCGTTGGTTTCGAAGGTCAAGGATTCCTTTGACTTCAAGTTCGTATAGGTCACAAGATAGCCCTTACCAGAAGTAATCTGTCTGCCGTTTTTGAAAGTTTTGACACGCGCCTTGGCGTCTGTGCCTTCAACTTGCAGTTTAAAGTTGCAGCCTTCGCCAGCCGGGACAATGGTCGGAAGCAAGTCGGAACGGATCGGCGGAGGTGCGGCCACGGCTGCCGAAGAACCGGCGAGCAGGACAGCGGTGAGCACGGCAATTCGTGAAAGAACTTTCATCAGGATAATCTCCGGGGTGCGGCGGCCTTTTCGGGCTGCGGATGACTGGATGGAGAGGCGCAGCATAGATGCGCTTATTTCGATAGCGGTGTCTTGTGCTTTCCGCCCCGGACTTTCGATTAGACGATCGAAGGATTCGCCCGGAGTGACGGCCGTAACAAGAGATGCATCATCGGTAGACGACGGGCCGTTTCGGTAACGCAACGGAGCGGCCCAAGACGAGTGCGGCCCAGAATTCGCACGTTACGCAGTAGGCAAACTGAGGCTTTTCGCGCGCCCACTCACATTAGTTTTGCCTGGACAAAGGCTACTGCTAGAGAACCGCGACGCCCCTACCTAACATCGGAACAACCTTACCTAATTTGGCTTCTACCTAATTTGTGGGGCAGCGAGAAACTTGTAGCTTTTTGGCGGACATGCACAAAAGCGGGGCCATAATATGGCCTTCAGCCTTCAGCCTGCTGTCGTTTGCCACTGTAACGGGCCGACGCTTTAGCATCTGCGCAGGGAACCGGCTCCCGAATTCCGGGAGCCGGTTCGTCGATTGAGTGTCAACAAGAAACGAGAGGATTTGACCTCCAAGTGATACGCCTTCGGCAGCTACAGTTGCGTTCCTCCAAGAGGGTGCGCGCATTCAGGTGGGATACTCCGTGCTGGTCCTGGGGTGCCGTGCGACCCCGACCCAGTTACCCCGCCACCGCCGCCTTCGCCTCCTGCTTGGCCGCCATCCACTCGCTCAGCCACGGGGCCCGGACGCTCGACGTGATGCGGCAGTCGGCCACGAAGGTTCCCTTGGCGCCGGCATCGATCCAGTCGGTGAGCGCGGAAAGGTCCGCCAGTGAGCGGATGATCGCCGACTCTGCACCGAGCGCGCGGGCGATGCCGCTGAAGTCCACCTCGGGGATCAGCATTGGCTTTTGGGTCAGGCCCTGGGAGCCGTACTGGTGGATTTCGGCTCCGTACGCGGCATCGTTGTAGATCACGACGACGGCGCTGCTCGCCGCGCCAATGAGCGATTCGAGGTCGGAGAGGCCCATCAGGAAACCGCCGTCGCCGGAGGCCAGCACCAGGGTGCGGCCGTCCTCCAGCGCGCGGGCAGCCCCGACGGCGCTGGCAAGGCCCAGCCCGATGGCCTGGTAGGCGGTCCCCACCATGACCAGGTCCTGCGGCCTCGGGACGCGCCAATACATGGGTGCCCAGCCGACGAAGTGCCCGCCGTCCTGGACCACTGTGCGGCGCTCCGGCAGCACGGCATCCAGTGCCGTGGCCAGGGAGCGCGGGTCCAGCCGGCCGTCCCGGGTCTCGTCGGAACCTGGGTGGTGGGCCGGTCCTTCGGCCAGACGCCTGCGGGCTTCCGCGCGCCAGGCTTCTGCGCGGCTGGCGTTCGGCGAGGCAGGGCCATCCAACATCCCCAGGATGTGTCCCGCGGCAGACTTCACATCCGCGCTGACGAACATGTCCACCCGGGGGTGCGTCGGCTGCAGCGCAGCATCGATCTGGATGACGGTGCTGTCCGGGCCGAGCAGGTGCCCGAACCGCATGGTGAAGGGGCTCAGGCTTGCCCCCGCCACCAGGACCACATCGGCCTCGCCCATGAGCCCGGCCGCGGTGTCCGTGCCGAAGCCGCCCGCGACGCCGAGATACCCCTCGCCTTGGAGGAGGTTGAGCGCCAGGGCGGTTCCGGCGGTCAGTGCGCCCAGGCGGTTGGCGAGCTCCCGGAGCTCCGGGCCGGCGCCGGCGAGATGCGCACCGCGGCCGGCGAGGATCAGCGGCCGCTTCGCCCCGGCGAGAAGGCGGGCTACCTGCCCAAGGCCGCCGTCGACGTCGTCCGTCACCTGAGGTGCCAACGGCGCCGGAAGTTCTTCGTCCGCAGCCTCGAGTGCCGCGAGGTCGTAGGGAATGGCAATCACGACGGCGGTGCGCTTGGTGAGTGCGTACTCCACTGCCTGCTGGGTGATGGAGCCCGCGGCGTCGCGGGTGACGGTGAAGGTGGCCGCGCCAAGGGCTGCGGCGATGGCCACCTGGTCCACGTCCTGGGGCCGGGCGCCGCTGGTGGGAGAATCTCCGGTGACCAGCACGACGGGGATCTGGGCCTGGACCGCCTCGGCGAGGGCGGTGAGTGCGTTGGTGTAGCCGGGGCCGTAGGTGGTGGTGCCCGCTGCGAGGCGTCCTGACGTCCGGTAGTAGGCGTCGGCCGCGGCGATGGCGGCGCCTTCATGGCGGACGGGGGAGAAGCGGAGGCCCAGCTTTTCCGCGGCGTCCAGGAAGTAGACGTTTCCGTTGCCCATAACGCCGAAGACATCGCTGAGGTAGCTGCTGAGAACCTGTGCCACGCGGCCGGAGACGGTAAGAGTAGTCATGCAGGAAGCTTGTGGGCTGGTTCACGGATAGGCAAGAGAGTCGTATTTGATTGGGATATTTGGCAGGACGATGCAGGTCTAAGTGAAAATATGCGCACTTGTGGCGTGCATCACCCGTACTTAGCTGGAAGGGCGGGATTCCTGCTCGGAGAGCCGGCTGAGGAGGCCGTCGTAGCGGGGTGGCATGAGTTCCAGCACGGAAATGGCCGTGCTGGTCCGTTGGATCCCCTCGATTTCCAGGATCTGGTTGGTGATGCGGTAGAGATCGGCCGTACTGCGCGCCACCACCTTGGCCATGAGGTCCGCGTCCCCGGTGGTGGCGTGCACCTCGATGACCTCCGGGATCGCGGCGAGCCCGTCTTCCACTGCGCCTGTCCGCGTCTGGCTGATGGACAGTGAGAGGAAGGCCATCAGGTCATAGCCCAGAGCGGCGGGATCCAGCCTCCGGCTGAAGGAGCGGAGGGCGCCGCTGCGCTCGAGCCGTGCCAGCCGGGCATGGACCGTGTTCCGTGCGACGCCGAGCGTCCGCGAGAGCGCCAGGGCGCTGGCTTCCGGATCCTTGTCGAGGGCCAGGATGATCCTGCCGTCGAGGGAATCCAGGGTGCGCGGGTTCGGGATGGTCATATTTTCACCACAGACAGTAGAAGTTGAGCAGAAGTCCCAATGGGTTGAGCGTATCTTGCATTGTGGGCCGGGTCACAACATGATCGTTCCTCATGACCCGTGATCAGCTCCTGACCGCACCGGACACCGCGCTCCCCACCCTTCGTGGCGCTGTGGCCGGCCTCCCGCCCTACGTCCCGGGCCGGCGCAGCGCCGGCACGGACACCGCGGCCCTCGCCAGCAACGAAAGCCACTACGAACCACTGCCCGCTGCCGCCGCTGCGGTGGCCGAAGCCGCCGGCACCATGAACCGCTACCCGGACAGTGCCGCCGTCGAACTCCGCGAGCGGCTCGCCTGTCACCTGGGTGTCACCGCCGGGGAGATTGCGGTGGGGCCCGGCAGTGTGGGCGTCCTCCAGCAGATCATCACCGGACTGTGCGACGCCGGGGATGACGTGATCTTCGCGTGGCGCTCCTTCGAGGCCTATCCTATTCTGATTGAGCTGGCAGGCGCCCGGCCGGTCCGCATCCCGCTGGACGATGCTGAGGGTCACGACCTCGACGCGATGGCCGCGGCCGTCACCGACCGGACGAAGGTCATCCTGCTCTGCACCCCCAACAATCCGACCGGTGTGCCGATCAGTCACGACCGCATCGAGGCCTTCCTGCAATCCGTCCGCTCCGACGTCCTCGTGGTGATCGACGAGGCCTATGTGGAGTACGCCGAGGCGGGCAGCGGTCCAGATTCCCTGGCGCTCTACCGCCGGTACGCGAACGTCTGCATCCTGCGCACCTTCTCGAAGGCGTACGGGCTCGCCGGCCTGCGTGTGGGATACGCCGTGGCGGCGCCGGGCATCGCTGAGGGACTGCGCCGGACAGCCCTTCCCTTCTCCGTGAGCGCGCTGGCCCAGAAGGCGGCCGTCGCATCGCTGGACGCGGGGGAGGAGATGGAAGCGCGGGTCGCCGAGGTCAGGCAGGAGCGCGCACGGATGGCCGCGCAGCTGGAAGCCCAGGGCTGGAAACTGCACGCGAGCCAGGGCAATTTCCTGTGGATCCGCGCAGATGAGAGCCTCCGGGCCAGGCTGGTGGACGCGTTCGACCGTGCGGGCATCCTGGTCCGGGCGTACCAGGGCGACGGCGTGCGGATCACCGTGGCCGACCCCGCCTCCAACGATCGCGTGCTTCGGCTCCTGGAAGCCCACGCAGCCTGAAAAACCGACTGACCTGAAACCCCATCCGTTCCACCTACAACCAGAGGACTCCCCATGGAACAACAGACAATGACGTCTGGCCGCGCACTGGGCGCCGCACTCAAACCCCGCCAGCTCACCATGATGGGGCTTGGAAGCGCCATCGGCGCGGGCCTCTTCATCGGCTCCGGCGCCGGCATCCAGGCTGCAGGGCCGGCCGTGCTGATCTCCTACCTCGTGGCCGGCACCCTCATCATCCTGGTGATGTGGGCCCTCGGCGAGATGGCCGCCGCCAATCCGGACAGCGGTGCCTTCTCCGTCTATACCGCCAAGGCTTACGGGCCGGTGGCCGGTGCCACGGTGGGCTGGCTCTGGTGGCTGCAGCTCGTGGTGGTCATCGCCGCGGAAGCGCTGGGTGCGGCAGGCCTGCTGGCCACCATCTTCCCGGCCCTGCCGGTGTGGCTGATGGCTTTCGTGTTCATCGTGGTGCTCACGGCTGTGAACCTCACCAGCGTGAAGAACTTCGGCGAGTTTGAGTTCTGGTTCGCGCTGCTCAAGGTGGCGGCAATCGTCGGGTTCCTCCTGGTGGGCGCTGCCCTGCTCTTCGGCTGGCTGCCGGGCGTGCAGTCACCGGGCCTGGCCAACTTCACCGGAGACGGATTCGCGCCCGACGGCTTCGCCGGGATCGCCACGGCACTCTTCGTAGTGGCGTTCGCATTCGGCGGCACCGAAATCGTGTCCGTGGCGGCAGCCGAGACCGCGGAGCCGGCCCGCAGCGTGAAGACAGCAGTCCGGACGGTGCTGTGGCGCATCCTAATCTTCTACATCGGTGCGATCTTCATTATCGCGGCTGTGGTTCCCGTGGGTTCGGCGGGGCTGAAGAGCCCGTTCGCCGCCGTGTTGGAGGCCGCCGGCATGCCCGGGGCGGCCACCGCCATCACCCTGGTAGCCGTGGCAGCACTCCTCTCCGCCCTCAACGCCAACCTCTACGGCGCCTCGCGGATGGCGTACTCCCTCGCCGAGCGGGGTGAAGCACCACGCCTGCTTGCTTCCGTGTCCAAGGCACGGGTCCCGGTTGTCGCAGTCCTGGCCAGCGTCGCTTTCGGCGTTGTCACGGTGGTGCTGGAGCTGGCTTTCCCCGAGAAGGTCCTGCCCGTCCTGCTCAACATCGTGGGCTCGACCTGCCTGCTGGTGTGGACGTCCGCTCTCCTTGCCCAACTCGCGCTGCGGCTCCGCGCCGACCGCGAGGGGACGGATCTTCCCCTGCGGATGCCTGGCTTCCCGTGGCTCACGTGCTTTGGCCTGGTCATCCTCGTGGCGATCTTCACTGTGGGATTCATCGGCGAGGCTTCCCGTCCCCAGCTCCTGAGCACGTTCGCCCTCGTTGCGCTGCTGGCGGTGGCGAACTGGCTCCACCACCGTTCGGGGAAGGTGTTGCCGGTTGTTGAAGCTTCGGACGAGACCAAGCAGCCGGTGCTTGTCGACTGAATCAGGTGCTCTGCACCACTAGCAAGTGCAGGGCACACGAAGGGCGCCCGGGCTGACCGGGCGCCCTCTCGCAGTCCTCACGTACGTTCACGGCTTCCAGAGCCATCAACTGAGCTACCGGTGGTTAAGAGCCAATTGCGTTCGGCACGGCGACTGCTTCGTCTCCGGGATCTGCCAATTAGTGATTACCGCTGACACGGCACTAGCCCCAGCAGCGACTGTTAACTTCTTTATAGCTTCAGCGTCCACCTCTACGTGAGATGCCCGCCTTCTCGTGCTAAGAGACTTAGTTTCCCGGTTTCCACTCAAGCAACTTGATATCGTCATTGATGTGCGGTTCCTCCGCAGCACTATCTTCGATGTGTACGTCACCGCCTGGCACGTACTGCCCGCCATCCAAAGTGATAGAAAGGACTTTCACCTGGGAAAGGAATTCTTCGCCGTGATTAGGGCCGCTCATAAACGTGTATTTGAAGATCATATTCCTGACGCTACCATGCAGTAAGCGGGCTAAGTACCTGCGCTCCCACGAGCCATGATCTGTGCCAGAAAACTCAGTATCTGCGCCAGCGGAAAGCATGGATAATTTCCTCGGGTGCCTACTTGAGGAGATTGCATGATCTTTCGCCAGCAGACGACCTGCCCCGGGTGCGGTAAAGCTGTTGTCGTCCGGGTAACTATCGACTCGACAGAACTACTGCGCTTCTATATACCTTGCCCCGCCTGCAAACTCCCTGTCCGTGGCTCCATGCAAGGGCGGGGCCCGGGGGACTTCCGACTGGAGTTGGAAGGTAAGCGCAGCGATGAGCAAGGAGACGCCCCAGTTGTCACCGTGAACCCGTTCTTTCCGTCGTCGCCTTCAGCTAAGGACCTGGGCGACCCGGGGAGCGGGATGATCTTTACCGTCGACCTGCTGGCTGGATCTCGGGAACGGATGCGTTCGCTCCTTGAGTTAGGCCGTGAGATACGCGATGCCAACGCCCTCATACCTCAGATTGGGTGGTTGCTGGAGTACTACGAGTCTGGTAACTACGTGCAGACCGCAAAGTTTCTGAAGGATCATGCGGACATCGATGTACCCGCTGATTCCGCGTTGCCGCTCCTTCATAGTCAGGTGTTTCAAATATGGCAGGGTTGGATGACGACCTACCTGGCTGGAGCCTCTGACCCCGAAGGCGCACTCTTAGCAATTGAGCAGGTTAACAAGTGGCACGTCACCGCCCTCAAGCATGAGGGTTATATAGAAGCACTCCAAGAAGCAGCAGCGCAGAACCCTGCGGGCCCGCTTGTACGCGGGTTAGTCAGCGCGACGAAGACGCTAGCCTCCTGTGCCCCTGCGTGGAGCTCGGGCTATCTGCGTAATGCGGCCGATACCAATCAGTCGATTTGGGATGACTTCACGCTATTCCAGGACGAATTCATGTCCCTCCGGGACGCTTACCATCGGACCTTCGAGGCATGCTGCGCTACCGTTTGGCCTGTTTTACTGATGCGAAACTGCGCCGTAAACGGGGATCCATGGAATTTCGAAGGCGTGATATACACGAGGCCAGGCGATAAGAAACTATATAAAGTAACTTCGCTCAAGCAGTTTCACCACCTCCGTAACGCCGACAAGCTGCACGTGATCCGGGGCCTTCCGGGAATGAAACGTTGCTTCGATCACCTCGACAACAATCTGCGCAATGACATTGGACATGCGTCTGCTCATCATGACTTAGAGAAAGCTGTGATCGTCAACGACAGGCGGCTCTCAATCCCGTACTTCGATCTGGTTGCGCAGACTATTTCACTTTTTGCGCCCCTTTCATGCTGCGTGACCCTCTGCCGTTACGTTGAGATTGCATCGAGAATAGCTGCTCAAAGGCACCTCTTCCCCCAGTAGCTCATGACTTCCTAACTGCGGTGGAGGGCGGTTGGTCTCCAGCAATCTGCACCTGCGTGAACCATGGGTCGGGGGATGCCTGGGACCTGCATTGTGCATGCGGCTCGTACCTGAGCGCGCAGTTCCCGGGAATCCCCATCGGGCTCTGGATTGTGGGTTTCATCGTCATCACTACACTGCTGAACATCCTGGGCATCAAGGTGGCGGACAAGGCCAACTACGTGCTGATGGCGTTCCAGCTGCTGGTCGTCGTGTTCTTTGTGGCGCTGTCCATCGGCACCGTGGTGTCCACCTCCGGCGCCGGGGGACTGGTGAGCAGCCAGCCGTTCGTCGATGACACCGCCAGCTTCGCGACCATCTCCGCGGGCGCGGCCATCGCCGTCTACTCGTTCCTGGGGTTCGACGCCGTCACCACCCTTACCGAGGAGACCATCGAACCGTGCAAGAACATGCCGCGCGCCATCATGCTCATCGCCCTGATCGGCGGCGGCATCTTCGTGACGGTGTCCTATGTGACCCAGCTGGTCCACCCCGGCGGGCAGCTGTTCGGCGCGGTCTTCCTTGCCGGCCTGGTGGTGGCACAGTTCGCGTCCGGCCTCGCGGCGCAGGCCAGCGCCTCGCGCCTGCTGTACGCCATGGGCCGTGACTCCGTTCTGCCCAGGGCGGTCTTCGGCCGGCTCAGCGTGAAGTTCCACACGCCGGTGGTGAACCTGATCGTCACCGGCATCGTCGGCCTGATCGCGATCTTCCTTGACGTGGCCACCTCCACCTCGTTCATCAACTTCGGTGCCTTCACCGCCTTCACCCTCGTCAATGCCTCGGTGGTGTTCCACTACGTGCGCCAGCGCCGTGCCGGGCACCAGCTGAACCCCGTTTCCTACGTGGTGGTCCCGGTGGTGGGAGCCATCGTCTGCGCCTACCTGCTCTCACAGTTGGACAGCAACGCCATTACGCTGGGAGTGTCCTGGCTCGTGCTGGGCATTGTGGTCCTGGCGCTGATTACGCGTGGCTTTAAGGCGGCGCCGCCGGAGATGACGGCTACTGAGAAGGCCACGGTTGAGGCCGCCGCCTGAGCTTGGCGTTTTCACCCGGGCTGCCGTTTGGACGTAAGGGAAGGAGCAACCGTGCGGATAGCGCTGGGGCAGCTGGAGTCGGGAACCGACATCCAGGCCAACCTCGCCGCGATCGACCGGTTCGCCGCCGAGGCAGCGCGCGACGGCGCCGCGCTGGTCGCCCTTCCCGGAGTACGCCACCTACGAGAAGAAGATCGTGGATGTGACGTTCCCCGAGGTGGCCGAGCCGCTGGAAGGTCCCGTCTGCCGGGAGCTCGCCAATACCGCCTGCCGCCACCGCATCGCGCTGGTGGCGGGCGTGGTGGAGACCTCGGAGGAGCCGGGCAAGGCGTACAACACCCTGGTGGCCTTCGGGCCCGACGGCGTCCGGCTGGCCTTCTACCGGAAGATCCACCTGTTCGACGCGGAGGGTTTCGGGGAATCGACGTTCATCAAGCCCGGGCCGTCGACCAGCCCCGTGGTGTTCGATTGCGGGGGAGTACGCTTCGGCCTGATGACCTGCTACGACCTGCGGTTCCCGGAACTGGCCAGGTCACTGTCCGACGCCGGCGCGCAGGTTTTGCTGGTCTGCTCGTCCTGGGTGCCGGGCGAGCACAAGACAGAACAGTGGCTGGCGCTGAACGCCGCGCGGGCGATCGAGAACAGCGTGTACGTGGCAGGGGTGTGCCAGGCGCCGCCGGTGTCGGTGGGGCGCAGTGTTCTGGTCGATCCGATGGGGGTGGTTGAGGCTGACCTCGGGCTGGAAGCTGTCATCCGGACAGTGGAGGTTTCGGTGGAGACCGTGGACCGGGTGCGGGAGTCGTTTCCGATGTTCCGGCAGCGGCGGGTGTAAGAGCAAAGTAGTCGACCGAGATTGAGCCGGACAGGTGACACGGATCAGGAAGGGTTGCAAGCAATCCGGGCGTTGCCGAGCCCTGCATTGAGGCTGCGCTTTCGTGACCTTCCTGCCCGTTAGCGCAAAGATCCGGTGCCCATCGCCCTAATCATGGCAGAGGCTGCAAGAACAGCTCCAGCGTCCCTCCCGTCAAACCCCGCCAGTTCACGATGATGGGCCTCGGAAGCGCCATCGGTGCGGGCATTTTCATCGTATAGCCAGGTGGCCGTTGCCAGGGTGGGCTGACGAACGATGGTGTCACATTCTGCGTCAGCTTCGTCGTATATTGTCATCACATGAGAATTCGGCGCATAGAAGTGAAGAATATTGGGGGTCTGCCTGATTGCACCCTAGACCTTCCGTCTTCCGTCCTGACGGCGATAGCTGGTCCAAACGGCACCGGTAAATCGAAACTCTTAGCCTGCATACTCGCGCCTTGGACCCTAGGAGTGCCAATGCCGAAGGACCAGGAAACTCCTGCGGAGATTAGGCTGTCGGTGTCACTCACGGAACCGGAACTCGATGCTGTGGTGAAGTATGCCACTCAAAGAAGTTGGCCTGCGGATCGCCCGGCAAGCGAAACGACCATCGTCATCAGCAAGAATCAGAGCGCGACGAATTTAACTGCTGAGCCATATTCCCTTGCACTTACTGAGAGTCTCAGAGATGCCAGTTTTCTGAATTCGTGTCCAACTATGGACCTGATTTACCTTCCAGCAGAACGACGGCTCAACGCTCATGGCGGTGGAACTATCGATCTTGCCCAACTTGCAGACGCTCAAAGCGCGAGCAGTACAAGCCAAGGTCGGTCCCAGGCCGTTTCGGGAATACTCGACGATAACGAATTCCAATCCTACGCACGTGCCCTTTGTGTCGCTGGAAGCCTGCCCAGTGAAGATGCATTAGATACGGGACAGGCAGACGCGCAGTCGAAGTGGGATGCCTTCAAACGTTCGGTTGACGTGCTCTTGCATCCTAAGGTCCTCCTTCCCCTAACGAGGCAGCACCCCGAAGAACTTCGTATCGGACTTCCAGATGGGGGATTTCATCCAGTGCACGCACTTTCGAGTGGTGAACGACAAGCGTTGGTCATTATGAGCCGTGTATTTCGAGCAGGGGAAGACCATTCACTCGTTGCAATAGATGAACCCGATGCGTATCTGCACCCCAGCCTAAGTGCGAAACTTTTAGATGCTCTGGCGCCAGGAATGGGATCAAGCGGTCAGATGATTGTTGCGACGCATAGCCCTTCCATACTAGATGCAGTAGAACCCGGTGCCATCATCAAGTTGAGTCATGATTCGCCACCGTCGTTTCTTGAGAATGAAGAGCAACGGCTTCGGCTTTATAGAGATGCTGGTTTTAAGGCAAGTGCCTTGTCGCAGTCCGATCTGCTCCTGGTTACGGAAGGAGACTTCGACGCGGAGATACTTCCGCAACTCATTCCGCTGCTCGGCGGAGCGGCGATCCGCCCAGCTAACGGCAGAAACCTTGTCCTCAGGACTCTTGAATCCCTGAGCAGCTATGACATACCAATCATTGGGGTCGTTGATGCGGACATCAAGGCAGAAGAGCCTGCTGCTAACATTGCTTCGAGATGTCATGTTTGGAATTCAGCCGATATAGAAGGCGTACTTCTAAGCGATGACAATTTCTTGCAGACAGCGATCGATGGTCGCTTTTTCAAGCCGAGCTATCGCGAACTTGAAGACGTTAAAAGCCTTCTTCAGCGGTTGCTTCAAAAGCACAAGGAACAGTCGATAGCCGAGATTGCTATGCGTGCGCTGCGAGATCGTGCCAGCATAAGTTGGCCTAGCCCACGCAGACCCGGAATCCTTGACGAATTAAAGGGTGTTATAGAGCGGGCTCCAAGAATTGCGGCCGCCGATATCGATGACGAATGGAACAAGGCGGATCAAATTTGGTCTGATAAGGATGCTGACGCATGGAAGTTGGTGAGAGGCAAGTGGCTTATCGGAGAGTTTGTGTCTACTGCTACTGAGTTCCGTAATTCAACTGGCTTTGTTAAGTCGGTCATTGCTAGAAAACCGAAGGTGCAGGAAATCAAGCGTCTTGAGAATCTCGTCAACGCGGTTATCCGCTAGTAGTTGTGTGGGGGTGTTCATGAGTAATATCCTGTCGCTGTCATCCGCGAATCCGAAGCAAGAGAATCTATAAGGAACAGAAGACCGTCTCGAACCTGAACCTCGCGATACTTTTGGATTGTAATTTATTGGTCATTTGATTCCTTGGTCATCGATAGAATATAATGTGCCCAACGAACAGAGGTTCGTGCCCTGATTTGGATGGCTCAGGTAGTGGTGACTCGGTAGTTTTTGTCGGCGGTGACGAGTGCCCCAATAGTCGACGACTGCGTTCACTGATGCGTTTATTGTGGTGCCCCAAGCGCAGCCTGGGGACAACCGGAGATATTGGTTTTTTGCATTCTACCAATTAGCCTTACCCAGTGAACACATTCGATGGGGGGCCGGCAACTGAACAATTGCCCGAAGGTCTGTATGAATTGCTTAATACCGAATGGCTGACGGCAAGCCTGTCTAAAGTTCCCGAGCTGGAACCAAACTTTGGGTTAATCGACGACGAAGACTCTCCGGATATCCTCTCCCGTCATGTGGCAGACGCTGTTCGGAAGGTTCTCGCTGGAGCGAAGCCAACTGACAGAGTCGCTTTGGCAAATCGGCTTCTTCAGGAGCTTCGCTACGACGACCTAATCAGTGATGTCCCTTCCCAGCTTCAGTCACTCCATCGCCCGGACGCCCTCAAGCGCCGCCAGCTGCGCCGTCCAACCACGAAGCTCAGCGACTCAGCACTCCTGACCAACAGCAAGGACGAGCCGAATCTCGCCGCGGACCTCCGCGCCGAGATCGAGTCGGCAAACACTGTTGACCTCCTATGCGCCTTCGTCCGGTGGACCGGCCTCAGGCTTCTGCAGCCGGCCCTCGAGGAGCTCAAGGAGCGGGGAGCCCGCCTGAGAGTCCTCACCACTACCTACATGGGCGCCACGGAACGGCGCGCCATCGACGAGCTCGTCAACCGCTACGGCGCCGAGGTGAAGATCAATTACGAAACTCAGGCCACTCGCCTCCACGCAAAGGCCTGGCTGTTCCGCCGCAACTCCGGCTTCGACACGGCGTACGTCGGGAGCTCCAACCTCAGCCAGGCTGCGCTGCTGGATGGTCTGGAATGGAACGTCAGGCTCAGCTCAGTCGGCACGCCCACGCTGCTGCAGAAGTTCGAGGTCACCTTCGACAGCTACTGGGAGCAGCGCGCCTTCCAAAGCTACGACCCGGAACGAGACGGCGAAAAGCTGGAGGCCGCACTCGAACGCAACGGCGGCCGGCGCACCGCAGCACCGGACGCAGCCACCGGCCTCGAAGTACAGCCGTACCTCCACCAGGAGGAGATGCTAGAAGAGCTTGAAGCGGAGCGCCTCAAGGGCTTCAACCACAATCTCCTGGTCGCGGCCACCGGAACCGGGAAGACCGTCATCGCGGCCCTGGACTACAAGCGCCTCTGCGAAGCCGCTGGCCGCGATCTGAAGCTACTCTTTGTCGCGCACCGGCAGGAAATCCTCAAGCAAGCGATGCGTGCCTATCGTGACGTCATGCAGGACGGTGCTTTCGGCGAACTCTATGTGGGGGACCACAAGCCGAAGGCGTGGAAGCATATCTTCGCCTCCGTCCAGTCGCTGTCCTCACTAGGCATCGAACAGCTGGAACCGGACTTCTTCGACGTCGTCGTCATAGATGAATTCCACCACGCTATGGCGCCAACCTACCGGCGTCTGATGGAACACCTGAAGCCGCAGCAACTTCTCGGACTCACTGCGACGCCGGAGCGCGGCGACGGGGTCGACGTCGCCAAGCAGTTCTTCAACGGGCGCACCGCCAGTGAGCTCAGGCTTTGGGACGCCCTGGACGCTGACCTGCTGGTGCCTTTCCACTACTTCGGCGTCTCGGACGACGTTGACCTGAGCCAGCTGGAATGGAAGCGCGGCAACTACGACACCACGCAACTCAGCAACCTCTACACCGGCAACGACGCCCGCGCTGCCAAGGTGATCCGCGAACTCCGTGACAAGGTCACCAGCACTGACGAGATGCGTGCCATCGGCTTCTGCGTCTCGGTTCAGCACGCCCACTATATGGCCGAGGTGTTCAACCGCGCCGGCATTACCTCCGTCGCTGTCGAGAGCAGCACCAACGACGCTGACCGCGCAGCCGCGCTGGAGCGCCTCCGCCGGCGGGAGATTAACTGCATCTTCGCCGTCGACCTTTTCAACGAAGGCCTGGACCTCCCACAGGTGGACACCATCCTGCTGCTCCGTCCTACGCAGAGTGCCACGATCTTCCTTCAGCAGCTGGGGCGCGGGCTGCGACGAGCCGAGGGCAAGGCGGTCCTGACGGTTATGGACTTCATCGGCCAGCAGCACCGTGAATTCCGCTTCGATCTTCGGTACCGGGCGCTGACCGGCTACGGGCGCATGGAGCTGAAGAAGGCTGTCGAGGACGAGTTCCCGTACTTGCCGTCGGGCTCCCAGATCGTGCTTGACCGGGTGGCGCAGAAGGTGGTGCTGGACAACATCAAGGCACAGCTCCGATTCAACCGGGCTCAACTCGTCAGAGACATTGCTTCGTATGCGGAGACCGAGCTAGAGGCCTACCTGGAGCGGTCCGGGAACGACGTGAAGTCGATCTACCGTTCGACCAGGGATTCCTGGACCGGTTACCTTCGACAGGCGGGTCTGATCGAAGGGTTCTCGGCGTTGGAGGCAGCCCTCAGCGGGAGGATCCAGGAGCTCTCGGATGCCGATGAGAAGAAGCTCTTGGGCCGCATGGCTGCGCTCATCCATGTGGACGATCCTGAACGTGCCGAGGCCTACTCTAGGCTGGTCCGCCCCGATACACCCCGCTACGCGGAGCTTGGAATGCGTGAGCAAACATTCGCCCGCATGCTGTTCTACACCTTGTGGGACGATGGCGGCGGTTTTCAGACGTACGACGCCGGCCTGGACTACCTGCGCGGCTACCAGTTTGTGTGCAGCGAGATTCGGCAGCTCGTGAAACTTGGGGTGGCCGCGTCTAAGCATGCTGCGAAGGGTCTCGGATCGGGGCTGCAACACGTGCCGCTGCTTTCCCATGCGACTTATCGGCGGGAGGAAATCCTGGCGGCGCTCCAGTATGGGTCGTTGGAGCTTCGAAAGAACGTGCAGCACCGCGAAGGCGTAGCCTGGTGTCCGGTGACGTCCACCGATGCCTTCTTCGTAACATTGAACAAGGACGACAGGAAGCACTCGGCGACAACCATGTACAAGGACTACGCCATCAGCCCGGAGCTGTTCCACTGGGAATCGCAGAACGCAACGTCATCGGGCAGCCCGACTGGAAGTCGCTATCTGGACCGTGCAGGACACGGTTCGCAGATTCTGCTCTTTACGCGCGATACGTCTGAGGACGAGACAGGTCTAACTGTTCCATACAAGTGTCTCGGACAGGTGGACTACGTGCAGCACAGCGGAGAGAAGCCCATTGCGATCACCTGGAAACTGCACCGGCCGATGCCTGCTGATGTCTACGCGACAGCTGCTGCTGTGGCGCAGTAGGGTCTCCTGCGGAGAACCAAGGCACGCTATCTAGATTGGCATTAGAAGTCTTGAACTATATCTGTCGAGATCCTTGAGACCAGGCATCACTGCATTTATCAATGTCATTTCAGCCGAGCCGGTCGGCAGTACAGCAGCACCAATGACACCAGACCTATGAGCAACCTCGCCCCTTCGGACTCCAAAAAGGTCCATCTGATCTAGAAAACCAGGCAAAAACCAGCTGTCCCTGTAACCGAGGGGCCCGAGCAGAGTGCGGAGATCGGCGGCTTTAACTCCATTATTGGACTTAATTCGGCCTCGGTGATTACGGACCGCGGCTGTGAACGCACTTGTGGAAAGCTGGATGGCCGACGACCGGGAAAATAGGGGATAGCTGGCCTGACTTGCATTTCTCTTCTGAGAAAGTTTCAGAACTGCTTCAAAAACTATTAAATGGTGAGCGGCGTGAGTCAATTCGTGCCGCTGCAGCGTCTCCTCCGATACTGCAAGGATAGTTTCGGCTATCTCCTCAAGGTATGCCTGTATTTCAGCATGAGCGAGAAGCCTAAAGGAGTGAATCCTATCAACATCCTCCTGCGTCACCGGTACGGGCAATAGATTCAAGCCCTTGGCGATAGAATCGAGCCGGCCACGTAGCTGCTGGAATCGGCGCGAACGGTGCCTCGGAGGCTTTAAATGTGCATCTAACTCGATCATGACTATTTGCGAACAGCTTGGCGCTTTGCGGCTATTGGTAGGAAAGACTTCTCGGTTTGCCCGAAGGCTATATCTACGCCTAGGGCATCAGATAAAGCGGCGCCCCATAGCTCAATCCTGCCATTTAGGGCCCCAGGCGTCTTGGTCGTGGAAGTCAGATATGACGCGAAATCGCCATTGTCACGACAAAGCTGCTCAAAAGCAAGCCGTACATCATTCCTTCGCTTCACAGCAAGGTTCGCGATCGCTGGATCTGAAAAGTACCAAGTCATTGCATCGAAGACTGCCATGTTAAACCTCGGCATGTATTTCAATCGCGCCGAATCATATCGAAGGAACGCGACCTTATCAAATATGTCAAATGTCGTGCCCACTGCAAGGTCTAAGTCGTCAGCCATGGCAGCTAACTCATTCTCGATATCATCAAAATGATCGTTTCCCCCTTTGAGTACTCGGTCCAAAAATTGTCTCAGATCCCCACCGTAATTTGCCCGGTTTGTCCGGATTCCTATGTAACGAAGAAGAGTTTCAGCATCGCGAAGCCGAAAATCTGGCTCAGTGAGGCGACGAGCTCGGAGAACTCCAGAAGGCCGGGCACTCTCACGGTTGACAAAATTGGTAAATTTCCCAGGATAAAGGGACTGCCGTAGCTCATGGGATGCCAAGGGGACAGCGGCCTTATTGAGCCGAGAAAATATCAGATGCAGGAGAGCTGGTGTCCTCCAATTTCTTACTACTATTGTCCGTATTGGCTGTGAATAGAGGGCCTGTGCATATTTCTTCAAGGTCGAACTGGATCTAATTTCGGAGTATGTGAGCCCTTTGATCTCAGTTTCAAGTAATTCGAGGCCCGAAAGCTTGAGTGGTCTATCATCTAACAGAAAGCGACGAAGAGCCGTTAGACGCTGCTTCCCATCCAACACATAGAACTGCCCAGGATTCGTTACGCTTTCCGCCAGCACTAGCGGAGGGATCGGGAGGCCAAGCATGAGTGATTCGATGAAAAGACTTTGCCGGGCGTCATTCCAAGCTGTGCGTCTCTGAAAAGGAGGATCGGTTACTAGGATTCCTGTCGACTCAGGATCATCGGGATCCGCATCGATCTGATCGACAATAGTTCCAACAGTCCAATCTAGAGGATATATGACCGTTCCCAATACATCTTGCGACTTCAGTGAACCGGGATCCGAATAGGAGTCTTCGAATTCGTCATCCGATTCTACGACTAGTTCAACGTTGTCCGTTGAGTCATCAGCCACTTGTCCACCCTCACTCTAAATTTTATCCATCGTACCGTGACATTTCTCTGGCGGGCGTCATAGCACTTAGCCCACGATGCTTTTGGGACCAGTAATCTCGTCCCATAAGTGTGTGATTCGCTCCCATCAGGACCGGCCGGAAACGAATCGCCTGAAACAATCGGCTTAAGCGGGTCGGCTCCAGCATTCAGTCTTCTCGGACGCTCATAGCTGCAACTCCTCGTAAACCAGCTCACTCAACACCTTGAGCAGGGCATGCATTTTTGTCTTGTCTCCCAGCGCCTGGAGGCTCAGGTTGTAGTGGCTGTCCATCGAATTCGAGACTGCATCGGTGACGGCTGCCGCCAGGTGCGGACTGCTGCCGAAGTGACTCCGGGAGTTGTTCTGCGCCTGCTTCTGGAGCGTCTCGTTTTTCACCAACTCACGCCGCACGCCCTCCACGAAGTGTGCCACCGCGTCGAGCTCCTCGCCCTCAAACGGCAGGTTGGCCTGCTGGATGACCTCCTCCCACGTCGCTAGGACAGGGTCCTTTGCTTGCCCGGTGCCGATGTCGGTGGGTGGCTTCAGCAGCGCATCCTCACCCGAGAGCTGCAGCTGGGCCTGACCTTTGTCCTTGAGCGCGTACTTCGCCAGCACCACTCCCGAGAGGTCCAGCGCCACCTTCGCGTCGTTCACGCGGAGAACCGGCAGGAGGTGCTTGTAGTAGATCGAGCGCTTCTCCAGGTCCGTGTCGGCGAAGTCGACGATCTGGGAGAGGAAGTCGTAGGCGCGGACAAACGAGCCGAGGTCCTTCCGGAACAGGTCCAGCTCGTCCTGGGCAGTCTTGGCGCCCCCAGCAACCGCGGCGTTGTACCGGGTATTGAAGCGAGACTTGGCCGGCGCCACCCAACCAGAGAGCGCGTTGTTGCCTGCCTCCAGGACATAGGACTTGACCAGACCGTCCACCTCGGACTCGAGGTAGATTTGCGCGGCGTCGAGCTTGGTCTGGAGGTCGTGCACCACGTTCGGATCGGAGACGCTTTCCAGTGCGGCCTCGCGGAAGTATGGCTGGAAAGCTGTCAGGATCTCGTCCGGATCGTTGACGAAGTCCAGCACGAAGGTCTGGTCCTTGCCCACTGCGGTGCGGTTCAGCCGGGACAGCGTCTGCACTGCCGAGACGCCGGAGAGCTTCTTGTCCACGTACATGGCGACGAGCAGGGGCTGGTCGAATCCGGTCTGGAACTTGTTGGCCACCAGCATGATCTTGTACTCGTCCGTGGAGAATGCTTCCGGAATCGTCCGGCCTTTCAGCCGGGGATTCATATTGACCTCGGTGAAGGCCTCGGGTCCGGACTCGTCGTCGTTCACTTCGCCGGAGAAGGCGACCATGGTGCCCAGGCCGGAGTAGCCGGCGTCGTGGATGTACTTGTCGATCGCGAGCTTGTACCGGACCGCTTCCTTGCGAGAGCCGGTGACCACCATTGCCTTGGCCTTGCCGTCGAGGCGCCAGGCGACGTTCGCGCGGAAGTGCTCCACGATCACCTGGACCTTCTGGCTGATGTTGTATGGGTGCAGCTTCACCCAGTTCATTAGCGACTTCAGCGCCTCGGACTTCTCCACCTGCGTGTCGTCCGAGTCGTAATCCCGGCCCCCGTGGGTGAGCCGGTAGGCCACCTTGTAGCTGGTGTAGTTCTGCAGCACGTCCAGGATGAAGCGCTCCTCGATGGCCTGCTGCATGGAGTACAGGTGGAACGGCTGCGGCAGCCCGTCCGGACCCGTGCGGCCGAACAGCTCCAGGGTCTTGGCCTTGGGCGTGGCCGTGAAGGCGAAGTAGCTGATGTTCTTGGCATCCGCCCGTTCGGCCATCTCGGCCGCCAGGTAGCTTTCGACGTCGAACTCGCCGCCGTCGTTGATATCCGCCAGTTCCTCGGCGGAGAGGACCTTCTTCAGCTTGTTCGCCGTGGACCCGGTCTGTGAGGAGTGGGCCTCGTCAGCGATGATGGCGAAGTTCCGTCCTTTCAGGGCCTGGGATTCGGCGATGGCCTTCAGGGCGAAGGGGAAGGTCTGGATCGTGACGATGATGATCGGGGTGCGGGCAACAAGAGCCGCGGTGAGTTCGGCGGACTTGGAGCCGGCATTGCCGCGGATGGGAACCACGACGCCGGACTTGTGCTCGATCTGGTAGATCGCGTCCTGCAACTGGGCATCCAGCACGGTCCGGTCGGTCACGACAATGACGGAGTCGAAGATCTTTTCGTTGCCGGCACCGTGTAGGGAGCTGAGCTGGTGCGCGGTCCATGCGATGGAGTTGGTCTTGCCGGAGCCGGCAGAGTGCTGGACCAGGTAGCGGTGGCCCGGACCCTCGGCGCGGGCGGTCTCGATGAGCCGGTTGACCACGTCCCACTGGTGGTAGCGGGGGAACAACAGGGACTTGCGGACCTCACGCTCGCCCGTCACAGGGTTCGTCTTGTCGCTGATCTGCAGGTGCAGGAACTTGCCGATGATGTTCAGCCAGGAGTCGCGCTGCAGGACCTGTTCCCAGAGGTAGCTGGTGGCCGACCCCTTGGGGTTGACCGGGTTGCCGGCGCGGCCGTTGTCGCCGAGGTTGAAGGGCAGGAAGTAGGTGTCCTTGCCCTTGAGCTCGGTGGTCATCTGGATCTCGTCATTGCTGACGGCAAAGTGCACCAGGGCGCGGCGGCCGAAGGACAGCAGCGGCTCGTCCTTGTTCTTGCCGTTGCGGGGCAGCCGGTCTTTGCGGTACTGCTCGACAGCGTCATTGATGTTCTGCGTGAAGTCGGTCTTGAGCTCGATGGTCGCCACCGGCAGGCCGTTGACGAATAGGACCAGGTCGATGCTCTTCTTGGTGTCGACCGTGGAGTAGTGGACCTGGCGGATCACGCGCAGGCGGACCTTCCCGTAGCGTTCCAGCGTTTCGGGGTTCAGGCCCATGGCCGGCTTGAACTGGCACATCTCAAACTTGGCTGCGACGTCCTTGAACCCGGTGCGCAGCACGGACAGCATGCCCGCTTCCTTGGCCGCTGGCTTGTCCAGGACCTTGCAGAGCCGGTCCAGCAGTAGCCTTTTGGCGACCTCGTGCTCTGCGGGGGAGTCCCTCGGCTTCAGGACTTTGGCTAGCTGCTCCGGCTGGGTGTCCGCCAGCCAGGCGAAGACATCCTCGGGGACGAGGGCACGGGTGGCGTCGTACAGATCCCCGGCCTTCCGGTGCGGCTCAAAGGTCCAGCCCTCTGCCGAGAGCGCTTGGCAGATCTCTTCCTCGAATGTCACTTCATTGTGCTGCGCCAAAATGAGTCCCCTACTCGATGGTCTGAAGGTCGTGCAGTGATGTTCCGTTTGCGTCCCGCCACAGTTTCAGTGATTCCCGAACATGACCGCCGTTAATCAGGTCCACGGCCTGTCCCGGTCCAGCGAAGAGGTAATCCTGCTTTAGGACGAACCGTTCCCCGTCGACTTCGGCAGCTCCGCCCGACACGAGTCTGGTTCGGCGACTCAGGATTGTCTCGGGCGCCCCGGGCCTAGAGTCAGCACGAGCGGATGAACCTGCGATGACCAGCATCTGTTCACCTACGAGGCGCCCTTCTAGATCGCAACTGCGGTGGCGGAAGTAGTATGTGGCGCCTTGGATCGGTGAAGTGTTCATGGCGAAACCGGACTCATCAGGCCTTGGATGGCGACTTGCTCGCCCTCCTCGTTCTCCATCTGCCAATACTCCGCCCCGGGAACGTTGTCCGCGCCGGCGTAATGCGCGGCGGCGTCCAGGGTGGAAAACTCATGACCGTCAATGACAACCACTCCGTCTGCAGTGACCTCGGCCCGAATCCTGATGGAGTCATCGGCAGGGCTGAGGAAATCACCGGGTGAGAGGATGCCCGCTTCGACGAGGTCCGCCACGTCGGTTTCAAGATGGGTAGCCGGCTGTGCCATCACCGTTATCGTCGGGGACGCTACCGACTGTCCGGACTTGAGCTGCTCGTAGCCTGCCCTCGTGACCTGGGCCATGAGGATTCGCCGCTCCTGGAGGAACTCCTCGTAGCCCATCGTTTCCCAGTCCTCAGGGAGAGCGTGCCAGAACATCTGCTGCCGCAGCGCGTCCCCGCTGAACCCGCGTGCGGCCACCAGAGCTGGCCAATACTCGGCAGGCTGGCGGTCGGAGATCAGGATATTGGTGCTCCAGTCCGTCGGCGCGAAGTTGGCAACCTGGTTGATCTTCTTGAGGTCTTTGATGCCGACAACGTTCTCCAGGTATTTTCGAGGGTTCAGATGATGGCCTTCCGTTCCCTTGGTCGCCGGCAAGGAGGGGTCCATCCACTGTTGGACTTTGTTCCTCAGCATGAACATGTCCGCGTCGAGAATATTCAGCGCGGCGAGGTAAGTCTGGTACGCCGGTGACAAGGCGGATGACGATGTCACCAGCGAATCCGGCATGCGAAGGGTCCAGAAATCGTCCGATAGCTCAGCAGAAATGACCGTCTCGATTGTCGAGACAAAGCTGCTCGAATCGCTGCCATCGATGGCCGTCAAACGGTCTAGATCCTTCTGGAGTTGGGTTTCCGCGCTTCCGGTGTAGCGTCCGGACAGCTGGGACATGAAAAGCCAGCGGGCCATGAGGTTCCGCAGGGTAGTCACGTCGACGCCGAAGCGTGTTCGCCCCAGGATCCAGAGTGCATAGCTAGACAGGATGTTCATGTCCGACGTAACCATTTTTCGCGATTTGAAGCCGGCCACGGCGAGGCATCGGATGAATTCGGTCCAGTGCAGATCCTTGAGCACGACAGGCAGCGCTGCCTGAAGCTTTGCCAGCTCGGCCTCTTGCCGCTCAGGCACGACGAAGCCAGTACTGCGGTCCTTCGCCTGGAGAGCGTTGTACGCGTCGCCAAGCTTAGCCCGGTTCTGCCCTACGGCGACCAAGACTCGCACCAGTTGACCGGCGTCAACGGCAAGGTAGTTATTGATGGGCGTCCAGGACACGGTGCGGCCCGCGATCTCGCCGGCTCGCTGGGGAGTTAGCCGAGAATCTCGAGCGAAGCCTTCAAGACGTTCGCGTCCTTCCGGCCAGAAAACACTGAGCCACGTCAGGATGAAGTCCGACGCCTTGAGGCTCACCCCCTCGGAGTTGATCCGGACGAAGATGTCAGCGACGACCTTCTTGTCAGCGTCCGGCTGGATCTCAACGACTGTGAACTCATAATTGCGCAGGCTATCAAGGCGAGCGAGCCGCTCCTCTATGAGCTCCTCCATCTCCTCGGTCAGCTCGCCGCGGGCTTCCTCATATCCTTTCTTGAAGGATCGCCGGACCTTGAACGGGTTGCCGAAGAACTCCGATACGTTGCCGATCCAATCCGCAGATTTCTCGATGGCAGTGTTGGCAACCTCAAATTTTTCGTTTATGGGGTTGAAAGCAATGGTCATCGTCTTTGAGTTGTATTCCGCATCCCGGACCGCCGCACCCTTGAAAACCGCGTACAGGCTGGTGAGCCGCTGCTGTCCGTCAATGATCTGATGCGCACCGACCCGTCCGGTGGCACCAGAAATCGTTCGCGACGACTCTTCCTGCGAGACATTCCAGAACATCAGCTCGCCGACAGGGTACCCGCGGTACATGGAGTCGAGCAGATCGCGGATCTTAGATTTCGGCCATACGAATGGTCGCTGAAGGTCAGGCAGTTGGACAACTCCGGATTCGACGGAATCGACAAGGCCTTGGACTTTCCAGCCGACAGGCTTGAACACCGTACTCATGCCGTCGCTCCTTCGGTAGTTACATCGATTTTTCCAGTGACGGCGGCGGAGATGAGAGCGGAACGACGCTCGTGTAGAAGTTTGATGACGTCCCGCGCCTTGGATGAGAGCGCTTCTATTTTTTCTGTTTCACGATCGAGAAAATCTGCGATTCTTTCCTGCTCCGACTGTGATGGGGCGGCAAGGAGCTGTCTTTCCAACTTCTCTGCCGTTAGATGAGGAATAGTTGCTTTGTTGCAAACCACATCATTAAATTCTGTGGCGTTGATAGCCCGCAGCACGTAGTTAATGAATCGACCATCAAACCCGAAATTTGGACGTACACGGTTGATCGAGTTTTGGTAAGCCCACCCAACAAGATCCGTTGACAAGACGTCGCTTCGGCCGAAACCCGCCCCGCCCTCGACAACAACGACGTCTCCGCGCCTCAAAGAAAGGTGCGTCTGCTCGGCTTTGGTGAACCACATCAGTTGGCGGTCTTCGACAGCCAACCCATGTGGCTGAATATTGGCCGCCCTGAGGTACGGGAGCCTGCGGTCCGTAGCATCTTTTTGCTCCGGCTGGAGCATCTTGCCGAGCGATACGCGCCCCGCCCGCTTGAGAGGCATTACCGGCCAATCACTGTTTACAATCCCCGCCCAACCCAGGTCGGTATCTTTGGTTGTGGCCAAGGAGTCGAGGCCTTTGGTGACAGCGTGTGTGATGACAGCCTGGCGCTTCTCGGCGAGTAGCTCGATGAGCCGCACTTGCTTGTCGACAAGTTCGTCGATCTGGGCAGTTTCGCGATCCAGGAACAGGGCGACGGTCCGCTGCAGACTGATCGGCGGGGTGGGGACTACGAAGCTCCGGAAATCGTCCTGGCTGAGGTTCTGCATACTGCTGCTCGTGCCTACACAAATCAGTCTTACCTGATCTTTGTATTCTTTCGACTGCATCCACCAGTACAGAAACTTAGCATCGGCCTTCCGCGTTGAAATCTGCCATAGGCGATCCGGCAGGTAGAGATTCGGAGGGGCTGTATGGGTGAAACCGGCTGACCCCACGAGTGACGGGGTGTTCATCCGGCTTACGATCAGTCGGCCCGGGCGGACCTGACAGGTCACTCGGCCACGCTCGTCATCGTTAACGCGTTTATTCTCAGTGGGATCAAATAGTCCCCGCGACACGCAGCTGGTTTTGAGTACGCCAAGTTCGTTTTCAGCTGCCGCAACGTCTGCTGCATTCACGCTTGTCCCGGACTCGACCCGGTCCACAAGATATCGCAGAGGAGTGTCCTCCCAAATTTCGGTCACTTCTCCACCTTGGCAAGGAGCGTGGTGATCTCAGCTATGAGCTGGTTGAGGTCAGCGTCGATCTCAGCCAGCGATCTCGGCGCGAGGTACTTGTAAAAGTGTTTCGTGAAGGGGATCTCGTAGCCAACCTTGGTCTTTGACTCATCGATCCAGGCGTCGGGGACGTGGGGGAGGACTTCGCGTGCGAAGTACTTTCGGATGTCTTCACCAAGGGGCACGTTTTCGGTGTCCCGGAGGTCGGCATCGGCTTCGGGGGTCCCCTTGGGTCCCCTGCAGATGTCGGCATTTTCGTCGCGTTCGGAGAGACCAGTTATAACGGCCTTTAGCACCGGAGCCCCCGGTTTCAGGCCAACCTCAGCGAGGGCGGGCTTCATGACGCGGAGGAAAGCTTCGCGGTCCTTGTACACCTTGGAGGGTTCGACCACGCGCGAGCGGAGGGCCTTCTCCAGAAGCTGCCGGTCGTCGTCGGACAGCTTCTCAACAGGCCTCTGCGCCAATGTGGTGTCGATCCGCGCAGGCGTGAAGGCGAAGTTCAGCTTGAGCGGGCGCTCGACGGTGATGGTGGAGTAGCCAAAGTCCTGGTTGTTGAAGATCTTGGAGGTCTCGCCGTCCTCCTCGAAGGATCCGTAGAGCTGGACGATACTCGCGATGTCCTTTGGGCCGAGTTCCTTGCGCTTGGAGCCGAGGCTCTTGCGCATCTTCTGGAAGAAGTCGACGCCGTTGATGAGCTGGATCTTGCCGACGCGCTCCGGGTGCTTTTGCTTCTTGCTGTTAGAGAGGACCCAGACGTAGGTAGCGATGCCGGTGTTGTAGAACATGTCCGTGGGCAGGGCGATGATGGCCTCCACGAGGTCGTTCTCGATCAGGTACTTGCGGATCTCGGATTCGCCCGAGCCGGCGCCGCCGGTGAACAGCGGTGAGCCGTTGAGAACGATGCCGATGCGGGAGCCGCCGTCGTGCGCCGGGCGCATCTTGCGGACCAGGTGGAGCAGGAATAGCAGCGAGCCGTCGCTGACCCGGGGGAGGCCCGGGCCGAAGCGGCCGTCGAAGCCGTGGAGTTCGTGTTCCTTCTGGATCTGCGGCTGGATCTTCTTCCACTCGACGCCAAAGGGCGGGTTGGAGAGCATGAAGTCGAACTGCTGTCCGATGTTCTGGTCGAAGGCGAGGGTGTCCCCGACGGAGATCTTGGAGATATCCTGGCCCTTGATTAGCAGGTCGGACTTGCAGATGGCGTAGGACTCGTCGTTGATTTCCTGACCATAGGCAACGAGGGATGCACTCGGGTTCAGCGCGTGTAGGTGTTCCTGCGCAACGGTGAGCATGCCGCCCGTTCCGGCGGTGGGGTCGTAGATGGACCGGACAATGCCCTCTTTGGTGAGCACGTCGTCGTCGTAGTTCAGCAGCAGCTGGACCATGAGCTGGATGACCTCGCGCGGGGTGAAGTGCTCGCCGGCGGTCTCGTTGGAGGCTTCGGCGAAGCGGCGGATGAGCTCCTCGAACATGAGTCCCATCTCGATGTTGCTAATGGCCTCTGGGTGGAGGTCGATCGCGGCGAAGTCCTTGGTGACGTGGTAAAGCAGGTCCGAGCTGTCCAGCTTCTCGAGCGTCTTGTAGAACTCGAAGCGCTCGAAGATGTCCCGCGTGTTCTCCGAGAAGCCCTGGACGTAGTTGAGGATGTTTGCCTTGATGTTGGTGGGGTCATCGAGGAGCTTGGCGAAGTTGAATTTGGAAGTGTTGAAGAAGCTGTGGCCCGAGGCCTTCTGCAGGAAGGTGTCCAGCGGGATGTTCAGGTCCTTCTTCGCCTCTGACTCGTTCAGGACGGCATCCTTGGTCTTTTCGAGAACACAGTCCAGGCGGCGGAGGATGGTGAACGGGAGGATCACCGAGCCGTACTGTGCCGGTTTGTAGGTGCCCCGCAGAATATTCGCGATGCTCCACACCAGGTTGGCGTTGTTGTTACCGGCCACTGCTCCCACTTTCCTTGCTGCGGGCAGCGGGGAGTGGCTACTTGACTTGCCGCTGGCATCGTCCCCATTGCCGTGCAGCGTTCATCGATCACGCACGTACTTGCTATGCATTGTATGGTGGCGGCCCCGAGGTTTGTTCCATGGAGCCCAAGAGTTGAAGCGGAGGTCTTCCCTGCGCCAGCCACCGACCAGGGGCCAAACAGGCGCGTAAAAACCAAAGGTGGGGACTCGCCTGGGATTACGCCTGCTGACGCTCGCACGTCGTAACGGGCGCTAGGGTTGGGTCGGAGCTTCAGACGCACATCAAGTGTCTCCGAGAGGTGAGTTTTTTGATTCATGACAGCGAAAAGGTCAAACTGCTAACGATGGAAATGATTTAGTATGCAAGCTACCGGCCAGTTGCGTGAAGTCAGGATCAGGGGCTTGTTCGGTCAGCGCGATCTGAGGATTGTGCTGGGCGCCGATCACCCCACGGTACTTACTGGGCCAAATGGCAGCGGCAAGTCAACCGTGCTACGCCTCATATATGCGGCCGGGAAACTTGATACATTTCAATTGCTTTCTTTCCGTTTTCTGAGTTTGCAGCTTATCTTCGATTCCGGGGATGAGTTTGTTGTAGAAAAAAATGACGAGGCAAATCACGCGATAATCACGTGGCGGGGACGCTCTCACGATCTCAGGCTGAGTGAGGGCCTGCAAAATTTACCGGTCAGCGTTAGGGAACTACTCGCAGACAGCGATTACGACCCCGAGCGAGCGCTTATGCGCCTGACAGAGCGGGGACCAAGGAGCGCTAGGTCATATGCCGATTATCGGCTAGGTCGAACAGCGTTGGCAGACCTGGACTCTAGCGCGGTGAAGCCAGAGCTTCCTGGCTGGTTGAACGAGTTTTCCAAGTTTTTTCCAGTTGAGTTCATTAGCGACAGACGCCTTCAGGAAGCCTTAGACCTGCCTGACGCTGGTGTCATGGGGACGCGCGGGGCCTCCGACGAACGTGCAATTATGGCGGCGGCCCATCACATAGGGGCCATTCTTTCGCAAGCCCAGGCACGGTACGGACGAGGTACAGAACGTCTTGATCTGAGGTTATCGCGAAGGGTTGTTGAGGCCATGAGGTCGGGGCATGGTCCAACTCAAAGTGAGGTGCTTAGTCTCGCGAGCGAAGTAAGAGAAAGAAGCCGTGGCTTAAGAACTGTCGGCTTGCTGGAGACTCAAGAGCAAGAGGATGATCTCTTCCTGACGGATGCTAGTGACACTTCTGCTGTTCGGCAGGTAGTGGCGGCCATACTCCAGTCGACGCTGGAGCGCCTGGACCAACTAAGCGAAATACAAACGCAACTCAGCGCCTTTAAGGCGTTTCTTGACCGCCGGCTGAGCGACAAGCATGTCCATCTCGGTGGCCGTAGGGGCATGATGTTTGAGACTGCCTACGGATACCAGATTCGACCTGATCAATTGAGTTCCGGCGAGCAGCATTTGGTTATCCTCGCATTCGACTTAATTTTTGGTCGCCGTAGAAACTCGTTGGTTATTATTGATGAACCAGAAATATCACTGCACGTAGCATGGCAGGACTACTTGTTGTCGGATTTCATTAGTTTGGGCAAGGGGAGAAGTCTTAAGTTTCTAATGGCTTCGCATGCGCCGTCATTGATTGCTCAACTGCCAGAATGTGAATTTCCGATGGCTGATGCTATATGACGAGTTTGCAATTCAACGGTCGCCAACTAGGGCAGAAGATCCGTATGGTTCTGCAGACGATACCATCAGATCATTCCGTCATTGTTGCTGAGAGTCATGCTGATACCAGCGCGTTATCTGGGATTCTTGCGGATGCCGTCCATCTCCAAAAAGGAATGGGGAAAGCAAATTGCGTAGGTGCCCGCAATTATCTGAATGAACAAGAAAGACGCCGCGCGCTTTTTCTGGTTGACTGCGATGGTGAGGATAACGGTCACCTGCTGGCAGATAAAGGTCTGATAGTGAGTGAGCATCGTGATTTGGAATCTGATCTCTTTTTTCGGCTCCGAGGTTTCGAAGAGCTGCTTGTTAGAAAATTTGCGGAGCAGGACGGATCGTTACTATCCTTCCGCACGGCGGCGCGGGCTTGTCATTCGTTCGTCCTTGAAATGGCCACCATCGTTGGCATGATCCGTGATCTTGCGAACCGAATTGCACTTCCTACACGGCTTCACGATGAGCGGACTGGAAGGCGTCGAAAGATGGGTGTTCGCGACATAAAGAACTTGAATGGCTATTGTCAGGCGTTGGAAACGGCGCCGTTCGACGTCGTTCTTGTCGAGTTCCAGGAGCTGATGGGGTGGTCGGAAGAGCAAACTCATAGGATTCGCCAAGAGTCGAGTATTAATGCCTCGAAACCCTGTCGTTTGCACGACAAAGCCGATTGCGCTTACTGCAAGGGGCGAAGGTTCGCTAACGGACACGAGCTGGTTGACCTCGGAGCGCGAGTTCTGGCGCTCACCCATCAGCAATCGGAGCAACCAGAGGACCCCAATTTCCGCGAATTTGAGAGCTTGCTACGGGCAACCGTCGCCAGTGAAAGGTGTGCTGGTTGGCCCACGGTCGATAGAATGCGTCGCTTTGAAGTTTGGAGCGGATCCTCGGTGCTTCGACAGCCTGGTGCGTTTTTTGAGCGGGAACCTCAATCCTCCTGAGGCATCTCATTCCCGGCACCTAGCTGGCTGACGTTCCTCTACCCGCCGCCACCTCCACTTGCCGGACATGCTCCACCTTGCAGGACGCCAGAAACGCCAGATACCGCGCATCCCCGCGGCCCACTAACCGTCCCAGAGTCTCGACGGCGTCAAAATCCGCGGAGCCCATATCCGTGGACAGCCAGCGGACAAGCAGCCCGACGTCGCCGCTGGACCGCACGGCCGATCGGAGGGCCAGGTCCAACTGGTCCCGGAGCAGCTGGACGGCCATGGTCCCGGTGCGGCTGAGCAGGGGAGCCCGGTACGCCGCCAGCGCCTCGGCCACCTGTCCCTCGCGCAGCAGCCGCAGCACACGCCCCGAGTCCGAACAGCCCGCTAGGCCCGCTACGAACCGGTAAGGGTTCGACTCCACGGCATCGCCCAGCATGGACCGGACCCGGAACATCTCGGTCCGGATGGCCTGCGGTGTGCCCGCATCGCCATAAAGCTCATAGGCCAGTTCCTCGGCGGACCAGCCCTGGGCGCGTGAATCCAGCAGCGCCAGGATCTCCGCTCGGCGCAGTGTCAGGGTCACGCGGCTGCCGTCAGCAAACACTGCGGCGGGTTTGTCCCCGAGAAGCTCCAGCGACTCCACCGCAGCAGCCGTTCGGCGGACGGCCTGCCGGGACGCACGAACGGGCGCAGAGGCACCCAGGGACGTCCCGCCGTCGGGCGTTCCCAACAGTGACTCCGCCACCCTGACGGCGCACCGCACCATCCGCAGTGTGTCAGCGCTGATGGTGTCCAGCGGTCCGGAGACGTCGAGTACTCCCAGCAGCCGGCCCGTGGCCGGGTCTGTGATGGGCGCCGCCGTGCAGGCCCACTCATGGTGGGTGCGTACCAGGTGCTCGGCGGAGAACAGCTGCACCGGCCGGCCGGTGGCCAGCGCCTCGCTGATGGCGTTGGTGCCGATCCCGGCCTCGGACCAGTCGGCCCCTTCGGAGAACTCCAGCCGGTCCGCGCGCCGCAGCACTTCCGGGCTGCCCACCCGCCACAGGATCTCGCCGCGGGCGTCGGTGAGCACCAGCAGGTGCCGGCCGGAACTTGAATCGTCGGCCAGCAGGTCGTTGAGCGCCGGCATGACCTGCTGCAGCCGGTGCTCCCGCCGCAGTTCCAGGACGTCGGAGACGTCGTGCAGGTGCCGCGGGCTGTGCTGGTCCGGGCTGATGCCCAGGGCCATGGAGCGGCGCCACGAATCCGCCAGGTTGGTGGGGATCTCCGGGCGCGGGATGCCGGAGATGACCAGTTCGTGGGCGCGGCGCAGGGCGCGCGAGTACTTCGCCGGGTCCGAAAACCTCAGGCCGTAGTCCAAAACAGTGTCCTCCTCACCGGCGGCGTCCTTGCCGGCAGTGCCCGTGTAACGCGGTTGTTACCCCCACTGCGTTGCAATGGTGATGCAGCTCACGCCCGTCCCAGTATATCGCAGGGGATTCCGGCGGGACGGGGCCGCCGGGACCAACAGACACACGGACCATCAGACACAAAGGAGTGGACATGACCGAAACACCCACCGCAGCCGCGCAGGCCTGGCTGACGGAACTGGATACCGCCCTGCAGCGGCGCGACGTGGACGCCGCGCTGGAGCTTTTCGAGGACGACTGCTACTGGCGCGACTTCGTGGCGTTCACCTGGAACCTGAAAACGCTGGAAGGCAAAGCGGACATCCGGCAGATGCTCGAGGCCACGCTGGACCACGTGCAGCCTTCTGGGTGGGCCCTGTCCGAGGACGCCACCGGCGCCGACGGCAGCGTGGAAGCCTGGATCACGTTCGAAACTGCCGCCGCCCGCGGCTACGGCCACCTCCGGCTGCGGAACGGCAAATGCTGGACGCTGCTCACCACCATGCAGGAGCTGAAGGGCTTCGAGGAGAAGAAGGGGACCCGCCGCGAGAAGAGCGTGGCGCACGAGATCATCAAGGGCCGCCGCTCCTGGCTGGAACAGAAGCAGGATCGCGAGGCTCGGCTCGGCTATGACGAGCAGCCTTATACGGTCATCATCGGCGGCGGGCAGGGCGGCATCGGCCTCGCGGCGCGGCTGCGGCGCCTCGGTGTCCCCACCCTCGTCATCGAGAAGAACCAGAAGCCGGGCGACTCCTGGCGGAACCGCTACAAGTCCCTGCACCTGCACGACCCCGTCTGGTACGACCACATGCCCTACCTGAAGTTCCCCGACGACTGGCCCGTCTTCGCCGCCAAGGACAAGATCGGCGACTGGCTGGAGCACTACACCCGGATCATGGAGCTGAACTACTGGGCCGGCACCGAGTGCCTGGGCGCCGAGTTCGACGACGGCACCCAGGAATGGGTGGTCAACGTGGTTCGTGATGGGGTGCCTGTGACGCTGCGCCCCAAGCAGCTGGTGTTCGCCCTGGGCGTCTCCGGCTACCCGAACATTCCCGCGTTCGACGGCGCGGGCTCCTTTCTGGGGGAGCAGCGCCATTCCTCGCAGCACCCGGGCGGTGGAGACTGGAGTGGGAAGAAGGCCGTGGTGATCGGCTCCAACAATTCCGCGCACGATATCTGCGCGGACCTGTGGGAGCACGGCGCCGACGTCACCATGGTGCAGCGGTCCTCCACGCACATCGCCCGGAGCGAGTCGCTGATGGACCTGGCGCTGGGGGACCTGTACTCCGAGAAGGCGCTCGCGGCCGGGGTGACCACGGAGAAGGCCGACCTGCTGTTCGCATCGCTGCCGCTGCGGATCCTGCCCGAGGCACAGGTGCCGGTGTACCAGGCGATGGCTGCCCGGGATGCCGAGTTCTACTCCCAGCTGGAGGCCGCCGGGTTCGATCTGGACTTCGGCGTGGACGGGTCCGGGCTGTTCGTGAAGTACCTGCGGCGCGGCTCCGGCTACTACATCGACGTCGGCGCCTCCCAGCTGATCATCGACGGCCGGGTGCAGCTTCGCTCGGGGGAGGTTTCCAAGATCACCGGCAACGCCGTAGTCCTTGGTGATGGCACTGAGCTGGAGGCCGACCTGATTGTATACGCCACCGGCTACGGCTCCATGAACGGCTGGCTGGCGGACCTGGTCTCTCCCGAAATCGCGGACAAAGTAGGAAGATGTTGGGGGTACGGCTCAGACACCCCGAAGGACCCAGGCCCCTGGGAAGGGGAGCTGCGCAACATGTGGAAGCCCACCAATGTCCCCAACCTCTGGATCCACGGCGGCAACCTGCACCAGAGCCGGCACTACTCCGCCTACCTGGCCCTGCAGCTCAAAGCCCGGATGGAAGGACTGGAAACGCCGGTGTACGAACTGCAGCCAACGCACCACGCGCGCTGAACCCGGCCCCGGTGGTTGAGCCTGTCGAAACCCGGCCGCCGTTGGTTGAGCTTGTCGAAACCCGTTAGTTTGAGGAGAAATCATGAAGGCAGCACGTTTTCACGGCAGGAAAGACATCCGGATCGAGGATGTGCCCGAGCCGGAGCTCCGCGCCGGGACCGTCAAGATCGACGTCGCCTGGTGCGGCATCTGCGGAACCGACCTGCACGAGTACCTCGAGGGCCCCATCTTCGTCCCCGCACCGGGGCATGCTCACCCGCTCTCAGGGGAGGAGGCTCCGGTGACGTTGGGGCACGAGTTCTCCGGGACGGTGTCTGAAGTCGGCGAAGGGGTGACGGGCCTCGCGAAGGGGGACAACGTCGTCGTCGAACCCTATTTTGTCTGCGACGAATGCGATTCCTGCCAGGCGGGCAATTACCACCTGTGCCGCAAGATGGGGTTCATCGGGCTCTCCGGTGGCGGGGGAGGCCTGAGCGAGAAGATCGTGGTGGACGCCCGCTGGGTGCATCCCATTGGGGACATTCCGCTTGATGAGGCGGCCCTGATCGAGCCGCTGTCCGTGGCGCACCATGCGGTGGCGCGCAGCGGCGTGAAGGCGGGCGACGTGGCGCTGGTGGGCGGTTCAGGTCCGATCGGGCTGCTCACCGCGGCCGTCCTCAAGGGCATGGGGGTGACCACGATCGTCAGCGAGCTGACGCTGGCCCGCAAGGAGAAGGCGGTTTCCAGCGGCGTGGCTGACCATGTGCTGGACCCCAGCAAGGAGGACGTCCCGGCGCGGGTGCTGGAACTCACCGGCGGTACAGGGGCGGACGTCGCCTTCGAATGCGCCGGCGTGAACGCGGTGCTGGACACCATGCTCGACGCCGTCCGTCCGGCAGGCGTGGTGGTCAACGTGTCCATCTGGGGTGCGCCGGCCACGGTGGACATGCAGAAGCTGGTGCTCAAGGAGATCGACCTGCGCGGCACCATCGCCTACGTCCGGGACCACCCCGCCGTGATCAAGCTGGTGCAGGAGGGGAAGGTGGATTTGAAGCCGTTCATCACGGGGCGGATCGCGCTGGAGGACCTGGTGGAGCAGGGCTTCGACACCCTGATCAACCACAAGGAGACGGCGGTGAAGGTGCTGGTGCATCCGTAGGGTGCTCGGTGATGCGTTATTGAGGGCAGTTTCGAGAGTGCTCATGTTGATCACCTTCGCGCCACGCCGTTACCAACGGGCCAGTTGGTTGCGTTCACAAGGCCTGAGCTGCCACACCGCCCTCGTTGAGGACTTTGCTGTCCGGGATGGCACCGGCAGCCGACGGCGGGGGCGGCGCACCCCGTCGTCATGTGGCGTCGACGGGACCGGTGACTTCGTCGTCATTGAATTCCCGGTCTTCTACCGGTGCTGGTCTCCGTCGTGAAACGGATGTTGATGATGGATGCGAAGGATAAGACCGTGATCGCCGCTGGAGTGCGGAGCCGCTCCGAAGGACAGCCTGATCATGGATGGGTGGAGGTCACCCACTTTCAAACTGTCCTTCGGCGGCAGCGAGGTTGCCTGCCTTTAGCCCTGGCGGGAATAGGATTCCCACTTGTGGGCCTGGTGTTCGCCGTCGACGAAGCGGACGGTGCCTGATTTGGACCGCATCACGATCGACTGGGTCAGCACCTTGTCCTTGGCGTAGCGGACACCGCGGAGGAGGTCGCCGTCGGTGATACCGGTGGCCGCGAAGTAGCAGTTGTCGCCGGTGACGAGGTCGTCGGTGGAAAGGACCCGGTCCAGGTCATGGCCGGCGTCGATGGCCTTCTGCTTCTCGTCATCGTTAGTCGGCCACAGCCGGCCCTGGATCACGCCGCCGAGCGTCTTAATGGCGCAGGCTGTCACGATGCCTTCCGGCGTTCCGCCGATTCCCATGAGGGCGTCGACCCCGGTACCGGAGCGCGCGGCCGCGATCGCGCCGGCGACGTCGCCATCCAGGATGAACTTGGTCCGGGCACCGGCCTCGCGGATTTCCTCCACCAGCCCGCGGTGGCGGTCGCGGTCCAGGATCATAACGTTGAGCTGGTTGACCTTGACGCCCTTGGCCTTGGCGATGAGGTGCAGGTTCTGCTTGACCGGCAGCCGCAGGTCCACGACGTCCGCGGCTTCCGGCCCGGTGACCAGCTTCTCCATGTAGAAGACGGCGGAGGGGTCGAACATGGTGCCGCGCTCGGCCACGGCGAGGACGGCGAGGGCGTTGTTGATGCCGAGGGCAGCCAGGCGGGTTCCGTCGATCGGGTCCACGGCGACATCGCACTCGGGGCCGGTGCCATCACCGACGTGCTCACCGTTGAACAACATGGGGGCTTCGTCCTTTTCGCCTTCACCGATGACGACGACGCCGTTGAAATGGACGGTGGACAGCAGGGAACGCATGGCGTCCACGGCAGCGCCGTCGGCCTTGTTTTTGTCGCCGAATCCGACCCAGTGGCCACCGGCAATGGCGGCCGCTTCGGTCACGCGGACGAGTTCCAGCGCCAGGTTCCGGTCGGGTTCGTCGTCGCCCACGGCCAGTGCCGGGGACAGGATTGAATAGCGGGTTGATCTGGAAGCGTCAGACATAGCGACCTCATTCTTGAACGGTAGTGGGGGATGCGTGGCGGTCAGCGTGCGGCGGATCTGGGCCCTACTTCACATCCTCGTCTACCCAGTCCATGGACTTGGTGACGGCCTTTTTCCAGAGCCGGAGCTGGCGGAACCGCTCGGCGTCGTCCATTTTCGGAGTCCAGCGCTTGTCCTCGCCCCAGTTGGCGGTGAGCTCTCCGAGGTCTTTCCAGAAGCCGATGGCCAGGCCAGCCGCGTAGGCGGCGCCGAGCGCCGTGGTTTCAACGATTCTGGGCCGTACCACGGCGACTCCGAGGATGTCGGCCTGGAACTGCATGAGGGCCTCGTTGGCCACCATGCCGCCGTCGACCTTCAGCTCGGTCAGTGACACCCCGCTGTCCGCGTTGACGGCCTCCAGCACCTCGCGGGTCTGAAACGCCGTGGCTTCCAGCGCCGCCCGGGCGATGTGTGCCTTGGTGACAAAACGGGTCAGCCCGACCAGGGCGCCCCTGGCATCCGGACGCCAGTAGGGTGCGAAGAGGCCGGAGAATGCCGGTACGAAGTAGGCGCCGCCGTTGTCCGGCACCGACGCGGCCAGGGCCTCAACCTCCGGGGCGGAATCGATCAGGCCCAGGTTGTCCCGCAGCCACTGGATCAGCGATCCGGTGACGGCAATGGAACCTTCCAGCGCGTAATGCGGCTTCGCATTGCCCAGCTTGTAGCCGAGCGTGGTCAACAGGCCGTTGCTGGAATGAACGATCTCTTCGCCCGTGTTGAAGATCAGGAAGCACCCGGTGCCATAGGTATTTTTGGCTTCGCCCTTGCCGAACGCGGCCTGGCCGAAGGTGGCAGCCTGCTGGTCCCCAAGGATTCCGGCCACAGGAACTCCGCGCAGCAGCTGGGAGTGGTGGACGGTGCCGTAGACCTCGGAAGAGGACCTGATTTCGGGCATCATGGACCTGGGCACATCAAACTCCTCAAGGATGCTGTTGTCCCACTGCAGTGTTTCCAGGTCCATGAACAGGGTCCGGGACGCGTTGGTGACGTCGGTGATGTGAATGCCGCCGTCGGTGCTGCCGCCGGTCAGGTTCCAGATCACCCAGGAGTCGGTGGTGCCGAAGAGCAGGTCCCCTGCTTCGGCCTTGGCCCGCGCATCCTGGACGTTGTCCAGGATCCATTTGATCTTGGTGCCGGAGAAGTACGTGGCGAGCGGCAGCCCGACCTGCTTCTTGAAACGGTCCACACCGCCGTACCTTGCCAGCTGATCCACGATGTCCTGGGTGCGGGTATCCTGCCACACGATGGCGTTATACACCGGACGCCCCGTCGTCTTGTCCCAGACGACGGCGGTCTCGCGCTGGTTGGTGATGCCCACGGCGGCGATGTCGTGGCTGGTCAGGTTTGCCTTGGACAGCGCTGAGCCGATGACCTCGCGGATGTTGTCCCAGATTTCGACGGGGTCGTGTTCGACCCAGCCGGCCTGGGGAAAGATTTGTTCGTGTTCTTTCTGGCCGCTGGAGACGATATTGCCGTTGTGGTCAAAAACGATGGCACGGCTGCTGGTCGTGCCCTGATCGATTGCGATTACATACTGCTTCATCATGACTTCCTTGTCTTAGTGAATGACGGTGTTCGGGTGGCGCGACGGTTACGGTGCGGCGGTGAATACAATGGGCGCGGCG
Source organism: Pseudarthrobacter lactosi (assembly GCF_055412785.1). Taxonomy (NCBI): domain Bacteria; kingdom Bacillati; phylum Actinomycetota; class Actinomycetes; order Micrococcales; family Micrococcaceae; genus Pseudarthrobacter; species Pseudarthrobacter lactosi. The sequence goes on from NZ_JBVAYS010000002.1 coordinate 277,620, forward strand.
GCGGCGGCGAGGCCGGCCAGTCCTCCGCCGGCCAGGGGACCGACGACGGGAATCCACGAGTAGGACCAGTCGCTCTTGCCCTTGCCCTTGATCGGGAGCAGTGCGTGTGCGATGCGTGGTCCGAGGTCACGGGCCGGGTTGATGGCGTAGCCGGTGGGGCCGCCGAGGGAAACACCGATGCCGACCACCAGCAGGGCCACCGCCAGCGGTCCGAGTCCGGAGGGCGTGCCGCCGAAGGTCAGGATGACGAAGACCAGGACGAAGGTGCCGATGATTTCGGTGATCAGGTTCCACGGGGTGGAGCGGATGGCCGGGCCGGTGGAGAACACCGCCAGTTTGCTGGTTGCCATGGGCTCCGCGTCGAAGTGCTGCTTGTGCGCCAGCCAGCAGACCACGGCGCCCAGGAAGGCGCCGGTCAGTTCGCCGCCGAAATAGGTGATGGTTGACAGGAAATCGACCGGGATGCCGGGGACGAATTCCTTCTTGCCGTTGAGGATCAGGCCCAGCGTGACGGCCGGGTTGAGGTGGGCGCCGGATTTTGCTGCGATGAACACACCGGCGAAGACGGCGATGCCCCAGCCCCAGGTGACCATGAGAAACCCGCCGTTGTTTCCCTTCGTTCCTTTTAGGGCAACGTTGGCGACGACACCGCAGCCGAGCAACGTCAGCATCGCGGTGCCGAATATTTCGGACAGGAAGATAATTCCAAGAGACATCTTTGACTCCTCTTATTGTTCTGTTTGTGGCCGGTCTCGGGTGATGACCGGCAGTCGGGGGCGGGAGCGCCAGGCCTAGTTCCGCCCGGCCCCGCCCGCTGTCGGGTCCGGATCCGCGGCAAAGCAGCGGCCCGGCTTTTAGTGCGTGGCCTTGCTGTGCGTCACGAAATCTGGCTTTGTACCGGGACCCCGTGGAAACGCTGCAGCACGTTTTGTGCGTGCGTGATTTCCTGGGCCATCCTGGCCGTATCCCAGCCGAGCGGTCCCGCGAGGGCCTGGGCCAGCTCGGTGAGGAGTTCGGCGGTGACCAGGCCCCGGAAGGCCAGGGACGTGCGCCGGATGAGGACATCGATCAGGTGTCCGATCTGCTCGTGCCGGACCATGAACTCGATTTCGCGCAGGCTCAGCTCGCGGGTCGAGCTCAGGGCACGGTCCTCGCCGGCGGTGAGGTAGGTGATGACGTCGGTTGCACGGGTGCCGTAGCGGGTCAGCAGTCCTTCGACGCGTCCGGCGTCCAGATCATCGGACACGTGGCCTGTGATCCAGGCCTGCACATCGGTCTCGGTGGGCGGGAAGTCCGCTCCGCCGCCGATGGGAAGCTTGGCGGTGGAGATGCTCCGTTTGTGACCGAGGATCGCCAGGACATCGTTGGTCACATGCTCGGACAGGGCCCGGAAAGTCGTCCATTTGCCGCCGACAAGACTCAGGACCGGAACGTTGGTGCCGGCGATGTCACGGTCGCGGCGTTCAATGCGGTAATCGCGGGAGACGAACCCGGGGTGCTCGGCTTCATCACGCGGGAGCGGGCGCACCCCGGCGAAGCTGTACACGATGCTCTCCCGGGTGATCGTGATATCAGGAAAGACGTGTTTGATCAGGTCGAAAAAGTATGTGATCTCCTCGTCGGTGCAGACGGCGTCCTCGTCCATGTCGGCGCGGATGTCCGTGGTGCCGACCAGGACACGGTCCCCCATTGGGTAAATCAGGACGATCCTGCCGTCCGTGTGTTCGAAGAAGATTTCGCTGCCCTGGCAGGCGTCGGACAGTGCGGGGTGATCCAGCACGATATGGGATCCCTTGGTCCCTCCCATAAACAGGGAAGGCGAGCCCAGCGCCTCGTTGGTCAAGTCGACCCAGGCCCCGGTCGTGTTCACGATCACATCGGCCGTGAAGGAGAACGTCTCACCCGTGAGTTCGTCACGGAGTTGGACCCCTTCGTCGCCGATGCCGCTGACGCTGACGTAATTGGCGGCGCGGGCTGTGTCATTGCCGGAGCCGGCGGCCTTCTGCCCGTCCTGGAGGACATCCAGGGTGAGCCGCTCAGGGTTGTGCACGGACGCGTCGAAATAGGTTGCCGTGTATTTCACGCCTGGATTGAGATGAGGAAGTTCCGCCAGGGCCTTGGCTCGCCCCTTGAACTCGTGCCGCGGGACGGTGCCGCCGTCCCGGGAGAACGAGTCATAGAGGCTCAGTCCGATTTTGATCAGGAAGGCCCCCCGCTCCTTGGGTGTGCCGTGCTGTTTGTGCGTCAGGAACCGCAGCGGGGCGGCCAGCACGCCGGAAAAGGTGCTGAAGATCGGAATCGTGGTTTTCAGCGGCTTAACATAGTGCGGGGCGAGCCTGAGGAGCCGGTTGCGTTCGGTGACCGATTCCTTGACGAGGCGGAATTCGCCGTTTTCAAGGTAGCGGATCCCGCCGTGGATCATATGGGACGAGGCACCGCTCGCACCCTGGCAGTAGTCCCCCCGTTCCACCAGGGCCACGTCCACGCCCTGCAGCGCCAGGTCCCGGAAAGTGCCGACCCCGTTGATGCCCCCGCCGATGATCAGCACCTTAGCTCGGGGGCGTTTACGCAGGCTCTCAACCGTCGTGCGGGAAGAGGCCGGGCTGTGGTCACCGGTGGATTCATGCATGCTCAAAGTTGCTCCCTTGCAGCTTGTTCTTCGCACCCTGCGGCGCCTTCCCTTTCATTCTTCGAACACTGCGGGAATATGTTCAAGCCTTCTGCACAAACGTGCAAAACCGAGGATGCTGGCCGTTTCCCCTCTGCGGGGCCGCGGTGGGGGTGTCGCGGCACGGCCGCTGGCCCCCGGAAACCGGGGGATTTTTCCGCGCGGCACGGATGTATTGCCTGCGGGATCTGAAGCCATCTCCTATGCACCTGCCAACCTCCCCTCTTGACGGGCTGGACTAATCCGGATTGAGTTCCGGACGAACATGCACGTTGTCCCGGCGCCGGACACCCTGTACCACCGCATCGCCGTCGTCGCCCGGCACCTTCCGGACCTGGCATCGCGCACCCCGCTGTCACTACCGATCCGCCCCCAAAACGACACCGGTTCTTGCGGTGCGAAGTTTCGCAGGACCCTTCAGCGACAGAGCCCGGTCACGCTGCGGCCAACTGATGCCGGAGGATGTCGCGAAATCGTTCGTTCGCAAGACACTTTCCGTACCCGAGAGCGTCGACAGCAGAACCTAAGCCCGATCACCGGGGCTTCAGCAGGCTCACCAGCTGCACTACCGGTCCCCGCCCGTTCATGACTGGGGACCGCACTTGCTGTGATGAGACGCGTGGATCTGTGTTTGCGATCAGGGACCTACGGGAGACATTGTTCATCTTTTGGGATGAACCCACATCGGAAGCGGGGAGTGCGGCTCCTCGCGGGAATTCAAGGCGTCGAACTGCTCGTGCCAGAGGGATTGCTCGCGGTCCATGTACTGCCTGTGCGACGGGGTCCATTTGGGCCAAATGTCGGATGCGTCCTGGGCTTTGGTTTCAGCCCGGTCGGGGGCCGGGGGACCTTTGCGCTTGGGGCTAACGCGGGGGCTAACCGGGGTCTTCCGCGGTACTTTCGGCCGGCTCTTACTCCTGGTGCCCAGGGCCGTAAGGTGCGTCAGCCCGATTATTAGACCGCCCACGCCCCAGACGATGCCGAGCAGGACCAGGGCAACGAGAAACAATGCAAGGAAAACAAGGTCCCGATTGCGGGGATGACTAGCACCATGGCCTATGCCACCGATCTGGGCCTCGTTGGATGAGGTTGTTCAGCTATCTTGCTGCTTCTGGCAGGGGCGGCTGCATAGCTGCCGCCCCTGCCCACATGTAGTAGCCGGCCGCCACCATTGCGAGCCCAAAGGGTATGGCGAGCAAGACAGCGGGTGTTTGTTCATTGGCTGCCAGCAGAGCGACAGTACTGACCACGAAGAGGATCCCGAGCCATCGTGGAAGAACACCTGAACGGAGAATGAAGACCCCGATCATCAGGAGGCCGGCGATGACAGCCAGCAGCCCGGGGATGACAAAGTACGGCATCCCCGGGAAGTCGCCGGCGAAGAACGCCGTTTGTATGAGCCCGCCGGTAAACAGCAGGATGAACCCAACTGCGGCCGTCATCAGGCCAGCGTTCGCAAGCTTGAGGTACTGGCCGGATCGCCGTGCAAGGAGTGTCATACCGGCCACGCCAACCAGGATGAGAAGGGATGCGGCAGCGGCCGCCAACGGGACAAACCCGGTTGATGAACGCATGGCTCTTGTCTCGCATTCCAAGCCGATGCAGCCGATCGGTTCCAGATTGTGTAGGAACGCGGCCAAGACGCATAGCACACCGCCGAGCATCGCTGCCGCGCCAGCCCATCTGCGGAATTGCCCAGCCCAGAACCGGTCGTCGAAGTTTCCCCGGGCCATGGTCAACCGCCATCTCTCTGGAGACCGCCAGTGTGTCCTCCTATGCTGGACCGGGCCGGTGTGGCGGTCAAGAGCCCGTTCCCGGCCAACCATCCAGCCGCGGAGACTACAGCGTTTCGGGAACCGCGCGCCCCGGGAACAGCGTCGAGTACTGCCGCCGATACATCCTGCGCCCCACGACGCTGTAGGCACTGAAGTTGGCGCGTGCGACCGCCTTCGGTGCGATGTCGGCGTTGTCGCTGGCGACACCGGAATCGAGAACAGCAACTCTGACCTCGTTGCCGGTGGTGACGGTCCACGCTTCGACGGCGTCCACATCTGCGTCTGCTTTGCCCGCGGCTACCACTATGGTGCCGGCGGTGTTCGTGAATGATTGGCCGGTGTTTTGCAGGGCGTACTGGCGTGGGAAATACGTGCCGTGAAGGCGCTGGTGCATCCGTAGGACCAGCCAATCGATCGGGGGCGTGACAGGCCAAAGCGTTACATGTAACGTTTAACTATGAGCGTTAGGGATCGTGTTGCACGGCACCGGGTTGCCATGCGCGAGCGTGGGTTTCGTCAGATTCAGATGTGGGTGCCCGATGCGCGCACCGAGGAGTTCAGGCGTGAGGCGCAACGCCAAGCGCTGGCGGTTGCCGCCACTGACCGCGCTGGCGACGACCAGGATTTCGTCGAGCAGGTTTCGGAAGACTGGCCGGAGTGAACCGTGGCGAGCTGTGGACGGTATCCGGCGGAACATATGCGCAAAAACCCCGCCCGGCACTCATCATCCAGGATGACCTGTTTGCGGAGTCGGAGTCGGTCACTCTTCTGCCGCTAACGACTCACTTGACGGACGCACCATTGCTGAGGCTGACTGTAGACCCAGGACCGCTGATCGGCTTGCAAACCATCAGCCAGATCATGGTGGACAAGCTCACGACAGTCCGTCGCGCCAACCTCGGGCAGCGGATAGGCCGAATAGACTCCGAGACCATGGTTGCGGTGGAGCAATCGCTCGCCGTCTTTCTCGGCCTGGTACGCTGACCGCTTGAGCTCACTGGGATTCTGCTCGTTGCCAGGCCCAGACCCTGGGTGCGGCGGGCACGGGACGAATGAGTTGCGCAGATGCGCGATGAAGGCGTTTTGCCCTTTGTCTGACCCGGCCGGTGGGTAGTCCGAAACCGGCCCCTCGGACAGCGTCAACGGATCTGGCCAAGAGCGAAAGTCGCTGCTCTACGCCCGGAGCCGGCGGGAGATGGGCGTCGTCCCACGCCGACCCGTCGTCGTCGTACCGGGGTTTCGACGGTTTTACTGACAGGCTCAACCACCGACCACCGGGAGGGACAACGTCAACCCCGGCAGACCGCCGTCGACCCCTCCAACGCTCTATCACTTCCCTACGTGCAGGTTTTCGACGAACGCTCTCGCACCTTTGGGGCCTCGAAACGGGGCCATTCCACGATCCATTCACCTGGGTGCGGTCGACAACGTCTGCGATCCGGATGGTTGCGGGGCCTCCGGGTTTGAACGCGGCAGGTTACCGTGGGCTCAGGCGGACCGGCTGCATGGATGAGCACACCCGGACCGTCCTCTTCTGTGACACCGGGGCGCCCTCGTTGGCAGACATTACGTTGTGGGTCAGCCACTCAAGGCGGCGAGGGCCTTACGCAGGCGAGTGCCTGCGTCGTCGGCGACGTCTTTGACCGCCGGTGCAGCGCTGAGCTGGACCATGGTCTGTGGGTCGATTGCCTCGATGGTGGTGACTCCTGCGTCTTTGCTGCGGCGGACGACGACGTTGCAGGGCAGGAGCGCGCCGATTTCGGGTTCTGCGGCAAGGGCGCGGCTGGCCAGGGCGGGGTTGCAGGCACCAAGGATGACGTAGTCACCTACAGCGTCAGCGGCTTCGGTTCCAAGCTTGGTTTCGAAGGTGGAACGCACGTCGATTTCGGTAAGTATTCCGAATCCCTGGGCAGACAGGGCGTCCCGGGTGCGGTCCAGGGCTTCGGCCCACGGAAGAGCGGTGGTCGTGCTGAGTGTGTACGTCATGGTTCTCCTGGGTCGGCTCGAAAAGGGTAGTCAGGCGAGGGAGAGGAAGAGTTTTTCCAGTTCTTTACGGTCCATCGTTGCGTCCTTTTGGACGATGCACTGTTCCAGGCCCGTGGCGATGATGGCGAATCCGGCCCGGTCGAGTGCTTTGGACACGGCCGCGAGTTGGGTGACGATGTCCTTGCAGTCCCGGCCTTCTTCCAGCATGCGCGTGACGGCGGCGAGCTGACCCTGGGCGCGCTTAAGCCGGTTGATCACGGGTGTGAGTTCTGAGGGATTGAGTTCCATTGGTCACTCCAAGAGTCGGGGTTTTCCTCCATCCTATACCCCCTAGGGTGTTTTGCGTACCCCAGGGGGTATCTGCAATACTCGGTGGGGTATTCACCCGACGACCCCTTCGAGAGGCCAGCACATGACTTCCCCTTCCACGGCTCCAGCCGTTACAGCGCTTGCTCCCGAGACCCTGCGCACCTGGATTGCTGAGCACCAGGACCTCGTCGTGCTCGACGTCCGTTCCGCCGCCGAGTTCGAGTCCATGCACATCCGCGGGTCCTATAACGTGCCCCTGCCGCTGCTGTCCGAGCACGCGGATGAACTCGCCCACCGCTTGGGCTCCCGCGTCGTGCTGGTCTGCCAGTCCGGAGCCCGTGCCGAACAGGCGCGCCAGCGCTTGGGCAAGTCCGGGATCGACGGCGCTTACGTCCTGACGGGCGGGGCGCCCGGCTTCGCGGCCGCCGGCGGCGACGTCGTGAAGGGCAGGGACCGCTGGGATCTGGAGCGCCAGGTCCGCCTCGCCGCAGGCTCCCTGGTGGTCCTGGGTCTGGCCGGCGGCAGGTTCGTCTCGCCAAGGATCCGCTTGCTGGCCGGTGCCATCGGCGCGGGCCTCACGTTCTCCGCAGCGACCAACACCTGCGCCATGGGCCAGGCCCTCTCGGCCATGCCGTGGAACAAGGCCACTGAGGAACCCACCCGCGAAAGCGTCATCCTGCAGTTGCCTGCGCCGGCACCTGAAGAGGACATCGCGGCATGATTCCGGCCCTGGGCCTGGGGCTTGTCGTAGGGATCGTCCTGGGTGTGGTGGGCGGCGGCGGATCGATCATCGCCGTTCCGGCCCTGGTGTACGGGGTGGGCATGAGCCCGGCCCAGGCCATCCCCACCTCTCTGCTGGTGGTGGGGGTGTCCTCGTTGGCGGCCCTGCTGCCCCGGTTCAGGGATGGTCTGAACTGGCCAGTAATCGCAGTGGTCGGGGCTGCCGGCATACCGGCAGCCTGGGGCGGTGCGGCCGTAGGCCGGCTGCTGGACCCAAACATCCTGATGCTGGCCTTCGCCGTGATCATGATGGCGGCAGGAATCCGGATGCTCAGGAAACCGCGCGAATCCGAAGGGTCCTGCAGCACCGGGCCGGGGAGGGCCTTCAGGTCCTGTGCCCCGAAGGCCGTAGGGGTAGGCCTGCTCGTGGGCTTCCTCACCGGACTGCTCGGGGTGGGAGGAGGCTTCCTCATCACCCCCGCACTGACCATCTTCCTGGGTCTGCGCATGAAGCAGGCCGTCGGAACGTCCCTGGCGATCATTGTCATCAACTCCGCCGCTGGATTCAGTGCCCACGCTTCCGGATACACCATCGACTGGGCAACCACCCTGGCGTTCGCGGTCCCGGCCATCCTGGGCTCCCTCGTCGCCGCCCGGCTGGCCCGCCGCCTGAAGGACACGCACATCCGCATCTCATTCGCGGTACTCATCTTCGCCGTCGCGGCCTGGGTCACCGCCGGCACCATCACCGCCTAATCTCATCAAAGAGGAGAACCAATGGGATTGATAGATTCCCTCAAAAAGGCCTTCAGTAAGCCCTATAAGACCATCAGCGTCGCCCAGGCCAAGGAACTCCTGGGCTCCGGCGCCACGCTGATCGATGTCCGCTCCGCCCAGGAATGGCGCACCGGGCGCGCCCCGCAGGCCAAACACGTTCCCCTGGATCGGCTGCAGACCAGCACCGCCGGGATCCAGAAAACCCGGCCTGTCATCGCCGTATGCGCCTCCGGGGTGCGGTCCGCGTCCGCGGCCCGGCTGCTCTCCGCGAAAGGCTACGACGCCTACTCTTTGCGCGGCGGCATGAGCGCCTGGCGCCAAGCCGGCGAACCCGTCCGCTAACAACAGCCCACAATATTTCGAAGGAGAATCCAATGGCCGAAATCACCGTCACCGAAGCCGAGCAGCGGCGCTCCACCGCCCGCATCCTCGATGTCCGCGAGGACTTCGAGGTCGAGGAAGGCATGATCCCCGGCGCACTGCACATCCCCATGGGCCAGCTGCAGGCGCGCCTGTCCGAACTGGACCCAGCCGTTCCCGTCATCGCGGTCTGCCGCAGCGGCAGCCGTTCAGCCCGCGTCGCGGACGCCCTCAACGGCGCCGGCTTCACCGCAGACACCATGGCCGGTGGCATGACCGCCTGGATCCGCTCCGGCCTCCCCACCACCTGACTTCTGCAGTCCCGCCGATGCCGAACAGGCCCTTGCCGCAGCAGCCAGCATCACCCCCCGCACCCAAGAGCAGCGGCACACCCAGCATTGCCATATACCCCCCGGGGTATTAGAATCGAACTCAGGATCACCAAGAAATTTCCCTCCGAAGGAGAGAACACCAGATGCTTATTGAGCGCATTTACGATGAAGACCTTGCCCAGGCCAGCTACCTGATTGGCTGCCAGGCCAAGGGTGAAGCCATTGTTGTTGACGGCCGCCGCGACATCGCGGTGTACCAGGATCTTGCCGCAAAGAACGGCATGAAGATCGTGGCTGTCACCGAAACCCACATCCACGCCGACTACCTCTCCGGTACCCGCGAACTGGCCGCAGCCACCGGCGCGAAGATCTACGTCTCCGGCGAGGGCGGCCCGGACTGGCAGTACGAATTCGACGGCGAACGCCTGAACGACGGCGACACGATCACCCTGGGTAATATCAGCATCCAGGCCGTGCACACCCCGGGCCACACCCCCGAGCACCTGTCCTTCCTGGTGACCGACGGCGCGTTCAGTGACCAGCCCGGCTACCTGCTCTCCGGCGACTTTGTCTTCTCCGGTGACCTGGGCCGCCCGGACCTGCTGGACGAGGCAGCCGGCGGCATCGACACCCGCTTCGAAGGCGCCAAACAGCTGTTCACCAGCCTGCGGGACAAGTTCCTGACCCTGCCGGACTACGTCCAGGTCCACCCCGCCCACGGTGCCGGCAGTGCGTGCGGCAAGGCACTCGGGGCCATCCCGTCCTCCACGGTCGGCTATGAGCGCCTCTACGCCTGGTGGGGCCCGTACCTTGCCGCCAACGACGAGCAGGGCTTCATCGACGAACTCCTCGACGGCCAGCCCGACGCCCACGCCTACTTCGGGCGGATGAAGCGCGAAAACCGGGAAGGCCCTGCCGTCATGGGCCAACGCACGCCCCTGCACGAGCTGAACACCGCCGACGTCGCAAATGACCTGGCAGCGGACAAGGTCACGTTTATCGACACCCGCGCCAACGCTGAGGTCCACCAGGGGACGGTTGCCCGCTCCCTGAACGTCCCCGCCGGGAAGTCAGTGGCCAGCTACGGCGCCTGGGTGGTGAACCCCGAGACGGACAAGAACCCGCTGGTGCTCCTGGCATCCGACCAGGAACAGGCCCAGGACCTATGGGACCACCTGGTACGCGTCGGCATCGACAATGTCGCCGGCTACCTCACCAGCATCGACGGGCTGCCCACCACCACCCCGAAGCTGATCCAGCCCGAGGAACTCGACGGCTTAGACGCCGCCATGGTCCTGGATGTCCGCAACCGCACCGAGCACACCGCCGGGCACATCCCCAGCTCCCACCAGCTCAGCGGCGGCCGCGTCATGTGGCACCTGGACGAACTTCCCACCAGCGGCACCATCGTGACCTACTGCCAGTCCGGTGTCCGGAACTCCGTCGCAGCCAGTGCCCTGCGCCGGGCCGGGTACGACGTCGTCGAACTTGACGGCAGCTACGCAGCCTGGACCATGTGGCACCAGACGCGGCAGAACGCCGTCGCTGCAAGGTAACCCCTAAACCGCCCGGGCAGGTCCCCCCTCCAGCCCGGGCAGCCCGGGCGCGTCCCCAACGCGCCCGGGCACCTTTATGACCCCACCACGAACGGAGCACCCAGAATGCCGGGCAGCACACACCCGCGCCGCAACCCAGGATCTGCGGGCGCTGTGCTGGGCCTTCGGCAGAATCTGTCGCAGTTCATGCTGCTCGTGGCGGTGAACGCCCTGGTGGGCGGGACGCTTGGGCAGGAACGCACTGTCCTGCCCCTGCTCGCTTCCCAGACATTCCACCTGGACCTGTACACAAGCGCGCTGACGTACATTCTCGCCTTCGGCCTGTCCAAAGCCGCGATGAATTACTTCGCGGGAACACTCGCTGACCGGTATGGCCGCAAGCCCGTCCTCGTCGCGGGATGGCTGGTAGCAATCCCCGTCCCTCTCATGCTCATCTTCGGGCCGTCGTGGGGATGGATCGTCGCGGCGAACGTGTTCCTCGGGGTCAGCCAAGGCCTGACCTGGTCCACCGCAGTGATCATGAAGATGGATCTTGTCGGCCCGAAGCAGCGCGGCCTCGCCATGGGTCTGAACGAATCGGCAGGCTACCTCGGGGTCGCCGTCACTGCCCTGGTGACCGGGTACATTGCCTCTGCTTATGGGCTCCGGCCCGGCCCGTTCCTCCTGGGTGCTGCGTACATCGCCCTCGGCTTGGGCCTGTCTGTCCTGACCGTCCGCGAGACCCAGCAGCACGCCAGGGCCGAGGCGGCCCGGCACGGCAGTAGACACGGCAGTGCCCACGCCGGCCTCACCACGGGCCAGGTGTTCACCCTCACCAGCTTCAAAGACCGCTCACTCTCCGCAGCCAGCCAGGCGGGCCTGGTGAACAACCTCAACGACGGCCTCGCCTGGGGCCTCTTCCCGGTCCTGTTCGTGAGCTCCGGGCTAAGCCTGAACCAGGTAGGCATCCTGGCCGCCGCATACCCCGCGGTGTGGGGCGCCGGGCAGCTCTTCACCGGGGCCGCCTCAGACCGGTGGGGCCGAAAGTGGCTCATCGTGGCCGGCATGCTCGTCCAAGCGGTAGGGCTGGCGATAGTCGCAGCAGCCCACAGCTTCGGGCCCTGGCTGGTCGCCGCCGTCCTCCTGGGGATCGGAACCGCCATGGTTTACCCCGCACTCCTGGCCGCGATCGGCGACGTGGCGCACCCCACCTGGCGGGCCCGCTCCGTCGGGGTCTACCGGCTCTGGCGTGACAGCGGCTTCGCCATCGGGGCGCTCCTGTCCGGACTCCTCGCAGACCTATATGGGATCCCCGCAGCCATCGCCACAGTCGCCGCACTCACGGCCGCGTCCGGTTTCCTCGTCGTGATAAGGATGAGAAGCGGAGACCACCAGCCCCTCGGGAAAGTGCATTAGGTTCCGCTCCATACCGATGCCGAGCCGGAATGTCCCGTCATGACGGACTCATAAATCAGGAACAGGCCCGCCAATACTCCGAGGACGGAAGTGACCGGGATAAGCCAGCGGGCGCTCAGTGCATGTCCGGCGCCGCGAAAGGCCGGCCACCGGCTCACCCTGGTCGGGAAGGCGGCGAGAACTTGCGCGGCCACCACGACCAGAAATATGACTGTCACGAACCTGAAGAAACTGCCCTGCTCGGCATGCTCTTTGATGAGTTCCGACGCTGGCCGGATATCTTCCAGCTGTTCCCCTGCCTCGGCGGTCAGGACGGACAGCGGCACCATCAACAGAGCCAACACCCCCATGGGCCAAGCCAGGTAATTCCGGCTGCGCCGCCAGAGCGCGAAAACCACCGCCATCAGGCCAGCCAGGGGCGCGAGGACAACAACGCCATGGATCAAGAGGATGTGGGCCGGAAGGCCGCCGATTTCCGTTAAGAACACTCCTGAACTGTAAGGCGCGGTGGCGGTTAAATGGACTGGAAGGGACGACGGCGGCGCGCACCTGGGTGCGTGCCGCACATTGCGCTCCTGGGCTAAGGAAGCGGCTGCCGTTCGCCGACGCTGACGGAAGCGTCGGGCGCAACGTAGTCCCGCCGTCGTCGTACTATCCGTTCCTGTTGGCCTGGGGAAGGAATCCTGGCCCCCTTTGCCCGGTTGCACCGGGCGCAGGCGGCGACGAAGTTCTGCAGGCTGGTGGATCCACCCTTGGACCAGGGGTAGAAATGGTCGCCGTGCTCGGCGGGCCGGGAGCAACGGCGCCGGAATCCTGCCTCCATTTCACACACGCCAGCAGCTCGGGCCATACCCTCGCGGCGCTGCTGGCGTGTGAAACGCCTGACCGGGTCCCGGCGTCGGAGGTCCTGGGCGCGGATGACGGCGGCAACGATGACCAGGGGCACAAGAACTGCGCCGGGCAGAGTAGCCGCAGCCAGAACGCTGTCTAGCATTCCCTGCACGACCCCGGTCACCGCGGAAATCCCAGTCCCGGAAACTACCGTCGGCTTTGGCATGAGGGCCAGGAAAACCGAGATTCCCAGCCACATCGTGACGGCCGCATATGCCAAGCGCAAAGCCTGACGGCTCCAATAGACGCGTTTCAGTTCCAGCATCGGGTTATCCCTAACTTCGCTGGTTACCGTTCGCACCCCACGCCGTCCCGATCGTTGTCCAGACCATAGATGTCAGATCCCACGACGGTGACAGGGCCCCTCACATACGCAGGACCGTTGCCGCTCCCTCCGGCGCAATCGACGTCAGATGCAATGGGCACACACGCTCCCGCGTAGTTCGAGTCGCATCCGGACGGTGCTGCGGGGGCGGCAGGCTGCACGGGCGCCGGGACTTTTGCAGCTGCCGCGGCGGCTGCTGCAGCGGCTTGCTGCTGGCGGGCTGCTTCTGCGGCAACAGCTTCCTGACGGGCCGCCTCCGCAGCGGCCTGCTCTGCGGCTGCCTTTGCAGCGGCGTCCTGCGCTGCTTTATCTGCGGCAGCCTTCTCTGCCGCGACCTTTGCCGCCGCTGCCGCTCGCGCGTCCGTTACCCGTTTCGATTCCGACTGCTCCAACCACTGCAGTTTTCCGGCATCGGTCTTGGTGCAGACGAAGACCTTCGGCGTGTACTTTTCAGTCGCGTTCTCGGTGAGGCAGGTGGATGAAGCGGGTCCAGTTGGAGTGGGTGTCGGCGTCGCCGTCGCGGATGCGGACTCACTGGCGCGGGAAGTACTGATAGAGGCCGCCGATTGACCTCCGCAGGCCGTCGCTGAAATGACTATGGCAACCGCGAAAGCTCCACCAGCCACTTGCCGCCGGGAAATGCCTGACCCCGGCGATGTCCGGACCACATGGCCAACTTCATTGTTGACCGGCTTCCGAGCTTCATTGCGTCGCGAAAGTGTATTCATTTATTGCCCCCAAGAATCAAGTATTGATGGTGCGAAATTGCCCGCCGAGCGTAACCCCGTAGCCTGAGCAAAAAGCAGGGTGATGGAGGCAAGTCTGACCGCGCTGCATCAAGGCCTTCGCAAGTTCTTCCCACCTTTGGCGCAAGAACACCCACCGCTGACCGCGCAGCTGGGGACAACGTCGTCGTCGAACCCTCATTTGTCCGCGACGAATGCGATTTCTGCTGCGGGTAACAGGTGGAGTGTTTGAGTTACAGGCTGCCAGCTGTCGCCTACCGCACGGCGTTGTACGCATTCACGCGGCCATGCGCCCAGTAGGTGCCGGTGCCGGCGATTTTGTCGGCGGTCGTTTCGACATTTGCACGGACTGACGTTTTGGTGGCGCCGGGGTGTGAGCTCCAGGCAAGCGCGGCGGTTGCGGCGACGATGGCTGAGGACATTGACGTGCCGTTGCCGACGTCGTACCCCTGGGAGCGGCCGTTTTGGGTACCGAGGTAGAACGGGTGGTTCGGGAAGGTGGAGTAAACGTTGGCCCCGGGCGCTGCGATATCCACCCAGCTGGCTCCGTACGTGGAGAAGGATGCCTTTGCGTCGGTGTTGTCCGTTGCGGCGACGGCGATGACGTTGGGGTATGCGCCGGGGTAGATCTTGGTCTGGTTGCCGCCGTTGCCCGCTGCGGCAACGAGCACCACACCCTGACTCCAGGCGTTATTGACTGCAGTTTCGAGAGTGCGTGACGCGCGCACTCCGAGGCTCATGTTGATCACCTTCGCGCCATTACTGACGGACCAGTTGATGGCGTTCACAAGGCCTGAGCTGGAGGCAATCCCGCTGTCGTTGAGGACTTTGCCGTCCAGGATCTTGCAACCCGGGCACACACCAGCGACGCCCATGGCGTTGTTGCGGGTGGCTGCCACAGCGCCGGCAATGTAGGTCCCGTGGCCGTAGTTATCTTCACCGGTTGCCGCGCTGCTGAAGTTGGCGCGTGCGACCACCTTTGGTGCGATGTCGGCGTTGTCGCTGGCGACACCGGAATCGAGAACAGCAACTCTGACCTCGTTGCCGGTGGTGACGGTCCACGCTTCGACGGCGTCCACATCCGCGTCTGCTTTGCCCGCGGCTACCACTATCGTGCCGGCGGTGTTGGTAAACGTTTGGCCGGTGTTTTGCAGGGCGTACTGGCGCGGGAAATACGTGTCATCCGTCGAAGCAGTCACGAGTTCGTCGGGCTCGGCGTACTCAACGGCGGGGTTCCGGCTCACGGCATCGATGAGCCGCTGTTCCTTGCCTGCCGGCACTTTGACGAGGTGGGCACCTGTGCTGCCGATGCCGGGGCCCTCGCTGAGGCCGTGCTGGCGCAGCACGCCGGCTGCCGCACTTTGGTCGCGGAATTTCACTATGATTTGGCCCGAGGTGTGCGATGACTGACTCGCGGCGCTGCTTGCAATTGCCGAGCTGCTTGGGGCTGCAAACACAATCACGCCAAATGACATAAGTGCCGCCGCAAAACCAGCGATGACCTTTTTCATGATAAAACCCCATTGTTCTAAAATGTCTGATGCCTATGGCATGTTGCTTGCTTCAGCCCGCACGCAGCGCGCGGGTCCCAAGGAAGCCAATGCTCCGCCGGTTACGGGCCGTGGTCAACGGTCCCCGCGGAAGTCATCCAAAATGACGGACGACGGCGGGGTAGCGGGTTGGATCACTGGCCGCCCCGCCGTCGTGCTTCCCAGGACGCCGCGCTCCCCAAATCCCTGTAGAAAAGCGGTGCAATTACGAGGCGCCAGGAGTATTTTGAGCTGCATGCAGTTCAAACCCAGTGCACGTGGTGCTTCACAGTCGACCGGCCGGGCCTTGGATGCCAATAGTGGCAGCGGCAGCCGTTATGCACAGTTCCTTGGCTTTCTTGAAGGGGTAAAGCCCCTGGGTGCTGTGGTCAAAACAGTTGAACCCTATGCCGGCCGCCTTACAGCCCACCGGGGAATGCGGGGTTTCTTTCGCGGGGATGCCACCGGCATCCCCCTGCATGGCATCTTGACCGACGCCCCTTTTGGCGCCTGGTGGTCGGCGATATTCCTCGATTTCTACAAAGACGACGGCTCCCGGATCGCCGCAAAACGGCTCGTGGGCCTGGGCGTCGTAGCAGCAGTTCCCACCGCTCTCTCCGGCTGGGCCGCGTGGTCCATGAAGGATCAAGGCACGAAGCGCGTAGGCATCGTCCACGCCGCAGTCAATGCCGCGGCCACCCTTGTATACCTCGCATCTTGGGCGGCCCGCGAACGCGGCCGCCACGGGCTTGGAATCGGTCTGGCACGGGCAGGAGCAGTGCTCCTGTTGGCCAGCGGATTCCTGGGTGGCCACCTGCGCAGCGGTCGGCCACGCCGTGTGGCAAAGCTCCCTCGGACCGAAAGCGCCAAGGAGAACGGCACGCTCTGATCCATGAGCCAAATAGCGGAACACGGCTGCTGCCGTTCCCACCGCCAAGGGAGAAAACGCCGCCGTCAGCTTTGTGGGAGCTCGTCCGCGTTGCAGGTGGGGGAGTCCACCGGGACGCTGATGCGCAGGTAGGCCGGGTATTTTGATTCGATGGACAGCGTGGCACCGGCGGCGTCCGTGCTGCGGGCAACCGTCCAGCCCCCGGGAACTGCGTCTGTTCCATCGAAGGCAGGGAATCCGTGCTGCCTCAAAACGGGATCACCAACGGCAAAAATGTCAGCGAACCAGTTGGATGGCTCCACCACGTCGGCGCTGCTCTTCATGGTCTGCGGGTAGAGCATGCATCTGCCGTCCTTCAGCCTGCCCAGGGTGGCTGGCTTGTCCACGGTCCAGCTGATGTCCGGCATCTTCGCTTCCAGTGCAGCAATGAGCTCTGTACTCAGGGCATCGTATTTGGGGAGGCTTTCCGCCAGTGGCGCTGGCGCCTCGGTGACCGGCGGGGCGCTGGTATTACGTACTGGGGGCTTCTCCGGTGCCGTGCAGCCGGCCATGAGGGTTGCCCCGAGGAGCACAAGAGCTGCCACGACGCGGGGCGAGAGTGGCGGTTGCATTCGGCCGTTCATTTTCCCCCAGTTCTGATGACGGGCTCCGGTGACCGGCCCACAGGGAATGCTGTCACACCTGCGCCGCGGCTGGCCATGGGCCCAACAACCCCTCGGGAAGCTTGGTTGTCCTTGCTCTACGCAGCCACGGCCGGGCCGCCCCCGGATGGCTTGTGTGCCGGCGCGGGCTGCGTAAACGTGCGGGCGGCCCGTGAGCCCGCGATGGTGCTCGCCCCGATGCTGATGAGGGCCCCGAGGATAATGGCCGAGGCTTCTCCCGGTTCCAGCAACTGCAATTGGGAGCCGATAGTGGCGGCGGCAACCGGCACTCCCAGCTGGGATGCTGCCAGCACCGCGAGCGGCAGAGGCTGGCCGAGCAGCCGCAGGCTGCCATGGACAAGCAGCGTTCCAAACCCCAGGCAAATCCCGAGGAGAATCATGCTGGGGCTTCCCGCGAGGGTGCGCAGATCGAGGGATGCGCCCAGCCAGACGAAGAACACCGGCCCTAGAAAGCCATCGCTGACGGCGAAGAGTTGATGAGCCAGCCGCCGGGGTTCTCCCACCGCTGCGACCACCAGGCCGAAGGAGAACCCGGCCAGCATGATGGACACGTGGCCCGCGACGGCAAGCCCGGAGAGCGCGAAGAGCAGGGCAAGCTGGATCCTGAGCTCCAGGGCGAACTTCCGGTCCTCGGACACGGCATGCATCCGTCCGCGCGTGCCGCTGCGCTCCAGCCAGCGAAGGACAAAGAACAGGACCGCAGCGCACACCGCAACGAGGGCTGCCCCGACGGCTGCCCTCGGCGCATTGGGTGGGTCGACAGCAAGCGGAAGCGCCACAATGCAGGCGATGTCCGCTACCGCCACTTGCGCCGTCGTCGTCAGGACCTTTGGCCCCGTCAGCCGCAGCGAATCGATGATCGGCAGGACCAGGGCTGCCGATGAGGAAGCGAGCAGAACGATGTAAAGGGGAGCATGTCCGGTGCCAAAGGCAAAGGCAATGACGATTCCGACGGCGGCCGCCAACACTGCGGCGATGCCTGCACGCAGGGCGCCACCACCCAGTGCCGGGCGGATGGCTCGGTCCCGCACGGGGACATGCGTCCCGGCGACGAACATGACGAGGGCGAACCCGACGTCGGCCACAAACGTGAACGTGGGATCCGAGGAGTCCACCAGTCCCAGACCCGTGCGCCCGATGGCGATACCAGCCAGCAACTGCCCCAGCACCACAGGAAGGTGCCATTTTTGGGATAGCGCCAGCAGCGGACCGAGGAGCGCCACCGCGGCGATCAGCGAAAGCTGAAAGAACGACACGTCCCTCCTTCTACCGGCGTTGCGGCTCGTTTGCGGTGGTTAGCGGGGCGCGTCAGCCAGTTTGAGTGGAGGCTGCGGCAACCAGCGGACCTCGGCCTTCTTTTCGTCAGGCATGTGTCGAATTCCTTGGCCAGCGGTAGCGGGCCGCAAACGTCGGCGGCGCCGGCCGGGGGATCTTGGAGAGGTCGGCACCAGGGCGCCGCCGCCGTAATTCAAGGGCGAGGGCTTCCTGACCGCGGGCCATCGCCCAACGATGGTTCGCGGAAAAGGCGGGTTTGAGCAGCCAGCTCAGCCGCCGCAGCAGCGGCTTCGACGGAGTGACCCGCCAGTGGTACGTGATCACGGTTTCCGGCCCGTCCTGTTCGAACGTCCAGCGCCCCGTACCGTTCAAGTCACCCTGCGCTGAGATTGCGACGCCTTGCTCCGTAATGGGCTCGGTGACCGTGAGCCTCCAGCGCAGGGTGTACGGCAGCCAACCCTTGGTATGTAGGGAGAATGCCTTTCCCGTGCCGTCCGGATACCCCGGATCCACTGGTACGACGCTCAAATACACGGAGGGCCACCAGCGGGCCAACGTCCCGGCATCGCCCAAAACATCCACGACTTCACGAGCGGTCCCCGCAACGCGCCAGACGGTCAGGAATTCGTAGTCAGTGCTGCTCTTGGAATTGCCGCCCATTGCTGCCTTTCCGCGGCGCGGATGGATAGTGGACTCATGCTGTCACACCTGCGCCGCGGCTGGCCATGGGCACAAAAACTCGCCGCCGATCAGGCATGTTAGCTGCACCTTGGGGGTCTTCTGGAGCCTACGCCGACGGCGAGACGAAGCAGAACGCGTCCGCATCAGAAGCAAGGGAAGCACCAGCTAGCGGCTGGTAGCCCGTGCGTTGCGTTTATGGAAGGAAGTGGGGCACCTCGGCTGTTCTTTTGTCCACGCCGGACCCGGAGAAAATTCCACCACCTGCATTAGTGGATGATGGATCTATAGATTAACCAGGGATCGTTAAATTCGACGGGAGGGCGGGTATGGAAGAAATCTCGGATTTCCGGGCACCGTTGTATGAGGTTAAGGCCAACCTTTTCAAGGGGCTGGCCCACCCCGTGCGGATCAGGGTGCTGGAACTGCTCTCTGCGGCGCCGGAGGTTTCGGTTTCAGACATGCTTGCCGCGACGGGGCTGGAAGCCTCCCATCTGTCGCAGCACCTGACGGTGCTGCGACGCTACCATCTGGTGAAGGGCGAACGACGGGCCCTGCAAATGTTTTACTCGCTGGCTTACCCACAGGTCGCGGACCTTCTGGCTGCGGCCAGATCACTGCTCGCTGACATGCTTGACACGACCCGCGAACAGTTGGAATATTCGGGGCGAAAAATCGGCTGAGGCCGTTCCCGCAGCCAGCGCCCTGTGAGGGCCCTGAATACCGCACGCACGCTGCTGCCATGCCTGGAAGGACTGTGGCGAACTGCCCCGCAGCTGATCCGGGTTGCCGGTACGACGAGATCGAGCTGGCGGATCAGCTGTTCCTCGGGCCGGGCTAGGGGCGCCGGTGCTGCCGGGCGGCCTCGATGAGGAGCTTGCGGGTTGGCTGTCCAGAACCTTCCGGAGCCCCTCGCGGACCGACGGAAGGCGGGCGAGCACCAATACGCCTGGCCCGGGTGCCGTTGAACGGCTGGCCTCTTGCGTGATGATCCTGTCCTCCTCTTCCCGGGCTGCCGTTGTGCGCTATCTCAGTTTTGTTTCTTCGTTTTGGGCCCGCAAGTGCCGATGGTCCCGCGCCGGCGCGGGAGTCATAGGAGGGGAGGTGCCCCTGCCGTGAGGACGGCTGCCGTGTTCCGGGGTGTCCGGATGACCTGGCCGGCGAAGGCGAACCCGCCGCCGAACCCGAAGAGCAGGGTGGGGCTGTCCGGGGGTATTTCCCCGCTGCGGACGAGTTTGGCCAGGGCGATCGGGATGCTGGCTGATGAGGTGTTTCCGGAGTGGATGACGTCGCGGGCCGTAATGGCGCGGGGGATGCCGAGTTGGTCCGCGAGGGGTTCGATGATGCGCAGGTTCGCCTGGTGCGGGATGAACGCGGCCAGGTCCTCGGGGCGGATTCCTGCCAGTTCGCAGGTCCGGCGTGCCAGTTGCGCTGCCTGTGTGATGGCCCAGCGGTAGACGGTGAGGCCCTCCTGCTCCAGGTGCAGGGAGGGTTCTTCTATTCTGACTGCCTGTGCGAGGGCCGGTATTGAGCCCCAGTGGACCGGCCCGACGCCGGGTTCGTCGGTGGCTGTCAGGATTGCGGCGCCGGCACCGTCTCCGACCAGGACGCAGGTGCTCCGGTCGGTCCAGTCGGTGAAGTCGCTGAGTTTTTCCGCTCCGATGACCAGGGCCGTGGTTGCGGATCCGGCCCTTATCGCCTGATCGGCGATGGCCATCGCATGGGTGAAACCGGAACAGGCGGCGTTGACGTCGAAAACGGCCGGTGACGCGGCGCCGATGCTGGCCGAGACCCGGCCTGCGGTGCTGGGGGAGCGGTCCTTGGCCGTGACGGTGGCGACGATGATCAGGTCCAGATCTATGGCCTCCATCCCGGCGTCCTGGAGGGCGTCCAGTCCGGCCCGGACGGCCATGTCGGCCACGGATTCGGTGTCCGCGATGTGGCGCGTTTCGATGCCCACCCTGCTGCGGATCCATTCGTCGCTGGTGTCCACAGTCAGGCTCAGTTCACTGTTCGTGAGGACCCTGCCTGGTTGGTAGGATCCGACGCCGGCGACACGGGATCCGCGGACCGGCGCGTCCGTCGTGCTGCGGGGCGGAGACGGGGACGGGTTCATGGGTGGCTCCTGGTCTGGGTGCGGAATGGCATGACGGTGCCCGTCAGCGCGGGTGAGGGGGAACATGCTTCGGCGGTCCCGGTGGCGGGAAGGGGCTTACGCGTCGCGTAACGCATGGCTGTCCACCGCGGACGGGGTGGTCCTGCTCCTGCGGAGCGTGTCGAAGAGTTCACTCAGGCTCATGTTGGCGGCTGCCGCGACGTGGGCGGGGGACATTCGTGCCGCCATTGCCGTACACAGGGCCTGGACGAGGCGCTCGTGGGCCTGGTCGGTCTGGAACTGGAGCATTTCCAGTTCCGCCGACGCTGACCAGATGCTTCTCAGGTGTTTGTCCATGGCTGTTCTCCTGTACACGGGCGGGGCGGGGAGCCGGGGAGGTGCCGGAAATCGGTCAGTCTTCGGGGCTCGGGGAACGGAGATCACGTTCTCCGATATCGGCGCCGCCCAGGGGGGCCGCCGTCGGGCCATGCGTGGGCTCATGATCCCGGCGTGCCAGTTCGGGGTGGTGCAGGTCCAGGGCCGGGCGCTCCGAACGGATGCGGGGAAGGGAGGTGAAGTTGTGCCGCGGCGGCGGGCAGGACGTGGCCCACTCCAGGGAGGCCCCGAAGCCCCACGGATCATCGACTTCCACTTTCTCCGCGCTGCGCCAGGTGATGTAGATGTTCCAGAAGAACGGGATCAGGGACGCGCCCAGGATGAAGGAAGAGGCGGTTGAGAACTGGTTCATCCAGGCAAAGTTGTCCTCCGGCAGGTAGTCCGCGTAGCGGCGTGGCATGCCTTCGACGCCGAGCCAGTGCTGGATGAGGAAGGTGCCGTGGAAGCCCAGGAAGAGCATCCAGAAGTGGATCTTGCCGAGGCGTTCGTTGAGCATCTTCCCGGTCCACTTCGGCCACCAGAAGTAGAACCCGGCGAACATCGCGAACACCACGGTGCCGAAGACGGTGTAGTGGAAGTGGGCCACCACGAAGTAGGTGTCGGAGACGTGGAAGTTCAGCGGCGGGGAGGCGAGGATGATCCCGGTCAGGCCGCCGAAGAGGAACGTGACGATGAAACCCAGGCTCCAGAGCATGGGGGTTTCGAAGGTCAGGGACCCGCCCCACATGGTGCCGATCCAGTTGAAGAACTTCACGCCGGTAGGCACGGCGATGAGCATCGTCATGAACGCGAAGAACGGCAGCAGCACGGAGCCGGTGACGTACATGTGGTGCGCCCACACGGTCACGGATAATGCGGCGATGGAGATGGTTGCGTAGACGATGCCCTTGTAGCCGAAAATCGGCTTGCGGCTGAAGACGGGGAAGATCTCCGACACGATGCCGAAGAACGGCAGGGCGATGATATATACCTCGGGGTGGCCGAAGAACCAGAACAGGTGCTGCCACAGGATCGGGCCGCCGTTTTCGGGGTCAAAGATGTGGGCTCCGAATTTCCGGTCCGCGCCGAGGGCGAAGAGGGCCGCGGCCAGAGGCGGGAAGGCCATCAGGATCAGGATGGCCGTGATCAGGGTGTTCCAGGTGAAGATCGGCATCCGCCACATCGTCAGGCCGGGAGCGCGCATGCAGATGATGGTGGTGATGAAGTTGACCGCGCCCAGGATCGTGCCGAAACCGGACAGGGCGAGGCCGAAGACCCACAGGTCACCACCAACACCCGGGGTGAAGGTGGTGTTGGACAGCGGAGCGTACGCGAACCAGCCGAACGACGCCGCGCCCTGCGGGGTGATGAATCCTGAGACGGCGATGAGGGAACCGAAGAGGAAGAACCAGAACGCCAGAGCGTTCAGCCGCGGGAACGCTACGTCGGGGGCGCCGATCTGCAGGGGCATCATGACGTTGGCGAACCCGGCGAAGAGGGGGGTGGCGAACATCAGCAGCATGATCGTACCGTGCATGGTGAACAGCTGGTTGTACTGCTCCTTGGTCTGCAGGATCTGCATGCCGGGCTCGAACAGCTCGGCCCGGATCAGCAGCGCCATCACACCGCCGAGGCAAAAGAACGTGAAAGACGCGATCAGGTACATGTACCCGATGGTCTTGTGGTCGGTGGTCGTGATCCAGCTGACGACGATCCGGCCCTTGGACCTGGGAACCACGGCGTCAGGGACCGTGGCGGTGCTGGTGGCTGCTGTCATGACGGGACCTAACGGTGGGAGTATTTGGCGGACGAAGACTGGGCTGGAGAGGCCCGACTGCGGGCGAGAACGACGCAGTCCAGTGCGGGGCGGCGGGACCCGGGAACTGGCCGTGACCGCGTTTCGGCTGATTCAACCTGCAGTCCGGACCGCCGGGCCCAGGCGGCCACCCGGGCTTTGTCAGGCAGCACGGCTGCGGCCCGTGGTCCGAGGGCGCTTTCGCGGGGGTCCGCCGGGTCGTGGCCGATGTACAGGAAGAGCCCGCCGGGGACCAGGCCCGGGGAGATGCGGGCTATGGTGCTCTCAAGGTCCGCGCCGGGCAGGTGAAGGAAGGCGGCCAGGACCAGGTCCAAGCTCCCCGGGGCGGGGGTGTGGGCGGTGACGTCGGTTACTGACCAGGTGATCAGGTCCGTGACGCCCTCGGCGAAGGCGCGTTCGCGTCCGATGGCCAGGGCTTCGGTGGAAAAATCCATGGCGTTCACGTGCCAGCCGCGGCCGGCCAGCCACACCGCGTGGCGGCCGTCCCCGGCTCCAAGGTCCAGCGCCCGTCCGGGGGCCAGCCCATTCAGTTCCGAGCGCACGGACGAGCTGGCCGGGGACCAGCCGTAATCGGCTTCGGCGTGCCAGCGGTTCCAGGCCGCGGCGTCGGCGGGGTAGCCGGGCCGTCCCCTTGCGTGCTTCCATGCCGGCAGCGGCATGCCGTCCACGCTCATGGCCGGCTCCTGCCCGGGCGCAGCGCTCCTGCCCCTGCGGGGCCGTAGCGTGAGTTGTTGCGCCGCCGGAAAGCAGCGATTCCGGCGGGGATGCCGACGATTGGGCCGGTCAATACCGCCGCGGCCAGCCAGGCCGGGTTCGTGGGCCCCGCGAAAAGTGCCGGGAGGCTGAACAGCAGAAGGGCCGTGAGCGCGGAGGCCAGGAGGTATTGCGGCATGCGGTCCGGTTCGGTCTGGGATTCCAGGGGTGCTGTTGGCGGCAAAGGATGCTCCTGATCATTCATGGGTCCGTGGTACTGCGGGGGTGGCTGCCGCGGCCTGGCCATGGACGCGGTTTTGGCCGGTGTCGGATGCCTTGTCCTGTGAGGGATGTTCTGTTGTACGGGCGGCCCTGGCGCGGGCGACGTGGCTGCGGGCGTGTTCCACGGCGGGCGGCAGATCATCGAAGAGGTGTTTGTGGTGGCGCAGGGATTCCACCACACCGACCTTGGTGACCAAGGCTAGGTGGCGTTCCTGGATGCCTTTGATCAGCACGGTGATGCCGCGGCGTTCGAGGGCGTTGACGATGTCGGTGATGACCCGGGCGCCGGTTGCATCCAGGACCTGGAGCTGTGACATGCGGATGATGACGACATCGACGTTTCGGATCGCGCTGACCCGGTCCAGCACGCGTTCGGCCGCGGCGAAAAACAGGGCCCCGTCGAGCCGGAACACCGCGATGTGTTCGTCGCCTTCCTGAATGGGGCCGGGGATCTCTTCGCGGTGCACGCCGCTGGACTTGACCAGGGTGCGCAGGGCGAAGAAGGACGCGACGGCGATGCCGATGGCCACTGCCTCGATCAGGTCGAAGGACACCGTGATCAGGGCTGTGACGAAGAAAACGACCGTGTCGGCACGTGTTGATCCGATGACGCTGCGGAGGGTGCTGAGGGAGACCATGCGGGTGGCGGTGACCATCAGGACACCTGCGAGGGCGGCGAGCGGGATCCGGGAGACCGGGCCGGTGGCCAGGTACACGACGCCCAGCAGCACCAGGGCGTGCGTGATGGCGGCGAGCCGGGTCCGGCCGCCGGAGCGGATGTTCACGGCGGTGCGAGCGATGGCGCCGGTGGCCGGCATGCCGCCGAAGAACCCGGAACAGACGGAGGCAAGGCCCTGGCCAAGGAGTTCACGGTCGGCGTCGTAGGGGCCGGTATCGGAGATCGACGCGGCAACCCGGGCCGAGAGCAGCGACTCGATCGCCGCCAGGGCCGCGATCGTCGCGGCCGGCCCGGCCAGGGCAGTCACGGTCCCCCAGTCGAGGGCGGGGATGACCGGGGCCGGCAGGGTATCGGGCAGGGAACCGATCCGGGCTACCGGAAGGTCCAGTACCTGGGCGGCGATGCTGGCGATGATGATGGCGATCAGCGAGCCGGGGATCTGCGGATGAATCCGGGGTGCGGCGATCATGATGACGGCGACCAGTGCCACCAGTGCCAGCGGGGCCAGGACGGCGGCGGGGGACGCCGTTGTGAGTCCCTGGACGGCAGAGACGGCGGCGTTGCTGCTCGGGCCTGCCTTCACGCCGAACGCCGCGGGGACCTGCTGGAGGAAGATGATCATGGCGATTCCGAGGGTGAATCCTTCGATCACCGGCCAGGGCAGCAGGGTCACGACCCGGCCGAGCTTGAGGACACCGGCAGCGATGACGATGACCCCGGCGAGGACGGCCACCGCGGCAAGGGCCCCGGCGCCGTGTGCGGCGATGACGGGACCCAGGACGACGACCATGGCCCCGGTCGGGCCGGAAACCTGGATGTTGGAACCGCCGAACACGGCGGCAATCACGCCGGCGATCACCGCGGTGATCAGTCCGCTGGCCGCACCGGCCCCGGAGCTGACCCCGAAGGCCAGTGCCAGCGGGAGGGCGACGATGCCGACGGTGACCCCGGCGATGAGGTCCCCTTTCCAGGTGCGCGGCAGCTCCGCGTAATCTTTCCGGCCGGGCAGGAGCGCCCGGGCAGCGGTCAGGGCCCTCATCGTGTGCCGCCTGCCGCCGCCGCGGCAGGAGCCGCTGCCCCCGAGTACTCGAGCTGTTCTCGGGTGGTGTGCAGCATGTCGTTGAGCAGGAGGCGTGCCACGGACAGCAGCTCAGCCACCTGCGGGTACGCCAGCGAGTAGAACATCTGCAGGGCGCGGCGCTCCCCCCTGACCAGGTGGTAGCGGCGCAGCACGGACAGGTGCTGGGACAGGTGCGAGGCCTCCAGGCCCGTGGCGGCGAGAAGATCCGTCACGGACACCTCCGGCGCCTCACACAGGAGCTCCAGCACCCGGATCCGTACCGGATGGGCCAGTCCCTTGAAAAGGTTGGCCTTCACCTCGTATAACGGTGCCCGGAAATCCGAGAATTCTTCCATGCCTGCCTCCCGGCCGATCACCCTAAGTACTTGCTTGACTATTTTATAGTTCTATCATCCAGTGCGGTGACGGCAGAACGGCCCGCGCCATTGAATGACTGTTATATTAGATGATGTATCCATCAAATAGTAAAGCCTTCGCCCGATTCCTTTATCGGTGCGGCCCGCGGCCGTTGCTGATTCTTGTCAGTACTGGCCGAGGCTTCACGAACAATTTCCATGACTTTTCTAGGACCGCCCCGCCCGCTGTCAGGGCGGGGGAAGGAAGAGAACCGTGCACAACACCACATACTCCAGCCTCCTGGACGCCGCCCCCGTTGCCTCCACCCGTCTTCTGGACTGGGTCGGCGAGGTAGCCGCCCTGACCGAACCGGACCGCATCCACTGGATCGACGGATCAGAGGCCGAATACCGTGCGCTTACCGACGGGCTCGTCGCCGCCGGCACGCTGACGCGCCTGGCCGAGGACAAGTTCCCCAACTCCTTTGCCGCCTTCTCCGACCCCAAGGACGTCGCCCGCGTCGAAGAGCGGACTTTCATCTGCTCCGAAGACGAAGGGGGTGCGGGCTTCACCAACAACTGGATGGAACCGGCGCAGATGAAGGACAAGCTGCAGGGGCTCTTTGCCGGCGCCATGCGCGGGCGCACCATGTATGTGATTCCGTTCGTGATGGGCCACCTCGACGCGGAGGACCCCAAATTCGGGGTCGAGATCACCGACAGCGCCTACGTCGTGGCCTCCATGCACATCATGGCCCACACCGGCTCCGATGTCCTGGCCAAAATGGTTGAACTGGACGCGGACTTCGTCCCCGCCCTGCACTCCGTCGGGGCGCCGCTGGAACCAGGCCAGCAGGACGTCAGTTGGCCCTGCAACGACGAGAAATGGATCGTGCACTTCCCGCAGGAGAAGTCCATCTGGTCCTACGGCTCCGGGTACGGAGGCAACGCCCTGCTGGGCAAGAAGTGCTACTCACTGCGCATTGCGTCCGCGATGTCCCGGCAGGAGGGCTGGCTCGCGGAACACATGCTCATCCTCAAACTCACCAGCCCCGAGCAGAAGTCCTACTACATTTCCGCGGCGTTCCCCTCGGCCTGCGGCAAAACCAACCTCGCCCTGCTCCACCCCACCGTGGAGGGGTGGAAGGTGGAAACCCTAGGCGATGACATCGCCTGGATACGTCCGGGCAAGGACGGGGAACTGCGCGCCACCAACCCGGAGGCAGGCCTCTTCGGCGTCGCACCGGGTACCGGATGGCACACGAACCCCAACGCTATGGACGCCATCGCCAAGGGCAACACCATCTTCACCAACGTGGCCCTCACCGACGACGGCGGCGTCTGGTGGGAAGGGATGACCCGGGACATCCCCGAGCACCTGACCGACTGGACCGGCCAGGACTGGACCCCGGCCTCCGGCCGGCCCGCGGCCCATCCCAACTCACGGTTCTGCACGCCCATCAGCCAGGTCGATATCCTGGCCGAAGAATACTACCAACCCCAGGGTGTGCCGCTGTCGGCCATATTCTTCGGTGGCCGCCGGAAGACAACCATCCCCCTGGTCACCGAGTCCAGGGACTGGGCGGGCGGCGTGTTCATGGGATCAACACTGTCTTCCGAGACGACAGCGGCAGCCGCCGGTCAGGTCGGGGTCGTCCGCCGCGATCCGATGGCCATGCTTCCCTTCATCGGCTACAACGCCGGGGACTACCTCAACCACTGGCTGGAGACCGGCCGGACGGCCAACCCCGCCCGGCTGCCCCGGATCTTCCTGGTCAACTGGTTCCGCCGCGGCGCCGACGGAAGTTTCCTCTGGCCCGGATTCGGAGACAACTCCCGCGTCCTGAAATGGGCCATCGAAAGGCTCGAGGGGACAGCGGCTGCCATCGAAACCCCCATCGGCTTCGTCCCCGCGCCGGAGTCCCTCGACATCGAAGGCCTCGACGTCACCCCCGGACACCTCAGTGCCGCCCTGGCGGTCGATTCACAGGAATGGGCGCAGGAAATCGACAGCATCGATCAGTGGTACGCCCGGTTCGGCGACTCTTTGCCTCCCGAGCTGCCGGCCGAGCTGCAACATCTCAAGAACCGCTTCGCCGCCCGCCGGGGGACGCCGAGGGTCAGTTCCCGATAGGTGCCAGGTGGTGCCCGGTGCCCGGAACCGTCCGTGCACCGGGCGCCGCCACGGGTTCGCAGATGTCAGAGACCACCATCGGTGTGGGTCATTGGGCCCATGAAATCAAGGAGACCGCATGAACGAGAAGATCAAGGTCGTTGGCTCCATTGTGGAGCTTGACGGCGACGAGATGACCCGCATCATCTGGCAGTTCATCAAGGACCGCCTGATCGTCCCGTATCTGGATGTGGACCTGAAATACTTCGACCTGTCCATCCAGAACCGTGACGCGACCAATGACCAGGTCACGATCGACGCCGCGAACGCCATCAAGGAATACAACGTTGGTGTTAAGTGCGCGACGATCACCCCGGACGAGGCCCGGGTCGAGGAATTCGGCCTGAAGAAGATGTGGCCGTCCCCGAACGGAACCGTCCGCAACATCCTGGGTGGCGTCGTTTTCCGTGAGCCGATCATCATTTCCAACATCCCGCGCCTGGTTCCGGGCTGGAACAAGCCGATCATCATCGGCCGCCATGCCTTCGGCGACCAGTACATGGCGACCAACTTCAAGGTCCCCGGCCCTGGCACGCTGACCATGACCTTCACGCCCGCCGACGGAGGCGAAGAGATCAAGCAGACGGTGGTCACCTACCCCGACGGGGGAGGGGTTGCCATGGGCATGTATAACTTCAACGATTCCATCCGGGATTTCGCCCGCGCCTCCTTCGCCTATGGACTGCAGCGCAACTACCCCGTCTACCTCTCCACCAAGAACACCATCCTGAAGGCCTATGACGGCCAGTTCAAGGATCTATTCCAGGAAGTATTCGACGCCGAGTTCAAGGACCTGTTTGAAGCAGCGGGCCTTAGCTACGAGCACCGCCTGATCGATGACATGGTCGCTTCGGCGATGAAGTGGGAAGGCGGCTACGTCTGGGCCTGCAAGAACTACGATGGTGACGTCCAGTCCGACACCATCGCCCAAGGCTACGGCTCGCTCGGCCTCATGACCTCCGTGCTGATGACCCCGGATGGCAAGACCGTCGAGGCCGAAGCCGCACACGGCACCGTGACGCGCCACTACCGCCAGCACCAGCAGGGCAACGAGACGTCCACCAACCCGATCGCCTCGATCTTCGCGTGGACCCGCGGCATCATGCACCGCGGCAAACTCGACAACACCCCTGCCGTCAAAGAGTTTGCCGTCATCCTTGAAGATGTCGTCATCAAGACGGTCGAAGCCGGCCAGATGACCAAGGACCTGGCTCTCTTGGTGGGACCGGACCAGGCATGGCTCAGCACAGAGGAGTTCCTCGCAGCACTGGACGACAACCTCAAGGCACGCCTGGGCTAGGCAGGCGGTGAAATAGCCGTGCTCGTACTCCGGGTGGTGCCTTACAAGCTGGCGTTCCGCCTCGAGCCGGTGGCACCGCGGGACAGCTCCAGCCGGAACACCCACAGGAGTACATCCTCGCCCGGCACATACCAGTCCTGGGCGGGAGCCCGCCTGAAGCCGAGGGATTCGTAAAGGCTGTGGGCCCGTTCCATAAACGTCGCACTCGTGATGCTGATCGCCGTGATGCTTGGCAGCGACTCGGAATGTTCGATGACCCGGCGGACCACCTGGCGCCCAACTCCGCTGCCTTGGGTGGCAGGATCAACGGCGAGCATCCGGAACTCAAGCTCATTTTCAATCGCGACCTCGCTATACGGCTGCCCTGCGAAGGTAAGTGTCACTGCCGCGACCACCGCGCCGGAGGCGTTGCCGGCCGAAAAACTAGATTCACAGGGTAGCAACCTCCGCTGCAGCCACTCTGGCAACGTACTCCTCCAACCGGGCCAGCGCCGGCTGCGAGGAAGCGTCGCCCACGGCGTCCGCCCGGCTGGCTAATGACCTCAAAAGGCCAAATGCCGCTTAACGTCGTTACATGTAACAATTATTTATGAGCGTAAGAGATCGTGTAGCACGGCACCGAGTTGCCATGCGGGAACGAGGCTTCCGGCAGATTCAGATGTGGGTTCCGGACACCCGTACAGCGGAGTTTAGGCGTGAAGCCTACCGTCAAGCGCTGGCAGTCGCGGCCTCCGACCGCGCTAGCCACGATCAAGATTTCATTGAACAGATTGCGGAAGACTGGCCGGAGTGAACCGCGGCGAGTTGTGGATGGTTTCGGGCGGAACATATGCGCAGAAACCGAGGCCCGCACTCATCATCCAGGACGACCTGTTTGCGGCATCGGAGTCGATAACTCTTCTGCCGCTGACTTCCCACCTGACGGATGCCCCGCTGCTGAGGCTGACAATTCACCCCGGGCAGCTCACCGGCTTGGAACAACTTAGCCAGATCATGGTGGATAAGCTCACCACCGTGCGGCGTGCCAACCTCGGGCAGCGGATAGGCCGAGTAGATTCCAAAACCATGGTTGCCGTTGAGCAGTCCCTAGCCGTCTTTATTGGCCTAGGGCGTTGACCGGTTCAAGCCCTGACGAGCTACAAGGTCTGTCATGTCCGATCGATGTGATTCAGATCTAACATGATTTCCCCCAACACGCAGCAGCGCCCGGCCGAGGAATCCCGGCCGGGCGCCTCGCTGAGGAACTTATCCTCGTGCCATCAGGCCCGGCACACCGTCCTGGATGGCGAAGGAGGCCTTCGTGCTGACGGGAGCACCCGGCGTCGTGACGTAGTCCAGGACCCGGAAGTCCGCGGTGAGCGCGTCCTTGGTGATCTTGGTGTTCACGTAGCCGCGGTTGTCGTTGTAGAACTTCAGGTGCGGGTTCCACGCCATGGTCGGATCCGTGGTGGAGCCGGTGCCGTCACCCGTGGAGGTGATGGACGTGCAAACTAGTTCGGAGCCGACGACGGGGGAGGCGGGGTCCTTGTAGTCCACCTTGAGGTCGTTGGCCCAGTTACGGTGCACGTCGCCGGTGAGGACCACGGCGTTGCGCACGTTCGCGTCCACCCAGCCCTGGGTGATGCGGCGGCGTGAGGCGGCGTAGCCGTCCCACCCGTCCATGGAGACGTCGTCGATCTCCGGTGCCTTGTCCCTGTCCCGCTCGGCGAAGAACACCTGCTGGCCCAGGATGTCCCAACGCTGGGTGGAGTTCTTGAAGCCGTCCAGCAGCCACTTCTCCTGCTCCGCGCCGGTGATGGTCCGGTTCTCCGCGAGGCGCTCGGTGACGTTCTTCTTCCAGCCGTCGCCGGCGAGCTGGTCGTCGCGGTACTGCCGGGTGTCCATCATGTGGAAGTTGGCCAGCTGGCCCCATTGGATGGTGCGGTAAATCTTCATGTCGAACCCGGCCGGCACGGAGGATGCCCGCAGCGGCATGTTCTCGTAATACGCCTGGAACGCGGCGGTGCGGCGCTGCCGGAAACGCTCGGTGGTGTCGTTGAGCTGCGCGGCGTCCTGGTTTTCCGGGACCTCGTCCGCCCAGTTGTTGTCCACCTCGTGGTCATCCCACACCACCAGCCACGGTGCGATCGCGTGCGCGGCCTGCAGATCGGCGTCGGACTTGTACTGCGCGTGCCGCTGCCGGTAGCCGGCCAGGCTGGAGGTCTCCGGGCCCTGGTGATCGCGCGGGTTGCCGCCGCCGATCACGTAGCTGCCTTTCTTGTACTCGTACATGTAGTCACCCAGGTGCAGCACCAGGTCCGGGTGGTCCTGGGCCAGCCGCGAGTAGGCGGTGAAGTAGCCGTGCTCGTACTGCGAGCAGCTGGCGAAGGCCATGGCCAGCGCCGCCGGCGTCTCGTGCGGTGCCGGGCTGGTGAGGGTGCGTCCCACTACGCTGACGTGCTTGCCGGTGCGGAACCGGTAGAAGTACTCACGCCCCGGCCGCAGGCCTTTGAGTTCGACGTGCACGGAGTGGGCGGTTTCGATCCGGGCATGCTCGACGCCGCGGGCTACTACGGTGCGCATGCCGGCGTCTTCAGCCACTTCCCACGCCACGGCGACGTTGCGTGAGGGCATGCCGCCCAGCCCGTCCTCCGCGATCGGGTCCAGCGCCAGCCGGGTCCAGATCACGAAGCCGTCCGGCCACGGCTCGCCGGAGGCGATGCCCAGCAGGAACGGATCGGTGCGGAGGCCGGCGTCGTCCGCTGTGGAGGTGGCGATGGCGGCACCCGGCCAAGCGGCGACGAGCCCGGCCCCGAGGCCGGCGGAAAGGAGGGATCTGCGTGAAATATTGTCCATGGGATTGACCGTATTGCGGCCGGTTGGACAGGTTGTGAGAGCGGCGTGAATGGGTGGTTAACTGCGTGACAAGAGCTGTCGATTTGGTGGAGTTTCTACCTGCGGGAGTTCAGCGTGTCGAACTGCTCCTGCCAGAGGGCCAACTCCTGGTCCACGTAGCGGCGGTACGCCGGGGTCCACTTGGGCCAGATGTCGGACGAGGCCAAGGCCGGTGCTGGGGCGGGTGCCGGTCGCGGTGCCCGGTCTCGAACCGCGGGTGCTGTCCGCAGCGGAGCCCGGGCCAGGACGGGGCGTTGGACCCGGGCTGGGTCCCGTCTGGCGCTGGTAACTTTCTTCTGTCTTGGCCGCTCTATGAGATTCAGGATCCCGAGCGCCAGCTGGCACACGGCCCAAGCAATGCCGCTTAGGACCAGAACGGCAAAAAGGAAGGCAATCCAAAGCAGGAGTCCGATGGCTGGGAAGACCAACATGGTCCATTTTACCTTCCAGCCCCTCGATTGGATCAGGTCAATTCTGTACTTGATTCGGCAGGCTCAACCTCCAAAATCCGGCAGGTCTGCAGCGAATCAAGTCGGTTGGCCAGCGGCTGCCTCATCCCGGCCAGGTACGCGGCCGTTCCGTGCCGGCGGCCCCTGTCATTCGCTTGCTGGCGCGGGTACGCTGAGCGCACTTGGTTACCGACGTAATGCCGGGGCCCGTTAACACGCGCGTTCGCCTGGGGAGGCAGCAGTCATGGGGATGAACATCAAGGACCAATGGGACCAACTCGATCACACCACCCAGCAGTGGCTCATCGACAACCCGGGGTGCCTGATCCTGCCAAGGACTATCACGGCGATCATCTGCAAGGAGACTGGCGGGACGGACGTGGGTGACCGGCATGGCGAGAGCGAACTGTCCCAGGAAGACCGCGACTTCATCCAGGCCAAGGCGCACGAGGCCCGGACCGCTCCGCCGGAATACCGGTTTTTTGACTCCGTCCAACCGTGAACAGCAGGCACTCAGCACCATCCAGTGCACCGCAATTCGCTGAAGATCCCGCCGAAGCCGTCAACGTGGCTTGTTGAAGCCTGAACCGCATGGTTGGATGAGGATTGGTGACGGCACAGTGTCACCAATTTTTTTGACGGACCATTTGCGACGCAGCGCGCGTTCGATTGGTCCGGAACCGTCCAGCAGCAGGCGGTTTCCGCAGGCCCTTACCGAGGGCTGTTGGGCGGGGTGCTCCCCGTCTGCAAAGGGGAACACCATGGCTGGTCGTTTTGAGTTATTCGTTGATGCGCAATCGCAGTTCAGGTTCCGGCTCCTCGACGGCAGGGGATTGGTATTGGCCGTGTCGTCCGGTTTCGATGACAAGTTAGCAGCCGTCGCCGGAATCGATGCCGTACGGGAATGTGCGGGCACGGGCCTGGTCGCCGACCTCTCGGACCAGACCCCCGGCAGGACACGGACGCCGCACACACCGCGGACTCGACAGCCAAGGACCATGGATCGGCCCCGGATCCAGGACAAGCTCGGGACGGGATGATCTTCTGTGCATCGGCCCCAGGCTTCTGGGGTGCTCGCGGGACGCGGCCGCAATTTGATCGCGCGATCCATGCCCTCAAGACCGCTCGGCCTCAGCTGATCTTGCGACGGTAGATGGCGATCGCGAAGCCGTAGCCGACGGCCAGAATGCCGGCGAGCCAGGCGAGGGCGATCCAGATGTCACTGCCCACCGGCTGCTGGGCAAACAGTGCCCGGATGGTGTTCACGATGGAGGTTACGGGCTGGTTCTCGGCGAACCATGCCACCGGGCCGGGCATCGAGTCGGTGGGCGCGAACGCCGAGCTGATGAACGGCAGGAAGATTAGCGGGTAGCTGAACGCGCTCGCGCCGTCGACGGTCTTCGCGGAGAGCCCGGCGATCACGGCGATCCAGGTCAGCGCGAGGGTGAACAGGACCAGGACACCGGCCACCGCGAGCCAGGCTCCCACGGATGCTCCGGTGCGGAAACCCATGATCAGGGCGACGCCGATGACCAACGCGACCGAGACCAGGTTCGCGGCCAGGGAGGTGAGCACGTGCGCCCAGAGCACGCTGGACCGCGCGATGGGCATGGACTGGAAGCGTTCGAAGATGCCGCCCTGCATGTCCAGGAACAGCCGGTACGCGGTGTACGCAATGCCGGACGCGATGGTGATGAGCAGGATGCCGGGGAGCATGTAGTTGACGTACGACTCGTCGGATCCGGTGTTGATCGCGCCGCCGAAAACGTACACGAAGAGCAGCATCAGCGCGATCGGGGTGACCGCGGTGGTGATGATCGTGTCGGGGCTGCGGAGGATGTGGCGCAGCGAGCGGGCGGTGAGGACGCCGGTGTCGCCGAGGACGTGGGTGGTGGTCATCGGATTTCCTTTCCTGCCGGGAACGTGCCGGGGGTGCGGCTCTGGTCGGCGATATCGGTCTCTCCGGTGTCACCGACGAGGGCGAGGAAGACGTCCTCGAGGGAGGGCTGTTTCTCGATGTACTCGACTTTGGCGGGCGGGAGGAGTTGCTTGAGTTCGGCGAGGGTGCCGTTCTGGATGATGGTGCCCTTGTGCAGGATCGCGATCCGGTCGGCGAGCTGTTCGGCCTCGTCGAGGTACTGCGTGGTCAGCAGCACCGTGGTGCCCTGACTGGCAAGTTGCTTGATGGTCTGCCACACCTCGATGCGCGCCTGGGGGTCGAGTCCAGTGGTGGGTTCGTCGAGGAAGATGATCGGCGGGTTCCCGATCAGGCTCATCGAGATGTCGAGCCGGCGGCGCATGCCGCCCGAGTACGTCGCCGCCTTGCGGTTTCCTGCCTCGGTGAGCGCGAAGCGGGCGAGCAGGCCGTCCGCGATCGCGCCCGGGTTCTTCAGGTGCCGCAGCTTGGCGATCAGCACGAGGTTCTCCCGGCCGGTGAGCACTTCATCAACCGCGGCGAACTGGCCGGTCAGGCTGATGGACTCGCGCACGTCGCCGGGCGTCGCGCCGACGTCGAACCCGTTGACCGTTGCGGTGCCGGCGTCGGCCTTCAGCAGCGTCGACAGGATCCGCACCAGCGTGGTCTTGCCCGCACCGTTCGAGCCGAGCAGCGCGAAGATGCTCCCCGCCCTCACATCAAAGTCGACGCCCCGCAGCACGTGCAGGTCCTTGAACGACTTCTCGATGCCCTGCACCCGGATGGCGGGTCCAAGGGCCTGGTTGGTGGTCATGCGTCATTTCCCCTCTCGGGTGTCGTCGGCGGCGGCATCGATCGCCTTCGTGAGGCGCTCGCGCTCCTTGTCGATCCACTGCCTGCCGGAGTATGCCTGCGCGAAGGTCTCGGCGAACTCCACCGGATCGTCGCCGACGATCGCGCGCACCGGCGTCCCATCGATGGCGGCCCGCTCCCAGAGGTCTGCCAGGTCGCCGAACATCGTCATGAGCGTGTCGCCGTCGGTGATGCCCCCGAAGTACATGAAGTACCGGTGCATGGCCTTCGCCGCGGTTGCGTACGGCGCGGGGAGTGCCTCAATGCGGGCTTTGTCCTTCTTGTACTGTTTCTTCTGCTCGAGCGAGCCGGTGAGGGTCTCGATCCACTTTGCGGCCATGGTTACTCTCCTTCGTCCTGCGTGCTTTTGATGTTGTGGCGGAGGTGTTCGATCCGTTCTGCGAGGAAACTCCATGTCCTCCAGAATTCTTCGAGGTACTCGCCGCCCAGCGCGTTCAGCGAGTAGACCTTGCGCGGCGGCCCCTTCTCTGACGGGACCTTCTCGACGTCGACGAGGCCGCGCTGTTCGATCCTGACAAGCAGGGCGTAAACGGTGCCCTCGGCGATGTCGGAGAAGCCCTGGTCGCGCAACTTGGCGGTGATCTCATAGCCGTACTCCGGCCGCGCGGCCAGGATCGCGAGGACGATGCCCTCGAGCGTGCCCTTGAGCATCTCGGTGGTCTGATTGCCCATGGAACTCTTCTCCCTCGACTACTCAGTGTTACTGACTACCACTAAATAGTAACACTAAGTAGTCACGGCGCAAGGGGAGTAAAATGGAGGCGGATACCGCCGCCGTCGGGCGTTTCAGCGAACGACGGCGGGAGGCAGGTCCCGTGGGTGACCGGTCCCAGTTCCGCGCCGTACGCTTAGCCGTAACCCGACTCTCCGAACCTCGACGCGTCCGAACGGATCCGCATGGCAGAGCTCAACGTCCGGGAGCGGAGCTCCGTCCAGCTGCCCATCACCGATGCCGCAAGCCTTACCGCGGAACAGGTGCTGGAACGCCTGGCCTCACGCCCCGAGGGCTTGGCCGACCAGGAAGCCGCCGCGCGCCTCGCGGACCTGGGTCCCAACGCCGTCCGCACCCACCGGGCCAACGGCTGGGCGGTCCTGGGCCGGCAGTTCTGCAGCCCCATCCTCATCCTGCTGATCATTACGGCCGGGCTGTCCCTGTTCCTGGGCGATGCCACCAACTCGGCGGTGATCGGCGTGATCCTGCTGGTCAGCGTGGGGCTCGGCTTCGCCAACGAATTCCGGGCGGAACGCGCCTCCGAAGCCCTGCATTCCCGCGTCACCCACCGCGCCGTGGTAGTCCGCGGCGGAACCACCCGCGACGTGGACGTCACCGCCCTGGTCCCCGGCGACGTCGTCCACCTCTCCCTGGGCGCCATCATCCCCGCCGACCTCCGGCTCCTGGACACCCATAACCTCCTCTGCGACGAAAGCATCCTCACGGGGGAGTCGATGCCCGCCGCCAAGGACCGCGCGCCGGTCCCGGCCGACTCGGCCCTGGGCGACCTCGCCTCGTGCGTGTTTATGGGCACCGTCATCCAGTCCGGCGGCTGCACCGGCGTGGTGGTGGCCACCGGCGGGCGCGCTGAATTCGGTCGGATCGCGCTGGGGCTGGGCGAACGGCAGCCGCAGACCGAATTCCAGCTCGGGCTCAAACGGTTCAGCTTCCTGCTTCTGCAGGTGGCCATCTGGCTCACCTCGCTGATCTTCATCGCCAACCTGCTGCTGCAGCGCCCGCTCATCGAATCCCTGCTGTTCTCGCTGGCTATCGCGGTGGGCATCACGCCGCAGCTGCTCCCCGCGGTGGTCAGCACCAGCCTCGCCACCGGAACCCGCCAGCTGGCCAAACGGAAGGTGCTGGTCAAACGGCTCGTATGCATCGAGGACCTGGGGGACATGGACATCCTGGTCACCGACAAAACCGGAACCCTGACCGAGGGGCGGATCAGCTTCACCGGCACGCTTCCGGTCACCCCTGACACGTCCGACGGCGGCCTGCTCACCTTGGGACTGCTGGCCACCGAGGCCGACTATGCGGAGGCCAAGCTCTCCTCTGCCGGGCAGAACCCGCTGGACGCCGCCCTCTGGGACAGCCCCGGCGCGGCCACCTTCGACCCGGCCCGCTACGAGCGCCTGGACCTGATTGGCTTCGACCACCAGCGCCGCCGCACCACCGTGCTGGTGCGGGAGGGCGGCGGCCCGGCGCGGCTGGTCACCAAGGGCGCCCCGGAGGACGTGCTGGCACTCTGCGGGGCCACCCCGCCTGCCGTACAGGCGATGCTGGATGAACAGTTCGACGCCGGCTCCCGGGTGGTGGCGGTGGCCACCCGTTCCGCTGCGGGGCTGGGCAAGCTCGTCCCCGCCGACGAGCGCGGCCTCGATTTGGCGGGCTTCCTGATCTTCCTGGACCGGCCCAAAGCCAACGCCAAAGCATCCCTGGACCAGCTGGCAGCCCTGGGCATCGCCGTGAAAATCGCCACCGGGGACAACGCCAAAGTCGCCGAAAAAGTCTGCGCCGACCTCGGCGTGCTGTCCGGCGGGACCCTGACAGGCGCAGACATCGAGAACCTGTCCGACGCCGAACTCGCCGCCTCCGCCCGGACCGCCACCATCTTTGCCCGGGTCTCGCCGGAGCAGAAGGCGCGGATCATCGCCCTGCTGCGCCAAAGCGGCGGATCGGTGGGCTTTATGGGCGACGGCGTCAACGACGCCCTGGCACTGCACAAGGCGGACATCGGCATCTCCGTGGACAGTGCCACCGACGTCGCCAAGGACGCCGCCGACGTCGTACTCCTGGACAAGGACCTGGGGGTCCTCGCCGAGGGTGTGATGGAAGGCCGCCGGATCTTCGCGAACACCATCAAATACGTGCTGATGGGCACGTCCAGCAACTTCGGCAACATGTTCAGCGCGGCCACGGCGTCAGTGGTGCTGAGCTTCCTGCCGATGCTGCCCGGCCAGATCCTGCTCAACAACCTGCTGTACGACTCCGGTCAGCTGGCCATCCCGGGCGACCGCGTGGACAAGGAACAGCTGCGGGCGCCGTCGCACTGGAACATCGCCTTCATCCGGCGCTTTATGTTCCTCTTTGGGCCCATCAGCTCGCTCTTCGACTTCGCCACCTTCGCCCTGATGCTGGTGGCCTTCCATGCTGTGCCGGGGGAGTTCCGGGCCGGATGGTTCATCGAATCCATCGCCACCCAGACCCTCATTATTTTCGCCATCCGGACCCGGCGCGTGCCGTTCCTGCGCAGCCGGCCCTCGGCCGGTCTGATCGTGGCCTCGCTCGGGGTGGTGGCGCTGGGCATCTTCCTGCCGCTCTCACCGCTGGCCGGGGTGCTGGGCTTCGACCCGCTCCCGGTCCCGTTCTTCCTGGCCCTGCTGGGCATGATCGTGGTGTACCTGGTCCTGGTGGAATTCGCCAAGGCCTGGTTCTTCTCCCGCGATGCCCAGCAGCTTCCCGCCGGACCGGTGCCGGTCCGCCGTCGTCCGGAAAACCACCACATCGCTCGCCGCGCGTTTCGCTTCAGCGCACCGGTGCCCGTGGCCGCGCCGCGGCACCGGCGCCGCATGCTGCCGTGACCGCCATCGACGGGCTCGGTTTCGACAGGCCCGGTTTCGACAGGTGTGCTGCTAGACAGGAGGCTCAGGCAGAAGGTTGGCTGCGAGCGTCCGGGCGATGAAGCGGCCATAGCGCTGGGCGCTCCAGCCGCGCTTGAGGACAAGGTTCTCGTAAAGCTCAGCCGAGGTGCACGTGAACATGACGTCCGCTACCTCCTCCTCTGTCAGGTCCGCCCTCAGGAATCCCCTGCCGAGGACCTGCCGGGCGTTGTGCAGCATCCGGCCGTACCGCGCGTCGTCGACGTCGAGCAGGAGTGCGGCCATGTCCGGATCCCCGCTGGCGGCGGCGTCCCGAATCAGTAGGAAGACCGGGGAGCCGAGTGGACTGACTTCGGTGATGAACCGGCCGAACTGCTCCATGAGTTCACGGGGGTCGGTGACTGTGGTTTGCGCGCGGTCCGACCGATCTTCAGCCGGGGGGCCGCCGGCACCGAGCAGGCTTTGCTCGTAGATCGCCTGGACGATCCCCGGCTTTCCGCCGAAGCCCTTGTATACGGACTCCTTCGATACGCCTGCAGCCCGGGCGATCGCGGCAATGGTGGTCCGGCCATATCCACCCGTCAGGAACAATTCGCGCGACTGCGCGAGCACCCGCTTCCTCGCCTCCTCGGCTGCCTCCTGGCGACGCCGGGCGTCGTAGGCGCGAGGACGGGGAACCTGGCGATGCGATTCGTTGACCACGGGACCCACCGGGTTTAGACTCCTTGTACCAGTTAATTACAGCCGACTGTATCAAATTCAGCATACCAGCGTCCCCGTCCACCCGCGACGGATAAATAAAGGAGCAAATCATGGACGCTTCAGGAATTGATCGCCTTCCCGAGGGCCCGGTGCGGCGCATGATGGCCGCCGCGAACCGCCACGACCTCGAGGCGATGGTGTCCGAGTTCGCCGAGGACTACCAGAACACCACCCCAGCCCACCCTGCCCGCAGTTTCACCGGCTCAGCCCAGGTGCGTAAGAACTGGGCCGCGCTCTTCGCCGGGCTGCCGGACCTGAGCCTCACCGTGCACGATGCGACGACCGGACCCGGCAACACGGTCTGGATGGAATGGGGCAACCGGGGCACCCGGCCGGATGGCTCGGTGACGCAGTCCGCCGGGGTGGCCATCTTCACTCTCCGTGATGACAGGATCGCCGCGGCGCACTTCTATCTCGAACCGGTGGAGCACGAGTCCGGGGACGTAAACGCCGCGGTGGTTATGGCCGTCCGTGGGGCAGCCCGAAGCGGTGACGGGTCATGATCCTGGTGGTGGGCGGAACGGGCCGGCTTGGCCGCGCTCTGGTTCCGCTGCTCGTGGAAGCCGGGCATCAGGTCCGTGTTATGGCACGCGGCGCTTCCCAGCCTTTCCCCGACGCGGCGAGCACCGGCGTCGAGCTCGTTCGCGGGGACCTCGGCTCCGAGGCGGACTGCCGGGAGGCGGCGGCAGGCTGCACAGCGGTGGTGTTCGCGGCCTCCGGCTTCGGCATCAAGGACTCCGATCCACGCACCGTTGACCGCGACGGAGCCATCCGGCTGGTGCACGCGGCGGCCGCTGCCGGAGTGGAGCACATGGTCATGATGTCTATGCACGGTGCCGCCTCCGACGGATCCATCGACTTCCTGCGCTGCAAGGCCGCGGCCGAGGAATCCGTCCGCACGTCCGGCATGGCCTGGACAGTCATCAGGATAGGATCGCTCCTTGAGCAGCGACTCGAGACCATGACCGCCCCGCTCGCGTCCAAGGGCAAGGTGCTGGTGTTCGGTTCCGGGACTGCCCCGGTCACCTTCACATCTGTCAGGGACGCAGCCGCCCTTGTGAACCGTGCGCTCACGGACCCGGCGCTGCGGAACCGAGCCATCGACTGGGGTTCGCAGACACTCACAGCCAATGAGCTTGCCGAGGCTCTGCTCACCCGGGCCGGCCACGGGTCCGTTCAGCGGATCCCGGCCGCCGCCGAGCGCGTCCTGTCCGTCGCAGCGAGGCCCTTCTCACCTTTCCTCGCCCGAGTAGCGGGGGCCGGGATCTGGGAGGATTCGGGAGCTGCCGGCTTCGAATGGGCGCCAACGCGCGCGGAGTTCCCTGACATTCCCATCACGGGCCTGCGGGAGGTCCTCGAAACCGCGGTCCAGGGAGGGTAGCGGCCGGGATTGAAGGTGCCATCTGGCCGTTGGTACTTTATCTGCGGCGGGGCGTCGCTTTAGTTCGTGGCTCTAGTTCTTGAAGGTCTCGTACCGGGCTTTGCCACCGTGCTTGGCCCGGTACATGGCCGAATCGGCCTGACGTAGCAGCTCCGTCACGTCCGCCGTGTCCGCGGTCCGCTGGGCGACGCCCATGCTCAGCGACACCTGCAGCGACCGGTCACCAATCAGGAACGGCTCGCTGAGGGCCTCATAGATCCGCTCGGCGACGGCCCCCGTGGCCGGAGTCCCGTCGTCGTTATCCAAAACCACGACGGCGAACTCGTCGCCGCCCAGCCGCGCCACCAGGTCGTGGCTGCGGACGCTGGCCCGCAGCCGCTCGGCCAACTGGGCCAGCAGCGCGTCGCCGCCCTCGTGGCCGAGGGAATCGTTGACGTCCTTGAAATCGTCGATGTCAATAAACAGGAGTCCCTCGTGCCGGGTCCGGCGATCGCTGTCCGGTTCGAAGGATGCCAGCAGGCGCTCGGCCAGGGCCGCGCGGTTCGCGAGCCCGGTGAGGTCATCGTGTGTTGCCCGGTAGGTCAGGGCTTTGTGGCTGTCCTGGAGCGCGGCGGCCATCCCGTTGAACGCCACCGCCACCTCGCCCAGCTCGTCGCGCCGGGCCACGTCCAGGCGGTGGCTGAAATCGCCGGACTGCAGCTTGAGGACGCCTCGGCGCAGGCTGTTGACGGGCCGCATCAGGTCCTTGACCATCCGGCGGCGGAAGTACAGGGTGGCGCCGATGGCCACAACGAACAGCCCGAACCGGCCAATCACCAGAAGCCCTTCAAGTTCGCGCGTGTCCACGAGCCCCCTGTTCAGCGTCTGGAGGGAGGACTGCTGGACAGCGGCCAATTGCGCCCGCACGGTGGAGTTTGCGGCCGCGAAGGCAGCGGCGGCAGCTACATTGCTCCCGGTAGGGTTCAGTGCCTGGTCACCCCAGAGACCGGCCTGCTCAAGTCCGGCCTGCCAGTCCTGCTGCGCCGCGGACAGGGCCTCGGGCCGGCCTTCGTCCGCAACCGGGACGGCGGCGGCCGCACGGAAGAGCGCTTCAAGGTCCTGCTGCTCCAGGACAAACGCCTCCCTGTTCACGGGCCCCGCCGCCAGCAACTGGTGCCCCAGCTGCTCATGTGTCTCAAGGGCGGCGGCCAGGTGCGCGACGCTGCCGTACTCGGCCTGCAGCCGGCCGTTCGCAGCTTCCATCTCGTTCACCACGAACCGGACTCCGACGACGGTGACTGCCGCGCCGACGAACAGGGCCAGGAGCATCAGCGTGAACGCCCCGGACCATTCACGCTGCAGGCTAAAGGAGCGCGGCGTGATGGTGGCTCTTTTCATGGGCGTCCTCGGACCAGGGTGATGTTATGCCTAAATTACACGGCACATCGCCATAGGATTTCCATATGACACCCAATCGAGGTCTCGCACTCTTCAGGTTCTGGTTCGCCCTGCTCGGATTCCTGGCCATATTTTTCCAGCTGACACACTTGCTCCAGAACGTTCCCGGCGCGTCTGCGGCGAACTTCTTCAGCTACTTCACCATCGAATCAAACATCATCGCCGTCATCAGCCTGGCTATCTCCGGCTGGTACGCCTGGAACGGCGAAAGCCCCCGCTGGCTTGAACTGCTGCGCGGTGCTGCCACCATTTACATGACCATCACGGGGATCGTCTACAACCTCCTGCTGAGCAACATCGACGTCAACACGCCCATCCCGTGGATCAACGTGGTCCTGCACTACACCATCCCGACCATCATGGTGATCGACTGGCTTGTTGACCTGCCCAGAACCAGGGTCCCCGTCCGGACCTCGCTGATCTGGCTCGGGTTCCCCCTGCTTTACCTGGTCTACAGCCTGATCCGCGGTCCCATCGTCGACTGGTACCCCTACCCGTTCCTGGACCCTAGGGTCAGCGGCTACGGAGCCGTCGCCGTCATGGCGCTGGCCATCGCGGTGGCAGCCTTCCTCTTCGCCCTCGTGGCGGCGTTCTCCACGCGGCTGCACATCGCCCCGACACCTGTGGCCGTCACCTCCGGTGCCACCGAGCGCCACTGAATCGAGCGGCCGTTCCGCACCTGCTGGTTAGGGC
Organism: Pseudarthrobacter lactosi; assembly: GCF_055412785.1. Lineage (NCBI taxonomy): Bacteria > Bacillati > Actinomycetota > Actinomycetes > Micrococcales > Micrococcaceae > Pseudarthrobacter > Pseudarthrobacter lactosi. Next base: position 321,300 of record NZ_JBVAYS010000002.1, read on the forward strand.
AAGCTCAACCACCGGGGGAGAGGACGTTCAGGCCGGCCTCGACGGCGGCGGCCAGCAGCTTGGCGTCATACGCCACCATAATGTCGCACTGCAGCCGGATGGCTGCGGCCAGATGAATGGCGTCGGCGCTCCGGAGCTTTGCCGGGCAGGGCTGCCGCGTACATAAGGTCCGGGCGGGCAAGATCGACCAGGTTGATGGCCGCCAATACCGTATTGACGGGCTCGCCGGGAAAACCGCGGCGATGGGCCGCGCAATGAAGTTCCGTATATAGCAGCATCGACGCCACCAACTTGTGGCTCTCGGCAGCGGCTGCTGACAGGTATCGGGCGGCTGCGGACGACTCTGGCTCTTCAACCACCAGCTTGAGGCCAGCCGATGGACTGCTGCGCCGGAGGTTAAGGCTCAACCCCGGTGGGTTTCGACAGGCTCAACGGCCATGCTGGCCTCTGCCCGTTCCCAGTGCCGCCGGAGCAATTCAGCCAGCCGTTCGGGCTCGACCCGGTGTGGTGGGTCAAAGTGGTGCCGCTTGGGGAACACTTCCAGATGAAAGTCCGGGAAGAAGACCCGTGACAGTCGGGTGGCAATGTCGCCGTAGTCGTCGGGATTGCTCAGGCCGCCGAGGGCGAAGAAGACGGGCGGCCGAAAGACGGCCAAGCACGCTCTCTCCAGGTCATAGTCTTTGAAGGTCCGCAGGAACGCCCTGATACCCGCAGGCCGGTTGGCCATCCAGGAAGGCGGGGGATCTGGCGGCGGCGGAAGGACGACTTCGCGCCTGACTCCCAGCCTCATGAAGGCGGGCATGAACTGCTCCGGCGGGAGTGTTTCCAGTTGCTCGAACTTCGTCCGGTGCTCCGCGTACGCAGGACTCCAGTCCCAGTTCCCGGCCCAAGCGGGCTCCAGCAGCGCCAGGCTCAACAGCCTGCCGGGGTGCTTGGCGGCAAACGCCAGCGCCGCCGCGCCACCGCCCGAATAGCCTGCTAAGTGGAACGTCTCCCATTCCCGGGAATCGGCCTCGCGCAGCACGCCGCCGATCTCTGTGTCCAGACTCCAGTCCGCCGGCGGTTCTTCGCCTGCGTAGAGCTCGAGGTCCTTGGCGATTGCGTGGACATCCGGCCCGAGGGCGGCGATGAGTTCGCCGAAGGCGGCCTGGGCGGGGAGTACGGCACCCGGCAGGAGAATGGCCCGAATTGGTCCCATAAGAAGAACGCTACGCCTGGGCTTCGCGAGGCTCAATGGCCCCTTTCAGTGGCCGGTGGTAAATGGTTCGGAAAATCTCCTGTAGAGTTGATCCTGTTGTTGTGTTTATGCAGTTGGTAGTTCAGGCAGTACGCGCGGTCGAAAGTCCGCGTCTTTCTGAAGTAGCGGTTTTGAACACCCCACACCGGAGGACCCGAAAGTCGGGACTTTTCCTCTACCTTCACGAAGGACAAAAATAATGGCTACTGGTACCGTCAAATGGTTTAACGCTGAAAAGGGCTTCGGCTTCATTTCCCCCGATGACTCCTCACAGGACGTTTTCGCTCACTACTCCGCGATCGCCTCTTCCGGCTTCCGCTCACTCGAAGAGAACCAGAAGGTTTCCTTCGAAACCGAGCAGGGCCCCAAGGGTCCCCAGGCCGTCAACATCCAGGCACTCTAATTCATTAGAGATTCTGGGGCCTTAGGGTTTCATTTTCAAAGCAGGGCCGGTCTCTTGACCGGCCCTGTTTTTTGTTTAACCCAGGTGTGCTGATCGCAGCGTGCCCGCACAGAGAGACCCCGTATTTCCGTGCCAATACCAAAGCGCCAACTCAGTCCGCTGATCCGCAAGTACCTTAATGTCAACCACGCCGCCAAGGCAGAGCCCCGGGGCCTCGGCGAGCTCAAGCCAGTGGAACCCGCCGGCCGCCGGGACGGGGTGCCCTTGCTGGGCAATGACCAGGTCTACGTGATGAAGTACGGGACGGACTACCACCCGGCGTGGTGCCAGGTGGTGGCCGACACCTGGGACCGCGGCCCCAGAAAACTGCTCGTGACACTATTGGCCGATGTGGGGGAGCGGACCCGGTGCACGGAATGCGACCGGCACCCTAAGGCAGCCAGGGCGTCGCCTGCGCAGGACTACCTTGTCCCTACTCTGCCTACCTCTGAACCCGCACGGTCTGACGCCGTGATCCCCCTGAAAGTCACCGGGCTGGCGCACGGAATCCTGTTTCTGGCGGCAGGGCAGGAATATCGGGACCGCCTTCAGGAAACAGCCGTGGAGCGGGCCACCCCGCTGTACGTAGACGGGCGGCGTGACGGCATCGTGGTTCGGCTGGACCTCGCCGGCGACGAACCACTCGTGCTGGTCCAGTTGGACCCCCGCGCCACATTCCGGAACGGTCCGTACCAGGTGCGGCTGCGGCATCCGCTGCGACGCTCGGCTACCAAACCCTATGCCGTTGAGTCAGTTGAGTCCGTAGAGCCTGCACTTTGACAGCTCCCGAGGCGGTCGGTTTAAGTTTGGACGGGCTCGACCCCCCCCCGGGTCACTGGTCCGGGTCTGGATTGCGTACGTCCCGTTCGCCGATATCGGCAGCGCCCAGGGCGGCCGCGGCAGGGCTGTGCGCGGTTTCGTGCGCGCGGATGCTGAGCTCCGGGTGATGGAGGTCCAGGGCGGGACGCTCAGAACGGATCCGGGGCAGCGAGGTGAAGTTGTGGCGCGGCGGCGGGCAGGACGTGACCCATTCGAGCGAGGCGCCAAAGCCCCAGGGGTCGTCCACCTCGACGCGCTTGGAGCTGCGCGATGTGATGTAGACGTTCCAGAAGAACGGGAGCATTGAGGCGCCCAGAAGATAGGAACCGATGGTGGAGAACTGGTTCAGCCAGGCGAAGTTGTCCTCCACCAGGTAGTCGGCGTAGCGGCGGGGCATGCCCATGACCCCAAGCCAGTGCTGGATCAGGAACGTTCCGTGGAATCCCAGGAACAGCATCCAGAAGTGGATCTTTCCGAGGCGTTCGTTGAGCATCTTGCCGGTGAACTTTGGCCACCAGAAGTAGAAGCCCGCGAACATCGCGAACACCACCGTGCCGAACACGACGTAATGGAAGTGCGCCACCACGAAGTAGGAATCGGAGACGTGGAAGTCCAGCGGCGGCGAGGCCAGGATGATGCCGGTCAGGCCGCCGAAGAGGAACGTGATGAGGAAGCCGAGGCTCCACAGCATGGGAGTTTCGAACGTCAGCGAGCCCCCCCACATGGTGCCGATCCAGTTGAAGAACTTCACCCCGGTAGGCACTGCGATCAGCATGGTCATGAAGGAGAAGAACGGCAGCAGCACCGAACCGGTCACGTACATGTGGTGCGCCCACACGGTCATGGACAGCGCGGCAATGGCGATGGTGGCGTAAACCAGGCCCTTGTAGCCGAAGATCGGCTTGCGGCTGAAGACCGGGAAGATCTCGGACACAATGCCGAAGAACGGCAACGCGATGATGTACACCTCGGGGTGGCCGAAGAACCAGAACAGGTGCTGCCAGAGTACGGCGCCACCGTTTTCCGGATCATAGATGTGGGCCCCGAAGCGGCGGTCGGCGCCAAGCGCGAACAATGCGGCAGCCAGCGGCGGGAAGGCCATCAGCACGAGGATGGACGTCACCAGGGCGTTCCAGGTGAAGATGGGCATCCGCCACATGGTCAGGCCCGGGGCGCGCATGCAGATGATGGTGGTGATGAAGTTGACCGCACCCAGGATGGTCCCGAAGCCGGACAGGGCCAGGCCGAAGACCCACAGGTCACCGCCCACTCCGGGGGTGAAAGTGGTGTTATTCAACGGCGCGTAGGCGAACCAGCCAAACGCCGCCGCGCCCTGCGGGGTGATGAAGCCCGCCACGGCGATGGTGGAGCCGAAGAGGAAGAACCAGAAGGCCAGGGCGTTCAGCCGCGGGAACGCGACGTCGGGGGCGCCGATCTGCAGCGGCATGATGAAGTTGGTGAAGCCGGCGAAAAGCGGGGTGGCGAACATCAGCAGCATCATGGTGCCGTGCATTGTGAACAGCTGGTTGTACTGCTCCTTGGTCTGCAGGACCTGCATGCCGGGTTCGAAGAGCTCTGCCCGGATAAGCAGGGCCATAACTCCGGCCATCATGAAGAACACAAACGAGGCGATCAGGTACATGTACCCGATGACTTTGTGGTCGGTGGAGGTGAGCCAGCCGACCACCTTGGAGCCTTTGCGCAGGGGTACTACCGGGGGAGCGGCGGTTGATGCGGTCCCTAGTCGTGAATGTCCGGCGATGGCCATTTTTCACCTCACAGATAATTCTGCACGGCAGCTTTGGGCCCTTTGCATGAGCCCCTACTTGCAGGCTACTCAGGAACGAGGCGTCCCGAAAGAGTCAGTGCAGGCCCATCGCGTTCCGGACCTCGTCCAGGATGTGGTGGACGGCATTCTCCGCCGCCACCGCGTCTCCGCGGGCCACTGCCGCCGCAGCATCCTCGTGGGCCTGCAACGCTTCGGCCCGCGGTTTGAAGGGCATCAGCCCCTGCTGGGTCCGGCTGGTGAGCACCTCGGCCACCATGCCTTCGAGCGCCGTGAACATCTCGTTGCCGCAGCTTTCGAGCAGCAGGCAGTGGAACTCGATGTCCACCGCAAGGAACGCCTCAAGTTGGCCCGCTTCGCCCAGCCGCCGCAGCTCCGCAGCGAGGAAAACCAGCCTGGCCCGTTCCGCGGCGCTCGCCCGGCGGGCAGCACCTGCGGCCGCAATGGGCTCGACGGCGATGCGCAGCTCCGTGAGGCTGCTGTACTGCTCGGCGCGGTTGGCTGAGGCGAGGCGCCAGCGCACCAGCTTGGGATCGAAGACATTCCACAGCCTGCGCTCCTGGACCACAATGCCCACCCGCCGGCGCGAATACACCAGGTTCATGGACTCGACGACCTTCATGGTGTCCCGCGCAACGGTGCGGGAAATGCCGTACTCCAGCTGGAGGCCGTCAAGGGTCAGGCGGCTGCCCGGCGGAAGGCTTCCTGCCGCGATGGCAACGCCAACAGCCTCGAGAACCCGTTTATGCATGGCGGGGGAGGCCCCGCCGTCGTGCGCGTTATCCGCGTCCGGTGGTGTCGCCGTCGACATCTTTCCTGCTTTCGTCCGCGCCTGTGCGCCCACTAATCGTACCCAAAAAGTCCCAAAGGTATGACTTGTGACACCAAAAGATAGTATCTGTGGCCGGTAATGGTGATACCTTATTTTCCGGCGCAGTTCCTTGTGGGGTGCGCTAATAGCTTTCTTCACTTAGCCAACGGCGTCTTCGGAGGTAAACCATGCAGTATCCAGCCACTCACCTGGTGGTGATGGGCGTTGCCGGTTCCGGCAAGTCCACCATCGCGGCAGCGCTTTCCCAGCAGCTTGGCTGGGCCTGTGCCGAGGCGGACGAGTTCCACCCGCAGTCCAACATCGACAAGATGACCCAGGGGATTCCCCTGCAGGACGAGGACCGCTGGCCCTGGCTGCGGGAAATCCAGGAGTGGATGACTGCAAGTGCCGCTGCCGGGAAGAGCACAGTTCTCACCTGCTCCGCGCTCAAGCAGAGCTACCGTCAGCTGCTCTCCGACGCGCAGGGCCGGGTCCTGTTCATCCACCTCGATGGCGACGCCGACCTGATCGGCCAGCGGATGCAGGGCCGCGAAGGCCACTTCATGCCGCCCACGCTCCTACCCAGCCAGCTGGCCACCCTGGAGCCGCTGACCGGCAAAGAACTTGCTGCCGGCAGCCTCCGCCTGGACATCTCCAACTCCCCGGAAGAGATCGTCGCCGCAGTGCTGGCTGGCCTCAAGCTCCCCGTCGGGCCGGCGCCGAGCGCTCGCATGGAGCCCAGCGCCGGCTGAGCCGGCCCAATTTCCCCCAATAAATTCTGTTTCAAAGGAGAACCATGGTCATCGAAGGATGGACCCAAACGCTGGGCGCCGGCCCCCTGCTGCTCATTGCCGCGGCAGCGATCGTCGCGCTGCTGTTCCTGATCATCAAGCTGCGGATGCACGCTCTCGTAGCCCTGATCGTAATCAGCCTCGCGACCGCATTCGCCACCGGAATCCCCGCCAACCAGGTGGTTCCTGTGCTGATCAACGGGTTCGGCACCACCCTGGGCACCGTGGCGCTCCTCGTGGGCCTGGGTGCCATGCTGGGCCGCATCGTCGAAACCAGCGGTGGTGCCAAGGTGCTGGCCGACTACCTGATCGGCGTCTTCGGCGAAAAGCGCGCCCCGTTCGCCCTGGGCCTCGCCTCTCTGATCTTCGGCTTCCCCATCTTCTTCGACGCCGGCCTGGTGGTTATGCTGCCCGTGGTCTTCGCCGTGGCCCACCGACTGGGCGGGGGAGTGCTGCGCTACGGACTCCCCGCCGCCGGCGCGTTTTCCGTGATGCACATCTTCCTGCCGCCGCACCCGGGCCCGGTCTCCGCTGCCGCCTTCTTTGACGCCAACATCGGGCTGGTCCTGATCGCCGGCCTCATCACCGCCATCCCCACCTGGTACGTCACCGCGTACCTGTTCGGCCTGTGGACCGGCAAGAAGCTGGTCCTTCCGGTACCGGAGATCCTGGGCCACGCCAGCGCCGAGGCCGAGTCCCACCCGCCGCGCTTCCGCACCATCATCGGCCTGCTGCTCCTGCCGCTCGTCCTGATCTTCATCAACACCGGCCTGAACACCCTGGCCTCGTCCGGCGCCCTCGCCGAAGAGGTCAAAAAGGAGCAGTGGTTCCAGGTCCTGCGCACCATCGGTGAAACCCCGGTGGCCCTGCTGATCGCCGTCCTGGTGGCCGTGTTTGTCCTGGGCTCCCGCCGCGGCAAGGATGCCGGCGCCATCGAGAAGCTGCTCGAATCCTCACTGGGCCCGGTCTGCTCGGTCATCCTGATCACCGGTGCCGGCGGCATGTTCGGCGGTGTGCTCCGGGCCTCCGGCATTGGCGCCGCGCTGGCTGATGTCCTGGGCAACCTGGGCATTCCGCTGATCCTGGCCGGCTTCCTCATCGCCGCCATCCTGCGCATCGCCCAGGGTTCCGCCACCGTGGCCCTGACCACCACCGCCGGCCTCATCGCCCCGGCCGTGGCCGCCGCCGGCCTGACCGGCATGCAGATCGCCGCCCTGGTTATTGCTGTGGCAGCCGGCTCCGTGGTGGTCTCCCACGTCAACGACTCCGGCTTCTGGCTGGTGGGCCGCTTCTTCGGCATGGACGTCAAGACCACCCTGCGGACCTGGACCGTCATGGAAACCCTCATCGGTGTTATGGGCTTCGCCATCGCGGCGGTGCTCTTCCTGCTCGCCGGTGTGGCGGGTTAGCGATCTGACCCCAGCCACGGCTGGCTGAAGTACGACGGCGGGGCGTCCGGAGAAATTCCGGGCGCCCCGTCGTCGTCGTACTCCGGGTGCGCCGCTACTTGCGCGGTTTGGCTGCCTTGGGCGCTTTCGGCGGGAGCCCCGCGACGTGCTCGAAGGCCTTCTCCACCCAGGCGCTTGCCCGCGCGTCGGCGTCCGCACCCTCGGCGTTCCACCCCTCCGGCAGCCCTGTGTAGCCGCCCATGGGCCGCTCCGCCGGGCCGAACGGGACGGTCCGCTCGGTGCTTTCCAGCTCCTGCCGGTCGGCGTCAGAGAGCTTTACCCCGATGGTGGAGCCGAACAGGCCGGCGAACATGTTGCCGTTGACGAAGGCGCCCAGGTTGCCGAACATCGGCTTGACCACCACCTCGGGGTTGTCGGGCACTACTGAGCGGAAGTGCTCCTTGGCTTCGTCGGACGCTTTGGCCATTTCCATGTCGCTGTCTCCCATGGTTGAAGCGTGATTCCGTGTGCAGCTTATGCCTGCCCAGGCGCCGTGGACAGAAGTGCCGTACCGCTAGGCTGGCAGGAGTCCGAAGTCTCTTCACAGGTTCCCACCTCAACCAAAGGACACCCCTTGACCCAACGCACCATTGTGATCACCGGCGCCAGCGACGGCATCGGCGCGGCAGCCGCGCGGACGCTGACGCAGGCAGGCGACCGGGTGGTCGTCGTCGGCCGTTCCGAGGAGAAAACGCAGGCCATCGCGAAGGAACTCAACGCCGATTACTTCGTCAGCGACTTCGCCGAGCTGGACCAGGTCCGCACCCTCGCCGCGCAGCTCCGGGACGACTACGAACGGATCGACGTCCTGGCCAACAACGCCGGCGGCATCATGGGCAAGCGCCAGCTCACCGTGGACGGCAACGAATCCACCTTCCAAATCAACCACCTGGCGCCCTTCCTGCTCACCACGGAGCTGATGGACGTCCTCACCGCCAGCAACGCCAAGGTCATCAACACCTCCAGCGCGGCCAACGGCTTCGGCAAAATGGATCTTTTCGACCTCAAGTCGGAGCACACCTACTCCACCAACCGCGCCTACGGCACCGCCAAACTCGCCAACATCCTCTTCACATCCGAGCTGCACCGCCGCTTCGGCGAGCAGGGAATCACGACGGCGGCGTTCCACCCGGGCGTGGTCCGCACCAACTTTGCGGCGGAGTCCACAAGCCCGATGCGGCACGCCTACAAGACGCTGCTCAACCGCTTTATGCTCACCCCGGACCAGGGCGCCGACACCCTGCTTTGGCTCATCAACGGCACCGCCGGCACCGACTGGATCTCCGGCGCCTACTACGCCAAGCGCGCTCTGGCCAAGGCCAACGCCCAGGCGTACGACGCCGAGCTGGCGCAGGGTTTGTGGGAGGCCAGCGAGGCACTCGTCGCAGCCTGACTTCCAACCGCAGGCGGGTCACCCGAGGTAACAAGTGTGCAATATGAACAAGTTCGCATGATTTTAGCGAGCGTAATTCGGTGATTGTGCTAATTTCTCTCTGTTGACGCGCATATCTTCGGTACCCGGGACGGGACAGGGGAGTGCGCCCGCACACCTGCCGACCATGCCTCCTGGAGACGCCCGTGGAAACCCCATCACCCCTGACGCTCGATGCGACGCCGGACCTGAAGCCCACCGGGCCTGCGCCGGTCCAACCCGGACTCCGCAGATCCATGGGCACCAGGCACCTGGTGATGATCGCCATGGGCGGCGTCATCGGATCCGGCCTGTTCCTCAGCTCGGGCTACACCATTTCCCAGGCCGGTCCGCTGGGCGCGGTGCTCGCCTACCTGGTGGGCGCGTTTGTGGTGTACCTGGTGATGGCATGCCTGGGTGAGCTGGCCATCGCGTATCCGGTTTCCGGAGCGTTCCACATTTACGCCGCCCGCTCCATCGGGCCCGCCACCGGATTCGCCACGGCCTGGCTGTACTGGCTCTGCTGGGCAGTGGCCATCGGCTCCGAATTCACAGCGTCCGGGTTGCTCATGCAGCGCTGGTTCCCGGATGTTGACGTGTGGATCTGGTGCCTGATTTTCGCGGCAGTGCTCTTCGGCTTCAACGCGGTGTCCGCAAAGTTCTTCGGCGAATCCGAATTCTGGTTCGCCATCATCAAGGTGGGCGCCATTATCGGCCTGATCGTCCTCGGCGGCGCCGCACTGTTCGGTTTCCATCCGCTCAGCGACGGCGGCAGCCACCCTGTCCTCTTCGAGAACTTCAACACGGCCGGCGGGCTTTTCCCCAACGGCTTCACCGGCGTCCTGGTCACCGTACTCGCCGTCTTCTACGCCTTCTCGGGGTCGGAACTGATCGGCGTGGCAGCGGGCGAAACCAAGGACCCCGCCACGGCCATCCCCAAAGCCATGCGCACCACGGTGATCCGGCTGCTGATCTTCTTTGTCGGCGCCATCGCCGTCATCGCAGCCACCATCCCCTACACCGAGGTGGGTCTGGACGAGAGCCCCTTCGTCACGGTCTTCTCCGCCATCGGGATCCCGTTCGCAGCTGACATCATGAACTTCGTCATCATCACAGCCCTCCTCTCGGCCGGAAACAGCGGCCTCTTCTCCTGCGCCAGAATGCTCTACTCCCTGGCCGACGAAGGCCACGCGCCCCAGGCCTTCAAGCGCCTCACCCGCCGGGGCATCCCGCTGATCGCCCTGTCGGTGAGTATGGTGGGCGGCATTGCGTCCCTTATCAGCAGCGTGGTGGCCCCGGAAACGGTGTACCTGGTGCTGGTATCCGTGGCCGGATTCGCCGTGGTGGGCGTGTGGATGTCCATCACGGCCTCGCATTATTTCCACCGGCGCGCTTTCGTGCGGAACGGCGGCGATGTTGGCGCCCTGGCCTACAAGGCCCCGCTGTACCCGCTGGTGCCCATCCTGGCGTTCACCATGTGTGTCATCTCGCTGGTGGGCATCGCCCTGGACCCCAACCAGGTGGCCGCCCTCTACTTTGGTATCCCGTTCGTTGCCGCCTGCTACGCATACTTCTACTTCCGGCACGGCCGGAAACGTTCGACGGCGGCAGTCCAGTAACCAGCCCGGGCCACCTGCGTCACCGCCCCGGTCACCGTGGAAGAATGGGGCGGGCACCGGCAGTGAGGGGTAATACGCGTGGATTCGTCCGCTGAAGCGTCATCATTGGCGCAAGGACTCCGGATTGTCCGGCTGGTGGTTGATCGGGAGAAACGCGGGCGGCAGCTGCTGGGCGTTTCCCAGCTGTCGGCGGAGCTGGACATGGACCAGAGCCGCGTCTCACGCCTGACGCAGGAACTGTGTGATCTGGGCCTGCTGGAACGGGTGGACCGTGGCCCGTTCCGGACCGGGCCCCGGTACTTTGGCCTTGCCGCATCGCTGAACACCAGCTGGGTCCGCGAGGCCAAGCCCGAACTCGAGTCCTTGGTTTCCGCCCTAGGGCTGCGGGCACGGCTCTCCGTCCGGGACGGTTTCCGGGCGATCCTTGTGCGCGCTTCCAGTAACGACGCCGGCCTGGGCAGCTTCGTTGCTCCGGGCATGGTGACGCCGGCCTGGTGCACCGGCGCGGGCCGGGCCCTGCTCTGGGACCACGTCCGGCCCGCCCTGGACGAATTGCTGCACGAGGTGAACTTCATCGGCGTGGGCGGCCCCGGCGCCGCTCACTCCATCGATGAGGTCCGGGAGCTGATGGTCCGCGACCTGTCACGCGGCTACATCACCGCGGACGAGGAATTTGAGCACGACATCCTGGAGCTCGCCGTCCCCGTCCGCGATGTCAGCGGCAACATCCTGGCCGCACTCAGTGTGCTGGGACACCGTGCCGAAGTAGGCCATGACGCGGCGGGAATTGCCGCTGCCCTGCGCGATGCCGCGGAGCGACTGGGCTCAGTGGCCGCTGCCCGCTGAACCCCGCTGGTGGCTAGGCCCCGCTCCCGCTAGGCCTGCGGCGTACGGTTGCTTTCCTAGGACTCGGGGCTATCCGCACGCTGGTAGCCAAGCGTGGTCTCAAGCCACCGTCCCTGTTCCATCAGCGCCGTCGCGAACTTGGTCCGGCGCGGCTCCAGGCGGGCCTTGGTGCCCACGATCTGCAGCGCCGCCGCCACGTCCCCTTTGAAATCCCGGACGGGGACGGCCAGCGAATAGAGCCCGGGCTCCGCTTCCTGATCCACCACTGAGTAACCCCGCACCCTCGCCGCAGCCAGCCGCACGAGGAAATCGCCGACGTCGGACGGGGTATTGGGGCCATGCCGCACAAAATCCACGTCGGCGAAAACGGTCCGCACCTCCGCTACCGACGACTCCCACAGGACAGCCTGGCCGGCGTCGCTGCAGTACGCGGGGTAGGGCCTGCCCAACCATGAGCCCACCAGGTTGCTGCTGGCCGGAACGCTTTCGCCGATGGTTACAGTACTCGCCCCGTGCAGCACGCCCAGGAAGCACCCCTCGTCGGTGTCGCGGGCCAGCCGGTCCAGTGCCACGGCGCCGTCAGTGTGCAGCCGCTGCGTTGTCAGCTGCTGGGCATCGGTCAGGATGGACCAATCCAGGGTGTAAGTTCGCTCGCCGGTCCGGCCGAGGAAACCTTCCTGCTCGCCCGTGCGGAGGTTCCGGGATACCTGGCTGCGGTCTTTGTCCAGGTCCGCAGCGATCCCCGCCACGGTCCCACCCGGAAGTCCGGCCTCATGCCGTGCACCCAGAGCCAGGATGGCCAGCATGCCGCGGCCCATGCTGGAGGTTTTCGACATAGGCCAGAGTCTAATGGAGCTGCCCGATCCAGGTCGGTCACAGTTCGCTATGCTCGTTAACAGCATCTCTAATTGCTTATGATGAACAATCGGCGCCCGCCCTGCCACCGACCTCCGGAGTTCTTGCCATGCCCAGCAACACCACGCTGTCCCGCCTGCTTGATGCCGGAGCGCACCTGACCGCTGACGGCGCCCTTGCCACCGAACTTGAGGCGCGCGGCTGCAGCCTGGATGACCCGCTATGGTCGGCCAAGGTCCTGCTGGAGCAGCCGCAGCTGATCCGCGACGTGCACCGGGACTACTTCGAAGCCGGCGCCAACGTGGCCACCACCGCCAGCTACCAGGCCACCCCGCTGGGGTTCGCACAGCGGGGGCTCTCCCAGGATGCGGCATTGGACCTGGTCAGGCTCTCGGTCCGGCTGGCGGACGACGCGCGGCGCGAACACATGGCCGTCCATCCTCAGGCCGGGCCGCTGCTGATCGCCGGCTCCGTGGGCCCGTATGGCGCCTACCTCGCGGACGGCTCGGAGTACCGCGGGGACTACGTCCTGGACGCTGAGGCCTTCAAGGATTTCCACCGGCCCCGCATCGCGGCACTGGTGGACGCCGGAGCCGACTTCCTCGCCTGCGAGACACTGCCGTCCTTTGCCGAAGCACAGGCGCTGCTGGCACTCACCGTGGAGTTCGACGTCGAATCCTGGTTCTCCTTCTCGCTGCGGGACGGCGCGCACATCAGTGACGGCACTCCGTTGAGTACGGTGGCGGAACTCTGCGGGGCCGAGCCGCGCGTGGTGGCTCTGGGCGTGAACTGCGTGCCGCTGCACCTGGTCCCGGCCGCCCTGGCAGCCCTGGGCGGGGCGGGCTCGAAGCCGCTGGTCACCTATCCGAACTCCGGCGAAAGCTACGATGCCGCCACTAAGACCTGGGGACCCTCATCAGAGGGTGCCGTTGAGTCGTTCAGCTCCCAGCCCGAAGGCCTTGAAGCCGGAGCCGGTGCATGGCGGGACCTCGGCGCCCGCATCATCGGAGGCTGTTGCCGCACCACGCCCCGGGACATCGCCGCATTGGCCGACTCACTGGCTTCCGACTGACCTCTGAATGGGGGTTGGTGATCTGGCGGTAGATCTCCCGGGCTGCCTTGGGTTTGAGGCAGCGCAGGGTGTTTCGTTTGCTCTTGCCCTCCGGAGTGCGCTTGTTTGGGGTGCTCCAGCGTGTTCGCTTCCCGCCCCACGACATGGCGACTACCGCAGCGTGCATCTGGATTCATCCGCTGTGTAGCGCGCGTTTGCGTGCGTAGGCTCGTGCGGCGCGGACTCGGTCGCCGCAACGGGTTGAGCACCATTGCCGCCGCGCATGGGTGCGGAGGAAGAATCGCCGGCACCCGTCCGCTTCGCAGGACGCGAGCACCGATGCTTGGTCGCCGCTTAGCAGCGAGGCAGCGTCGTCGGCGATGACGGCCATGACGTGCTCGACGACTTGTGTCACGGGGTGGTTGGCGCTGCGGGTAAACCCTGACTCCGGGTCGAACTGAAGCAGGAGCGCCCCGGGTGCACAAGTCAGCGCACGATTCAGAGCTTGCACGGCCGCTGTCGTGGGGACGTCCCCTGTGGTGTGCGCGTTGAATAGATCGCGCAGGTCTGTGCGCAGCGCTGCGAGCCTGCCCCGGCAGTGCTCGTGCAGCACAGTGTCCGATGCGATGAGATCGTGTGCTCTCAGCCAATCCGCGGCGTCGTCAGGACCGCCCAGTTCGTCGTAGCGTTTGCCTCCGGGCAGTTCGCTTGCGCTGTTGACCAGTGCGAGGCTGGGATGCTCTTCGGCGCCTGGCGCGGCTGCTAGCAGTGTCTCCGACATGGTTCTCATGGTATCAGTTTCATTTAAGCGTGAGGCAGCTGCTACGCTCCAATCACGCTAAATAACACATTTTTCCATGAGGAGTTCTTATGAAGTTCGGTCGACCAGCCGGCACCGCCCCATTCACACTGTCCGTGCTTTCCGCGGGCGGTACAGGAGTGGGGATGACCGCTGGGGAGGGGCTCGCGAGTACGATCTCGCTGGCGCGGACGGCGGACCAGCGCGGTTATCACCGTTTCTGGATGTCTGAGCATCATGGGATGGGGGCGACCTCGGTGTCTTCACCTCCGTTGATGGTCGCCCGCCTCATCGCTGAGACGACGAGCATCCGCCTTGGCGCCGGAGGGGTAATGCTGCCCAACCATTCCCCGTTGCTGATCGCCGAGCAGTTCGGGATGCTGGAGGCTCTCGCCCCGGGCCGGATCGATCTGGGGCTGGGACGCGCCCCTGGCACTGATGGGGCGACTGCTGCGGCTCTGCGTCGGGGCGCGGATGCCAACGATGGATTCCCGCAGCAGATGCTCGAGTTGCTCGGGTTCCTGGGTGACGAGTTCCCTCCTGGACACCCCTACCGGCATGTCCACGCGGTTCCCGGCCCTTGGCAGTCAAGGGAAAACCGAGTGCCTGCGCCCTCGACTTTTCCGGAGGTGTGGGTGCTGGGTTCCTCTCCGTACTCAGCACAACTGGCCGGGCAGCTCGGCCGGCCGTATGCGTTCGCCTTGCAGTTCGGCGACGCTGACATCGACACGGCCATGCGTCTCTACCGTGAGAGCTTCCAGCCCTCCGCTGTGCTGGCCGAGCCGCACACCCTCGTCAGCGTGCCCGCGGCGATCAGCGACGACCCGGCTGAGGCAAAACGGCAGGCGGCCACATCGGCCATGGCGATGCTGCGCATGTTCAAGAGCGAAGGCTACCTGCTCCTGCCTCCGGACGAGGTCGAGGCGTACGCTGCCACGATTCAGGAGCGGCAGATCCTCGACGCGTACACCAGCCGCAGTTTTCATGGCACCGCCGCTACTATCGCCGACCGTCTCGAAGCCCTGCACGAACGCACCGGCGTCGACGAGGTGATGCTTGTCGTTGGCGGCCACTCAACAGCCCTCGACCAGCACGGGATTACCCTGATCGCCGATCACTACGAACTCCCGCACCTGAACGCACCGCTACCGGCCACCGCACAATAGAGACATTTCAACACTCAGACGTTCACAAACACAGCCCTAAAGGAGAACCCCATGACCGCCCCCCACCGAGCCCTAATCGTCATTGACGCCCAACAGGAATACTTCGACGGACTACTTCCGATCCAGTACCCGGACCGTCACCAATCCATCACCAGCATCCAGACCGCGATCAAGGCCGCAGAGCAGACCGGAACGCCTGTCGTGCTCGTCCAGCACGAGCTTCCCGCAGAAGCCCCGGTGTTCGCATCCGGATCGGCGACCTGGCAAAACCACTCCGAAGTAGCTGCCCATGAGAACCTGGCAGTCAAGCGCATCAGCAAGCAGTTCTCCAGCATCTTCGCCGACACCGGCCTCGAAGCCTGGTTGCGTGAACAGGGCATCGACACGATTACTCTCGTTGGGTACATGACAAACAACTGTGTGATCGCCTCCGCCGCGGCCGCCGAGCCGCTTGGATTCACCGTCGAAGTCCTCAGAGACGCGACGGGAGCAATCGACCTCTCCAACGACGCTGGCACCGCGTCCGCACGCCAGGTCCACGAGACCCTCATGGCGCTGCTGCACTCGAACTGGGCCGCCGTCGCCGACACCGCGACCTGGACCGAAGCACTGCGCACGAGCGCGGCGCTGACCAAGAGTGACCTCATCACCTCCGCCGCACGGGGCCGCAGTACCCGGTAGAAGTACCGCGACGGTGGCCGTCATGCACTCAGCATGCCCGGACCATACATCTTGAGCTAGGACCGGCCGCACACCGATCGCGCGGTGGGCACTGTGCGACCCACTAACCAGAACCTCAGTCACCCCTACGGGCAGTCGCTGCTGCGCTTGGTACGCCGAGCGCTACAGGGATCGCCCGTAAGGGGGTTCCCATCTCAAGACGGTGTCTCGAAATCTTAGTGCCTCAAAACGTTAGGGATACGAAACACTGAGGCTATGAGACACCCCGGTGGCCAAGAGAAGGAGTCGGCGTCCGCGGGCGGGATTGTCTATCGGATCAGTTGGTCATTTGTCGGACCCGAACACGATCGAGTCGAAGACGGCGCGTGCCTCTCTCATCAGCTCCGGATTGATCGTTTCGTCGACATGGCCTACCGCGACCACAGCCCGCTGGCCGTTCAGGTCGACCACCCGGTAGGTTTCGTGTTCATTCTGAGTCGAGTACCAGCGTGAGCAGTCGTATAAGGATCCTGAGTGGATGCATAACTTGCCGCCGTCGCAGGCGTTGATGTCCACGCTGCCCTCGACGGAGTGGTCGAACTCGAAGCCGGAGTAGTTGCCCACCATGAACTTGGCGGGAGGGGTGCTTGCCGTCGACGACTGCGCCGCCATCGCGGCAACAAAGGCCTCGGCCGACGGACCGACCTCGACAAGGGCGCCCACCCAGTCGCATGCGTCCTTCGGCACATAGTCCGCGGGCCAAAGAGTCAGGTAGACGGCCCATTCAGCCGGGTGATCCGGGTCGTCCTTGCCCAGGCTGTCGCCGTCGAGCGCAAACCAGCCGTCGGGGACGGTGATCTCGAAAGGCTCCTTGTAGCCGGCGACGGGGACGAAGTATGTGCCGGCGTCGATGTTGCCACTCTTCGGCAGCGGTCGGACGGTGCGAGTGTCGCCACTCTCCGGCAGCGGCGGGACCGTGCGAGCCTCCGTGGTCGGAGAACTGGCGGACGGGAGGGAGGCGTTGTCGGGCTCATACTGGCACCCGCTTAGACAGCCAATCAGTGCGATAGCCACTAGGGGCAAGAGATGGTGCGACCGCTGAGCGGTCTTTTCGAGGGGTGTCATGGAACTCATCGATCCACCAAGCCGCTACAGGGTAATGTGAGGCCCCGCAGCCGGGTGGCCCCGCGGGCGGCCCCTGATGGGGTGCCGTCGCCTCAAGTCTCCTCCGGCATAGAACCCGTGACAATGTACGGAGATCAGTTTCGACTCATGCAATCCCCCGAAATGCCAGGAGCGCCCTGAAGCAGTGCTGAGGAAACGCCAAATTTGAGGCAGCTTTTCACAGCGCGGGTCTAACTGGCCCGAGAGATCTGGCGGTAGCTTATGTCTCGTAGCCCTTGGGATACGAGACGGAAGGATTAGGCCAAGCGTTCAATCCCTGGCTGTGTGCGCCATTTAGCGATCACAAAAAGCCGCCAAATAGCGCCGAAAGTCACACGACTAGCCCCCGGCCCCCAACTACGTAGCGCTAACTGTCGTTTTGAGGCCCCAAAACGACAGTTAGCGCTACTTAGTTGGGCCAGAGACTAGGCGCGCGCCGGCCGGGCCCGCTCGACGTCGGCGGCGCTGTCCGACTGACCCCGAGCGCTGAGCCCTGCCACCACGCCGTCCACGTCCGCCGCTGGCCGGTTCTGGCTCAGCTTGGCTTTCGCCTCGATCCGGGTGATGACCAGTTCGATGCCCACAATGGCGCGTAGCTGGCCGGAGATGTAGCGCTCCGGGGCGTCGTCCACGCTCCACGGGTGCTCAAAGCCGGCTTCGTGAACGCCGGTGAGCCGCCTGACCTGGCCGGCGATCCACTCGGGGTCGTCATGGACCACGAGGTTGCCGTACACATGCGCCGTCGAGTAATTCCACGTGGGCACCACGCGTCCGTGCTCGGCCTTGGACGCGTACCAGGACGGCGAAATGTAGGCGTCCGCGCCCTGGATGATCATCAGGGACTCTCCCATGGCCGGTTCGGACCACTGGGGGTTGTTCCTCGCGACGTGCGTGTGCAGCGCCCCGTGTTCGCCCACCGACGGGTCGTAGACAAACGGCAGCAGTGTTGCGAGCAGGCCTCCTGATGTTGTGGTGACCAGGTTCGCTGCGCCGGGCCTGGTCAGCAGTTCCTGGATGGCGTCGGGGCCGGCTTCAAAGTGGGCTGGTGTGTACATGGTGCTAGTCCTTCACGGGTTCGAGGTGCTTGTGGCGCGAGTGACGGCAGGTTGCAGAACGGCGGGCTGGACGGGCGCCGGCTTGAGCCGGACCCGGACCGCGGCGCCGGCGCAGAGGATGACAGCCATGCCGCCGACGACGGTGCTCCACGTCAGGGCCTCGCCGAGCAGGAGGCCCGCCCAGCAGATGGTCAGCACCGGCTGGACAAGCTGGACCTGGCTGACCTGGGCTATGGGGCCGATGGCCAGGCCGCGGTACCAGGCGAAGAAGCCGAGGAACATGCTGACCACGCCGAGGTACGCAAAGGCCAGCCACTGGACCGGCGTGCCCGACGGCGGCTGTTGTGCCACGGACACCGCCACCAGGAACACCATCAGCGGCGACGCCAGCACCAGCGCCCAGGACACCGTCTGCCAGGCACCTAGCTCACGGGCCAGCAGGCCACCCTCCGCATAGCCGATGGCCGCGGCCACCACCGCGCCGAGAAGCAGCAGATCCGCCGAGTGCAGCTGCCCGAATCCGCCGGACTGCATGGAGGCGAAAGCGATGGCCGCCAGCGCTCCCACCCCGGTGATGAGCCAGAACGCCCGGCGTGGACGCTCGCGTCCCCGAAGAACGGCCGCCACCGCCGTCGCTGCGGGCAACAGGGCGATCACCACGGCACCGTGGCTGGCCGGGGTGCTGGTGAGGGCAAAGGACGTGAGCAGGGGAAACCCGACGACGACGCCGCCGGCCACCACCGCGAGGCGCACCCACTGCGTGCTCCGGGGGAGCCGCTGCCGGGTGAGTGCCAGGGCGAAGGCGGCAAGGATGGCGGCCACCACTGCACGGCCTGACCCGATGAACAGCGGGGACAGGGACTCGACGGCCACCTTCGTGAACGGAACCGTGAACGAGAACGCCGCTACTCCGAGGAGACCCCACCAGAGTCCAGTGGGCTGTCGGGCCGGTATCACTGGCGATAAAAGCGTAGTAGCGCTACTGTTGTCTCTCATGAATAACGATAGCAGTTCCCGGATTGTGGCGCATCTGAAGAATTGGCTTTCTTCGGCCGCCCCCGGTGCGAAGCTGCCGTCCACGCGGTCGCTGGTGGCCGATTACCAGGCCAGTCCTGTGACGGTGCAGAAGGCCCTGCAGACGCTCACAGCCCAGGGGCTGATCGAGAGCCGGCCCGGCGTCGGGACGTTTGTGCGCGCCGTCCGGAGCGCCAGACCCTCCGACTACGGCTGGCAGACGGCGGCCCTCCGTTCCCCGCTGGCACCGCTGCCGCCGGCCTCCAGTACCATGCGCAGCGTGCCGAACGATGCCATCACTTTCCACTCCGGCTACCCGGACCGCGAACTCCTGCCGGAGCGGCTGGTGAGGGCAGCCCTTGCCCGCGCAGCCCGGGGCGACGCCGCCCTGTCCCGTCCGCCCGCGGCCGGAATGCCCGAACTACAGTCGTGGTTCGCGCACGAACTCGGTGCCTCCACGCCGGCCGGGACCACCCCGCCGAACCCGAGCGACGTCGTCGTACTCCCCGGAAGCCAAAGCGGCCTCAGCTCCATCTTCACCGCGCTCGCGGGCCGCGGGCAGCCCCTGCTGATGGAATCGCCGTCCTATTGGGGCGCCATTCTGGCCGCGGCGCAGGCCGGCGTGCGCGTTGTCCCGGTCCCCAGCGGACCGGACGGTCCGGAAGCGGCAGAGCTGGCCCGCGCGTTTGACGAGTCCGGCGCTCGGCTGTTCTACGCGCAGCCCAACTACGCCAACCCCACCGGTGCGCAGTGGTCTGCTGAACGGCGGGAACAGGTCCTGGACGTGGTGCGCGTGAAAGGGGCGTTCCTTGTAGAGGACGACTGGGCGCACGATTTCGGCATCACCTCCAACCCCGTGCCCGTCGCCTCCCGCGACGACTCCGGCCACGTGGTGTACCTGCGCTCGCTGACCAAGAGTGTCTCGCCGTCCATCCGCGTCGCCGCGGTCATCGCCCGCGGTCCGGCGCGGGAGCGCATCCTGGCGGACCGGGCGGCCGAATCGATGTACGTCAGCGGGCTGCTCCAGGCGGCAGCGCTCGACGTCGTGACGCAGCCCGGGTGGCAGACGCACCTTCGCAGCCTCCGCCACCAGCTCGAGTCGCGCCGCGACCTGCTGGTCACCAGCTTGCGCCAGCACGCCCCGCAGGCGCACATCGAGCAGGTGCCCAAGGGCGGCCTGAACCTGTGGGCGCGGCTGCCCGACGGGACCGACCTCGAACGGCTGACCCGCGACTGCGAAGCCGCCGGGGTGATCATCGCCGGCGGAAACGAGTGGTTTCCGGCCGAACCGGCAGGCCCGTTCATCCGGCTCAACTACTCGGGGACGAATCCGGGCGCCTTCCCGGAGGGTGCCCGGCTTATCGGCCAGTGCATCGAGCGGAACGGTGCCTGACGAACGGGGCGTTCCCTTATTCGTCCAGCAGCGCGTACGTGCTGATGACGTTGCCCTTCGTGGTCCGGTACTGGTCCTTCAAGCTGAGCCGCGTTATGGGGTCGCCGACCTCGAACAGGCGTTTGCCACTGCCGGCCACCACGGGGTGGGTCATCAAGGTCAGCTCATCGAGCAGCCCGGCGAACAGCAGTTGGCGCACCACGGAAATGCTGCCGGTGACGGCGATTTCTCCGCCGTCGCGCTCTTTCAGGCCAGCCACGAATTGTTCCAGAGGTCCCTCTATCAGGTGCGAGTTCTGCCACTCGAGCGGCTCGGTCAGGGTCCGGGAGGCCACAAACTTCTCCACCGGATTGATGAAGCCGGCGAAGTCGTCATCCTTCGAAGCTGTTGGCCAGTACCCAGCCCACTCCTGGTAGCTCACCCGGCCAAGCACCACGGTGTCCACACGTTCGATCATGCGGGTCAGGCCCTTGCCGAGGTCGTCGTCGAAGCTGTCGAATTGCCAGAGGAACGGGTCTGAGACGACGCCGTCAACGGAGTGGAACAGGCCGGACGTGACTTTGCGCATGGGGTCCTCCAAGGTCAGGGGCAGTTGGCCTCCACGCTATTGGCTGTGCCCTCAACAGGGAACCCCTGCCGGTGGTTGAGCCTGTCGAAACCTGGCCGCAGTTATGTTCGTCACCACTCCTGCGTGTTGCACAAATCCACGGTCCGCCAGCCGCATACTGGTGTTCATGCGGCCTCTCGCCGCGCCCCGGCCAGGCAGGAGGAAAATGCATGGAAACCCTGAAGAAGATCGTACGCAACCAGTACTTCCCCGCGGCCGCGGTGCTGACGGCAGTGGTGCTGTTCTGGATCATCGCCATGTTCGGCGGGCTGTCTCTGCTGAACAACAACCAGCCGCCAATGGCTACCTTGACGTGGATGCTGTTCGTCTACGCCGCAGCTGTCCTGACACCGCTGGCCGGCATCCTGGCCGGTGTGGACCTGGTCCGCCGCTGGCGCCGCAACCGCATGTACGCGTTTGTTGAGACGTTGCAGGACGAAGTGGCGCAGGATGAAGTGGTGCAGGACGAGGAAATTCCCGCCGAGCCTGAAGCCGCAAAGCAGTCGGCGACGAAACAGCCTGCACAGCACCGCCCGGTAACCCAGCAGCAGCCCGTGAAACGCCATCCGGTGCAGCAGCAGCCCGGTAAGACGCAGTCGGTTCAGCCGAAGCAGCGCAAGAAAGCCGCGTAGCCACCGGCCAATACAGGTCAGGCCCAACCGTTACAGGGCCAGCTCCACCCGGTTCCGGCCGGCCGCCTTGGCCGCGTAGAGGGCGGCGTCGGCTTCGCCCAGGAGGGTGTCGGCGTCGGCCTGGTGCTCGGCGCTGAACGCGGAAATGCCGGCGCTCAGCGTCAGCTGGCCCAGCGGATCCCCGGAGTGGACAATCTCCAGCTCGCGCACACTGTCCAGTGCCCGTTCCATAAAGGCCTTGGCGTTCAGCTGCGACTGGTTCGGCAGCACCAGCAGGAACTCCTCGCCGCCGTACCGGTACACTCCATCGCTCCTCCGCGCCGCGCCCACCAGGGCCTTCGCCACGGCCCGAAGTGCAAGATCGCCCGCCTGGTGCCCGTAGATGTCGTTGTAGCTCTTGAAGTTGTCCACGTCGCACATCGCAACGCAGTACCCCTCCGTGTACCGCCGGCTGCGCGCATGCAGCTGCTCGAGGTCCTCGGAGAGCTTGAGCCGGTTGTGCAGGCCGGTGAGCGGATCGGTCCGCGCCTGCTGCGACAGCACTTTCCGGTAGTGGGCCAGGTCCGCGTGCAGCGTGGTCACCCGCAGCGCCACGAGCAGACGCGCATGCAGGACGAACGGGTCCAGTGGCTTGGTGACGTAGTCGTCAGCCCCGGCCTCAAGCCCGGCGAGCACATCGTCCCTGGATCCCTGCGACGTCAGCAGCACGATATACGTGTACAGGTCAGCCTCGCGTGCCCTGATGGCCCGGCACAATGCCAGCCCATCCATCCCGGGCATCATCCAGTCCGTGACCACAACATCGGGCTGGTGTTCCAGGTACAGGGCCCACGCCTCGTCGCCGTCGGCCGCCGTCAGGCAGTCGTGGCCGGAACGTTCGACGGCGGCGCGTGCCACCAGGAGCGAGCCCGGATCGTCATCTGCCACGAGGACTTTCACTGTGTCACCTCCAGCGCTAGATCGAGTTCAAAGTCCACCCGCACCAGCTCAGCTTCAAGCCGGCCGACCAGCTGCGGGCCGCCGTCGAGCCTTCCACTGCGTCCCAGGTCCTCCAGTTCGCCGCAGAGGCTTGCGACGGCGGTGGCGCCGATGTTGGCCGCCGCACCCTTCAGTGCGTGCGCCGCCTGAGCCAGGGCCGGTCCGCCGCCGCCGGCCACCGCTTCGCGCAACGCCGCGAGACGTGCGGGAACGTCCTTCCGGAAGGCCTCCGTTGTTGCAGGAAGCAAGCCCAGGCCGTCCTCCGGTCCGAGGCCGCGCAGCATGGCGAGCCGGTCCGCATCCAGCGCCGGCGCACCGCCACCGGTGACAGCCAGCATCCCAGGTGCCTCGCGCTGGCGAGCGTCGTCCGGCCGAGTAGCCTCGAGCTCTTCCGGCGAAGAGAGCGTCGCCTGTTCGGGGACCCATCGGGTGAGGGCCGCTTCAAGTGCGGCGGCGTCCACCGGCTTGGAGAGGTAGTCGTCCATGCCAGCGGCGAGGCAGCGTTCCCGGTCCCCGTCCAGGGCGCCGGCGGTCATCGCGATGATGGGAAGATGGCTGGCCCCGTCGCGCCGCCGGATGACGCGGGTGGCCTCGAACCCGTCCATCACCGGCATGTGACAGTCCATCAGGACGGCGGCGTAGCGGGTGCTGGCGGTGGCCGCCACGGCCTCGGCGCCATCGGCCACCACGTCCACCGCGTAGCCGAATTTGGTCACCGTGGCCCGGGCCACCAGCTGGTTCACTTCGTTGTCCTCCACCACCAGGATGCGGCCCCGGGACGGCTCAAGGGGCCTCCCCTCAAGGGTCAGCCCAGCGGAGGAGCCGGCGAACGGCTCAGAGGACAAGTCAGCATCGGAAGACCGGCCAACCGCGGAAAACGCCGGGGCGTGGTGTTCACTCGTGGACATCAGCCGGACCAGGCGGTTGTAGAACTCGGAGCTGCGGACCGGTTTCATCAGCCATTCGCGGACCCCGGCATCGGCGATCTCGGCGGCGTTGACCTGCATGGTGGACGTGAGCATGATCAGCTCGATGTTCGCCAGTCCGGCGTCGGCCTTGAGCTCGCGGGCCAGTTCCAAGCCATCGGTATCAGGCATGCAGAGGTCCAGCACAGCCAGGTGGAAAGGCACTCCGTCTGCTGCGGCTTCGTGAGCGCGGGCCAACGCAGCGCGGGCATCCGGCACCGCCTCCGGCTGCAGCTTCCAGCCGCGCAGCTGGGATTCCAGCACCAGGCGGTTGGTGGCGTTGTCATCCACCACCAGGACGCGGAGACCGGTGAGGAAACCGGCGGCCGGCACGGGGTCCGTGGACGGCGGAGCGACGGGCACGGGGATACGGAACCAGAACGTGCTGCCCTCGCCAGGAGCACTGTCCAGGCCGATCTCGCCGCCCATGGCATCAGTGAGCCGGCTGCAGATGGCCAGGCCCAGGCCGGTCCCGCCGTAGCGCCGGGTGGTGGAAGCGTCCGCCTGGGAGAAGGATTCGAACAGCCGGGCGTGGTGCGCAGGGTCGATGCCGATGCCGGTATCGCGGACTTCGAAGCAGACCATGGCGGTGGCGCCGGGTTTCGCGTCCGGTGTCTCGGTGGTCACGCGGATGGAAACTTCCCCGGACGCCGTGAACTTGACGGCGTTGGAGGCGAGGTTCAGCAGGATCTGGCGGATCCGGCCGGAATCACCGTGCAGCCTGGCCGGAACGTCCGGTTCGCAGTAGGCGATCAGCTCCAGGTTCTTGGCCTGCGCGGGCTCGGTCAGCAAGCCCGCCACTTCCTCCACCAGGACGCGGGGATCGAAGGCGCGGATATCCAGGTCAACCTTGCCGGCTTCCAGTTTGGAGAAGTCCAGGATGTCGTTGATGAGGGAAAGCAGCGCCTCACCGGCGCCCTTGACGCCCTGGGCGTACTGCTTCTGCGTCTGGTCCAGCGGCGTCTCCAGCAGCAGTGCCGTCAGCCCCACCACGCCGTTCATGGGGGTGCGGATTTCGTGGCTCATGGTGGCCAGGAACTCGGACTTGAGCCTGCTGGATTCCAAGGCTGCTTCCCGGGCCGCCTTCAGCTCCTGCTCGGCGGCACGGCGCAGGGTAATGTCCCTGGCGATGGTGGCCAACCCGCTGAGCCGGCCGGTCTCGTCCCGGATGGGGGAGACGGTCATCGATACGGAAATGGCGGCGCCGTCCTTTGTCAGGTGCTCCATCTCGAAGCTCATGGCTTGGCCGCTGGCGCGGAGCTGGTCGAACACCTCGGCGGCACCGGCGATACCCCCCGGCGCCAGCAGGAACCGCGCGTCGCGGCCGATCGCTTCCTGGGCCGTGTAGCCGTACTGATGCTGCGCTCCCGGGTTCCAGCTGGTGATGACGCCCTCCGGCGTGGTGCTCAGGATGGCGTCCGAGGAGGACTTGACGATCGCGCCGAGTCCCTCGAGCTCCGCCGTCCGGGCAGCCACCTCCTGCTCCAGCCCGGTGGTGAGGGTGAGGTTTTCGATGATGATCAGGACCTGGCGGACCAGGATGAGGGCCACGGTGATCCTGGCCACCGTCAGCAGGAAGGCGCTCATCTCGCTGACGTGCTCCTGGGCGACCATCATAACGGCCACCAGGATCGGCGCGTAGGGGAGCAGTTCAAGGGCCAGCGCAAACGCCTTGCGGTCCGGCCGCGGGTTTTCCGCATAGGGGAGCAGCGGTGCCAGCGCAATCAGGAGGAAAGCGATAATCCAGCCCAAGGCGAGCGGTGAGCCGGTGACTCCCGTGACGCCGTCGGACGTTAAGCCCACGTAGATGCTGTCCGTGATGGTGAGGACCAGCAGGCCACCGCCGAAACACAGCCACGGCAGCCGTTCGCCTGGCTGCCGGCGCATCCCCAGGACAAGCACCAGCGACGTGATGACCACGTCCACCACGGGGTAGCCCATGGACGTGAGCCGGGTCAGGAGGTCGCCTTCCGAGCTGAACGCCGGGCCCAGCGCCGTGTACCAGCTGACCACCAGGACTGCGCCGGCGATCACCGCGGCGTCCAGTGCCGTACGGACCAACCCCACCCGGGTGGTGCCGCCCGGGCGCTTGAAGCTGAAAAGCGCGATGGCGGCCGGCACCGAATACGCGAGGAACAGGGCGTCAGCCAGTGAGGGGAACGGGGCAACATGGTTGTTGGCGAGCCCGAAGTACGTCCAGACGAGCTGCCCGGCCGCCCATACGTAGGCGGCCGCCGACATCAGCATCCAGGCCCGGGCGTTCACCCCGCCCTGCCAGGCGGCGTGGGCACAGCTGCGACCCGCCAGAATGGCAGCTATGAGGATGGCAAAATCGCCCGCGACGACGGCGGCGGGAGTGCCGCTGTTGGCAGCGAAAAAAAGCCCGAGAACGGCCAGCACCACAGCACCCAGCGCGATCAGCCAAACCAGCTTGGCCGTTCTCCTGCTGATGGCGGGACGTTTCTCCAGAAGACCGGTCTGAGACACGCGGATCCCTCCCCATAGGTGCGCCCGTCACCCACAAAAAACCGAGACCTGGGCCCGCCCGAGACCTGGGCAGAGACGCATCCTTATGATATCCCTCACAACTCAAGAAGGACGGTACTTCGCGTCCACATGAACTACCTGCCGTCCCGAGCGTTGCAGCAGGCTTGCCGCCACCCCGGAGCGGTATCCGGTGGCGCAGTGCACCCACACCGCGCCGGCCGGAATTTCGACCATCCGCCCCAGCAGCTCATGCAGCGGGATGTTCACCGCCCCGGCGAGGTGGCCGGCGTCGTACTCATCTGTCCGGCGGACATCCAGTACCACGTCCCCGGGCCCGCGTCCGTGCAGCATTTCGGCCCAGTCCACACGCGGATAATGCACGACGGCGGTGCCCGGGGCGAGTGCCGACGGTTCCGTTCCGAGGGCGGCATCGGGGGAGTTGATGCCGATGCGGGACAGGTCCCGGATGGCCTTTTCGACGTCCTCTGCTGATCCCACCAGAGTGAGCTGCTGGTTCCAGGGCAGGACCCAACCCAGGTAGGCGGTGAAACTGGAGCCGCGGCCGTACTCGAAACTCACCGAACCCTGCAGATGGCTCCTGGCGAACGCCACCCGGTGGCGCAGGTCCACCACCCATTCGCCGTCCGCGAGCCGGCGGCTGAGCTCCGCCGGCTCCACGGATTCCGGCACAGTGAGGTCCGCCGGTTCCGGCCCCGTCCGGTTCGCAGGGGCCATGTGTGCGTAGTAGGACGGGTAGGCGGTCAGGTTGCTGATGAGCTCCCGGACAAAGTGGTCCTCACTGGCGTCCGTGAACGCGTGGTTGGTTTCCTGCTGGTCGGCAAGGGTGGAGGCGCGGACGCTCGACGCCGGCCCGGATGAACAGAACGAACCGAACCCGTGGGTGGGGTACAGGGCAGCGTCCGGCTTGGCCTCGGCGGCCAGGCTGCGGACCGAGGAGTACTGGGCACGGGTGAGCCGTTCCGTGTCCTCGCCGCTGACCAGATCAGTGCGCCCCACCGACCCGTAGAGCAGGCTGCCGCCCGAGAACACGGCCTGTTCATCGCCGTCGCTGACCACATAGCTGAGGTGGTGGTGGGTGTGGCCGGGCGTGGCCACGGCCTTAACGGTGAGCCGGCCCACCTGGACCGTGCCGCCGTCGGCTATTGGCGTGCGTTCAAACCCGACGTCTTCGCTTGCGCTCACAAGATACTCGGCACCGTGCGCGCGGGCCAGGATGAGCCCGCCGGTGAGGTAGTCGTTGTGCAGGTGGGTTTCGGCAACGTGGGTGATCCGGACGTTGGCCTCCGCGGCCGCGGCCTCCACCCGGTCCGTGTCCCGCTGCGGATCGATGACCAGGGCCACCTCGCCGTCGTGGACCAGGTAGCTGCGGTCCCCGAGCGGCCGTGTTTCAATGACAACGACGTCCATAGGTTCATTGTCCTCGCGAAGTG
The DNA here is from genome assembly GCF_055412785.1 of Pseudarthrobacter lactosi. Lineage (NCBI taxonomy): Bacteria > Bacillati > Actinomycetota > Actinomycetes > Micrococcales > Micrococcaceae > Pseudarthrobacter > Pseudarthrobacter lactosi. The sequence continues at coordinate 348,787 of NZ_JBVAYS010000002.1, forward strand.
GGATACATGTTCGGCTCAGCCGGTCTTTGGCCGCCGGGCCGCCAGGGCTGCCAGGGCGTCTTCCGCCTGCCGGCTTGCCAGCTCCAACCGTTGGCCGGACTCCGGCAGCGAGAACAGGTACCCCTGCAACGAGTCGCAGTCCAGAGCTGTGAGGTAATCAGCCTGCACCGCCGTTTCGACGCCTTCGGCGGTGACGGTCAGGCCCAGGCTGTGGGCCATGTTGATCATGGAGCTGAGGATGGGCAGCCGTTCCTGTCCCGTCCGCACCATGGACACAAAGGTGCGGTCGATTTTTACCGTGTCCACCGGCAGGTCCTGCAGCCGGCCCAGCGACGAATAGCCTGTGCCGAAGTCATCCAGGGCCACCCGGACGCCGGCCTCCCGCAGGCTGCTGAGCTGGCGAATCAGGCCGCAGTCGGGGTCGAAAAACACGCTTTCGGTGACTTCCAGGACCAGCTGGTACGCGCCCACGCCACAGGCCGCTGCCAGGCGGAGGACGCCGTCGGCAAAATTTGGTTCCTGCAGCTGCATGCCGGACACGTTCACCGCGAGTGACCGCGATGGGTCCTCGTGCAGCCACGGCGCCAGCTGCACCAGGCTGAGCCCCATCACTTCATTGCCGATTTCGCCGATCAGGCCGCTGCGCTCCGCCATCGGGATAAAGTCCGACGGCGGAATCCGCTCGCCGTAGTGGTCCCAGCGGGCCAGGGCCTCGAACTGGACCGTTTGCCCGGTCCGCGGGGAGACAATCGGCTGGAAGGCCACGGAGATCTCGCCCCGGGTGACCGCGAGCTGCAGCGCCGCTTCCATCTCCGTGCGCTGCACCAGGGCCGTCATCATGTCCGGATGGAAGCGCAGGAAGCGGTTCTTTCCGGCAGCCTTGGCCGCATACATGGCGATATCCGCCTCGCGGAGCAATTCGGAGGCGACCATTGCTTCTTTGCCAACGGAGGCGAGCCCCAGGCTGAGGCTCGGCCGCAGCAACGTGCCGTTGATGGTCACGGGCACGTGCAGGCAGCGGACGATGCATGCCGCTATGGCATCGGCGTCGGGGCAGGCCGTCAGCAGCACCACAAACTCGTCGCCGCCGAGGCGGGCCACCACGTCCGCGGTGGGCACGCAGCCGCGGAGCCGGCGTCCCACTTCCACCAACATGTCGTCGCCTGCCTGGTGGCCAAGGATGTCGTTGACTTCCTTGAAATCGTCCAGGTCAACAAGCAGGACATCCACGGTCTTGAGGCGTGGCTCGGCGAGAGCCGCTGTGAGGGACTGGTTGAATACCGCCCGGTTGGCCAGCCCGGTAAGCGGATCCTGGAAAGCCAGGGCCCGCAGCTGTTCCGCCTGGGCAGCCAGGTCAGTCATGGCCTGCTCGGCTTGCTCCTGCGCCAGCCTGCGCGGCGTGACATCACGGAAGCTCCATACCCGGCCAGCGATCTTCTCGCCCACCCGTTGGGGCCGGGAATACCGTTCGAAGGTTCTGCCATCCTTGAAGTCCAGCACGTCGTGGCTTTCTGCCCCCGGGTTTTCCGCAACCTCTGTGAGCCGGGCCAAAAAGGCCTCCGGATCCGCAACCTGGGAGACGATGAGGCGCATGATGGGGTCTTCAGTGTCGCCGTCCAGTAACTCGGGCGGAATGCCCCACATTTTCAAGAACTGGTCATTGAACCCGGCAATACTGCCGTCGGAGCTGATCACCAGGATGCCGTCCGCCGTGGATTCGAGGGTGGCCGTCAGCAGCGACATAGCCTCGCGGAGGTCGGCGTCAGCTCCTTTGCGGTGTTCGGTGCTCCGGACTGAGACCAGCAAAACCTGCGAACCGCCGTGGTCCAGCAGCGAGCCCGCCACCTCGGCAGCGAACTCTGTGCCGTCCCGATGCAGTCCGAAGACTTCCCGCGGCGGTTGCAGTTCATCCGGCTTCGCCTGCAGGTGCTCCTGAAGCAGCCGCGTTTCATTGCGGAAGCCGTCTGAGAGGAGCAGCCAGTGGTTGCTTCCGATCAGCTGATCGCGCGTGTAGCCGAAAAGCCTGCTGGCCTGCGCGTTGGCCATTTTGATGGTGCCGTCCGCGTTGACAGCCAGAAGCGCATCCGGGCTGGCATCAAGGAACGCGCCGAAACTCTGCGCCCCCAGATCCTTGTCCTGCCGCCTGGAACCCCCCATGCGCTACCACCCCCACGCACATCATAAAGTGCCGGTTGTGATCGGTACGTAAACGGGCTAAGAGTTATGCACTCCTGTGAGGCGGGCCTCGGAAACCTGACTGGCATCCGCGTTGGTGCCCAGCCCGCGGACCACCCAGCCCTCTGCCTGCCAGGCACTGGCATCGAGCACGTTCCTGGCGTCCAGGATCACGCGCCGCCGCACCAAATCGCCCGCAGCAATGGGGCTCAGGCGCTGGTACTCGTCCCACTCTGTAAGCAGCAGCACCAGCTCCGCATCCTCCAAAGCCCGCGTTGCTGAAGCTTCGAAGCGCAGTTGCGGATACCGCAGCCACGCGTGGTTGACGGCTTTCGGATCGGTCACCGTTACGTGCGCGCCGGCGGCTGCCAGCCGGGCCGCGACGTCAAGGGCGGGGGAGTCGCGGATGTCATCGGTCTCGGGCTTGAAGGAGGCGCCGAGGATGGTGATGGCGCGTCCGGAGAGCCCGCCGCCGCACAGTTCCGCGGCCAGGGTCACTGTTCGGGTCCGCTGGCGGACGTTGATGGCATCCACCACGCCCATCCAGTCGTTGACCGGATCCACGCCCAGCGCAGCGGCCTGGCTGCGGAGGCTGCGGATGTCCTTGGGCAGGCAGCCTCCACCGAAGCCCAGCCCGGCATGCATGTAGCGGTTGCCGATCCTCGGGTCCATTCCCATCGCCTCGCTGAGTTCGGCAATGTCCGCGCCGGACGCGTCGCACAGTTCGGAGATGGCGTTGATGAAGCTGACCTTGGTGGCCAGGAACGCGTTCGCTGCCGACTTGATCAGTTCCGCCGTGGCAAAGTTGCACACCAGGCGCGGAATGCCGGCGTTCAGCAGCGGCTCGTACACGGCATCCAGCGCAGCCGTCACCGCACGCGGCGCCCCGGTCTTGGGGTTGAAGGCCGCAGGGCGTCCGCCCGCCACGCCGTAGACCAGCCGGTCCGGCACCAGTGAGTCCTTCACCGCGGTGCCCTGGCGCAGGAACTCCGGGTTCCAGCCCAGCTGCACGTCCGGCCGCCCCGCGAGGACGCCCTGAAGCATGTCCACCGTGCCCACGGGCACAGTTGATTTACCAACGACGACGGCGTCCCTCGCCAGGTGCGGGAGCAGCGCCTCGGTGGCTGAAACGAGGAAGGTGAGGTCGGCGCCGTCGGACGTTTTGGACTGCGGTGTCCCGACGCACAGGAAGTGGACCTGGGCGCCGGCGGCAGCGGCGACGTCGGTGGAGAACTTGAGGCGGCCGGTGCTGCGTCCATCACGGAGCAGCTCGTCCAGGCCGGGTTCGAAGAAGGGGGCCAGGCCGCGGCCCAACTGGTCCACTTTGGTGGCGTCCACGTCGATACCCACCACGGTGTGGCCCATGGATGCGAGCGTGGCGGCGTGCACCGCGCCGAGGTAGCCGCAGCCGATCACCGAAATTTTCACAGGGATGCTCCACTCTTGATTTGGACAGGCTCAACCACCGGGCGGCGAGTGCTTCTGGTTTTCACAGGCCCTACCACCGGAATGACAGGCTCAAGCACTGGTTCCCCGGCGATTACTGATCCGTAATGACGTAACAGTTCAGCGCTGAGCACCGGCCATGTCCGGGCCTGGACCGAGGCGTGCGCTGCCGTGGCGAACGCGCGGCGCTTGGCGTCATCGCCCATCAGGTCCATCACATGCGCACGCAGCCCGGCCAGGTCGCCGGGCCGGTACAGCCAGCCGGTGCGGGAGTTTTCCACCAGGTCCAAAGGCCCGCCGCGGCCTGTTGCGACCACCGGTACCCCCGAGGCCATGGCCTCCTGGATGGTCTGGCAGAACGTTTCGAACTCGCCGGGATGGACAAAAAGATCGAAGGACGCCACTGCCTTCGCCAGCTCCGCACCGCCCAGGAAACCGGTGAACACGGCGTCCGGCAAGGCCTCCTGCAGGGCGGACTTCTGGGGTCCGTCACCCACAATCACCAGCCTGGAATTCGGGACATTGGCGAGCGCTGCGAGGTCTTCCACCTGTTTTTCGATGGCCAGCCGGCCCACGTAGCCGATGATCCGCTCACCGCCGGGGGCAACCGTTGCCCGCCACCCGGCGTCGCGCCTTTCCGGCGAAAACCGCGCGGTATCCACACCGCGACGCCACATGCCCACCCGCGGAATCCCGCGGCCGCGCAACTGGTTCAGCGCGAAAGTGGACGGCACCAGGGTCCGGGTGGCCAGCAGGTGGATGTTCTCCACCCGGTTCCACGCCCAGTTCTCCAGGAACGGCACACCATAGCGGGCGGCGTAGCTGGGAACCTCGGTCTGGTAGATGGCTATGGTGGGGATCCCCAACTGATGCGCGGCCTGCACTGCCCGCCACCCGAGGATAAACGGCGATGCGAGGTGGACAACGTCGGGTGCGTAGTCGGCAAGGATTCGCTTGACCCGGTACACACCGCCCATCGCCACTCGCACGTTGGTGTAGCCGGCCAGTGGAACGGCGGGAACCCGGTGCACTGTTGCGCCGTGAACTACCTCGGCCGGTCCTGCGAACTCGGCGACCGCATGGGTGGAGGGGGCGATGACCAGGACCTCGTGGCCCTGGTCCTCCAGGTGTTCAAGCACCCTCAGGATGGAGTGGGTCACCCCATTCATCAGCGGCAGGAATGACTCGGCAACAATTGCGATCCTCACCCCTCCAAGGTGGGCGCGGCGCCTGTCGGTGCGGGGTCACCCGGGTTGAGTCGAGGGAAAGGTTTGGTTAACAGATCAGCGTTGGGGTCAGCCGCCTTCGCCGTGCCGCAGCACGTCCGGGAGCTCGTCCACATAGACGGTTTGCGGTGGCTCGAAATAGATGACCAGCACTTCGTCGCCCACGGCGAAGACGCTCGTCTTGTCGAAAGGGCGGGCATGGAAGGCGTTGGTGCCGCCCAGGTAGGGCAGCATGACCTCGCCGAGCGTTCCGGGCCCGATGCGGCCCGTCACGCGGCCGATCTTGCCGGTCAGGCTCCGGTCAACGTTTTTATGCATCGGGGGCTTTCTCGGGGCGCTTACCTTCCCGGTTGTTCTTCAGCGCCGAGGACAAGGCCGGAAGGTAGTCTCCCACCTGGGCGAGGATGCCGCCCAGCATCTTGTTGACACCCTCGCCACCGTTGAGCACGGTCATCTGGCCCACGTGGGAGAAAGGCTCGGCGGCTGCGGCGATGATGGCCGGCATGTTTTCGGCCAGCTGCTGCGAAATGACGGCGTCCTGGTTGGTCCCGAGCGCTTCGGCCCGCGCCTTGATGCCGTCCGCCTCGGCCAGCGCCTTGGCTTTGATGGCGGAGGCCGCGGCGTCACCGCGGGCCCTGGTGGCAGCCGCTTCGGCCTCGCCAGTGACCTTCGTGGCTCCGGCCGCAGCCGCAGCGGCAGTGGCGTTCGCCTGGGCAGTCAGTTCCGTCCGGCGGGCATTCGCCTGCGCCTCAAGTTCCGTGCGGCGGGCCAGCGCTTCGGCGGCGCTGATGTCCGCCGCCTTCTGGCCCTCCGCGTCGGTCCGCTTGGCGTACGCCTTGGCATCGGCGGGCTTCCGGACGGTGGTCTGGAGCTTCTGCTCCTCCCTGTCCGCCTCAAGTTTGGCCACTTCCGTTTCCTGGACTACGACGTGCTGCCTGGCCGTCGCATCCGCCAGCGGTCCCGCCTGGGCGGCCTCGGCTTTGGCCCGCTCGGCGTTTGCCTGCGCCACCGACTGCCGGATGGCCGAAAGGCTCTGCGCGTCCGCGATCAGGGCAGCCGCCTCGGCTTCCTTCTCAGCCGCCTCACGGTTCCGGGTGGCTTCGGCGATTCGGGCCTCCATTTTGACCTGGGCTATGTGGGGCTTGGCTATGTTCTGGATGTACCCGGTGGGGTCCTGCAGGTCCTTGATCTGCAGCGAGTCCACCACGAGCCCCAGCTTCTCCATTTCCACCCCGCTGGCGCTCCGGACCTGGGAACCCAGTTTGTCCCGTTCGCGGATGATCTCTTCCATGGTCATGCTGCCGATGATGGAGCGCAGGTGGCCCTCAAAGACGTTGTATACCTGGCTTTCCATTTTGGGCTGCTGGCCCAGGAAACGCCTGGCCGCGTTCGCGATAAACGGCGGGGCATCACCGATTTTGTAAATCACCACGCCTTCAACAATCACCTGGATGCCTTGGGAGGTCACGCAGGAAACCTTGAGTTCTGTTTCATTCAGTGTCAGGGAAAGCGTGCGGACGGTCTGCAGGCCCGGAAATACCAGGGCGCCCTTTCCGGTGACAATCTTGAAGTCCATGCCGGCCCGGGTTTCCAGGGTTCCGCGGGTGAGGCCGGAGATGATCAGGGCCTCGTTGGGCTCCGCCACCTTCCACATCAGTTTGATGGCTCCCCACACCACACCGACCACCAGTATTGCCCCGATAATCGCAGCAAGAAGCGGGAAGAACGCTGACAGATCCGGCATGACGAGGTCCTTTCACGGGTGCGGAAAGGCCTCGCCGCACATCCCCAATAAATGCACCTGACCAGGCCCTGCCGGTTTGCGTGCGTGCAATTCCGGTCAGCGTGGCCAGCTGTTGTAGACAGTCTCGTTCGCACCTGCCCAAGAGTCCAGAGGGTGGGCTGTTGATTATTTGCCGAGGATCTCCCGGGCAACCCGCTGGGCCTCGATCTCCTCGGGGGCAACGGTGGTTCCGCGGAGGAAACCGGCGGCGGCCATGATGTGCCGCAGCTCAGCTTCCGTGCGCGGCGGATTCACCCCGTGGTGTGCCATGGCATGACAGTTGGGGCACAGCGGGACCAGGTCCGTGAGCGGGTCCAGCAGATAGCCGCCGCCAAGCTGGGACGCCGGCACCACATGGTGGACGTCGATAAAGTCCTTGCCGAGTTCCCCGTACGCCAGCTCGAAGGAGAACCCGCACGCCGCGCAGTTGGTGCCGCGGTGCGCGATGCAGGCCCGCCGCGCCACGGGGTCGTGCTCGTAGCGGTTGGCGGTGACACGCACGACGGCGGCATCCGGGTAGGTGCCGGGCACAGGCTGGGTGGGGTCCGGTCCCTGCGCCGGCCCGTGAGTGGCCCAAACGCTGCGGATGGCCGCCGCATCGCCGGGCCCGAGCTCGATTCCCTCGGTTTCGGCAGTGTCCCACGCGACGCCAGGCACCGCTTCGTCGAGGACCGCCGCGGGCACGTGGTCGCCCAGCGGCAGGAGCGCATCGTAGGCCACCTGCACGGTGAATTCAGGCTGATCCGGGATGGGCGCGGACTCCGACAGGACTAGGCCATGGCCGATCAAACCGGGACCGTGCGCTCCCAGCAGGACCAGCCACACGCCAGCGCCGGCGGCAACGCTCCGGCCCACGTTCCAGGGCTCCAGGCGCAGCCCGGTCAGGGTGACCTGTTCAACAACGGCCGCGTAATTCCAGCGGTTCCGGCCGGCCGGGTCCCAGCCCAGGATGATGTCGCTCATGGGGCCATTGTTGCAGGCTCCATGGCCTGTGCGGCCTTTGGCGCGAACGTACAGTTGAGGCCCTAAATTCCAACAGGAAAGGGCCTCAACTGTATGTTCGCGCTAAGTGGCGGGGGTTTCGACAGGCTCAACCAGCGACCGGCGTGGTCACCGGGCAGGCGGCGACCACCGGGTGGTCCAGGCCCAGGTTCCCCAGGCCGGCGGCGCCCTGCGGGGACCCCAGCTCGTCGAAGAACTCCACGTTGGCCCGGATATAGTCGGCCCATTCATCCGGGACGTCGTCCGAGTAGTAGATGGCCTCCACGGGGCACACCGGATCGCAGGCCCCGCAGTCCACGCACTCGGACGGGTGGATGTAGAGCGAGCGTTCGCCTTCGTAGATGCAGTCCACCGGGCATTCCTCGATGCACGCCTTGTCCTTCACATCCACACACGGCTGCGCGATCACGTATGTCACGGCTGGCTACACACCCGTGTAAACGGTCTTGCCCCAGGTGAAGAAGTCCAGCGCGGACCGGCCCTGCTCGCGGAACGTATTGGTGGAGGAGTCCTTGACACCGCCGAACGGCACGTTCAGGTCCAGGCCCGCCGTCGGCCGGTTGACCTTGATCACGCCTGCCTGCGCCCGGGCGGCGAAGTCCGTGGCGCGTGCCAGGGAGTCGGTGCAGATGCCGGCGGTCAGGCCGTAGCGGGAGTCGTTGATGGCTGCGAGTCCGGCCTCGTAGTCGTCCACTTCCAGGACTGTCACCACGGGCCCGAAGATCTCCTCGGTCACGGCGGCGTCGTCGAACGGCAGATCGGTGAGCACGGCGGCCGGGAAGAAAAGCGCGCCGGCGGAGTCGCCGTCGTACGCTCCGTGCAGGAGGGTGGCTCCGCGTTCGACGGCGGTGCGCACCGCCGCCTGGTCCTGCTCGAACTGCTGCCTGCTCACCACGGCCCCCATCCGGACAGCGTCGGGGCCGGCAGCTTCGAGGCCGTCGCCGACGGTGTATGCGGCGGCTTCCTCGGTCAGGGCCTCGAGGAACGCGGCCCGGACGCCGGGCGTGACGTACACGCGGGACGTGGCGGTGCACGCCTGGCCTGTGAGCCCGAAGGCGCCGGCGGCGACCACCTGGGCGGCCTTGCGGGGATCGGCGTCGTCGAGGACCAGGACGCCGTTTTTGCCGCCCATTTCCAGCTGGACGCGGGCGCGCCGTGCGTTGAGGATTTCCTGCAGGCCGAGTCCCACATTGGTGGAACCGGTGAAGGAAAGTCCGGCGATGCGCGGGTCGCGGGCCAGGGCGTCGCCCACCACGCGGCCCTTGCCGTGCACCACGTTGAACACGCCGGCGGGGAGTCCGGCGTCCTGCAGCGCCCGGGCCAGGTGGGTGGCGGAGAGCGGGGTGAGCTCGGCCGGCTTGATGACCACGGCGTTGCCGCTGATCAGGGCGGGGGCTGTTTTCCACGCCGGGATGGCGATGGGGAAGTTCCACGGCGTGATGAGCCCGACGACGCCCAGCGGCTCGCGCCGGGTGGTGATGGTGGTGTCCGGCAGTCCGCTGGGCAGGACTTCGCCGGTGGCGGCCCAGCCGAGCGAGCCGAAGAAGCGCAGCACGTCGGAGGCGCGCTTCACTTCGCCCTTGGCCTCGGCGAGGGTCTTGCCTTCCTCCCGGACCAGGTCTTCGGCGATGGCCGCCTGCCGTTCGATCAGCAGGTTGCCGGCGGTGATGAGGATCGCGCCGCGGGACGGTGCGGGCAGGGCCGCCCAGCCGGGCTGTGCCGCGGCGGCGGCCGTGATGGCCGCGTCCACATCTGCGGCGGTGCCGCTGGGGGAGAGGGCTGCAAGCTCGCCCGGGCGGGCCGGGTTGAGCCGCTCGGTGTCGGCCTCGCCGAGCCATTCGCCGTTGATGAGGTGCCGGGCGGTGATGAGCTCGCGGTCGGTTGCGGTGCCGGGCAAAAGTGCTGTGGAAGTCATGGAGTTCCTTCGGGTCGTCGGAAAGAAGAATGAGGGGTGAGCTACAGGCTGCGGATCAGGCCGCCGTCGCACCGGAGCGCGACGCCGGTGATGTACGACGCCGGCGCGCTGCAGAGGAACGCGGCGGCGGCGCCGAACTCCTCCGGTTCGCCGTAGCGGCGGGCGGGGATGCTCTTGCGGGATTCCAACTGGATCTCTTCCAGCGTGGTGCCGCGGCGTTTGGCGGCGGCGTGGTCCAGTTCGGCCACGCGGTCGGTCGCGATCCGCCCGGGCAACAGCATGTTGACGGTCACCGCGTCCAGGGCCACCTCGGCGGCGAGGGTCTTGAGGTAGCCGGCCAGTGCGGCGCGGCCGGTGTTGGACAAGGCAAGGTTGGGCAGGGGTGCGGCCACTCCGCTGGAACCGACGGCCAGGATCCGTCCCCACCGCCGTTCCCGCATGCCCGGAAGGACGCGGGAGACGAGCGCGTGGTGCGGCTTGACCATGAGATCGAAGGCGGCGGCCATGTCCTCGGAGCTCAGGGTGGCCGCGGCGCCGGGTTTCGGGCCGGGGCCGTTGAGGACCAGGATGTCGATGGTTCCCAGGTCCGCCACGGTCTGTTCAACGGCGGACTCGATGCCTTCCGGCGTGGTGAGGTCAGCCTCGATGGCCACGGCGTCAAAGCCGGTGCTGGCGTGGGCGCTGTGTCCGTGCACGCCGTGCAGTTCCGCCACGATCTCCTTCGCACGGTCGCGGCGGCGTCCGATGATGGCCACCCGCACACCTTCGGCCGCTAGGGCTTTGGCTATGGCCAAGCCCAGGCCGCCCGTAGATGCGGCTACCAGGGCTGTTTTTCCGGCGATTCCGAGATCCATCAGATCCTCCCTGCGGGTGTGGCTGCGCTGCTGGGGGCGGACTGCCCTACAACGGCCGCGGCTGCCTCACCCAGGTGGGTGCCCATGCTGAACCTGAGGTCTTCGGGGAAGCCGGCGGCCGGTGGACGTACGCCTGCGTCCCTGATGAGGCCGCGTTCACGCAGGCATTCCTTCCGGATGGCCAGGGCCACCTTCGCCTGCTGCTCAAAATTGATCAGCGGCAGGTACGGCAGCAGCTGGTCCCGCGCGGCCTGGTAGCCGTCCCCCTGCCAGGCCCGGACACACGCGATGAGGGCCTCGGGGTAGGAGAAACCGGTCATGGCTCCGGCCGCGCCGGCCATAAGTTCGTCCAGGAGTCCCTGCCCGCCCAGGCCGCCGAAAACGGACACCCTGCCAACCAGCGCGGCTGTCAGCTCGGCGATGGCCACACTGGTGGGTGGCGCCTCGGCTTTGACCGCGATGACAAAAGTGCACCACTTCACCACCGAGATCAGCGCCTTGGTGGGGATGCTGACGCCACTTGCCAGAGGGTAGTCCTGCAACACCACCTTGGCGCCGGTGGCCCGGTGGATGGCGTCCAGGTGGGCGATCACCACCTCCGGCCGGGCCGAGTTGGCCTGCACCATAACGGCCGCCAGGCGCCCGCCGGCCACGTCCTGCGCGGCGCGGATTTCCTCAATGGCCGGTCGCGTGGCCAGGGCAGTCACGCCCACCACCAGCGGGAGGTTTGTGCACTCGACGGCGATCTCCAGGACCTGACGGCGTTCTTCCACGGTGAGGGCTGCGGCTTCGCCGAATACGCCCAGGACCGTCAGTCCCGTGGTGCCGATGGCCTCATAGTGCTCCACCAATCCGGATAGGCTGTCCAGGTCCACGTCCAGCGTGCTGCCCTGGAATGGTGTGGCCACAACGCCCCACACACCTGGTGCCAGGGTTTCTCGCGTGTCCGTCCCGGTTGGGTTATTCAGTGAGTCAGTCATTGAATCCTCCTCTGAGTTGTTGGGCATCAGCGGCCAGGCCAGACAGGCTGCCGCTTTTCCTGGAAGGCGCGGACGCCTTCGGCCGAGTCTTCGCTGTCCAGGGCGGCCATAAGTGCCGGCAGCCGGAGGCCGCGGGCTTCCTTGGCCGTGAGGTGGCCGGTCTGCGTGACCATCTGCTTCACGGCGCGGACGGAGGTGGGGGCACAGGCCAGGATCTGGTCCACCCAGCGGTGCACCGCCGCGTCGAGCCCGTCGGCGGGAACCACCTCGTTGACCAGGCCCATGGACTGCATTTCGGCGGCGTCCGCTTTCCGGCCGGTGAGCAGCATGCCCATCGCCAGGGTGTGGGGGATGCGGCGCACCAGCAGGTGGATGCCGCCGTCGAGCGCCAAACGCCCCACCCGCGGTTCCGTCAGTCCGAACTTGGCGTTTTCCGACGCCACCACGATGTCCGCCCCGAGCACCATCTCCATGCCGCCGCCCAGCGCGTAGCCGTTGACCCGGGCGATGACCGGCACGTCCAACGACGTGCGCAGGCTGAGGCCGCCGAACCCGTTGGGGTCCAGCCCGGCCCAGTACTCCAGGCCGGTTTTGTCCACGGCGGCGGCGGACATGTCAGCCCCGACGCAGAACGCCCGGTTGCCGGCTCCGGTGATAACAACGGCGCGGACGCTGGGATCGGCCTCCAGCTGTTCCCAGATTTCGTTGAGCCTGGCCTGGGCGGTGCCGTCGACGGCGTTGAGCACGTGCTGGCGGTCAATCACCACCGTGGCCACGTGGTTGGTGATGGTCAGGGTGACCTGGTCTACGACGTTCGGAACTGAGACGCCCTGTTCCACAACCGCCGTCACCGCAGGACCCCCAGCTGCTGCAGGCGTTCGATGGTTTCCTCATCGAAGCCGTTTTCCAGCAGGACCTCCACGTTGTGCTCGCCGAGCCGCGGTGCGACGCGCCGGACGGTGGGCGGGGTGGCGGAGAGCCGGATGGGCGCGTTGAGCATACGCACGGTACCCACGCCGGGGTGTTCGGCCTCGACGATCATGCCGTTGGCCTCGGTCTGCGCGTCGGCCAGGGCCTGCTCCAGCGTGTGGACGGGGGCGTTGAGGAGGCCCTGGTCCTCCAGTTTGCCGGTCCAGTATTCGGTGCTGTTGGTGGCAATGCGCTCGCGGAAGATCGCCTGCAGCGCGGGCTTGTGCTTGAACTGCTGCTCCAGGTTGGCGAATTCGGGCCGGAGCGTGAGGTCCTCGTCCAGGCAGAGGGCTTTGGAGATACGGGCCAGCGGGTCCGGGGTGAAGCCGCCCACCATGCACACGGCGCCGTCGGTGGTTTCAAAGACGCCGCTGAGCGGCATGGCGCCCCAGTTGACCTCGTAGCCGCGGTTGAGTTGCATGCAGGCCTCCTGCATCTGCAGGTGCAGCATGGAGTCGTACATGGTCACCTCCACCTTCTGGCCGACGCCGGAGGTTTCCCGGGTGCGCAGCGCCAGCAGGATGCCCTGCATCAGGTGCATGCCGGTGATGTAGTCGCACAGGGTGGTGGGGTAGATGGCGGGCTTCTGGTCGTCCGATTCCCGCCGCCACATCACACCCGAGTAGGCCTGCGCGATCGCGTCCTGGCCGCCCTTGTGCGAGTACGGGCCCACGGGGCCGAAGCCGGTGCCGGAGGCCCAGATGATGCCCGGGTTTTCGGCCTTGAGTTCTTCGTAGCCGAAGCCCATCCGCTCCATCACGCCGGAGCGGAAGTTGCTCACCACCACGTCCGCGTCGGCCAGCAGGACGTGCAGCACGTTGCGGCCTTCCTCGGTGCGGGTGTCCACGGAGATGCTGCGCTTGTTCCGGTTGATGGACAGGAAGATCGGGTTGTCCTGGCCGTCCTGGTCCGGGAACGAGTTGCGTGAGATGTCCCCGGCGCCCGGGCGTTCCACCTTGATGATGTCCGCACCGTAGTCGCCCAGCAACTGGGTGCAGGACGGGCCCATAAACACCTGGGTGAAGTCCACGATGTTGATGCCGTCCAGCGGCAGCGGGGTCGAGGTGGGCTGGGCAGAACCTGCTGTGGCCGCGGTGGCGGGTGCCGCCGTCGTGCGTTCAGCCGTTGTGCGTTCCGCGGCGACCGTCAGTTCTTCAGTGATGGTGCTCATGCCGGCACCGCCGCATCGGCGTCCACGGTGGCGTTCGACGACGGGACGTCGCCCGGGTCGGCGCCGTGCCGGCGCATGCCCTGCTGGATGTCCAGTGCGGACACCTCGCGGACAAGGATGCCGTTCTCGACGGCGAGGGCAGCGGCGACGCCGACGGCCTGGCCCATGGCCATGCAGGGCGGGATCTCGCGGGACATTTTCTGCGCCTCGGGGGTGGCGGAGTAGTGGCGGCCGGCCACCAGGAGCTGGTCCACTTCCTTGGGCAGCAGCGAGCGGTACGGGTAGTAGTAGTCGCGGCCGCGGGCCACAGTGTCCGCGAAGTGCCGGCGCTGGGTGACGTCGTCCTTGGTCATGACGTACTCGCCCTGCAGCAGGCGGGTCTGGCGGACGCCCATCTGGGAGGCGACGTCCAGCATGTAGCAGTTTTCGAAGCCGGGCAGGTTGGCGCGGACGTAGTCCACGGCCTCGGAGATCCGGTCGCGGGCGGCGAACTCGGCGGCAGTCATGTCGGCCGGGTCCACGCCGTCGAAGCCGGTCATGTGCGGGGCGTTGCACCAGACCACGCCGTCGATGGGCGTCTTGAGCCACCACAGCTCCCAGGCGCCGCCGAGGAGGCGCTTGATCTTGCGGTTGATGGCGCGGGCTTCCTTCGGGTTGGCCTGCTCAAACGCTTCGGCTGCGTCCGTGTTCACGTTGCCCAGCCGGAAAACGAGGGTGGTGAGGTAGTTGTCCTTGGCGTAGCTGGCGCCGGCCCGGGAGGCGACGTCGATGTCGCCGGTGGTGTCGATGACGATGTCCGCCATGAAGGCCTGCGGGCCCAGCTTGGTCTCGCAGATGACGCCCTTGATCACGCCGTTGTCCACGATGGGGCGGGAGAACCAGGAGTGCAGGCGCAGGTCCACGCCGGCCTCGCGGACCAGATCGTTGGAGACGCGCTTCCAGCCGTCCGGATCGAACGCCGCGGCGTAGCAGATGGGCTTGGGGCTGGTGTGGGAGTGGAAGTCGAAGGTGCCGTAGCGGCCCCATTTGTTCCAGAGTTCCTCGGAGGTCTTGCGGTCATCGGCGGGCGGGACCACAGCGAGGCCCAGCTTCTGCAGGCGCTCCACGTACTCGGACACGATGCCCGTGACCGTGATTTCCTGGCCGTTGATCATGTCGTCCAGCACCAGGACCATGCCGCCGGAGGCGAGGCCGCCCAGCGATGAGTAGCGTTCCAGCAGGGTGACCGTGGCGCCGGAGCGGGCCGCGGTAACGGCGGCGGCCACACCTGCGGGGCCACCACCCACCACGAGGACGTTGGAGCGGGAGATGACCGGGGCGGTGAGGTCCGCCGTCGTGGTTGACAGTTCCAGCGAGCTGAATGTTGCGGGGGAGTTCATGGAGGATCCTTAGTTTCCGACGAAGAGGCCGTTGGTGCGGCGGGCGGCGAGGTAGAAGACGATGCTGAGGATGGACAGGACAGCCACGTAGACCGGGAAGACCCAGCTGAGGTTCATGGACTGGAGCCAGACCAGCAGGTAGGAAGCGGTGCCGCCGAACAGGGCGACGCCGATGCCGTAGCCGAGGGCCACCCCGGTGCCGCGGCAGTTCTTGGGCATCAGGGACGTGCTGACCACGTTGTAGAGGGTCATGTTGAGGACCAGGACCAGGGAGCCGCCGAGCAGGACTGCTGCGAAGCCGCCGATGCCGGGCTGGACGTACATCAGCATGAGGAACACGGACGGGATGGCCAGGACGCGGGTGATCAGGAACCAGCGGGACATGGACTTGCCGTCAGCGAGCTTGCCGATGATCCAGCTGCCCACCACCAGGATGACGCCCAGGGCCGTGGTGAGGGCGAAGACCGCGGTCGGGTCTTCCTTGAAGCCGCTGCGGGCGGCGCTGGGCAGTCCGACGTTCCAGGCGTAGTTGTAGGCCTGTGCTGCGCCGACCACGAAGATGATGGCCAGGACAGAGAGCCAGTGCTTGCGGACCCCGGTCCAGACGGTGCCGGAGGAGTTGTTGGCCATTTCCTCCGGACGCATGGTTTCGGGGAGCGCACGGCGGAGGTAGACCACCACGAAGCCGAAGGCCGCGCCGATGATGAACGGGACGCGCCAGCCCCAGTCAGCCATCACGGCGCCGCCGAGGGTGAGGCTGCAGAGGAAGCTGACCAGCGAGGCGAGGAGGATGCCGATGTTGACGTAGAAGGACATGATGCCGGCGACGTAGCCTTCGCGGCCTTCGGGGACCAGTTCCACTGCGTGGGAGGTGGAGAGCGGGGCTTCGATGCCGGTGGAGATGCCCTGCAGGATGCGGCAGGCCACCAGGATGATGCCGGCCCAGGCGCCGATCTGTTCGTAGCTGGGGCAGACGGCGATGACCAGGGTGGTGCCGGCCATCAGCATGATCGACATCAGCATCACCCTGCGTCGCCCGATCCGGTCCGCGAGAGTGCCGAGCAGGATGCCGCCTAGCGGCCGGAAGGCGAATCCGACGGCGAAGACCGCCAGGGCGTTCAGCGTGGCGGAGAGCGGATCGGTGTTGGGGAAGAAGTTGGGGCCGATGAAGGCCGAGAGGAGGCCAAAGACCATCCAGTCGTACCATTCCAGGGCGTTGCCCAGGCCCAGTCCCAGCAGGCCCTTGCGGACCTCGGGGGTGAACTTTTCGTTCTTGCGGGTGGGAGAAGCTGACGTGACTGCGTTGTCCGTCGTTTGAATATCGAGCATGGAAGTGTCCTTACGCTTACGCCTGCGGAGGCGTGGGAGGGTATGACGCATCGACGCCTGTTGAAGCAGGCGCTTGATGCGAAAGTGGCAAGGATTGTCGGCGGCCACAGTTTGTGTCCGGACAGTTATGGGAAAACGCTGGCGCCGCTTGGGGACGGCAGGATTACCACGCGTGTGGTGCGTTGACCCAGATCGCTACGCATACCTCTTCGTAGCTGTTTTTGTACCAGTGCGGGATCTCTGAGGAGTAGGTGATGGAGTCGCCCTCCTCCAGGCTGTAGCAGACGCCGTCCAGGTAGACATCCTTGCGGCCGGAGATGATGTAGCAGAACTCCTCGCCGCTGTGGGTAAAAGGGGTTGAACTGGTGTCATGACCCGGGGGAGTGCTGATCCACTGGGCTTCGATGCCACCGTTGAGGTCCGGGGTGAGCAGTTCATGCTCTGCTCCGCCCACGGATTCGCGGGTGACGTTCTTCAGGCTGCGCCGCGCGGATCTACGGACCACGGGGGATTTCGTTTGTTCCTGGCCAATGAAGAATCTCCCTACAGGGATATCCAGTCCGTGGGCCAGTTGCGCCAGGGTGGTGAAGGACGGGTTCGCCATGCCGCGTTCTATCTGGCTGACGATCGCTTGGCTGAGGCCGGTGATCTCCGAGAGCTTGGCGAGGGTCATGCCCTTTTCCTTGCGCATGGTGCGCACCTTGTTGCCGACAGTCGCCAGCAGGGCGCTGGTGGCAGGCGGGGCTTGGGTTGCGCTCTCGGTGGTCATCGCGGTTCTTTCGCTGGGTGATCTGACTCACATAACTATAGTGAATATTTTTAGCGAGTCAACGGTTCTTCCTAAGTAAAGTGAAAAAATTTACAGGAGTGTGGGTTGGGCAGGCGTAAAGGAGCCGGTGCAGCTGTTCGCGGAACGCGACAACTGCACCGGCAGTAGGACGAAAATTAGAACTTATGGATCATTTCTCATTCGCGGCTCCTGTATCCCGGTTTGTCATTTCCGGGCTATTTCCTCTCGCCGGACATGTTCCGTGAGAACAGCCAGCCACAGGCAACCATTACGACGCCCAGCACCAAGTGGGTCCAGTTGTCAGCCATGTTGAACGACAGGAAATTGGCCGCCGAACTCACACCGACACTGAGACCGAAAATGGCGAGGACGATGTACAGCGCGCCTGCCCCGATGAGGAAGTTCCGTGCGCCATGTTCGGTGCGGGACATCGCCCAGCCCGTGGCGCCGATGGCCAACTGCACAATATTGAGCAGCATGGACACCTGGAACAGGCCAAGGAACATCGCATGGGAATCAGGTCCCAGGAACATCAATTCGCTGTACTGAGTGGTGACGCCGGGGATAAAGCCCAGGACACCCACCAACAACAAGACAATACCTGCGCCGATGCCGACGTTCTGGACGTCAGCGCGCCCAAAATGAACGCCGTGTGCATGCGGGGATGCGGTAGTCATTTTTCTGCCTCCAACCATGATTGCGGACATTCCAATTTTACGGCGGACCTACGAAAAAAGCGCCGGATCAAGCCCGGATGGGGACTTCTGCCCAGCGACAGAACGGGGGTCTTCTGCTGGACTGGGACCCTTATGCGATCCTTGCCAATCCTCGCCCGTACCGTGCTTGCGGCCGCACTTGTGCTCCTCGCCTCGGCCTGCAGCGTCACGGTCCCGGAGGGCAGGGCACCGGCCGTCGGCGCGCTGCTGGTGAGCGACCCCCAAGAGGCACCCGGACAGACGGAACTCCCGACGACGGCGCCATCACCGGCGGCGGCCGCCCCGCCGTCGCCGTCCGCTGCTTCGCCGGGAACGCCGGCGGGCCGGCCCCTGAACCGCGCGGAGGAGCTCCTGCCCAAGGTGAATGTGAAGCCGTGGCGGGCCACACTGCCGGTGGTGGTGCAGTCTCTGAACAAGGACATGCAGTGCTCCATCGGGGCAGAAGGTGCGGCGTGCCACCTCCTTAGCGACGTGGCGCCGCGTCCTGGCGATATCAAGGGCCAGTGCTCCGGGGTGAGCCAGTACTTCGGCGGCTATGCGGTGGTCACGGTGGACGGCGGCGCGCAGTACGGCCTGTGCGGGGACGGCGTCTCGCCGATGGAAGCGGAGACGGCGGCCGGGCCAACGTTTCCCGGACCGTGGATGGAGGACGGGCACACGGTCCGGATCGGCAACATGGTGTGCTCGCGGGAGCCGGGCCGGATGGTCTGCGCGCACCTCCGCACCGGGCGCGGTTTTATGCTCAGCGCGGCGGACTACGAACTCTGGTGAGGCACGTCTCGCAGGGCGAATGAGCCTGTCGAAGCCCGGTCCGACGCCCAGGCCGTGACACCATGGGACACGATGAAACTGCGCGCTGATCAGACCGGAGACCGTGGCCTTCCCATGCCCTTGTGGCTGCAGGGAGGCCTCGAAACGGCGCAGGCCGCCATCATCTCCGCGCTCCTGGCGGTGGTTCCCATTGTGGCCGTCTGGGCCACGGCGGGTTTCCAGAACACCGCCTTTGATGCTCTGGCCCGTCTAGCCGGCCAGGGCTGGCTGCTGATTCACGGGGTGCCGCTGCAGCTCGCAGTTGTGTCCGGTGAGGCTGGCGCCGCCGGCCGTTCAGGCTCCGGCCTGCTGACCCTGGTGCCGCTCGGGCTGACCCTGATTCCGTTCCTGCTCGCCTGGCGCGCGGGACGGCGCCTGGCCCGTGCCTCCTATACGGACCAGCTGTGGCAGGCGCTGCTCGGGTCCTGGGTGGTCTACTCCGCGTTCGGCGCGGCCACCGCCTTTGTGTGCCGCACCGCCGACGTCGTTATCAACATCTGGTTCGCCATGCTCATCCCGCTGATCCCGTTCGCCCTCGGCATGGTGATCGGCGCCCGCCGCGAGGCCGGCTCATGGAGCCGGCTGATCGGTGTCGACGCCGTGGACTGGATCTCCCGCACCAGCCAGCATTCCCGCTGGGCGGGCTCGTATTTGGGTTCCGCGGCGAAGGCGGGTTGTGTGGCCCTTCTGGCGGCGTTTGCGCTCGCAGGTATGCTCCTGGCCGTGGACCTCTTTATCCACTGGAACCTGGTGATTTCGGTCTATGAAGCGCTCGACGCTGGCGCGGTAGGGGGTGCGGCGCTCACCATTGCGCAGCTTGGGTACCTGCCTAACCTCGTGATTTTTGCGCTGGCCTGGGTCTCGGGCTCGGGCTTTGCCCTGGGCGTGGGTTCGCAGGTAGGCCCGCTGGGCACCGCCACCGGCCCGCTGCCGTCCATCCCGGTCTTCGCTGCCATCCCGTCAGGTCCGCTGGACTACGGGTTCGTGGCCCTGGCGGTACCGGTCCTGGCGGGTGTCCTGGCCGGCTGGTGGTTCCTGCGCGAAGGCGAAAACCACTTTGACGAATGGCTCTCCATCAAGATGGACGCACGCTGGTTCACGGCCACGGTGTCCACGCTTGCCCTCGGCGCGCTGGTTGGGGTTGCGTCCGGGCTGCTTGCTGCCGCGCTGGCCTGGCTGGCCCGCGGCTCTGCCGGCCTGGGCCGCCTCACCGCCATTGGGCCCGATCCATTGTGGATGGGACTGTGGATTGCCGCGGAGGTGGGCATCGGCGTCGTGATCGGTTACGCGGCCGGACCGTGGTTGGAACGCCAGCAGCACGTGGATGAGGAAGCGGAGCTGAGCCGCTAGTCTTTCGTGGCGCCGGCCCGGGTGTGGTGCCTATGTGGCTGCTACCGGAGACCCGGCAGCGAGTTTTCCAGCTGGACCCGGCAATTGGAGAGCGCCTGGTCCGTGAGGGCCTGCCGCGAGCAGGTCTGGAAGTCCTGGACCTGGCGGAAGAACAGGGCCGTCGCCAGGATGACCAGCAGCAGGATCAGGGACACCACCAATCCCGAGATGGTGCCGAAGAGCACCAGCTTGGACTCCTTGAGCGTGGCCGAACGGACCAGCAGGAGGATACCCAGCACAAAGCTCGCGGCGGTCAGGATGCCGGTGAGCCAGAGGTAACTGACGTCGAGCTGGTATACGAAGAAGGCGCCCAGAACGGTGACAATGAAGATCCGGAAGAGGTTGCGGGTTTTGGCGAGTGAGCCCTTGGCGGCCTCGCTGAGAGGCTCTTTGGTCCGCTGTTGGCCAGCCGGTTCCGGGGTGTTGTTCATGTTTTCCAGCCTACGCGAGCGTGCCCATAAGCTAGACCCATGCGCATCGTAGTCCTCGTTTCCGGTACCGGGTCCAATCTCCAGTCAGTCATCGACGCCGTTAAGGCAGGGGAGCTGGACGTGGAAATAGCGGCGGTGGGTGCCGATCGGGAGGGGACCTACGGCGTCGAACGCTCCTCGGAAGCCGGGCTGGAGACCTTTGTGGTCAACTTCAACTCCTTCCCCACGCGCGACGAATGGGATGCCGCGCTGACCGCCCGGGTGGCTTCCTATGCCCCGGACGTGGTGGTCTCCTCAGGCTTTATGCGCATCGTCAGCGCCGACTTCATCGCGGCCTTCAACGGCAAGTACCTCAACACCCACCCGGCCCTGCTGCCAGCTTTCCCCGGCGCCCACGGAGTGCGCGACGCCATGGCCTACGGCGTGAAGGTCACCGGCTGCACGGTGCACTGGGCCGACGCCGGAGTGGACACAGGGCCCATCATCGCCCAGGAAGCCGTCACGATTGAACCGGGCGACACCGAAGAATCCCTGCACGAACGCATCAAGGTGGTGGAGCGCCGCCTCCTGGTCAACACGCTGGCAGAACTGGCCCTCCCCGCCGCCGCTTCGGCCCGCTAACCCCCACCCCGAGCCCTTACTCCACCCAACTAGGTAGCGCTAACTGTCGTTTTGGAGTCTCAAAACGACAGTTAGCGCTACCTAGTTGGGCAGGCGGGCGGAACCTGTGGATAACTTCAGCGAAGTTTTCGCGAGGCTGCCAACATGGGCAGATGAAAGTTCCCCGTCCGTTGCCGGATCCGCTGGCTGCGCTGCCGTTCACGTTGAAAGAAGCGTCCGACGCCGGGATCACTGAACGGCAGTTACGTCACGAGGGTCTGGGGCGGCCCACCCGTGGAGTCCGGGTGCCAAGGGCGGACCACTTGAGCGTTTCAGACCTGGCGCCGAGCGTCCGGCCTTACACCCTGGTGACTGAGTTCGCGGCAGCGTCGCATGCCTCTGCATTCCAGTTATGGCAGTTTCCGGGGTTCCTGCCGGGGAGCGATAATCCACTGATTCATATCTCGCGCCCGGACACGGTAGCAATCATGCGCCGCCCAGGGGTTAAAGGTCACAGGGGACAGTTCTTTGCCGACGAAATTGTCACCATGAATGGTCTGTTCATCACGTCCCGGACGCGGACTTGGCTGGATTGTGCCCGGAAAATGCGCATTGACGAGTTGACCGTCGTCGCCGATCATCTGCTGAGGATTCCCAGGCCTGATTTCGAGGGCAGATCCGAGCCCTATGCGACGCCGGCAGGCCTGGCGGACATGCTCGATCGGCACAAAGGTACGCCTGGCATTCAGAAGGCGCGCCTTGCCCTTGAACAGGCCCGGATCGGGTCCGACTCCGCGCAGGAAACCAAACTTAGGCTGGCTCTGGAGTACCGCGGCCTGCCTGAACCGCGACTGAACGTTCCTGTGGAACTGGGCGACGGCGTCGTACGTCAACCGGATCTCGCCTATCCGGAACAAAGAGTTGCAGTGGAGTACGACGGCGAAGGCCATTCCGAGACGGCGCAGATCGTCCGCGACATTGCCCGCGAAGAGGACTTTGCCAGGGCGGGGTGGCTGATGGTCCGGATCTCGAGACGGCACATGGAGAACGAAGCCCGCGCCGCCGTCGCCAAAGTCCGTTCAGCCTTGCTCAGCCGCGGCTGGTCCCCAAACTAGGTGGCGCTAACTGTCGTTTTGCGGGCTCAGAACGACAGTTAGCGCTACCTAGTTGGGGGAGAGGAGAAAGCTGGCTACTCGAGCCGGCGCTGCTTGGTCTCAGGGGAGAAGAACGCCATCCACAGGACAGCCACCAGCACCAGCCCGCCGGCCAGGGCGAAGGACGTGGCCAGGCCCAGCTCGGGCCAGAAGTAGTTCGCGAATATCAGGGGCCCAAATCCAGCCCCCAGCCGCGAAAACGTGGAGGCCCAGCCGAAGCCGCTACCGCGGAGCTCGGTCGGGTACAGCTCAGACACATAGGCGTAGAGCACGGGAATCGCTATCTGCACCACAAACCCGAACACCAGGAGCCAGAACACCGCGGCCGTGGGGATGTCCACCACAAACGCCACGATCACCAAAGTGAGGGCGGACAGTGGGCCCGTGATGGCCAGGATCCACTTGCGGCCAACACGCTCCACCAGCAGCGCGGCCACCACGACGCCCAGAAGCCCAACAGCCGCCATTGACGCCGTGGTCACAAACGCCTTGTACTCGGCGAAGCCCGCGCCGATCAGGATCCGCGGCATCCACGTCAGGGACAGGTAATACACCAGCAGGATGCTGAAGAACAAAGCCCAGGCCGTGGCGGTGATCTTCCAGTTGAACTGCCACACCAGCCGCAGCTGATGCCAGGCGCTGCCGGCGGAGAGCCGCGGGACTTCCTGCGCGTCTGGGAGGCTGTAGGCGCGCGGTTTGGCACCCGTTGCGGCCACGAGGGCGTCGATGACCTTGGCCGCTTCGTCGCGCCGGCCCTTGCGGATGAGGAACAGCGGGGATTCCGGGACGCTGCGCCGGACCCAGAACACGAGGAGCGCAGGCAGCACCATCACCAGCATGGTGAGCCGCCAATCGCCGAATACGGCCACGAGGCCGGCCGACACAAAGCCGGCGAGGGCCGCGCCCACCGGCCACCAGCCGTCCATCGCGGTGAGGACTTTCCCCCGCTGCTTGCGTGGGGTGAACTCACCCACCAGCGCATAGTCCACCGGTATGCAGCCGCCCAGGCCAAAGCCGGCCATAAAGCGGAACACGCAGAACCAGATGAAATCGGGGGAGAACGCGCCCAGCACGGTAAAGAGCGAGAAGATCAGCAGCGTGGCCGTGAACGCCTTCTTCCGCCCGATTGTGTCCGCGACGGTGCCCCACACAAACGCGCCTACGGCCATGCCGATCAGGTTGGACGTCCCCACCCAGGCCACTTCGCCGGGAGCCAGGGCCCAGTGCGTCGAGAGCAGCGGGATGAGGATGCCGTTGAGCGTAACGTCCCACGCATCAAACATAAAGCCGAGGCCGCCGATCACGAAGATCCTGCCCTGGACTTTCCAACGCCAGGGCAGTTCCTGGACCACCTGTTCGCCGCTGGGCACAGTGGTGTAAGTATTCATCGCAGCCTCCTGAGAAAACTCTAACGGTGCCCACTGACGTTCACAGTGCTGCCGGCAATCGGGGCAACCCGTGCAACACGATAAACTGGGCCTATCCCCACCAACCGCGGCACTGTTCCGCGAGATCAGACGGAGACTTTTTGTGAGCGTCACGCAGCCTGACCGTGTATCCATTGACCGTGTTCCCATCCGCCGGGCGCTGATCTCGGTTTACGACAAGACCGGTCTGGAGGATCTCGCCAGGGGCCTGCACGCAGCCGGCGTGAAGATCGTCTCCACCGGTTCCACGGCGAAGAAGATCGCTGCGGCCGGTATCCCGGTCCAGGAAGTCGAAGAAGTCACCGGGTCCCCGGAAATGCTGGACGGCCGCGTCAAGACGCTGCACCCGCGCGTCCACGGCGGGATCCTGGCGGACCGCCGCGTCCCGGCCCACATGGAAACCCTCGCCGGCATGGAGATCGAAACCTTCGACCTGGTTGTGGTGAACCTCTACCCGTTCGTTGAGACTGTGAAGTCCGGCGCCGCGCAGGACGACGTCGTTGAGCAGATCGACATCGGCGGGCCGGCGATGGTGCGGTCGGCAGCGAAGAACCACGCCGCCGTCGCCATTGTTGTTGACCCCACGTTCTACGGCTCCGTGGTCACCGCCGCCGCTGAGGGTGGCTTTGACCTGAAGACCCGACGCCGGCTGGCCGCCAAGGCGTTCGCCCACACCGCGTCCTACGACACCGCCGTGGCCACCTGGACTGCCAGCCAGTTCCTGGATGAAGACGGCGACGGCATTATCGACTGGCCTGCCTACGCCGGCCTGTCGCTGGAGCGCTCCGAGGTCCTCCGTTACGGCGAAAACCCGCACCAGCAGGCTGCGCTGTACGTGGACAAGGCAGCCCCGGCAGGCATCGCGCAGGCCGACCAGCTGCACGGCAAAGCCATGAGCTACAACAACTTCGTTGACGCCGACGCGGCCCTCCGCGCCGCGTTCGACTTCGCCGAACCCGCCGTCGCCATCATCAAGCATGCCAATCCGTGCGGTGTCGCCGTCGGTTCCGCTGATGTTGCAGACCCGATCGCCGATGCCCACGCCAAGGCCCACGCCTGCGACCCCGTTTCGGCCTTCGGCGGCGTCATCGCTGCCAACCGGACGGTCACCGCCACCATGGCACAGACCGTTGCCGGCATCTTCACCGAAGTTGTCATTGCCCCGGACTTTGAGCCGGAAGCCGTGGAGATCCTCGCCAAGAAGAAAAACATCCGCCTGCTGGCCCTGCCCGAAGGCTACGGCCGCTACCCGGCAGAAATGCGCCAGGTTTCCGGCGGTGTCCTGGTACAGATGAGCGATAAGGTGGACGCCGACGGCGACAACCCCGCCAACTGGACCCTCGCCGCCGGCGAAGCCGCTGACGAAAAGACCCTCGCGGACCTAGCTTTCGCCTGGACCGCCTGCCGCGCCGCAAAGTCCAACGCCATTCTGCTCGCGAACAATGGTGCCGCAGTCGGAATCGGCATGGGCCAGGTCAACCGCCTCGATTCCTGCAAGCTGGCCGTGGAGCGTGCCAACACGCTGGGCGTTTCGGTGGAGTCCGACGTCGAAGGTGCCGGCGGTGCCGCTGGTCCATCGACGACAGAGGCGAGCGTTGCACCGCAGCGCGCCCACGGTGCCGTCGGCGCCTCCGACGCGTTCTTCCCGTTCGCTGACGGGCTGCAGATCCTGATCGACGCGGGAGTCCGCGCCGTGGTGCAGCCGGGCGGTTCCGTCCGGGATGAGGAAGTCGTGGCCGCAGCCAACGCGGCCGGCATCACCATGTACTTCACGGGTGCCCGCCACTTCTTCCACTAATCCCCACCGGCTCCCTAACCTCGCAAGCTCGGTCAGGGAACCCTGCCGGCGTGGGCCCACCCACCGGCTCCCTAACCTCGCAAGCTCGGTCAGGGAACCCTGCCGGCGTGGGCCCACCCACCGGCTCCCTGACCTCGCTTCTTCGGCCAGGGAACCCTGCCGGCGTGGGCCCAACGTCGACGGCGCCCGTCCCCACCAAGGGGACAGGCGCCGTCGGGCTTTAACGGGCAGCTAGGAAGGACGTTGTATCGGGTCCGCGCCCCGCTGCATGAGGCGCGGACCCCCTTCCGGAAGCCGGAGCTCCCGGGGCTTTGCGGCGGCCATTCGCTGTTTGGTCCAGTACTCGAGGATCTCCTCGCGGGTCTGGCCCGATTTGCTGTGGCTGACGGATCCTTTCCCGTGTGCCTCGTCGGGCGAGGTTTTCCTAGGCTGCTGCGGCACTGAAATAGGCCTCTTCGATGACGCTGCCCCAGTACGGGCCGTACATCACGGGTTTCGGGCTGTAGCCGTAACTGTTGATGGAGTTCTGGAAGCCGTCGGAGCCGCTGCCGATGAACCACGGGCCGCCTGAAGAGCCGCCGGTCATGTCGCACGGGATTCCCTGCGTGCCGAACTGCGGGTTGGTCTTGTCCTTGGTGGCGGTGCCGGTGCAGCTCCAGAGCCGCTCGCCGTTGAAGGGATTGGCGGCGGGGTAGCCGTAGGCGGTGTACTGCAGGCCGCGGGCTTCGTTGAATGCCACGCCGGAGCCACCAACGGCGTTCTCCAGCAGCGTGCCGTCTTCTTGCGGGTCCATCACGGCAAAGCCGGTGTCGTAGCTGATATCCCCACCCGCGCTCCACTGAGTGGGCGTGAAGTACTCGGCGGCGGTCCACGCGCCGTAGGGGGCCACACCGTCCTTGTACTTGGGGACAAAAACGAAGTTAGAGGCGAACGTGCCGGGACCCTCGTTAAGGCAGTGTCCGGCCGTGGCAACGGTGCTCTTGTTCGACGCCGTCACGACGTTTCCAGAGCAGACGTAATTTTGGCCGCCGAGGGTGAAGAACACCTTGCCGATGTGGGCTACCGGGTCCGCAGGCTGCGCGAGCGTGGGCTTGCCCTGGGTGCCCGTGACCGTCGTTTTGGGCCCCTTCAGCACGCTCGCAGCGCTGGATGATTTACCGCGTGCCACCGCCTTGCTGGCCAGTACGTCGCCGGGAATCGCGGCGCGCATGCGGTCCGATGTCCAGTAGTCGGCTGCTCCAGTGCTGTCCGCTGCGGCTCGGGCAACCGAAGGTACCGTTTTTTCGTCCGACGCCGAGGGGGCAGCATGTGCGCCCCCGGCGCCAACCAGCGCAATGAGGGCAGCTGCCGAAAGGCTCAGGAAGCTTGCGGACAAGGAGCTGGTTAGCGTCATTATGGTCCTGTCTAAAACGGATGGGGGCCAGGGACGGCCCACGGCGTGACCCCTAGAACTTATCGACGCATGACAAATTTGTAAATAGTAGTGACGCCGCCGGTAGGGCCCGCAGCGGATGTGGATGCCCGCAGACTTGTGCCGCAGCTCTGGCGAAACCGGCGGCCGAAGGGTATTTTTCCTGTACAGCACGTCCGATCTGGGCTCCGGGCTCTCACTGAATTGGGGTCCCATCGTGATTGCTTTCTGGAAGTCCGCCAAAAGGTCCGCCGTCAACGGCCGGCATGTAACTGCTGAGGGTGGACAAAGTGCTTCCCCGGATGTTGAGGCCTACGCCGCAGCCGTGCAACTGCGTGACGTAGATCCTGTGCATTCGTTCACGGCGACGGAGGAGCTGCGCCGCCAGGACCTCAAATACGTACAGCTCTGGCCCAGTGACATACCCCACAAGCGGCGCTGACCGGATCCTCACCTGCGCCGGTGTCTCCCGGAGGTGAAGCGCGACGGCGGCCTGCCGCCACGGGTGCGCACCGCCGTCGGGAGTTCCACCATGCCCCAATCCGCTGTAATGCAGGGCCGTCCGGCCGCCCCGGTACGGTCCAAAGCCCTGTCCTCGGGTAAGTTAAGGGAGGTGAAATAGAACAAATTTCCAAAAAAATCAGCCGACCTCCAGGGAGACGCCCGCGCATGTCCAAGATTATCTATACCCACACCGACGAAGCGCCGATGCTGGCTACTTATTCGTTTTTGCCGATCATCGAGGCGTTTGCTTCGACCGCAGGTGTGGAGGTGGAGACCCGTGACATTTCGCTCGCAGGCCGCATCATCTCCGTGTTCGGTGACTACCTCACCCCGGAACAGCAGATCGGTGATGCCCTTGCTGAACTCGGAGAACTGGCGAAGACGCCGGATGCCAACATCATCAAGCTGCCCAACATCAGCGCTTCCATCCCGCAGCTGAAGGCCGCCATCGCCGAGCTGCAGGGCCAGGGCTACAACCTGCCCGACTACCCGGACAACCCCTCCTCGGACGAGGAAACGGCCGTCCGCTCCCGCTACGACAAGATCAAGGGCTCCGCTGTGAACCCGGTCCTGCGCGAGGGAAACTCGGACCGCCGTGCGCCGCTGTCCGTCAAGAACTACGCCCGCCAGAACCCCCACTCCATGGGTGCCTGGTCCGCTGATTCCAAGACCAACGTTGCATACATGACGGCTGACGACTTCCGCGCCAACGAGAAGTCCGTGGTCATCGCGTCCGACGGCACCATCGCCATCCAGTTGGTCCGCGAAGACGGCTCGGTCAAGGTCCTGAAGAAGCCGTTCCCCGTGCTGGCCGGCGAAGTCATTGATGGCACCGTCATGCGCGCCGCAGCGCTGGACGAGTTCCTGGCAGCCCAGGTAGTACGCGCCAAGGAAGAGGGCGTCCTCTTCTCCGCCCACCTGAAGGCCACCATGATGAAGGTCTCGGACCCCATCATCTTCGGCCACGTGGTGAAGGCCTACTTCTCCGAACTGTTCGAGACTTACGGCAAGCAGCTCACCGCCGCCGGCCTGAGCCCCAACAACGGCCTGGCCGCCATCCTGAGTGGCCTCGAGGAGCTGCCGGAGGACGTGCGTGAAGGAGTGCAGGCGCTCATCCAGAAGGGCCTCGACGACGGCCCTGCCCTGGCCATGGTGGACTCGGACAAGGGCATCACCAGCCTCAACGTGCCCTCAGACATCATCGTTGACGCTTCCATGCCCGCCATGATCCGCTCCTCCGGCCACATGTGGGGCCCGGACGGCAAGGAAGCCGACACCCTCGCAGTCCTTCCGGACAGCTCCTACGCCGGCATCTACCAGGTTGTCCTGGACGACTGCCGCGCCCACGGCGCCTTCGACCCCACCACCATGGGCACCGTCCCGAACGTCGGCCTGATGGCCCAGGCCGCCGAGGAATACGGCAGCCACGACAAGACATTCGAGATCCAGGAAGCCGGCACGGCGCAGATCGTTGACGGTTCCGGCGCCGTCCTGATCGAACACGAGGTTGCACCCGGTGACATCTGGCGCGCCTGCCAGGCCAAGGATGCCCCCATCCGCGACTGGGTCAAGCTGGCCGTCACCCGCGCCCGCGCCTCCAACACTCCCGCAGTGTTCTGGCTGGACGAGACCCGCGCGCACGACCGCAACCTCATCGCCAAGGTCACCGAATACCTCAAGGACCACGACACCGAGGGCCTGCAGATCGAAATCATGTCCCCGGTGAAGGCAACGGCCTTCACCCTGGAGCGCATCCGCAAGGGCGAGGACACCATCTCCGTCTCCGGCAACGTGCTCCGCGACTACCTCACGGACTTGTTCCCCATCCTGGAACTGGGCACTAGCGCCAAGATGCTTTCCGTTGTTCCCCTGATGAACGGTGGCGGACTCTTCGAGACCGGCGCCGGCGGATCTGCCCCCAAGCACGTCCAGCAGCTGCTCAAGGAAAACCACCTGCGCTGGGACAGCCTGGGCGAATTCCTGGCACTCGCCGTCAGCTTCGAACACCTGGCCACCACCACGGACAACGCCCGCGCGCAGGTCCTGGCAGACACCCTGGACAAGGCAACGGGAACCTTCCTGCTGGAAAACAAGTCCCCGAGCCGCCGCGCCGGCGAGCTGGACAACCGTGGCAGCCACTACTTCCTCGCCCGCTACTGGGCCGAGGAACTGGCCAAGCAGACCGAGGATGCGGAACTGGCGGCATCGTTCGCGGCTGTCGCCAAAGCGCTTGCCTCCAACGAGGACGTCATCGTCGGCGAACTGGCCGCTGTGCAGGGCTCAGCGGTGGACATCGGCGGTTACTACCGGCCGGATGAGGCCAAGGCATCGGCTGTGATGCGTCCGTCGGCCACGCTGAATAAGGTCATTGCGACCCTGAGCTAAGCGGAATCGAACTTTAAGAGGCGGCGCCCCGGGGAACCGGGGCGCCGCCTCTTTCATCTTCTCGATCACGCGGGATGAAGCACGGGTGGGTTAATAAGCTGGACGGGCCGTCCGACTGGCAGTCAGTCGTCGCCCTTGCCCTTGCCTTTGGTTCCCTTGCCTTCATCGGACGACGGAGATGCCGGTCCGGGGGCCACCTTGGCGGCCTCAGCCGCAGCAGCATCCGCATCTGCCTGCTTTTGTGCTGCGGCCGCGTCCTCAGCGGCCTTCGCTACTGCGGCGTCCTCTGCGGTCTTTGCCGCCGTCAGGTCTGCGCGGACAGCAGCAGCCGCCGTGGTGATGCTGCGCCGGCGTTCCTCCGTCACCTGTCCCGTTCCCACAGCGGACGCGAGATCGGCGTCGAGGCTGTCCAGGGCTGACAGCCCGCCGGACAGGTCGTTGACGGCGGCAGCCTGGCTGACGCGGAGGACCCGTTCCTGGAGCTGGTGGGCGGCATCACGTTGAAGGCCGGTCTCAGCCGGGCCGCACGCTGCCAACGAACCGGCCAGCAGAACCGCTGTGGCAGCCGTGAGGCCGTGGGCTGCCGCAGAACGCCAACGGTGATTCTGTGCACTGCTCATGGTTTCACGCTCTCCTGAAGTTCCTTGAGATGGTCGCCCAAAGTGCCGGTGACGGCGGGGTAGGGAACGACGTCGGGCATTGGCTGAGGTGCCAGGCTCAAGGTCAACGCCGTTCCGGCTGCTCCAGCGGCGAGAACGCCCAAAACGATGACCGTCCAGAACCGCCTTCGGGTGTGGCGGAGACGGGACAAGCCCGGGACCCAGCTCCGCGGCTCGGAACGGCGGGTGACGTCCCGTTGGGTCTTGGGGGTCCGGACCACCGGCAGGTCGGATTCAGCAGTGATGGCGAAGGACGGTGGCCTGAACGGCATGGCCGGGAGTACTCGGGTGGCCTCCGGTTCAAGCTCGCCCGGTGCTGAGACTGGTGACACCAGGGCCTGGCGCAGCACGGATTCAACCTCGGCCGCGGCAGGACGTTCCAGCGGTTCGATGGCAGTCATGGAACGGATCAGATCGGCCCACTCCGCTGGAACGTCAGCAGGGATCTCGGGTGCCCGGTGCAACCGGGCTACTGCGGATTCAACTGCGCTGCCCGGGAACTCAACGGTCTGCTTGACGCATTCCAGGAGAACCAGGCCCAGCGAGTAGATGTCGGTGGCGGCCGACAGGGGAGAACCCATAGCCTGCTCCGGACTGAGATAAGCGGCTGTTCCAACCATGGTTCCCGTGGCGGTCAGCCGGGCTGCGTCGGCGATCCTGG
Organism: Pseudarthrobacter lactosi; assembly: GCF_055412785.1. Taxonomy (NCBI): domain Bacteria; kingdom Bacillati; phylum Actinomycetota; class Actinomycetes; order Micrococcales; family Micrococcaceae; genus Pseudarthrobacter; species Pseudarthrobacter lactosi. The sequence goes on from NZ_JBVAYS010000002.1 coordinate 379,751, forward strand.
CGATGCCAAAATCCGTGAGTTTGGCGCGCAGAGGCTCGCCCGGACGGATCTGCACGAGCAGGATGTTCCCGGGCTTGATGTCGCGGTGGATGATGCCCAGGCTGTGCACGTAGGCCAGCGCGTCAGCTACGCCTGCCCCGATGACTGCAAGCTCGTCCAGGGGAACTGCACTGTGCCTGATCCGGCTGCGGAGGTCCTGGCCCTCCACGAGTTCCATGGTCAGGAACGGGCGGGGTTCGTCCAGGATACGGGTATCGATGCCTGCGTCGAACAGCGTGACCAGGCTGGGATGGTTAAGTGTTGCTAGCAGCTGGATTTCGGATTCCTGGCGTCTGAGCTCGTTGGCATCCGGTGCCTGTGGGGCGAAGAGCTTCAGTGCGACATCCCTGCCCAGGTTTTCGTCCCGGGCGCGGTAGACGGATGACATGCCACCGCGGCCGATGATGTCCGCCAGCCGATAGCGTCCGCCGAGCACTTCATTCTTGATGGAGCTAGGCGAATCCGCCACCATGACCAGTTCCTCCCGGTGCGCTGTGGCACTATTCTTCCCCAATGATACCGGCCGGTAGGGCTTCCTTCCGATCGTCTGCCGGCACGCCGGCGGCCCGGCTGGGAAGTCATCGAGACCTTCCCGGCCGGGCCTCCGGGCACAGGGACAAGTGCTGGTAGTCGAGCTTTCCGGTGGCCTACCCCCTTTCGAAGAAACTGAAGGTGCCGCTAACGACGGGACCGTGTGGAACTACTTCTGGGTCGCCTGGATTAGGCAGGCTGGCTGCCTATGCGCGCTTGCGCCGCATCAGCATCAGCAGCCCGGCAAGCAGCAGGATCAGGGCGAGCGGGATCAGTGAAGCATCCATACCCGTCTTGGCCAGCATGCTGGTGCCCCCCTGGACTGAGGTGTTGCCCGTGCTGTTGCCCATGGTGTTTGCGGCAGCAGATACCGAACCGGTGGTGGTGCCGGCGGGAAGAACAGTGATACCGGTCGTGCCAGCTCCCGTGGTGCCGGTGGTTCCGGTTCCCGGGTTCGTGGTGTCCGTGTTCCCTGTTGTGCCAGTACCCGGATCCGTGGTGTCAGTGTCACCTGTTGTGCCGGTTCCCGGGTCCGTGGTGTCAGTGCCGGGCGTTTCCGTACCGGGGGTTTCAGTACCCGGGGTTCCACAGCCGTTGGTGCCGCCGCCGATGATGACGCATGCATCGAGAGCAACATTCACGTCATCAAGTGCGCCGGACGTGTCCAGGCCCAGATCTACATCAACAGCAGCGTCGAGGCCGCCGTCGGTGCCGCCGAGGACGCCATCACCCAGGCCGAGGCCCAGGTCAACGTCGGCTACGACGTCGGCGGTAGTGCCGCTGCCGTTGCTGTTGCCGAGGACGTTGTCGCCGAGGCCGAGGTTGATGTCCGCTGCTGCGGCGACGTCAGCGGTGGTTCCGCCACCGTCCGTTCCGCCGAGGACGTTGTCCCCAAGGCTGACGTCGACCACTGCAGCTACGTCGGTGTTGGTATTGCTCGTCCCGCTGCCGTTGGTGCTGCCGAGGACGTCGTCTCCAAGGTTAACGTCGACCAATGCAGCTAGGTCAGCGGTGGTTCCGCCACCGTCCGTGCCGCCGAGGACGTTGTCCCCAAGGTTGACGTCGGCTGCTGCAGCTACGTCGGCGGTGGTGGTGCCGGTCCCGCTGCCGAGGTTAACGTCGACGGCGGCGGCGACGTCGGCGGTGGTTCCGCTAGCGTCCGTGCCGCCGAGGTTGATGTCGGCTACCGCGGCGACGTCAGCGGCGGTTCCGCTGCCGTTGCTGCTGCCGAGGAGGTTGTTCCCAAGGTTGACGTCGGCTGCTGCAGCTACGTCGGCGGTGGTGTTGCCGTTGCCGGTTCCGCTGCTATGGGTGCCGCCGAGGAGGCCGTCACCGAGGCCAAGATTGACGTCGACTACAGCAGCGACATCCGCAGTATCCGACTGCGTTGGGCCACCCAGCAGACCCAACGACGTCGTGTCAACGGATGCCGCGGCTGAGACCAGGGCGGATGCGGAAAGATCCGGTCCGTTCGTTGTGTCCGCGGCGCTGGCTGCGGTGGCACCGAAGGCGAGTAGGCCGCCGGCAAAGAGGGTGCTGAGCAGCCCCCTGCGAAGGTTGCAATTCATGATGTTCTCTCCTGAGAAGTTGTTTTGGGGCGCTGGTCAGCGCCTTGAGGCCGTGTTCTGCCCATGAAGAAGGGCAGGAGGGCTCAACTAGTCAGGAGAGGAACCGGGGTCGAATGACACCGGTGACGGGGCATGATCCGGTGATCCGCTGATGGGAAAGACCCCCAGAAGCGGCACGTTGAAACCGAACTCGTCCAGCCAGGCAGAAGAGCCTGAGGCGCCGGAGGGCGAGGCGCCGCTCCCTGCCCCCGAAGCCGGTCCTGCCGGGGCCGGGGCCGGAGCCGCAGGCGTCGAAGGATCCGTGGTCCAGGGGATTTCTGCCGGGACTGCGTGCATTTCTGTGCCGGCCGGAACCGGCAGCGATGACGTGCCCGTGACGGCGAGCAGGTTCTCGGCAGAGCCGGGGGAGTTCGTTACGGCATCAGTTGCGACGAAGGTAATCTCTTCAAGAGGCTGCAGCCCGGGCACCGTGACCGGAGCGGACGGAACGGTCGCATCGACCAGGTCGACAACCGGCTTCAGCACAGGTTCAAGGACCGGTACGGCATCGGTGAGGGGCGGTGCGACTGTCTCAATAAGGTCATCCGCAGCGGTGTCCACCACTGCGGCAATCGGGACGGCCACGGCCGTGACGGTGCCCGCCGGAACCACACTCTTCACCACAGGGACGGCGGAGATCAGCTGATCCGCTGTGCCCGCCACATTGCCCACTGCGGGCTGCAGGAGTCCGGCGGGTGAAGGGGCCGGCGAAGCGGCGTCAAGAATGGGAGAGACGGCACCGGTCAGCTGCGCGGTCAGGGACGAAACCGACGAAGTGACGCCGCCCAGAAGGGACCCGGAATCCCTCGAAGAGTCTGCCGTTGCGGCGGACGCGGAAAGTGTGAGCCAGGTGGCGGTTACCGCACCTGCGAGGAGCAGCGGCCGGAGAGCACGCCAAGGCGATCGAACTTTAGCCATGCGTACCACCCCCAGTACCGTTGAGACCTACGATTTCATCAGCGTAAGACTCCTGTGTGGAGCAAGTCTAGGGAAATTGAAAATAAATCCAGCAAACTTACTAATTTGTCACTCACCCATCGATAGCCGAATGGCAAGTGTCAAACGTGTTTACAAAAAAGTCACAGTCCCGAAACGGTAAGAACCCGGTAATTCAGTGGGCATCATTCGGGTAGCTGACGCCCAGCTGTCCGCGTACTCCGTCAAAGAGCCGCATCGTGTTGATGGAATCCTCCAGCGGCATGACCGGGCTCTCGGTCAGACCCTGCTGGATACAACGGGTCACCTCGCGCAGTTCGTAGGTATAGCCGATGCCGACGACGTCGAACGCCTCCGTGCGCAACTCTTCCCTGCCGATACCGATCACCAGCTCCCGCGGATTGTTGATGGAACCAACACTCTGGAGATAGCCCAGGCTGCCCGCCACGGTGGCCGTCCGGGGACCGTAGGCCAGGAGCGAGGACGTCAGCTGGGCCTGGGCGCCATGGTGGTAGCCGAGGGTCAGTGCGTTCTGGGCGTCAACGCCGTCGTCATTAATGAAGCCCGTGGCACTGACCGTCTGCGGGAACCCCAGCGTTCCTACTGCCCACAGCAGCGGGTAAACCGAGATGTCCAGGAGGGCGCCGCCACCATCCTGCCTGGCCCACAGCCTGGACGTCGGGGAATACGGCGCGGGAAAGCCCAGGTCAGCGGTCACCCAGTGCACGTCCCCGAGCTCCCCGGACGCGGCAATCTCGAACGCCCGCTGCATGCCCGGGAGGAAGCGGGACCATACGGCCTCCATGAGGAAGAGCTTCCGTTCACGGGCAAGATCGACGAGCTCGGTCGCTTCCCTGGCATTGATGGTGAACGCCTTTTCGCACAGGACGTGCTTGCCCGCGTTGAGCGCAGCGAGCACAATCTCGTGGTGCTGGGCGTGCGGTGTGGCGATGTACACCACGTCCACCGACTCATCGGCGAGCAGCCGCTGGTAGCCGGGCACGCCGTCGTCGTCCCCGTATGCCTTGGCGAAACTGTAGTCCGTAGCGAAACTCTCCGCGGTGCCCTGTGAGCGGGAACTGACGGCGTAAAGCTCGGCGTCAGAAAGCAGGGCCAGGTCCTGCGAGACCGACCGCGCGATCCCGCCGGTGGCTATGACGCCCCACCGCAGAGGTTTTCCGGTGGCGGACCGGGGATCCTGGTCGGACTGACTGGACAGCCACGGTGTGGCAATGGGCGCACTCATGGTGACCATCCTCTCATCCAGTACTACTTCGGACGTCAGACAAGGGCGCGCGCCGGTTCTTCCGTCAGCCTGCCCTGCTGGAGCCTGAAGCGGCGGTCCGTCTTGTTGGCCAGCGCCTTGTCGTGGGTGACCACGAGGATGGTGGTGTTGTGATCACGGCTGAGCGAGCTGAGCAGTTCGATGATGTGATCGCCGGTCTGTTCGTCCAGGTTGCCGGTGGGCTCGTCCGCGAGGATCAGTTTGGGTTCGTTGGCCAGCGCCCGGGCGATCGCCACACGCTGCTGCTCGCCGCCGGACAGCCGGTTGATGCGCCGCACCTGTTTCTCCGGGTCCAGCTGCACCTGCTCCAGAAGGTCCATTGCGCGCTGTCGACGCTCTGCCCTGCGCACGCCCGCGAACTCCATGGGCAGCATGACGTTGTCCATCGCCGAAAGGTTGGGGATCAGGTTGAACTGCTGGAAAACGAACCCGATGTCCCGGCGCCGGTACTCGGTCAGCTTGCCGTCCGGCATCCCGGCCAGGCTCACGCCGTTGACGACGACGTCTCCGCTGGTGGGTTTGTCCAGCGCACCCAGGAGGGACAATAGCGTGCTCTTGCCGCTGCCGCTTTTGCCGACGATGGAGGCCGTAGTGCCCTGTTCGAGAACAAAACTGACGTCGTTGACCGGCTTGATGGTGCGGTCACCGGAGTTGAAAGTGCGGACCAGGTTCTTGACTTCAATCATGGCTATTCTCCTCGCAGGACTTCGATGGGACGGATGCGTGCCGTGAGCAGTGCAGGGACCAGCGCGCCGATGATGGCCACGCCGAACACCGCTGCGATCCCGGCGGCGATGACGCCGGGGGAGGCGCTGGCGGTGACCGATGTCAGCAGCTGGGAAGCACCGCCGAAGGGGCTCCCGGCGGGAAGGCCAGCTCCGCCGGGGAAGCCAGCCCCGCCGGTACGTGCGGCGCGCCCGGCGGTGGCTGCCGCCGTCGTGCTCGTGTTGGTGCTGATCAGTGCGGAAGCGATGCCTCCGCTGGCAAAGGACGCGACGGCGGCGCCCACCGCGCTGCCCATGGCCACCAGCACCAGCGCCTCCAGCACGAACTGCAGGCCGATGGTGCGGTTGGGCGCTCCGATCGCCTTGAGGACACCGATTTCCCGGCGGCGCTCGCGGACCAGCATGACCATGATCAGCAGGATGATCAGTCCGGCGGTGCCCAGGGCTGCGACGAAGGCGATGAACGAGATGTTCTTGACGCTGCCGAGCGAGCTGACGGCGGACTCCAGGTTCTGGCCCTGGGTGACGTCGGCCTTGTCCGTGCCGAGGGCGGACTCGAGCGCGGTCTTGGCGGTTTGGAGGTTTTCCATGCTGTCCACCGTGACGATCATCGAGGACAGCTCGCCGGGCAGCTCCGCGACGGTCTGCGCCGTGGGCAGGGTCAGGTACAGGGCGTTATTGCCGAACGTGGTGCCTGAATCGAAGACGCCTGCCACAGTGAACGTCTGGTCGTTGATGGTGAACGTGGAGCCGATGGCCAGGTTGTTCTTCTCGGCCAGAGTGGTTCCCAGAAGGGCGTTGGCGGACTCAGCCGTGTAGTCTCCCAGGCCCGAGCCTTCGGTGATGGTCAGCGCCTTGCCGGTGGTGTCCACTTCGGCGCCGATCCCGGTTGCGGTGATGGGAAGCGAGCGTACCGGCTGCGCGGTGGTGGTTCCCGTGGTGCCGTTCGCGGCCTGGTTCCGGCCGCCGAGGGTGCCGGCGTCGATGGCTGCGGTGAGGCTGGTGGTCAGCGTGGTGGCGTACTGTCCGCCGGGACCGCCTTGGCCGCCGCCGGGGCCAGCCTGGGTGCCGGCCGCCGTCTGGGCAGCGGCTTCGGCAGCGTTCCGCAGCCTGAGTGCACTGGTTCCGACGACGGAGCTGACGTTGGGGACGGCCGCTGCGGTGGCGGTCTGCTCGGCAGTCAGCGGTTCGCCGCCGCCTTCGAAGCCCTGGCCGCCGGCCGGGTTGACGGTCAGGACGGTTCCGACAGATGCGTTCAGCTCCTGGACTTTGGCTCCGACGGCCTGGTTGGCCACCAGCATGGCCAGGGCAAGTCCGATCGCGACGGCCAGGACTGCCACCACCGCAGCTGTCCGGACCTTGTTTCTGAAGGCATTGCCAACACTCCGGGCAAGGACGCTCACTGTACTCCTAGGATCTGGGGCCGGCGGAAGGCCGGCATCTGCTCCTACCCTCGCGTCCGGGCCTGTGCAGGAGGGCGGGCGAAGCTGTGTTTGGGCTGTGAAACGCCGCGGGAAGTGAAAGAGCGTCGGTGAAAAGCGTGAATTAAGTGAGAGAGCGTTGGAACGCGGAATGCCCCGGCTCCCTGTGGGGAGCCGGGGCATTCTTTGTAAACCGGTGGACCGCGTTGCTTGGACCGCGTGCTTAGTCCGCGTTATTTGGTCAGCGGGCCCAGTACCGGATCGTCCGCGTAGGCCGTCTTCACGTTGGCGGCGGTCACGATGACCGGCGGCAGCAGGAAGGCGGGTACGGTCTTCACCGTGTTGTTGTAGGACTTGTCGTCGTTGACCTCAGGCGTCTTGCCTGCCTGAAGATCCTTGACCATCACGATCGCGTGCTCAACGAGCTTGCGGGTGTCCTTGTTGATGGTGGAGTACTGCTCGCCGGCAAGGATGGACTTCACGGACTCAACTTCGGAGTCCTGGCCGGTGATGATCGGGAGCGGCTTGCCGGCAGCCTTGACTGACGTCAGGACAGCGCGGGCCAGGGTGTCGTTCGGGGACAGGACGCCGTCCAGGGAAGCCGTGCCGTAGCTGCCGGTGAGCAATGTGTCTGCACGGCGCTGGGCGTTCTCAGCCTTCCAGCCCTGGGTAACAGCCTGTTCGAAGGAAACCTGGCCGGAAAGAACCTTGAGTGTCCCGTCGTCGATTTTCGGCTTCAGGACGCTCATGGCGCCGTCGAAGAAGACCTTGGCGTTGGCGTCGTCGGGGGACCCGGCGAACAGCTCGATGTTGTACGGTCCGGATGCCTTCTTGGCCTTCATCCCGTCGAGCAGGGCCTGGCCCTGGAGGACACCGACCTTGAAGTTGTCGTAGGCCACGTAATAGTCCACGTTCGCGGTGTTCAGCAGGAGGCGGTCATAGGCGATGATCGTCGCGCCGGAGTCCTTGGCCTGCTTCAGCTGCGTTCCCAGCTGCGCGCCGTCGATGGCACCAACGATGATGACCTTGGCGCCCTTGGTGATCATGGCGCTAATCTGGTTCTGCTGCTCTGAGACGCCGCCGTTGGCGAACTGTACATCCGCCTTGAAGCCGGCGCCGGAGAGCCCGTCGTTGAACAGTTTCTCCGCCAGGACCCAGTTTTCACTGGTCTTCTGGGGAAGTGCGACGCCGATGGACGAGCTTTGTTCGAAGCCGCCGGCGCCCTCGCTGGACCCGCCGGTGGTGCCGGTGTCGGAGCGGCCGCAGGCTGTCAGCGCCAGTGCCGCAATAGCAGCAACAGCTGCAGCCTTTCCTGCTTTACCAATCATTCGCATTGTTGTTTCTCTTTCTTTGATGTGGTGTGAGTTGCAAAGGTGTTGACGGTCAGGCTTCCCTGGAGATGGCTTCCTTGGTGGAAGTGGTCTCGTCGGGCTGGAGGGGGTTCGACGGGCCGGTGCCGGAGTTGCGGCTGAAGTTCTTGGTCATCATGCCGATGATGGACTTCTTACCCTGGGTCTTGTTGTAGACGTCGAACGCGACGGCGATGAGCAGGACCAGGCCCTTGATGATCTGGGTGAGGTCCGCACCAACGCCCAGGAGCTGCAGGCCGTTGTTCAGAACTGCCATGACCAGGCCTCCGATGATGGACCCGATCACGGTGCCCACACCGCCAGTCACGGCGGCGCCGCCGATGAATACAGCCGCGATGGCGTCCAGTTCCCAGCCCACTCCGTCGAACGGGCCTGAAGCCGTGGAGCGTCCCACGAAGATCATGCCGGCGAGGCCGGCAAGGATCGACATGTTCATCATGACCAAGAAGTTGACCTTCTTGGACTGGACGCCGGAGAGTTCGGCCGCGTGGCGGTTGCCACCCACGGCGTAAATGTGTCGGCCCACCACCGTCTTGGCGGAAACAAACCCGTAGATGATGACCAGGACGGCGAGGATCAGGCCGGGGATGGGGAAGGAGGTGCCCGGACGGCCGGTGGCGAAGAGGTACGTTGCGTACAGGATCGCGGCGCAGACCAGGACGAGCTTGAGGACAACCACCCAGGTCTCCGGCACTTCGGCACCCAGGGCCTTCGCGGTGCGTCGGCTGCGGATTTCACTGACGATCACGAAGGCGACGGCGGCGAGGCCGATCAGAAGCGTCAGGTTGTTGTAGCCGGTTCTCGGTCCCACCTCCGGGAGGTAGCCGGAGCCGAGGAACTGGAAGTCATTGGGCACCGGGATGGTGTTGGACTTGCCCACAAACTGGTTAAAGCCGCGGAACAGCAGCATGCCTGCCAGTGTGACGATGAACGCGGGGATGCCCACATACGCCGTCCATAGCCCTTGCCAGGCTCCGATCAGCGCCCCGAGCAGCAGGCCGATAAGCACGCCCGCGTACCAGGGGATGCCCCAGTCCCGGATGGCAAGGGCGACCGTGACACCGACAAACGCGGCGACCGAACCGACGGAGAGGTCGATGTGGCCGGCGATAATGACCAACACCATGCCGATGGCCAGGATCAGGATGTAAGAGTTTCCGTTGAAGAGGTTGATGACGTTGCCCGGGGTGAGCGTGCGGCCCTCTGTGGTGATCTGGAAGAAGATGATCAGCGCGACCAGGGCGAAGATCATCCCGAATTGGCGGGTGTTGCCGCCAAAAAGCTTCTTAAGCGCGTTCATTGTTTCAGTCCTTGTATCTGGAAGGATCTGGAGAATTCCAGAGGGTCAGGCGGCTTTGCGGGCGGAGGTCATAAGTTTCATCAGGCTTTCCTGGCTCGCTTCCTCTTTGTTCAGGACACCGGTGATGGCGCCTTCGAAGATGGTGTAGATCCGGTCCGAGAGGCCCAGCAGTTCGGGCAGTTCCGAAGAGATCACGATGACGCCCTTGCCCTGGTTGGCGAGCTCCTGGATGATGCCGTAGATCTCGTACTTGGCCCCGACGTCGATGCCGCGGGTGGGCTCGTCCAGGATCAGCAGGTCCGGGTCCGTGAACATCCACTTCGCCAGGACCACCTTTTGCTGGTTTCCGCCGGAGAGCTTGGCCACGCCTTCCTCGACGGACGGTGTTTTGGTGCGCAGCGACTTCCGGTACTGCTCGGCCACAGTGAATTCCGCGTTGGTGTCCACCACGCTGTTGTGGCTGATCTTTTTCAGGTTGGCCGAGACAGTGGTGGTCTTGATGTCATCGAGGAGGTTCAGTCCCAGCGACTTCCGGTCCTCGGTGACGTACCCTAGGCCGGCATCGATGGCCTGGCGGACTGACTTGAGCGTGACTTCGTTGCCGTCCTTGTAGATGCGCCCGTTGATGAACCGGCCGTAGGACCGGCCAAACACCGACCGCGCCAGCTCGGTGCGTCCAGCGCCCATCAGTCCGGCGAACCCGACGATCTCGCCGCGGCGGACATGGAAATTCGAACCCTTGCAGACCAAACGGTCCTGGATGGCGGGGTGTCCCACAGTCCAGTCCTTCACCTCGAAGAACACGTCGCCGATCTTGGGGGTGTGGTCGGGGAAACGGGACTCCAGCGCCCGGCCCACCATGCCCTTGATGATGCGGTCCTCGTCGACGCCGTCCGCCTTAACATCGAGAGTTTCGATCGCCTTGCCGTCCCGGATGATGGTGATGGAATCGGCGATCTGTTCGATCTCGTTGAGCTTGTGGGAAATGATGATCGACGTGATGCCTTTGCCCTTGAGGCCCAGCATCAGGTCCAGGAGGTGCTGGGAATCGGATTCGTTCAGCGCTGCGGTTGGCTCGTCCAGAATGAGGATCTTGACCGACTTGTTCAGCGCCTTGGCGATCTCCACCAGCTGTTGCTTGCCGACGCCGATCTCCTTGATGGGGGTGTCCGGGTTTTCCCTGAGTCCCACCCGGGCCAGCAGTTCGGTGGACCGGAGGCGCGCCTCCGCCCAGTTGATGACTCCCCGCTTGGTTGGTTCGTTGCCCAGGAAGATGTTCTCCATGATGGAGAGCTCCGGGATTAGGGCCAGCTCCTGGTGGATGATCACGATGCCGGCCGCCTCGCTGGCCCGGATGTCCCTGAACTGCTGGATTTCATTCTGGTACACGATGTCGCCGTCATAGCTGCCATACGGGTAGACGCCGGAAAGCACCTTCATCAGGGTTGACTTGCCGGCGCCGTTTTCGCCGCAGATGGCGTGGATCTCGCCGGCCTTGACCCGAAGGCTTACCTCCGACAGTGCCTTAACGCCGGGAAACTCCTTGGTGATGGAGCGCATCTCCAGGATGACCGGGTCAGTGTGCGTGGTGTGGGACGTCATTTGCCCTTACGCCTCCAATGCATGACTTCGTTGTCCGCCCAGCAAGCGCAGGGTCGTCTGATGAAAAAGTAAACTTGATCACACCGGTTGTCGTCAAGTCTTTAACGCAATTTCCGGATAACAAAACGGCTACGCACGCCGGATTCCGGCGTGTTGGAACACCAGCGCGGCCGCCCCCAGAGCCTCGGCGCGGTCTCCGAGGGACGACATCGTCAGCGTGGTGGTCTCGCCGATCACCGGTACTGCATGCCTGATCAGCCCCCGCCTGATGGGATCGAGCAGCAGGTCGCCCAGCCCCGCAAGGGGACCGCCCACAACGATCACTTCAGGGTTGATCAGATTGGCCACGTTGCCCAGGGCGCGTCCGACCGCCAGGCCTGCATCGTCCACCACCCTGAGCGTTGCAGAATCGCGTGAGAGGGCCTTTCGCACGATGTCCGCAGGCGTCAGGGGTGGGTCTTCACCGCGACCCAGCAGCTCCATCATGGTGGTGGTGGAGGCAATGGTTTCCAGGCAGCCGCGGTTGCCGCACCGGCACACGAGTCCGTGCTCGTGGATGGTGGCGTGGCCGATTTCTCCGGTAATGCCCACCGTGCCGTAGTAGGGCGCGCCGTTGAGGATCAGGCCGGCGCCGATGCCCGACCCGATCTTGAGGAACATCAGGTTACTGACTCCGGTATGCGGTCCCCACGTGACCTCGGACCAGGCTCCAAGATTGGCGTCGTTGTCAACGAACACGGGGATATTGAGCTTTTCCTCCAGATGCTGGAGGATGTTGATGCCCACCCATTCCGGGAGGATGGCGCCCTGCGCCACGGTGCCGGTCCGGCGGTCGATGGGGCCGGGAATTCCGACGCCGGCACCTACCACGAGGGACCGGTCAACGCCGCTTTGCTGCAGCAGTTTGTCGAGTAGTCCGACGGCGGCCCGGATGCCTTCCTCGGCTTGGTGGCCGAGGGGCAGCAGGACGGACTCCTCCGCGATCACGTGGTAGCTCAGGGATGCCAGGACCACGCGCAAGTGCCGCCGGCCGAAGTCGATTCCCACCGCCACCGCGCCGTTGCTGTTGAGCCGCACATTGAGCGCCCGGCGGCCGGAACTGGTGATCGGTTCCGTCGAAGCCAGGCCCGCATCCTGCATGATTTTGACGATGTTGGACACCGTTGCAGTGGACAGACCGGTCTGGCGTGCAAGCTCGGCCTGGGTGGACGGCCCGCTCATGAGGGTCTCGATGATCCGTTGCTGATTCAGTTGCCGGAGGGCTGACTGGGATCCCGGATTCTTTGGCTTGCTCCTCGGCGAGCGCGGTGTGGCGGACATGAAAAGAAGATTGCCCTACTTTGACTCTTGTAGTCAAGAAGTTAACGCAATAGGCCTGCCGATTGAGACAAAATGATGGGACGATCCGTCCGCCTGGGGCTTTGGCCGGTGCAATTGGCCCCGGAGCCGTTCAGTGCCGGTGGTTAGGCTGGAAAAATCGGACGCATATTTCCTGCGGCCGTCCCGATCATGTGAGGTGGAAACGGTGCTGCTGGCCCTGATGCAGGCGAACGCCCGCGTACTCGACGTGGATGCAAACTGCGCCGCCCTGGATGCGGCTGCCCGGGCGGCCAGCGCGGAGGGCGCATCAGTTCTGGTGACCCCTGAACTCTTCCCCGTTGGCTACGCCCCGCTGAGGCTCCGCGCGGAACTGGACCCTGCCACGCTTCCCGCCATCAGGGAGACGCTCGCCGCCATCGCCGTCCGCCACGGGATCGCCCTGGTGTACAGCCTTCCGTCAGTCGGCGACGGAGGCCGTTGGCACATCACGTCCACGCTGGTGGACGCCACCGGGGCCGAGCTTCTTAACTACGCGAAGGTGCACCTCTTTGGTGATGACGAACGCGCGGCGTTCAGCCCCGCGGAGGCGGGTCCCGCCGTCGTCGACTTCAACGGCTTCCGGACGTCCATGGTGATCTGCTACGACGTGGAATTCCCCGAAACGGTCCGGGCCGCGGCAATGGGCGGCGCAGAATTGCTCCTGGTGCCCACCGCGCTGGCGCATGGATTCGAGAGCGTTCCCCAGCTACTGCTGCGAGCCAGGGCACTGGAAAGCCAACTGACCATCGCCTACGCCAACCACTCCGGAACCGAGGACGGCTGCGAGTTCCTCGGCGGCAGCGTGATTGCCGGACCGGACGGTTCGCTGCTGGCCGCGGCGGGGCCAGGAACCGAAATCCTGTACGCCGAGGTGGACCCGGACGCCGCCCGAAATGCCCGTGACGTGGTGCCGTACCTCCGTGAACGCCGCCCCGACCTCTACCGGTCCTGGGGCATCTGAGGCACCCCGGCCTCCATGCCGTCCACGTATTGCAGGGCAATCCACAGTTCAGCCCGGACCTGGGCGGAGCCAAGGTCCATGGCCAGCAGTTCGGCCAGTGCATTGATCTGGCGCCGCACGCTGTTCCGGTGCAGGCTCAGCACCTTGGCTGTGGCATCCCAGTTGCCATTTTCGCCCAACCATGACTTCAGGACAGCGAGCTGGGAGCTCCGGCGGTCAGGCTCCTGCGCCAGGACCGGTTCCAGCAGCCTGGCGGCAAGCATGGTGCCGGCGCTGCGGCCCAACAGTCCAGCGACGGTCCACGTGACTTCATCCACCCGCACGCTTTCTCCGCTTGCCTGGACGCGGGATCGCAGCGACGCCGCGCGCTGGTAGGCGGCAGGAAGGCCGGCCATTTCGGTGGGATCGCCCACCACCAGGCGCCAGCCCAGTTCCTCCACCTCATGCAACAGCGTGTCGTCCACTTTGAACCGCGTAACGGCGGCAAACCCGTATTCCGTCAGTTCCACCATCTTCGTGTCGAAGAGCCTGCGCCACTGCAGCAACTCCCTGACCGGACCATCCGCCGACGCAGGCGCCGACGCATCCGCCCGAATGCCCAGCACCACCCGAAGGGCACCGGACCGGGTTCCGGAAACGCTTTGGGCCAGGAGGTCCCTAAGGACGTTCAGCTGCCGGGTTGAGCCGGCGGTCAGGCTCTCCGGATGCAGCAGGAGTGCCGTTGCCAGCTGGCTGGGGGCGAGCGAGCCGCTGGTGCGCTGGCGTACCAGCAGTTCCAGCAGCCCCACCACCGATGACACCACGCTGTTCTGGGCCGGAGTCAGCGGCCTGTCCGTGCCAAGGATGAGGGCCCCAAGGGTGGCGTCCTTGGTGCTCCGGAGCGGGTGGCCAAACACCAGGGCTGACCCGTTCGCTGGCAACGAGTCCGTCTCCACCCGCGGTCCGTTGCCTGCCATTAGCCGCTTCAGCATGGGCTGCAGGGCGGAAGGTTCGACGGCGGCACCATGGCCGGTCCCGCCGATCCCGGCCGCTGCCGCTCGGGCCCGCACCCGGCCGTCCGCCCCGAAAAGCTGGGCCCATGCCGGAACCCGCTGTGCCAGCGCGGACAGGAGCTCGTGCTCGGGCCTGGCCGACAGTACAGCCCGCATCAGTTGCCGGTTGGTCTCCGCCAGCTGACGGAAGACCCGTGCATTTCCGGATTCCAGGAGCTGGGAGAACTCCAGTCCGATGGCGGCGAAGGGGACGCTGTGAGGAATCCTGACCAGGGTGAGCCGGTGTTTCCGGCAGGCTGACAGCACGTGGTCCGGGACGGCGTCGAAGTAGGGCTCCAGGCCAAACCCCAAAGCGGCGACGCCTGCGCCGACCAGCCGCCGGACGTACGCGTCCGCCCGCTCCTTCGTGCCGCCGTCATCCAGGAAAGGCAGGCCCGCCGTCAGGACAAACTCCCCATCCAGCAGGTAGGGCGTGGGATCCTCCAGCTCGCTGGGCTCCACCCAGCGCAACGGTGCGCCGGAATTGCCGGCATCGTGAAGAACGGCTACGTCCCGGGGGAGTGCTGACAGGAACTGGCCCAGGGTCACCGCGTCTAGGTGTTCCGCAGTATCAGATTGCATGGAAGGACCCCTGGCCGACGTGTCCGGCGCTGGCGATGTGTGGTGCATTACGTCTCATGATTGAAAACTATAGGTCACTTTGCACATCCCTGAGATGCGGCTCACACCCCTACGCTGGATGAGGGAAACCGACAACTACTCACGAACGGACGTCAACGATGACTGTGCCAACACTCTCCGGACCTGCCACGGGCCGGACTGCCGGCCGTCCTGGGCTGGGCGCGCAACTGCTGCGCCGTAAGCCGATCGGACAGATGGTCAGCGAAACGGAAAGCGGCCAGGGCGGACCGAAATTGGTCCGCAGCTTCGGAGTCCTGCAGCTGACCATGATCAGCGTCGGCGCCACCCTGGGGACCGGGATCCTGGTCATCCTCGGCGAATCCGTTCCGCTCGCCGGCCCCGCCATCTGGATCTCGTTCGCGATCGCCGGGTTCGCCGCGCTGCTTTCAGCCGTGTCCTATGCGGAAATGGCGGGCATGGTCCCCGTCTCCGGTTCCAGCTATTCCTACACCTACGCCACCATGGGCGAAGGCATGGCCTGGATCTGCGGCTGGTGCCTGGTCCTCGAGTACGCCGTCTCCGTAGCAGCCGTTGCCGTGGGCGCGGGCCAGTACGTGAACGAGGCCCTGGCCGTGTTCGGGCAGGTCCTGCCCGACGCCGTGTCCCAGCCCCCGGGCGACGGCGGCCTGGTCAACATCCCGGCCATGGTCATCGTGGTGCTGGCCACCATCCTGCTGATCCGCGGAGCCAAGGAAAGCGCCTGGATCAACACGTCCATCGTTGTGGTCAAGGTGGGTATCCTTCTCTTCTTCTGCGCCGTGGCCTTCACCGCCTTCAACGCAGGCAACTTTGAACCGCTCTTGCCCATGGGCGCCGCCGGGGTTTCCGCTGCCGCGTCCCGGGTGTTCTTCTCCTACATCGGCTTCGACGCCGCCTCCACCGCCGGCGAGGAAGCCCGCAACCCCAAGCGCGACCTGCCCCGCGCCATCATGCTCTCCATGGTCATCGTCACCACCATCTACGTCCTGGTAGCGGTCGCAGCCATCGGCGCCCGCCCGTGGGGGTGGTTCGACGGTACCGAAGCCACGCTGGTGAAGATCCTGGAGGAAACAACCGGCCAGCCGTGGATCGCCCTCGTCTTCGCCGTCGGCGCAGTCCTAGCCATCGCCAGCATTGTCCTGACTGTCCTCTACGGCCAGACCCGCATCCTGCTCTCCATGTCCCGCGACGGCCTCATCCCGAAGATCTTCGGCCGCGTCTCCCGCCGGACTGGCACCCCCGCGGCCGGCACGCTCCTGGTGGGCGCCGCCGTCGCCGTCACCGCCGGGCTGGTCCCGCTCGGTGCCCTGGCCGACGCCACCAGCATCGGAACCCTGTTCGCCTTCGCGCTGGTCAACGTGGCCGTGATCTACCTGCGCCGCACCCGGCCCGAACTGGAGCGCACGTTCCGCGTTCCGCTCTTCCCCCTGACCCCGATCCTCGGCGCCCTGATGTGCGCCTACCTCATGGCCAACCTCGGTGCCGACACTTGGGTGACCTTCGGAATCTGGATGCTGGTGGGCGTGGCCGCCTACTTCGGCTACGGGCGGCGGAACTCCAGGGTAGCGGCGCTGAGCCATGAGGAATACCGTGAACTGAGCAGGCCGGAATCTTCAACGCTGTCCACCCTCGAACAAACGAAGGCAGAGCTTTCATGACCGTCGCCACCGAACTCCCGGCTTCTGACCCATCCAGCACCCAGGCTGGCCCCATCACCATGCTGAACCCCGATTTTCCGTTCAGCTACGACCACTACCTCGCCCACCCGGCAGGGCTCGGTGCGGTTCCGCCGGAGCTATATGGCACCGAAGTGGCGGTTGTCGGTGCGGGGCTTTCGGGCCTCGTCACGGCGTACGAACTGATGAAGCTGGGCCTGCGCCCTGTTGTCTACGAAGCGGACCAGATCGGCGGCCGACTGCGGACGGCCGGTTTTCCGTCCGCTCCCGGCGTGGTGGCCGATCTTGGCGGCATGCGGTTCCCCGTGTCCGGCAGGGCCTTCTACCACTACGTGGACCTGCTGGGGCTGGACACGCAGGATTTCCCCAACCCGTTGGCACCCGTCACGTCAAGCACCGTGATCGAACTGGCCGGCCAGAAGTACTACGCAGAGACTCCACAGGACTTGCCGCCGTTCTTCCGCGAGGTGGCCGATGCCTGGAAGGCGGCAGTGAACGACGGCGCGAAGTTCGTCGAAATGCAGGAGGCCATCCGGGCCCGCGACACCGGCCGGATCAAGGAGCTCTGGAACGAACTGCTGCCGCTCATGGACGAGCAGACCTTCTACGGGTTCATCGCCGGGAGCCAGTCGTTCAAGGAAGCCGGCTTCGCGCACCGTGAAGCCTTTGGCCAGGTGGGTTTCGGCACCGGCGGCTGGGACACAGACTTCCCCAACTCCATCCTGGAAATCCTCCGCGTGGTCTACACGGACGCAGACGACCAGCACCGGCTCATCAGCGGGGGAGCCCAACGGCTCCCTGAGGGACTGTGGCAGCACGCGCCGTCGGGCATGGCGCACTGGCCGGACGGAACGTCCCTGGCGTCGCTCCACTCCGGATCGCCCCGCGGGGCTGTCGGCAAGATCAGCCGCGACCCCGACGGCGACCTCCGGATCAGGGAGCGCTGGGGCCGCGAGGCCAGCTACCCTGCCGTGGTCACCACGTGCCAGTCCTGGCTGCTGTCAACGCGCATCCACACAGAGGAGGCGCTGTTCCCGGCGGAACTGTGGACCGCGATCGAGCGCTCGCACTACATGCAGTCGTCCAAGACGTTTGTGATGGTGGACCGTCCGTTCTGGAAGGACATCGATCCGGACACCGGCCGCGAGGTGCTATCCATGACCTTGACGGACCGGCTCAACAGGGCCACCTACCTCCTCGATGACGGCCCGGACAAGCCGGCCGTGATCCTGCTGTCCTACACCTGGAACGATGACGCGCTCAAATGGCTGTCCCTGGATGCCGACGAGCGGGTTGAGCTGATGCTCCACTCCCTGGAGCAGATTTACCCGGACGTGGACATCGCCAGCCACATCGTGGGACAGCCCATCACCGTTTCCTGGGAAGCCGATCCAAACTTCATGGGTGCCTTTAAGGCGAACCTGCCGGGGCATTACCGGTACCAACAGCGGCTGTTCACGCACTTCAAGCAGGACAAGCTGCCCGAATCCCAGCGCGGGATCTTCCTCGCCGGTGACGATGTGTCCTTCACCGCGGGCTGGGCCGACGGCGCCGTGACCACCGGCCTGAATGCGGTGTGGGGTGTGGTGAACCACCTGGGCGGTTCGGCGGCGCCGGGCAACCCCGGTCCGGGCGATCTCCTGGACGCCATCGGACCGATCGCCCTGGACTGAGGGTTAGGGGCGGGTGGGGACTAGCCGTGCAGTTCCCGGTGCGCGCGGGCCAGTTCGACGTAGCGGGCGGCGTTCTGCTTCACGCCGTCGAATTCCTCGTCGGTGAGTTCCCGCCGCACTTTCGCGGGGACGCCGGCCACGAGTGACCGGGGCGGCACCACCGTGCCCTCCAGGACGACGGCGCCGGCCGCCACGAGCGAGCCGGAGCCGATCACCGCGCCGTTCAGGACGGTGGCGCCCATGCCGATCAGGCAGTCGTCCTCCACGGTGCAGCCGTGGACGACGGCGGCATGCCCCACGCTGACCCCTGCCCCGACCGTGCAGGGGAAGCCCGGGTCCGCGTGCAGCACCACGTTGTCCTGCAGGTTGCTGCCGGAACCCACCGTGATCGCGGCGGTGTCAGCGCGGACGGAGACGCCGTAGAACGCGCTCGAATTCTCAGCGAGCGTGGCGTTACCGATGATCGATGCGGTGGGGGCAATAAAGGCGGAATCGTGGACAGCCGGTGTATTGCCGGCGAAATCGTAAAGGGGAGCCATGGGCCAAGCCTAGGACATCCGCCCCCGCTAGTTAGTTGGCCCGGGGGTGCGGAGGACCAGGAACTGGTAGTGCTGCGTCCAGTTGCCGGCGCCCGGGCCGGATTCCTCGCCCGTGCCTTCAGGCCAGGTGACAAAATCCTCAATCACGCCGTGCCGTCCGAAGACCTGCCGCACTGTGTCGTCGCTGCGCCGGCTGAAGAACCGCCGGGGTACAACGTCGTCCTCCGGGTTCAGCACTTCTTCGTCGTCACCGGACCAGAGGCCGACGGCGATGGGTGCGTTGGGTGCCGTGACGCGCACCAGTTCGCGCAGCACGCCGTCGATATCAGCTGCGGGGATGTGCAACAGCGTACTCATGGACCAGGCCGCAGGAAACGCGCCATCGGCGAAAGGCAGCCTCCGGGCGCTCGCGACCGAGACGTCAAGCCCCCTGGACCGGGCCTGCCGGACCTGCTCCTCGGCGAGATCAACTCCGGTGTAGTGGATGCCCGCCTGGACAAACTTCAGGCCGTCCAGGCCGGCACCAGTGCCGACCTCCAGGACGCCGTGGCGGCCTTCGGATTTCAGCAGGCTGATGAACCGATCGCGCTCAGCCACCCGCCGCGGTGCAAGGGGATGATCCCAGCCGGACGCCGCACGGCGGTTGTAGAACTCGGCGAGGCGCTGCTCGTTGCCGGGTTCCTCCGGTCCAACCTCAGATGCTGCGTCCATGCTGGTCCCCGTCCGTAAGTTGAAGCGCCTCAGGTAAGCGCCTCAGGTAAGCGACTGTCAGTTGAAGACCACTGTCCGGTTGCCGTCCAGCAGCACCCGGTGCTCGGCATGCCATTGGACGGCCTGCGTCAA
This sequence comes from Pseudarthrobacter lactosi, assembly GCF_055412785.1. Lineage (NCBI taxonomy): Bacteria > Bacillati > Actinomycetota > Actinomycetes > Micrococcales > Micrococcaceae > Pseudarthrobacter > Pseudarthrobacter lactosi. Next base: position 399,270 of record NZ_JBVAYS010000002.1, read on the forward strand.
AGTGCGGCCCTCCACGTCCCGGCCCATCTGCACGAACTGCTCAGGGGTGCGGGCGTGGTCCACGCGAATGACTTCCTGCTCGATGATGGGCCCTTCGTCCAGGGCGGCGGTGACGTAGTGCGCCGTCGCGCCGATCAGCTTAACACCGCGGGCGTGGGCCTGATGGTACGGCTTGGCGCCTTTAAAGGACGGCAGGAACGAATGGTGGATGTTGATGGCCTTGCCGGCGAGCTCCGCGCACAGGCCATCCGAAATGATCTGCATGTAGCGGGCCAGGACGGTCAGCTCGACATCATGCTCGGCCATAAGGGCGCGCAGCTTGTCCTCGGCCTGGGCCTTGGTGTCCGGGGTGACCGGGAGGTGGTGAAACGGTATGCCGTAAAACTCGGCCAGCCCGGCAAGGTCGCGGTGATTGGAAACGATTGCGGGGATCTCGATTGGCAGGGTGCCGGAACGCTGCTGGAACAGTATGTCGTTGAGGCAGTGCGCGGACGTGCTGGCCATCAGCAGCGTGCGCACTTTCTGGCCCACAGGGTTGAGGCTCCACTGCATGCCGAAGGAGTGGGCCACCGGCTCAAGGGCCGCCTGGACTTCGGCACGGGAAGCCGTCGTCGTCGCTTCCACCCGCATAAAAAAGTTGCCGGTTGCGGGGCTGCCGTACTGCTGCGAGTCCAAAATATTACAGCCCGCCACCAGGAGTGCTCCGGCCACCGCGTGGACAATTCCGGGGCGGTCCGGGCAGGACAGGGTCAATACGTAGGCTCGGTTCAGCTGTTCTTCAGTCACGCCTACAAGCCTACCCGCGCGGTACGCCCGCGTTTGGTAGTCTGGTGGGGTCGCAACTGGCGTTGGGTGGCTAACCACCAGGGAGTGGCAATCACGAAGACCACGGATCGTACGCCTGGGCCGAGGGTCATGTCTTACCGGAGCTGCACCTTTCAAGGATGTGGTTCATTTTCACGCCCTGTCATCAAGGGGCGGTGATGTGCGCCAGCCGGTAGCCTGACCTTAGCAGTGCCCGTATCCCTAGCCAGGAGTTTTTCGTGACTACTACCGCCACCACAACATCCGCCGTCAGCAACCAGTCGCTGGCCGAGCTCGATCCCGAAATCGCAGCAGTCCTCAGCCAGGAACTTGGCCGCCAGCGCGGCACCCTGGAAATGATCGCCTCTGAAAACTTCGCCCCGCGCGCCGTGATGGAAGCCCAGGGCTCGGTCCTGACCAACAAGTACGCCGAGGGTTACCCGGGCCGCCGTTACTACGGCGGCTGCGAATATGTGGACATCGCCGAGCAGCTGGCCATCGACCGCGTCAAGGCACTGTTCGGTGCCGAGTACGCTAACGTCCAGCCGCACTCCGGTGCACAGGCGAACGCCGCAGCACTGTCCGCCATGATCACCCCCGGTGACAAAATCCTGGGCCTCTCACTGGCCCACGGCGGCCACCTGACCCACGGCATGAAGCTCAACTTCTCCGGCAAGCTCTACAACGTGGCTGCCTACCAGGTGGAGCAGGACAACTTCCGCGTTGACATGGATAAGCTGCGCGAGCAGGCCATCGCCGAGAAGCCCCAGGTCATCATCGCCGGCTGGTCCGCCTACCCGCGCCACCTGGACTTCGCAGCCTTCCGCTCCATCGCCGATGAAGTGGGCGCGCTGCTCTGGACCGACATGGCACACTTCGCCGGACTGGTGGCTGCAGGCCTGCACCCGAGCCCGGTGCCGTACTCCGACGTCGTCACCTCCACCGTGCACAAGACCCTCGCCGGACCCCGCTCCGGTGTCATCCTGGCCAAGCAGGAGTGGGCCAAGAAGATCAACTCCAACGTGTTCCCGGGCCAGCAGGGCGGCCCGCTGATGCACGTCATCGCGGCCAAGGCCGTGGCCTTCAAGATCGCCGGCACCGAGGAGTTCAAGGAGCGCCAGGAGCGCGTCCTCGAAGGCGCCAAGATCATTGCTGACCGCCTCAACCAGGCCGACGTCGCCGAAGCCGGCGTCTCCGTCCTGACCGGCGGCACGGACGTGCACCTGGTCCTGGTGGACCTGCGCAACTCGCAGCTGGACGGCCAGCAGGCCGAGGACCTCCTGCACTCAGTGGGCATCACCGTGAACCGCAACGCGGTTCCGTTTGACCCGCGCCCGCCGATGGTCACCTCCGGCCTGCGCATCGGCACCCCGGCCCTGGCCACCCGCGGCTTCGGTGCCGAGGAGTTCACCGAGGTGGCCGAGATCATCGCCACCGCACTGAAGGCCGGCTCCGCCACGGACGTGGACGCCCTTCAGTCCCGCGTGGACAAGCTCGCCGCCGATTTCCCGCTGTACCCGCAGCACGAACAGTGGTGAACCGCGGGCCTCACGCCTAAGTCGCCGCACTGACAGGGCACCCGGAAACTGATCCGGAACAGCCGACGGGATCCGCTGCCGCACAAACGGCGGCGGATCCCGTCGGCATGAGCCCACCAATACCGCTCACCACCAGAAAGAGCAGATGGAATGACACAGTCCACCGCACAGATCCTTGACGGCAGGGCCACCGCCGCAGCCATCAAGGCAGAACTGACCGAACGGGTGGCGGCCCTAAAGGCCCGCGGCATCGTTCCCGGCATCGCGACAGTGCTCGTGGGTGCGGACCCGGCCTCGCAGCTGTACGTGTCGATGAAGCACAAGCAGTCGGTGGCGATCGGGATGAATTCGATCCAGCGTGAACTACCCGGGGACGCCAGCCAGGCCGAGGTTGAGGCCCTCATTGACGAACTCAATGCGGATCCCGACTGCCACGGATACATTGTGCAGTTGCCGCTGCCCAAACACATTGACACGGACGCCATCCTCGAGCGGATCGACCCCGCCAAGGACGCTGACGGCCTGCACCCGACCAACCTCGGCCGTCTCGTGCTCAACGTCAACGGCCCCATCGACACGCCCCTGCCCTGCACACCGCGGGGTGTCATTGAGCTGTTGCTGCGCAACGGCTATGACCTCAAAGGCAAACACGTGGTGGTGGTTGGACGTGGCGTCACGATCGGCCGGTCCATTGGCCTGCTGCTCACCCGCCGCGAGATCAACGCCACCGTGACCCTGACCCACACCGGCACCACCAACCTGTCGGAGCTGCTCCGGCAGGCCGACGTGATCGTGGGCGCGGCCGGCGTGAAGCATATCGTCAAGGCCTCGGACGTGAAGCCTGGCGCTGCACTGCTCGACGTCGGTGTCACGCGTGAGACCGACCCTGCCACGGGCAAGAGCAAGGTCCACGGCGACATCGACCCCGCCGCGGCGGAGGTGGCCGGCTGGATTTCCCCGAACCCCGGCGGCGTTGGCCCCATGACGGTGGCGCTCCTGATGACCAACGTGGTCGAAGCCGCCGAACGCCAGGCGGGCCTCGCCTAGTCCCGGGCGCAGAACAAGTAACGTCCGACGGCGGCGCGCACCTTCCTACGGGAGGCGCGGGCCGCCGTCGGGCCTTAACGGCAGGGCGTGATGTTCGCCGGCGGAAGAAGGTGCCTTGGTGCGCCGCGGCGTTTGAGACAATGGACCCATGCAATCACTGGGTAATCCTCAATCCCCGTCCGGCCGGTCCAAGAGCGGCTTCTCCATGCTCCGGATCAGCGGCCCGGGAATGATGGTTTTTGTCATCGCCTTCCTGGTTGCCGTGATCTTCGCGGCCAACCAGAACGACGTCGTGGGCTGGGTTGTGGCGGTCATCGCCGCCTTCTGGCTGGCCCTCGCGGCCTTTGTGGTGTTCAGCATCCAGAAGGCCGCCAAAAAAGCCGGCGCTAAGCTGACGGAAGCCCAGAACGCCTTCAACAGCGCAGCCGGCCGTGCGCCGTCGTCGTCCTCTGCCGACCACGGCGGCACCCGAGTGGTGTACGAACGCACCGAAGCGGACGAGGTCCGCGATCTCAAGCTGGACCACTCGTTCAAGATCGTCCAGGTGCAGATCCAGGTGGTGGAGAAGGAGCGCGCCAAGGGTGAGGCAGCGGACCAGGATACGATCCGCCGCGCGCTGGAGACCATAGAGATCACAGCCACCAACGCCCGCGACATGATCCGAGCCGGCGGCGGCACCGGCGACCCGGTCAGTGGAACCATCATCGACTAGAGTAGTGCGGGTGATCTCGGCATTGAAGAAGGACCACCTTCGCATCGCATCAGTCAACGTCAACGGCCTCCGGGCTGCCTACAAGAACGGTATGGCGGCATGGCTGGAGCCCCGCGAGGTGGACATTCTCTGCCTCCAGGAAGTCCGGGCGCCCGACGCTATCGTGCGCCAGCTGCTCGGTGATGGCTGGCACATCCTGCACGCCGAAGCCGAGGCCAAAGGCCGCGCCGGCGTCGCCATTGCGTCCCGTGAAGAGCCGCTGGACATCCGCAACGGCATCGGCGATGACTACTTCGCCACCGCCGGCCGCTGGGTTGAGGCTGATTTCAGAGTGGCCGACGCCGCGGGGAACCCCACGCAGCTGACGGTTGCCAGCGCCTACGTGCATTCCGGTGAAGTGGGCACGCAGAAGCAGGTGGACAAGTACCGGTTCCTGGATGCCATGAGCACCCGTCTGCCGGAACTGACCAAGCACAGCGACCACGCCCTCGTGGTGGGTGACCTGAACGTGGGCCACACCGAGCGGGACATCCGGAACTGGAAGGGCAACGTCAAAAAGGCTGGCTTCCTGCCTGACGAGCGTGCCTATTTTGACCGCTTCTTCGGCGAGGACATCGGCTGGATGGATGTTCACCGTGGCTTGGCGGGCGACGTCGACGGCCCCTACACCTGGTGGTCGCAGCGTGGCCAGGCGTTCGACAACGACACCGGTTGGCGCATCGACTACCACCTGGCCACTCCGGCCCTCGCCGCCGCCGCGTTTTCGGCAGTGGTTGACCGGGCGCCCTCGTGGGACACCCGCTTCTCTGACCATGCCCCGCTGGTAGTGGACTACCGGCTCTAAGCCCCGAAGGTTCTTCCCCCATGACTAGCCCGACTTCCCCGGTGACCAAAAAACGCATCCTCTCCGGTGCCAAACCCACTGCCGACTCCCTGCACCTGGGCAACTACATTGGCGCTGTCCGCAATTGGGTGGACATGCAGGCCGAATATGATGCCGTCTTCTTCATCCCGGACCTGCACGCCGTTACCGTGGACTTCGATCCCGCCGAGCTCGCCAAGCGCACCCGGGTGGTTGCCGCGCAGTACATTGCCGCCGGCATCGACCCGGACAAAAGCATCTTCTTTGTGCAGTCCCACGTCCCCGAGCACGCCCAGCTGGCCTGGGCCCTGAACTGCATCACCGGCTTCGGCGAGGCGTCACGGATGACCCAGTTCAAGGACAAATCCCAGAAGTCGGGCGCGGACGCCGCAACGCTTGGCCTGTTCGCCTACCCCACGCTTATGGCCGCGGACATCCTGCTGTACCAGACGGACCTCGTGCCCGTGGGGGAGGACCAGCGGCAGCACCTGGAGCTCACCCGGAACCTGGCCCAGCGCTTCAACACCCGCTTCGGCCACACCTTCACGGTGCCGGAAGCCACCATCCTCAAGGCCAGCGCCAAGATCTACGACCTGCAGAATCCCAGCGCCAAGATGTCCAAGACGGGCGAGTCGGCCAACGGTTCCATCCAGCTGCTGGAGGACCCCAAGCTCGCGGCGAAGCGCATCAAGTCCGCGGTCACCGACACCGGATCCGAGGTCCGATTCGATGCCGAAGCCAAGCCCGGGGTCTCCAACCTCCTCACCATCTACTCCACGCTCACCGGGAAGTCCGTGGCTGAGCTGGAGGCGGCGTACGAGGGCAAGATGTACGGCCACCTGAAAGTGGACCTTGCGGAGGTCGTAGTGGACTTCATCACGCCGCTGCGGAACCGCACCAATGAACTGATGGCTGACCCGGCCGAGCTGGACCGGCTGCTGGCCCAAGGCGCTGAGCGGGCCAGGGAAATCGCCGCTGTGACCCTTGGCCAGGTCTATGAGCGCATGGGCTTCCTGCCGTCCCTCAGCCTTGCAGGAGTCCGCTAGCTCGATGTCGGCCGCCAGCAATGTCAGCGAAGGAATGAGCGTAGGCGTCATTCTGGGCTTTCCCCCTGCCATCGCCAAGGAACTTCAACGGTGGCGGGCCTCCTTCGGGGACCCCATGGCGGGAGTGGTGCCGGCGCACATCACGCTGGTCACCACCACTCCTACCCAGGACTGGGCAGCCACTGAGGCGCACGTCCGCGAGGTGGCGCGCCGGCAGGCCCCGTTTATGGTCACTATTGCCGGCACCGGAACGTTCCGCCCGGTATCGCCGGTGGTCTACATCAAGGTGGAGGACGGATTCGACTCCTGCGTGGAGCTCCACGAAAAACTCCAGACGGGCCCGCTGCAACGCGACCTGCCGTTCTCGTACCACCCGCATGTCACCATCGCCCACGATGTTGCGCCCGAAAGCCTGGACGAAGCCGAAACGGTGCTTGAAAGTTACCGGGCGACCTTCCCGGTGGTTAGCATGGGACTCTACGAGCACGATGCCGACGGCATTTGGCAGCTACGGGAAGAGTTGGACTTTGGGACCGAAACTGACGACGACGGCGGGTCCTTCGCCGAGGACGCCAACACAGCCGCGGACGCCGACGCAAACGGAGCCACCGCTCCCCACTGATCAGGCGCACCTGTCGCTCGCCGTCATCCAGAAACGGATGGAGTGGGGCAAAGCCAGAAGGTCCGACGGCGGCCCGGTGGCCAGCTTGCTCGCGATGCTCCAGTGGCTGCTTGCCCGGCTTAATGCCTTCCGGCCGATGCGCGCCTTCCAGCACTACAACCTCCAGCATGGCCCCTTGATGAGCGCCGGCATCGGCTTCAACATGTTCTTCTCCATCACGGGCCTGCTGGCCACGGGTTTCTCCGTTGCCGGCCTGGTGCTGCGCGGCCAGCCTGCACTGCTGGACACCATTATCGGCAGCGTGGCCCAGAGCGCGCCCGGACTGCTGAAGGTGGGCGGGGGAGAAGGCCTCGTTGATCCGAAGGACCTCCTGAACCCGGACGGCCTCGGCTGGACGGCCGTGGTTGCGGCCGTGGTTACGGTCATCACGTCACTGGGCTGGATCGCCGGGCTCCGCGACGGCCTGCGCGGCGTAGTGCAGCTGCCGCCCCTGAAGATCAATCCGATTGTCCTCAAACTGCGCGACGCCGGCACGCTCCTGCTCCTGGGAGTGGCCCTGGTGATCAGCGCCGGAGCGTCCTTGGTGTTCGGCACGGCGGCCGGCTGGGTCACGGACTTCCTGCAGCTGGATCCGGTGGTGGCAGGTCCGCTGACCACCCTGATCAAGATCGGGGTGCCGCTCACGCTCAACTGGGTCACGGCGGTCATTATGTTCCGGCTGGCCGGTGGCCTCAAGCTATCCAGGCGGGCCCTTCTGGAGGGGACCATCCTTGCCGCCGTGGGCACCACGGTCCTGCAGGTGTTCAGCACCGAACTGCTCGCCGGTGCGGGACGGAACCCCCTCCTGGCACCGTTCGCCATCATCATCGGGCTGCTGATCTGGTTCAACCTGGTTAGCCAGGTCTACCTGGTGTCCGCCGGCTGGTCCACCATCAGAGAAGCGGACCTCAGGCACGCGCCTGCTGGCCACGACAAAGCCCTGTGGGGCTCCCGGCGGGTCCAGCCAGGCAAGGTACCCGTGGAGGGTCACAGTGACGGGAAGCGCCCCGGTGCGGGGCACCCAGGCAGTGCGGCTGCTACTTCCCGGCGTCGAGGTACTGGTCTGCCCAGGCAGAAATAATCCTGGCCGCCCGGGCGGCCTGGCCCTTGCCGGTCAGCAGATGGTCGCTGCCCTCGAGGGAGACGAAGTTCCGCGGATGGCGCGCCGTCTGGAAAATGGTGCTGGCGTTCTCGATGCCCACGGTGTTGTCCGTGGGGGAGTGGAGCACCATCAGCGGCTTGTGCAGCTGACGGATGCAGTCAGTGAGGTCCGCGTTCTCCAGGTCCTCCACAAAGTGTTTCCGGATCTCCACGCGTTTCCCGCCGAGGTCCACTTCCGCGCTGCCCTCGCTGAGGATCTTATCCAGTGCGGCGTCAAAGACGTGGGCCACGTGCTTGGGGGAGAACGGGGCCCCAACTGTTGCGACGGCGTCGAGCTCCGGGATCTGGCGGGCGGCCGAGAGTACCGCCGCTCCACCGAAGGAATGGCCTACCAGCAGGGAGATGGCCCTTCCCTGGTTGCGCATGAACTCGGCGGCAACAACGGTGTCAGCCACCTTGTGGCTGAAGGAACCCTCCGACCAAAAGCCGGCGGACTCGCCCAACCCCAGGTTGTCGAAACGGAGCATCCCGATGCCGGTGTCAGCCAGCGCCTTGCACATCCGGGACGCCGCGGGGCTGTCCTTGCCCAGGGTGAAGCCGTGCGAGAACACACCCCAGCCCCGCACCGGCCCCTCCGGGACGTCGACGATGCCGGACAGGAGCTCGCCGGTGGATCCTTCGAAGCTGACTTTTTCGGAGCGGGACATCGCTCACCTTCCAGTTAAAGCAACGCGGGGTCACTTCCGGCCCAATAACAAGGGTTTATTGGGCGCGGAGTGACCCCGCGTTGCTTAGGCTTGGCGGAATTTAGATCTTACGGGAGAGAATTGCCTGCTTGACTTCGGCAATTGCCTGGGTCACCTGGATGCCGCGGGGGCATGCTTCGGAGCAGTTGAAGGTGGTGCGGCAACGCCACACGCCTTCCTTGTCGTTCAGGATTTCCAGGCGCATGTCGCCGGCGTCATCACGGGAATCGAAGATGAAGCGGTGGGCGTTAACGATTGCGGCCGGTCCGAAGTACTGGCCGTCGGTCCAGAACACCGGGCAGGAGGACGTGCACGCCGCGCAGAGGATGCACTTGGTGGTGTCGTCGAAGCGTTCACGGTCCTCGGCGGACTGCAGTCGTTCCTTGGTGGGCTCGTGGCCCTTGTTGATCAGGAACGGCATGACTTCGCGGAAGGACTGGAAGAACGGCTCCATGTCCACAATCAGGTCCTTCTCCACCGGCAGGCCCTTGATGGGCTCAACGGTGATGGGCTTGGTGGTGTCCAAGTCCTTCAGGAGCGTCTTGCAGGCAAGGCGGTTGCGGCCGTTGATGCGCATGGCATCGGAACCGCAGACACCGTGGGCGCAGGAACGGCGGAACGAAACGCTGCCGTCAATTTCCCATTTGACCTTGTGCAGGGCGTCCAGCACACGGTCGGTGCCGTACATGGTCACCTTGAAGTCATCCCAGCTGGCGTCCTCGGACACCTCAGGGTTGTAACGGCGAACGCGCAGGGTGACGTCGAACGTGGGGATCTCTCCGCCGCCTCCGATGTGTGCGGGCAGTTCGATCTTGGAGGCTGGCTCAGCAAGTTCAGCGGTCATCTTAGTACTTCCTCACCATCGGCTCGTAGCGGGTAAAGACAACCGGTTTGGTGCCCAGACGGATGCCGGCGATTGCCTCTGCCGAGCCGTCGGCCGGGGCGTGGTCATCCTTATATGCCATGGAGTGCTTCATGAATTTTTCGTCGTCGCGTTCCGGGAAGTCCTCGCGGAAGTGTCCGCCGCGGGATTCCTCACGGTGCAGTGCAGCCACGGTCATGACCTTGGCCAGTTCCAGCAGGAAGCCCAGCTCAACGGCCTCGAGCAGGTCCAGGTTGAAGCGCTTGCCCTTGTCCTGGACGCTGATCTTCTTGTACCGCGCCTCGAAGGACTCGATGTCCCTCAGGACCTGGTTCAGCGTGTCAGCCGTCCGGAACACCTGCATGTTGGCGTCCATGGTGTCCTGGAGTTCCTTGCGGATTACCGCCACCTTCTCGTCGCCGTTGCCGTTGCGGGCAATATCCAGCAGCTCGATGGTATAGGCCTCCGGGTCCTCCGGAAGGTCCACGAAGTCAGCAGTCTTGGCGTACTCCGCTGCGGCGATGCCGGCGCGCTTGCCGAACACGTTGATGTCCAGCAGTGAGTTGGTGCCCAGGCGGTTGGAGCCGTGGACCGAAACGCAGGCAACCTCGCCGGCGGCGTAAAGGCCCGGGATGACGGTGTCGTTGTCCTGCAGGACTTCGGTGGTGATGTTGGTGGGGATGCCGCCCATGGCGTAGTGCGCCGTGGGGAACACCGGAACCGGCTCCGTGTACGGTTCCACACCCAGGTAGGTTCGGGCGAACTCGGTGATGTCCGGGAGCTTGGCATCGATGTGAGCCGGCTCCAGGTGGGTCAGGTCCAGGAGGACGTAGTCCTTGTTCGGGCCGCAGCCGCGGCCTTCACGGACTTCGTTGGCCATGGAGCGGGCCACGATGTCGCGCGGTGCCAGGTCCTTGATGGTGGGGGCGTAGCGCTCCATAAAGCGCTCACCCTCGGAGTTGCGCAGGATCGCGCCCTCGCCGCGGGCGGCTTCGGACAGCAGGATGCCCAGGCCGGCGAGGCCTGTCGGGTGGAACTGGAAGAACTCCATGTCTTCCAGCGGGATGCCCTTGCGGAATGCGATGCCCATGCCGTCACCGGTCAGGGTGTGGGCGTTGGAGGTGGTCTTGAAGACCTTGCCGGCGCCGCCCGAAGCGAAGATCACGGACTTGGCCTGGAACACGTGCAGCTCACCGGAGGCGAGGTCGTAGGACACAACGCCGGCAACACGCTTCTGCTTGTAAGGGGTGCCGTCCTCGCGGACGGCGTCTTCCTCGACCGTCAGGAGGTCAAGGACGTAGTACTCGTTGTAGAACTCCACGTTGTGCTTGACGCAGTTCTGGTACAGCGTCTGCAGGATCATGTGGCCGGTGCGGTCTGCTGCGTAGCAAGCACGGCGGACGGGCGCCTTGCCGTGGTCGCGGGTGTGGCCACCGAAGCGGCGCTGATCGATCCGGCCTTCGGGCGTGCGGTTGAACGGCAGGCCCATCTTTTCCAGGTCAAGCACGGCGTCGATGGCTTCCTTCGCCATGACCTCGGCGGCGTCCTGGTCTACCAGGTAGTCGCCGCCTTTGATGGTGTCGAACGTGTGCCATTCCCAGTTGTCTTCTTCGACATTGGCAAGGGCAGCACACATGCCACCCTGCGCAGCACCGGTGTGCGAGCGGGTGGGGTAGAGCTTGGTCAGTACTGCTGTTCGCGCGCGCTGACCGGACTCGATCGCGGCGCGCATGCCAGCGCCACCGGCACCGACGATGACGACGTCGTACTTATGGACCTGCATACTTGGGCGCTCTTTCTCTCAAAATTCGCTATAAAACAACGGGCGGGCGTTGCCTGCACCGCAAAATACAGCCTGCGGCTCACCGCGGGCAGCGGACGAACTGGCTACGCGGGGCAGAAGCCGCCGGGCAGCGGAACTCCGTCAACCACGGGGCAGGGGTTGAAGGTGAAGATCACCAGGGTGCCAAGGACGATGATCACTGTGGTGGCCGCGTAAAGGACGATCTTGAGCCAGAGACGGGTTGAATCCTTCTCGGCGTAGTCGTTGATGATGGTGCGTACGCCGTTGGTGCCGTGCAGCATGGCCAGCCACAGCATGGCGAGGTCCCAGACCTGCCAGAACGGGTCAGCCCACTTGCCGGCGACGAAGCCGAAGTCGATGGCGTGGATGCCTTCGCCCACCAGGAGGTTCACAAAGAGGTGGCCAAAGATGAGCACCACCAACACAATGCCGGACAGGCGCATAAACAGCCACGCCAGCATTTCAAAGTTGCCCCTGCTGCTGCCGGTCCGGCGGTACTGGGGGGAGATCTTGCCGCTGCTGGTTTTCCCGCTCCGCGGGTTTTCGATAGTTGCAGTCATGGCTTAGTGACCTCCAAGTGCGAGGGAAAGGTGGCGGATGGAGAAGCCGACCATCACAACTACCCACAGGGCCAGGACGGTCCACAGCATCTGGCGCTGGTACTTGGCGCCCTTCTTCCAGAAGTCGACGGCGATGATCCGCAGGCCGTTAAAGGCGTGGAAAACAATCGCGGCAACCAGGCCCGTTTCACCCAGGGCCATAAGGGGGTTCTTGTAGGCACCGATGACAGCCGTGTAGGCCTCCGGGGACACACGCACCAATGAGGTGTCCAGCACATGGACCAACAAGAAGAAAAAGATCACTACACCGGTAATCCGGTGTCCTACCCAGGACCACATGCCTTCACGGCCGCGGTACAAGGTGCCAGCTGGTTTTGTCGGCACTGATAAACCTCCCTGCAACACAGCGGCGCTGGCATGAGATCCACGCGGGGGGAACGCCTGCTGCGAGAGCAACTCGTAGCTCAGGCCTAAATCTAGGCTTCGCTCACAGCTTATTCAATTTAGGAACTCCTTGGTGACCCCGCAATGCCCGCATTTTGCCTGCAGATGAGACGAACACCACACTATGGCGCGCCCGCGGGAGTTGGCGGAGGGATCTGAAAGGGCAGTTCACGGCGCGTCAGCTAAAGTAGGCCGTGATGAGTACAGACAAAGTGACAAGCCCGGATTCACCCCTGAACCGCTTTATTGCGGTGATTCCGGCAGGCGGAGTGGGGACCCGCCTCTGGCCCCTGTCACGAGCAGCCGCTCCCAAATTTCTGCACGACCTCACGGGGTCCGGCAGTACATTGTTGCGCGCCACCTACGACCGCCTCGAGCCGCTCGCAGGTAGGCGCGTCCTGGTGGTGACCGGCACTGCGCACCGGGCCGCCGTCTGCCGGCAGTTGCCCGAGGTTCAGGAGTCGGACCTGGTCCTGGAGAGCGAGCCGAAGGATTCCGGCGCCGCCATCGGCCTTGCAGCCGCCATCCTGTATGAGCGCGACCCGGACACCATCATGGGTTCCTTCGCTGCGGACCAGGTCATCAGTCCTGACCACCTGTTCCAGCAGGCCGTTCGCGAGGCCATCCACACGGCCGCCGCCGGCAAGATCGTGACCATCGGCATCAAGCCGACCCACCCGTCCACCGGCTTCGGCTACATCCGCGCCGGCGAGAAACTCCACATCGACGGTGCGCCCAGCGCGCAGGCCGTGGTGGAGTTCGTGGAGAAACCGGACGAGGAAGTTGCCCAGCAGTATGTGGACAGCGGCGAGTATGTCTGGAACGCAGGAATGTTCGTGGCTCCTGTTGCCTTGATGCTGCGGCACCTTGAGGCCAACCAGCCGGACCTGTTTAAGGGCCTGCAGGAGATCGCCCAGGCCTGGGATACTCCCGAACGCGATGCCGTCACCGCCCGTGTTTGGCCCACACTGCCCAAGATCGCCATTGACTATGCAGTGGCCGAGCCAGCCGCCGCCGCCGGTGATGTGGCCGTTGTGCCGGGCACTTTCGGATGGGACGACGTCGGGGACTTCGCTTCTGTGGGCCGGCTCAACAGTGCGCGGGAAGTCGATGACGTCACCGTTATCGGCGAAGGCGCCCGCGTTTTCACCGAAAATGCCAGCGGTGTGGTGGTTTCGGACACCAAGCGCGTGATCGCCCTGATCGGCATCAAGGACGTGGTCATCGTTGATACCGGTGATGCTCTCCTGGTGACCACCAAACAGCATGCGCAGCGGGTCAAGGGAGCCGTAGACGCGCTCAAGGCCAGCGGCGATACCGACGTTCTGTAGCCCGGTCGGGAATGTTCAGCCGCGGCACAATCTGTAACGCGCCCGCCCTGATGACGCTATTCCGTGGACGCTCGCTAGAGTAAATGAGTGCGTAATTACACTACTGAAGCCGAGCCCACCGCATTAGTGCGGCCATGGTTGGAACCACTCCTGCCGGAGCTGATCGACTTCCGCCGGGATTTGCATGCGCACCCCGAGCTTTCCTTCAAGGAATTCCGCACCACGGACAAGCTCGTGGTGCGGCTCGAAGCCGCCGGCCTGTCCCCGCGTCGGCTTGAAGGCACCGGCCTTACCGTCGACATCGGCGAGGGTCCGATCGCCACTGCGCTCCGCGGTGACATTGACGCCCTGCCCATCATCGAGGAAACCGGCCTGCCGTTTGCCTCCAAGAACCATGGCGTCACGCATGCGTGCGGCCACGATGTCCACACCGCCACCATGCTTGGCGTTGCCCTGGTCCTCCAGAGCATGCACCAGGAGTCGCCGCTGGGCGGATCCGTCCGGATCATCTTCCAGCCCGCCGAGGAAACCATGCCCGGCGGCGCGCTTTCGTGCATCGAGCAGGGCGTTCTGGAAGGTGTGCCGCGTATCTTTGCGCTGCACTGCGACCCGAGGATCGACGTCGGACGCATCGGTACGCGCATCGGCGCAATTACGTCCGCTTCGGACACCATCAAGATCGAACTGAGCGGCCGCGGCGGCCACACCTCCCGGCCGCACCTCACCGAGGACCTGGTGTTTGCGCTGGCGCAGATCGCCGTCAACGTCCCCGCGGTCCTGTCCCGCCGGGTGGATGTCCGCAGCGGCGTGTCCGTGGTGTGGGGCCAGATCAACGCAGGATCGGCACCCAACGCCATTCCGGGCACGGGTTACATGGCGGGCACCATGCGTTGCCTGGACCGCGACGCCTGGCACGATGCCGGTGAGCTCCTGGACGAGGTGGTGCAGCAGGTGGCCGCGCCTTATGGTGTGGACGTCCATCTGGAACACACCAGGGGAGTGCCGCCGGTGGTCAACTCCGAGCACGAGACCGCGCTTATTGAGGCCGCAGCCCGCGCCGAAATTGGTGAGGGCGCCGTTGTGCTGACGCCGCAGTCCATGGGCGGCGAGGACTTCGCCTGGTTCCTGGCTGAGCGTCCTGGCGCGATGATGCGGCTGGGCACCAAAACCCCGGGCGGCGAAGAGTATGACCTGCACCGAGGTGACTACATCCTGGACGAACGTGCCCTGGGCCTGGGTATCCAGGTCCTCACGGCAGCAGCCCTCCGCACCATCCGCGACCTCTAGGCCCAAGGCCTCCCACCAGCGCGAACGTACACCTAAGCCCCTAAAAAGCGCGAACGTACACTTAAGCCCCCTAATAAAGCGCGAACGTACAGTTCTGGCCCCAACAGCCGGGCCACAACTGTACGTTCGCGCTTTCCCAACGAGGTAAGTTGTGCACAACTGAATTGTGCACTATCGTTTAGGTCATGACTGAAGCCCCCCGACTCGACCGCCAGGTGTGTTTTGCCCTGTACTCCGCCTCCCGCGCGGCAACAGCGGTCTACCGCCCAGTGTTGGAAGATATCGGCCTGACGTATCCGCAGTATCTGGTGATGCTGGTCCTCTGGGAGTCGGAGCCGAAGGGCGTCAAGGAGCTCGGCGAGGAGCTGGGCCTTGACTCAGGCACACTGTCGCCGTTGCTCAAGCGACTCGAGGCCATGGGGCTCGTGGAACGCCGCCGGTCCGGGGAGGACGAGCGCCGCGTTGCAGTCCACCTGACCCCGGCCGGACGCTCGCTCAGCAGCAAAGCCAATGCGATTCCACGGCACCTCGCGGACGCCGCCGGATTGTCAGCCGATGAGCTGGAACAGCTTCGCACCACGCTGGAACGGCTCACCGAGGCCCTTCACCGCGCGCACTGAGCGCCCTAGATTTCCGTTATCCACATCCAACAGGACGGACCACATATGAAAACTCTCTACACTGCCGAGGCCCTGGCTTCCGGCGAAGGCCGCGACGGCAACGCACGCACCAGCGACGGCAAGCTGGATGTCAGCCTGGCCAGCCCCGTGGAGCTGGGCGGTGACGGCCAGGGCACCAACCCCGAGCAGCTGTTTGCCGCCGGTTACGCGGCCTGCTTCCACTCGGCGCTCCGCCTCGTGGGGCGCAAGGAGCGCGCAGACCTGACCGACTCAGCCGTGGCGGCCAAGATCCACTTTGGCGCGCTGGCTGACGGTGTGGGCTACGGCCTCGCCGCTGAACTGGAGATCGCGGTGCCGGCCCTGGATCTCGCCACGGCCGAGTCCCTGGTGGCCAAAGCGCATCAGATCTGCCCCTATTCCAACGCCACCCGCGGAAACATGACCGTGGACATCAAGATCCTGGAGTTCGCAGCATGAGCACAATAACCGCACTGCCCACGTCAACCCGTGAAATCCGCCTGGCATCGCGCCCCACGGGACGCCCCGTCCCGGAAAACTTCCGGCTGGCCGAATCGCCACTGCCGGAGCTTCAGGACGGCCAGATCCTGGTCCGCAACCTCTTCATCTCCGTGGACCCCTACATGCGCGGCCGCATGAACGACGTCAAGTCATACTCAGCGCCCTTCGCGCTGGATGCAGCGCTCGACGGCGGGGCCGTGGGTGAGGTTATTGCGTCCAGGGCCGACGGGCGCGCGGTGGGGGACGCCGTCGTCCATCAGCTGGGGTGGCGCGAGTACGCTGTGCTGGATGCGGCGGCGACTTCGGTTGCCCGCACGGACCTGGCGACGGCGTCGGCGTTCCTCGGAGCGCTGGGCATGACCGGCCTCACTGCGTACGCGGGCTTGTTGAAGGTGGCCGAGTTCAAGCCCGGCGACGCCGTATTCGTCTCCGGTGCGGCGGGAGCCGTGGGCTCGCTCGTGGGCCAGATCGCCAAAGCGATGGGTGCCTCCCGCGTGATCGGAAGCGCAGGCACGCCGGACAAGGTTGCACGGCTCCTGGAACTGGGCTTCGACGCGGCCTTTAATTACAACGACGGGCCGGTACGGGAGCAGCTCGCCAAGGCCGCAGGGCCGGCTGGCATTGATGTCTACTTTGACAACGTGGGCGGCGAGCACCTGGAAGCCGCACTGGCTGTTCTCAACGTGGACGGCCGCGTGGCCATGTGCGGCGCCATCGCCCAGTACAACTCCACCGAGCCCACGCCGGCCCCACGGAACCTCATGCTGGTCATTGGCAAGCAGCTCACCCTGCGCGGGTTCCTGGTGGGCGGACAGCGCCAGCACAGTGCTGAATTCTTCGAGAAGATGTCAGCCTGGCTTGCGGACGGTTCAGTCCAGTACGACGAAACGGTAGTGGGCGGCCTGGAGAACGCCCCGCGGGCATTCATGGACCTGCTCGACGGCGCGAACACCGGCAAGATGCTGGTGCGCCTCTAAGCGGCCACCCCCCGCCTCATTTGGCGCGAACGTACACTTGGGGCCCCGTTTCGCGGGGCCCCAAGTGTACGTTCGCGCCTAACCGGAGGGGATGCACAGCCGCTCCCTACTGGTTGGTAACAAATTCTCAACAATCTTCAGGATCCAGCTCCAATGTGGTAGCCGATGTGCTGCAGGCCACTAATGTTGGTTCTATCAGAGCGCCTCGGCGCAGTGCTGCGGACCGTCAGTGAAAACAGAATTTCAGGGTTGAAACAGACACTCATTGAATCCATGTCGTAGCGCATCTCTCTTCATCCTGGAGGAATTTTGAAGACATCACTGCGTGCACACCTCAAGCGCGGTTCAGTTGCAAGCGTGGCGACCATGGGTGCTACCGCACTCCTGTTGACCAGTTGCGGTGCGCCTCCCGAGGCGAGCAGCCCCACCGCAACGGCGAGCGATTACACCGGCTGCATCGTGTCCGACTCCGGCGGGTTCGATGATCAGTCGTTCAACCAGTCCTCCTATGAGGGGCTGAAGAAGGCTGAAGCGGATCTGGGGATTAAAGTCAACCAGGTCGAGTCCAAAACCAACAATGATTTCGAGCCGAACCTCCGTGCCATGGTTGCTGCCAACTGCGACCTCACCCTGACCATCGGTTTCCTTCTGGGTGACGCCACCAAGGCCCAGGCCGCGGCCAACCCGGAAAGCCACTTCGCCATCATCGATTTCGGTTACGACCCGCCCATCAGCAACGTCAAGCCGATCATCTACGACACCGCCCAGGCAGCCTTCCTGGCCGGTTACCTGGCAGCGGGCACCACCAAGACAGGAAGTGTGGCCACGTTCGGCGGGCGGGAGATTCCCACCGTGACCATCTTTATGGATGGGTTTGCCGACGGCGTCAAGTACTACAACGAGCAGAAGGGCAAGGACGTCAAGGTCCTTGGCTGGGACAAGGCAGCCCAGGACGGCAGCTTCACGGGCGACTTCGAAAAGCAGGACAAGGGCAAGCAGCTCACCCAGAACTTCCTGGACCAGGGCGCGGACATTGTGATGCCCGTCGCCGGTCCGGTTGGCAAGGGCGCCGGTGCAGCCCTGATGGAGGCTAAAGCGGCCGGCAAGGACGTCAAGATGATCTGGGTTGACTCTGACGGATTCCTGACCGCACCCGAATACAAGGACATCATGCTTTCCTCGGTCATGAAGCTTATGGGCGAAGCCGTTGAAACTGTGGTTAAGGACGACAAGGAAGGTAAGTTCACCAACACGCCCTACGTGGGCACCTTGGCGAACGACGGCGTCCAGCTGGCACCTTTCCATGGCTTCGATGGCCAGGTCCCGTCCGACCTGAAGTCCGAGCTGGACCAGCTCAAGAAGGACATCGTCGGCGGGAAGCTGAAGGTCGAGTCAGGGGCAAGCCCCAAGGTATAGTAATCCTCGCCAAGCGCCGCCCCCGGAAGGTCATCGACTGCCCGGGAGGTGGCGCTTTGCGTTGCTTTGCATGCCCCCGCGCTACCGCCCGCCCGGGGCTGAAGGCACTAGGCTGGTGCTGCAGCCTCATATCCCGTCCGGTTCATGTACGGACGCTTCGAGATTGGTCAGAGTTTTGAAACTTGAACTCAGAGGGATCACCAAACGCTTCGGCTCCCTGCTCGCCAACGACCACATTGACGTGGTGGTTGAACCCGGACAGATCCACTGTCTGCTGGGCGAGAACGGGGCCGGCAAGTCCACCCTGATGAATGTGCTGTACGGGCTCTACGAGCCCTCTGAGGGCGAAATCCTCATCGACGACAAACCTGTTTACTTCCGCGGCCCCGGAGACGCCATGGCCGCCGGCATCGGCATGGTGCACCAGCACTTTATGCTCGTTCCCGTGTTTACCGTGGCCGAGAATGTGGCGCTCGGCGCCGAGTCCACCAAAGCCGGCGGTTTCCTCAACCTGGACGACACCCGGCGCAAGATCAAGGAGATCTCTGACCGCTACGGGTTCGACGTCGACCCCGACGCCCTGGTGGAGGACCTCCCGGTGGGCGTCCAGCAGCGGGTGGAAATCATCAAAGCCCTGGTCCGCGACGCCAAGGTCCTCATCCTGGATGAACCCACGGCAGTGCTGACGCCCCAGGAAACCGACGAACTGCTGGACATCATGCGCCAGCTCAAGTCCCACGGAACCTCGATTGTCTTCATCTCACACAAGCTGCGTGAAGTGAAAGCTGTCTCGGACACCATCACCGTGATCCGCCGCGGCAAAGTTGTGGGTTCGGCCAGTCCCGGTGACTCCACAGCAGAGCTGGCCTCCATGATGGTGGGCCGCGCCGTCAGCCTCACGCTCGACAAAGCCCCCGCCAGCCCCAAAGAGAAGACTTTCCAGGTCAAGGACCTCACAGTCATTGCTCCGAACGGGCAGCACACCGTGGACGGCATCAGTTTCGACATTGCGCGCGGAGAGATCCTGGCCGTTGCGGGCGTCCAGGGCAACGGGCAGACCGAACTGACCGAAGCCATCCTCGGACTGCAGGAGCGCGTGCAGGGCTCCATTCTCCTGGACAACGAGGAGCTCGTGGGCCGCAGCGTTAAGGACGTCCTCAACGCCGGCGTCGGCTTCGTCCCGGAAGACCGGTCTGTTGACGGCCTTATCGGCACGTTCTCGATCGCCGAAAACCTGATCCTTGACCGGTACGATCAGCCACCGTTTGCCAAGGGCATCAGCATGAGCCCTGCGAAGGTCCTGGAGAACGCAAAATCGCGGATCGATGAGTTCGACGTGCGGACGACGTCGGGCATGCTGGCGGCGGGCACCTTGTCCGGCGGCAACCAGCAAAAGGTGGTCATGGCACGGGAGCTGTCCCGGCCACTGCGCCTCTTCATCGCGTCGCAGCCCACCCGGGGTGTGGATGTGGGGTCCATCGAGTTCCTGCACAAGCGCATCGTGGCCGAACGCGACCAGGGCACGCCTGTCATGATCATCTCCACCGAACTGGATGAGGTCATGGAACTCGCCGACCGTATCGCAGTGCTCTACAAGGGCAAACTGGTGGGAATCGTTCCGGCAGGGACCGGACGCGGCGTCCTGGGCCTGATGATGGCCGGCATCTCACCAGAGGACGCTGCGAGCGCAGATAAGACGAGCCCTGACAAGACCGGCTCAGGCACGACGAGCGTAAGCAAGACCGGCGCTGACACATCAGCGGCTGACAAGACTGACTCCGCCGCCGCAGAACGCCGCGGAACCTCCAGCGCCGAAGGAGGCGACCATGCCTGAAGAGCGTCACCCTAAGCATGCGGACCAGCAAGCGAAAGCGGACGAGCCAACCCCGGCGGCGGACGAAACCGCCGCCGGGGTGGCCGTGGACACGGCCGGCGGCGCCATCAGCCCTTCAGCCGTACCAGCCAGCGCCCAAAGCGGAAAGCTGCCCGGCGGGCCGGACACGCTGCTCCGGAAGATCTTCACCGGCAGCGGCATGGTCTCAGTCCTGGCGGTGCTGCTGGCACTTGTGTTGGGCGGACTGTTGATCGCCGCCACGGACGAGCGCGTCAGCACCACCTCGGCGTATCTGTTCGCCCGGCCCACAGACTTCCTCTCCGCAGTCTGGCAGGCCGCCACACAGTCCTACATTGCCTTGTTCCAGGGCTCGGTCTTCAACCCCAGGGGTTCCAGCCTCGCGGTCCAGTTCGCGCCGTTGATGGAAACCCTCACCATCGCCACACCGCTCATCACGGCAGGCCTCGGCGTCGCGCTCGCGTTCCGGGCCGGCCTGTTCAACATTGGCGCCCAGGGCCAGATCATCATGGCCGGCATCCTGGCGGGCTGGGTCGGTTTCGCCCTGCACCTTCCGTTGGGCCTGCACCTGTTGCTCGTCCTTGTGGCAGGCATCGTGGGAGGCGCCCTCTGGGGTGGCCTGGTTGGTCTCCTGAAGGCCCGGACAGGTGCCCACGAAGTCATCCTGACCATCATGTTCAACTACATTGCGCTGTACTTCCTGGGATACCTGCTGAACACGCCGGCGTTCCAGCGCCCGGGGGAGTCCAACCCGATCTCGCCCATCCTGGATCCCACCGCGGTATACCCCCAGATTTTCGGCTCCCAGTACCGCCTGCACCTTGGCTTTGTCCTGGCCATCGCGTCCACCGTCCTGGTGTGGTGGCTGCTGAACCGCTCCACCGTCGGCTTTGAATTCCGGGCCGTCGGGGCCAACCCCAAGGCCTCGCTGACCGCCGGAATCAATGTCTCGCGGTCCACCATCCTGGTCATGGCAATAGCCGGCGCACTCGCCGGAATGTCGGGAGTGGCCCAGGTGGCAGGCACCGAAAAGGTCCTGACCGACGGTGTCGCGGCAACCTACGGTTTTGACGCCATCACGGTGGCGCTGCTGGGACGTTCGACGCCGTGGGGCACCTTCGCTGCCGGGCTGCTGTTCGGCGCCTTCCGCGCCGGTGCCGTGCAGATGCAGATCCAGACCGGAACTCCCATCGACATTGTCCTGGTGGTCCAGTCGCTGATTGTCCTCTTTATCGCGGCACCTCCGCTGGTCCGGGCAGTCTTCGGGCTTAACCCCCGCCGCAAGAAACCGGCCACGGCCGGAAAAACCCAGCAGGCAGCAACCACCGGAGGCGCAGCATGAGCGCAACAGCAACATCGCCCCTGCCGGGACGCGGAACCCCCGGAGCAGCGCCCCAGGCCGAGGAAGCCCAGGCAACATCCGGCAAACCGGTCCTTTGGAAAACCCCAGTCCTGCTCTCGGCGCTGGGACTCGTCGCTTTCATTTTCTTCGGCCTGATGGGACCAGCGCAGACCGCAAGGTTCGGAATTTCCACCGGCGGGGATTTTTTCCAGCTTCCTGCGCTGGAAATTCCCGCAATGCCGGGCGGCATCATTCTCTCGGTCCTGATGCTTGGGCTGGCGGCCTACTCCGTCTTCCTGAAGACCAAGGCCCGGCCCACCCCGGCCTGGCTGACCATCACTTTTACTGTGCTGTTTGTCGTAGCCTTCCTCATCTGGGTGGTGGGCGGTGCACGGACGCCCAGCATTTCACTGGCCGGGCTCATCGCCGGTTCGGTCACCCTTGCCGTCCCGCTGGTGTTCGGCTCCTTGTCCGGTGTGCTGTGCGAGCGGGTCGGGGTAGTCAACATCGCCATCGAAGGCCAGCTGCTGGGCGGCGCCTTCACCGCGGCAATCGTGGCCAGCATTACGCAGAACCCCTTCGTGGGCCTGCTTGCGGCCGCTGTTGCCGGCGCGGCGGTGTCCATGGTGCTCGCGGTGTTCAGCATCAGGTACCTGGTCAACCAGATCATCGTCGGCGTGGTGCTCAACGTCCTGATTTCCGGCGTCACCGGATTCCTGTTCAGCACCGTTATGCAGGCGGACAAGGCAAAGTTCAACTCACCGCCGGGCCTGGACATCGTCGAGATTCCCGTCCTCTCCGGAATCCCGATCCTAGGTCCCATCCTGTTCAAGCAGTCAGTGGTGGGCTACCTGATGTACGTCGCCGTTATCGTTGTGTGGGTTGGCCTCTTCAAGACCAAGTGGGGCCTTAGGGTCCGCGCGGTGGGTGAACACCCGCAGGCCGCCGACACTATGGGCATCAAGGTCAACGCCACCCGCTTCTGGAACGTCACATTGGGTGGCGCCATCGCCGGCATCGGCGGCTCGTTCTTCACGCTCGTGGCCATCGACAGTTTCACCAAGGAGATCTCCGGCGGACGGGGCTTCATCGCGCTCGCGGCGCTGATCTTCGGACGCTGGAACCCCATCGGAGCGTTCTTTGCCGCCTTGCTGTTCGGCTTCGCAGACAACCTGCAGAGCATCGTGACCATCATCGGGACCCCGGTGCCGAGCCAGTTCATGGCCATGCTGCCCTACCTGGTGACCGTGCTGGCCGTGGCCGGGCTGGTGGGCCGGTCCAGGCCACCGGCGGCCAGCGGCATCCCGTACGTCAAGGGGTGACGGCCATGGAACAGGAACGGGCTTCGCTCAGCGTCGATTGGCGGGCACTGGAGGCTGCGGCCGTCGACGCCATGAAAAACGCCTATGCCCCGTATTCAAAGTTCCCGGTGGGGGCCGCGGCCCTCACCGAGGACGGACGGCTGGTCAGCGGCTGCAACGTGGAAAACGCCAGCTACGGGCTCACTCTGTGTGCTGAATGCGCCCTGGTGGGAAACCTGCAGATGACCGGTGGCGGGTTGCTGCGGGCCTTCTACTGCGTGGACTCCGCGGGCAACGCGCTGATGCCGTGTGGCCGCTGCCGGCAGCTTCTCTATGAATTCCGCGCACCAGGCATGGAACTCATGACCACCCAAGGAATCAAAACCATGGACCAGGTGCTGCCCGACGCATTCGGTCCCCAAAACCTGGAGGATCCACGGTGACAAAGGCAACTGAGGCATTCGACGCCGTCGACATCATCCGCACCAAGCGGGACCGGGGTGTCCTGAGTCCGGAGCAGATCGACTGGACCATTAACGCCTACACCCGCGGGGTCATCGCGGACGAACAGATGGCCGCGTTGAACATGGCCATCCTGCTCAACGGCATGGACCGCGCCGAGATTTCGCGCTGGACGGCCGCGATGATCGCCTCGGGTGAACGGATGGACTTCGGCGGCCTCCGGCGGCCCGACGGCGGCGTGAAGGCTACCAGCGACAAGCATTCCACCGGGGGAGTAGGGGACAAGATCACACTGCCGCTGGCACCCCTAGTGGCAGTGTTCGGTGTTGCCGTGCCTCAGCTGTCCGGCCGGGGGCTTGGCCACACCGGCGGCACCCTGGACAAGCTGGAGTCCATCCCCGGCTGGCGGGCGGCCCTGAGTAACGACGAAATGATGGCACAGCTTCAGGACGTGGGCGCCGTGATCTGCGCTGCCGGGGCAGGGCTGGCGCCGGCGGACAAGAAGCTGTACGCACTGCGCGACGTTACCGGCACGGTGGAGGCCATTCCCCTGATCGCGTCCTCGATCATGAGCAAAAAGATCGCCGAAGGCACGGGGTCCCTGGTTCTGGATGTCAAGGTGGGCAGCGGCGCATTCATGAAGGACGAGGCCCGGGCCCGCGAACTGGCCGAAACCATGGTGGCCCTCGGCAAGGACGCGGGGGTGAACACCGTGGCGCTGCTGACCAACATGAGCACCCCCCTCGGCCTCACCGCGGGCAACGCGATCGAAGTGGAGGAATCCGTGGAGGTCCTGGCCGGCGGCGGCCCGGAGGACGTCGTCGAACTCACCGTACGGCTGGCCGAAGAGATGCTGGCGTGCGCGGGTGTCCACGACGCCGATCCGCGCGCCGCCTTGAAGGACGGACGGGCCATGGACGTCTGGAACCGGATGATCGAAGCGCAGGGCGGAGATCCGCGCGCCAAGCTGCCGGTCGCCAAGGAATCCGAGGTTATTTACGCCCCGGCCGACGGTGTCCTGGTTGGGCTTGATGCCTTGGCAGTGGGCGTTGCGGCGTGGCGCCTCGGGGCGGGGCGTGCCCGCAAGGAAGACGCCGTCCAGGCAGGTGCCGGCATCCGCATGCATGCAAAGCCCGGTGCCTTGGTCCGTGCGGGCGAGCCGCTGATGACGTTGCTGACGGACACGCCGGAGAAGTTCGCGCGGGCCAAGGAAGCCCTTGAACACGCCGTCACGATCGCCCCGGAAGGGGCGCGCCCGGCGCAGCAGCTCATCATCGACCGAATAGCATAGGGACAATGCAGGCCATCAACGAATTCATCCTCGCTGCCGCGGCGCAGCCATGGGTGCTCCTCCTTGTGCTGGCCTGCTGCCTGATCGACGGGTTTTTCCCGCCGATCCCCAGTGAATCCGTGGTGGTGGGCCTGGCCGCAGTGGCCGCAACCGCAGATGTCCCCAATCCGTGGCTGCTGATGGCCGTAGCGGGCGTCGGGGCGTTCGCGGGCGATAACATCGCCTACCTCATCGGGCGCCGGGTGGGTACCCGGCGCTGGCACTGGATGCGCGGACCGCGTATGCAAGCAGCGTTCCGCTGGGCAGGAGACGAGCTGAGGAAGCGGCCGGCGTCGCTCATCCTGGTGGCGCGGTTCATTCCCATCGGCAGGGTTGCCGTCAACCTCACCGCGGGCGTGACCCACTATTCGCACGTGCGTTTTGTTGGCCTGACGGTGCTCTCCGCCACGCTCTGGGCCTCCTACTCTGTGGGTATCGGGCTGTTCTTCGGCCAGTGGTTTGAGAACAACCACCTGCTCGGCGCGGCCATCGCCATCGTCTGCGCCGTGGGCCTTGGCATAGTGGTGGATCTGGTCATTAACCGCATCCGGGGAAAGGTTCCCGTGGTGGAGCGGCTGAAGGATCCGGACGGCTGAGATTTGCGGCGCCCGAGCGTAGCGAACGACGCCCTGGCCGTGGGACACTGAAGAGCGACTTACGTCACTGTGAAGGCGCCTGTCCCGTCTAGAAGAAAAGACCCGCGTGGAGTTCATTAATCAAGCCGTGGAGTTCATAAATAACACTGTGCTCCACGCAGCGGGCGAGTGGTGGATATACCCTATCCTGCTCGTATTTTTCTTTGTGGACGGCTTTGCTATGGTCGTCCCCAGCGAGACGCTGATTGTGGCACTTGCCGCGTTCTCCCGGCACAGCGGTGAACCGAATCTCTGGATCCTGGGCGCCACTGCACTGGTCGGTGCCATCGCCGGTGACAACATGGCTTTTATGCTCGGCCGCAGGATCGGCCTTGACCGCTGGAAGTGGATGCGCCGGCCCAAAGTGCAGAAGGCCTTCGGCTGGGCACGGTACGAACTCGAAAAGCGCGGCGCCGTCCTGATTTTCACTGCGCGCTACATCCCCTGGGGCCGGGTGGCGGTCAACTATGTGGCAGGCAGCACCGGCTTTGCGCACCGCCGCTTCTTCCTGCTGGACGCCTTCGCCTGCATCACGTGGGTGGGGTACTCCATCGGCATCGGGATCCTGGCCAGCTCCTTCCCCTGGCTCCACCACAACCCGCTGCTCAGCGCAGGCATTGCCGTGGTGTTCGCCATCGTGCTGGGCATCCTGATCGACCACCTGCTGCGCTGGTGGCACAAGCACCTGGCCCGCAACGACGCGGAAACGGTGGACGAATGGCTCGACGGCGGCCCGGAAGGTTCCCTGCCCGCGCATACCGCGGCTTCCCCGCTGCTGGCGTCTGCCCCGGCTGAGGCGGAGCAGCTCGGAACGTAGCGGCTGGCATAAGCCGCTTGCCGACCCTAAGGTTGGAAGGTGACTGAGCCTATTGTTGACGCTGCCCCTGCCATCGATTTCGACCTGAAGAGCCTGCCGAAGGTTTCGCTTCACGACCACCTGGACGGTGGTCTCCGTCCAGCCACCATCATCGAACTGGCCGAGGCCGTTGGCCACACGCTGCCATCCGCCGATCCTGTGGCCCTGGGCGAGTGGTTCCGCGAGTCCGCCGATTCAGGCTCGCTGGTCCGCTACCTGGAGACGTTCGACCACACAGTCGCCGTGATGCAGACCAAGGAAGGCCTCATCCGCGTGGCCAGGGAATTCGTGGAGGATCTCGCGGACGACGGCGTGGTGTACGGCGAAGTTCGCTGGGCACCGGAGCAGCACCTCCAGAAGGGCATGTCCCTGGACGAGGTTGTTGAAGCAGTCCAGGAAGGCCTCGAAGCCGGCGTGGACGCCGTGACCGAAAGCGGCCGCGAAATCCAGGTGGGCCAGCTGATCACCGCCATGCGCCACGCAGACCGTGGCCAGGAGATCGCCGAACTGGCTGTC
This sequence comes from Pseudarthrobacter lactosi, assembly GCF_055412785.1. Lineage (NCBI taxonomy): Bacteria > Bacillati > Actinomycetota > Actinomycetes > Micrococcales > Micrococcaceae > Pseudarthrobacter > Pseudarthrobacter lactosi. The sequence goes on from NZ_JBVAYS010000002.1 coordinate 425,901, forward strand.
CGGCACCGCAACAAGGGCGCTGTGGGCTTCGACATCGCCGGAGCTGAAGACGGCTTCCTCCCGTCCCGGTTCAAGGACGCCTTCACCTACCTCGCCCAGCACAACTTCCCCGCGACGGTGCACGCCGGCGAGGCTGCCGGACTCGAAAGCATCCAGTCCGCCCTCGTTGACGGCCGGGCACTTCGCCTGGGTCACGGCGTCCGCATCGCTGAGGACATCATGGTGGAGTTCGACGAAGACGACGCCGCCGCGGGCGACGAGGACAGCATCGGGCTGGTCACCCTGGGCGACCTTTCCAGCTGGATCCGCGACCGCGGCATCGCCCTGGAGATCTGCCCGTCGTCGAACCTCCAGACCGGGGCGATCGCCGGTTTCGGCGAGGGCATCGAGAGCCACCCGCTGGACATGCTGTACCAGCTGGGTTTCAACGTCACCATCAACACCGACAACCGGCTGATGAGCGGCGTCACCCTGACGGACGAGTTCGAGCTCCTCGTGGAAACCTTCGACTACGACCTCGACGACCTGCTGGAGCTCACGCTCAACGCTGCCGAGGCATCCTTCCTGCCGCTTGAAGAGAAGGAAGCGTTGGTGGAGTACATCAACGACGCCTACGACAACCTTGGCTGAGCAGGCTCCTATCGATCGGCTGGTCGCCATCCTGGCCCAGCTGCGCGAGCACTGCCCGTGGATGGCCGCCCTCACCCATGCCTCGTTGGTGGAATACCTCCTGGAGGAAGCCTTCGAGTTTGCCGAAACCATCGAGACCGGCGCGGATGACGCCGAGCTCCGCGGCGAACTGGGAGATGTGCTGCTTCAGGTGGTGCTGCACGCCCGGCTTGCCGAGGAGCGTGGTGCGTTCACGTTCGACGACGTCGCGCGCGGGCTGAGTGCCAAAATGGTCCGCCGCAATCCGCATGTCTTCCGGCCCGACGGCAGGCTGCAGGACAGTTTCCCTGCCTCGGTGGCGGAGATCGTCCGGAAGTGGGATGCCGTGAAGACTGCGGAACGCCCGGAGCGGACGGGGCCCTTTGAAGGGATCCCGGACGCCCTGCCGGCCCTGGCCAAGGCGCAGAAGTACCTCGACCGGGCCTCGCGGTCCCCAACCGCTCCCTATCCTCGCAAGCTCGGTCAGGGAACCCTGCGGTCGTGGGCCCAGACTCGATCACCTGACGCCGAATCACCGGAGCCATACGAAACAGAGGAGGAGCTCGGCGACCTGCTGCTCGCCGTCGTCGGCTCTGCGCGTACCAAGGGATTCGACGCCGAACGGGCCCTTCGGGGCGCCATCCGGCGCCAGTTCGCGTCGCCATCATGACGTCCGGGTGATGGATAGGGTTCCGTAACCTGTACCACTCTCGACTAGGCTTGGTCCTGACGAGGACGTCCCAGATTTAACGCTTTTTCCAGCTGTTCGTTCCCCCAAAATCGCCCATAAGGAGCACATCCATGGCGCTTATCGATGCCATCCACGCCCGCGAAATCCTCGATTCCCGCGGAAACCCGACCGTAGAAGTTGAAGTACTGCTCTCAGATGGCCAGATCGGCCGCGCGGCAGTACCCTCCGGTGCCTCCACCGGTGAGCACGAGGCTGTTGAGCTCCGTGACGGAGATAAGGGACGTTACCTCGGCAAGGGTGTCCAGAAGGCCGTTGACGCTGTCATCGACCAGATCGCTCCGGCACTGACCGGCTTCGACGCCACCGACCAGCGCAGCATCGATCAGGCCATGATTGACCTGGACGGCACGCCCAACAAGGCCAAGCTCGGCGCCAACGCCATCCTGGGCGTTTCGCTGGCCGTTGCCAATGCAGCTGCCGCCTCCGCAGACCTGCCGCTGTACAAGTACCTCGGCGGCCCCAACGCGCACGTGCTGCCGGTTCCGCTGATGAACATCCTCAACGGTGGCTCACACGCCGACTCCGACGTGGACATCCAGGAATTCATGATTGTCCCGATCGGCGCCGAGACCTTCTCCGAGGGCCTCCGCTGGGGCGTTGAGGTCTACCACAACCTCAAGTCCGTCCTTCAGGCCAAGGGCCTGTCCACCGGCCTCGGTGACGAAGGTGGCTTCGCGCCGAACCTGCCGTCCAACCGTGCAGCCCTGGACCTGATCCAGGAAGCCATCACCAACGCCGGCTACACCCCGGGCAAGGACATCGCCCTGGCCCTGGACGTCGCTTCCTCCGAGTTCTTCAAGGACGGTGCCTACCAGTTCGAAGGCAAGGCACTGTCCGCCACCGAGATGAGCGCCTACTACGCCGAGCTCGTGGCAGACTACCCGCTGGTTTCCATCGAGGATCCCCTGGATGAGAACGACTGGGACGGCTGGAAGACCCTCACCGACAGCATCGGTGACAAAGTCCAGCTCGTGGGCGATGACCTCTTCGTCACCAACCCGGCCATCCTGCAGCGCGGCATCGACACCAAGACCGCCAACTCGCTGCTGGTCAAGGTCAACCAGATCGGTTCACTGACCGAAACACTGGACGCCGTCAGCCTGGCCCAGCGCGCCGGTTACACCACCATCACCTCGCACCGCTCCGGCGAGACCGAGGACACCACCATTGCCGACATCTCGGTGGCCACCAACGCCGGCCAGATCAAGACCGGCGCTCCGGCACGCTCCGAGCGCGTTGCCAAGTACAACCAGCTGCTTCGCATCGAAGAAGAACTCGACGACGCCGCACGCTACGCAGGCCGCAGCGCTTTCCCGCGTTTCAAGGGCTAGTAGCCGCTTAAACCTCTGACCGGTGGCTATGGTTGAAAGACCATAGCCACCGGTTTTGTTTTAGCCGGCATTGATTGAGCCGGCATCAAGCGCAGAGTTGCGGCCAGAGGCAGGCCGCACGTTTCAGGAGTGTCATGGCTACCCGCCGTCCCAAAGTTCCCAAGGCCGCTTCGAGGCATCAGGCCACCACGGACCCAGCCAACGAAGACGCAGGCGTCATCCGCGCCGATTTTGGCGGTGCAGCCGGCAGCGCAAAGGGCGGGACCAAGGACAAAACCGGCACGGCCTTGAACGCCGGAACGTCCACGACGAACACCGGGCGCACGGCCAGCAAAGGCCAGGGGAAGGGCAGCGGCGGTCAGGCCGCGGGCAAGACGCCGAGGCCTGACACCACGCCGGACGAAACCCAGCCCGTCCCTGCCAAGGCGTTCTCCGGGCGCATGCTGGCACTGGCCGTGGTCATGATTGCGATCACCATCATGCTGGCGCCCACCGTGAAGATTTTCTTCGACAAACGCGCCGAACTCGCGGCCCTCAGCGCCGATATTGCCGCCCGCCAGGCCGAGCAGGACGGCCTGCGGCAGCAGATCTCACGGTGGCAGGATCCGAACTACGTGAAACAGCAGGCCCGTGACCGCATTAACATGGTTATGCCGGGTGAATCCGGCTACTGGGTCTTCGGCAGCGATCTGCCGGCTGGAACTAGCAGTAGCCTGACCGCCACGGCAGCACAAGACCCCGCCGATCTGCCGTGGGTGGATTCCCTGTGGGAGTCCATCAGGCGCGCGGCCACAGACTGAACAGCTAGAGGAAGGATGGCCCGCGCCAGTGGAAAAAAACACGGCGACTGCGCCGGAGAAGTCCCGCCAGCCATCAGCACATGATCTTGAAGTACTCAGCAGGCAGTTGGGACGGCCCGTGCGCGATGTGGTGGAAATCCCGGCGCGCTGCGTCTGCGGCAACCCCCTCGTCGCCGCCACGGCGCCCCGGCTGAGCAACGGGACACCGTTTCCCACCACGTTCTACCTGACGCACCCCGTCGTCACGTCGGCGGTTTCCCGGCTGGAAGCAGCCGGGCTGATGAACGACATGAATGAACGCCTGAGCGCCGATGAGCCGCTCGCGGCCGCTTACCGTGCAGCACACGAAGACTATCTTGGAGCCCGCGCGGCCATCGGCGAGCGTTCCGGCATCGGGTCCGTCCCGGAGATTGACGGTATTTCCGCCGGCGGCATGCCCACCCGGGTCAAATGCCTCCACGTCCTGGTGGGCCATTCGCTCGCGGCCGGGCCCGGTGTGAATCCGCTGGGAGATGAGGCCATCGCCGGAATCAGCGAATGGTGGACCGCGGACCGTTGCTATTGCGACGGCGCCTGGGACACCGCGGGGGAGGCTCCGTCGAAGGATCTCAGCCGGCACGGACCCCAGGGCCTGCCGGAGATCGTGGGCCGGCCCGCTCCGGTCCGCAAAACCGCAGGAACCGACGGGGCAGGGGCATGACCCGCGTCGCCGCCATCGACTGCGGCACGAACTCTATCCGCCTGCTCATCGCCGACATCGACCGCAGTAACGGGGCGCCGAAGCTCACCGACGTTGTCCGGGAAATGCGGGTTGTCCGGCTGGGCCAGGGCGTGGACGCCACCGGCGAACTCGCCCCTGAAGCGCTGGAGCGCACGTTCGCGGCCACCGCGGATTACGCCGCAATGATCCGCGAACACGGTGTCCAGTCCGTCCGTTTTGTGGCAACGTCGGCCAGCCGGGACGCGCGCAACCGCCAGGTTTTTGTCGACGGGATCCGGGACCTGCTGGGCGTTGAGCCTGAGGTCATCTCGGGCGATGAAGAAGCTGCCCTGTCCTTCGCCGGGGCCAGCAGCGTCCTGCCGGTCCTTGACGGCGAGCACGTGCTGGTAGTTGACCTTGGCGGCGGAAGCACCGAGTTTGTCCTCGGTACCGCCGGCGGTGTCACGGCCGCGAAGTCCGTGGATGTCGGCTGCGTCCGGTTGACCGAACGGCACCTGCAGGACGATCCGCCCACGGCGGAACAGATCGCCGCCGCGGAAGCCGACGTCGACGCAGCCATTACGCTGGCGGGACTGGACGTTCCGCTGGAACGCGCCACCGCCGTCGTCGGGGTGGCCGGCTCGATCACTACCATCACCGCCCACGCCCTCCGGCTTCCGGCGTATTCGCCGGCGGCCATCCACGGGGCGGAACTGTCCCTTGGCACCATCACCGAAGCCGCCACCGACCTCCTCCACATGACCAGGGGAGAACGTGCGGAACTGGCGTATATGCACCCCGGCCGGGTCGACGTGATGGGCGCCGGAGGGCTGGTGTGGCGGCGCATCCTCGAACGGCTGAATGAAATCACCGCGGGCCGGATAGTGACTGCCACCGCCAGCGAACACGATATTCTTGACGGAATTGCCCTGAGCATCCACTAACCAGGCCAGTAGCCAACCACGTATGGGAACCCACATGACCAGAGCAACCGCACGGTTCCGCCGGGCCGCGTCAGCTCTCCTGGCGATGACCCTGGCAGGCGTCAGCCTGGCCGCCGGGCTTACCCTGGCGCCTGCGGCCACTGCCGACGCTGACCGGGACAAACAGTACTGGCTTGGCGAATCCGGAATTACCAAGGCCTGGGAGGTTTCCAAGGGCGCCGGTGTCAAGATCGCCGTGATCGACAGCGGCGTGGATGCCCAGCACCCTGACCTGAAAGGCGCCGTCACCGGAGGCTTCGACGTGTCCGGGGCCGGCACTCCCAACGGGCAGAAAAGCCTGGGGGTGAAGCCCGAACACGGGACCCTGGTAGCGACCATACTGGCCGGGCGCGGACACCAGCCCGCCGGCGCCACTGCTTCGCCGAGTCCCGGCAAGGCTCCGGCCAGCGGTCCGGACGGCATGATTGGCGTGGCTCCTGAAGCTGAGATCCTGTCCGTGTCAACGTGGCTCGGCTCCGCCAACCCCGCAGGCAAGAGCGATCAGGACCAGATCCCGGAAGCTGTCCGGTGGGCAGTGGATAACGGGGCCAAAGTCATCAACATTTCACTGGGCAGCGCCACACCGCAGTGGCCCCAGAGCTGGGATGCGGCATTCCTCTATGCCGAGCAGAAAGATGTGGTGATCGTGGCCGCGGCAGGCAACCGCGTGGGCGGCAACCTCCAGGTCGGCGCACCCGCCACCATCCCCGGCGTCCTCACCGTCGCGGGCCTGGACCGCAAGGGCATAGCCAGCGTCGACTCGTCCTCCCAGGGGATCAGCATCGGAGTGGCGGCCCCGGCTGAAAACCTGCTGGGCGGGATGCCCGGCGGAGGCTACGCAGAATGGGCGGGAACGTCCGGAGCTGCCCCGATCGTTGCCGGCGTGGCCGCACTCATCCGTTCCAAATGGCCGGAGATGAGCGCCAAACAGGTCATCAACCGGATCGTCAGCACAGCCAAGGATGCCGGTCCAGCCGGCAAAGACCCACTGTACGGCTTTGGCGTGCTGAACGCCGAGGCTGCCCTGAAGGACTCCGTCCCGGAAGTCGCCGCCAACCCGCTCGGCTCCATCTCGGACTGGATCCGGGTACACCGCAGGGGCAATCTTGGTGCGCCGGCGCCGGTGCCCACCGACGAAGTGGCCAGCGCCGTTCCCACACTGCCCGAGCCCACTGTGCCCGCGGCGAAGGCGCCTTCACAGCGTGACAGTGCCGTTGGCGCCGCCGTCGTGATCGGTTCAGTGGCACTCTTCCTGGCGATCATCGCAGCGGCCGTCATCCAGCTGCGCCGGGCGGCCCGAAACCCAGGAACGGCGCGCGAAGAACCCGATACCGGAGCCTTCCAAACCGTTGATTCCGGCGGCAAAACGTAGTTAGTGAAGATTTTCACAAACTGTTGTATCCTTAAATCATGGCAACCACCCCAGAGCTCCAGGACCGTCCCCGGGTACTCGTCGTCGGCGGCGGATACGTCGGCCTGTACGTAGCACTCAAACTGCAGAAGAAGATCGCGAATGCCGGTGGCATCGTCACCCTCGTGGATCCACTGCCCTACATGACTTACCAGCCCTTCCTGCCGGAAGTGGCCGGCGGCAACATCGAGGCCCGCCACGCAGTGGTCTCGCACCGCCAGCACCTGAAGCAGACTGAACTCATCCAGGGCAGCGTCACCTCGATCGACCACGCCAACCGCACCGCCGTGGTGGCGCCCGCGGACGGCGGAGAGCACATCGAGATCCCCTACTTCGACATCGTGGTGGCCGCAGGCGCCATCACCCGCACATTCCCCATTAAGGGCCTGGCGGATAAGGGCATTGGCCTGAAGACCATCGAAGAGGCTGTGGCCCTTCGCAACAAGGTGCTGGAGCGCATCGAGGCGGCGTCCACCATCACGGATCCGGCTGCTCGCGCCAAGGCACTGACCTTCGTGGTTGTTGGTGGCGGCTTCGCCGGCATCGAGTGCATCACCGAAATGGAAGACCTGGCCCGCGCCGCGGTCAAGAACAACCCCCGCATCCGCCAGGAAGAAGTACGCTTCGTCCTGGTTGAAGCCATGGGCCGCATCATGCCCGAGGTCACGGCACCGCAGGCCGAATGGGTTGTGGAGCACCTCCGCAGCCGCGGCATCGAGGTCCTGCTTAACACCTCCCTGGACAGCGCTGAGGGTTCCCTGAAGCTCATCAACCTCCCGGACAAGTCCTTGGCCCAGGAATTCGAAGCCGACACACTCGTCTGGACTGCCGGTGTGCAGGCCAACCCGATGATCCGCTCCTCCGATTTCCCGCTGGAACCGCGTGGCCGCGTCCGCGTCCTGCCGGACCTGCGCATTGCCGGCGATGAAGGCATCATCGACAACGCCTGGGCTGCCGGCGACATCGCCGCAGTGCCGGACCTCACGGGCAGCGGGCTGCCGGACGGCACCTGCGTCCCGAATGCCCAGCACGCACTGCGCCAGGCCAAGCGCCTCGCCAAGAACCTGTGGGCTTCGCGCTGGGACAAGCCGCTGAAGGACTACAAGCACAAGAACCTGGGTGCTGTGGCCGGCTTCGGCGAGTGGAAGGGCGTCGCCAACATCAACCTCGTGGGCCGCATCGGCCTCAAGGGCCCGCTCGCCTGGCTGGCACACCGCGGCTACCACGGCATGGCCATGCCCACCATGGAGCGCAAGGTCCGCGTCATCATGGGTTGGATCCTCGCGTTCTTCATGGGCCGCGACACCACCCAGCTGATCGATCTCGATAACCCGCGCGGCGCCTTCGTGGCTGCTGCCACGCCGGCGCCCAAGCCTGCAGCGGCTGCGCCTGCTCCGGCGGCCAGCACGCCGGAGGCATCCGCTGGAGCGGCAAAGCCGGGCTCTGCGGAGGCCACCAGCGTGGACCCCAAGCAGTCGGTCACGGCGGACGCCAAGTAGCAGCGGCGTCCTGACCCAGCATTTGTAACGCCCGACGGCGGCTGTCCCCATGCGGGGATGGCCGCCGTTTTGTGTATCCCGCCGTGAGTCCCTTCTAGACTGTCAGCATGACTGGCGAAAATAACCTCCAGACCCTGCTGGCAACACTGAAACCGGTACTGCGGGAGGGGGAGTACGTCTACGTCCTGTGGCCGCACGGCAGGCCGCTCGAGCCCGGCATCGAAGCTGCCGTGCGCGAGGCCGAGGGCCTGACTGTGGTCCTGCCGCGGGAGAGGGCGGACAGCCTGGGGCTGCACTACGACTTTGTGGCGGCGTGGATCACCCTGGAGGTGCACTCTGCGCTGGAAGCTGTAGGATTGACCGCCGCCGTCGGGAAAGCCCTGACCGAGGCCAGGATCAGCTGTAATGTGCTGGCCGGCTTCCACCACGACCACCTGCTCGTGCCGGTGGCGGACGCACCACGCGCCGTCGAAGCACTCGCCGAGCTGTCAGCGGCCAGCCGGCACGTGCCACGGCCCGAGTTGGTGCTCCGGAACGAGACGGCTGCGGACAGGGACAAGATCCTGGCGTTGACGGCCGATGCGTTCGCAGTCTCGCCGGTCACAGGCCTGCCGGTGGACGGGGAGCCTGCGGAGGTGGAAGTGCTCCGCCAGCTCTTCGAGTGCGACGACTATCTGCCCGCATTCAGCGTGGTGGCGGTGCTCGACGACGAAATCGTCGGCCATGTCATCAGCACGCGGGGCTGGGTGGGCGACTTCGGGTTGCTGGGGCTCGGGCCCATCGGCGTGACACCCAGGCTGCAGCGCCATGGGATCGGCAGCGCCCTCATGAATGACACGATTGCCCGGGCCAACGCGGCCGGGGAGGGTGGGATTGCGTTGCTGGGCAGCCCGGAATACTACCCGCGCTTTGGCTTTGTCCCGGCCGCATCCTTTGGTGTCCTGCCGCCCGACGAAGCCTGGGGTGACCACTTCCAGCTGCTCCCGCTGGCAGTCTGGCCCGGCGGGGTCCACGGGACGTTCCGGTACGCCGCGCCGCTTGCGGGCGTCTGACGGGATACCATGGACCGGGCGCCCCAGTAGCCCAATTGGCAGAGGCAGCGGACTTAAAATCCGCGTGTTGTGGGTTCGAGTCCCACCTGGGGTACAAATTTATCCCCCGTGGCACCTTGCGGGCTCCCGCATGACCGCTGACGGAGCACTGCCGCCGTTGATTCCGCATATGCAACGACTGTTATAAGGATGTGACCTCAGTCACTTATATCCTCCGAGGATTTGCATTAGCTTGAAGTTAAATCAGGAACACCTGATCATCCGCGTCAAAGGCCGTTCGCACCTTTCGATCCAGGAGATTGTCAATGATTTCACTTTCCCCGGCGGCACCCCGTCTTGCCAAGCTCACAGCGCTTAGCGTCGGCGTCGCCTTTCTGGTTACAGCCTGTGGTGGTACCTCCACCCCGAGCTCGACAGAAACCACCACGTCAGCAACTGGGATCTCCTGCCCCGCTCCCGGCGCGGCTCCCGGAAGCACAGCACAGGCCAGCGCCGGCGGCGCTGTTCCGGCTGCAACCACCGTCACGGAAACGCCGCTCAAGTTGGGTTCCTTGCTCCCCACCACCGGCTCCCTGGCGTTCCTCGGCCCGCCCGAGATCGCGGGTGTCAACCTTGGCGTCAAGGAAGTCAATGATGCCGGAGGTGTCCTGGGCAAGCCTGTGGAAGTGATCCACCGCGACTCCGGCGACACCAAGACAGATATCGCCACGCAGTCCACCAGCGCCCTCCTCGGCCAGGGCGTCAGCGCCATCATCGGCGCCGCGTCATCCGGTGTCTCCAAGACGGTCATCAACCAGATCACCGGTGCCGGTGTAATCCAGTTCTCGCCGGCCAACACCTCCCCGGACTTCACCACTTGGGATGACAAGGGCCTCTACTGGCGCACAGCACCCTCAGATGTCCTGCAGGGTAAGGTCCTGGGCAACTACATGGCCACCTGTGGTGCACAGACGGTGGGCATGATCGTACTTAACGACGCCTACGGAACCGGCCTTGCCAAGAACGTCAAGTCCGCCTTCGAAGCGGCTGGTGGCAAGGTGGTTGCGGAAGAGTTGTTCAACGAGGGTGACTCCCAGTTCAGCAGCCAGGTGGACAAGGTCATCGCGGCCAAGCCCGACGCAATTGCCCTGATCACGTTTGACCAGGCCAAGAGCATCGTGCCGCTGATGACGGGCAAGGGCGTCAAGCCCACCCAGATGTTCCTCGTGGACGGCAACACCTCCGACTACAGTAAGGACTTCCAGGCCGGGACCTTGAAGGGCGCCCAGGGAACCATCCCAGGCACGTTCGCCAAGGATGCGTTCAAGAAGAAGCTGCTGACCATTGATCCGGCGCTGAAGGACTACAGCTACGCAGGGGAATCCTACGACGCCGTGAACCTGATCGCCCTTGCCACTGAAGCCGCGAAGAGCACCAGCGGCGTTGAAATTGCCAAGCAGCTCAAGGCAGTCTCGGAGTCGGGTGAGAAGTGCACCGACTTCGCTTCCTGCGTCACGCTGCTCCGCAACGGCAAGGACATCGACTACGACGGCCAGTCGGGTCCGGTGACCTTCTCCGACGCCGGTGACCCGACGGAAGCCTACATCGGCATCTACGAGTACCAGGACGACAACAAGTACGCACCGTCCAAGGAAGAATTCGGCAAGCTGTAAAGCCGCTTCCTGCACAAAGAACCCCCGCCCGGATTGCACCGGGCGGGGGTTCTTTTTTGGTGCGCGAAGGGGTGCGGCAAACGCTGAGGGCGACGGAGGCAGGTGCTTGTGAAAGCACCATTGACCGGGGAACCATGCCAGCCACGCAGAAGGGCCGCCACCTGACGGTGACGGCCCTTGTGCAGCTCCTGGACGGTGGCTCGACGGAGGCGGCTTAGACCTCGTCCGCCAAGGTGCCCAGGTAGAGCTGGATCACCTTTGGGTCCTTCATCAGTTCCCGCCCGGTTCCGGTGTAAGCGTCCCTGCCTTGGTCCAGCACGTAAGCGCGGTCGCAGATCTGGAGGCAACGGCGGGCATTCTGTTCCACCATGATCACGGAAACCCCTGCCCGGTTGATCTCGTGCACCCGCAGGAAGGTTTCGTCCTGCTTGACGGGGGAGAGGCCTGCGGAGGGCTCATCAAGGAGCAGAACTGCGGGTTCCATCATCAGCGCGCGGCCCATGGCCACCATCTGGCGTTCGCCGCCGGACAGCGACCCTGCCCGCTGGGCCCGGCGCTTGCCGAGCTCGGGAAACAGGCTGGTCACAAAATCAAACCGCTCGGCGAAGTCCTTGGGGCGCTGGAACATGCCCATCTGCATGTTCTCTTCGATGGTCAACGCGGCGAACACATTGTTGTTCTGTGGGACGAATCCCACGCCCTTCGTCACCAGCTTGTTGGCCTTCAACCCGGTGATGTCCTGGCCGCGAACCACAACGGTGCCCGAATGGACTTTGACCAGACCAAACATGGCCTTGAGGAGCGTCGATTTGCCGGCGCCGTTAGGGCCAATTATGCCGATCAGTTCACCCTTGCGGGCTTCTATGCTGCAGCCGTTCAGGATGTTTACACCCGGAAGGTACCCAGCGATCAGGTCCGTCACCTTAACTACGGATTCCTGGGAGCCTGCGGTGCTTGCGGCCGGAGCCGCGCTCGTGGCACTCATTCGCTGTCCTTCTTCTCGTGGCGGGCCTTGTCTGATTCTGCGACGACGTCGATGGCGATGATGCCCGCGTTCTCAGTACCGACAATCGATTCTTCGTCGGCCACCAGCTCGGCTGCGAGTTCCTTGATGCCCTCAGCGTCGCCAAGGTCAACGTCGTGATGGGCTCCCAGATACGCATCGATGACTGCTGGATTCTTCATAACCTCGCCAGGAGGGCCCTCGGCAACGATCCTTCCTTCCGCCATCACCACCACCCAATCGGCAATATGGCGCACCATGTTCATGTCGTGCTCCACAAAAAGCACGGTCATGCCTTCGGCCTTGAGGTTCTTGATGTGGTCCAGGAGGGACTGGGTCAGCGCCGGGTTGACGCCTGCCATGGGCTCGTCCAGCATGACCAGCTTGGGCCTGACCATCAGTGAACGTGCCATTTCCAGTAGTTTACGTTGGCCTCCGGAAAGCGAGGCGGCGTAGTCGTCCTTCTTGGCGTCCAGCTTGAACTTCTCAAGCAGGACGTTCGCCTGGGCAGTGATCTCCTTCTCCCGTCCGCCCCAGAGGCCCTTGAACAGGGCTTTGGAGAGGCGCTCACCGGGCTGTTCCGAGCCGCCGAGCCGCATGTTCTCCATGACGGTGAGTTTTCCCATGACCTTGGTCAACTGGAAGGTCCTCACCATCCCCATCCGTGCCACTTTGTAGGGTGAAACCCCTGCAAGGCTGTTGCCTTCGAACTGCCATTTGCCGGAGTTCGGCATATCGAATCCGGTCAGCAGATTGAAGAGGGTGGTCTTGCCTGCACCGTTCGGGCCGATCAGCGCTGTGATCTTGTGCCGCGGGATCTCCAGGTATTCGACGTCGACGGCGTTGATGCCGCCGAAGCTGCGGGTGACGTTTTCCGCCACCACGATCGGATCGCGTTTCTTGCAGCCGGGAGCGGTGTCCCCGGCGGCGATCGGACGCGTGTCCGTCATGTAGTCAATTTCCTCCGACGGACGGGGTTCTTCGCTTTGCGTGCTCATGCGAACGCCAGCTCCTTCTTGTTGCCGAAGACGCCCTGGGGCCTGAAGATCATCAGCAGCATCAGTGCGACACCCACAAGGATGTAACGCAGCTGGCCGGCCTGGACTGTGTTCAGCCAGGTGACTGCGCCGGATTCGATCAGGCCGTACAGGATGCCCTGTGTTAGGGACAGCACTACCCAGAAGATCATCGCGCCGATGACGGGTCCCAACACCGTGCCGAGGCCGCCGAGCAGCAGGCAGGTGTAGAGGAAGAACGTCAGTTCGGTGCCGTAGTTGGCCGGCTGGACCGCGCCACGGGGGAGCGTAAAGATCATGCCCGCCAGGGCGCCGAGCACGCCACCGATGACAAGGGCCTGCATCTTGTAGGCGTACACGTTCTTGCCCAGGGACCGGACCGCGTTTTCGTCCTCGCGGATGCCCTTGAGTACGCGGCCCCAGGGGCTCCTCATCAGCAGCCACACCAGGGTGCAGCAGATGATGACCAGACCCCAGCCAACAACGCGGATGAAGAAGTCCCGGTTGTTCATGCCAGCGTACGAACCCGCCGGGAACGGGTTCATGGCATAGAAGCTGCCTTCGAAGGCGGCCAGTCCGTTTGCTGACCCTGTGACCGCGGTCAGCTGATTGGTGGTGACGATGTAGCGGACGATTTCCGCGGCCGCGATCGTGACTATTGCCAGGTAGTCAGCTCGCAGCCGCAGGGTGGGGATGCCGAGCAGTAGGGCGAAGATGGCGGAACAGATCACGGCGATGAGCAGTCCCACAAAGAAGGGCACACCGAATGTGAGCGTCGAGATGGCGAAGCCGTAGGCACCTACCGCCATAAACCCGGCCTGGCCAAAGTTCAGCAGGCCTGAATAGCCGAAGTGGACGGCCAGTCCGAGGGCAGCAAGTGCGTAGGCCGCGGTGGTCGGGCTGAAGAGTTCGCCGGCAGCGCTGGAGAGAATGAATCCGAAGTCCATGGCTGTCTCCTAACCCACGCGCTCGCGACGACCCAGGATGCCCTGGGGCCGGAACAAGAGGACAACGATCATGATGAACAGTGCTCCCACATACTTGAGGTCGGCAGCGAGGCCGAAAACGGTGGTCAGCTCTACGAAGATGCCGACGATGATGGATCCGATGAGGGCGCCAAAGACGGTGCCGAGGCCGCCGAGGGTCACACCGGCGAAGATGAGCAGCAGGATCTGCGAACCCATGTCGAAGGTCACACCGGGCCGGTAGTAGGCCCAAAGGATTCCGCCGAGGGAGGCCAGCATGCCGCCGGTAACCCAGACAATCCGGATGACGGAATCGACGTCGATGCCGGAGGCAGCCGCCAAGGCGGGGTTGTCGGCCACCGCGCGGGTGGCTTTGCCCAGCCGGGTTTTCAAGAGGACGATTCCGATCAGTGCGATCACGACAGCGCTGATGACGAGGGACCAGAGATTATTGGGGGAGATTGACACCGGACCCAGTTGAATCTCGGTGCTCTGGGCAAACGGCAGCTGCTGTGTGGCGCCGCCAAAGTAGAACTGGATGACGTACCGGACGGCGAGGGCGAGTCCGATGCTGACGATCATCATGGGCACCAGGCCGGTTCCGCGGCGGCGAAGCGGCTTCCAGAGTCCGGCGTCCTGGACATAGCCGAAGAGGCCGCCGCCGAGGAGCGAGAGGATCAACGCCAGCCAGAAGGGAAGGCCGATAGCGTTGAAGCCGAACACCAGCACAGCGCCGAGGGTGACCATTTCCCCGTGGGCGAAGTTAGTCAGCCCCGTGGTTCCGAAGATCAGGGAAAGCCCCACGGACGCCAGCGCCAGCAAGAGCCCAAAGCTCAATCCCGCTACGAGCCGGTTGAGGAGGTTCTGGCCGAAGTCCTGCTGCTGGACCACGATCCCCTTACCGAAGGCGAAAATCACGGAGAGGTTAGAGGTCTGGCTGAACGTTACGCTGCGGGGGTTTTCCTGGCCGTCCGCGAGCTTGATGCCCTCTGGCAGGGTCGATTCGTCCAGCTCGATCTCATAAGTGCCTTGGACCGGGACGCCAATGCTCCAGGACCCGTTGGCCACGGATTTGGCGGTCCCTTCGAAGTCCCCGCTCCTGGCGGTTATGGTCACGTCGGCGATGGGGGCGCGAGCGTCATCCCGTAGGAAGCCGCTGATGTTGTTCTGGAAGGTCGTAATCGACGGGGATGGTGTCGGAGACGGCGAAGTGGCCTGTGATGCGGGGGCAACGACGAGCAGTATTGCCACGACAGAGGCAAAGAGGGCCCCTATCATTCTCAGCAATCCGCCCGGCCGTCTGTGCGGCAAGCCTTTGGGTGTACTTCTCAAGTTCAAATCCTCCACTTGGGTGGGGTGGCCAGGGGTGCGCCATTGCAACCGCTGCAAACGTCACGGGACGGATGGTGGTGTGTTTTTCCAGGTTGGGGGCCTGATTGTGATATCCGTCACCGTGTGTGGTTTATGTTACAGCTCGTCAGGGGCAAATTTTAGGGTAAGAGGAGGCCGTCCGGTAGCAATCGCATAACAACTGCATTACAGCTAAGGCGCCCTGGCGAAGTGTTCGCGAATCAACTTCTGTTGATCAACGGTATTCCTCAGGCGACGTCGTGGCTTGCGCGCGGCCCGCGGGGCGGGCGACTGTCCCTGCGGATGCATCACGGTTGCGTTTCGGCACCATGGGCCGGGGAACTTATTGGGGCGTGAGCGCGTAGATATTGGTAGCGTGGTTCTTAATTCGCGACTCAACCCTTTACTTGGAGGACACCAGCAATGGCACTTGGCGGAAACCCGATCTTCAACGGAAAGAATTTCCGTGGAGCAACGCAGGCACCGCGTGTCCCGCAGGCACCCTACGGTCAGGCCCAGTATGGCCAGCAGCCTTACAGCCAGCGGGCTCCCGGCCAGGTCATGGATCCCCAGAACGGTCGGGGCCAGCAGCAGAACATGACCGATGAGCAGCTACGCCAGATGTACAACCAGCCGGCTGCAGGCCCCGCGGACACCGGCCGGATGACGTATGACGACGTCATCGTCAAGACAGCTGCCTGCCTTGGCGTCCTGTTGGCAGGCGCCGCAGTGACGATGTTCGTCAGCATGGGGCTGGCCAGCATCCTGATGATCGTCGGCGCACTGGGCGGCTTCGTCCTGGCGATGGTCAACACGTTCAAGAAGCAGCCGTCACCCGCCCTGATCCTGGCCTACGCCGGGCTCGAAGGCCTGTTCCTCGGCGGACTCACCCGCGTGCTCGACCTGATGTACCCGGGCGTCGGCCTGCAGGCTGTCATCGGTACGCTGTCTGTGTTCACCGTGACGCTGCTCCTGTTCAAGAGCGGCAAGGTGCGTGCCTCGCCCAAGGCCATGAAGTTCTTCATGATCGCCATGGTGGGTTATGGCCTGTTCTCCGTGGTCAACCTCGTGATGATGATGACGGGCCTGCAGACTGGAATGTTCGGAATGCGCAGCGGCATTATTGGTGTTGTCATCGGCATCCTGGCCATCGGCCTGGCCGCGTTCTCCCTGGTGATGGACTTCACGAGCATCGAAGCAGGTGTGCAGAGCGGTGCACCGCAGCGCTTCTCGTGGACCGCAGCCTTCGGACTGACGGTCACCCTGGTCTGGCTCTACGTGGAGATCATCCGCGTCCTGGCCATCCTCCGCGGCGAGGACTGACAGCAGAACCTGGCCTCCGCCGTCGTAATTTCGACCAAATAGAAGAGGGCCCCGCCGATGCATTTCGCATCAGGTGGGGCCCTCTTTTGCGTGTATCCGCGCTAGGAAATACGCATGGCTCCAGCCGCCGGGGTCACGGTGAAAATGTCAGGTGCTGTATAGCCCGCCTCCGAGAATGCACGCACGACGGCGGCGCGCACCTGCTGCTCCGATGTCACCGGGGTGAGCGCAATCGCTGCACCGCCGAAGCCGCCGCCGGTCATCCGGGCGCCGATTGCTCCGTTGGCGCGCGAAGTGGAGACCGCCAGATCCAGCTCCGGGCAGGAGATTTCAAAGTCGTCCCGCATGGAAGCATGGCTGGCGTCCAGCAGGGCACCGATGGAACCCGGGCCCGCACTGGCCAGCAGCTCCACGGTCTGCAGCACGCGGTCGTTTTCGGTCACGATATGGCGCACGCGCCGGTACGTGACCTCGTCCAGGAGGCCGGCGGCTTCTTCCAGGTCCTCCAACCGGACGTCACGCAGTGCCTTGACGCCCATGACCTCGGCGCCCAGTTCGCAGGACGCACGGCGCGAGGCGTAGCCGCCGTCGGAGTGTGAGTGGGAGACCTTGGTGTCGATCACCAGCATCACCAGTCCCGCGGGTTCTGCTTCGAAGGGAACCAGCTGAACACTTTGGTCGCGGCAGTCCAGGAACACGGCGTGCCCCTTTGATCCCCGCAGCGACGCTGACTGGTCCATGATGCCTGTGGGTGCGCCGACAAAATCATTCTCAGCGCGCTGCGTGGTCAGGACCATCTCCTCCGCCTCCAGCCCTGCGCCCGTCAGGTCGTTGAGCGCCGAGATGACTGCGCACTCGATTGCGTGCGACGAGGACAGGCCGGCACCCAGGGGGACGTTGGAATCCAGCAGCAGATCCACCCCGGGAACGGTGATGCCCTGCTGCTGCAATGCCCACATCACACCGAGCGGATACTTCGTCCAGCCCTTGGCGGAAGCCGCAGCCAAGGAGCCGAGGTCGGCGCTGACCATACCGTGGTCACCGTAAGTGGACAGGAGCCTGACCGTGGAGTCCGCGCGGACTCCGACAGCCACCCGCGCGGTCTTGTCGATCGCGAACGGGAGCACAAAACCCTCGTTGTAGTCGGTGTGCTCGCCGATGAGGTTAACGCGTCCCGGTGCCTGCCAGACGCCGTCGGGCAGCCTGCCGAACGCCTGCTCGAAGCGGGCGACCAGATCGGCCGTGCCGGGTTCCGGCGGGCTGGCCAGCGGGGCAGTTAATGGGTCAGGGGAGGCGCTCACGCGTGTGCTCCTTCAGGCAGTGCCCCCAGCGGGGCGGGGGAAGTTGGGGCAGGGGAGTGGCTGGACGCCGGCACCACTACGGCACGGAGCCGCTCCGCGACGCTTTCCGGGGTGGTGTCGTTGATGAAGGCGCCCATGGCGGCCTCGGAGCCGGCCAGGAACTTGAGCTTGTCCGCTGCCCGGCGGGGCGATGTCAGCTGGAGATGCAGGTAGCTGGCGGGGCGCAGGACGTCGTCGAGAGGTGCCTGGTGCCAGGCTGAAATGTACGGTGTTGGCGTCGGATACAGCGCATCGAGCCGTTTGAGCAGGTCAAGGTAGACATGCGCCAGTTCGTCCCTTTCCTCCCCGCTCAAGGCGGCCAGGTCAGGTACCTGCCGGTGCGGCACCAGGTGGATCTCGAGCGGCCAGCGGGCAGCAAACGGCACGTAGGCGCTGAAATTTTCGCCCTCCATCACCATTCTGCTCCCGTCCTCCCGTTCTGCCTGCAGCAGCGATCCAGTGAGCGTCTGGCGCCCGTCGGACCCATCATAGAACTTGCGTGCCGCCGCTCCGATGACCCCAGCGCGGGGTGTGACGTAAGGGTACGCATAGATCTGGCCGTGCGGGTGGTGAAGTGTGACGCCGATGTCAGCTCCGCGGTTTTCGAACGGGAACACCTGCTTGATCCCCGGCAGTTTGCTGAGGGCTTCGGTGCGGTGCGCCCACGCCTCTACAACAGTCCGGGCGCGTGCCTCACTCAGGCTGCTGAAGGATCCCGTGTGCTCGGGCGTGAATGCCACTACTTCGCAGCGTCCGTAGGCGGGCCCCGTGGTGCCCCAGGCCGGCGCGGACGGCACGGGTCCCACTGCCGGACCCAGCGATGGGAAGCGGTTTTCAAACACCACAACGTCGTAGTCGGGCGCGGGGATCTCGGAGGGGTTGTTCGGCGTGGTGGGGCAGATGGGGCACTGGTCGGCGGGCGGAAGGTGCGTGCGGGACTGCCGGTGGGCCGCGACGGCCACCCATTCGTCTGTGAGGGCATCGAACCGGACTTCGCCAGGCTCACCGCGCTCCGGCAGAGGCCGGTGATCGGTGGTGGTGGACACTGGGCGGGGCTGGGCGGTTGCGAGGTCATCGAAGTAGATCAGCTCCCGGCCATCGGCGAGCGTGGTGGCGGTTATACCTGTCATGGCGGGGGTCCTTTGTGTGCTGGTGCCGGCAGGCGGCGGGCGTTGCCTCGATTATTCCATATTTCGCTCAAAAAAGAATAGTTTCACACAAAAGATAACATTTGTGGCAATGGCAGGCTGGCCGTGCCCCCTGTTACGGTGGTGCTCATGACTTCGAGTGCAGCCCCAGCCGCGGGCATTCCCGCCGGATTCCAGACCTACGCCACCGGCCGGCAGTACGAACTCCGCAGGGGTGACGCGCTGGCCGTTGTGACTGAGCTGGCGGCAGGCCTGCGGCTGTACAGCCGTGCCGGTGTCCTGCTCACAGAGACCTATGGGGACGCCGAGATTTCCCCCGGCGCCGCCGGGATCACCCTCGCGCCCTGGGCAAACAGGGTGGAGGACGGGGTCTGGTACCTCGATGGAAAGAAGCAGCAGCTGGACATCACCGAGGTTTCACGGAACAACGCCAGCCACGGACTGCTCCGCAACTCCGCCTACAGCCTGGTTGATGAATCGCAGTACTCAGTGACCCTCGAGGCGACTGTCTACCCGCAGCATGGCTACCCCTTCCTGGTGCGGCACCGCGTCCAGTACCTTCTCGCTGAGAACCTTGGCCTGGAAGTCCGGCAGACGCTGGTCAACGACTCCAGTGCCCCGGCACCGTTCGTCCTGGGTGCCCACCCATACCTGCGGCTGGGCGACGCAGACGTTGACCAGCTGACCCTGACCGTCGTCGCCGGCACCCGCCTGGTGGCGGACGAACGCCTGATCCCCCGCAGCGCGGAGCCCGTCAGCGGGGACAGCGACTTCCGCAGCGGCCAACGGCTGGGGGACCTCGAGGTCGACGTCGCCCTGACTGACCTGACGTTCGACGGCGGGGCGGCCCGCCATGTGCTCAGCGCACCTGACGGCCGCAGCGTCACCTTGTGGCAGGACGAATCCTGCGGCTACGTCCACATCTTTGTGACAACTGAACTGCCCGGCAGGCCCAAGGCGGTGGCCATCGAACCCATGACCGGTCCGGCCAACGCCTTCAACTCCGGTGACGGGTTGCGCTGGCTCCCGGCCGGGGAAGCGTTCACGATGGCCTGGGGGATCGAAGCTGTGCTGGGCGAGGCCGGGTAGCCGTTTCGCATAAGGGGCGGTGCTGAGGAAGTATTAGGCTATGACGCCAGCCGAGGACGCCACCCCACCCGCTTCAACACCCACAGGCACTGCACCCGATACGGTCCGGCCGGTGGAAACTGTCGGCCCAGCCAGTGCGCGTGCAGACCGGGAGATTGAGCAGGACATTCCGTACGGTATCCGGATCGCTGCGTCGTGGGCCTGGCGGCTGGGCCTCATTCTTTTGATGGCCGGTGCCCTGATCTGGTTGCTCAGCCGGATCACCTTGCTGATTATCCCCGTCATGGTGGCCGCACTGCTGGCCGGGCTGCTGAGCCCCGTGGTGCGCTGGCTGCGGAGCAGGCGCCTGCCAAACGGCGCCGCGGTGGCCATTACGGTGGTGGGGTTCATCGGGGTGATTGTTGGCGCCCTCGCCTTGGTGGGACGCCAGTTGGCTTCAGGCTTTGGCGAATTGTGGTCCCAGGCGCTGACGGGTGTGAAGCAGGTCCAGGACTGGCTGGCCGACGGACCCCTGCACCTCACGGCCGACCAGATCGACCAGTACCTCAAGGAAGCATCCACCGCACTCCAGGACAACAGCAGTAGCATCCTCAGCGGTGCATTGTCCTTCGGCAGCACCGCGGGACACTTCGCCGCGGGATTGGTGCTGGCCCTGTTCATCCTGATCTTTTTCCTGCTCGAAGGCGACAGGATCTGGGCGTTCCTGGTCCGCCTCCTCCCGAAAAAAGCGCGTGCGGCAACCTGGGGTGCCGGCCGCAAGGGTTGGGCTTCCATGGTCAGCTACGCACGGATCCAGATGTTTGTTGCGTTTGTTGACGCCGTAGGGATCGGCGCCGGCGCAGCCATCATCGGGGTGCCGCTGGCCCTGCCGCTGAGTGTGCTCGTGTTCATCGGTTCCTTTATCCCGGTGGTCGGTGCCTTGGTGACCGGGGCCGTCGCCGTGCTCCTGGCCCTGGTGGCCAATGGGCCGGTCAACGCCCTGATCATGCTGGGTATCGTCCTGCTGGTCCAGCAGCTGGAGAGCCACATCCTGCAACCCCTCGTGATGGGCAAGGCAGTGTCCCTGCATCCGGTGGCGGTCATCCTCTCGGTGGCGGCGGGTTCGTACCTTGCGGGTATCCCCGGCGCGCTGTTCTCAGTGCCCATCCTCGCCGTAGCAAACTCCGCGATTCGCTACATCGCGGCCAGAACGTGGGAACATGAACAGGTGCTGGCAACCCCCGGAGGGTCAGTGACGCCAGGCCCGGACCATGATGACTCCATCAGGGATGTCCGGTTGCCGGGCGGCAGGCCCAAGCGCGGCAAGGACGCCGCAGCCAGCACAGAAGCAGCCAATCCGGACGCCCAGGCCTGAGCCAAGGCGCCGGAGCCGTATCCACCCAAGGAGAGTAAGTCCGTGAACACCCTTGAAACCCTTCCCGTCACGCTGGACGATGTCCTGGAGGCGCAGAAGCTGCTCGAGGGGATTATCATGCGGACCCCGGTGGAATCGTCACGGGCGCTGGGCGGGATGGTAGGCGGCGACGTCTTCTTCAAGTGCGAAAACCTGCAGCGGGCCGGCTCCTTCAAGGTCCGCGGTGCCTACGTCCGCATGGCCAAGCTCTCGGCTGAGGAGAAAAAACGCGGTGTTGTGGCCGCGTCAGCCGGCAACCATGCCCAGGGCGTGGCCGTGGCTGCCAAGAGCCTGGGCATCAAAGCCCGCATCTACATGCCGCTGGGCGTAGCCCTTCCGAAACTGGCGGCCACCCGCAGCCACGGCGCAGAAGTCATCCTCCACGGCCACAACGTGGATGAGGCCCTCGCCGAGGCGCAGCGCTACGCCGACGAATCCGGCATGGTGTTTGTGCACCCCTTTGACAACGTGGATGTGGTGTCCGGCCAGGGAACCATCGGCTTGGAGATTCTCGAGCAGATCCCCAACGTGGACACCATCCTGATGGGTGTGGGCGGCGGCGGGCTGTTGGCCGGAGTCGCTGTAGCCGTCAAGGCCCGGGCCAGGGAACTTGGGCGGGAAATCCGCATCATCGGCGTCCAGGCCGAAAACGCTGCGGCATATCCGCCGTCACTCGCCGCCGACGCACTGGTTCCGCTAAAGAAAGTGTCCACCATGGCTGACGGCATCGCCGTGGGCCGGCCCGGACAGCTGCCCTTCAGCATCATCCGCGAGCTCGTGGACGATGTTGTCACCGTCAGCGAAGATTCCCTCGCGCGGGCCCTGATCTTCCTGCTGGAGCGGGCCAAGATGGTGGTGGAACCCGCCGGGGCAGTGGGGGTTGCCGCCTTGATGGACGGCAAGATCGAAAACCCCGGGACCACGGCCGTAATCCTGTCCGGCGGCAACATTGATCCGATGCTGATGCTTAAAGTCATTCAGCGGGGCCTGTCCGCCGCCGGGCGCTACATGACAGTTCGGATGATGCTTGATGACCGGCCGGGCTCGCTGGCCACCATCGCCCGCATCATCGCCGAAAACGATGCGAATGTCACGGGCCTGGACCACACCCGTGTTGGTGGTTCCATCAGCATGGGCGACGTTTCCATCACCGTGAACCTGGAAACCAAGGGCCACGAACATTGTGAGCAGGTCCTCGGCGCCCTCCGCGCTGAGGGCTTCCAGCCCATTGTGGTGCATTAGGAGCAGCCATGCTTGACGCGATGGGGGACGGAAAGCCGCGGAACCGGGAAACCACAGCCTCGCGGGCGAAGGGCGGGCTGTTGGTGGCCGGCGGCTTTGTGGCCGTGCTCTTTGTGATCGAACTGTTCAACATGCTGACCCTGCACGCCCTGAACCGGACATTCGGGCTCCGGCCGCGGTCCGCTGACGGGTTGCTGGACATCCTGACGTTCCCGCTGCTGCACGCCAACCTGAACCATCTGCTGTCCAATGCCCTGCCGCTGATTGTCTTCGGCTTCCTGGTGTTCCTCTCCGGCGCGCGGGTGTTCCTGACGGCCCTGGGGTTCAGCTGGCTGGGCTCCGGACTGACGGTGTGGCTGATTGGCGACGGCGGCATCACCGTCGGCGCCTCCGGCCTGGTTTTCGGGTTGTTCGCCTTCCTCCTGGTGCGGGGTTTCTTCAACCACAGCTGGCGGCAGATCCTGCTCGCCGTGGTGCTGTTTATGGTCTACGGCGGCATCCTGCTGGGTGTGTTGCCGATCATGGGAAGCTACATCTCCTGGCAGGCGCATCTTGGCGGGGCGGCAGGAGGAGTTGTCGCTGCCCTGTTGCTGAGCCCCAAGCACGCAAAAACGCCGGCCCCCTGACGGGGAGCCGGCGTTGGCCAGGCCTGTTGGGCCTGGAGCGCGTTCAGTGTGACGCGTTTAGCCTACATAAGGCTTGGCAGAGATGATTTCCACCGTGATGTCCTTGCCGTTCGGCGCGGTATAGCTGAGCTTCGCGCCCTCTTTGTGGCCGACGATTGCGGCGCCGAGGGGTGACTTCTCGCTGAACACGTCCAGGTCTGAGTCGCCGGCGATTTCGCGGGATCCCAGCAGGAAGGTTTCTTCGTCGCCTGCGATCCGGGCCACAACGAGCATGCCGGGCTCGACGATGCCGTCGTCAGCGGGGGATTCGCCTACGTGGGCATCGCGCAGAAGGGCGGTCAGCTGGCGGATCCGGGCCTCGATCTTGCCCTGCTCTTCCTTGGCAGCGTGGTAGCCGCCGTTTTCCTTCAGGTCGCCCTCTTGCCGGGCAGCTTCAATCTTCTGGACAATCTCCGCACGGCCAGGGCCGGAAAGGTGGTCCAGCTCTGCCTTCAGGCGGTCAAAAGCTTCCTGGGTGAGCCAGGCTGCAGGCGCGCTGTTGGTGGTAGACACGGACTTCTCCTAATGGTCATACATGCAAAAGACCCCGCAATGGTGGCCACTTGTGGAACTCAGCAACCAGCTCAGCGGGGTAAAGGTATTGACCCATTGTAATCAAAACTCTGGACATACCCAACCGGGATGGGGCACAGATCACATGGTGCTACGTCCCGGCGCCCGGAATCCAGCAGTCGTCCACGACGCCGGAAACGGACAAGGACTCCGTCCGCAGGGTCACGCGCTGCGAAATTGTCCTGCCGCCGTCGGCCGTTTCGTTAGCGTCTCCGGGCGGGATATCCACCACTTTCCAACCCACCACGGCGAACTTGGAGTCGAGGGCCTTCACGGCGCACTTGACGGCCGTTCCCGGGTCCCTGGTGACCTGGAAATCAACCTCTGCCGCAGTGGCATCAATCGTGCTGAAACCGACGTCCTTGAACGTCACGTCGGAAACGGCTGAGGACGTGGAGACCCAGGCCATAAACCCCACTCCGGCTGCCAGGGCCGCTATGGCGATGCCACGTTTGACCGCACGCGGGAGGGGCTGCTTTTTACTGCCATAACGATTGGCTAGGCTAGTGTCTGCAGGCGGGGACACGGCGGGCTGATCCTGGGTAGTCACCAGTCCAGTTTAGTTCGGTTCCAGGCCGTGGCCGTCCGGTCCGGGTCAGCACCCCTCCCTCGCACAGCTATCCCGTTCGTCCAGTCATGCAGTCCGTTCAGTCCAGTGGCCGTCACAACAGCCGCAGAAGAATAAGGAGCCGTCCCCGATGACAGCGTCCACCCATACCCCGGCAACGCTGCGGCTGCTAGCTGTTCACGCGCACCCGGACGACGAGTCCAGCAAGGGCGCGGCGACCATGGCCATGTACGCTGCAGCCGGAGTGGAAGTCATGGTGGCCACCTGCACCGACGGATCCCGCGGCGACATCCAGAACCCTGCCGTGGAAGGCGAGCCGCATCCCAAGCGGGACATGGCCGGGGCGCGCCGACTGGAAATGGACCAGGCGGCCAAGGTGCTTGGCATCCAGCAGCGCTGGCTGGGATTCACGGATTCCGGGCTGCCCGAAGGTGATCCGCTGCCGCCGCTGCCGGCCGGGTCCTTCGCCGTCCAGCCGCTGGAGCGCGCCGCGGCGCCGCTGGTGCGGCTGGTCCGGGATTTCAAGCCCCAGGTGATCGTCAGCTACGACGAAAACGGTGGCTACCCGCACCCGGACCACATCATGGCGCACCGGGTGGCAGTGGAGGCATTTGCGGCTGCGGGTGACCCGGACAGGTATCCGGATGCCGGAGCCGCTTGGGAACCCAGCAAGCTCTATTACGACAGGGCCTTCAGTCCGGACCGGTTCCGCGCATTGCATTTTGCCCTGGAGGAAGCGGGCCTGCAGTCCCCGTACGCCCAGCGGCTGGCCGCGTGGCTGGAAACGGACGCGGAGGGCCACACGCCGCCGCGGGGTGCCCACGCCACCACCACGCAGATCGACTGCGGGGACTTTTTTGAGGCTCGTGACGACGCCCTGCGCGCGCACCGCACGCAGGTGGATCCGCTGGGGTTCTTCTTTGCCGTGTCCGCCGAGATGCAGCGCCGCGTGTGGCCGTGGGAAGACTACTCCCTGATCGAGTCCAGGGTCCCCGCAGAATTGCCCGAAAAGGACCTTTTCGCCGGGCTAAGATAGAGGCGGCAGCATATTCTATGCCGTGTAGAAAAGCAGTGGGCTGGTCCGGGTCCCGCGGACCCGCCTCCGGAAATCCCCGGCCGGCTGCCCATCAGTTTCCACAGAAGGTTTGAACAGTGCATCACTTGCTCCTCGCCCTGACCACCACGCCCTCACCGCTGCCGACGCCCGGCCTGCGTGAGGGCATCTCCGAGGACCAGATCACCCCTGGGCTGTGGGGCTTCATCATGACTGCTTTCTTTGTGCTGGCCACCACGTTGCTGATTGTGGACATGGTCCGCCGCATCCGCCGCGTCCGCTACCGCGCGCAGGCGGAAGAACAGCGCCAGGCAGCGGCCGAGGCCGCGGACATTGAAGCGGCCGACGACCACGACGGCCTCGTTGCTGCCGGGGAGCCGGATGCTGAGATCGGCGAGGCTGGCCTCGAAGGAAACGGGCAGGGCCAGTCCGCAGATCGGTCCCGGCCCCGCGACTAACGCAGGCCGAACTCCCGCGAACCCGCCGGACCCCGCCAATTCACCGGTCCGGCCAGTTCCACGGGTCCCGCCCGGTCAACTGAGGACGGCGATGGCGATCGCCGTAAAGTGTGCCGCGAACGCCAGGACTGTCAGTGCGTGGAAGAGTTCGTGGAAGCCGAAGTGCTCGTAGCTGAAGTTGGGCTTCTTGAGTGCGTAGAACACTGCGCCGGTGATGTACAGGATTCCGCCCACACAGATCAGAACGGCCGCTGGGACGCTGGCCGCGAAGAATTCGGGCAGGTAGAACAGCGACCCGCAGCCAAGTGCAATGTAGATCGGTACGTACAGCCAGCGCGGGGCGTCCGTCCACAGCAGCCTGAACAGCACGCCGAGGATGGCCCCGGACCAGATGACCCAGAGCAGCAGGACCGCCTTGGGTTGCTCCAGGAGCGACCAGGCCAGGGGTGTGTAGCTGCCGGCGATGACCAGCATGATGTTGGTGTGGTCCAGACGCTTGAGCACAATCTTCACGCCCGGTGACCAATTGCCGCGGTGGTAGATGGCACTGATGCCAAATAGCAGGACGCCAGTGGCGGCGTAGATGGCCGAGGTGATTTTCCGGTCCGTAGTGGGGGCGAGGACCACCAGGACGATTCCTGCGGCCAGTGCCAGCGGCGCCGTGACGGTATGGATCCACCCGCGCCACTTGGGCTTGATCATCAGGAGCTCGGCCAGCCGGACGGCTGCGTCGTCCAGGGGGCTGTGGCCGTGGTCCGCGGAGGGCGCGCGGGGGCCGTCAGGAGTCTGGCTGTTCATGGGTTCAGAATATCCTCTGTTTGCCTAAGTTACTCATGGGTAACAATCATGGCAGGTCAGCCGGGCACGTCCCGGCACACCCGCCCCGGTCGCGGACGGTAGCCTAGGATGTGCAATGCCGTCGAACAGTAACGGAAGTCAGGTGAGTCTCCCCATGGAATTGCCCGGGTTCCTTTATGGCTTCTACGAGAGGCGGCTGCTCAGCGAGCTTGCCGGCGGCCGCATTCCCAAGCACATCGGCGTGATGGTGGACGGTAACCGCCGCTGGGCCAAGCAGTTCAATGCACCCACCAGCCAAGGACACCAGGCTGGCGCGGACAAGATCCATGAATTCCTCGGCTGGTGTCAGGAACTTGGGGTCAAGGTAGTCACGCTGTACATGCTGTCCACGGACAATATGAGCCGGTCCAGCGAGGAGCTGGATCTTCTGATGGGGATCATTGCCAACACCCTGGACCGCCTGGACGAGGACGCGAACATCTCGGTCAACGCCATGGGTGCACCCGAACTCCTGCCCGACTACCTGGCTGAACGGCTCAATAAGCTCACAGCCCGCACACCGGTACGCGAAAAGATCCATGTCAACGTGGCGGTGGGCTACGGCGGACGCCGCGAGATCGTCGACGCCGTGCGGGAGCTGCTTCACGACGCCGTCGCCAAGGGCTCGGACATTTCGGCACTGGCTGACACGCTGTCCGTCGACGATATTTCCCGCTTCCTGTACACGCGTGGCCAGCCGGATCCGGACCTGGTCATCAGGACGTCCGGGGAGCAGCGGCTGTCAGGGTTCCTGATGTGGCAAAGCGCCTACAGCGAGTTCTACTTCTGCGAGGCGTTGTGGCCCGCTTTCCGCAAAGTGGACTTCCTTCGCGCCCTCCGGGACTATGCCGGCCGGCAGCGGCGCTTCGGCACCTGACCCGTCAGCTCCGTTCACGCGGAATTCACACGGCCGCAACAGGAATCGCCGACAGATGAAGCCGGAAATTAGTTGCTATGGAATTACGTTGTAGCTATCAGCAGGCAAAACCGCCGGCTGATCGGGGAGGCCAGTACATGGAGCGAAGTTTCGCACCGGTTGTATGGGAGGCCGTGCCCGGCCTCCAGGCCGAGCCGCCTCACCAATAACAATTCCGGGCTTGCCCGGGGCTGGAGTCGATGTGGCTATTTCTGAGCAACTGCCCGAGGCCGTTCTTGACCAGGGACAGAAAGCTACCTCTCGCACCACGCGAGCTACCTCAAAAACCGGTGCAGCAGACGAAAACTCTGCGGCCGGTTTTGCTGTCTCCGGAAGGGACGCCACCATCAGCAGCTTCGTCATTGACACCTCCGTCCTGCTCTCGGATCCACGGGCGCTGCTGCGCTTCGCCGAGCACGAGGTCATTGTTCCCATCGTTGTTATCACCGAACTTGAGGGGAAACGGCACGACCCCGAGCTGGGCTACTTTGCCCGCAAGGCGCTCCGGCTGCTCGATGACCTCCGGGTGAAACACGGCGGCCTGAGCCGGCCCATACCCATCGGCGACCAGGGCGGCACCCTGCTGGTGGAGCTGAACCACATTTCCGCCGAGGTGCTTCCGCTGGGTTTCCGCAGCGGCGATAATGACAGCCGCATCCTTGCCGTGGCCAAGAACCTGGCCAATGAAGGCCGGAACGTCACAGTGGTTTCGAAGGACCTCCCCATGCGGGTCAAGGCCTCCGCCATGGGACTTACAGCCGACGAATACCGCAACGAGCTCGTGAAGGATTCGGGCTGGACCGGCGTCGCCGAGGTGGAAGCCACTGAGGACGAAATGTCCACCCTGTACGGTCACGAGCCTGTCTTCATCCCCGCAGCCGCGGAAATGCCGGTCAACACCGGGCTGGTGATCCTCTCCAACCGGGGCTCAGCCCTGGGCCGGGTGGGCGCCGACAAGCAGGTGCGGCTGGTCAAGGGGGACCGGGACGTGTTCGGGCTCCACGGACGGTCGGCCGAACAGCGGCTCGCCCTCGACATGCTGATGGATCCCGCCGTCGGGATTGTTTCGATCGGCGGACGCGCCGGCACTGGAAAATCCGCACTGGCCCTGTGCGCCGGCCTGGAAGCGGTGCTGGAACGCCGCGAACACCGGAAGGTGATCGTCTTCCGGCCGCTCTACGCCGTGGGCGGCCAGGAACTCGGCTACCTGCCCGGCTCCGAGTCGGAAAAGATGGGCCCCTGGGCACAGGCCGTTTTTGACACGCTCGGCGCCCTGGTCAGCCAGGAAGTCGTGGAAGAAGTTATAGACCGCGGCATGCTGGAAGTCATGCCGCTGACCCACATCCGCGGCCGCTCCCTGCACGACGCCTTTGTGATCGTCGACGAGGCCCAGTCACTGGAGAAGAACGTCCTCCTCACCGTGATGAGCCGCATCGGCCAGAACTCCAAGATCGTCCTCACCCACGACGTCGCCCAGCGTGACAACCTGCGCGTCGGCCGGCATGACGGTATCGCCGCCGTCGTCGAAACCCTGAAAGGACACCCCCTCTTCGGCCACATCACCCTGACCCGCTCCGAAAGGTCGCCGATCGCAGCCCTGGTAACAGAGCTGCTGGAGGGCGCCGAGATTTAGGCGGTACGGTCCGAACGCCGGGTCGCCCTTCCTCTGCGTGCTGCTCGTTCCTCGCTTTGACGCACGCTGCCGGAAGGCTGACCCGGCGTTCACTTACGTCCGCCACCGACGCTCTCTCACTTTTAACGGGTTTCCTGCGGACGCTCTCTCACATCCCGAGGTACTTCGCCGCGGCTTCGTGGCCTTCTACCTTCAGGGGCCAGTCGGGGCGTTTGAAGGTTGCGGGGGTGAGGCGCACTTTTTGGACTTCCTCCATTTTGCCGCCCCAGGAGTGCCTGTAGACGCCGTTGAGTTCGTAGCCGAGGGAACGGGACACTCCCAGGGAGGCGGCGTTCCAGGCGGCGGCTTCGGATTCGGCCACGTCGGCGCCGAGCCAGTCGAACGCGTAAAGCGCGACGGCGGCGCGCATCTCAGTGCCGAGCCGCTGGCCATGGAGGGACTGCTTGAGCCATGAGCCGGTGCTGACGGTCTTGAGGGTGGCGAAGTCCTTGGCACCGATGTCCTGGCAGCCGATGAATTCCTGTTCGTGCCAGATGCCCAGGAGCAGGGTCCAGTCCTCGGGCGTGGCCTGGCCACGGCACCGCCAATACCACTGCGCCATTTTTGGACCAAGCTCCTCTGCGGGAAGCTCCGCCCAGGGCGTGCTGAAGGGGTTCCGGCCGGGTTCGTGGACTCCGCTCGCGGCCGCTGCAACTGCGGCGGGGATGTCGGCGTCGGCGATGGGCCGCAGCACGAGTCGGGGTGTGGTCAGCTCGAGTCCGAAGAGGGGCCAGATGGAAGTCAGCGCGGTCATCAGGGAAGCCTAGCCCAGGGCGGACCACGGTGCCTGTCAACCGCCGATGAGGCCTGAGAAGGAACTGTGGTCAGGTGCGGATGTCCCAGCTGATGTGGCGGCGGACGTCCGTAAGGTTCATGGACTCGGCCACGAACAGGTCGTCCAGCATGTATTCGTCCACGGCGAGGATCCGGATCCAGTGACCATAATCCGGGGTTGCCGTTTCCAGCGACTGGCTGGAAACACAGACGCCGGTCTCCAGGTCGATCCGCACCCGGTTGCTGCCGGGCAGGCAGAGCGGAGCGGCAGGATCCGTTGGACGGTAGGAGGCGGTAGGCGTCACGGTTGCCTCCAGCGCCGGCCGGCCGTGGTGGTCGACGCGGCGAACGGCGTCGATCTCCATGGCGTTGGTGCCCGGAAACTCGATGGGGACCGGGGAATTTCCGGCGAGTTCCACGGGATCAAGGGCTGCCGAGAAGCGGCCGTTTCCAAAGCCGGGCTCGCCGTATGCTGCCTCCGGCCGGCGCCTGACCAGGCCGCCGTCGTCGTAAACGGGCGCCACCAGGTGGGGCGGCAACAGCCAGGACTTGCGGGTGGCGCTGACGTACAAACCGTCCTTGGAATCGTTGATTCCGGTGGTGCTGTGGAGGACAAGCCGGTCAGCGGTTTCCAGGCGCAGCGCACCGGGCCGGCGGAGCCAGGCGCGGACCAGGGGAGCAGAAGGATCCGGGACATTGGTGAACGGTTCATCCCAGTATTCAAAGCGCAGGGACTGCCATTTCCAGGGCGAAGACCGGCAAAGGTTTCGGAACATGGTGCTCAGGTCCGCAGCGGCGGCACTGCCCTCCGGATCCGGCCGGCGCCTGGTATCCCATGTCGACATATCCACAGTTTACGCGTGGGCTCTGCGGTGCGGCGCACGAATCCAGTAGCATCCGAGGGGTGATCCGACGACTCGATGGACTGTGGGACGCCACCCCGCTGGCGTTCTGGCTGGTGCTGGCCGCATGTGCCTACTTTATTGTCATGGCAGTCCGCCTGACGGTCATAGACGTGCGACACCATCTGCTGCCCAACCGGATTGTCTTCCCGTCCTACGGCGTGGCCGGGGTCCTGTTGCTGGCGGCGGCCGTGGTTCACGTGATTGCCGGTCCGGCCGCGCTCCCGGCGGCGCCTGACGGCGCTGCCGAGCTGCTGGGGATTCCGGCGCTGCGCATCCTGGCCGGCGGAGCCGTGCTGTGGGGCTTCTATTTTGTCCTGCGGATGGTTTACCCGCCCGGCATGGGTTTTGGTGACGTGAAGCTGGCCGGGGTCCTGGGGATGTACCTTGGTTACCTCGGCTGGGGGCACGTCTTTGCGGGGACCTTCGCGGCGTTCCTGCTGGGTGACCTCTGGTCCCTTGCCCTGCTGGCGGCCCGCCGCGGCACGTTGAAATCCTCCATCCCGTTTGGCCCGTTTATGCTCGCCGGCGCCGCTGCCGCCATGCTGCTGCCTGCCTGACGCGGTCCGTAGTGCCCTGCCAGTTCGGGCGCCCAAGCCGCAATCGGCCGCTAGGCTGGCAGAATGCCTGCTCCTGATTACGTCCTCAAGCTCCGCGAGAAAATCGGCCATGACCCGCTTTGGGTCCCGGGTGTCCGCGGGGTGGTCCTGGACGACTCCGACCGTGTTCTCCTGGCCCGTCGCGCCGACAACGGCCACTGGGCACTGATCAGCGGCATGCTCGACCCGGGCGAACCACCAGCCCGGGGACTCGTGCGTGAAATCTTCGAGGAAACCGCGGTGGTGGCGGAGGCAGAACGGGTTGTCTCGGTGGGCACCGTAGGACCGTTCACTTATCCCAACGGCGACGTTTGTGAATTCCTGGATGTGGTGTTCCGTTGCCGGTATGTCTCAGGCACGGCACGCGTCAACGACGACGAGTCTCTGGATGTCGGATGGTTCAGCCTGGACGGCCTCCCTGAGCTGATGCCGGGCCACCTCACCAGCATCCGCCGTGCCCTGTCGCCGGAGGAAGCGGCTCATTTCGAGCCGTGACCGGAGCAGCTCTTCGGTGACAAACAACAGGGGCGCCGCGACCCCCAAGATCGCGGCGCCCCTGCAGGCTATGGTTGCGGCGTCCGCCGCTATGGCTAACAGCCGCTGCGGCTTACTGCCGTAGGGCGCCGGTCAGCGGCGCTGGGAGGCCAGCTCGCCGTCGTCGTCCTTCAGGCTGTCCGGGGCGCCGGCGACGGCGGGCTCCTTCAGCGTCCCGTCTTTCAGCAGGGCCAGGTGCTCTGCCTCCAGCCGTTCCGCCTGCTCGCCGCCGATGGCTTCGCCCCGGGCCACCATGCCAGCGGTGTCCGAAAGCGGAATCTGCTTCAAGGTGATGGCCAGGATCAGCGCGACGGCGATGAACGGCACCAAGTACCAGAAGACTGGCGCCAGGGAGTCCGCGTAGGCGTTCACGATTGCGTCGCGCAGCTGGTCAGGCAACTGGCTCAGGGCCTGCGGGTCCAGTGTGCTCGTGGACTGCGACGCCTGTTCCGCGGATGCTCCGGCGCCGGTGAACGCGTTCGTCAGCGACTCCGAAAGCCGGTTGGTGAAAATCGCGCCGAACACTGCCACGCCCAGGGACGCACCGACTTCGCGGAAGTAGTTGTTGGTGCTGGTTGCCGTGCCGATCTGATCCGCGGGGACAGAATTCTGCACCACCAGGACGATGACCTGCATGATCGATCCCAGTCCTGCGCCGAACACGAACAGCTGGACGCAGATGACCCAGATGGGCGTTTCTGCGGTCAGGGTGGTCAGCCACAGCATCGCCGCGATGGTCAGGGAGGCGCCGAGGATGGGGAACATCTTGTAGTTGCCGGTCTTGGAGATCCGGATCCCCGAGTAGATGGCCATGCCCATGAGGCCCACCATCATGGGCAGCATCAGAAGCCCGGATTCAGCGGCTGAGGTCCCGGAAGACATCTGCAGGAAGGTAGGGACGAAGGCGATGGCGGCGAACATGCCCAGGCCGAGTGTGAAGCCGATGGCCGTGGCGTTGACGAAGATCCGGTTCTTGAAGAGGCTGAGCGGGATGATGGGATCCTCCGCACGGCGTTCCACCATTACAAAAGCTGCGGCGGAGATGAGCATTCCGGCGCCGAAGGCCCACGTCAGCGGTGAATCCCAGCCCTCGTCCTTCTTACCGCCGAAGTCGGTGAAGAAGATCAGGCAAGTGGTGGCTGCGGAGAGCAGGATCACGCCCAGGATGTCGATCCGCTTCTCGGCCTTCTTGTTCGGCAGCGTCAGCGTGAACCAGGCTGTGACGAACGCGGCGATGCCGATGGGGATGTTGATGTAGAAAGCCCATTCCCAGGTCATGTGGTCTACGAAGAATCCGCCGAGCAGTGGGCCGGCCACGGCCGAGAGGCCGAAGATGGCGCCCAGGGGTCCCATGTACTTGCCGCGGTCCTTCGCAGGAACGATGTCCGCGATGATGGCTTGCGAGAGGATCATCAGCCCGCCGCCGCCCAGGCCCTGAATGGCTCGGAAGATGACAAAGCCCCAGAAATCGGTGGCCAAGGCGCAGCCCACGGACGCAAGGGTAAACAGGGCGATGGCTACAAGGAACAGGTTCCGGCGGCCCAGGACGTCACCGAACTTGCCGTAGATGGGCATCACGATGGTGGTGGCCAGCAGGTAGGCGGTGGTGATCCAGGCCTGGTGCTCTACGCCGCCGAGCTTACCCACGATGGTGGGCATGGCGGTGGAGACGATGGTCTGGTCGAGGCTGGAGAGCAGCATGCCGGCAATAAGCGCCGAGAAGATGATCCAGATTCGTTTCTGGGTCAGCAGCAGTGGGCCGGCTGCTGCCTTGGGGCTGGCAGTGGTGCTCATGATGATCCTTCGGAGGTGGTGGGGAGGCTCTGCGCGAACAGGGATTTGAGGGCCTGGGCGTCTTCGAGGAGTAGTTCGGGGAAACTGCGGATGTTCGACGCCGAGAAGTAGGTTTCGTGCGCGTGGTGGGCTACAGCGGTGATCGCTGTGACGGCCATGACCACTAGAGGATGATCGGCAGGGACGCCTTCACGTTGGGCGATGAGCTGGCGCGACGCGGCCTCGCGTTCGGCGCTGATGCCGACGATCTTTGCCACCAGCTGAGGTTCTTTCTTGATGGCGGCGATGAGCTGGCGGACGTCCGTGGCGGATTCGGAATCCACTTTCGACGCCCAGATGTCCAGGGTGAGCTGGATGAGGTCGGCCAGCAGGGACTCGGAAATGGTTCCTGGTTCGCCGCCGCCGGCCATGAAGCCGGCCATGAGTTCGCCGGGGTGCTCGTCGTCGTGGTGGCCGAGGATGGCGTCTTCCTTGGTGGGGAAGTAGTTGAAGAACGTGCGGCGGGAGATGCCCACCTCTTCGCAGACCTCTTCCACCGTGAAGCCGTTGAGTCCTTTGGCTGCGGTCAGCGAACGCGCCGCGGCGGTGACGGCCTGCCGCGTCTTCTGGCGCTTGCGTTCCCGGAGGCCGCCGTCGATGTTTGCACTATTATCCACAAAGTAAAGTTTTGCACTAAATCATCAAGAGTGCAAAAAGAATGCAGGCGCGACGAACGACGGCGGCCGGCGCCTTCCGTGGGGAAGGTGCCGGCCGCCGTCGTACTTCTCGTTTGCGAGCCTTGGGCTGGGTTAGGCCTTGTGCGGCGGGCGCGTCATGGACATAACGTCCAGCGCGGTATCCAGCTGCTCTTCGGTGACCTCGCCGCGCTCCAGGAAGCCCATGGCGACGACGGTCTCACGGATGGTGAGCCCCTCGGCCACGGCCTTCTTGGCAATCTTCGCCGCGTTTTCGTAGCCGATGTACTTGTTCAGCGGCGTCACGATCGAGGGGGAAGCTTCGGCCAGGAAGCGGGCGCGCTCCACGTTCGCGGTGATGCCGTCGATCATCTTGTCCGCCATGACCCGGCTTGTGTTGGCCAGCAGGCGGATGGACTCGAGCAGGTTGGCGGCCATCACGGGGATGCCGACGTTGAGCTCGAAGGCGCCGTTGGTGCCGGACCAGGCGATGGCGGTGTCGTTTCCGATGACCTGGGCGCAGACCATGATGGATGCCTCGCAGATGACGGGGTTGACCTTGCCCGGCATGATCGAGGAGCCCGGCTGGAGGTCCGGGATGGCGATTTCGCCGAGGCCGGTGTTGGGGCCGGAGCCCATCCAGCGGAGGTCGTTGTTGATCTTCATAAAGGAGATCGCGATGTTGCGCAGCTGGCTGGAGCCTTCGATGAGGCCGTCGCGGTTGGCCTGGGCTTCGAAGTGGTCGCGGGCTTCGGTCAGCGGCAGGCCGGTGTCCGTTGCGAGCAGTTCGATGACGCGCTCCGGGAAGCCTGCCGGGGTGTTGATGCCCGTACCCACCGCGGTGCCGCCAAGCGGAACTTCGGCAACACGGGGGAGTGCTGCGTTGATGCGCTCGATGCCGTAACGGACCTGGGCTGCGTAGCCGCCGAACTCCTGGCCGAGCGTCACCGGGGTGGCGTCCATGAGGTGCGTGCGGCCGGACTTGACGACGTCTTTGAACTCCACGGCCTTGCGTTCCAGGGACTCGGCGAGGTAGCCGAGCGCCGGGATGAGGTCGTTGATCAGGGCCGAGGTGGCCGCAACGTGGACCGAGGTGGGGAAGACATCGTTGGAGGACTGCGAGGCGTTGACGTGGTCGTTCGGGTGGACAACTTTGTCACTGCCGGCGGCCTTGAGGGCGCGGGTGGCGAGCTCGGCGAGGACCTCGTTCATGTTCATGTTCGAGGACGTGCCGGAGCCGGTCTGGAAAACGTCGATGGGGAAGTCTCCGTCGTACTTGCCGGCAGCTACCTCATCGGCGGCGGCAGCAATCGACTTGGCCAGCTCGCCGTCGAGCACCCCAAGTTCTGCGTTGGCCTGCGCGGCCGCCTTCTTGACCCGGGCGAGCGCCTCAATGTGCGCACGCTCCAGGGTCTTGCCGGAGATGGGGAAGTTTTCAACTGCACGCTGCGTCTGTGCACGGTACAGGGCGTTCACGGGGACGCGGACTTCGCCCATCGTGTCGTGTTCAATGCGGAATTCTTCAGTGGAAGTCATGGGGCTAGCTTAGGGCGATTCGGGGCCCGGACTAAAACCGTGAACCGCATGCTACGGGGATCGAATCCGGCCGGGCCTAGACGTCGCCGATCCCGGAAACCACGTTCGCGCGGCCCTCGGCAAGGCTGTAAGAGAGGCCGATCACCGCGGCGCGGCCGTTCTCGATTGCGGCGGAAATCACACGGGAGCTGTCCACCAGGCGCTGAGACGTCTGCTTGACGTGCTCCACCACCATGTCGTTCACCTCGTGCTCGCCGTTCCGCATGGCCGTCAATACCGAGGGCGTGATGCGCTCCACCAGGTCACGCATAAAGCCCACCGGCATGTTGCCGGTGTCCACTGCCGACTTGGTGGCACTGACGGCGCCGCAGCTGTCATGCCCCAGCACCACGATCAGCGGCACCCCCAGCACGCTGATGCTGTACTCCAGGGAGCCCAATACGGCGTCGTCAATTACTTGGCCGGCGGTGCGCACCACAAAGGCGTCCCCCAGGCCCAGGTCGAAGATAATCTCCGCGGCGAGCCGGGAGTCCGAGCAGCCGAAGATCACGGCAAACGGGTGCTGGTTCTCCACCAGCGAAGACCGGCGGGACGCGTCCTGGTTCGGGTGCGACGATTCGCCGGCAACAAAACGTTCGTTGCCTTCGCGCATGCGGCGCCAGGCAAGGGCAGGGGTCAGATAGGTAGCCACGGGCCTACTTTACGGGGCGGTGCTGGGTGACTGTGAAACTGTGACGGCCGGGTTGGCATCCATGGACTGCACGACGGCGGTGGCGAGTTCGGCGAATTCGTCCAGCTGTGCGCTTCCCGTCAGGACAACGGTGGTTCCGCGGTAATTCAGCACCATGCTCTTCTCGCCTTTGCCGGTGTCACGCAGCTCCCACTCCTGTCCGCCGGCCGCACGCGTTCCTGTCACAGGAGCGCTCTTGGTCTGCTGGACGAGCCAGGTGGGGTTGGACTGGCGGGTCTGGACCAGGCCGATGAAGGAATCCTTCGGGGTCAGATAGCCAACTTCCCAAGTGGGAACGCCGCTGCCGCTGCCGGACTCCCACCGTGCGTAGTTGGACGTAAACGACTTGCCCGTGTCCGGTGTCACCGGTGTGAATCCTGCCACATCCGTGGCGTTCCGGGCCACGGCGCTGACATCGATGTCCGGGCGGAATCCCTCGCTCTTGGGGAGGGGGTTCATCAGGATGACGGGCAGGAAGGCAGCGATGCTGACCACCAAGGCAACGATCATGCCGATCACGGAGGCATTGGCGCGTTTTGCCGCTGCGGCCGGGATCACTGGGCGCACGGAGGCTGGTTCGGCCGTCCCTGCGCCGTCGCCTTCAGCTCCGGAGTTGGAGGGGTCGGTCCCGGGACTGGTCTTTTCCTGCATTTCACTCACCCCTCTATAGTCGCCCATGTTCAGGCGCAACTCACAGTCGGGGGATGGCCCGAGACGGAAGGTCCATGTTGCAGGGCTGCGTCATGCCACGCTTCTAAGGCGCCGCCACGACTATGATCAGTACCAGAGGAATCACCGCACCGGCTGAATCCGGCCGCGCGGGTCCAATGATCGCCACTCGAAGAAGAGGTTCACGTGTCACCAGCGCCTATGACCCAGCAGTACTCCACGATTTCCCCCTCCCTGGCCGTGGGCATCGACGAGCCAGACCGCAACCTAGCCCTTGAGCTTGTCCGCGTCACCGAGGCTGCGGCCATCGCCGGCGGCCACTGGGTTGGTTTCGGCGACAAGAACAAAGCTGACGGCGCGGCCGTTGACGCCATGCGCTCCTTCCTTCACACAGTCCACTTCAACGGCGTTGTGGTCATCGGCGAAGGCGAAAAAGACGAAGCCCCGATGCTGTTCAACGGCGAACACGTTGGCGACGGCACCGGTCCTGAGTGCGACGTTGCTGTTGACCCGATCGACGGCACGCGCCTGACCGCCCTTGGCATCAACAACGCCCTGGCCGTTCTCGCCGTGGCTGAGCGCGGCTCCATGTTCGATCCGTCCGCCGTGTTCTACATGGAGAAACTCGTTACGGGCCCGGAAGCCGCCGACATGGTGGACCTCCGCCTGCCGGTCAAGCAGAACCTGCACCTGATCGCCAAGGCAAAGGGCGTGAAGGTCAACCAGCTCAACGTCATGATCCTTGACCGCGACCGCCACCGCCCCCTGGTCGAAGAGATCCGTGAAGCCGGTGCGCGCACCAAGTTCATCATGGACGGGGACGTTGCCGGCGCGATTGCCGCAGCCCGCTCCGGCACCGGCGTTGACGCCCTTATGGGCATCGGCGGCACCCCGGAAGGCATCGTTGCGGCCTGCGCCATCAAGTCGCTCGGCGGCGTCATCCAGGGCCGGCTCTGGCCCACCTCGGATGACGAGAAGCAGAAGGCGATCGACGCCGGCCACGACCTGGACCGCGTGCTGTCCACCAACGACCTCGTGTCCAGCGACAACTGCTACTTCGCGGCCACCGGCATCACCGACGGCGACCTCCTGAAGGGTGTCCGCTACTCCAAGGACAAGGTCCTCACCCAGTCCATCGTGATGCGTTCCAAGTCCGGCACCATCCGCTTTGTTGACGGCGAGCACCAGGCCAGCAAGTGGGAAGGCTACGCCCGCAAGAACTAGGTTCGCCCCTGCGCCCCCTCGGGGGACGCGCGAACGTACAGTTGAGGCCCCGATTCGAGCGGAATCGGGGCCTCAACTGTACGTTCGCGCAAGGGATCACGCCCTGCTGGTGGACTGGCCCTCAGACTGGCCGCCCGGCCGCCTCAGTGTTGCCCTGATCTTTTCCAGCAGAAAGGGCTTGTCGCCCTCGAGGTCGTCCTTGAAGACCCTGATTTCATTCCAGCCGAGGCGCTCGGTCGTTGCGCGTCGGGCAGCGTCAAGCCGGGCCTGCCGTGGGTCGGAGTGATGGAAGCCGTCATATTGCAGGGAGATTCTTTGTGTCGGGTAGGCGGCGTCGGGCCAAACGGCGGGCTGGCCCCAGCTGTTGCGAATCACACAGTTAAGGACCGGCTCGCCAATGCTGGTCCGGGACAGGGCCAAACGCATCTTCGTTTCCTGCGGCGAATCGGCCCCGACGCGTATCTCGTCGATGGCCAGCCGTGCCGTCTTCATGCCCCGCATGCCTGGATGGGAGGCCATCATCCGCCGCAGATCGCCGATGCTGGCCAGAGGCTCCTTCGGACGGGGGAAGTCAGGCCCGTGTGCCACGACAACCGAGTCCCCAGCGGCGATCAATTCGTCGACGGTCAAGAGGCTCGCGAGATCCAACCACGTCCGCGCAGGCGAGGTGACGCGGACGCCGTCGTACATCACAACTTCACCCGGCTGGAACGTCAACCGGTGGCCAACCACGTTCCTGCGCCTGGGTTTTCCGTCTGACCGGCCGCGGGCGATGTGGATCTGCCAGTCCTCCTCAAGCCAAGGCGGAAGCCCGAGTGCCCATACCCTCGCTCCTGAGTGATGCGTCAGGGCAGACGAATTGTCCAGCGCCGTGTACGCGCGAAGGTTCGCAGGCGCGGCCGAATTCCCATGAAGAGGTATGCGGATGCCGCGGGATGGAATGCTGACGTCGGGTTGCCGCTGCCGTTTGCGCGAAACGCCAGAGCCGGCCGCGATGGCCGGGGTGAAGGAACCTGCCAGTAGCTCGTCAGGGAGCGGTGAGAGAGCCATGCTTCAGTGTGCAGGAAACGCGAGGGCCCGAGGCTGTTATCCACAGGCCAGCGTCACACCTCCGCGCGAACGTACAGTTGAGGCCCTAAATCGGCGCCTTTTGGGGCCCCAAGTGTACGTTCGCGCCAGGGGGAGGGGCTTAAGTGTTCGTTCGGGCGGGCGTTGAAGCGGGGGAGCGGAGTGTGCGGAGCTTGTCGCGCAGCTTGCGGGCCAGCTGATAGGCGTTGTAGCGGAGCTTCTTCACGGGCAAGTCCCAGGTGCCGGGGTACGCCACCTCGTGGCCGCCGAAGGACTTCTTGAACGCGGTGAATCCCGCCCATTTGTGGTCGGGCTGGTCCGCGGGCGCAACGCCCCACAGGTCCACGTGTTTCAGGCCCCGGTCCTTGGCGTCCGCCATCAGGGTCACCAGGAGCGGTATGCCAGCGCTGAGCTTGCGGTGCGTGTCATCCAGGGCTGCATGGGCATACGTCCGGGTGTCCGCGGAATCGTAGGCGAAGGCCGCAGCGATCGGCCCGCCGTGCAGTTCGGCGATGAACAGCGTCGCAGCGCCCGCGGGCATCAGGGAGGCCGCCACCTGGGTCAGGTACTCGTCGCTTTGCGGCTTGAATCCGTTCCGCCGGGCTGTCATGTGCAGGAAGTTCAGCAGGATCCTGATGTCGTCCGGCTCCTGTGACGTCCGGAAGGTGACGCCCTTCTTGTGGATGTTCCGGTAAAGGTTCCGGTTCACGGGCTTCATCGCGGCCAGGACATCCTTGAAGTCGCCTTCGAGGTCAACGATCCAGCTGAGTTCAGGCTGCTGGTTCACGGGTGCCGGCCGCAGGCCGCGCCGGCTAAGCTCCGCGCCGGCCGGCATCTCGAGCCCGGCGGACACCGGCTCAACCCGGACAAACACTGCCCCGCACGACCGGGCTGTTGCCACCAGGGCGGCCAGGGCGGCGTCGAACGCCTCCGCGGTGGATGCCACCGGTCCATAGGGGGCGTACAGGACCTTGCCGGCCGGGTTCTTCTCCTCTACCGCCAAGAAGCTCCAGCCTGGGCCGGACTGCTGATGGACGGTGCGGCCCAGCGACGACTGGAAATCCGCCCAGGCGGGCGTCTGCAGGAAGAATTCCACGGCTCAGGCCTTCAGCGACGTGGTCACGGCGAACGCAATGGCCGGTGATTCGGCCCCGGCCACCGGGTGGACATTTACCGGTGCTTCCGCGGCGGGCAGGAAGGCGCTGCCGCCGTGGGCCAGCTGCAGGTCGCCCTTGGGCGAATCGAGATACACCGATCCGGCAACAACAATGACGACGACGGCTCCCGCCTGTGCCAGCGGGACCGGCTCTGCGCCGGGTGCCAGTTCGATCCGCTGAAGCTGGAACTCCCGGAAAGGCGGCTGATAGAGCTCCTGGCCAAGGCCGGAGAATTCCGGAGTGAGCCTGGGGATGGCCACCGACTGGAATTCCACGGTCCGCAGTAGCTCGGGCACGTCCACGTACTTCGGCGTCAGCCCGCCACGGAGCACGTTGTCCGAGGACGCCATGACTTCGACACCCATGCCGTGCAGGTAAGCATGTACATTGCCCGCGGGAAGGTAGACGGCCTCACCCGGGGCCAGCGAAATCCTGTTCAGCAGCAGTGAAATCAGGACGCCCGGATCGCCCGGGTACTTCTCGTTGAGGCTGATAACCGTGGACAATTCCGCCTGGTACGGAGCCAGCGGAGCACCGGAGGCCAGGGCGGCCGCCACCGACGCTGTGGTGTGCGAGACGTCGTCGCCGCCCTTGATCAGCCGCTCGAAGGCACTCCTGAGACCGGCACCCTCATCCGGGTTTTCCAAGACGTCGACGAGCTCCACCAACAGGGGCGGGATCCCGGTTTCCACGCGGTCGAAGCAGGCGGCCAGGTGGAGCAGGATCTTCCGGGTTTCAGTCGGCGCCCGGAACCCGCACAACGCTTCGAACGGCGTCAGCGCAAAGATCATTTCGGGCTTGTGGTTGTCATCGCGGTAGTTGCGGTGGTCGGCATCGGGCGCAATGCCTTCAGCATTCTCCCGGCCGAAACCTACCTTGGCCTGTTCAATGCTGGGATGGACCTGGAGCGACAACGGTTGGGCGGCAGCAAGGATCTTGGTCAGGAACGGGAGCCGCGGGCCAAACTCGGCCACAGATTCGCTGCCCAGGAAATGTTCTGGATCTTCGGCAATCAAGGCATCCAGCGCTGCCACGGTGCCGTCCGCCCGGCGGGCCATGGAAGGGGCACCGGAATGGGCTCCGATCCAGAGTTCGGCTTCCGGGCGGCCGGACTCGGGGCGTCCCAGCAGCCCTGCCATGGCGGTGATGGATCCCCAAGCGTAGTCGCGGAGGACGTTCTCAATTTCGTACACAGCCGGTGTCCGTTCTTGGTCTTCGGTTCGGTGGTTCTACGCGGTCAGGGTTCGACGCAGTCAGGACGGCAGCAGGCGCCTACTGCGGCGCACATTGTCCGTTGGTGGCCACAAGTTGGCGGATAGCTTCCTCGTTACGCTCGCGCTTGAGCTGGTTCAGCAGCTCCTCGGTGATCGGCTCGCCGTCGGGCGTTGTGGTTACCGGCGTGAAGTCCGACGACGGTGGGGCGGTCTGCACGGGGGCTCCACCGGCTGCCAGTAACGCAGCCATTGGCACCTGTGCGGACGCCTGCAGCCGTCCGCCGGCAGTGGCGGGCTCAACCAGGCCGTCGACGGGCGCGACGGCCTGCGGTGCCGACGCGGAGGCAAGCAGCTCATCCACCTTGGCGTGGATGATGTCAAAGTCAGGCACCGTGGAGAAGGACGCGTCGAAGTCGGGCGGGCCGATGGTGAGGCGCTTGGCCTCCTGCCCCTTGGCCTTTGTGGCGAGATCCACAAAACTGCCGAGCTGGGACGACGAAATGTTGGACTCCACAACCTTGGTGCCTGCGCTGGCGATGTCCTCGAATTTGGACAGCAGCGTGGCAGGGTCCAGCTGCTTCAGCATGGCCTGCTGGACGCACTGCTGACGCTGGATCCGGGAATAGTCGTCGACGTATTCGCGGGACCTGCCGTACCAGAGGGCGTGCTCGCCATCGAGTGTTTGTTCACCCGCAGGAATCCAGCCCAATGGCATGCCATGGGTGCGGGTAGCTTCGTCGAAGAAACCGCTCATCGGAACCCAGCCGCCGGCCTTGATTTTGATGCCGCCCATCGCGTCAATGAGTTTGGCGAAGCCCGCCATATCCACCAGGACGTACGCCTGGACGGTAATGCCCAGCGTTCCTGAGACTGCTTCGAGCGTGGCTTGGGCGCCGGGGTCTGCTACGCCCGGGTAGAGGTCGGCGTAGTCATTCGTCACTTCGGTGTTGATGGCGTTGATGAGGCACTCGTCGCCGCAGTTGTAGCCGTCCGGGTAGATCTCGCGCATGGGCGAGCCTTCGCTGAACTGGGCGTTCTGCAGGTTGCGGGGCACGGAGATGATGGCAGTCTGGCCGGTCTTGGCGTCCACGCTGAGCACGGAGAGGCTGTCCGGGCGCCTGCCAGTGCGGTCGTCGCCGGCGTCACCGCCCATCATCAGGAAGTTGTAGCGGCCATCCACGGGATCGATAGTAGGTCCCCCCGCGAAGATATTGCCGATGGCGTTGCGGCCCACGTTCAGCAGGTACGCGGCATACCCAAGCGTGCCGCTGCTCAGGACCAGGGCAAGGACCAGGGCAATGCCGACGGCGGGACGCGCCGCCGGTGCCAGCAGGACAGGGCGGATCAGCCGGAGTGTGTTGATGAACAGGAACGCCCATCCGAGCGCCAGTGCCACCAGGACCAGGATGATCACCAGCGAGGCAAACTGATTGGTGAGGACGTTGATCACCAGCGACCGGTTCACTACCAACATCAGCAGGGTGAGCGCCAGCAAAGCCCAAGCGCTGAGGG
Source organism: Pseudarthrobacter lactosi (assembly GCF_055412785.1). NCBI lineage: Bacteria > Bacillati > Actinomycetota > Actinomycetes > Micrococcales > Micrococcaceae > Pseudarthrobacter > Pseudarthrobacter lactosi. Next base: position 469,727 of record NZ_JBVAYS010000002.1, read on the forward strand.
TGACGCGCAGGGCAATGCGGCCGAGCTTGCGGTCGCCGGCCACAATTTGGGCGCTGCCTGGCACCAGGAGGGTCATCAGGACCAGGGCAAAACCCCGTTTGGTCCGGACTGGCACGGAGGCGCTGGACGGATACCGGACGGGATCAGTCATGACTGTGCCGGTTGCTGGCTGCTGGGGTTCGCTTCTGGACATGTCGGGTTCCTTAACGGCTGCCCCGGAGAACACCATTGCCGTCGGCGAAGACTTCGCTGACTTTCTGCCTGAGGTTGGCTCCCTTGCGGGAGGCGACGTCGTTGAGTTCCTGGGCGAAGTCCAGGAGGCCGGCGCGCAGGGAGGCTGCCAGCTCGTCCGTTCCTGACGCGAGGATCCGGACCGCGAGCAGGCCTGCATTCCGGGCACCGGCAATGGACACGGTGGCGACGGGGACGCCGGCTGGCATCTGCACGATGGAGAGGAGGGAATCCATGCCGTCCAGGGTCTTCAGCGGGACCGGGACGCCGATGACGGGCAGGGGCGTCACGCTTGCCAGCATGCCGGGAAGGTGTGCGGCTCCGCCGGCGCCGGCGATGATGACCCGCAGCCCGCGCTCGTGGGCGGTCTGGCCGTACCGGATCATTTCGGTGGGCATCCGGTGAGCGGAGACCACATCGGCTTCGAAGGGGATGCCGAACTCAGCCAGTGCATCCGCGGCGGCTTCCATGACCGGCCAATCCGAATCTGAGCCCATAACCAGCCCAACGATGGGACGGGGGCGGGTGCCGGCGCTGCCGGTGGTGGTTTCGGTGGTCATGCGTTCTCCTCGGAAATCCGTACTGATTCTTCGGTGGGAACCCGGCCGTCGCGGATGATGGCCGCCACCCGGGTTGCGCGTTGCCGGACCGAGTCCACATCATCCGTGGAGGTCCCGACCAGGTTGACATGGCCGATCTTGCGTCCCGGGCGCACTGACTTGCCGTAGCAGTGGACCTTGGCGGCCGGCTCGCTGGCAAGGGCGGCAGGGTAGGCGGAAAACAGGTCCTGGTTGTCGCCGCCGAGGAAATTCTTCATAACCACTACCGGGCCCAGAATGTCCGTAGCACCCAGCGGCAGGTCAAGGACCGCCCGCAGGTGCTGCTCGAACTGGCTGGTGACGGAACCGTCCTGGGTCCAGTGGCCGGTGTTGTGGGGCCGCATGGCGAGCTCGTTGATCAGGAAGCCGACGCCTGAACCCGGCGTTTCAAAGAGCTCCGCCGCCATCACTCCGGTGACGCCCAGTTCCGAGGCGACGCGCAACGCCGCATCTTCCGCGGCCGCGGCTACCTCGAGGGGGATATCCAGGGCAGGGGCAATGACTTCGTCGCAGACGCCATCCACCTGGATGGTGTGCACCACGGGCCACGCCCTCGCTTCGCCGCCCGGTGTCCGGGCCACGAGTGCGGACAATTCGCGGCTGAACTCAACCTTGGCTTCCGCGAGGAGCGGGCTCATGGCCTCGAACCACGGAGCCGCCTCGTCGGCGGCCTCGGCGGAATCGATGATCCGAACGCCCTTGCCGTCGTAGCCGCCGCGGGGCATCTTGAGGACAACGGGCCAACCGGTTTCGTCGCCGAAGGCCACAAGTGCGGCTACGTCAGCCACGGCAGCCCAAATGGGGTTTGGGAGCCCCAAGCTGTCGATGGCAGCCCTCATCACCAGTTTGTCCTGGGCATTGACCAGGGCGTCCGGACCGGGCTGGACATTCACGCCGGCGGCCAAAAGCGCCCGGAGGTGGTCCGTGGGGACGTGTTCGTGATCGAACGTCATAACATCCAAGCCGTCCGCGAAGTCGAGGAGTGTCTGGAGGTCCTTGTAGTCACCCACCGGTGAAGTGGACACGGCAGATACGGCTGAAACGTCCTCCGCCTCAGCCAGGACACGGAGTTCAAAGCCGAGGGCGGTAGCGGCCGGGGCCATCATGCGCGCGAGTTGGCCGCCGCCAACCACGCCGATTACTGGAAAAGTCACATGTGCCAGCCTACAGAAAAGCTCACCGGATCCGGGCTTTGGGACGCCGAGGGGCCCCCTTTTCGGGTATTTCCGTCCCCACTCTGCACTCCGCGGGGGCCGGTTCACCGTTTTCGGGTCTAAAATAGACCTCTGGCCGTGTGGCCCATTGAACGGACGGCCATGGAGGGTCATGTTTAGCGCACTTGCAGATCGTATCCGGGGGCTCGCCTCGCTATTTTGGCGTGAAGTGGCCAAGTTCGGAGCCGTGGGCGGTGTGGCCTTCGTCATTGACTCGGCAATCTTCATCTGGCTGTTCACCGGTCCGATGCATGGCAGTGAGGTGTGGGCCAAGGCCGTCGCGACCATCGTCGCCAGCATCTTCTCGTGGGTTGCCAACCGATACTGGACGTTCCGCCACCGCAAGCAGGCCAATGTGGCCCGTGAGGCCATGCTGTTCGCCATTATGAACCTGGTGGGACTCCTGATCGCCTCAGGCTGCGTCTGGTTCGCGAAATACATCCTGGACCTGAACGACAAGCCCTCGCTCTTTATTGCCGGCAGCGTGGTGGGTCTGGTTCTGGGCACCATCTTCCGCTTCTTCGCTTACCGGTTCTGGGTCTTCAACGAAGAGCTGGACCAGGAGCCGGAGTTCTCACACGACCACGAGCTCATCGAGCGGCACCATCAGGAGAAGGCCGCCGCCGCCCTACTCGGGGAACAGCCGGGCGGGGACTCACCGGAAGGCCGCCGGCAGCCCTGACGCAGGCCGCTATTTGCCGTGGATGCGTTCCGCGGCCAGCAGCTTGTCCGTAAATTCCACATCGGGGTGCGCCAGCACCACGGAACCGCCGCTGTGCCACGCGCCGAGCGAGTCCGCCAGCGCCGGCTCCAGCCCTTCAGTGGCCGGGACCAGAAGCCTGACCCCTTCCTCATGGGACGCCGCAAAACCAGTGATCAGGTTTTCGTGGATGTGCTGCTGGCCTGCTCGGGCCCTAATGGCGCAGGCTGCGGCTGACGGCTCCGTGTGCGCCATGAAGACGTCACCGTGGGAGCGCACCTCGGCGGCGTAGTCGAGGACCCCGGCCGGCAGCTCACCCGGCCACCGCATCGCCAGCGCCGGAAGCGCGACGGCAATGACGGCGTCGTACTTTCCCTCAACAGTTCCTGGCCGGTCGGTGACGAGGAGCGCCGCCTCCCCGCCGTCGAGCACTGTTTCCATGCCCAACTGCCAGGCGGCCAGCGCCCAGATCAGTGACTTCCAGTGGGCTGGCAAATCCAGGTTCAGGCGCATGCCGGGCTCGGCGTCGAGTTCGTCCTGCAGCAGATTGCTGGTTTTGGCCACCCAGTTGTCCAGCACGCGGCCGGAGAGTTCCACACGCTCGGAGTCCGGTCCATACCAGGTCAGGCGGGGTGAGGTGGCGTGGCCGGAACGCAGGGTGGTCATCAGATCTATCGCCGGGATGCTCATGGCTTTATCTTGTCACGGACGCCGTGTGGCGGCTTTGAAGGGGGTGCCCGCGCGAAGTCTCTCAAGGGCACAGGAGAGTCCAGTGGTGCTGTGATGTTACTCACAGGAATTTATCATGTTATTTGTCTTATTCGGGCTGCGCCTGTATTTTCGGCCGGTATTCAGCGGAAATGGGACCATTTTGGCCGCCGAAGTGGACCGCCAGGCCTCCGGCTCGGCGAGCCGCCGGAAAACCTCCGGGCGTGGCGTGCCAGCAATTGTGCCGGAAAGTTGATTATTATCCGTCCACAGCTTGACTCCCCACTAGTTACACACGTGTAATTAGATATAGAAAGTCGCTGCACAAATTCAGGCACACAACCGAGTGTCCAAGGATCCAGGCAGTGACTGCAACTTTCAGGAGGGTCGCCGTGGGGCAAGCAGAGCGTATCCATGAAGATGCCGTCGTCGCCGGCCAGGCAACGGCTAAATACCGCGCACGTGGGGTGCCGAGCGACTGGTATGTGGATCCCGCCGATCCTGACGCCGCGGACCGCTACAACCGCAACACCAAAGACTCCCTCCAGGACCAGGCCACGGCCTTCCTGGCGGCGCACGAAGCACTCCTCGACGGCGGACACGACCAGGACGATGACGACCTGGATCCGCCCATGGAGCTGCGCACCCCGGCGCAGGGTACAAGCACCCAGCCGGTGTGGGTCGGACTGCCATTCCGGCAGGACTTCGACGACGAAGGCGAACTCGGCTGGCAGACTGATGCATTGTGCGCGCAGACGGATCCGGAGGCCTTCTTCCCGGAGAAGGGCGGATCCACGCGCGACGCCAAGAAGGTCTGCGGGGCATGCAATGTCCGGTCACAGTGCCTGGAATACGCGCTGGCAAATGACGAACGGTTTGGCATTTGGGGTGGCCTTTCCGAGCGTGAGCGCCGGCGGCTAAGGAAGCGAGCAATCTAATTCTTCAGGAAGTACACGTCACTGCCGTTGTGGTGTCCCACAACGGCAGTGCCTATCTCCCCAGAACCCTGGCTGCCCTCGCGGACCAGACCCGGCCCGCGGATTCCCATATCGGGGTGGACACCGGATCTCGCGACGACTCTGCCGTCCTCCTGGAACAGGCCTTCGGCGCAACCAATGTGAGCACCTTCCCGCATGGCAAGAGCGGCATGGGAGGCGCCGTGCGCGCCGGACTCAACGCGCACGCGCCTTGGGAAGGCCAGTCCCAGCGAGCCGCCACAGAGTGGATCTGGCTGCTTCACGACGACGCGGCCCCGGCGCCGGAAGCGCTGGCAGAACTGCTCGGTGCCGTGGAACGGGCACCATCGGTGACCGTGGCCGGCTGCAAGCAACTGGACTGGCACGCCGAACGCCGGCTGATCGACGTCGGACTCTCCACCAGCCGCTGGGCCGAGCGGCTTACCCTGATCGACGCCGACGAACTGGACCAGGGCCAGTACAACGGCCGCACTGACACTTTTGCAGTAAACTCGGCCGGCATGCTGGTCCGCCGGGACATTTGGGAGCTCCTGAAGGGGTTCGACCCCGCGCTCCCGGGCACCGGCGACGACGTCGACTTCTGCTGGCGCAACCGCCTCGCAGGGCACCGCGTGGTGGTCGTTCCGACTGCGCGGATGTTCCACGTAGCCCACCGCCCCCATGCCCAGGGCAACGCCTCCGCAGCGCGGAAAGCCCAGGTCCACCTGCGCCTCAAGCATGCCCCGCTCTGGAAGGTGCCTGTCCATGCAGCCGGTGCGCTACTGGGCAGCCTTTTCAAACTCGTGCTCAGCATTGCAGTCAAGGATCCCGGGCATGGTTTCTCCCAACTGGTGGCCACGTTCGCTGCCCTGGCCCGGCCCGGTGCCGTCGCTAAGGCACGCAGGACGGCGGCCAGCAGCCGGCGGATCCGGCGGTCGGTCATCAAGAAGCTGCAGACACCGCGGCGTGAGGTCTGGAACCACCGCCGCTCCCTCATGGAGGCCCTCGGCGCCGACAACTCCACGGCCGACGGCCTGATCAATGACCCCCTGGAGCACCAGCCCACCGGGGACTCATCAGATGACTTCGCGGCAATGACCACCAGCGAACGGGGTTGGGTGGGGACCGGCGCCCTCGCGGCCGTGCTTATCGCCTCCGTGGCTTCCCTCATGGCGCTCAGCGGGCTGTTCCGGGCCGAAGCAGTTTCAGGCGGGGGCCTCATTCCCGTGTCCGCCACCCTTGGTGAAGTGTGGCACCACGCGTCCAGCTGGTGGATCAGCCTGGGAGCCGGACTTCCGGGCAGGGGAGACCCCTTCGGCTATGTGCTCTGGATCCTTGGCCTGCTCGGTGGCGGAGATGCCAACGCGGCCATGGCGTGGCTCCTGCTGCTCGCCGCTCCGCTGGCTGGCCTGACGGCGTGGTTTGCGGCCGGTGGCCTGACCATCCGGCGCCGCTTCCGCCTCGTTGCCGCGCTGTTCTGGGCGGCCGCTCCGGCCTTGCAGATAGCGCTGAACCAAGGCCGCGCGGGTGCCCTGGTGGCCCACATCATGATTCCGCTGCTGGTTCTGGCGCTCTTACGTGCCACTGGCTCGGCCGTGGGCCACGGACGCTTCATTGTCCCGTCCCCGGATGACCGGCGTTTCAGCGAGAAACCGCCTGCACGGCCGGGGATCAACGGCATGCCGTCCTGGACCGCTGCCGCCGCCGCAGGGTTGGCGTTGGGCGTTGTGACCGCGTCGGCGCCCTCACTGCTGATTCCCGCCGTGGTGCTTATCGTGCTCTGCGGGCTGATGCTTGGCCGCCGTGGCCGCACCGTGTGGTGGGCCCTGTTGCCCAGCGCCGCACTCTTTATTCCTTTCGGCCTGTCCGTCATCGACCGGCCCCGGGCATTGCTGGCAGACCCGGGTGTTCCCTTGGGGTTCGAGGCAGCCCCGCTGTGGCAGCAGTTCCTGGGCCAGCCGCTGCTGTTCTCCGCCGAAGGTGGCTTGTCAGGCCTTCCGTTCTTCAGCAGCCAGGCCATCCCGTGGGCACTGGTGCTCGCACTGCTCCTGGCTGTTCCCGTCCTGTTGCTGGCCGTTGCCGCCCTTTTCCTCCCGGGTAAGCGCAGTAGGACCGCACGTGTCCTCTGGGTGGCCGCACTGGTGATCTTCGCCGGCAGCTGGCTGGCCGGGCACGTTGCCACCGGCGCCACTGCCGACACCCTGGTGACACCGTTCACCGGTCCAGCCGTCTCCGCCGCCGGGTTCGCCTTGCTTGGGGCAGCCCTGATCGGTGCCGAGCGATTGCTTGATGCCGCAGACCGGGCGGCCTCGCCCAGTATTCGGCGCAATGTGGCGCTCCGCACCGCCACGGCGCTTGCCATGGTGGTGCTGCTGGCCGGTCCGCTGGCCGGCATGGCGGTGTGGTCGGCGCAGAACCTGCTCCGGTCTACAGCCACAGCACTCCCCGCCGTGGTGCCGTCCGGGCCTGCGCTGGGAACGCCGCGCCTGGTGGAGGCAGGCAGTGCGCGGACGCTTCCCGCCACCGCCATCGACCGGGGCACCGGGCCGGAGCAGACACGCACGCTGCTCATCAGCACCCAGGAAAACGGTGCCTATGACGCAGCCCTGATGCGCGGCGCCGGGACCACGCTGGACAGCATGTCAGCCATCGCCGCAGCCCGGAACATTCTGGGCGCACCCGGCCAGGAGACGGTCAGGGAGGACGACGACGTCACGGCGTCCATCCGAAGTGTCGTGGCCACCCTGGTGGCCGGGCAGGGCGTGGATCCCCGGCCTGAGCTTGAACGCCTGGGTGCCGGGTTTGTGGTGCTCCGCTCGGCAGATACGGCGGCCCAGCTTACGGCCAGCAGAATGGACGCTGTGCCAGGGCTCGTTGCCGTCGGCCAGACGGATGTCGGCTGGCTCTGGCGGATCACGCCGCTGAACCAGCCTGTGCTGCAGCCCGCCGACGTTGCCCACCGCGTCAGGATTGTGGACGGGGCCGGAGCCACCGTGGCGCTGGTGCCTTCCAAATACGACGACGTCGACACCGCAGTCGCCGGGGGACCGGAAGGGCGGCTGGTGGTGCTCGCTGAACGGGCGGACCCGGGATGGAGCGCCTGGTTTGACGGGCGGAAGCTCACGGCAACGACGTCGGGCTCGGCCCAGGCGTTCACCTTGCCGGCCTCCGCCGGACAGCTGACCATCCGCTACGACGCCCCCTGGGCCCTGTGGTCCGGAATCGCCCAGATCACGGTGATCGGACTCACTGTCATGCTCGCCATTCCCATGCCCGCCCGCCGGCCCAACACCGGGCTGTCCCGGGACGAAGGATCTTTGCGTAAGGAACACCAGAATGCATAAGGACGCCGCCCGCAGGACCCCGCGCAAGCAGATGCTGGCAGGACTGGTCTCGGCTGTGGCGATTGTGGCCGCGGCCGGTGCGGTGCTCGCTGCCGCGTCGGTGGCTCCGCAGCCGGCGGGCAACCGCAGCATTCCGGCCGTGCTGGCGGCTGTTCCCGCCGGCGCCAGCGCAGGGGTATGTGCCGGACCTGCCCGCCTGCTCGAGGGGACTGAGGCGGGCACCGATCCCCAGTTCAGCCCCGAATCCTCGACGGCGAGAAGCACCGTCACGGGCGCCGTCCTGAGCGCCCCCGGCGGGGTGCTTCCCGGCAGCCGGCTCGCCGCCCTTGACGGGACGCCCGCCGTCGAAATCGCCAAGGACGGCAGCCAGCCCGGCCAGGGGACAGGTCCCCAGGACCTGACCGCCGGCGTCCTCGCCGGGCACAGCGTGGACGACGCCACCCTCCTGAGCGCCGACGCCCAGGCCGGCCAGAAACCCTCAGCCGCCGGTGTTATGAAATTCACCGCCACGGACGGTGACCTGCAGGGCTCGGCCGCCGCCAACTGCCAGCCACCCGCCAACGATCTCTGGCTCTCGGGCGCAAGCACCACAGTGGGCCGCACTTCCGTCCTCGTGCTCAGCAACGCCTCTAGTACACCCGCCACAGTCAGCCTGGAGCTCTTCGGCAGCAAGGGCCAGATCCAGGCCCCAGGCAGCAGGGGTCTGCTGGTCGCACCGGGCGGTACCCGCTCAATAGTCCTGGCCGGCCTGGCCCCTGGTGAAGCCCGGCTCACGGTTCATGTACGGAGCGCAGGCGGTCCCGTGGCCGCGGCCATCCAGCAGAGTGTCCTGAGGGGACTGACGCCCGGCGGCATCGACTTCATTGCTCCGGGGGCTGCTCCGGCCGCACGGCAGGTCATGACCGGGGTCGACATCCAGGATGCCGGCGCGATCTCCGCCCTCACGGGAAACAGTGGCTACAACGACGCCGGCCCTGCGCTGGCGATCACGGTGCCCGGACCGTCGGATGCGGTAGTGGAGGTCAAGCTCTACGGCCGGGACGGCCAGAAAGCCCTCCCTGGCGGCGGCGTGGTCACAGCAAAAGCCGGGGCCGTCACCGAGATTTCGCTGGCGGGCGTACCTACCGGCCACTACACGGTGTCCACCAGTTCGGACGTGTCCTTTGTGGCTGCGGTCCGGGTCACGCGGGGTGTCACGAACGAGAAGGCTTCGGACGTGGCCTGGGCAGCCTCCGGGGTCCGGCTGGGCAGCCAGCACGTGGTGCCCGTGCCCCAGGGCGGTGACCGGATCCTCGTGTTCGGCGTCCTCGAGAACCGGGCTACGGTCACCTACGCTGCCGTCACCGCGGACGGCAGGATCCGCGCGGCCGCCACTGCCGACGTCGCCGGCGGCACCACCACTTCCATCAAGGTCCCCGAGAAGGTGGACGAGTCCGAAGTGGTGGCCTACGTTGTCTCCGCATCGGGTGACGCCGCCTACGGCGCGCTGCTCCTGGAGCAGGAGGGCCGGGACGACATTTCCACGGTAGCCTTCACACCGGCCGCTTCAGGGCACGAAAAGGTGCCGGTGTCCCTGGGGTACTGACCGGTCAATACCGGCGGCGGTAGACCGGATCCAGCGTTTCCGGCGCCACGCCAAGCATTTCGGCGGTGTGTTCCACCACAACATCGTGCACCAGGTCCTGGAGTTCCTCCCGGCTGCCGCAACCCTGCTCAACCACACGGCGGTACAGGGTAATCACGGGGCCCTCGTCGGCTGTGGCGGGAGTGTAGGCGCCCATGGGGGGCTGCGCGGCGTCGGCCACCAGTTGCTCCAACTGCGGGGGTATTTCGTCAACGGCAAACCGGACGCCGTCGAGCGTTTTGCCCCAGATGTCGTGGAGCCGCTGCGCGGAATCCAGCACCATCTCATCAAAGCGGTCCGAGCGCGTCCGATAACCGGGGAGTGTGGGCAACATCAGCTCCCCACGCAGGCCGCGGCCGTGGCGGTTCCGGCGGCGCATCGCAAAGCTGCGGCCGGGCGAACCCGAGCCCGTTTCTGCGGCGCGGACATCCGGGTCAGCCAAACGGACCGAAAAAGCTGAATCTTGGTTCGATGACTGCATACCTTGACTGTAAACCCGGGCGCAGAATTACGCGACATAACCCCGGTTTGAGTGCCAGGGCGCGGCGCCCGTTCCGGCAAATACTCCGAACGGGCAAGGATACGGAGTAGTCTGTGATGTCGTGGGAGCTATCCGTCAATGTTCAAGGTCAGCCTGCCGTCAGTCGGCGGTGGCAACTTTGACGTACGTCTATGCCGATTCCACCGCCGTCCTGGGCCCGCTTGCCACCTACGCCGAGCCGCATTGTTACGATTTGTGCGAGCAGCACGCAGGGTCCCTGACAGTGCCCCGCGGCTGGGAAGTGCTTCGGCTGGCGATGCCGACCAGCCCGCAGCAGCCGGGACCGGACGACCTCCTGGCCCTTGCCAACGCGGTCCGCGAAGCGGCGGCACAACCGCCGAAGCCGCAGGCCACGCCGGGGCAGCGGGTCTCGCATTCAGCGCTGGAGGCCCCAGCCGGCACGGAGGGCGTCCGCCGGGGGCATCTGCGCGCACTGCGCGAACCTTCCTGAGGCGGATCTGGCGGTAGGCTGGAACCTACTAATCAGTCAGCCAACGGCGCGAACGCGCGCCCTGTCGGGAGCACCAATCATGCCAAAGATCAGTCCTGAACTGTTGTCCGTCCTTCGCTGTCCCGTGACCGGTTCGCCCGTGGTCCAGGAAGGCGAAGAGCTGGTGTCGATGGCGGCCGGAGACTCGGGCGTGAAGCTGCGCTACCCGATCGAGGACGGTATCCCGCTGCTGCTGCCGCCGGAACTTCTCCAGGCCGCAACCGCTGCCGGCTCGGACCAGCACGATCCCGCTGTCGGGACGGCCACGGGCTAAACCCCGGCCACGGACAAAACCGCAGGTATTGCCCGGACAGCGCCTGGACAACCCGCCCCACCACCAGCAGTCGCATTCTTGCGCAGACGCTTCAACGCCGTCGCCACCATCGGACAAAGCAAAGGAACCCCCATGACATTTGACTACAAAGTAGCCGACATCTCGCTGGCCGAAGCCGGCCGCCACCAGATCCGCCTGGCCGAGCACGAGATGCCCGGCCTGATGTCACTCCGCGAGGAGTTCGGACCCAGCCAGCCGCTGAAGGGTGCCCGGATCGCTGGCTCCCTGCACATGACGGTGCAGACCGCTGTCCTGATCGAAACCCTCACGGCCCTTGGTGCCGAGGTCCGCTGGGCCTCCTGCAACATCTTCTCCACCCAGGACGATGCCGCCGCGGCCGTCGTGGTGGGCACAGGAACGGTCGAGGACCCGCAGGGTGTCCCCGTGTTCGCTTGGAAGGGCGAAACGCTGGAGGAATACTGGTGGACTGCCCAGCAGATCCTGGCCTGGCCCGGCGCGGACACCAACCCGGAGCTTGGCCCGAACATGATCCTCGACGACGGCGGCGACGCCACCATGCTGGTCCACAAGGGCGTTGAATTCGAAGCCGCGGGCGCCGTGCCGGCGACAGGCGAGGACGAGTCCGAAGAAGGCAGGATCTTCCTGGACGTGCTCCGCGCTTCCCTGCAGGAAGACCCTCAGCGGTGGACCCGGATCGGGGCCGGGCTGCGCGGCGTCACCGAGGAAACTACCACCGGCGTGCACCGCCTCTACCAGCTGGCCGAGCAGGGCAAGCTGCTGTTCCCTGCCATCAACGTCAACGACTCGGTCACCAAGAGCAAGTTCGACAACAAGTACGGCATCCGCCACTCGCTGCCTGACGGCATCAACCGCGCCACCGATGTCCTGATGGGCGGCAAGGTGGCCGTGGTCTGCGGTTATGGCGACGTCGGCAAGGGAGCCGCAGAGGCATTCCGCGGCCAGGGTTCGCGTGTCATCGTCACCGAGATCGATCCCATCTGCGCCCTCCAGGCAGCCATGGACGGATACCAGGTGGCCAAGCTTGAGTCGGTGTTGAGCCAAGGCCACATCTTCATCACCACCACCGGCAACAAGGACGTCATCCTGGCCGAACACATGGCCGGCATGCGCGACAAAGCCATCGTGGGCAACATCGGCCACTTCGACAACGAGATCGACATGGCCGGCCTGGCGCGGATCGCCGGCATCAAAAAGGTGGAAATCAAGCCCCAGGTCCACGAGTGGGTGCTCGACGGCGGGACTGCGGACGAGCGCTCCATCATCGTCCTGTCCGAGGGACGCCTCCTGAACCTGGGCAACGCCACCGGCCACCCGTCCTTCGTGATGAGCAACTCGTTCGCCAACCAGACCATCGCCCAGATCGAGCTGTGGACCAAGCGGGACCAGCCCGAAGGCGAACGTGAATACAACAACCAGGTCTATGTCCTGCCCAAGATCCTGGACGAAAAGGTTGCCCGCCTGCACCTCGACGCCCTCGACGTGGAGCTCACGGAACTCTCCAAGGAACAGGCCGACTACCTGGACATGGACATCGCCGGACCGTACAAGCCCGAGCACTATCGTTACTGACGTGTGACGCCCCGGGTGCCGATCGCGCCCGGGGCTGTTACGTCCAAGCATTAAGATCGGACTATGGAACCTGTTGTTAAGCCACGCCGGCGGGGGACCGCCAAGAAGATTCTCTTGGTGGCAGCCGTCTGTGTCCTTGCCGCAACGGGCGGGGTTTTCGCCGCCGTCGCGCCGGGCTTCGCACGCGGTGGCCTGGAGTCCGAAGCCAGCTCCGCGGTTCGGTCCGCACCCGGAGTCGCATCGCCCGTGGTGGCCCCGGTCAAGGTCGATGTCACACCGGTCAACGCCGCAAAGCAGGTGAACCCGGCCACGCCGGTGTCGCTCAAGGTTGGCAACGGCCGGATCGAGAGTGTCACTTTGACCACCACCGCCGGCGAAGCAGTCCACGGCACCTTCGCAGGGGATGGCAGCAGCTGGACTGCTACCGACCCCCTGAAATTCAACACCGAATACAGCTACACATACGTGGTCACCGACGGTGCGGGGCGGGAAACCAGCACTACAAACTCCTTCAGTACGGTTTCCAGCACGCACGAGGCGGACGCCGCCATCTATCCCCTGGACGGGATGAAAGTCGGCGTTGGCCAGCCACTGCAGGTCATCTTCAGCGAACCGGTGGTCAACCGGGATGCCGTGGAGAAGGCCATCAAAATCACCTCCAGCGCGGGGCAGGCCGGAGCCTTCCACTGGTTCAGCGACACCATGGTCCGGTACCGCCCCGAGGCCTTCTGGGCCGCGAACTCCACCGTCACCATGGACATGCAGCTCTTCGGCGTGGACCTTGGCAACGGCCAGATCGCCAACTTCAACAAAAAAGTCACGGTCAATTTCGGTGACAAGCGGGTGGCCATCGCCGACGCCACCGCACACACCTTTACGCTCAGCGTCAACGACCAGGTGGTGAAAACCCTCCCGGTCAGCATGGGCGACAAGCGCTTCCCGTCAGCGCGCGGCTACGCGGTCCTGATGGAGAAGAACCGGTATGACCACTTCCGGGCGGCAAGCATTGGACTCAAGCCCGGCGATCCGGCCTACTACGGCGAAGTGGACGTGGAGTATTCCATCCGCCTCACGCTGAGCGGCGCCTACATCCACCAGGCGCTCGAGTCCGCCTTCCCGTACATCGGCAACACGAACGTCTCGCACGGCTGCATCGGGTTCGCTCCCGACGGCGCCGCCTGGGTATTTGAGCACATGACCACTGGCGATGTGGTCCAGATCATTAACACCGAAGGCGACTACGCCGCCGTCGATGACGGCTATGGCGACTGGAACATCCCCTGGGCGGAGTACAACAACTAAGGGTCAAACGGCAGGCGCTCCAAGCGCTCTGCCGTGGCCGAGTTACGGCGCCTGGCCTGCTGCAGGCGCGCAAGTTCGCGGTGACGGCGTTCGGCCGTAACGGCCGCCAAGTACTGGTCCGGGCTGGTTCCCGGTGGCGGTGGCGGGGCCACATGCCCGGCAAGTTCCGTGGCGATCGACGCGGCCATGCCGGCGGCGGACAGCGGTGACATAAGCCCGGCATGCCGAATGAATTGGGCAGCCTGCCGTGCGGTGGCATCCGGAATCCGTCCGATGTCCGCAGCTGTTGCCCAGGACTGAAGGTGTGGGGTAACAAAGACACGGACCGGCGCCTCCACCGGCACGCGGCGGCGCAGCGCATACGTGCCGGCGAGGATGTCTCCCAGCCGCTTGGAGCGGCTGTTGAAGAGCGCGACGCCGATGGCGAGGCCGCCCAGGGTCAGGTAGATTTCCAGGAATCCGGTCAGCCCCCGGATCACCGCGTGGCGGAACCGGATAGCCCCGCCGTCGTCCCTGACCACCCGCAGGCCGGTGGCCAATTTTCCGAGCGAAAGGCCCCGTGTGAGGGTCTCCACCGCCACGGGGAAAATAACGAAGCAGAAGACCACGCCCACCAGTGTCAGAGCCCGCAGGGCCGCCTCGTCAAGGTCCTGGCCGGCGGCCGCGATGCCCAGCAGGATCAGGACGAGCAGGATGATGTTGAGGAGGACATCCAGTAGCAGGCCAAGGGCACGGGCGGCAAAGGTTGCGGGGCGCAGTTCCAGGACCACGGCCTCGCCGGTGATTATCGAACTCAAACGGATACCCCAATCCCTTGCCAGCCATCCTGCGGACCCTCACAGTCTATGGCGGCTAGGCTGTTGCCGTGGATATGGATGCCTTCTCCGCCGCCAACGGGGACAAGTGGTCAAGGCTGCACCAGCTCGCCCATAAGCGGCGCCTCAGCGGCGGCGAAGCCGACGAGCTGCTGCGGCTCTACCAGTCGACGTCGGCGCACCTTTCGTTCATCCGGTCCATTGCCCCGGAGAGCGGCCTGTCCGCCTCCTTGTCCGCCACCCTGGCCCAGGCACGGACCCGTTTCACGGGCGCAAGGTCCAACGTAATGGCGGACTTGGCCCGTTTCTTCGTGGCCGCCCTGCCTGCCGCCCTGTATCGCCTGCGGTGGCTGACGGTGGCCTGCGGCGCCGCCTTTGTGCTGGTGGCAGGCGCTTACGCGCTCTGGATCGGGACGTCCCCGGATGCCCTGCGGTCCGTTGCCTCGGAGGCTGCGGTCCGGCAATACGTCGAGGAAGACTTCATTGACTACTATTCGGAGAATCCTGCGGCCTCGTTTGCGGGGGCTGTCTGGACCAACAATGCCTGGATCAGCGCCCAGGCGGTGGCCCTGGGCGTCACCGGCATCTGGGTACCCATGATCCTGTTCACGAACGCCCAGGGCGTCGGGATTGCCGCAGGAGTCTTCGCCGCAGTGGGCCAACAGGATGTGTTTTTCAGCTACATCCTGCCGCATGGCCTGATGGAACTCACAGCTGTTTTTATTGCCTGTGCTGCGGGCTTGCGGATCTTCTGGGCCATGGTGTCCCCGGGACCACGGACGCGGGGACGGGCCGTGGCGGACGAAGGCAGGTCGCTGATCACCGTTGCACTGGGGCTGTTGCTGGTTCTGTTCGTCTCCGGATTGGTGGAGGGCTTTGTCACGCCCAGCCCGCTTCCCGTATGGGCCAAGATCGGCATCGGCCTGGCAGTACTGGCCGCCTACTGGGGCTACGTCCTGGTGTGGGGACGGCGGGCCTATGACGCCGGTGAACGTGGCGATTTGGTGGCCGGCGACGCCGGACACAGCGAAATCGCCGCATGAATCCACCGGCACCGGGGTGGCTCTTCACGCTCTCGGAGAAGCGGGCGGTAGGCTCAATATCAGATACACGGCGCTGCCCGGATCAGAGCCGGCGGCGCGGACCCCAACGGAAGTGACGCTGCTGTGAACGACAATTCGCCGACCCCTGCCAAACGCACGGAGCCGCAGCCGGATCCGGACCTGGATACTTCGTCGGACTCGGACGAACCCGCTTTTGCCTGGCTGAATGATTCCGGCTCCAGCACTCCCGACACGTCCCCGGCCGGTCGCTCCGGTGCCGTTCAGGGCGGTGTCACCCAGCCCGAAAGCCGCGCCGGCCGCAAAGCCGCGGAGGCCGCCGTCGAACCCCCCGCCGTCGAACCCCCCGCCGTCGTACCTTCCGTAGAAGAGTCACTCCGCAAAGAACCGTCCGCGCAGGGCGCCACCCGAAACGGTGCCCACTTCAGCGAGCCGCTCCCCACGTCGGCCCTGCAGGTCCGTCCGCCGCAGGAGGAAGTGGAACGCCGCAACGCGGAGCGCGAAAGCGCAGCCAACGCCAAGCCCGTGGCTCCGCGCATCTGGCAAGTCCTGCTGGCCCTTTTCTACCCGGTGATCCTGCTGGTGCTGGCCGTCCGCGCGGTTACCAGCCCGCTGTTCCTGTGGGCCGAGTACAACCGGCCAGGGTTCCCCGGCGACGGGTACGGCTTCAGCACCGACGACCGGATGACGTACGGCTCCTACGCGGTTGACTACCTCAGCAACTGGGCGGGGCCGCGGTACCTTGGCGACCTCGTCAACCGCAGCGGCGGGGACCTTTTCAAGGACGGCGAAGTCAGCCACATGGCCGACGTGAAGCTTGTCATCCTCTCGGCCTTTGGCGGGGGAGCCCTCCTGATTGTCCTCAGCCTCGTGGCCATTGCGTACCTGCGCCGCCGGAGCATCGGCGGAGTGCGCCGCGGGCTGTTCGCAGGATCCATCGTTGCGCTGGCGATCATCCTGGGCCTTGGCGCGCTGGCCGTTCTCGGCTGGCAGCAGTTCTTCACCGAGTTCCACCGGATCTTCTTTGCCAACGGTTCCTGGACGTTCGCTCTGGAAGACACCCTGATCAGGCTGTTCCCGGGCCAGTTCTGGATCGATGCCGGCATTGTCATCGCCGCGCTGGTCGTCTTGGCAGCACTCGTGACGCTGATCCTCACCTGGCCCACGCGCCGCCGTCGCGGACTGGCCAAGGATGACCAGGACGCCGCTGAAGTCCAGCCCTAAGCGGCTGTTCAGTTCTTGGCTTTAGCGGTCTGCTTCTTGCGGCCCGTGATGGTCAGGAAGCCCTCAGCGTCCAGCTCGCCGAGGTCTCCGGTCCTCAAGAAACCGTCCACGAAGGCCCGGGCGGTGGCGGCCTCGTTGGAATGGTAACCCTTGAACACGCCGATCCCCTTGACCAGCACTTCGCCGTCCTCGGCCACGCGGATAGTGGTGCCCGGCAGGGGGATGCCCACGCTGCCCACCCTGGTCCGGGCCGGCGTGTTGGATGTGCACGGTGCCGTTGTTTCGCTCAGCCCGTAGCACTCAAGAACCCGGATCCCGGCGCCGCGGAAGAAGTGCGCGTCCTCAGACGCCAGGGTGCCCGGCCCCGATACCGCGTAGCGGACCCGGCCACCCAGGAGCTGGCGGAGCTTCGGGTACACCAGCCGGTCAAAGAGGGAATGCTGCGCCCGCAGCGCCAGTCCAGGTCCGCTGTCCCGGCCGCGGGCAGCATGGTCCTGTGCTGTGGAGAAGCGGACGGCCGCGTCCGACGCTGCCGTGAAGACCCTGGCTCTTATTGACCCGGCAGCCTGGTGCGCGGCGTCCGCCCGGAGCTTCCCGAAGATCCGGGGCGCCGCCAGGAGGAACGTGGGTTTGAACGTGCCCAGGTCCACCGGCAGATCAGCAGGACGCGTGACGTGGCCCAGGGTGGCGCCGGCATGGAGGCACGCCACCTGGGCGGCGCGTGCGGACACCTGGGCCAGTGGCAGGAACATCAGGGTGCGCGCATTCTGCCCCCTGAGGATCTCCGGGAGAAAGGCGACGGCGTTGACGGCCACCAGCGCGAAGTTGCCGTGCGTGATCTCGCAGCCTTGAGGGCGTCCGGTGGTCCCGGAGGTATAGACCAAGGATGCGACGTCGTCCAGGCCCGCGGCGGAGCGGTGGCGTTCCAGCTCGGCGTCCGTGACGCCCATTCCGGCAGCCGAGAGGCTGGCGAGGTCCGGGGCCTCGCCGTCGTTATCCATCCTCACAACGGCGACCAGGCGGTCCCGGAGCAGGGCGGACGTCTCCAGGATGCCTGCAATCATTGCGACCTTGCGGCGGTCCTCGGCGAGTACCCGCCGCGCGCCGGAGTGGTGCAGGATCCACTCCACCTGGCCGGGCGTCGAAGTCTCCTCGATGGGAACGCTCACGCCGCCGGCAAACCAGATGGCGAAGTCCACCAGCGCCCACTCATAGCGGGTGGCGGACATTACGGCCACGGTGTCGCCCGGCTCAAGGCCGCCGGCGATCAGTCCTTTGGCCAGGGCGCACACATCGTGCAGGAATTTCCGAGCCGGAACGTCGGTCCAGCCGTTGGGGCCTTTGCGCGCGTAGAGGGCGTGGGCTGGGTTGGCGGCCTCCCGACGGCGCAGGAGATCGGTGACATTGCTGCCGGGCTCAAGCTCCACCAGGAGTTTTGTGCTTGCTTCTCGCACGGGTGGCCTCTCCGTTCCGCTGCCTCAACGCAGTTCGCGGCTGGTCAGGGTCTGATGCAATCCTGCCCTAGATCCAGGACGGCATCCACATCCGGAAGCGCCATTCCTGGTAGGGGATGATCTCCGCCGTCCACACCGGGTAGAAAAAAGCGGACAACAGGACTGCCCCGGCGACGAAGAGTGCCACCAGATAAACACCGGAGCGCCGGCGCCAGGGCGGGTCGGTGTCCCGGCCCAGGACAAGGCCCAGGCAATACACCAGCGAGAGCACCAGGAAAGGCTCAAAGGAGACTGCGTAGAAGAAAAACATGGTCCGCTCCGGGTACAGGAACCACGGAAGATAGCCGGCGCCCACACCCGCAAGGATCGCCCCAGCACGCCAGTCACGGCGCCCGGCCCACCAGAACAGCAGGACCACCAGCGAGATGGCCGCTGCCCACCAGATCATCGGGTTCCCCACCGAGAGAATGGCTGAGGCACAGTTGGGCACGTCGCAGCCGGGAACGCCCTGCTCCGGTTTCTGGTAGAAGAACGACGTCGGCCGGCCCATCACCAGCCAGCTCCAAGCACTTGCCTCGTAGGGGTGTTCGGAGCCCAGTCCCTGATGGAACTTGTAGGCCTCCAGGTGGTAATGCGCCAGCGAACGCAGGGAATCAGGCAGCCAGCCCCATTCCGCTGATGGGTTGGCCTGGGCCCACCGCCGGAAGTAGGCGCCCTCGGAACGGAACCAGCCCGTCCAGGTGGCGGTGTAGACCACCACTGCAACCGGAATCATGCTGGCAAAGGCGGGCAGTCCGTCCTTGATGATTCCGGCGCTGACCCAACCGCGGATTCCCGCGACACGCCGTGCATTGAGGTCCCAGAGGACCGTCAGCACGCCGAAACCGGCGAGGAAAAACAGGCCGGACCATTTGGTGCCCACAGCGAGGCCCATACATACGCCCGCAGCGAGGCGCCACCATCGGATACCCAGCCACGGTCCCGCCAGTAGCTGGCTGGTGGAGGGGATGCCGTTCCGGGATGCGGCTGCGAGCCGTCCCAGCCGTGCTGCCAGCCGCCGTCGACCGTCATCACGGTCCAGCAGCAATGCTCCGAAGGCCGCCAGGATCCAGAACATCAGGAAGATGTCCAGGAGTGATGTCCGTGACATCACCAGATGGTGGCCGTCGACGGCGAGCAGCAGGCCTGCGGCGGCAGCCAGCGGCAGTGAGCGGAACAATTTCAACGCAATGAGCGTGAGCAGCAGGATGGACAGCGTCCCGGTCAATGCGGCCGCGAACCGCCAGCCGAATGGATTATCGGCGCCGAACAGCCACATGCCGCCGGCGATCATCCACTTGCCCACGGGCGGATGGACTACGTATTCGGGTGTGTCCAGGAGGATGGCCGGGTTGCCGGCGTTGAAGGAATCGTTGGCCTTGTCCGGCCAGCCCCGTTCGTAGCCGCTGGCCACGTAGGAGTAAGCGTCCTTAACGTAATACGTTTCGTCGAAGACCAGGCTGTGCGGCGTATCCAGCCGAACAAACCGCAGGACGCCGCCGATCACCGTGGTCAGGGCAGGCACCAGCCAGAACCAGAGACGGAGCGACGGCGGGTAATCCCGCCAGCTGCGGGTGCTTCCAATCAGGCGCTCGCGGAGGGCTGCAGCGGAGAAGGCCTCCGCCGGACGGGCGATCCAGGGGCCTCGTGCCGGCGGGTGGGGTTGGCCGGCCTCGGCAGGCCGCATGGAGGTCTGCGTCACGAGCCCCATGCTACCTTTTGCAGCTTGGGCCGCCCGCCAGCAGTACGCTGGGGGAGTGGACCCTAACCCCAGCACCTTCGCCGATTCCCGCCCTGCAGAACCTTCCGATGCCGCCGACGAGGGGCCAGCGACAAAATCGCAGGTGACAGTGGACGTACCGGCAACGGTTGCCGGGGGGCCAGGCCGGATTGTGTTGGCCGCAACGCCCATCGGGAATGCCGGCGACGCATCGGCCCGCCTGATCGAACTCCTGGGGACCGCAGACATCGTGGCCGCCGAAGACACCAGACGCCTGCACCGCCTTGTCCAGAACCTTGGAGTCACTGTCGCCGGGCGGGTCATCAGCTACCACGAGCACAACGAGGCCACCAAGACCGCGGAGCTGCTGGAGCACGTCCGGTCCGGCAAAACGCTGGTTATGGTCACAGACGCCGGAATGCCTTCGGTCTCGGACCCGGGGTTCAGGCTGGTGGAAGGGGCTGTGGCAGCGGGACTCACCGTGACCGCCGTGCCGGGCCCGTCAGCAGTACTGACCGCGCTGGCTCTGTCCGGCCTGCCCACCGACCGTTTCTGTTTTGAGGGATTCCTGCCCCGGAAAGCCGGCGAACGGGCGTCGCGGTTGGCGGACCTGTCGGCCGAACGCCGGACCATGGTGTTTTTTGAGGCGCCGCACCGCCTGGAATCGATGCTGCGGGCTCTGCGCGAGCGCTTCGGTGCCGAGCGGCGGATCGCTGTGTGCCGCGAACTGACCAAAACCTACGAAGAAGTCATCCGCGGGACGGTCGGGGAACTGCTGCTGTGGGCCGAAGGCAACGAGGTCCGCGGCGAGATTGCCGTGGTGCTCGGTGGCGCCCCCGAGCAGGCGCCGGGCACCCCCGAAGACCACGTAGCCGCCGTCAACGAGCTCGTGGCCCAGGGAATCCGGCTGAAGGAAGCCGTAGCCGCCGTCGCTGAGGACGTCCGTGTCAGCAAGCGGGAGCTGTACTCCGCGGTCCTCGCGGCACGCTGAGCGAGCGAAATCCCAGCTGTGCAGCTGCACAACGTTGTCCGGTGGCGTTAGTGCGTCCAGGCGTAGACCCTCCGGCGGCCACGGCAGTAGTCTGACAGTAAATCAGCCGGGAAGGCAGGCCGCGAGGCCTGTGGAGTGGCTGAACCTAACCTTACTGACGAGGGAGTCAACGTGACTGTCACCGCACTGCCAGCTGTTACCGCGGAGCGCGAAAGCGCGCTGCTGGCCTCTGTTCCCACCGGACTGCTGATCAACGGCGAATGGCGCCCGGCGGCTTCAGGCAAGACGTTCGACGTTGAGGACCCCGCCACGGGCAAACTGCTCCTCAGCATTGCCGACGCGGGCCCGGAGGACGGCAAGGCTGCTTTGGACGCGGCCGCCGCCGCCCAGGAGTCGTGGGCGAAGGTCCCGGCCCGGGAACGGGGGGAGATCCTGCGCCGTGCCTTTGAAATGGTCACGGCGCGTGCCGAAGACTTCGCGCTGCTGATGACCATGGAAATGGGCAAACCCCTGGCCGAAGCCCGGGGCGAGGTGACCTATGGCGCCGAGTTCCTGCGCTGGTTCTCCGAGGAAGCCGTCCGTGCGTTCGGCCGCTACTCGGTCTCACCGGACGGTAAGTCCCGCCTCTTGGTGACCAAGAAGCCGGTGGGACCGTGCCTGCTGATCACGCCGTGGAACTTCCCGCTGGCCATGGCCACCCGCAAGATCGCCCCTGCTGTCGCGGCCGGCTGCACCATGGTGCTCAAGTCCGCCAACCTCACGCCGCTGACCTCGCAGCTGTTCGCCGCGGTCATGCAGGAAGCCGGCCTGCCCGCCGGAGTCCTGAACGTCATTCCCACGTCCACAGCGGGAGCCACCACGGGTCCGCTGATCAAGGACCAGCGCCTGCGTAAACTCTCCTTCACCGGCTCCACCGAAGTGGGCCGCCGCCTGCTCGCCGACGCCTCCGAAACCGTGCTGCGGACCTCCATGGAACTCGGCGGCAACGCCCCGTTCCTGGTCTTCGAGGACGCAGACCTGGACGCCGCCGTCGCCGGTGCCATGCTGGCGAAGCTGCGGAACATGGGTGAGGCCTGCACCGCAGCGAACAGGTTCATTGTCCACGAGTCCGTCGCCGACGAATTCGCCCAGAAGTTCGCCGCGAAGATGGCGGACATGACCACTGCCCGGGGTACGGAGCCGGAGTCCAAGGTCGGTCCGCTGATCGATGCCAAGAGCCGGGACAAGGTCCACGAACTCGTCACCGACGCCGTGGCCTCCGGCGCGAAGGCTGTCCTGGGCGGCGCTCCGGCCGAAGGCCCCGGTTACTTCTACCCGCCCACCATCCTCACCGGCGTCACCGAAGGGACCCGGATCCTGTCCGAGGAAATCTTCGGCCCCGTCGCCCCGATCATCACCTTCGGCACTGAGGACGAAGCGATCCGTCTGGCCAACAACACCGAATACGGGCTCGTGGCCTACGTCTTCACCAGGGACCTGAACCGGGGCATCCGGATGGGCGAACGGCTCGAGACCGGAATGCTTGGCCTGAACGCCGGCGTCATCTCCAACGCCGCCGCACCGTTCGGCGGCGTCAAGCAGTCCGGGCTGGGACGTGAGGGCGGCCTCGAGGGCATCGAGGAATACCTCTACACCCAGTACATCGGCATCGCCGACCCCTACGCGAGCTGAACGGATAGTCCTCCGGCCGACTGGATTATCCTCCGGTCAGCCGGTTCCTCCAGCGCCCGCGGGGAACCAATGCAGCTAGCCGCTATTGGCTACCCCGCGGCCGGAACAAGCCGTCGCGCGCCCTCGACCAGGAGCGTGCGGCGGCTTTTGCCGTCCGGCGCGCCAGCCTGTTGAGCCCCTTGAACGGGGCAGCCAGGAACCAGGCCCACCGTCCCAGAACCGACGGCGGGAGCCAGTCGGCACGGAGGCGTCGGGGGAGTGAGGCGTTGGCGCGCAGGGACTGCTGAACTGCCGCGATGCGCGGGGGAATCGCCCCGGTCCTGCCGCGGCCTGTTATGTCCTGGACAGGCGGGCCGTAGTGCCGGCGTTCGAAGTCGGAGGTGAGGCTGCGGATGGCCTGGTGTGCGGCGTCGTCCATGCCGCCACTTTCGCCGAGCAGGGATGACTGGCGGAGCCGTGCGGAGAATGTCCGGGCTGTTTCGCTGGATTCCGGTGGCAGCCCGTAGTCGGTTCCGAGGTCGCGGATTTCAGCCCACGCCAGCGGAACCACGTCCTCCCGGGCCCGGTCCCCGGTGCGGAGCCGCCGGGCACGCCGCCCCATCCTCACCAGCCGTGGCGAGGCCGCCAGGAGGACAAGGCCCAGCGCGGCTCCTGTCCCGAGCAGCCACGGCAGGAGCACCTGCCCCACGTCCCCTTCGCCGCCACCTGCGCCCGGGAGGGGCGCGGCCGTGGCACTTGGTGTGGGGGCCGGGGCTGTTGTGCCCGGAAGGAGGTCGTCGTTGTTTTCAAGCGATCCGGGGCTACCTGAGGTGCTGGTTTCCGCGGCGTAAGCGGGTATAACACCACGCGACGGCGTAGGTTCGAACGGCACCCACCCCAGTCCTTGGAAGTAGAGTTCGGGCCAGGCATGGGCATCCCGGGCGTCCACTTCATACTCCGGCAGTGCACCTTGCCCGGCCACGGGAACCGTGGAACCGGTGGTACGGCCCGGCGCGTAACCCACCGCGATGCGGCTGGGGATACCCTCCAAGCGGGCCATTACGGCCATCGCGGACGAGTAGTGGATGCAGTATCCGCTCTTCTGGGTGAGGAAATCGGCCAGCACCGAAAGGCCGTTACCGTCGTAGCCGCCCTGGACAGGTGACTGGAGGGAATAGGTGAACTCCCCAGACCGAAGGTACTTCTGGATGGCCATGGCCTTGGCAAAGGGCGTGTCACTGGAAGCCGTTACCGTGTCAGCGGTGCTCCGGACTATGTCCGGGACGTTGCCGGGAACCCTGGTGAAATCTTCACGGATTCCCCGCACGGCCTGCGAAGACTGTTGAAGCAGGGTGGCTGTGAGTTTAGGCGCGGAGGACACCACAACATATTGCTGTGCCCGCGAGTTGGTGTTGGATCCCTTAACGGCCAGCGTGGCCGGGTCCCACGTCCAGGAACCGTTGAGCCCGCGGATTGACTCGGGCGCATACGGCAACGGCAGGTACGCACTGGTGAACGTCCCGGTATCCACGGCAGTCACCTGGCGGAGCTGCTCCTCGGCGACGATCTCGTAGCCCGTCTCAAGCTGTCCTGCCAAGGGGCGGCGCTCGGCGTCCCGGTCATCAGGTCCCCAGGATTCGCCGTCGAAATTGTCAACAGTAACGGACCGTAGATACAGTGACCCGGCCGCGTTGGTGGCATAGGTGATCCGTCCGCTTCCGGCTGGCGCCCGCAGGCTGTTTCCCAAGGTAATCATGGGATTCAGGCCGGTACCGGAGCCCCAAGGGTTCAGCCGGGAGCCCTGCGGAAACGTGCCGTGGTCGAAACCGGGAATTGCCGCCGGCACCGCCAGGGTTGCCACCAGCGCCACGGTTCCGGTCAGCACGGCCCGCCGCAGCTGGCCGGGATTCCGGCCGCTGTCGGCTGACGTGCGGGAATCCGGTGCAAACCACTGGCTGCACGCGAGGATCAGCAGATACCCGGCCACCGTGGCAACAAAACCCCAAAGCCCCACGCTCTGGGGCTTCACGGTGGCGGGGACCACCAGGATGGCCAGCAGGCCCAGACCGGTTGTTGCCGGCATGCCCAGCGGCACGGCCAGCGCATCGATGAGGATGACGGTCAGGCCCAGGGCTGCGCAGCTGACCATCACGATTCCTGCGTTCGGAGCCACCGGGGCACTTTCCGCAAGGACGGTCTCGCTCGCCCGGCGGATGAACCTGTCCACTTCGGCCAGCGTTGCCCCGGACGGGATGAATCCGGCAATGCCCGTGCTGCGGAAGAACGTCAGTGTGAGAACCGCGATCAGGGACGCAAAGCCGCCGGCTGCCACTACAAGGGGCTGGGCCCTCAGCGCGCGGAGCGTGGCGATGGACAGGCAGACCACCACCACCGTGGTCAGGATGGGCAGGTACCACGCCCAACCGCGCAGGACGCCGTTGAGGGAAATCGCGGCGCCGGCCACAGACAGGGCCACGGCCCCGGCCATGGCCCACGGGTACACCCCGGCCCGCATCCGTGCCGGGACCTGTCCCGGGGTACCCGTGGCAGCCTTCTCGCGGGAAGCGTTGCGTTCCGGTGCCAGCGTCACCGCCCCACCCCCGCACCGCGGCGGACGTCGGCCGCAGCCGTGGCAGGCGCCGCACCACCCTGGTCGAAGTGGGTCCAGGCATCCGGGACTGAAACCGAGGCTGGCACGGCCACTGCCCTCCAGCCGCCCCGGCGGAGGGCCTCCAAAGAGTCCTCCGCATCCGCCGGCCTGTCGGAAACGATGATGGCGAAGGCATTCGCGCCGTAACCCGCCGCCGGAGCGAGGGCTCTGGCCTCGCTCGGCGAGATCCTGCCGAGCACGGCAATAAGGGGCCCACGCATCCGGTGGGCCGAGAGTTTGTCCATCAGGTGATCGTCGAAATCAGCCGGTCCGGCATCCTGGCCACCGTGGTCCCGGGCAACGTGGTGCGGACCGGACAGGTGGATGGCAGCGAGGCTTTCGGCGATCGACTGGAGCCCGGAGACTCCGCTGAACTCTTCCGCGTCCGGTTCCGGTGCGGACGGGGAACGCAGGAATGCGGGTTCGCCGCGGGGGTCCAGGAGCCGGAGGGCATAGTTCCGTTCCGACAGGTGCGTGCAGATGGAGATCGCGGCCACCACGGCCCACTCGAACGTGCCGCTCGTGATCATCTCGTGTCCGTGTCCGTCCACGGCCGCACTGCCCACGAAACCGGAACCGTGTCCCCCGGAAAACGCCGCGAACCGTTGGTCCAGGATGAGGGTGGCCTCCGGCGTCGTGACAGATTCTTCCTGGCGTACCATCAGGGCGCCGTGGTGGGCGGTGGCCGCCCAATGCACCCTGCGCATGGGATCGCCGGGGCGATATTCGCGGGTCATGACGTCATCGTCGCTGGGGTTGGCGCGGGTACGCGTTGCTGTGATGCCGTCGTTCCCGCGGGCTCCCGCGAGGCCCGTCACGGGAAGCTCGACGGCGGCCGGCGTCACGGTGAGGGTGTCGCCGTCGTCAATTGACCGCCGGTGCAGGGACAACCCGAACGGATCAGTGAACTCAGCTGTTACCGGGCCGATCAGGTACTGGCCGCGTTTGGTGGAACGCAAATGGTATTCGTACCTGCTGGTCCCGCCCTTGGCGGAGCGGGCGGGAAAATGGAAGGCCGGGGATTCGCCGAACCGTGGCGGCAGCCGTTCCTCCATGATGGCCCGGCCGCCACCGGAACCCGTCCGTGCCACGGCGAGCCGAACCGTGGTCGCAGCGGAGGTCTCCACCGGGGACGGGTTGAACTCGCGGTAAACCTGGAACCGGGGCTTGAGGAGCCTGATTCCGGCGAGCGAAACCAGGGGAAGGACGATGAGCAGGACACTCAAACTCAGCAGATCCCGCCGCCCCATGATCTGCGCAGACAAAAGGCAGACGGCGCCTGCGGCCAGGAGCCCCCAGCCGCGCTGGCTGAACAGGTGCCGGGGCAGTCGGTCACGCAGCGCCATGTGACAGCCCTGCCTAGTGGTTCCGGCGCAATCCGGCCGGCGGGGCCGATGCCCGGGCCGGGCTGTTCGGGTCCTGGTTCACCGGGAGCCGGGAGAGGATGCCCCGGATGACGCTGTGTGGGGTCTCGCCGGCGCCGGCCGCCTTGCGGTCCAGGATGATCCGGTGGGCCAGCACGGATTCCGCCACGCTGACGACGTCGTCGGGCAGCGCAAAATCGCGGCCGTCCAGGGCCGCCGTGGCCTTCGCAGCCCGGAGCAGCTGGAGCATGGAGCGTGGACTGGCGCCCAGCCGCAGCAGGGGGCTTTCGCGCGTTGCGCGGCCTACCGAGACGGTGTATTCCTTGATGGCCTGGGAAACGTAAACCTGCTGGACGGTGGCGATCATCGCTGCGACATCCGCCGCGGTGACCACGGGGGAGACCTTGGCCAACGGGGAGGTTGCCTGATGGGTTTCCAGCATCTCGATCTCGGAGTCCTTGTCCGGATAGCCCATGGAAATCCGAGCCATAAAACGGTCGCGCTGTGCTTCCGGGAGCGGATAGGTGCCTTCCATCTCGATCGGATTCTGGGTGGCCACCACCATGAACGGTTCGTCGAGTTTGTATGAGTCCCCGTCCACGGTCACCTGGTGTTCCTCCATGCACTCCAGGAGGGCGGATTGGGTCTTGGCCGAAGCACGGTTGATTTCGTCGCCAATGACGATGTTGGCGAACACGGCACCCGGGCGGAACTCGAACAGCCGCGACGCCTGGTTGTAGATGGACACCCCCGTTACGTCCGAGGGCAGCAGGTCGGGAGTGAATTGGATGCGGCTGACCGTGCAGTCGATGGTCCGGGCGAGGGTTTTGGCCAGGAGGGTCTTGCCCACGCCTGGCACGTCCTCCAGGAGCAGATGGCCCTGGGCCAGCAACACCGTCAGTGCGAGCCTGGCCGCATCCGACTTTCCGTCGATGACGGTGTTGATGGAGGCCAGGATCCGCTGGCTGGCTGCGTGGAACGCTTCGGAGTCCATGGCAGCTGCCTTGTGGCCGTTGAGGTGGCCCACCGGCTCCGTCACAGCGGTAAGGTTCCGGCTGGCAGGGGTTACCTCGTTGACGGCGGTGCGGCGGTGGGAGTCCATCTGCAACCTTTCAGCCCGGGGATCACCCGGGACGGGACAGCAGGCCTGCCTTCGCCCGGCGGTGGGCGTTCGCATCTGTTCGTACCAGCCTACTAACACAACTGCCCTGGCTGACAGAGAGTTCCGGGAATTCTGCACAGGATCGGCCGACGCTAGGCTTGAGGGATGTGCAATTCGCTTATTCCCGCCGCCTACCGCGCAGTCGGGGCGGACCCAGCAGAGGCCGCCGACGCTGCCGCTGAGGCTGCAGCCGCAACCCCAGCCGGCACCCCAGTGGGCGCCTCAGTGGGCGCCCCGGCCGGCTCCAAGAGGCAGGCGCGGCCGGACTATCCGCCGGCGCCGGAGCCGCTGCCGGTCCCCGTGATGGACAACCACATGCACCTGGATTTCCCCGACGGCGAGAGCCCCGTGGGCATCGCCGCGGCGATGGATGCTGCCCAGGCCGTCGGCGTGCAGGGGGCGGTCCAGGTGGGCTGCGACCTGGAGTCCTCCCGGTTCACAGTCCGTGCCGTTGACCTGGACAGCAGGTTGCTGGGAGCCGTGGCACTGCACCCCAATGACGCCCCGGATTATGCCAGGCGCGGCGAGCTGGAGGATGCGCTGACGGAGATCGAGCAACTGGCCTCCCATCCCCGGATCAGGGCCATCGGCGAGACCGGCCTAGATTTCTTCCGCACAGAGGGGGAAGGGCTGGCCCACCAGCGCTATTCGTTCCGGCGGCATATCGATATTGCCAAGCGCCTGGACCTGACACTGCAGATCCACGACCGCGACGCGCACGACGACGTGGTGCAGGTCCTGCGCGAGGAGGGGGCTCCGGAGCGCGTGGTGTTTCATTGCTTCTCAGGTGATGAGGCGCTCGCCAGGATCTGCAACGCGGCGGGCTGGAACATGTCCTTCGCCGGCACCTTGACGTTCAAGAATGCGGCCAACCTCCGCGCCGCGCTGGCGGTGGCAGACCCGGACCTCGTGCTGGTGGAAACGGATGCTCCGTTCCTGACTCCGCATCCGCATCGGGGCCGTCCCAACGCCAGCTATATGGTGCCGTACACCGTCCGTGCCATGGCCGAATTGACAGGAACCGACCTCGCCGAACTCTGCACCCGGATCAGCGAAAATACCGTGCGGGCGTACGGATCGTGGGCGTGATTTGCGTCTCGTCGGAATGCTTGCTTTGCATACCACGTATGTAAAATTCTTGGCCGCTTTATAACGCTACGGTTACAGTGGAAAACTATTAGCCGGGGTCGGGGAAGGCCTTCGGATAATTTCACTTCATTCGCAGCAGGACCAGGCCGGGCTTTTATGCCGCCTGCCTGCCGCGCGGAGTGTGGCGGCGCAACGGTGCCCGGAGCTTGTCCCCAGGGTCACGCGCCGGCTATTTCACTGCGTTTTTCCCCGTGCCCGGATCGATCTAAAGTTACGGGCAATCGTGGTCAAGCTCTTCACAACGGACGGCAAGTTCAGTTTTATCAAGGTGGGCACCCAACTGGTGGTGCTGTGTGCGCTGGTGTTGGGCCTCGTGGCCTTCGTCGGAAATAACAAAACCGTTACCCTCAACGTCGACGGAAAAGTGACTTCAGTCCAGTCCTTCGGCGGCACCGTGGGCCAGGTAGTGAAAAGCGCCAACGTAGAACTGAAGTCGGCTGACCGCGTCTCGCCCGCGGCGGACGCCAAAGTGGAGAACGGCACCGTAATCAACGTCAACATGGCCAAGGCCGTAAAGGTCAGCCTGGACGGTTCCGAAAAGACCATCAACACCACGGCGCCGGATGTTGCCGGCCTGGTTACCGAACTCGGGGTAGCCAGTTCCTCCTCCGTTTCCGTCCCGAAGGACGCCCAGCTCGCGGTGGCCGGATCCTTTGTTTCCATCTCCACGCCCAAGACCGTCAGCATTGTTGCCGACGGCAAGGCCGCCACGGCCACCACCACTGCTGGAACCGTGGCCCAGGTCCTGGAGGACGCCGGCATCACCCTCGGCGTCGACGACCGCACCTCCCAGCCCGGTAACGCGCACGTGGTCAACAACATGGTGGTCAAGGTCTCCCGGGTGGATACCAGCCAGACCGCAGCCACCACCGAAGATGTTGCTTTCGACAGCCTGACCACCGAGAGCGGCGAGCTCTTCAAGGGCGAGAAAGAGGTCACCCAGGCCGGCGTGGCCGGCAAGGTGGACAAGAGCTACAAACTGGTGATGGTTGACGGCCGTGAAGCCTCGCGGACCCTGGTCTCCGAAACAGTTTCCGTGCAGCCCGTGACGGAAAAGGTCACGGTAGGCACCAAGGCAAAGCCGGCGGCCGCCGCCGCAGCGAACACCGGCGCCGCAGCCCCGGCCATGATGAACGAGGCCATGTGGGACAAGATCGCCCAGTGTGAGTCCACCGGAAACTGGTCCATCAACTCGGGCAACGGCTACTACGGCGGCCTCCAGTTCGACATCCGGACCTGGATCGGCTCCGGCGGCGGCGCATACGCGCCCAACGCCAGCCTCGCCACCAAGGCGCAGCAGATCGACATAGCCAACCGCGTGTACGCACAGCGAGGCCTCCAGCCCTGGGGCTGCGGCTGGGCCGCTACAAGCTAGGCGCCAGTACGCATATGCGCTGGCGGCAGCTGACCACAACCGCCAGGTAAGCAGAAGGCAGCGGCCGGTCCCGGATTGTCCCGGGGCCGGCCGCCGCCGTTAAGCGGAAATACGCGCCGCGTAACACGCCTGATCCGCCCGGCAATCGGATGGCCCGCCACGGCGGCCGGGATAGGATACCTAGGTGACTGAACCGACTGCCGCCGCGCCCGCACCCCTCTTCGGTGCCTCCGACATACGCCGGCTGGCAGAAGAAATCGGAATCCGGCCCACCAAGACCCTGGGCCAGAACTTCGTCATCGACGGCAACACCATCCGCCGGATCGTCTCGGTTGCCAACATCGGGCCAGCCGAGACCGTGCTGGAAGTCGGCCCCGGACTGGGGTCCCTCACCCTGGGCCTTCTGGACGCCGCGCAGACGGTGGTCGCCGTTGAAATCGACCCTGTCTTGGCTGCGAAGCTGCCCGAAACCGTCAAGGCCTGGCGCCCTGAAGCGGCAGACTCTTTCCATCTGGTCCAGGCGGACGCCATGAAGGTGACGTCCCTCCCGGTTGAGCCCACCGCCATTGTGGCAAACCTGCCCTACAACGTTGCCGTGCCGGTGGTCCTGCACCTGCTCCAGCACTTCCCCAGCCTGCAGCACGGTCTGGTCATGGTCCAGGACGAGGTTGCCGACCGCCTGGCTGCGGGGCCCGGATCAAAGACCTACGGGGTGCCCTCAGTCAAGGCAGCCTGGTACAGCAGCATGCGCAAGGCCGGCGTGATCGGCATGAATGTCTTCTGGCCGGCGCCGAAAATCCAGTCCGGACTCGTGGCCTTCACCCGGCGCGAACCGCCGGAAACAACCGCCACCCGTGAACAGGTATTCGCTGTGATCGACGCCGCCTTCGCCCAGCGCCGGAAAACGCTGCGCGCCGCCCTGGCCGGCTGGGCCGGCGGCGCACCCGAAGCCGAGCGCTGCCTCATTGCCGCCGGAGTTGCTCCATCGGCCCGGGGCGAAGTCCTCGACATCCACGCTTTCGCCCGGATTGCCGAAGCCCGCGAGGCCGGGTCGTGAACGCACCCGCCGGGAAGTTTCCCGCACGGACGGTCCGGGTGAAGGCGCCCGGCAAGGTCAACGTGTCCCTGGACGTGGGACCGTTGCGCGCGGACGGCTACCACTCCGTTGCCAGTGTCTACCTGGCCGTTTCCCTCTATGAGGAAGTGGCAGCCACCAGCACGGAGACGCCCGGGATTACGGTCAGCATCAGTCCGGACAGCACGCTGGACCTGGACGGCGTGGATATTCCGCTGGATGAGAAGAACCTGGCCTACAAGGCCGCAGCGATCATGGCTGATGTATCCGAGCACTCCACCGGGGTGCACCTCGAAATCACCAAGCGGGTCCCCGTGGCCGGGGGAATGGGTGGCGGCTCGGCCGATGCCGCGGCCACCCTGCTGGCCTGCGATGCTCTGTGGAACAGCGGGCTGTCGCGGGACGAGTTGGCTCACCTGGCCGCTGAACTGGGTGCCGACGTCCCGTTCTCCCTCCTCGGCGGGACCGCCGTCGGGCTCGGCGTTGGCGACGACCTTTCGCCGGCCCTGGCCAAAGCCCAAACCGACTGGGTCCTCGTGGCGGCAGACTATGGACTGCCCACCCCAGAGGTCTTCCGCACGCTGGACCGGCTCCGCGAGGCCGAAGGACTGGACGTCGCCGAGCCCACGGCCGTGGATCCCAAGATCCTGCAGGCGCTGCGGAGCGGGGACGCCGACGCCCTGGGCCGGGTCCTGGTGAACGATCTGCAGCGGGCCTCCATTGAACTTTCCCCGGCGCTCCGCGATACGCTGGGACGAGGTGAAGCGCTCGGCGCCCTGGCCGGAATCGTGTCCGGTTCCGGACCCACCGTGGCGCTGTTGACCCACAATCCGTCTGCCGCCGAAAACCTGGCGGAGGACCTGCGGCACTACGGGCTGACAGCGCTGGCTGTCCACGGCCCAGTGCACGGCGCCCGCATCATCTCCGATACCCTCCTTTAAGAGCCCCCTTCCTTACTGAGCAGCAGAAAGCAGTCCTCTTGGCACACCTTCTTGGCGGCGAAAACCTTTCGGTTTCGTACGCAACGCGCACCGTCCTGGACGGCATCACCCTCGGACTCGAGGAAGGTGACAGGATCGGCATGGTGGGCCGGAACGGCGACGGCAAGTCCACGCTGATGCGCCTGCTGGCGATGCGCTCAACCCCGGATTCCGGCCGGGTGACCAAGCGCAGCGAAGTCAACATCGGTTACCTGGACCAGAGCGACGTGCTCGACGGCGACCTCACGGTCGGCGCTGCGATCGTCGGCGACCAGGCCGACTACGAATGGGCCCGCAATCCCCAGATCCGCGAAGTCATGGGCGGGCTTGTTTCCGACGTCGACTGGCATGCCAACGTCCACGCCCTCTCGGGCGGGCAGAAGCGGCGGGTGGCGCTGGCCAAGCTGCTGATCGAGGACCACGACGTCATCATGCTCGACGAACCGACCAACCACCTCGACGTCGAAGGTGTCGCCTGGCTGTCCAGGCACCTGAAGACCCGCTGGCGGGCCAACCAGGGTGCCTTCCTGGTGGTCACCCACGACCGCTGGTTCCTGGACGAAGTCTGCACCAAGACCTGGGAAATCCACGACGGCATCATGGACCCGTTCGACGGCGGCTACGCGGCCTACGTCCTGGCCCGCGCCGAGCGTGACCGCGCGGCGAATGTTATGGAAGGCAAGCGCCAGATGCTCGTGAAGAAGGAGCTCGCCTGGCTGCGCCGCGGCGCTCCGGCCCGCACGGCCAAGCCGAAATTCCGCATCGAGGCCGCCAATGCGCTCATCGCCGACGTCCCCGAGCCGCGCGACTCCACAGCCCTGAGTAAGATGGCCACCGCCCGGCTCGGCAAGGACGTCCTGGACCTCGAGAACGTCTCACTGGACTTCCTCGGCGGCGACCCCGGACAGAAACTCTTCGACAACATCACGCTGCGGCTTGCCCCCGGTGAGCGGCTTGGCCTCGTGGGCGTCAACGGCGCCGGCAAGACCACCCTGCTGAAACTCCTCAACGGCGAGATTGAGCCGTCGGCCGGCAAGGTCAAGCGCGGCAAGACCGTGGTCACCGCCGTGCTGACCCAGGAAGTCAAAGAACTCGACGACGTCTCGGACCTGCGCGTGATCGAAGTCATCGAGCGCGAAAAGCGGTCCTTCAACGTGGGCGGCAAGGAATTCACGGCGGGCCAGCTGGTAGAGCAGCTCGGCTTCACCAACGAAAAGCAGTGGACCCCGGTCAGGGACCTCTCCGGTGGTGAGCGCCGGCGCCTCCAGCTGTTGCGCCTGCTGGTGGGGGAGCCGAACGTGCTGATGCTCGATGAGCCCACCAACGACCTCGACACCGACACCCTTGCCGCCGTCGAAGACGTCCTTGACGGCTGGCCGGGCACGCTTGTTGTGGTCAGCCACGACCGTTACCTGCTCGAGCGCGTAACGGACCACCAGATGGCACTGCTGGGCGACGGCAAGATCC
This sequence comes from Pseudarthrobacter lactosi, assembly GCF_055412785.1. Lineage (NCBI taxonomy): Bacteria > Bacillati > Actinomycetota > Actinomycetes > Micrococcales > Micrococcaceae > Pseudarthrobacter > Pseudarthrobacter lactosi. The sequence goes on from NZ_JBVAYS010000002.1 coordinate 503,497, forward strand.
GCGCCCTGCCCCGCGGCGTGGACCAGTACCTCGAACTCCGCGAAGGGGCACTTGCCGGCTCCACAATAACCGGCGGCGGCAACCCCGTCACCGGCCCGAGCGGCAGCTCCGCCCCTGCAACCTCCGGTTCCTCGGAAGCCGAAAAGCGCGACGCCCGCAAGGCCAAGAACCGGATCGAGCGCCAGCTGGGCAAACTGGAGCAGCAGGAAAAAAAGATCCACGACCAGATGGTCAAGAGCACCGCAGACTCCGACTTCGACGCCCTCGCCGACCAGAACAAAAAACTCAAGGACCTCGCCACGGACCGCGAAGCCCTGGAACTCGAATGGATGGAAGCCCTGGAAGTCCTCGGCGAATAGCCTGCCGCAGGTACCCCGGCGCTAGTTGGGTTGGGTGATGGGGCCGGCCCTTCGACGTCCGCTCGCCGGGGGTGCCGCAGCCGGCCCTTCCGCGTCGCTTAGACACATCACATCAACGGACGACGGCGAAGGGCCACTGCGCAGCGAAGGCGACCACGGACTGCACGTAGGGGCTTAAGTGTTCGTTCGCGCTGGATCTTCGGTGCGGAGTTCCGGGTCTTTTTGGAGACCTGTGAGGCCGTTCCAGGCGAGGTTGACCAGGTGCGCGGCTACGGTGTGTTTGTCGGGCTGGCGGCTGTCCTGCCACCATTGGCCGGTCATTGCCACCATGCCCACGAGCATCTGGGCGTACATGGCGCCGTCCTGGGCGCTGAAGCCGCGGCGGTGGAATTCGTCGGACAGGATATGTTCCACGCGTGCGGTGACTTGGGACAGCAGGGTGGAGAAGGCACCTTCGGGCTGCGACGGCGGTGCGTCGCGCATTAGGATCCGGAAACCCTCCGCCCGGTCCTCGATGTAGGTGAGGAGGGCCAGGGCAGCGCGTTCCACCAGGACCCGTGGTTTTCCTTCTTCGGTCAGGGCAGCGGTGATCGAGTCCAGCAGGATGTGGAACTCGAAGTCCACCACCTGCGTGTAGAGGCCCTCTTTCGAGCCGAAATGTTCGTAGATCACGGGCTTGGAAACACCGGCGCAGGCCGCAATTTCCTCAATGGTGGTCCCGTCGAGCCCGCGCGCGGCAAAAAGGCCACGGCCGACGTCGACCAGCTGGCTGCGCCGCTGCACGCCTGTCATCCGGGTCCGGGGTGGGTTATTGCTCACATTTTCCATCATGCCCTAGCGCCGCTGAAACGGTTGGAACCGGGGGCGGGACAGGGGCCCAGCGGCCGTGATTCCTGCCAATGTCGCGGGCTGCCCCGAAGCCATGGCAAAATAAATACTTGTGCCTTGGCCTTTGCGCCTGTGGCATGGTCCGCCCTGGTGTAATGGCAGCACCCCGGCCTTTGGAGCCGTGGAGTATAGGTTCGAATCCTATGGGCGGAACTGCTGTGCGAAGACCGTCCAGTAGGATGAACACGGTGCCCCGCCAGCGATTTGGCCGGGCAGGCACCGCGCCCAGCGCAACGCGCAACCAAGCAAGGAGAACCCGTACGTGATCCCCGAGACTACCGGCCCAGCCGCCGTCATTGTTCTGGCAGCAGGCGCCGGTACCCGGATGAAATCCCGTACCCCGAAGATCCTGCACGAAATCGGCGGCCGCTCCATGGTGGGCCACGCCCTCCTGGCGGCCCGCAGCATTAATCCCGGACGGCTGGCCCTGGTGGTCCGCCACGAGCGGGACCTGGTTGCCCGCCACCTGAACGAGCTGGACGCCGAAGCCCTGATCGTGGACCAGGACGACGTTCCCGGCACCGGCCGCGCCGTCGAGGTGGCCGTGCAAGCGCTGGATGCCCAGGAAAAACTCGCAGGCACCGTGGTGGTCACTTACGGCGATGTTCCGCTCCTCACCGGCAGCCTGCTGGCGGACCTGGTGGCCACTCATGAGCGGGAGGCCAACGCCGTCACCGTGCTCACCGCCCTGCTGGATGACGCCACAGGCTACGGGCGCATTCTCCGCGGTGATGACAGCTCCGTGACGGGCATCCGCGAGCACAAGGATGCAACGGAAAGCGAACGCCTGATCCGCGAGGTCAATTCCGGGATCTACGCCTTCGACGCCGATGTCCTCCGTGACGCGCTTGTCCACATCACCACTGACAACTCGCAGGGCGAAAAGTACCTCACCGATGTACTGGGCCTCGCGCGGCAGTCGGGCGGCCGGGTTGCTGCCGTCGTCACCGAGGACCGCTGGCAGGTGGAGGGCGCCAATGACCGGGTGCAGCTCTCAGCCCTTGGCGCGGAACTGAACCGCCGCACCGTTGAAGCCTGGATGCGCGCCGGAGTCACCGTAGTTGACCCTGCCACCACCTGGATCGATTCCACCGTGATACTGGACGAGGACGTCCGTATCCTGCCGAACACACAGCTGCACGGAGCCACCACCGTGGCGAGGGACGCCGTCGTCGGGCCCGACTCCACCCTGACCGATGTCCGCATCGGCGAGGGCGCCAAGGTGACCCGCACACACGGTTCCGGCGCCGTGATCGGTGCGGACGCCGCCGTCGGGCCCTTCACGTACCTGCGTCCCGGCACCGTGCTCGGCGACACCGGCAAGATCGGTGCGTTCTACGAAACCAAGAACGTCACGATTGGCCGCGGCTCCAAACTTTCCCACCTTGGCTACGCCGGCGACGCCGAAATCGGCGAGGACACCAACATTGGCTGTGGCAACATCACGGCCAATTACGACGGCGAGAAGAAGCACCGCACGGTGATCGGCTCGGGCGTCCGCACAGGTTCCAACACGGTCTTTGTTGCACCGGTCACCGTGGGGGACGGTGCCTACAGCGGCGCCGGCGCGGTGATCCGGAAGGACGTCCCGGCAGGGGCTCTTGTCCTGTCCGTTGCAGCACAGCGCAACGCCGAGGGATGGGTTGTGGCCAACCGCCCCGGCTCACGCTCGGCTGAACTGGCGCAGGCGGCCGCTTCAGATTCCTCACATACCCCAGCATCGACAGAAGAGGACCAGCGATAATGAGCGAAATTACGGCACGCGGCGAGAAGAAGCTGGTGCTTGCCGCTGGGCGGGCGCACCCCGAACTGGCGCGGGAAATCGCCAAGGAGCTGGGTACCGAGCTGCTGCCCGTTGATGCCTATGACTTCGCCAACGGGGAGATTTACGTCCGCGCCGGCGAAAGCGTCCGCGGAACCGACGCGTTCGTCATCCAGGCCCACCCGGCGCCGCTGAACAACCACCTCATGGAACAGCTGATCATGATCGATTCGCTGAAGCGGGCCTCCGCCAAGCGGATCACGGTGGTCTCCCCGTTCTACCCGTACGCGCGGCAGGACAAGAAGGGCCGCGGCCGCGAACCCATTTCCGCCCGCCTGGTGGCGGACCTGTACAAAACTGCCGGTGCTGACCGCATCATGAGCGTTGACCTGCACACCTCGCAGATCCAGGGCTTCTTCGACGGGCCCGTGGACCACCTCATGGCCATCCCCCTCCTGGCGGACTACATCCGCACCCGCGTTGCCGCGGACAACGTCACCGTGGTGTCCCCGGACACCGGTCGGGTGCGCGTCGCGGAGCAGTGGGCCGAACGCCTGGGCGGAGCGCCGCTGGCATTCGTGCACAAGAGCCGTGACCTCACTGTTCCCAACCAGGCCGTCTCCAAGACTGTGGTGGGCCAGATCGAGGGCCGGACCTGCGTCCTGATCGATGACATGATCGACACCGGCGGCACCATTTCCGGAGCCGTCCAGGTCCTGAAGAACGCCGGGGCGAAGGACGTCATCATCGCCGCGACGCACGCTGTCTTCTCCGAGCCCGCTGCACAGCGGCTCTCCGAATCCGGCGCCCGCGAAGTGGTGGTCACCAACACCTTGCCCCTCACCGCGAATCAGCAGTTCCCGCAGCTGACGGTGCTGTCCATCGCACCGCTGATCGCCCGCGCCATCCGCGAAGTGTTCGACGACGGATCCGTCACCAGCCTGTTCGACGGCAACGCCTGACTTTTGAAGCTCTTGGTGGTTGAGTCCGGGCCCACGCCCGCCGGGTTCCCTGGCCGAGCTTGCGAGGCAAGGGGGCGGGTGGGGACGAAACCAGACAGGCTCAACCACCGCCGTTTTCAGTAAGTGGGCCCGGCGCTGGTAAGCTGTTTGACGACACCTTGGCGAGGGAGTGCAACCGGAAACCGGATTGCAGGTCTCCGTTATCGACTGGGTCTGAATCTCCCTTCTGGAAGGGCTGCCTCACAGCCGCCCGGCGTTGAAGGTCGTAACGGACCTCCGCCCTTGCTGAACACCATTTAGTCTTCCGAGGAGATACACATGTCTGAGCAGAAGCTCGCAGCAGAAATCCGCACCGAATTCGGCAAGGGCTTCGCCCGCCGCGCCCGCATGGCCAACCTGATCCCGGCCGTCATCTACGGCCACGGTGCAGAGCCGCTCCACATCACGCTTCCGGCCAAGGCCACCACACTGGCAGTCCGCAAAGCCAACGCCCTGCTGTCCCTGGACGTCAACGGCGAAGAGCACCTGGCCCTGGTCAAGGACGTCCAGCGCGACCCGATCAAGCAGATCATCGAGCACATCGACCTGCTGACCGTCATCAAGGGCGAGAAGGTCACCGTGGACATCCCGGTCCACATCGTTGGCGAACTGGCTCCGGGCAGCGTCTTCAACCAGGAACTCACCGTCATCTCCCTCGAGGCCGAGGCAACCCACCTGCCCACCGCCATCGAGGTGGACATCGAAGGCCGCTCCGCCGGACAGCACATCCACGCTTCCGACCTGGTCCTGCCGAAGGGTTCGGTCCTGCTTGCCGACGCCGACGCACTGGTTGTCCACATCTCCGAGGCTACTGAGGTCTCTGACGAAGAGGCACAGGCTGATTCCGCAGCCGCAGTCTCAGCCGAGTAATAACGGCACAGTTTGATTTGTGGCCGGACCCTGTCAGGGGCCGGCCACAGCCATGTCCGGACCACCTTAGGATTGAATAATGACTGACACCTGGCTGATCGTTGGCCTCGGAAACCCCGGGGCCGAATATAAGGGCAACCGGCACAACGTCGGCCAGATGGTCCTGGACGAACTCGCGGGCCGGATGGGCGGCAAGTTCAAAACACACAAGGCGCGCGCCCAGGTCCTCGAGGGGCGGCTGGGGATTGGCGGCCCCCGGGTGGTGCTGTCCAAGCCGATGAGCTATATGAACGTTTCCGGCGGCCCGGTGGCAGGCCTGGCGAACTTTTACGGCATCGCTCCTGACCATGTTGTTGCGGTGCACGATGAGATTGATATCCCGTTCAACACCATCAAGTTGAAATGCGGTGGCGGCGAGGGCGGCCACAACGGACTCCGGGACATGTCCAAGGCACTGGCCACCAAGGATTACTTGCGGGTACGGGTGGGTGTGGGCCGTCCGCCAGGACGGATGGACACTGCAGACTTTGTCCTACGCGATTTTGGCACTGCAGAGCGCAAGGACCTTCCGTTTCTGCTCGATGAGGCGGCCGATGCTGTGGAATTACTGGTCAGGGAGGGCCTGGCCGCGGCCCAGCAGAAGTTCCATCCGGCCAGGTCAGACGTTCAGCAATAAAACTTAAAACCGCCTGTCCCTGTTTACCTGCGTGTGCCAAGGGGTAGTCTTCTTCCTAAGCGGGGGAGCGATGGGGCTTATCCCGCTTTAGTGGGATGTAGGGGACAAGTTCATGTCAATCGAGCCACTCAGCTGGGGACGTGGGTCACCGCTCAACGACGTTGAGCTGCGCACCGACACTGCTGGCGTATCAGAGCCGCAGCGATGGTCCGTGCCTGCTCGGAGCGCCAACCTCGAAGCGGTTCGTACGGCCCTGACCAGCCTCGACTCCCTGGGCGTCGTCATCACCGGCGGACGCGGCGTCGGCAAGTCTTCGTTGGCCCGGACAGCCGTCTCCGAGCTGGGGCCGGATATCTGGACGATGCAGCTGCGCAGCGGACCGTCGTCCGGAACAACGCCCTACGGTTGCCTGTCCTTCCTGCTGGCGCGCCTTCCCCAGGCGTACATGGGTTCGCCTACAGCTATCCTCCGCGGCATCACATCCCTCATCAAAAGTGATGCCGCGGGGCGCCAGTGTGTCATCACCCTGGACACCGCCGGCGGCATTGATGACATGAGCGCAGGCGTCCTGCTTAACATCCTCCTGACAGGTACCGCCCGCATGGTGGCCGTGGCACCCACGATCAGCGACCTTCCGGCCGACTTCCACTGGCTCCTCAGCGACCGCCGGCTCACCGAGGTCCGGCTGGACAACCTCAATGAACTGCAGACCCGCCAGGTGCTGCTTTCCCTGCTGGGACACCGGGTGACGGCCTCCCTGGTCAGCACCTTCCACACCATGGTCGGCGGAAACCCACTGCTCCTGAAAGCGCTCGTCACTGAGCAACAGCATTCGGGAAACCTGGTGCTTTCGGACTCCGTCTGGACGCTTCGGGACAAGGTGGTGCTCGACGGCGCGGCCAGCCTTGACGACATTGTCCGATCCCAGTGGACGCGAAAGTCTCCGGAGGAACGGCATGTCATTGAGATGCTCTCCTGCGCCCGCAGCGTGGAACTGTCCAGGCTGACCACCGTCTACGGTGCCAGTGTGGTGGCGGACATGGAGGATTCTGGGCTGCTGGAGATCGATTCTTCGGACCACCGATGGGTTTCACTGCGCGAAAAATACCTCGGCGACGTTGTCCGCTCCTGGCTGAGCATCACTCGGCGACGGGAGTTGCGGAGCCTCCTTCTGGGCGGCAACGAGCCTGACCCGGCCGTGATGACGGTGGAGGAGCTGATGGCGTTCGCCGCCTGGACCCAGGAATGCGAGGCGGAGTTAAGTCCGGTCATGGCGCTGGCCGCTGCCGCAGCCGCAGTGCAGCTCTTTGACCCTCATTGTGCCCTCAAGTACGCCGACGCTCTTAAGCGGAATGACCCTCAATGGGTGCCTGCGCAGCGGCAAAAGGCGGCAGCCTACCTGCTCTTGGACCTCCCGGTGCAGGCCATGGCGGCATTGGACGATATTTCCCAGCCGCAGCTGGACAACCTGGACGTTGAGGAGTTCGCCCGGGTTGTCGCGGCTAAATCAGGGGTTATGGTCTGGCTCCCCGAACACACCGCCCGGGTGCCGGCACTTCTGCAGATGGCACGGGAGCGGCTTGGCGTTGAACCGGGAATAGCAAAGGGCTGGCCGGAGCCACTGGCTGCTGCGGCCAACCGGATCAGCCTGAGCGAATTCGAGTTCCAGGCGTTCGTGGGGGACTATGCCGCCGCCCTGCCCGCGCTGGAAGCCGCTGCGGACCCCGGGCAGAATCCGGACACCTGGTTCAGGATGAACTCAGCGGTAATCCTCATGAGCGCACTGTCCATGACGGGGCGGGAAATGGACGCACTGAGCCTGATGAGGCAGCTGGGCGGGCAGATCTCGGACGCCGCCGAGATCGTGGGGTTGCGTGAAAAGTTCGCCGGCAGGGCGTACAACGTGCTCCTGATGGCAGGGCAGTGGCGCCGGTGCATCGACCTGTTGGATCCGCCGTCCGCGCGCGAATTCCACCGGCTCCCTTACCGGAGTGCCGCCGCGGAGCTCGCAGCCGGCATCGCCTATGTGTACTCGGGCCGCGGTGCCGTGGCTCTTGATTCGTTGCTCTCGGCCGCCGCGCAGCTGGAGTTGCGGCCCGTCCAAAGCATGCTCCGCGCAGCCTACGCTGCCATCGCCTTGGCATATGCGCAGATCGGCAATGCCGGGCAGTCCCGGAAATATCTTGACAGGCTGCAGCGGACAGCAGGTGCCGCTGACCATGCCACCCGGAGCCGCACTGAATTCTGTGCTGATATGGCCGCCCGCTGGCTGGGGGACAGCGACGCCGCCACCCGACTCAAGCAGTCCGCTCGCCGCGACATCTCAACAGGCACGTTCACCCTTGCCGGCATCAGCCTGCTCGGAGCCACAGTCAACGGCACCGAAGCTGACTTCCGGCTGATGGAACAAGTGGCCGGGCATCGCCAGGGCCCCTTGGCGGAAATTTCGCGGCTGATCGCCGTGGGCAGCCGGACCCGCGATGCCAAAACGTTGCTTGCCGGCGGGGAACTGGCGGCCACCCTCGAACTGGATGCCGTTGAGGCCCGCTGCATGGCGCTGGCCGTTGACTACGCCCGGCAGGCCGGTGACTCGATCTCCGCCAGGACTGCACAGGCCCGGCTCGACATCCTCGCAGCCACCGTTGCAAGCCTGCCGATCGTACCGAGCAGCGGCAGCCCGCTCCTGACCGCCAGGGAGAGGCAGATCGCGCGGCTGGCAGGCCGGGGCGCGTCCAACCGTGATATAGCCGTAGAGATGGGAGTGTCCGTGCGCACTGTGGAGGGACACCTATACCAGGTCTTTACCAAGCTCGGAGTAACATCCAGGGGTGATCTGACTGGACTCGTATAACGGCCACGCAGCCAAATCAGGACCGCCGTACCGGCTGCTCACGGGCAGGCGTGAACCGCTGGACCGGATCTGCAATATCATCCGCAGCCGCACGAGCCAGGCAGTGTTCCTCATGGCTGGCCCGGGCATCGGGAAGTCAACGCTGACCGAGGCCATCACCGAGCGGCTCGCCCAGGAAATGATCATTGTTCAGATCCATGGAAGCTCGTCGCTGTCCGGCGTTCCCTTTGGAGTTCTGGCACCCTACACCGCGGAGCTCACAGCCGAGGACTCGGTGTCTCCGGTGGCTGTGCTGCGGTCCGTGTGGAGGTACTTCGAGACGCTGAAAGGCGGCAAAGATACCCCCCTGCTTCTGATGATGGATGACGCCCATCACTTGGACGAGGCAACGGCCAGCATTGTGGCCGACATGATCTCGGCCGGCTGGGCAACCGTGCTTGCCGCCGGCAGGCCGCGGCCCGGGCTGCCGCAGCCGCTCGCGCAGCTCTGGTACGACGGCCTGGCTGACCGTGTGGATCTGCGTCCCATGAACCGGGAGCAGATCGAGGAAGTCCTCTCCCATGCACTAGATGGAACAGTCCCCGCTGGAACCATTGACACCATCTGGAGTGCATCCGGCGGAAACCCGCGGATTCTTGATGCCTTGCTGCACGATGCCGCAGAGCGGGGCCAACTCGCAAAGCGGAACGGGATCTGGATGCTGCTGGGCCCCTTGCCTGCCGACGGCCCCAGGCTCACCGAGGTAGTGGTGAAGGATATGCTCCGCCGCGGCCCGGAAGAGCAGGAAGTCCTGAAACTTATTGCCCTCGCCGGGCCCGTGAGCCGGAAGGTGATCGAGGATACCTTTGGCGCCGAGTTGGTACGGACGCTTCTGGACCAGCAGATGATCGTCGAAGATTCCGGTAGTCCAGCCGAACTCCGGATCTGGAACTCCGTCTTCGGAGAGGCGCTCCGAACCAGCATCTCGGTGTCGCGGAGCCTGCAGCTGCTGGAAAAGATCAGGGATCAGCTGGGAACCGCACCCGATGGGTCTGAGGGCAGGATGAGGGCCGTGGAATGGGCCCTCGAATGTGGATTGAAAGTATCCGATCCCGAGATGCTCGAGGCCGCCGGCACCGCCTTGGTCCATTCCCGAAATTGGAGCACCCGGACGATGGCGGCAAAGGTCGCAGATCCGGACCTCGTGCCGCAGGCACAGGCTGTCCAGGCAAGGGCACTATTCAATGAGGGCGACTTCGTTGGTGCGGCCAGGCTCTTGGACGGGTGCTGGCTGCAGTTGGGGAAGGGGCCCTGGGCTGTACCGGTCCTGATGCTCAGGGCAATGGCTCACCAGGCTCTGGGGACGCCTCTGGCAGTATTCGCGGCCGATTCCCGCGAAGCGCTTAAGAGCGCCGGCGCCATGACGGCCGGCCCCTTGGCCGTACCGCCGGATTCACAACAGGTACCCGGTGCTCCTGCCAAGCTCTGGCAGGAGTGCTTGCTTCGCCTGTTGGAACTCGGCGAAGCCGGCAACCACCAGGCTTTGGAGGCCGAGGTCCAGGAACTTCGTAGCAGCCGCGCCGGTGATGCCACGGAGGACGCCCTGCGTGCTGTGGGACTCGCGCTGCTGGCCCATGCCCTCACCTCGGCCGGACGTGCCGTCCAGGGGCTGGATGCGGCATTGCTGGCGGCCTCGGAACTTCCCGCCCTGCAGGGTGGCGTGTTCTTCTTCAATGAATTTGTCCTCGGCCGTCTGGTGGCAGGTTACCTGGCCATGGGGGAATGGGACTCGGCGGAACGGGAGTTGGCGAACTACGCCGCCGGACAGCCGCGGGGTGTCGAGTATTTCAGCGGCAGCCTCGAGGTACTCCGTGGCTACTCGTTGCTGCGGCAGGGGCGGATGGAACGCGCCTACCAAACGTTGTTGCCAGCTGTGGAGACCTTGCGGCTCAACGACCCGTTGCAGCTGTTCCGGTTTGGTTCCGGGCTGGCGTTCTATGTAGCGGCGAGGCTCGGTGACTCCGCCCAGGCTGGCCGGCTTGAGCTGGATTACAAGGATGCACCGTTGGGCTCCACCGGCTTCGGACTCCTTGCGACGGCCTACGCCGCGGCAGCATCAGAGTATGTGGCGCATGACGGGAAAGGCCTGGCGTCCCTCCACACACTGTCCACCACGCCCGGGGTGACCAGCCGAGCCGGGACACTTCTGGAGCTCTTGGCTCTCTGCTGGGACCTTGGCGATCATTCCGTGATCCCTTTGGTCCACACCCTGGCGGGTAACGTTGAAGGCCGGTGGGCCGCTGCCATGCTGACCCTGGCGGAGCACTGGGAGTCCGCTGACGCGGATTCCATCATGGACACTGCGGCCATGCTTGAAGGCTCGGGATTCGTCAACCTTGCGCGGGAAGCCTACGCCCGGTCGAGCACCGTCCTTGAGAGCTCCGGGGAGCGCCGGCGTGCCCGTCAGGCGGTGGCCCTGCGGGAGAAGTGCGACCACGAACTGGGAGAGCGGTTCCGGGAAGGCCACTTCATCGCCGCAGCACCCAGCGTGCACCTCACACGCAGGGAACAGGACATCGTAGAGCTCGCTGTGCAAGGCCTCACCGACAGGGAGATCGCACAAAAGCTTATGGTGTCCGTGCGAACTGTGGAGGGCCACCTTTACCGCACCTACGTCAAGCTCGGCGTGCGGAGCCGCGACGAACTGGCTACAGCCCTTCCGCACTAGGCGCACGTGCCGACGTCGTGCGTTTGGAACTTTGCGCACCGTCGCCGTCCGTCCGTGCCCTGCGTACGGATTTCCAGATACGCGTAGCCGCAGGGCGCAACCCGTAGCCTAGGCGCAAAAAAGTAGAGTACTGCCTACTCGTGTGCGGGGCTTCCGTGTGCGGTTGACTTAGTGCGGCAGGAAAACCCGGAATCACCGAACCGCGGACCGGCCAACAGACTTTTAGGCCTCTTTTTGACGCAAGCTTCCGGCCCTCGCCGCCGGATCGAAACGGGGTCGGCGACGTCAGAGTCTTCTGAGACCGAGACTCTCCCCCCAGCCGTCGCCGGCCCTCACTTCCGCGGGCTGAAGCCCGGAGCTGCTGTGGCGGTAGCCCATCGGGCCGCCGCCACAGTGGTGTTGTGGGACAATTGAGTGTCAATCCATTGGCATCTCAAGGAGTTTAACTTTGGCCCTAGTATCAACGCCTGCCACGCTGGAACGCGCGGTGCCGGCCATGGATAACGCCGAAGTCCTCAGGATTCGAAACGACTTCCCCGTACTTGGCCAGCTGGTCAACGGCCAGCCCCTGGTGTACCTCGATTCGGGCGCCACCTCGCAAAACCCGCTGAGCGTCATCGAAGCTGAGCAGGAGTTTTACGAACAGCGCAACGCTGCCGTGCACCGCGGTGCCCACTACCTCGCCGTGGAAGCAACAGAAGTCTTCGAAGATGCCCGCCAGACCATCGCGGACTACATTGGTGCCGACTACACCGAAACGGTGTGGACCTCCAACGCCACCGAAGGCCTGAACCTGGTCAGTTACGCACTGTCCAACGCCGCACTCTGGGCCGCGCAGGGCCGCGGTGACGCCCGGCTGAAAGACCTTGCTGTGGGCCCGGGTGACCAGATCGTGGTCACCGAAATGGAGCACCACGCCAACCTGATCCCTTGGCAGGAACTGGCGTTCCGCACCGGCGCCACACTGCGCTACATCCCTATCGACGACGCCGGTTCCCTGCGGATGGACGTTGCGGCCGAAATCCTGGGAAGCAAAACCAAGGTCCTGGCCTTCACCCACGCCTCCAACGTGTTGGGCACCATTAATCCCGTACAGGAACTGGTGGCGCTGGGGCGGCAGGCAGGGGCAATGGTGGTCCTGGACGCCTGCCAGTCCGCACCGCACATGCCGTTGAACGTCAAGGTCCTTGACGTCGACTTCGCCGTCTTCTCCGGCCACAAGATGCTGGCGCCTACCGGAATCGGTGTCCTTTACGGCAAGCAGGACCTCCTGGACGTGCTGCCGCCGTTCCTCACCGGAGGTTCCATGATCACCACCGTAACCATGGAACGCGCCGAGTACCTGCCCGCGCCGCAGCGCTTCGAGGCCGGTACCCAGCGCATCTCGCAGGCCGTTGCCCTGGCCGCCGCGGCCAACTACCTCACGGAAACCGGCCTGGACCGCGTGCACCGCTGGGAATCGGAGCTCGGCCAGCGGATGGTGGCGGGGCTGGAGTCCATTTCCGGCATCCGGGTCCTGGGGCCCGCCGCGGGACAGGAACGGATCGGCCTCGCCGCGTTCCACGTAGACGGTGTGCACGCTCACGACGTCGGGCAGTTCCTGGATTCCCGGGGCATCGCCGTCCGCGTGGGTCACCATTGCGCACAGCCGCTGCACCGCCGCCTGGGCCTGACCGCAACCACCAGGGCAAGCGCCTACCTGTACAACACCACCGACGACGTCGACGCCTTCCTGGAAGCCGTCGCCGGCGTCCGCTCCTACTTCCGCGTCTAGCGCGATCACCGAAGGTACACCACCATGAGCCTTGACCAGCTGTATCAGCAGATCATCCTTGACCATTCCAAGGTCCGCTATGGCAGCGGCCTGGCGGGAGTCGCAGCGCCGGCGGGGGCGTCCACGGGCCAGTCCCACCAGCTCAACCCGGTCTGCGGCGACGAAGTCACGCTGCGGGTGGCTGTGGAAGACGGCAAGGTGGCTCAGATTTCCTGGGACGGCGAAGGCTGTTCCATCTCGATGGCATCGGCGTCGGTCCTCAGCGAGCTCGCGGAGGGAATGACCGTGGACGAACTCCACGCCGTCATCGGCAACTTCCGCGAAGTGCTCCGCTCGCGCGGGAAGATCCACGCCGATCCCGAAATCCTGGGCGACGCTGCGGCGTTTGAGGGTGTGGCCCGCTATGCCGCGCGCGTTAAGTGCGCCATGATTTCATGGGTGGCCGCCGAGGACGCTTTGAACCAGGCAACCTAGGCCCGCACGGTCCGAAGCCGAGCCGTAGCCGGCTCGAATCCGGTGCGAGTCCGGGCCGCGGCCGTCAGCCCCGCCTCTCGAAAACGTCCGGAACGCCGTCGCCGTCAGCATCACGTCGTTCCGCCTCTTCCGTGGCTCGGTAATGCCGGTTCCGCAGCCGGAGCACCACGGTGGCGAGCAGGGCTGCCGCCAGTGATCCGGTGAGGATGGCCACCTTCGCGTGGTCATCGTGCGCAGAGCCTGCACCGAAGCTCAGCTCGGCGATCAGCAGGGACACCGTGAAGCCCACCCCGGCCAACATTGCAAGGCCTGCAACATCGATCCAGGCGAGGCCGTCGTCGAGCTTTGCCCTGGTGGTCTTCGTGATCAGGTAGGTAGTGCCGAACACACCAATCGTCTTGCCGGCCACTAGGGCAGCCACAATTCCAAGCGCCACCGGATCCGCCAGGGCCGACCGGAAGCCGTCGAGGCCGCCCACGGCTACTCCGGCGGAAAAGAAGGCGAAGACCGGGACGGCGAAACCTGCCGAAAGCGGGCGGAGCCGATGTTCAAAGGACTCAGCCATGCCGGAACCCGTCTCACCCCGTTTCCGCGACGCCAGTACGGGCACGGCAAAGGCGAGCAGCACGCCGGCCACCGTGGCGTGGATACCGGAAGCGTGCACGAGTCCCCACGTGGCGGCGGCCAGCGGCAGCAACAGGTACCAGCTACGGACCCTCCTCTGGGCCAGCAGCGTAAACAGCCCCAGCGGAACCAGCGCCGCCAGCAGGAAGAGCGGCTGCAGCCCGGACGAGTAGAAGAAAGCGATAATGCCGATGGCCAGCAGGTCATCCACCACGGCCAAGGTCAGCAGGAAGGTCCGGAGGGCCGCAGGCAGGTGCGTGTTGATGACGGCCAGTACGGCCAAGGCAAAGGCGATATCGGTGGCTGTGGGAATGGCCCAGCCCCGCAGGCTCTCGGCGCCTTGGCCCAGGTTCACCAGCGTGTAGATCAGGGCCGGCACTGCCACGCCGCCCACTGCCGCAGCCACCGGAACTACCGCCTTGGACACCTTCCGGAGTTCGCCGGAGACAAACTCCCGCTTGAGTTCCAGGCCGGCCAGGAAGAAGAAGATGGCCAGGAGACCGTCGGAGGCCCAATGCCCCAGGGAGAGCCGGAGGTGCCAGGGTTCGAATCCGATTTTCAGGTCCCGCAGTGCGAAGTAACCCTCAGCCGCCGGCGAGTTGGCCCAGAGGAGTGCCGCAGCGGTGGCCAGCAAGAGAAGGGCGCCGCCGGCGGTTTCCAGCCTGAGGATCGCCGAGATCCGTAGGAATTCAGGGTAGCTTGAGCGGCTGAGGACCTTAGCAGCGAAGGCGGGGCGGGAAGGGTGCTTGGCCATGGGTGGCTCCTGGAATTAAGGGGTTGGCAAAAATATTGCCGACCAGACTTCCCGGCGCACCTATGACCAGCCTACCCGAGCAGGCCCAGAACCCCGATCACCGCGGTGGCAGCTCCCAGCACCATCGAGATGCTGACCAGCACCACGTGGACGGTGAGGAACTTTGTGGCCTTGCCGGCGGCGTCCCGAGCCCTGGGGTCCTTCATCACGCGGCGCAGGAACTGCGGCCAGACCACAAGGGACCAGACGCCGGCAATGATCAGCAGGCAGCCCGCAAACAACGGGAGCTGCACGGCCTAGTGGCTTTCGAGCCAGGCCTGGGCCTGCTGGGACTGGATGTTCAGGGCTTTTGACACCATGGGCTCGGCCGCCTCGGCGATCTTGCCGCCCAGGAAGGGAACAGAGGACGTGACGTTGCCTTCGAGTTCAATGCGTGTGCTGCTGCCCTCGGCGACGAGCCGCTGGACCGCGGTCACATCAAGGGGGGCGCCGGCGATCTTCAGCGTGATGTTGCTCTGTCGGGAACCGTCGGCCGCGGGCGCCTCCCAGTTCTCCACCTGCGTCACGGTGAGCTTTTCGCCCACGAACTTACGGGCGATCTCGGGGAGCCGCGTGGTGGGCAGGGTGCGGACCGAGGTGGTGCTGAATGCTCCGTCAACGTCTCCGGCCACTTCGAAGGACTCCAGGGTGCCGCCAACGAACTGGCTGGTGTGCCGCTGGAACTCCTCGTTGATAAAAACAGCGGCGACGCTGCCGACGGCGTGCGGAAGGGTGGTGGTTGCACTCAGTGCCATGGGTCCTCCAGTGATGTGTAGGTCAGAACGCTTTTTGCTCCCCACATCCTACGGGGAGCCTTGCTGGTTGTTGGAACCGGCCCCCGCGCTGTCGGCGCTGGCGATCTTCTGCGCCGCCGTGGTGATGTTCCGTGCCATTGCCGGAAAAATGAGGCTGTGGAACGGCAGTACGGCCAGCCAGTAGAGCTTTCCGCTGAGGCCCTTGGGGAAGAAAATCGCCCGCTGCCGGTAGCGGCTGCCCGTCCCTTCAGGTTCCACGGACAGCTCAAGCCAGGCGCGTCCGGGGGCGCGCATTTCCGCGCGGAGGCGCAACAGTTTTCCACGCTCTATCCGCTCCACACGCCACCAGTCCACCACTTCGCCTGAGGCCAGGGTGCCGGGATGCCGGCGTCCCCGCAGCAGGCCCGCGCCGCCGGTGAGCTTGTCCAGCCAGCCACGCACGCGCCAGGCCAGCGGCAGGGAATACCAGCCGTTCCGGCCGCCGATCCCTTCGATGATGGTCCACACGTAGGCAGGATCAACATCCCCGTGGAACGTCCGCTCATCCACGTAGACCGTGTGGCCTGCCCAGTCCGGATCGCTGGGCAGCGGATCGGCGTCCGCCCCGGCATTTGACCACGTGGTTTCCACCTGGCCGTCGCGCTCCTTGCCCAGGGCGAGGGCAACCGCCCGCCGGTACGGAGTCAGGCCGCCGGCTGGCACAGGGATATGGGCGTCGATATCGTGCTCGCGGGACACGGCATCGTGCTGCAGCGACTCGACCAGCGGCAGCGACATGGACAGCGGGATAGGCGTGGTCAGGGCCACCCACATGCCGGCAAGCTTCGGGGCGGGAATGGGCAGCGCCAGGACCACCCGGTACGGCAGCCCGGCCTCGGCGGCGTATTCCTTCATCATGCCCGCGTAGCTCAGGACCTGCCGGCAGCCGATGTCGAACGTGCGGTTGACCGGCCCGTCCATGGAGGCGGCGCCCACAAGGTAATGCAGCACGTCGCGGACGGCGATCGCTTCGATCTTGTTCCGCACCCAGCTCGGTGCCGGCATCAGCGGAAGCGTCTCGGACAGGTGGCGGATCATTTCGAAGGACGCCGACCCGGAACCGATCACCACCCCGGCCTGGAACACCACTGCGTCCACCCCGCTGTCCAGGAACACCTTCCCCACAGCTTCCCGGGAGCGCATGTGGGTGGACAGTTTCACGTTGGCCGGGTGCAGGCCGCCCAGGTAGACGATCCGGCTCACGCCGGCGGCGGCAGCAGCCCGCGCGGCCGTTTCCGCCATGGCCTTTTCCTTGGATTCGAACCCGGCGCCAGCGGCCATGGAGTGGACGAGGTAGTACAGCACGTCGACGCCGCCGAGTGCCTGGCGCAGGGAAGCGCCGTCGTCGAGACTGCCTTGGATCACCTCAACCTTGCCCAGCCACGGCACGCCGGCGATCTTGGCCGGTGTCCTGACCATGACCTTTACGGTGTGCCCGGCCTCCAGCAGCCGGGGGACCAGGCGGCCGCCGATGTAGCCCGTGGCCCCGGTCACCAGGACGGTTTGCGCCGTCCCCCCGGCCACCGTGTTGGGAGTGTCGCTCGGACTATTGCTATCGCTCACTGAAAGCTCCTCAGTACAGACGGGCGGACGCGTCCAACAGGCGCGCTTCCTCAGCAAGCTTAGCAAGGGGGTGCCCGGCGGGCCCCGGTGCAGGGGTAGGCTGGGATGACCCGGGATTCGAAGAGAATTTCGGGTTTTCGTGTTGCCTGCGATCCCATGAACCCACAGGAGTTTCCGCCATGAGCCCCACTGGCCCGTCCCATCCTGGCCCGTCCCACGCCGGTCCCTCGCTCGCCGGACTGCGCCGTGTACTGGCAGCAGACCAGACGTTCGCCCGGGTGCAGGCGGAGGCGGCCAGAGGGTTTGACGTCCGGGGACAGGATTACCAGATCAGCGCGCCGGCCGGACTCCGCGCCGTCCTGCTGGCGGAAATGGCAGACGGCCTGGCCGCCGCTGCCGAAGAAGGAACTCCCGACGGCGGGCTCCCCCCAGTGGTGCTGGCAGTCACCGCGACAGGACGCGAGGCAGAGGACCTGACGGCGGCCCTGCGCGCCTACCTACCAGCCGATTCGGTGGCCGAGTTCCCCAGTTGGGAAACGCTGCCGCATGAACGGCTCTCACCCCGCTCGGACACGGTGGGCCGCCGGCTGTCCGTCCTGCGTCGCCTGGCGCACCCGGAAAGTTCGACGGCGGGCCGGCTGCGTGTGGTGGTGGCGCCGGTCCGCGCCGTGGTCCAGCCGATCGTCGCCGGGCTGGGTGAGCTGGTTCCGGTCACGCTGAAGGTGGGACAGGACATGCCGTTCTCCAGCGTGGTGCGGAGCCTCGCGGACGCGGCCTACGCACGCGTGGACATGGTTACCCACCGTGGCGAGTTTGCCGTCCGCGGCGGCATCATCGACGTTTTCCCGCCCACCGAGGACCATCCCATCCGGGTGGAGTTCTTCGGCGACGAGGTGGACCAGATGCGCTGGTTCGCGGTGGCCGACCAGCGCTCGCTGTCGGCGCCCGGCTTGCATCACCCCACCGAGCTCCATGCCCCGCCCTGCCGCGAAATCCTGATCACGCCGTCAGTGATGTCGCGCGCGGCCACCCTGAAGGCGCAGCTTCCCGCGGCCGCGGACATGCTGGAGAAGATCGCCGGCGGCATCGCCGTGGAAGGCATGGAATCCCTGGCCCCGGTGCTGGTGGATGCCATGGTCCCGTTCGTGGAGCAGCTGCCCGTCGGGTCCATCTCGGTGATCATAGAACCGGAAAAGGTCCGCCGACGGGCACATGATCTTGCGGCCACCAACGAGGAGTTCCTGGAAGCTGCCTGGTCCACGGCATCCGATGGTGGCACGGCCCCACTGGACCTCAGCTCGCAGGCGTCGGAAGCCTTGCATTCCGCCAGTTTCCGTTCCCTGGCCGAAACCCGGAGCTCCTCGCTGGAGCACGAAGTGTCCTGGTGGTCCATTACGTCACTGGCCACCGACGAGGAGCTGCTGCCGGAGATCGACGTCCTCAACCTCCGCGCCCGGGAACCGCGCGGGTACCAGGGCGATGTGGCCGAGATGATGGACTTCATCGGCTCCCACGTCCGGGACCAGTGGCGGATCGTGGTGGCCACCGAGGGACCCGGCCCGGCGCAGCGCCTGGCGGAACTGTTCCACGACGCAGACATCCCCTGTGCCCGCGTGGACACCCTTGAGAACGAGCCACAGGCGGGCATCATCGAGGTGACTACTGCCGCCGTCGGACGCGGTTTTGTCCTGGACAGCCTCAAGCTGGGGCTGCTCACCGAAGCGGACCTGCTGGGACGGACGTCCGCGGGCTCCACCAAGGACATGCGGCGTATGCCGTCCAAGCGGCGGAACGCCGTGGACCCGCTGCAGCTGGTCAACGGCGATTCCGTGGTGCACGAACAGCACGGCATTGGCCGCTTCATCGAACTCATCCAGCGGAAGGTGGCCGGCGGCGGAGACGGCGTCCGCGAATACCTGGTCCTGGAATACGCCCCGTCCAAGCGCGGCGCCCCCGGGGACCGCCTGTTTGTCCCCACGGACCAGCTGGACCAGGTGACCCGCTACGTCGGCGGTGACACCCCGGTGCTCAGCAAGATGGGCGGCTCTGACTGGGCCAGCACCAAATCCAAGGCGCGCAAGGCCGTCAAGGAGATCGCCGGGGAACTCATCCGGCTGTACTCCGCGCGTATGGCCTCAAAGGGACATGCCTTCGGGCCGGACACCCCATGGCAGCGTGAGCTTGAGGAGGCCTTCCCGTACGTGGAGACGCCGGACCAGCTGACCACCATCAACGAGGTCAAAGCGGACATGGAGCGCGAAATCCCCATGGACCGCCTGGTGTCCGGCGACGTGGGCTATGGCAAAACCGAGATCGCCGTCCGGGCCGCGTTCAAAGCGGTCCAGGACGGGAAACAGGTGGCGATCCTGGTGCCCACCACCCTGCTGGCCCAGCAGCACTACGAAACGTTCACCGAGCGCTTCTCCGGGTTCCCCCTGCGTGTCAAAGCCCTGTCGCGGTTCCAAGGGACCAAGGAAACCAAAGAGACCGTGGAGGGCGTCAAGAGCGGCTCCGTTGACGTGGTCATCGGCACCCACCGGCTGCTATCCAAGGACTTCGCGTTCAAGGACCTGGGCCTGGTGATCGTGGACGAGGAACAGCGCTTCGGTGTGGAGCATAAGGAAGCCCTGAAGAAGATGCGCACCAACGTGGACGTGCTGGCCATGAGCGCCACCCCGATTCCGCGGACCCTGGAGATGTCGCTGACCGGCATCCGCGAAACGTCCACGCTGGCGACCCCACCGGAGGAACGCCACCCCGTACTCACCTACGTGGGCCCGTACACGGACAAGCAGACCTCCGCGGCCATCCGGCGTGAGCTGATGCGCGAAGGCCAGGTGTTCCTGGTCCACAACCGGGTGTCCACGATCGAACGGACCGCCGCGAAAGTCCGCGAACTGGTCCCGGAGGCACGCGTGGAGGTGGCGCACGGGCAGATGTCCGAGAGCCGGCTGGAGCAGATCATCGTGGACTTCTGGGAAAAGCGCTTCGACGTCCTCGTGTGCACCACCATCATCGAAACCGGCCTGGATATCTCCAACGCCAACACGCTGATCGTGGACGGGGCGGACAAATACGGCCTCTCCCAGCTGCACCAGCTCCGCGGCCGGGTGGGCCGCGGACGTGAACGCGCCTATGCCTACTTCCTGTACCCGTCCGAGAAGCCCCTGGGCGAGGTGGCCCTGGAACGGCTCAAGGCCGTCGCCACCCACAACGAGCTCGGCGCCGGCATGCAGCTGGCCATGAAGGATCTTGAAATCCGCGGTGCCGGCAACCTGCTGGGCGGCGAGCAGTCCGGCCACATCCAGGGTGTTGGCTTCGACCTCTACATCCGCCTGGTGGGTGAGGCAGTGGCCGACTTCCGCGGCGACGCCGAGGAAAAGGCCGCTGAAATGAAAATCGAGCTGCCGGTGAACGCCCATCTCCCGCACGATTATGTGCCCGGGGAGCGGCTCCGCCTGGAGGCCTACCGGAAGCTGGCCTCTGCGGTGACCTACGAGGCCATCGACGAGGTCCTGGCCGAGCTTGTGGACCGCTACGGCGAGCCGCCGCTGCCGGTCCAGAACCTCATCGCCGTGGCCCGATTCCGGGTGGGTGCCCGCGAAGCCGGCCTGTCCGACGTCGCACTGCAGGGGAACTTCATCAAGTTCTCGCCGGCGCAGCTGCCGGAATCGAAACTGATGCGGCTGACCCGGATGTACCCTGGTTCCCAGCCCAAGCCTGCCCTGGACGCGGTGCTGATTCCGAAGCCGAAGACAGCGAGGATCGGCGGCCGCGACCTGCAGGATGCCGAAATCCTTGAATGGGCCAACGGGGTCATCCGCAACATTTTCGCTGACGCGCCTCTGGCCGCTCCAGCAGCAAGAGGTTAGAGCTTGATGGGAGGACATCACGCCGCGTCGGGAGCCGCGGCGTGGATAGCTATTGCTTCAACGGGCCCATACACGCTGGGCTGGTATCCGCTGGACGCCACCGGGATCCTCATCGGCGGGATGGCGACGGCGGGGACGGCGCTTGTGTGCGATTGGGACCACCGCCACAGCACGGTGGCAAACTCACTGCCGCCGCTGTCCAACCTGATTGCCGTGGGTATTGAAAACGCCAGCGGCGGGCACCGGCAAGGCACCCACTCGGTGCTGGGGGCGGTGTGCTTTGTGCTGCTGGCCATGATGGCCGGGCAGTTCCAGCTGCAGACGGACTGGGGCCTGCTGTCGGTGGGCGCCGGGTTGCTGTGCATGTTCATGATCAACATTGCGGCCAAGGCGCTGAAGCTGTTTCCCAAATCCGGATTTATCAGCAACTGGATCTTTGCCCTGGCCATGGCCGGACTGGTGACCTGGTTCGCTCCTGAGCAGTGGACCTGGCTGCCCGTCTCGATGCTGACCGGGGTAGTGGTCCACATCGTGGGGGACATGATCACCACCGGAGGCGTGCCGCTGCTGTGGCCGATCGTCATCAAGCCACCGAAGTTCCTCCGGAAGCTGCCAGGGCTCAACGACATCTGGAAAGCGAACGGCGCCTTTTCCCTGCCGCTGCTGGGCCGCGCAGGTTCCCGGCGCGAGTGGCTGGTGCTGATCCCGGTCAGCGCCTACGCGATGGTGGGCATGTGCGTCGCAGCGTGGTCGTTGGCGAAAGCACATTTTCCCGCCGCGATGGCGATCGGAAAGACCACGGTCAGCCGATTGCTTGGCGTGGGCTGACGCCGCCCGTACTTCAGCGGCCGGCCTCTGGCGTCCAAGATCTAAGCCAGTAACTTAAAAGGCTGCGGCCCCGGAATATCCGGGGCCGCAGCCTTTTAAGTTACTGAGGGTTCTTACTTGCCGCCGGCCGAATCGGAGCGACCGGTGATGGTCTGCGGGATCCAGAACGCCAGGAAAAACAGGCCCAGGCAAACGGCCATGGGCCACGGGTTGCCGAGCGTGAGGAAGGACAGGGAGTAGATGGAGCCCAGGAACAGCGCCATCATGGGTACAAACAGAAGGATGCTGCCCAGGAGGCTGTTCTCATTCTGGGGGGTCTGTACCGTGGCGTTGCCGGACTCGGTGGTCTTGCTGGACATTGTTTCCTCCTCGGCCCCGCGGGGCTCAAACTGTGGCGGCTCCGGGCCGACGTCAGTAGCTGGCTGAACCCTGTTCACCCTTGACGATGGCAATGCCGGAACTGGCACCAATACGTGTTGCACCTGCAGCAATCATAGCCTGCGCGTCGGCCAGGGAACGTACGCCGCCGGACGCCTTGACACCGAGATCGGGGCCTACAGTGCGGCGCATCAGGGCGATGTCCTCGGCTGTGGCACCCCCGCCATTGAACCCCGTTGACGTCTTGACGAAGTCCGCCCCCGCTTCAACGGACGCCTGGCAGGCAAGGACCTTCTGGTCGTCGCTGAGCAATCCGGTTTCGATGATGACCTTCAGGATGGCCCCGCTCGCGTGGACCGCCTCCGCCACGGTGGCGATATCGTCCACCAGCGCGCCCTTGTCACCGGCTCGGGCTGCCGCGATGTTGATGACCATGTCGATTTCGTCCGCACCGTCCAGGACTGCGCCGCGGGCTTCAAACGCCTTCACGTCGCTGGGCGTGGCACCCATGGGAAAGCCGATCACCGAGCACGTCAGAACCCGGGACCCCTTGAGCGCGGTCTTGACTGTCTTGACCCAGACGGGGTTCACGCAGACCGACTTGAAGTGGTACTCAGCGGCCTCGGCACAGACTTTGAGGATTTCCGCTTCGCTGGCCTCGGGCTTGAGGAGTGTGTGGTCGATGTAGGAAGCGATGTTGCCTGACGCTGAGACCGTACCGGCTCCAGTCTGGTCGGCAGGAGTGGCTGCGTTGCTCATGATGGTCCTTTCCATGTGGCCTTGTGGGCCGCCGGAGCCACGTGGTGCGTGGCTGTTCAGGTGACCATCCTGTCACAGCCTTATCGTCCATGGGCCAGCAGAGCAGGCCAACGCGGGGTCACATCCGGCCCAATAAACCTGCCCCATTGGGCCGGATGTGACCCCGCGTTGCTGCGATCAGGAGGTCAGGCAGCCACGGCAACGCGGTGTTCCGCAGGCACGCGCTCCGCCGCTGATGTAGCGGTCATCAGCTGCGCCGCGCAGGCGCCAGCGGCAGAGGCCGCTGCGACCAGCAGTCCCAGCCGCACGCCGTCGAACGCGGCGGCGTCGCCGATGGCCCAGACGCCGGCGACCGATGTCCTGAAGTCCTTGTTGATGGCGATTCCGCCGTTGGGAGCGGTGGCGAGTCCGGCGCTGGCGGCGAGTGCATCACGGGAAACCCGCTCCTCGGCCAGGACAACGAGGTCCCCGTTCATGCTGCTGCCGTCTTCGAAGACAACCCCGGAGGCGGTCAGGCCTGCGCCGTGGATGGAGTGCACCACGGCGGCGGGCCGGACAGTTGTGCGAATGGGCCGGACTCCGCGGGCCCGCAGCACCGCTTCGGCCTGGCCTGCCGCCGCGCCGGTTCCCACGAGGATCCCCAGTGGCCGCCTGCCCAGTTCCCGCGTCACTTCCATCACGGCGTCGCCGATCCGGGCGGCGTCGTCGATCGTGGAGTAGCTCAGGCAGCGGCCGGCGCCCGCCACCGGGGACGCGGCGGGCGCTGATCCGGTGGCGATGACCAGTTCGTCGTAGCTCAGTTCCATGCCGTCGGCGGTGGTGACGGAACGGTTCTCCGTGTCGATGAAGCTGGCTGGCTGGCCGAAGCGGACTGATACCTGGGGCAGCTCTGCGAGCTCCAGGAGCTCGGCGGGAGCGTCGTCCAGATTGCTAAGGACGGTGACCGTGCCGCGGAAGCGTGCACCGTCCAGCTGCCGGACCAGCGCCTGTGCGGCGGGCCCTGCCCCGGCAATGACGATGCGCGGAGCCGGGGAAAATGAGGTGGACGGTGCCGGAGCGGACATGTGCTGGCCCTTTCGCTGGCGGCCGCAGGAGCGGCCGGGAATTCGTGATGAATCCCAGCGTAGACGGCTGGCTTTTCAGGCGTGTTTCCCCGCTGTTGCTGGGAAAAATCCCTTTGTTCGCCAACGTTTACCGGCCGGTAACATAACCCGTGATGCGCCTCTCACTGCGCTCCGGAATGACACAAAAGAGGCCGGAGCCGCGTCCCTAGACCCGGATCCGGTAACCCCGTTTGACCACCGTCTCCACCAGGCGGCCGTCCGGCAGTGATGACCGCAGGCGGCTGACCGTCATATCCAGGGCATGGACCGAGCCTTTCAGCTCGAGCAGCTCCGACAGTGATTCGCGGGAGAGTACGGCGCCACCTGCTCCCAACAGGGCGCGCAGCAGCAGCAGCGGT
This sequence comes from Pseudarthrobacter lactosi, assembly GCF_055412785.1. Taxonomy (NCBI): domain Bacteria; kingdom Bacillati; phylum Actinomycetota; class Actinomycetes; order Micrococcales; family Micrococcaceae; genus Pseudarthrobacter; species Pseudarthrobacter lactosi. Next base: position 527,932 of record NZ_JBVAYS010000002.1, read on the forward strand.
GCAGGCGCCAACTCGACCTGCGCTCCGTCTACCCGCAGGCTGCGTCCCCGCAGCTCAAGGTTGCCGGATGCGGTGTCCAGCCGCCGCACGTGGTTCAGGGCGAGGTGCTCGACCACCAGCCGGATGAGGGCACCCATCCGGAACCGCTCCGGAATGAGCGGTGAGATACCGGCGTCGATCAGGGGCTGGGCCGTGACGGGCCCCACCACTGCCGTAGTGACATTGGTTTTCAGGCTTTCGATGAGCTGTTTGTAGACGCCCATTTCGTGGGCGGTGCTCCACACGGCATCGACCGCGGGGGCGCTGGTGAAGGTGAGGACGTCCAGGTTGCCGCTGCACACAGCTTCAATGAGGCGCGGAAGCCGGTCTTCGCCGTCGGGCTTTACCCAGCGGTATGGGGTGACCGTCAGGACGGTGGCGCCGGACATGCGGAGCCGTTCCAGCTGCCGGACATCCGTGTAGCCGTGCAGCTGCACGGCTACGGTCTTGCCGCGCACGCCTTCGGTGAGCAGCATGTCCACCAGCGTTGCGGTGGTTTCGTCGCTGCTGATTCCGACGTCGGCGAGTCCGGCCGCGCGGACGGCGCCACGGGCTTTGGGGCCGCGCACGAACATCCGGCACGCGCCGAGGGTTTCCAGCAGCTGCTCACCGATCCCAAAGGAATCGGCGGCTTCGCACCAGCGCCGCATGCCGTACGCCGTGGTGGCGATGCACAGGTCCGGGCGCGCGTCGATGATGGCCTTCGTGTCCTCGATCAGGCGGATGTCTTCCTGAACCGGGGCGATCTTGAGGGCCGGCGCGTGCAGCACTTCCGCGCCGCGGCGTTCCAGGGCCTCGATAAGGTCCCGGGAGCGCCGGTGCGAGGTGACTCCGATACGGAAGCCCTCCAGCGGGGAGTCAGCTGCCTCCGGCCCGGACGTCGCTTCAAGCTGGGCAGGTTCAGCTGGTGCCAGTGCGTTCATGGGGGTCAATCCTTTCATGAACCGAGCAGCGAGGCCGCCAGGCGGTCGAGGTCGGCGGCGGCCTCAGCATGGCCGCGGTTGGCTTCTGCCACGCGAACCACCTCGCCAATGACCAGCACAGCGGGATTGCTGCACCCGGCGGCGGCGGACGTAATGGTGCCCAGGTCCGCGATGGTGGTGCGCTGGCCGGGGCGGTAACCGCGTTCGACGACGGCCATGGGCATGTCGGGACGCATGCCGGCTTTACGGAGTCCGGCCGCGAGCTGGTGGAGGGTGCCGATGCCCATCAGGACCACAATGGTGCCGCCCAGTCCGGCCAGGTGGGTGTGTTCCTTTTCGGTTAGCGGCGCGTGGCCGGAGACCACGGTGAACATGTGGCTGACCTCGCGGTGCGTAACGGGAATGCCGGCGGCGGCCGGTACGGAGATGGCGCTGGTGACACCGGAGATGACACGGACGGGCACGCCCGCCGCCACGCAGGAGGCCACTTCCTCGCCGCCGCGGCCAAAGACGTAGGGGTCGCCGCCTTTGAGGCGGACCACGTTGTTGCCGGCGAGGGCGCTTTCGACCATCAGCTTCTCGATGTCGGCCTGGCCCACCTTGTGGTGGCCGGGCTTCTTGCCCACATCCACCAGTTCGGCGGAGGTCAGGTCCGGCAGGTCCTGGCAGGGAGCCAGCCGGTCGAAGAACACCACGTCAGCATCGCGGAGGGCTTTCACGGCGGCGACCGTCAGCAGTTCCGTGGTGCCGGGTCCGCCGCCCACCAGGGTGACATGGCCCACCGGTCCGGCAGCCGGCTCGGCCGCCACCGGGATGCCGGTGGCGGCGCAGCGCTCGAGCAGGGACTCCCAGCCGGTCTGACCGTCGTCGACCGCTGCAACCAGGAAGGGACGCTCGGGGAGCGGGCCGTCATGTGCTGCACCCGCAGGGGTGCTGAGGCGGTAGACGACGGCACCCGCGGCCGCGTAGCGGCGGACCGCCTGGCGGGCCGCGTGGTCGGAGCCGGTGACCAGGACTTCGCGGCCGGTGAGATCAATGCTGAGCTGCATGGCTATACCTCGTTCTCGGCGCGGGGCCGCATGGGGATGGAGGCGCCGATCAGGACCGGCTGTTCGCTGGCGCGGGCCTTTTCCTCCTGAGTGGCAGGGCGCATCTGGCCACGCTCGTCGGAGACGAAGGTGATGGAGTCATCCTTCTGGTCGGGGGCGTTGACGAAGGAACGGAACCTGCGCAGGCGCTCGGGGTCCGTGAGGGTGTCCGCCCATTCGTCCACGTAGGTGTCAACGTGCTTGGCCATGGCGGCTTCGAGCTCCTCGGCGATGCCCAGGGTGTCCTTGACCACCACGTCCTCGACGTGTTTGATGCCGCCGTCGAGCTCTTCCTGCCAGCGCGCGGTGCGCTGCAGGCGGTCGGCGGTGCGGATGTAGTACATAAAGTACCGGTCGATGTACTTGATCAGGGTTTCGTCGTCGAGGTCCTTGGCCAGCAGCTGGGCGTGGGCCGGGGTGGCGCCGCCGTTGCCGCCGACGTACAGGTTCCAGCCGTCGGCCGTAGCGATGACGCCCACGTCCTTGCCACGGGCCTCGGCGCATTCGCGGGCGCAGCCGGAGACGCCCATCTTGAGCTTGTGCGGGCTGCGGAGGCCACGGTACCGGAGCTCGAGCTGGATGGCCATGGCCACCGAATCCTGGACCCCGAAGCGGCACCAGGTGGAGCCGACGCAGGACTTCACGGTGCGCAGGCTCTTGCCGTAGGCCTGGCCGGATTCAAAGCCGGCATCCACCAGCAGCTTCCAGATTTCCGGGAGCTGCTCCAGCCTGGCGCCGAACATGTCGATCCGCTGGCCGCCGGTGATCTTGGTGTAGAGGCCGTACTGCTCGGCGACCGCGGCGATGACGCCGAGCTTCTTGGGGGTGATTTCGCCGCCGGCGATGCGGGGGACCACCGAGTAGGTGCCGTCCTTCTGCATGTTGGCGAGGGCGCGGTCGTTGGTGTCCTGCAGGGTGCCGCGGCCGGCGTCCAGGACGTAGGCGCTGTTCTGGCTGGCGAGGATGTTGGCGATGGTGGGCTTGCAGATGTCGCAGCCGGCTCCGGTGCCGTATTTGGCCATGATCTCTTCGAAGGAGGTCAGTTCCAGGACGCGGATGGCGTCGAAGAGTTCCTGGCGGGACAGCTCGATGTGTTCGCAGAGTGCCTTGGAGACCTCGACGCCGGACTTGGTCAGCTCGGTTTCAAGCAGCTTCTTGAGCATCGGCACACAGGAACCGCAGCTGGTTCCGGCACGGGTGCAGCCCTTGAGCTCGCCGAGCTCCTGGACGGGGGCGTTGCCGTCGCAGGCGCCGCAGCCGTTGACGGTGTCGCGGATGGTGCCGGCAGACACGTTGTTGCAGGAACACAGGATGGCGTCGTCCGGCAGCTCGGAATCCGGAGCGTCGCCGCCGCCTGCCGCGCTCAAGTAGGCGCCGGGCTCGGCGCTGAGTTCGCGGCCGAGGAGCGGGCGCAGGCTCATGTAGGGGGACGCGTCGCCCACGAAGATGCCGCCGAGCAGGGTTTTGGCATCATCGGTGGTGACGATCTTCTGGTACACGCCACGGGCGGGGTCGGCATAGACGATCTCGAGCGAGTGCTCGGTCTTGGCGAACCCGTCACCGAAGCTGGCAACGTCCACGCCGGAGAGCTTGAGCTTGGTGGCAGTGTCGAAGCCCGGGAACGTGGCCTGGCCGCCGTGGAGACGGTCTGCCACGATCTCCGCCATGGTGTTGGCCGGCGCAACGAGGCCCAGGCACATGCCACCGTAGTTGGCGACCTCACCGATGGCCCAGATGCCTTCCACTTCGGTGGCGCAGAAGTCGTTGATGACCACGCCGCCGCGCTGGCCCAGGCTGAACACCTGCTCTTCCCCTTCGGCTGCGCGGAAGAGTTCATCGCGCGGCCGGACGCCGATGGCGACGATCACGAGGTCAGCGTCGATGATGCGGCCGTCTGCCATGAGGACACCGGTGACCTGGCCGTCGTCGTCGGACAGTACTTCCGAAGGGAACACGCCGCCGTGGACCGCGAAGCCTTTGGCCTTGATGAGCCGGCCCATTGCCTGGCCGGCGCCTTCGTCCAGCTGTGTTGCCATCAGCCACTGCGATCCGTCAATAACGATCGGGTTGGCGCCCAGCTGCTCCGTGCCGGCGGCCGATTCGAGTCCGAGGAGGCCTCCACCGATAGTGACGGCGTTGACCTTGCGGCCCAGCTTCTCCGTGAGCCCGGTAATGGCCTGGTTGATGGCCCAGACGTCTTCGAGCGTGCGGTAGACGTGTGTGTGCTCGGCACCGGGGATGGGCAGGCGTGCGGCATTCGATCCGGTGGCGACCACCAGGTCGTCGTATTCAAAGATGCTGCCGGCGGCGGTCTCAACCGTCTTCGCCTCGGCATTGATCTTGACCACGCGCTCGCCGGTCTTCAGAGTCAGGGAGTCGTGGTCCCACATTGAGGCAGAGCCCAAGGTGAGGTCCACGGTGCTGTCCGTCAGTGCCTTGGAGAGAGCCACGCGGTCGTACGGGAGGTGGGCTTCTTCCGTGAGGACCGTTACGTCCCAGCCCTCAAGGCCCCGGGTGTGCATGGCATCGGCGAAGCGGTGGGCAGCAGGGCCGCCACCGGCGACGACGATCCGGCGCGTTGCCGTCTGGCTTGAAGTCTGTTCGGTCACTGTGGGCCTTTCGCATGTGCCGCAGACGATGTTCTGCGACTTTCTCTGACGAGGTGTGTCCATTCAGACTAGGTAGCCGCAGTTTCGCTTCAGTTTCCCTTTTGTTTCGTAGGCTTAACTTCTGCATCACGAACGCGTTTCCGTTCGGGTGAGGTCTCTTTTACGCACCGGACACATTCGCTGCACGCCTTTGAAACACCCGTTCCCTAAGTTGTTTAGTACGGCCATAGAGGTGGCCAATCAAGCACGGGGAGAGGAGCCGGACATGACGGCAACACTGGAACTTGGGGCGCTCGCCGCCGACACCGCGACCTGGCACCGGGTCTGCGCCGTGGAAGAGCTTGAGCTCGCATGGGGCGAAGCAGCACTCATTTCGGGCCGCCAGGTGGCACTCTTCCGGACCGGCCCCAGTGAGGTTTTTGCGGTGGCCCACGAAGATCCGGCCACCGGCGCCCATGTGATGGCCCGCGGGATCCTGGGTTCACGCGGCACCCGACCCACTATCGCGTCGCCACTGCACAAAGAGGTCTACGACCTGGAAACGGGCGAATGCTTCGGAACTGCCGCCGTGCGCCTTGAAACGTTCAGCACCCGCATTTCCGACGGTTTCATCGAAGTCGAGGTTTAGCGACCCGCTAGAGCCCGAGGGCCTCGCGGACGTCGCTGAGCACATTGTCGAGGGCGGTTCGGGCTGCCTGCCGGGCTTCCGGCAGTTCGGCCGCCGACTCAACCGGGAGGATGACCTCCAGGTAGCACTTGAGCTTGGGCTCGGTGCCGCTGGGCCGGATGATGACCCGGGTTTCGTCCCGGGTCAGGTACAGCAGGCCATCGGTGGGCGGCAGGTGTTCGCTCCCTTCGGCCAAGTCCACAAATGTTTCAACAGCGGACGAACCGAACGAGTCGGGTGGGCTCACCCGGAGCCGGTTCATCATGGCGTCCAGCAGGCCCAGATCCGCCACCCGGATGCTCAGTTGGTCGCTGGCGTGCATCCCGTGCTGAAGGTACAGCTCGTCCAGGGTGTCGAAGATGGTTTTCCCGTCCGCTTTGGCGGCGGCGGCCATTTCCGCGATGAGGACCGCGGCAGAGATTCCGTCCTTGTCCCGGACCAGATCCGGTGCAACGCAATAGCCCAGGGCTTCCTCGTAACCGTAGACCAGCCCCGGCACCCGGGAAATCCATTTGAACCCGGTGAGCGTTTCCTCATGCTCGTATCCGGCCGCGGCTGCGATGCGGGAGAGCAGCCGCGAGGAGACAATCGAATTGGCGAAGACGCCGGCACCCGCACCACTGGCGGTTTCGTCAGCACTGCCCGATGCGCCGTCACTGCCAGCCGCCCGCCGGGCCACAACGTGTGCTCCCAGCAGCGCGCCCACCTCGTCGCCCCGGAGCATGCGCCACGCGCCGGTGTCAGGATCCTTGGCCGCCACTGCAGCGCGGTCCGCATCCGGATCGTTGGCCAGGACAATATCGGCGTCGACGCGGACGGCAGTCTCCAGGGCCAGGTCCAGCGCACCGGGTTCTTCCGGATTCGGAAAGTTCACCGTGGGAAAGTCGGGATCCGGTTCAGCCTGTTCGGCCACCAGGGTGACATCGGCAAAGCCGGCAGCGTTCAGAACCGCCACGGCAGTTTCGCCGCCGACGCCATGCATGGGGGTCAGGACAATCCGCAGGTCACGGGACGGGAAGCGGGCCGCATCGGCGAGTGCCGCCGTCGCGCGTTCATAATCCGCCGCAACCGACGGGCCCAGGACCGTCCAGCCGTCCGCGGCAAGGGTGATGGATTCCAGTGCGCCCACGGCGTCGATCCGCGCGGCGATCCGGGCGTCGTAGGGCGCCACGATCTGCGCTCCGCGGCCGCTGACCTCCACGGCATGACGGCCCAGGTACACCTTGTAGCCGTTGTCCTGCGGCGGATTGTGGCTGGCAGTCACCATCACGCCGCCGTCGCAATCGAGGGCCCGCACGGCGAAAGCGAGCAGCGGGGTGGGTAGCGCGGACGGCATCAGGAAGGTTTCAATGCTGGCTGCCGTGAAGATGGCCGCTGTTTCCTCGGCGAAGATGTCGGAGTTGTAGCGGGCGTCATAGCCGACGACGGCGCGTGGCCGGGTCCCGGGGGCGGCCTCGCCCACCGCCGCAACCAGGAAGTCGGCGAGGCCGGCTGCGGCGCGGCGCACCACCACTCGGTTCATCCGGTTCGGCCCGGCGCCCAGGGCGGCGCGGAGGCCTGCGGTGCCGAACTGCAGGGTGCCGCTGAAGCTGTCGGACAGCTCCTGTGACGCTGCGGGGGAGCCCTCCTCCGCGAGTTGCAGCAGATCTGTGAGCTCTGCGGCCGTGGCGGGATCCGGATCTTTGGCCGCCCATTCGCGGGCTTGGCTGAACAAGGAAGCGGCAGCGGGGGACGTCATGCGGTCCACGCTATCGTCATTGCTTCAGGAACTGTGCCTGAACACTCGCCTGTGACAGGGGAAAGCAGTGAAATCCTTGCAGGAAATTTTCTGGACAAGTAATGTCGCGAATATGAAACTGGGGCAGGGCGTCGAATGGGGGCTGCATAGCTGCGTCAACATGTCCTGGACCGCGCCGGGGGAGGCCGTCAGCAGTGCACGGCTGGCCGAGTTCTACAAGCTTCCTGCCCCATACCTGAACAAACAGCTCCAGGCCCTGGTGCGGGCCGGGATACTGGCCTCGGTGTCCGGTCCGCGGGGCGGTTTTTCGCTGGCCCGGCGTCCGGACCGGATTTCCGTCCTTGACGTGGTCCTCGCCATCGAAGGAAATGACGATGCCTTCCGCTGCGAAGGCATCGTCAAGGACGCCCCGGGCGGGAGCATGGATGCCGACTACGCCCGCACGTGCCTGATCTCGCAGACCATGCGCCATGCCGAAGTCACCTGGCGGACTGAGCTGTCCCGGCAGAACATTGCCGGGATCGCCCAGTCCATCGAGCAGCGGTTTCCCGAGGCACGGGAGGCCACGGTCAGCCAACTCATGGGCGCCAAGTCCTGACCAGTCCATCGGCAAGGCGGAGTCACTACGTACCCATGGGAAGGCCTCGGAGGGGCGCTAAGTGACCTCGCGTTGTCCTAAAGCTTGGCGATGATGCCCGCCAGCAGTTTGGAGATCCGCGGTCCGGCGGCCTGGCCGGACTCAATGACTTCCTGGTGGCTGAGCGGCATGGCGCTGATGCCGGCCGCGAGGTTGGTGACCAGCGAAATTCCGAACACTTCCATGCCTGCGTGTCGGCCGGCGATCGCTTCCAATGCGGTGGACATGCCCACCAGGTCCGCGCCGATCCGCTTGGCGTACTGGACCTCGGCCGGCGTTTCGTAGTGCGGCCCGCTGAACTGGGCGTAGACGCCTTCCTCCAGCGAGGCGTCCACTTCACGGGCGAGGGCACGGATGCGCGAGCTGTAAAGATCTGTCAGGTCAACGAACGTTGCGCCTTCCAGCGGGGACGTGGCGGTGAGGTTGATGTGATCTTTGATGAGCACCGGGGTGCCCGGCGTCCAGCTTTCGTTCAGTCCTCCGCAGCCGTTGGTGAGGACCAGGGTTTTGCAGCCGGCGGCCGCAGCAGCGCGGATGCCGTGGACCACGGCGCGGACGCCTTTGCCCTCGTAGTAGTGCGTCCGTGCACCCAGGACCAGCGCGCGTTTGCCCTCTTTGGTCAGGACGGAGCGGATGGTGCCCACGTGACCTTCCACGGCCGGGGCATGGAAGCCCGGGACGGTATCAGCGGTCAGGGTAGCGGTGGTCTCGCCGATGAGGTCGGCGGCTTCGGCCCAGCCTGAGCCCAGGACGAGGGCGACGTCGTGGCTGCCCACCCCGGTCTCCTGTGCGATGTAGTCAGCGGCGGAGCGCGCGGTGGCGAAAGGGTCCGTGTTCTGGAAGTCTGTATTACTCACTGGTACAAGTTATCGTGCCGTTGCCGCTGTGCACAGTGGCGACGGAGTCACTCCGGGCCGCGGCCGGCATCGTGACGGGCCACTCTTTTATTGGTGGTCCCTGTGCAGATGCGGGAGAATAGTTGATTGTGACTACGCACCCTGATTTCAGCTCACCCCGGATCGCAATCCTCGGAGGTGGCCCCGGCGGATACGAAGCCGCCATGGTCGCTGCCTCGCTGGGAGCGCAGGTCACCATCATCGAACGCGCGGGCATGGGCGGCTCGGCCGTGCTGACCGACGTCGTGCCTTCCAAGACCCTGATCGCGACGGCGGATCTGATGACCCGCGTCGGTGAGGCGGGGGAGCTGGGAGTGAAGTTCGACGTCGACGGCGGCGACTTTGTGCCGGCGATGCGCGCCGATCTCAAACACATCAACGACCGCCTGCTGGGCCTTGCCCGCCAACAGTCCACCGACATCTCCACTGGGCTGGAGCACCAGAACGTCCGCATCCTGCTGGGTTCCGGCAGGCTCCTGGACAACCACACCATCGAAGTGCTGACCGCTGACGGCACCGAAGTCGTGGAGGCTGACACCATTCTGCTGGCCGTCGGCGCGCACCCCCGCGAGCTGCCCACCGCGCGGCCGGACGGGGAACGCATCCTGAACTGGGCGCAGATCTACAACCTTGACGAGCTTCCCGAGGAACTGATCGTGGTGGGGTCCGGCGTGACCGGTGCCGAGTTCGCCTCCGCCTACAACGGCCTGGGCTCCAAAGTCACCCTGATCTCCAGCCGCGACCGGGTGCTGCCCGGTTCGGACACCGACGCCGCGGAGGTGCTGGAGGAAGTCTTCGAGCGCCGCGGTGTGCGCGTGCTGTCCCGCTCCCGTGCCGAAACCGTCGAGCGGACGGACGACGGCGTGGTGGTCACCCTCGGTGACGGATCGAAGATCACTGGCAGCCACTGCCTGGTGTGCGTGGGGTCCATCCCGAACACCGCCGGCATCGGCCTTGAAGAGGCCGGCGTGGCCCTCACCGAGAGTGGCCATATAAAGGTCGACGGCGTCTCCCGCACCACCGCGCCGAACATCTACGCCGCCGGCGACTGCACCGGGGTGCTGGCTTTGGCCTCGGTGGCCGCAATGCAGGGCCGGATCGCGATCGCCCACTTCCTGGGCGACAGCGTTATGCCGCTCAAGCTTCACCAGGTGGCTTCCAACATCTTCACCTCACCGGAGATCGCGAACGTGGGCGTCTCCGAAGCCGAGATCGAGTCGGGTAAATACCAGGGCGACATCGTCAAGCTCTCGCTCAAGAGCAATGCCCGCGCCAAAATGCGCAATCACAAGGACGGCTTCGTCAAGATCTTCGCGCGTAAGGGCTCCGGCACCGTGATTGGCGGTGTTGTGGTGGGGCCGAACGCTTCCGAGTTGATCTTTGCCATCTCCCTTGCGGTCACGCAGAAGCTCCACGTCGACGACGTAGCCAACACCTTTACTGTGTACCCGTCACTGAGCGGGTCCATCTCGGAAGCCGCGCGGCGCCTGCACGTCCACATGTAGCCTGCCCCGGTGGTTGTGCGCGAAACCCGAGCCCGGTGGTTGAGCTTGTCGAAACCCGAGGGATCATGCCTAATCGCCGGCAATCTCGGGTAGCGTGGCGGGCATGACTACAGCTCTGGAGCGGCCACGCCGCGGAAAAATCATCGGCGGCGTCTGCGCCGCCCTGTCAGCCCGGTTCGGGCTCCCGAAGTTCCTGGTCAGGCTTGGCTTTGTGATCTTTGGCTTGGTGGGGATCGGCGAGCTGGTCTACATCGCGCTGTGGATCATGATCCCCAAGGCCCCGGCCTAAAGACCGCCCGGATTCCGGCCTCAACGCCTAAGTCAGAGCGTAGGGCGGGACCGAGCTCCCGGCTGCAAACGGGGTGAACCAGCCCCCGATACTCAGCTTCCCGGCGTCGTATTCCGGAAGGTCGGGGCTGTCCGCGTAGAGAGCCGGACTGTCCGCCTCTTCCAACAGGACTTCCTCGACCTGTGCCCGCCAGTCTTCCGGGAGGTCGAGTTCATAGATGTCCTCGGTGATTTCCGCCTGATCGAGCAGGCAGCGGACGGCGAGCTCTGCAGCGAGGCATCCGGGGGCCGTCCAGCCGCGGACCAGCGATGCCGTCACATCGGAAGCGACCACGAGGAACTTCCGGGTAAACGTCGCGTCGTAACTGGCGGCGAACTGAGGCGGCAGCGAGGACAGCACAGACGTACCGGCGACGTCAGACGGAGTAACCACATCCAGGGAACTCAGGGTCCCCAGATCGTGAAAGAGCTGGTCAACGAGAACGCCCGACGAGTTCCACAGGAGGCCTGCCAGCAGGAGTGTCTGGCTCACAGCGGTTTTCCGGACTTCCGGCAAAACTGAGGCCATTTCGTCCAGGTCTTCCGGGTCGAATTGCAGCCGCTGTTCCGGCGTCATGTCATCCGGGTGCGGGTCAAGGCCAAGCAGCTCCAGGCTCAGCCCCGTGAGTTTCCCGGCGTCAGCCAGCAGGTCTTCGGTGATGTCGTCTTCTTCGTCGGCATTCATGGCCCCGATGCTACCTGCCGCAGGCCTCCGGCCCGATTCGCATTACGTCGCAACTCCGGGCTTGGGGTTTCGAGGGGCTCGGCCCCGCCTTCAGCCCACTTCAGGCGGCGGGAGCCGCCTGGAAGTGTTTTTCGATGAGCCCCTTGATGTCCTCGTGGCAGCCGCCGCAGCCGGTGCCGGCGCGGGTTGCCTTGGAGACTTCGGCCACTGTGGAGCAGCCATCGGCCACGGCACCCTGGATCTTGGTGCCGCTGACTCCGGCGCAGCGGCACACAGTGCCCGCCGGGTCAGCCGGGCCGGATGCTGCCAGCTGGTCAGGGCCGTCCAGCCGCAGCAGCAGTGACCTGTCAGCCGGCAGTTCCGCGCCGCGCTCGAACAGCCCTACCAGTTCCGCGGCGGTCCGCGGCATGCCCACGGACACCAGGCCTTCCAGCACTCCGCCGCGGGTGGTCATCTTGACGTAGCGGCCGTGTTCCGGATCAGCCCACTGGGCGATCTGCAGCCGCGGCCGGCCGTTCACGGCGCCCGCGGTGAGCGCCTCCTCATCCCACGGCTCGGCGCCGTTGTCCCCGGCCACGGCCATGTTCATGCCGCGGGCCTTGAGCACAATCACGGCGGCCTGTTCCTGGGGCAGTTCCTGCAGCGCGTCGGCGTCCTCCTGTGTGCCGGAGGCCAGCAGGGTCAGGTATTCGGCCAGCCATTCGGCCTGCCGCCAGCCGGGTCCCACCAGGCCGGACGGGCCCTTTGCCGTACGGCACTCACCGCAGGCGGGGTCAGGGCAGCGGACCTCGGCGCAGTCGCCGATCGCGAAGATGTGCGGCTCGTGGTGGGCCCGGAGCCGGTGGTCCACCAGGATGCCAGCCCCCACCGACAGCCCGCAGCCTTCGGCGAGCTCGGTCCGGGGACGGACACCGCAGGAGAGGACCAGGAGGTCCCCGTCGATCGCCGAACCGTCATTGAGCAGCAGCGCCGAGAACCCGCCGTCGGGCGCGTTGTGCTCCACGCCGGTGGACCGGGCGTTGCCGGCCATCCGGACCCCGCACCGGCGCAGGCTGGCCGCGAGGACCGCTCCACCGCCGCGGTCGATGTTGCGGCCCAGCGGGTGCGGCCCGTTGTGCACCACCGTGACGGTGGCGCCTTCCTCGGCAGCGGCGAGGGCTGTTTCGAGGCCAAGGACGCCGCCGCCCAGCACCACAACACGCTTGCCGCCGTCGACCGCCGCGCGCAGGACCGCAGCATCACGGAGGTCACGGAGCGCAGTGACACCGGCCGGGAGGACGGGTGAGGCGGGGTCCGGGTTGATGCCGGTCAGGTTGGGAATGACGGGCCGGGAACCGGTGGCGAAGACCAGACGCTCATAGTGGGCGGAGGTGCCGTCCGTGAGGAGCACCTGCTGGCGGGCGCGGTCCACGCGGCGGACCCGGACGCCAAGCCGGACGTCCACGCCGTCGGCGGCCAGGGCTTCGGCGTCGGAGAGCGCCAGGGCATCGGCAGTGGTGCGTCCAACGCCCAGATCGGCCACCAGCACACGGTTGTACGCGGCCTCGGCCTCCTCGCCCACCACGGTCAGGCTGACGTGCCCGTCGCGGACTGCGGGCAGCAGTTCATCGATCAGGCGGGCAGCCACGGGACCGAAACCAACAACGACAATCTGCTCACTCATGAGGCCTCCGATGTCTGAAGAACACTGTTCTGAAGTCCGGTTGCGACCACACGGACCCACACCTTGTTGAACTTGAATTCGGGCATCCCGGAAATGGGATCCGTGGCCGCTTCGGTGAGGCGGTTGGCGCTTTCAAGTTCCGGAAAATGGAACGGCAGGAAGACCGTCTCGGCACGGATCGCGGTGCTGAGTTCCGCCCGGCAGAACACTTCGCCGCGTTCATTGGCCACCGAGACAAACGCACCGTCGGTGATGCCCATGGCGGCCGCGGCGGCGGGGTGGATCTGCAGTTTCGCCTCGGGCTGGCTGGCCAGCAGCTCGGAGACCCGCCGGGTCTGCGCTCCGGACTGGTAGTGCTCCAGGAGGCGGCCGGTGATGAGGGTCATGGTTTTTGCGGCCGGAACTGTGGGGTCCCCAACAGGGGGCCCGGCTGGCGTACGACGACGGCGGGGCGTCACCGGGGTCATGACCGCCTTGCCGCCGGCGTGGGCGAACGCGTCCAGGAAGAGCCGGGGCGTCCCGGTGCTCCCCACGGGGTAGGGCCAGTAGGCGGCTTCGCCGCGATCCAGCATGGCGTAGTCAATGCCGGAGTAGTCTGCGTGCCCGCCGGCCGAGGCCAGGCGCAGTTCCTCAAAGACCTTTTCCGGATCCTCGCTGTATGTGGACGGGGCTTCAAGCGCTTCCGCGAGCCGGGCCATGATCCACAGTTCGCTCCGTGCGCCCGCGGGCGGCTGCAGGGCCCGGCGGCGGCGCAGGACGCGTCCCTCCAGGTTGGTGAGCGTGCCTTCTTCCTCGGCCCACTGCAGGACCGGGAGGATAAGGTCCGCTTCGGCGGCGGTCTCGGACATAAAGAAGTCGCAGACCACCAGGAAGTCCAGGCTGCGGAGCCCGGCGATGACGGCGTTCGCGTCGGGGGAGGCCACCGCGATGTTGGAGGCGTGCACAAAGAGGCACCGGACGCCGTCGGGCTGTCCCAGCGACTTCAGCAGCTGGACGGCGGGCAGTCCGGGTCCGGGAATGGTTCCCTCCGGGACGCCCCAGACGCCGGCCATGTGGGCGCGGGCGGCGGGGTCGGTGATCTTGCGGTAGCCGGGGAGCTGATCGGCCTTCTGGCCGTGCTCGCGGCCGCCCTGGCCGTTGCCCTGGCCAGTGAGGGTGCCGTAGCCGCTGCGGCGTGAACCGGGCAGTCCCAGGAGGAGGCTGAGGTTGATCGCGGCGGTGGCTGTGTCCGTGCCGTCCACGTGCTGTTCCACGCCGCGGCCGGTGAGGATGTAGCTGCCGCCCTTGCCTGCGCCGTCGGCGAGCCTGCGGGCGGTTTCCCGGATGAGCTCCGCCGGGACGCCGGTGAGGGACTGGACACGCTCGGGCCAGAAAGAGTTGACGCTGCGGACCACGGCGTCATAGCCGGTGGTGCGTGCCGCGATGAAGTCTGCGTCTGCAAGGCCTTCGTGGATGATCACGTGCGAGAGCCCCAGCAGGAGGGTGAGGTCCGTGCCCGGCAGGGGCTGGAGGTGAAGGCCGCCGCCGTCGGCCGTGAACTTTGCCGTGGCTGAACGGCGGGGATCCACCACGATCAGCCCGCCGGCGTCGCGCGCGCCCTGGAGGTGCTGTACGAACGGCGGCATGGTTTCGGCCACGTTGGAGCCGAGCATCAGGATGGTGCTGGCCGTGTCCAGGTCCGTCAGCGGGAACGGGAGGCCGCGGTCCAGGCCGAACGCGCGCATCCCGGCGGCCGCGGCGGAGGACATGCAGAAGCGGCCGTTGTAGTCGATGCGTGAGGTGCCCAGGGCCAGGCGGGCGAACTTGCCCAGCATGTAGGCCTTTTCGTTGGTGAGGCCGCCACCGCCGAAAACGCCGACGGCGTCCTTACCGTAGCGTGCCTGAGTGTCCTTCACGGCGGTGGTGACCAGCGCCAAAGCCTGGTCCCAGCCGATGGGGCGGTGGACGCCGTCGGCGCCCTTGAGGAGCGGTTCGGTGACCCGTCCGGGGTGGTTCAGGAGCGTGGCGGAGGTCCAGCCTTTGCGGCAGAGGCCGCCGCGATTGGTGGGGAAATCGCGTCCACTGACCTCGAGCAGGGGGACTTTCAGGGTGGCATCCGCAGTGGCCAGCGCTGCGGATTCAGCCGGCACGGGGACTGACCCCGGCTCGGAAGCCGGGGTCAGTTCCGCTGGTGACGTGAGCGTCATGGCGCACTGCAGGGCGCAGTAAGGGCAGTGCGTGTCGGCGCTTTTGGTCATGTTAGACGTGTCCCATCGCGTTTCGGTTGGCATTGCGGATGTAGAAGAACCAGCAGACCGCCAGCATGACGACGTAGGCTCCGACGAAACCGTAGAAGGCCGGGGTGTAGGAGCCGCTGGCGGTGTTGGAGGCGTTCAGCACCTGCGGGATAACGAAGCCGCCGTAGGCACCGATGGCCGAGATGAGGCCGAGGGCCGAGGACGCGAGCCGCTGGGTTTGGACCGTGCTGGCACCGGAGATTGCTGCCCGGCTGGACGTGGCGAAGATGATGGGGATCATCCGGTAGGTTGCGCCGTTGCCGAAGCCGCTGGCGGTGAAGAGCATCAGGAACAGGACCAGGAAGAGCCAGAAGTTCTTCAGCGGCAGGGTCCAGATCATGGTCAGGGTGATAACGGCCATGGCGGCAAATGCTGCGACAGTCATCCGTGCCCCGCCCATGCGGTCAGCCATGCGTCCGCCGTAGGGGCGAGCGAGTGAACCGACCAGCGGGCCGAGGAAGGCGAGCGAGAGTGCCACGGTGCCGACTCCGATGGAGGAGAACGCCGGGAAGTAGTCCTTGATGAGCTTCGGGAACACGCCGGCGAAGCCGATGAACGAACCGAAGGTGCCGATGTACAGCAGTGCCATGATCCACAGGTGCGGTTCTTTCAGTGCTGCGACCGAACCGGCCACATCACCCTTGGCGCTGGTGAGGTTGTCCATGTACTTCCAGGCACCGAAGGCGGCGATCAGGATGAAGGGGATCCACATCCAGCCGGCCATGGGCAGGTTGACGCTGCCGACGGCAAGCAAGGTGATCACAATCGGGACGGCGAGCTGTGCGACGGCGGCACCCATGTTGCCACCGGCAGCATTCAGGCCAAGGGCCCAGCCCTTTTCCCTGGCCGGGTAGAAGAAGGTGATGTTGGCCATGGAGCTGGCGAAGTTGCCGCCGCCGAAGCCTGCGAGGGCTGCCACGAAGAGCATGACACCGAACGGGGTTTCCGGGTTGGAGACGCAGAGCCCCAGTCCGACGGAGGGGATCAGGAGCAGGAGCGCGGACACGATGGTCCAGTTCCGGCCGCCGAAGCGGGGAATCATAAAGGTGTAGGGGATGCGGAGCGTGGCGCCTACCAGGCTGGGCATCGAGATCAGCCAGAAGATTTCCGAGGTGCTGAATGTGAAGCCTGCAGCGGGGAGCTGGACCACTACGATGGACCAGAGCTGCCAGACCACGAAACCGAGGAACTCGGCGAAGATGGACCAGTTCAGGTTGCGGCGGGCGATGGCCCGGCCGCCAGACTCCCACTGCTCTTTGTTCTCGGCGTTCCAGTTGGCGATCCAGCGGCCGGGACGGAATTCAAGGGCCGGGGCGTCGGTTGTCCCGGTGGAGGGCTGCGCGCTGGCGGCTGAGGACACGCCTCCGTGCAGTGGGTCGGTGTCTATATCTACGGAATTGCCGGGGCCGGCATTTGCGCTGCGGTCAACAGTCACGGTGGACCTCCTCATGGGGGATGATGTTCTTCCAAGGTAGAGAAGGTGCGTTTCGTGGACGGTCGCGGTTTGTTAACGCGCTGTGACATTTGCCTATCGGCAGCCGTCCGGCGGCGTGAGGAGAGTTAACGGACCGAAGGATGGGACATATGCCATAAGTCCGCATGGTGGACCTTTTGTCCATTGACTGGACGGCCGGAACTAATATTGAACCCTAACTACTGCATGCCGGACCTTACCGGGCCCGGCCGGTCCCCAGGAAAGTGTTCATATGTCATCCAGTCAAACCACCGCGGAGTCACAATCCCCCAAGGCGGTGAACTCACGCGGCCGCGTGATTGTGGCCAGCCTGATCGGCACCACCGTTGAGTTCTACGATTTCTACGTCTACGCGACCGCCGCCGTGCTGGTCTTCCCGTCGCTGTTCTTCCCCAACCAGAACGAGACCACCCAGCTGCTCAGCTCCTTCGCTGTCTTCGGTGTGGCCTTTGTGGCCCGCCCGCTGGGATCCATCGTCTTTGGCCACTTCGGCGATAAGTTCGGCCGCAAGGGCACCCTGGTGGCCTCGCTGCTGACCATGGGCATTGCCACGTTCCTGATCGGCTGCCTGCCCACGGCGCTTGTCCCGGGCTGGCAGTTCTGGGCCCCGGCACTGCTGGTGGTCATGCGCTTCGCCCAGGGCCTGGCCCTTGGCGGCGAATGGAGCGGCGCGGCCCTGCTGGCCACGGAGAATGCTCCGGCCAACAAGCGCGCCATCTACGGCACGTTCCCGCAGCTGGGTGCGCCCATCGGCTTCATCATCGCCAACGTGATCTTCCTGGTGGCCAGCTACGCGCTGACGCCGGCCGACTTCCTGGCCTGGGGCTGGCGCGTGCCGTTCCTGCTCAGCGCCGTTATGGTGATCATCGGCCTCTACGTCCGCCTCAAGCTGATCGAAACGCCTGCCTTCACCAAGGTGCTCGAATCCAATGAGGTGGCCAAGCTGCCCCTGGCCCGGGTCTTCAAGACAAGCTCGCGTCCGCTCATCCTGGGCACGTTCATCATGCTCGCCACGTACGTGCTCTTCTACCTGATGACTACGTTCACGCTGACCTACGGCACCCGCGCCTCCAGCCTCGATGCCGCCAAAGCTGCCGCAGAGAAGGCCGGCAAGCCGATGTCCGAGGCCGCCGCTGCGGCGTTTGTTCCCGGCCTGGGCTTCACCCGCAACGACTTCCTCTGGATGCTGATTGCCGGCGTTGTCTTCTTCGGCATCTTCACCCTGGTTTCCGGACCGCTGGCGGAGAAGTACGGCCGCCGCAAGATGCTGTTGACGGTCACCGGCGGCATCTTCGTCTTCGGCCTGCTGTTCGTTCCGCTGTTCAGCGGCGGCTTCGTGGGCACTATGGCCCTGCTGGTCATCGGCTTCTCGCTGATGGGCCTCACGTTCGGTCCCATGGGTGCGCTGCTGCCGGAACTGTTCCCCACCAACGTGCGCTACACGGGCTCCGCCGTCAGTTACAACGTCTCCAGCATCCTGGGCGCTGCGGTGGCCCCGTTCATCGCCGTGGCGCTGTGGGAGCTGGCTGACGGCAGCCCGGTCCTGGTGGGTGTTTACCTGACAGTCATGTCGGTGCTGACGCTGATCGCGCTGTTCGTGAGCAAGGAAACCCGCGACCTGGACTACGAGAACAACGTAGCCTGACGCCCCGCCGTCGGGTGTTCCAGCCCGGTTGCTGACAGAACTGCCCGGCGTGCTCCCCGAAATTCCGGGGAGCGCGCCGGGCATTGTTGTGTTCGGGGCAGGCGCACCCGCGCAGGACACAGAGGAACGCACGACGGCGGCGCCGCCACCCTTGCGCAGGCTCAGCCGGCGTAGCGCTCCACGAAATTCGCCAGGATCTTCATAGGCTCCGTAGCAGTGAACCGCCGCGCACCCGCCATAAGCTCCTCGGCGGATTCGGGCGGAAAGTAGCCAGCATGCCGGTAGATGTCGATCCTGGTGACCAGGCCCTCCGCGTCCAGCTCAGGGTGGAACTGCGTGGCGTACAGGTTCTGCTTGATCCGGAACATGTGGACGGGGCAGGCCGGGGAGGATGCCAGCAGCACGGCGTGGGAAGGGAGTTTGGTGCAGGCCTCCTTGTGTCCCGTGAAGGCGGTGAAGCGGCGCGGCATCCCGCGCAGGAGCGGATCCGCGAGCCCTGCCTGTGTCAGTTCGATTTCCACCCCGCCCAACTGTTCGCCGAATGTCCTGTCAATGAGAGCGCCCTGGTGCCTTCCCAGAGTCCCGACCCCATAGCAGGCGCCAAGGAACGGGAAATCCTCAGCGACGATCCGGTCCAGCAGCCCGGCAAGCTCACGCTCCACCCGGTGCTGGGTGTCGCTCTTCTTCTCTGCCGGGTCGCTGGACGTGAAGGGACTGCCGCCCACGATCACGCCTGAGTAGTCGGCCAGGTCCAGGTGCGGCAGGGGAGCAGCCTCAAGCCGGACGCGCCGGAGCTGGTCCGGTGCCAGCCCGCCATACCTCAGGTATGCGGCGTACTCGTCTTCGGCGGCGGCGTCTTCGGCCCGGGAGGCCAGGAGCAGGAAAGGCTTCACACGCTAAGTGTGCCGTTGGCTCCAGCGCAGCGCCAGAGTGCAGCCTGCGCCGGACTGATGTCAGTGGCCGGCCGGCTGCGCGAGCGATCGCCGGGACTGCGGCTGTGCGGCCGGATCCGCGTGGCGGTGGACGAGCTTCCAGTAGCCTTCTTC
Organism: Pseudarthrobacter lactosi; assembly: GCF_055412785.1. Classification (NCBI taxonomy): domain Bacteria; kingdom Bacillati; phylum Actinomycetota; class Actinomycetes; order Micrococcales; family Micrococcaceae; genus Pseudarthrobacter; species Pseudarthrobacter lactosi. The sequence goes on from NZ_JBVAYS010000002.1 coordinate 547,150, forward strand.
ACGCCGGAAGATGCTGGTCACACGGAGCGCGAATTCCTCCGGCGCCGCGGCGCTTTCCAGGCGGGCCCGGAAGTGTTCCGTTTCCACCAGGAAGGCCGTGTCACGTGCGGTGTAGGACGTGATGGTGTCGAACCCGAGCATCTCGCCGTCGTGGAACTGGCGGGACGCCTGGTCCAGCCGGGCCTCAACCTGGGCCCAACCGCGTGCGATGCCGCCGAACGGGTTGGCCAGCGTGACGTCGTCGAGCCTGGAATACAGTTCCTTGACGGCACCGGGATTCCCGCGGGTGATTTCCGGAACCGCCAGGTGGTAGCGGTCTACTTCTTCTTCAAAACTGGGTGCAAGCATGGGGTGCCTCCGGCAGGGTCTAGTCTTCGATCGTGGCGATGACGGCGCCGGCCGAAACCGTCTCACCGGCCACTGCACTGAGTCCGGTGATGGTTCCGGAACGGTGCGCGGTCAGGGGCTGTTCCATCTTCATCGCCTCGAGCACAACCACCAGGTCGCCCTCGGCCACAACATCGCCGTTGGCCACGGCAACCTTGACGATGGTGCCCTGCATCGGGGATGTCAGCGCGTCCCCGGCGGCGGCCGCGGCCGCACCGCCTGAACGGACGCGCTTCTTGGACTTGCCCGTCTTGGCTCCGGAACCGGCGGCGGAACCCGCCCCGATCGAACCCAGGGAGGCGGGCAGGACTACCTCGAGGCGCTTGCCGCCCACTTCAACCACCACACGCTGGCGTTCACCGGCGTCGCCGCCGGCGTCAGCGGTTCCGTCCGGCGTCCAGGCAGGAATGTTGTTGACGAATTCGGTTTCAATCCAGCGGGTGTGGATGCTAAACGGCCCTTCCTCGGGCGCAAAGGCGGGGTCCGATACAACGGCGAGGTCGAAGGGGATAACGGTGGGGATGCCTCCCACCACCATTTCCTCCAGGGCGCGCCGGGAACGCTGCAGGGCCTGGGTGCGCGTGGCGCCGGTGACGATCAGCTTGGAGAGCATCGAGTCGAAGTTGCCGCTGATGACGTCGCCCTCCTCCACACCGGAATCGATCCGGATGCCAGGGCCGGTGGGGTTCTTCAGGGTGGTGATTGTGCCGGGGGCGGGCATGAAGTTGCGGCCCGGGTCCTCGCCGGTGATGCGGAATTCGAACGAGTGGCCGCGGACCTCAGGATCGCCGTAGCCGAGCTCCTCGCCGCGAGCCAGCCGGAACTGTTCGCGGACCAGGTCGATGCCGGTGACTTCCTCGGAGACACAGTGCTCCACCTGCAGGCGGGTGTTGACCTCGAGGAAGGAGATGGTGCCGTCCTGGCCCACCAGGAACTCGCAGGTTCCGGCGCCGAGGTAACCGGCTTCCTTCAGGATTGCCTTGGAGGATTCGTACAGGCGGCGGTTCTGCTCTGCGGTGAGGAACGGTGCCGGTGCTTCTTCAACGAGCTTTTGGTTGCGGCGCTGCAGCGAGCAGTCACGCGTGGAGATGACCACGACGTTGCCGTGGGCGTCCGCGAGGCACTGCGTCTCGACGTGGCGCGGGGCGTCCAGGAAGCGTTCAATGAAGCATTCGCCGCGGCCGAACGCTGCGATGGCCTCACGGACGGCTGACTCGAAGAGTTCCGGGATTTCTTCGCGGGTGCGGGCCACTTTGATGCCGCGTCCGCCGCCGCCGAAGGCTGCCTTGATGGCCACCGGCAGGCCGAACTTGTCCACGAACTCGAGGATTTCCTCGGCAGACTGCACAGGATCGGCGGTGCCGGGGACCTGGGGCGCGCCGACTTTCTCGGCGATGTGCCGGGCCTGGACTTTGTCGCCCAGCGCGGAAATGGCGGCAGGGGAAGGGCCGATCCAGGTGATGCCGGCGGCGATGACCTTGGCTGCGAACTCGGCGTTTTCGGCGAGGAAGCCATAACCGGGATGGATGCCGTCGGCGCCGGACTGGCGGGCAACGTCGATGATCTTGTCCATCACCAGGTAGGACTCCGCGGCGGTGTTGCCACCCAGGGAGTAGGCCTCGTCGGCAAGCCTGACATGGAGCGCGTCGCGGTCCGGATCGGCGTAGACGGCCACGGAGGCAATGCCTTCGTCGCGTGCCGCGCGGATAATGCGCACGGCGATTTCGCCCCGGTTTGCGATCAGCACCTTGGTGAGGTTCGACTGCACGGGACTAGCGGACTGCTCCAAATTTGCTGACAAGGCGTCTCCTTCTTTCCTTCAGGGAGCCTAGCGCGATTTTGTGGGTTCCGCCGATATTACTTGCGGTTTCCGCGTGTAAACGGGCACGGCTTTGTAGGGAACCTACAACTGGCCGTAAAATCGCCGCAATTATTCGGCGGACCACAGCTCCGTGATGCGTACGTTTGCGTGCCCGAGGAGACTGCGCAGCGTGGAGACTGACAGGCCCACAACGGCGTGCGGGTCCCCGTCCACCTTCAGGATGAACGCGCCGCCCAGGCCGTCAATGGTGAAGGAGCCGGCGCAGTGCAGCGGTTCGCCGGTGGCGATGTACGCGTCGATCTCTTCGGGATCCATGTCCGTGAAGTGGACTTCGGCGGAGGCGACCGCCCCGAGCGTGGCGCCGGATCCCAGCGCCGTGATGCCGTCGTCGGGCGCTTCATTCCCCGCCTCATCGGCGGATTCCTCGTCGGCTGCCGTCGCGCGGCAGTCCACCAGCCAGTGCCCGGTGTGCAGGACCCCGCTGTTGCCGCTCATTCGCAGCATCCGTTCGCGGGCGACGGCGGCCGTGTACGGTTTGCCGTGCGCCTCGCCGTCGAACTCGAAGACGGAGTCGCAGCCGATGACCAGCGCGCCCTCGGCTTCCGGCAACGCGGCCACCGCCTCGGCTTTGGCGCGTGCCAGCAGCAGCGCGGTATCGTGCGGATCCGTGACGCCGTAGCGGGCCTGGACCGCGTCCTCGTCCACGTCGGAGACCAGCACGGAGTGCCGGATGCCGGCGTCAGCCAGGAGCTTGGTGCGGGCGGGGGACTGGGAGGCGAGGATGAGGCGGGTCACCGTTTCAGCCTAATGGACTGGCTCGGTCAGGTTCTGCGGCTCGTTTTCGCGGCGTTCCAGCCGGGCGCCCTCCACGTCCACGTCCGGCAGGATCCGGTCCAGCCACTTCGGCAGCCACCAGGTCTTTTCGCCCAGGAGGTACATCACGGCCGGGACGATGGTCATGCGGACCACAAAGGCATCCAGCAGCACACCGAACGCCATGGCGAAGCCCAGCGGCCGGACCATGGTCAGGTGGCTGAAGATGAAGCCGGCGAACACGCTGACCATGATGATCGCGGCGGCGGTCACCACGGCACCGGCGTGACTGAAGCCGATGCGTACGGCCTTTTTGGCGGGAGCACCGTGCATGTAGGACTCGCGCATGCCGGAGGCGATGAACACCTGGTAGTCCATGGCCAGGCCGAACAGCACACCGATCAGGATGATCGGTAGGAAGCTCAGCACCGCGCCGGGGTTGGCGACGTCGAACACGCCGCCCAGCCAGCCCCACTGGTAAACGGCCACCACCAGGCCGAACGCGGCGGCCAGGGACAGCAGGAAACCGCCGGTTGCCAGGAGGGGAACCACAATGGAGCGGAACACCAGCAACAACAGGATGAGGGAAAGCCCGACGACGATCGCCAGGTACGGCGGCAGGGCATCACCAAGTTTTGAAGAGACGTCGATGTTGCCGGCGGTCTGCCCGGTCAGGCCGATGGTGACCCCCGTTTCGGCCTGGATCTGCATGCCGCGTTCACGGAGTTCGCTGACCACCTGCACCGTGCCGGCCTTGGCGGGCCCCTCCTCCGGGATGACCTGGAAGACGGCGGTGCGGCGATCTTCACTCAGTGCTACCGGCACTGTTGCCACTACGTTGTCCACGCCGCGGATGAGGTCCGCGACGTCATACTGCAGTTTCTGGGCCTGGGTTTCGTCCAGCCCGGCCGGGAACTCGCCCACCACCACAATCGGTCCGGTGACGCCTTCGCCGAAGCTGCGCGCGGTGACGTCATAGGCCTGGTAGGCCTCGGAGTCCACAGGTTCGGAGCCGCCGTCGGGCAGGGCGAGCTGAAGCTGAGCGGCAGGCAGGGCCAGCGTCCCCAGCAGGAGCACACCGGCGACGAGTGCCACGACGGGGTGCCTGGTGACGAGGCCGCCCCAGCCACGGGTGCTCTTTTCCTCGTCCTTGGCCTGGTCGGAAACCTCGTGGCCGGCCTCGGCGTTGTGGGCATCGGCTTTGGCCCAGGCCCGCCGGGAAATGATGCGCCGGCCGATCAGGGACAGCATGGCGGGTGTCAGGGTGAGCGCCACCATGACGGCCACCGCGACGGTGCCGGCCGCGGCCAGGCCCATCACGCTCAGGAACGGCAGCCCGGGTACCACCAGGGCGGCGAGGGCGATGATGACCGTCAGGCCGGCAAAAAGCACCGCGTTGCCCGAGGTTCCGGTGGCGCGGGCCACGGATTCCTCGGGGTCCATGCCGGCAAGCAGCTGGGTCCGGTGCCGGTTGACGATGAAGAGGGAGTAGTCGATGCCCACGGCGAGTCCCAGCATCAGCGCGAGCATGGGGGAGATGGAGCTCATCTCGAAGGCGCCGGACAGGGCGAACGTGATGCCCACGCCAACGCCAACGCCGATCACGGCCATCAGCAGCGGCAGGCCTGCGGCGATGAGCGTGCCGAGCATCAGGATCAGGACCAGGGCCGCCACTCCGATGCCGATGATCTCGGCCGTGCCGAAGAGTTCTGAAATGTCTTCGGTGATTTCCTTGCTGGCCAGTGCCGTCACACCCGCGGACGAGGTCTCATGCGCGATGTCCTGCACCTGCTGGCGCACTGCGGGGGTCAGGGCATTGATGGAGGTGTTGAACTGCACCTGTGCCACGGCGGCCTGACCGTCCGTCGAGACGAAACGGATCCCGGCGGAAGCTTCTGCCTGCCGCTTGCCCAGGTCCAGCTTGGCCTTGGCAGCCTGCAGGTCCTGGGTGCCGGCGTCGAACTGCGCCCGGCCCTGGGCCAGGGCGGCCTTCTGTGCTCCGAGCCGGGCTTCGATCATGGCTGGGGTTGCGCCGGCGGCAGTCATCTGCTGCTCCGCGGCAGCCAACTGCGCCGTGCCGGCGTCGAGCTCGGCGCGTGAGGCATCCAGGCGGGCCTGGCCAGCGGCAAGCTGCTGCTCGCCGTCGGCGATGGCCTGCCCGGCCTGGTCCAGCTGGGCTTGTGTGGCGAACGGATCCACCGTGGCCTTGACGTCCGGCAGGTCACCAAGCTTGGTCAGCGCGGCCGTTACAGCGGCGCGGCTCCCGTCCGTAAAGCCGCCGTCCGGGGCTTCAAAGACGATGGTCGCAGAGCCGCCGGACGCTGCCGGCAGTTCCTGCTTCAGCTTGTCCGCGATCCGCTGGGTCTCGGTGCCCGGGATCTGGAAGTTGTTGGACAGTGTGCCGTGGAAGGCTGCTGCGGAGCCGCCCACGGCCACCAGTGCCGCGAGCCAGAGGGAAACGACCAGCCAGCGGTGGCGGTAGGAGAACTTGCCGAGGCGGTAGAGCAGCAGGGCCATGTCAGAGCCGTTCTTTGAGGGGGTGGGTGGTGGCAGCCAGTGAAGTAGCAGTGGGGCCGGCTGCTGGAAGTGGGCTGCCGAAGCCGGAGCCGAGGTGGCCCATGGCGTCAATAAGCAGTTGCCGCAGGACAGCGAGCGATACGGGGGAGAGATCAGCGCCGCATTGGGCGAACCACACGTCCATGGCCGCCTTCCCGCAGGAGATGACGGAGCCGGCGAGGGCGCGCAGGTACAGTTCGTCGACGGCGGGGCCCGGGGTTCCGGCGAAGCGCTCCCGGGCCGCGCTGATGATCTCTTCGGTGCAGTGGTCCCACGCCTCAAGTTCGGACCGGGACAGGACGGCGTTGTTCTGGGTGAGGGTGAAGAGTTCGGCCAGCGGAGCAACCGTCATGGGGTCGGCCAGCTGCATCAGGGCTGCGCGCGCAGACTCGAGGATGGGCTCGTCAGCAGGCCGCTGCCGGAACTGCTGAAGGGCGTTGTCCAGAAACCCGTGGGTCATGGAGGCCAGCGCGGCCTCGGTGCTGCTGAAGTAGTTGAAGAAGGTGCGGCGCGAGATCCCGGCTGATTCGGCAATGTCTTCCACGGTGAAATTCCCGGGTCCCTGGGCGCGCAGCAGGGTCAACGCGGCATCGGTGATGGCCTGGCGCGTGGCGGCTTTGTTCAGCTCACGGCGCGAGAGAAGTTCGGGCATAAAATTACACTACGTGCAATTTTGCACGCCGCGCAAGTTGATTCACAGGAAGATGAAAGGTTCCCGACAGCTGGGCCTGAGGCTGCCGCCGGAGACTGAAAGAGTCCCGTCTGGGACATCTTGACCAGCCGTCACCGGGCGGCAGATCCAGGAGACAAGAATGGTACGCACAAAGAGAATTGCTGTGGGCCTCACGGCCACTGCGCTGGCACTTGGCGCCGGGATCGGCGTTGCCGGCATGGCATCGGCAACCACGACGCCCACCCCCAGCGCCAGCTCGAGCGCCGCCGCGGACGGCAGCACCAGCAGCGCGCCCGCCGACGGCAAGGGCATGCGGGGCGGTCACGGCCACGGCGGCTTCGGAGGTTTCGGTGGTACGGACGCCGCGGCACTCGCCACCAAGCTGGGTGTGGATGAGGCCAAGGTGACGGAGGCCCTGAAGGCCTACCGTGACGCCAACAGGCCCGCCACCCCGCCAGCCGACGGAACAAAAACTGAAGGAACCCGGCCGGACCCGGCCGTGAAGCAGGCTGAACTCGCGAAGTCCCTCGCGGCGACGCTGGGCATCGACGAGGCCAAGGTCACGGCGGCGCTCGAAGAGCTGCGCACTGCCGAACAGGCGGATCGCGCCGCGGCTCTGAAGACGCGCCTGGATGCGGCCGTCACTGACGGCAAGCTGACCCAGGCCGAGGCGGACGCCGTGACCAAGGCTGTCCAGAACGGAGTCATCGGAGGTGGTGGCCGCTAGCGCAAGCTGGGCTGGGCGACACGCAGCACAGAACAGGGGAAGTCCCCGGGAGCACTTCCCGGGGACTTCCCCTGTTAGCTGTTCGCGCGGCGGCGTCAGGCCTATGCGTCAGCCTTGTGCGTCAGGCCTTCGCATCGGCCAGTGTGCGTCCGGCTTCCGGTGCGTCAGTAGCTCCGGCGATGGCGGAGGGATCCGCAGCGGCGGAGTCGGCGTCGTCGTCCACGAACGGAGTCCCGTTGCGGGGTGCGTTGTAGAGCGTCTCGTCGAGGATGCCCTGGCGCTTGGCCACGATGGTGGGCACGAGGGCCTGGCCCGCGACGTTGACCGCGGTGCGGCCCATGTCCAGGATCGGGTCAATCGCGAGCAGGAGTCCGACGCCGGCCAGGGGCAGTCCCAGCGTGGAGAGCGTCAAGGTGAGCATCACCACGGCGCCGGTGGTGCCGGCCGTTGCGGCGGAACCGAGGACCGAGACGAGGGCGATGAGCACGTAGTGGCTGGCGTCCAGCTGGACGCCGAAGAACTGGGCCACAAAGATGGCGGAGATCGCGGGGTAGATCGCGGCGCAGCCGTCCATCTTGGTGGTGGCGCCCAGGGGTACGGCGAAGGATGCGTAGGCGCGGGGAACACCCAGGCTGCGCTCCGTGACGCGCTGGGTTAGCGGCAGAGTTCCGATCGAGGAGCGGGACACAAATGCCAGCTGCACGGCTGGCCAGACGCCGGAGAAGTACTGCTTCACGGACAGGCCGTGCGAGCGGATCAGGGTCGGGTAAACCACAAACAGCACCAGGGCCAGGCCCACGTAAATGGCGAAGGTGAACTTACCGAGCGCGCCGATGGTGTCCCAGCCGTAGACGGCCGCGGCGTTGCCGATCAGGCCCACGGTGCCGAGCGGGGCGATGCGGATGATCCACCAAAGGACCTTCTGGATGACGGCAAGCGCCGAGGCGTTGAGGTTCAGGAACGGCTCAGCAGCCTTGCCCACCTTGAGGGCGGCGACGCCGACGGCGATGGCAATCACCAGGATCTGGAGCACGTTGAAGCTCACAGAGGTGCTGACGGTGGTAGCTGCGGTGGCGCTTTCGGTCACGGTGGAGCTGGCACCCAGGCCAAGGAAGTTCTTGGGGAACAGTCCGATCAGGAAGGACCACCAGTCACCGGACTTGCCGGCGTACTTGGCTTCCTGGGTGATGCCGGTGTTGGCGCCGGGCTGCAGGAGCACGCCGAGGCCGATGCCGATCACCACGGCGATCAGCGACGTGATGGCGAACCAGAGCAGGGTGTTCCAGGCCAGCTTGGCGGCGTTGGAGACCTGGCGCAGGTTCGAGATGGAGCTCACCACGGCGGTGAAGATCAGCGGGACCACCGCGGTCTGCAGCAGCGAAACGTAGCTGGAGCCAATGGTCTGCAGCGTGGCGCCAAGGCCGTTGGGGGCCTCCTTGGTGCTGCCCGTGTATTTGGCCAGCAGGCCGAGGCCCAGCCCAACAATGAGGGCGGCGATGATCTGGAAACCGAACGAGCCAGCCCACTTGGGCAGCTGGAAGCCGGTCTTTCCTGTGGATTCGGGGGTGCGGGTTTGAGTGCTCACCAGAACACGCTAGGCCGGGGGTCCCTACCACGGCGAACAGATGTTGAGAAATGTTACGCGGCCCCCGAACGGTCCAAGACCGGAAATCCGCGCGAATCCGCCGTCATGCAAGGGAATTGTGAAGTTATTCCCAGGCCGGATGTGGTAAACGTCTCGCGTTCAGGGGGCCGGAGGGGGCGCATCCGGCAGCGTGCTCCCCACCGGCTCCCTAACCTCGCAAGCTCGGCCAGGGGACCCTGCCGGCGTGGGCCCCTATTGTGAAACTCCGAGCAGCGCTCGCCTGAGGGTATCAAGGCCGACCGATCCAATGTTCAGCGCTCGCGTGTGGAACGCCTTCAAATCGAAGCCGGGCCGGGTTTCGAGGTCGGCGCGGATCTGTTCCCAGAGACGCTGGCCCACTTTGTAGGAAGGGGCCTGGCCGGGCCAGCCGAGGTAGCGGGTGAACTCGAATTTGAGCTGGCCTTCGCTGATGGGCAGGTTCTCCTTGAGGAATTCGTAGCCCGCGTCCGGGGTCCATGTTCCGGTGCCCCAGCGTTCGGGGATTTCAAGTTCCAGGTGGACGCCGATGTCGAATACCACACGGGCTGCCCGCATCCGCTGCATGTCCAGCATGCCCATGTGGTCGCCGGGATCGGCCAAATAGCCGAGTTCCTGCATGAGCTTTTCGGCGTAGAGGGCCCAGCCTTCGCCGTGGCCGGACGTCCAGCAGATGTTGCGCCGCCACTTGTTCAGCAGCTCCCGCCGGTACGTGGCGGTGGCCACCTGCAGGTGGTGCCCGGGAACGCCTTCATGGAACACCGTGGTGGTTTCGGCCCAGGTGGTGAAAGTGTCTTCGCCGGCCGGAACCGACCACCACATCCGGCCCGGGCGTGAGAAGTCATCAGAGGGGCCGGTGTAGTAAATGCCGCCCTCGTCGGTCGGGGCGATAAGGCATTCGAGCTGTTTCATCACGTCCGGGATCTCGAAGTGCACCCCGGCAAGCTCGGCTACAGCCTTGTCCGAGAGTTCCTGCATCCACGCCTTGAGGGCCTCCGTGCCCTTGAGCTGGCGTGCCGGGTCATTGTTGAGGACCTCCTTGGCCTCCGCGATGCTGGCCCCTGGCTTGATGCGAGACGCGACATTTTCCTGCTCGGCGATGAGCCGGTCCAGTTCCTGGACTCCCCACGCGTAGGTCTCTTCGAGGTCGACGGCTGCGCCCAGAAAGGAGCGCGAAGCCAGTGCGTACCGTTCCCGGCCGACGGCGTCCTGCTGCGGTGCGGCAGGCAGCAGTTCCGTGCGGAGGAACTCCGCGAACTCCCGGTAGGCACCCCGGGCGGCGGCAGCACCGGCGTCGAGCCTTCCCTGCGTTTCACCCGGCAGGGGACTATCGCCAATCCGGGCTCCGGCGGCGAGCTTGGCGAAGAAACCGTCGTCGGCGGCGTATTTAGTGGTCTGCTCGATGACAATGGAGACCTGGCGTTCGGCCGCGACTTTGCCGGCGTCCCGGGCGCGGCGCAGGGACTCGATGTAGCCGCGGAGAGCGCCGGGGACGTTCCGGGCACGGCCGGCGATGTGCTCCCAATGCTCATCGGTTTCGGTGGGCATCAGGTCGAAAATGGCCCTGATGTCCTGTGCGGGCGAGGCGATGTTATTCAGCGCCGCCTCGTCCCAGCCCGACTCATGGATTTCCAGCTGGAGGCCCAGCCGTTCCCGCATGGCGTCCAGGGTGACAGCATCCACGTCGTCCTGCGGCGCCAGGCCCTCCAGGGCAGCAAGGGCGTTCCGGGCCGCTGCCGCAAAGGCGTCGATGCCCGCGGGGGAGTAATCCGGGTACTCTTTCTCGTGCCCCGGCAGCCCCAGCGTGGTGGCAAGCGACGGGTCAAGTCGGATGAGCGTGTCGGTGTAGTCATCCGCCATGGCATCGATGGCGGAGTGCGGACGGGCGGCAGGAGCGGCTTCGGTAGTCACCCCACGAGCCTAACCCCGGCTCCGCCTCCACGCGCCGGGACCCGGTGTCGGGGCGAGCCGCAGCTGCTGGCGGCGTACCCAGTCGCGGGCAGTGGGCTTTCCGGAGGCCACGGGGTCAGCGCTGCCCAGGGAAAGCACGACGGCGGTCAGGGCCGCGAGCTCCTCCGCTGTCGGTTGGCCCTTGACGACAGAGAGCAGGGGGAATGAGGGCTCAAGGGTTTCGCTCCCCGGCTCAACCACCGGCTCGCTGCCAGGGGCCACGACGGCAGGGTTCCCTGGCCGAGCCTGCGAGGTTAGGGGGCCGTTGGGGATCACAGCGGGATGTTCCCGTGCTTCTTGGTGGGCAGGCTCGCCCGCTTGTCGCGGAGGGCGCGGAGGCCCTTGATGATCTGGCCCCGGGTATCGGACGGTGCGATGACCGCGTCCACGTAACCCAGTTGGGCGGCCTGGTAGGGGTTCAGCAGCTCGTCTTCGTACTGTCGGATGACCTCGGCGCGCCGGGCCTCCACGTCGCCGCCGGCCTCGGCAACTTCGGCCAGGTCGCGGCGGTACAGGATATTAACGGCGCCCTGGGCGCCCATCACGCCGATCTGCGCTGTGGGCCATGCCAGGTTCAGGTCCGCGCCGAGCTTCTTGGAGCCCATCACGATGTACGCTCCGCCGTACGCCTTGCGGGTGATGACTGTCAGCTTGGGGACGGTGGCTTCGGCGTAGGCGTACAGCAGCTTGGCGCCGCGGCGGATGATGCCTTGGAACTCCTGGTCCTTGCCGGGCAGGAAGCCGGGGACGTCCACCAGCGTGATGATGGGGACATTGAAGGCATCGCAGTTCCGGACGAACCGGGCGGCCTTCTCCGAGGCCGCGATGTCCAGCGTGCCGGCGAACTGCAGCGGCTGGTTGGCCACGATCCCCACGGTGTGGCCCTCTACCCGGCCGTAGCCGATGATGACGTTGGGGGCATAAAGGGACTGCATCTCCAGGAAGTGGGCGTCGTCAACGATCTGCTCGATGACCGTTCGCATGTCGTACGGCTGGTTGGCAGAGTCCGGGACGAGTGTGTCCAGGGCGAGATCGTCGTCGTTGATCTCCAGCTCCTGCTGGTGCTCCAGCACCGGGGCCTCGGCGAGGTTGTTGGACGGCAGGAAGTCCAGCAGCTCGCGGACGAACTCAATGGCATCGGCTTCGTCGGAGGCCAAGTACGTGGACGTGCCCGTGTTGGCATTGTGCTGGCGGGCGCCGCCCAGGGTTTCCATGTCCACGTCTTCGCCCGTAACGGTCTTGATGACGTCGGGTCCCGTGATGAACATGTGCGAGGTCTTGTCCACCATCACCACGTAGTCCGTGAGGGCGGGGGAGTACGCCGCGCCGCCGGCGGACGGGCCCATGATGAGCGAAATCTGCGGCACCACACCGGACGCGTGGACGTTGTTGCGGAAGATGTCGGCAAACATGGCCAGGGAGGCCACGCCTTCCTGGATGCGGGCACCGCCGCCGTCGAGGATGCCGACGACGGGGCAGCCGTTGCGCAGCGCGAATTCCTGGACCTTGACGATCTTCTCGCCATTGACCTGGCTCAGCGATCCGCCGTACACCGAAAATTCCTGGCTGTAGACGGCGACGGGACGCCCGTCCACCGTGCCGTAGCCGGAGACCAGACCGTCGCCGAGCGGCTTCTTCTTTTCCATCCCGAAAGCGGTGGAGCGGTGCACGGCCAGAGCGTCAAGCTCCACAAACGAGCCTTCGTCCAGCAGCAGGTCCACACGCTCGCGGGCAGTGTTCTTTCCGCGGGCGTGCTGCTTTTCTATGGCTTCGGGGCCGGAGGGTTGTTCTGCACGGGCCTGGCGGTCGCGGAAATCGGCGATCTTTCCCGCTGTCGTTGTCAGATCGTGGCTCATCAAGTTTCTCCGGCTCTGTAGCAGATTGGTGCTGCAACAATGTGGTGCTGCGTGCGGTGGTAACTGGCAGGTCAGACGCGTGATTTAAGTAGCTTCCACACAAAAGACGAACCCTGCTGGCTAGTCTAATGACGCATCTGCGTGGGACGACTGTAGAAAACCTACAATTTTCCGCACTTTCCGGCGGCCAGCCCTATGTTACTCATCAGTAACATACCTCGGTTACAGTGGAGCCATGACTTCCAGCAACGATTCCGCAACTCCGTACCGGGCCGCTGCCGCAGCGCCATACCAGGCCGCCGGGTCCCTTCGGGGCCGCACCATTCTGATGTCCGGTGGCAGCCGCGGCATCGGGCTGGCGATTGCCACCCGGGCAGCGCAGGACGGTGCCAATATTGTCATGATGGCCAAGACCGGCCAGCCCCACGCGAAGCTGGCAGGCACTGTCTTCAGCGCCGCCGAGCAGGTAGAGGCCGCCGGGGGCCATGCCCTGGCCATCGTGGGTGATGTGCGCAATGACGATGACGTCGCAGGTGCCGTGGCGGCCGCCGTCGAACGCTTCGGCGGAATCGACATCGTGCTCAACAACGCGTCCGCCATCGATCTGTCCACCACAGACGATGTGGACATGAAACGCTACGACCTGATGCAGGACATCAACGTCCGCGGGACATTCCTGCTGTCCAAGCTGTCACTGCCCGCGCTGCGCCAATCGGCCCACGCCCACATCCTCACGCTGTCGCCGCCACTGAACCTTGACCCACACTGGGCGGGCAGGCATCTGGCGTACACCATGGCCAAATACGGGATGAGCCTCACCACGCTGGGCCTTGCCGAAGAACTCAAGGCCGACGGCATCCACGTCAACTCACTCTGGCCGTGCACCCTTATCGATACGGCGGCCATCCGGAATATGCCCGGCGGCCAGGAGATCGTCCAGGCTGCCCGCGGACCGCAGATCATGGCCGACGCAGCGCATGCCGTCCTGACCGGCAGCAACCTCGCCGGCGCGCACCCGGCCGGCAGCACCGGGGACAGTGCGGGCGCGTCCAGCGGCAACTTCTACACGGACGAAGAGGTACTTCGCGCTGCGGGTGTCACCGACTTCCGTCCCTACAGCCTCGGGGCAGCGGAGGATCGGCTGGTTCCGGACATCTTCCTCTGAGCCGCGGTTCCAGCCATGTGGCTGTGTGGGAACGGCCAGCGGAGGCGCCTGAGTCGATAGGATTCAACCATGGATGACTCACACACCCCAGGAAATCCGTTGAATCGCGGAGCCTTGGCGGACCAGGATTTCCTTGCGGCCACGGGCATCGCCAAGGTGGTGGTGGTTGACTCCATCGGTTCCACCAACGCGGACCTCCTGCGTTCGGTGACTGTTGAGCCCAAAGAGTGGCCGGACCTGTCAGTGCTGACGGCCGAGTACCAGACCGCTGCCCGGGGACGCCTGGACCGGCGGTGGGAAGCGCCGCCGATGAGCTCGGTGTCGGTATCCCTGGTCCTGCGTCCCGCGAATGCAGAAGGTAGGCCGCTGCCCACCCAAACGTATTCGTGGCTGTCACTGCTGGGCGCACTCGCGCTGCGGGAGACGCTGATCGAGGCCGCGGGCATTCCGGCCGAGCTCAAGTGGCCCAATGACGTCCTGGTCCGGGGCCGTAAGATCGCCGGGATCCTTGCCCAGCTGGGTCCAATGGGGGACGGGACCGTTCCGCCGGTCATTTTGGGGACCGGCCTGAACGTGACGTTGACCGCATCAGAACTCCCGGTGCCCACAGCGACTTCCGTTGCCTTGGAAGAGCCGCTGACTGTTGACCGCACCCTGCTGCTCAAGAGCTACCTCGCCCATTTCACAGTGCTCTACCGCAGCTTCTGCAATGCCGACGGCGACCCCACCGCCGGGCTTGCCGGCGGCCCGTCGCTCCACAAGCGGGTGGAGTCCGTGATGGTGACGCTGGGCAAGCAAGTGCGCGCGCAGCTGCCCGGCGACCACGAGATTATTGGGCACGCATCCAGGCTGGACGAGTACGGCTCACTGCTGGTGGTGGACAAGGACCGCCGGGAGCATGTTGTCACCGCCGGCGATGTGGTCCACCTGCGCCCGTGGACCCCGCCCGGCCAGGGCACCGAAAGCGGCTATGCGTAAAGGCCTCGTGCCGGGCGAGCAGGTCATCACGATTACCCGCCCGCAGCCGAGGAAACTGGCCGGCCCGGCCGCAGCTTTTATTGCGGCGCCCGCCGCTGCAGCCTTTGTCAGCGCCTGGACCGTACGGGGCGAGGCTACCCGGTTACTGCCTTTGGCTTCCGCTGACTGGACGCCGTGGATCGTCCTTGCATGCGTCCTGGCCGCCGCGTGGATATGGTTGGCGTATTGCCTGCCTCGGCTGTTGCGGTGGCAGGCAACCAGGTACATCCTCACGAGCAGGCGGATTGTTGCCCGCTACGGCATGGTGCGGCGCCGGGATGAGCAGGTCAATCTCGCCGCGATCCGCAACGTGACGGTCCACCAGTCGGTGCTGCAGCGCATATTGCGCTCCGGGAATATATCCTTGGAAACCGGGTACCAAGGCGTGGTGGTCATCCAGGACGTCCCGGAAGCGGTGCGGTTCCGGGACTTTGTGCTGGATGCAATCGACGAACTGCCTGCCAGCGGGGGCCCGGAGAATGATGAGATACCGGATTACACAGACGAAGCGTTGCCGTGGGAGTTGAGAGAAGGTGGAGACGATGAACGATGAGGACCAGCGGGACGAAGTGGACCTGCCGGCTCCCGCCGTGCCCGAAACTGCCCACCCGGCAACAGGCACACTGTCTCCCGAGCGGGTAGCTGCCAAGGCCCTCGAAACCCGCCTGTTGGGCGGCGAACGGAAGCTGCGCCGCCGTGAGGTGGCCGCCGGGGCAGGACTGTCCCTCCTTTCGGCCCGGAAGCTGTGGCGTGCCCTCGGTTTCCCCAACTTCGGTGACGAGGACGTCGCCTTCACCGAAAGGGATCAGGCCGCGCTGTCCACGGTGGTTGATCTGGTCCGCACCGGGGTGCTCACCGAAGAAGCCGCCATCTCCGTGACCCGGTCCATCGGACAGATGACGGACCGCATGGTGGTCTGGCAGATCGAGGCCCTGGTGGAGGACATGGTCCACGAACAGGGCGTCACTGACGCCGTGGCCCGCAAGCGACTGGTGAAGGAACTGCCATCCTTGCTGGACGCGCTGGAGGAGATGCTGGTCTATTCGTGGCGGCGGCAACTCAATGCCGGCGTTCAACGCCTTGCCGTGCGCGCGGAAGCCGGCCTGCAGGCCAGCGAAGAAGGCCGCGACGGCGATGAAGACGATGCGCCCCTGCCGCTGGCCCGCGCCGTCGGCTTTGCCGACCTGGTCTCCTATACGAGCCTCTCCCGCCGGATGAATGAAAAGACCCTCGCCCGGCTGGTCCAGCGCTTTGAGAACAAATGCGCAGAAATCATTTCCGTCGGGGGAGGGCGGCTGGTCAAAACAGTAGGCGACGAAGTCCTGTATATCGCGGAAACGCCGGCTGCCGGAGCCGAGATCTCGCTGGCCCTGGCACAGGCGTTCACCGAAGATGAGATCCTGCCGGAAGCGCGGGTAGCTATGGTCTGGGGCAGGATCCTGTCCCGGCTGGGGGACATCTACGGCCCCACGGTCAACCTCGCCGCCCGGCTCACCACGCTGGCGGATCCGGGAACGGTCCTGATCGACTCCATGACTGCTTCCGCACTGGACCAGGACAAGAGATTCGTTCTCGTTCCTCAGCCCGCGGAGAATGTCCGGGGGTTCGGCGAAATCCATCCGGTTCGCCTGGCCCGCGGACAAGGAAAAGGCCTGGTCCTCGACTAGGGCGTTACGGCCCCATGTATTTATCCACTTGATGGTGAATGCCGCTATAGTCGGTTGTGCCCGGCTGCAGCGGACCGTATATCGGCCCGGCCGGAGTATTACTTGGGGGAGAAACCGGCCATGAAGCTTCGCCGAACGGCGCGCGCCACAAACCCGCGTGCCACAAACCTGCGCGCGGGAAACGGCGGTGGCTGGACTACCCGCCGCGGCATTCTGCGCTCCCGCGGCGTTGCGGGCACGGCCCTTGCCGCTGCCGCGGTCCTCCTGGTGACCGGTGCGATCATTTATCCGGGGTTCAAGACCACTGAGGTGGAGTTGAACGACGGCGGCGTGTGGGTGGTTTCGAAGTCGAATAATGCGGTGGGCCGGCTGAATTATCCGTCGCGGGTTTTGGATGGTGCGGTGACGCCTGCGGGTACTACTTTCGATATTCTCCAGAACTCCGGGGAGGTGTTTGTGGATGATGAGGCGGGTTCGACGTTGAACCAGATTTCTCCTGCGAACATGCGCCTGGGCGGGGATAAGAAGCTGCCGGGTTCGGCGGATGTGAGTTTTGGTGCCCGCGTGATCTCGGTGACGGATGCGGGGATGGGCAAGGTCTGGGCGCTGTCGCCGTCCAGCGTTAATGGTTTTGATGAGGAGTCCTCGGAGCCGGTGCTGACTGCTTCGCAGGGCACGGTGTCCGCGGTGGGGGCCGATGACCGGATCTACAGCGCCGACCCGAAGACGGGGACGGTGACTGTCACTTCGGTCAACGCGGATGGTGAGCCGACGTCCTCCGATGCCAGTACCTGGGGTGAGTTGAAGGGCGCCGGTGATCTGCAGATCACGGTGGTGGGGGATAAGCCGGTGGTGTTGGATGCTGCTGCGGGGAAGTTGTTCCTGCCGGGCGGTAAGCGGTTGCAGTTGGATAATGCGCGGGATGCGAAGCTTCAGCAGGGCGGGCCTGCCAGTGATTTTGTGGCGGTTTCGACGCAGAAGGCGTTGCTGAAGCAGCCGTTGGATGGTTCGACGGCGAAGACCGTCACGTTCGATGGTGAGGGTGTGCCGGCGGCTCCGGTGCAGTTGGCCGGGTGTGTGCATGCGGCGTGGTCCGGGGCGAACAAGTATGTCCGGGACTGCACAAACGATGCCGATGATAAAGACGTTGATGTGCCCAAGGCGAGTGCGTCGCCGTCGTACGTTTTCCGGGTGAACCGGGATCTGGTGGTCCTGAACGATGTGAATTCCGGGAATGTGTGGCTGGTGAACCAGAACATGCAGCTGGTGAACAATTGGGAGGACGTCATCCCGCCGAAGGAAACTTCGGACGACGCGGACAAGGACTCCGCCGATGAGGTCCAGCAGACTGTGTTGCCGGACCGTACCAAACCCAACAGCGCACCGGTGGCCAAGCCTGACACGTTCGGGATACGGGCGGGACGGACCGCCATCCTCCCGGTGCTGGACAACGACACCGACCCTGACGGCGACATCCTCACCGTCCGCGCCCCCGATCCGATCAAGTCCGGCCTCGTCGCCCCGATCTACGGCTCCACCGGCTTCCAGGTCAGCGTCCCAGCGGACAAAGCCGGTTCCGAAACCTTCAAATACACGGTGGACGATGGCCGCGGCCTCACAGCCTCCTCCGACGTCACCCTGAACATCATCCCGCCGGGGGAGAACTCCGCCCCGCGGCAGAAGCCCAACCGCAACACCACCCTCGTGGTCCAGGCAGGCAAAATCGTCAGCCAGAACATCCTCACCGACTGGACGGAC
Organism: Pseudarthrobacter lactosi; assembly: GCF_055412785.1. Taxonomy (NCBI): domain Bacteria; kingdom Bacillati; phylum Actinomycetota; class Actinomycetes; order Micrococcales; family Micrococcaceae; genus Pseudarthrobacter; species Pseudarthrobacter lactosi. The sequence goes on from NZ_JBVAYS010000002.1 coordinate 565,162, forward strand.
CCCGACGGCGACGACCTGTACACGGTCAGCGCCACCGGGAGCGACCCCCGTGACCAAGTCAAGATCCGGCCTGACGGGCTGATCACCTTCCAGGACGCCGGCACGGAACCTGGCCGCAAAGTGGTGACCGTGACGGTGTCCGACGGCCAGTCGACCGCGGAAGGAAAAGTCACCGTGGACGTCCGAGCCCCGGGGGCGCTGCCGCCGATCGCCAACGCGGACCACGTTGTCGCCGTAGCCGGTGTGGACACTGTCATCGCACCGCTGAAGAACGACGCCGACCCCCAGGGCGGGGCACTCCGCCTCGCGCAGATCACGCCTGACGGCAACTCCACCGCCACCCTGGGGGCGGACCAGCAGACCTTCACGTTCAACTCCACGGCCGAAGGCGCCCACTATGTGTCCTACCTCGTGACCAACGGGCCGGCCAGCGCCCAGCAACTGGTCCGCGTCGACGTCGTTTCCGGCGACGGCGACGGCGCCCCCGTCGCTGTGCGGGACACGGCCCTGCTGCCGAGCGGCGGCAGCGTTTTGGTCGACGTGCTGGGCAACGACTCGGACCCGTCCGGAGGCGTCCTGGTTGTCCAGTCCGTGACCGCGGCCGACGGCCTGCCGGTCACTGCTTCGGTGCTGGACCACGCCGTAGTCCGGATCACCGATATCCGGGCTGAGGGCCAGCTCAACGTCAAATACACGATCTCCAACGGCAAGTCCTCGGCCAGCGGTGACATCGCGGTGCTGGTGGTCCCGGCACCGGCCAAGCTCCAGGCACCCCAGGCAAAACCGGACGAGGTCTCGGTCCGGGTCGGCGACGTCGTCACCATACCCGTCCTTGAGAACGACACTGATCCCAACGGTGGGAAACTCACGCTTGAGCCGGAGCTTCCGCAGAAGCCCGACGACGCCGACGGCCGCGTCTTCCTCGCCGGCAACACGCTGCGCTTTATTGCCGGGGACCTGCCCAAGACGGCGTATGCGATCTACAAGGTCACCAACGAATCCGGACAGTCGGACTCCCAACAGGTCACCATCCGCATCCGCGCACGCGATGACGAACGGAACACCCGCCCCGAGCCGAAAAACCTCACCGCCCGGGTGGTCTCCGGCATGGTAGTGCGGATTCCCGTGCCCTTGGACGGCATCGATTCCGACGGCGACTCCGTCCAGCTGATCGGTGTGGACAAGGCCCCCGCCATGGGAACGGCGGTCGTGAGGGACGGCTACCTCGAATTCACCGCGACCGGATCCGCTGCCGGCACGGACACGTTCACCTACCGTGTCCGGGACCGGATCGGCGCCGAGAACACCGGGACCGTCATCGTCGGCATCGCACCGCCCGAGCCCAATAACCAGAAGCCCATTGCCGTTGACGACTCCGTCGATGTCCGGCCTGGCCGCAAGATCGCCGTGGACGCTCTCAGCAACGACTCAGACCCGGACGGGGACCCAATCGGGCTTGTCGGCGACGCCTTCGAGGCCCGCCCTGAACTCGGCGTCGAAACCGCGGACGGTGGCAGGGTGTTGCTCACCGCGCCGGGCGCCGCCGGCAACGAGAGTGTCGGCTATAAGATCCAGGACGACAAGAAAGCCCAGGGCAGTGCCGTGATCCGTGTCCGGGTCAGCCCGGACGCCACCCTCAAGGCCCCGATCGCCAAGGACGACGTCATCACACGGGCCGAGACGCTCGGAAAATCCGCCGTGGACGCTCCGGTCCTGAAGAACGACTCCGATCCCGACGGAGTGGCCTCGGAACTGAAAGTCAGCCTGCCTGACGGCAACCCGAACGCCCGCGTTGGCGGTGACGGCAACGTGGTGGTCAGCCTTGCCCCGGCTGACCAGCTGGTCCCGTACACCGTCACCGACGTCGACGGCCAGACCGCCACTGCGGTCATCTGGGTGCCCGGGCAAGGTGAGGAGCACCCGACCCTGGCCCGCACCGATGTAGTGGAAGTGATGGCCGGCAAGGAGGTCACGCTGGACCTCAACGAGTATGTCCGCGTGAGGGACGGCCGCACGCCGCAGATCTCGCAGGCGGACAAAGTCCAGGTACAGGGTGCAGACCCCCAAAACGTCATCGGCGGCAACGCCAGAACGCTTCGCTACGCTGCGCTCAAGGACTACGTTGGACCCGGCTCCGTCACCTTCGAAGTGACAGACGGTTCCGGTCCGGAAGACCCGGAGGGCCTGAAATCGACGCTGACCGTCATGACCAAGGTCATACCGGACCCGAACGCCAACCATGAGCCCACCTTCAGCGGAAGCGACCTGGAAGTGCCGAAGGCCGAAACCGGACGCCTGGAGCTGGGCAACCTTGCCAGGGATGTGGATGCCGGCGATCAGGAAAAACTCAAGTTCGAGTTCGACGGATCCCTGCCGGAGGGTTTCAAGGCAACGATTGAGGGCCAGACGCTGTCCGTGAGCTCCGAGACGGGCATGGCCGCCGGCCGGAAGGGAACCATCCCCTTGAAAGTGACGGACGGGCGGTCCGGACCCGTCAAAGCCTCGGTGACGGCGACCGTCGTCGCCTCCAACCGGCCGCTGCCCACCGCCAATGAGGACGTCCTTGAGAAGGCCAACGCCGGCCGGACCGAGACCATCAATGTCCTTGCCAACGACTTCAACCCGTTCAGTGACACCCCGCTGAAAATCGCCTCCGTCGCCGTGGAAACCGGATCCGCCGCGGGGCAACCGCTCATCAGCGGGGACTCCATCACGGTGACGCCCGCGGACGGATCCAAGGGCGTGATGGTGCTGCGCTACACGGTCTCGGACAAGACCGGTGATCCGTCGCGCCAGGTGAACGGCCGGGTCCGCATCACGGTCCGGGACAATCCGGACGCCCCCTCGGCCCCCTCGGCCACGGACGTGCGCAGCCGGACGGCTGTGCTCAAGTGGGCGCCGCCGTCGGACAACGGTGCCACCATCACGGGCTATACGGTCAAATCCAACACAGGCTTTGAACAAAAATGCGCCACCACCACCTGCACTCTCAGCGGGCTGACCAACGACGTGAAGTATGTCTTCACCGTGATCGCCACCAACGAGGTAGGAGACTCCCAGCCGTCAGCGCAGTCCAACGAAATCCGGCCCGACGAAAAGCCGTCACCGCCCGAGGCACCCTCCGTGAAAGCGGGGGACAAGAACATGGTGATCAACTGGCTGCCAGCCAAGACCGAGGGCTCGGCCGTCAAGAGCTACAACCTCGAGCTCTCCCCGCCGCCAGCCAGCGGGATCGCCGTGAAGAACGGTGTCACCGGACTTACCTACACCTGGCCCGGCCTGACCAACGGAGTCCGCTACAAGGTGCGAGCCCAGGCCGTCAATGAGCTCGGCCCGTCCGACTGGAGCATCTATTCCTCCGAAGACAACCCCGCCGGGGTGCCCGCGGCACCGGCGGCACCAACCTCCGCCGTGGCCTCAGCGGTGGGCACCACCAACCAGTTGCGGGTGAACTGGACCGAACCCGATACCAACGGTGACGCCATCAAGAACTACTACGTCACCATGAGCGGCGGCGGCGGCGCACCGCAAACCCAGACCATCGCGGGTACTGTGCGGACCGCAAACTTCACCGCCAACAATTCCGAGGCCGATTACACCTTTACCGTCCAGGCCGAAAACAAGGCCGGCAAGGGTGCCATTAGTCCCGCCTCGGCGCCCCGACGGGCCACCGGAAAACTCGGCCAGGTCTCAGGGGTCACTGTCGCTGCAGCTGACACCGGAGGAGCGGGGCGGAGAGTGACCATCAACTTCAAGGAACTGACAGCGGCCGAACGCAACGGCTCGTCCGTGAACGAGGTCAGCTACAGCTATAACGCGAGTACGGGCGAAAACGGTCCGATCACACGCGGCCAGACAGTCGGCGGCTTCACCAATGGTGCACCGACCACCGTCACCGTAATCGCGCACTCCACCGTTGCACCGAGCTCCAATGCCAGCGCCGGCGCCTCGACCACCCCTTTCGGGTCGCCGGGTACGCCCTCAGCCTCAGGACAGAACGGTGCCAGGAACCAGAAGTCGCTGACCTTGAACTGGTCCTCCCCATCCACCACCACCAACGATGTGGTGTCAACCAGGATCAGCATCGACGGCGGCGGATGGGAGAACGTAGCAGCGTCCGGCAGCAGGCTCATCAACACCGGCGGATTCAGCGAGACCCATCGCATCGACGTCAAAACGGTCAACTCTCTGGGGACCGAGAGCGGGGTCGTTTCGGCGTCCGCTTCCTCGGGAGCGCAAGGCGAGTGGATCACCACGGTTGTGAAGGGCACGGACCTCGTTCGCACCTGCACGTTTGAGTATGGCAAGGCCAGCTACCGGCCGGCGCCCTACTTTGACTGCCAAGGCATCAACAACGGCGATACCCCGCCGTGGTACTACGTCAACAGCGGCGAGCATATCGTGGTCCGCTGCTACGTGATGATGAACGACCACTGGACCGACAGGCCGGATCAGCCGTTCTACCGCATTGAACCCGGATCCAACCGGAACGTCGGGTACTACCTGGTGGCGGGCCACGCGCAGCTAGGCCAACCGTACGCCCATGGAATCCCACAGTGCTGACGACGGGCGTCATCGCAGGTCAGGCCGCAGGGGAGCGCTCCCCATCGCGGTGCCCGCTCGGGTTGGGTAGGCTGGCGCGGGGAACAGAGAGCCCGATATCGGGTCTTTGGAGGGGTCGCCACGGGGGCAGCCACACAAATGAGGGAAAAGTAACGCTGTGACATCACTGCTGGGGAAGTTCGGTCTCAAGAAGCGGCACAACAAAATCGTTACGGGTTCGGCCTTTGCCGCGGCCGGCGCCGTGTTGGTCGCCGGTGCGATCATTTATCCGGGGTTCAAGACCACTGAGGTGGAGTTGAACGACGGCGGTGTGTGGGTAGTCTCCAAGTCCAAGAACGCCGTGGGCCGGCTGAATTATCCGTCGCGCGTGCTCGACGGTGCGGTCACGCCTGCGAGCACCACTTTCGATATTCTCCAGAACGCCGGGGATGTGTTTGTGGATGATGAGACGGGTTCAACGCTGAACCAGGTTTCACCCGCGAACATGCGCCTGGGCGGCGACAAACAGCTTCCGGGCTCAGCGGAAGTGAGCTTCGGCGCCAGCGTCATCTCAGTGACGGACGCAGCATCCGGCAAGGTGTGGGCCGTGTCGCCGTCCACCGTTAATGGTTTTGACCAGGAATCATCCGAACCTGTGATGGTGGGTGCCGAAGGCCTGGTCTCCGCAGTGGGAACCGACGACCGGATCTATAGCGCCGACCCCAAATCCGGCGCGGTGACTGTTACGACGGTGGACGCGAACGGCGAAGTTGTGTCCAGCGATTCCAGTACCTGGGGTGAGCTCAAGGGCGCCGGTGATCTGCAGATCACGGTGGTGGGGGATAAGCCGGTGGTGTTGGATGCTGCTGCGGGGAAGTTGTTCCTGCCGGGCGGTAAGCGGTTGCAGTTGGATAATGCGCGGGATGCGAAGCTTCAGCAGGGCGGGCCTGCCAGTGATTTTGTGGCGGTTTCGACGCAGAAGGCGTTGCTGAAGCAGCCGTTGGATGGTTCGACGGCGAAGACCGTCACGTTCGATGGTGAGGGTGTGCCGGCGGCTCCGGTGCAGCTCGCCGGGTGTGTGCATGCGGCGTGGTCCGGGGCGAACAAGTACGTCCGGGACTGCACAAACGATGCCGATGATAAAAACGTTGACGTGCCCAAGGCGAGCGCGTCGCCGTCGTACGTTTTCCGGGTGAACCGGGATCTGGTGGTCCTGAACGATGTGAACTCGGGGAATGTGTGGCTGGTGAACCAGAACATGCAGCTGGTGAACAACTGGGACGACGTTGTTCCCCCCAAGAACGAATCCGATGAACAGGACCAGGAATCGGCGGACAACAACACCATCAACGTGCTGCCGGACCGCACCAAGCCCAACCGGCCGCCGGAAACCAAACCGGACACCCTGGGCGTTCGCCCCGGACGCACCACCATCCTCAGCGTCTTGGACAACGATTCAGATCCCGACGGCGACGTCCTGACCGCCGCCGTCGGCAATTCAGGGCCCAAAGCCGGAACGCTGGAGAACATCTACGGCGGCACGGCATTCCAGATCTCCGTCCCGGCGGACGCTAAACCGGGTGCCGAGACGTTCAGCTACAACGCCGCGGATGGCCGTGGACTTTCAGCCGGCGGACAGGTCACCCTCAACGTGGTGGCGGCCGACGAAAACAAGCCCCCTGCGTTCAAGCGCGGCGGAGACTCCACCACCATGCTGGTGGAACAGGGCAAAACCGTCAGCCAGAACATCCTCACCGACTGGGTTGATCCCGACGGCGATGACCTCGTCCTGCTCGAAGCCAAGGCAGACAACGACCAGGACCAGGTCAAAGTCCGCCGCGACGGCCTCCTGACCTTCCAGGACTCCGGAGCCACCGCCGGCAAGAAAAACGTGGAAGTCACCATCTGGGATGGCCGGGCAACGGTCACCGGCAAAGTTGTGGTGAACGTCCAGCCGCCGGGTGCACTCGCCCCGGTGGTCAACGCCGATCACGTCACTGCCGTGGTAGGCCAGGACCTGGTGATCGCGCCCCTGAAGAACGACGTCGATCCCAACGGCGGCGCCCTCCGCCTGGCGCAGGTGGAGGCCAACGGTCCTGCCGAGCTGGGTCCCGTTACCGACGGCGGTACGTTCACGTTCCGCAGCACCACTCCCGGTCCCGTCTACCTGACCTACATTGCCAGCAACGGCCCGCAGAGCAGCCAGGGCCTGATCCGCGTTGACGTGGAGTCCGGCAAGGACGCCGGTGATCCCGTGGCTGTGCACGATGTGGCACTGATGCCCACCGGTGGCAGCGTTCTGTTGGATCCGCTGGCCAACGACTCGGATCCTTCGGGCGGCGTGCTGGTGCTTCAGTCCGTGAAACTTCCGGACAACACCACGGCCTCGGTCAGCGTGATCGACCACAGCGTTCTGCGCATCACCGACGTCCTGGGCACCAAGGACCCGTTCCTTTTTGAATACACCATGTCCAACGGCAAGAAGTCAGCCACCGGCAGCGTCTCCGTGGTCCCCGTCCCGGCGCCCGCCGTCGTCGAAGCACCCCAACCCAAGCCGGATGAAGTGAACGTCCGGGTCAACGACGTCGTCACCATCCCCGTGCTGGACAACGACACGCACCCACAAGGCCAGCAATTGACTGTGGATCCGGTCCTGCCGCAGGGAGTGGATGTACTGGACGGCAAGAGCTTCGTCTCCGAAAACACCTTGCGCTTCATCGCAGGGCCCCAGCCCAAGACCGTTCGCGCCATCTACAACGCGGTGGACCCCCAGGGCCAGAAGAGCGCCGCCGCCGTCACCATTCACATCCTTCCCCTGGAAGGCGCCGAGAACTCCCGGCCGCAGCCTCCGAACCTCACGGCGCGGGTGGTGGCCGCGGGGTCAGTTCGTATCCCGGTTCCGCTGGACGGCATCGATCCCGACGGCGACTCCGTGCAGCTGACCGGTATCGACAGCACCCCGGCCATGGGAACCGCCACCGTGGGCAGCAACTTCATCGACTTCACCGCCGCCGGCGACGGCGCAGGAACGGATTCGTTCCGTTACAAGGTGGTGGACCGCCAGGGCGCCGTCAACACCGGAACCGTGACTGTGGGCATTGCCCCGCGGGGTGAGACGAACCAGAACCCCACCCCGGTCGATGACGAGGTCAAGGTCCGGCCGGGACGGCAGATCGCCGTCGACGCCACCGGCAACGACACTGATCCCGACGGCGATATCATCCGCATCCTCACGGACGGTATCGAGGCCGACGACACCCTCCAGGCCACCGTGAGCAAGACCAGCGGCCGCATCATCCTGACGGCTCCCGGCGCTGCCGGAACGGTCAATGTCCGCTACACCATCGCCGACGACCGCGACGCCACCGCACAAGCCACCATCCGGGTGGTGGTGGACAACGAAGTTCCGCTGAAGGCACCCATTGCCCGTGATGACCGGGTGACCTCAGCCCAGGCGATGGGCAAGACTGCCGTGGACGTGCCTGTCCTCAAAAACGATGAAGACCCCGACGGCGTCGGCGAGAACCTTAAGCTCAGCACCGAGTCCCTCACCGCACGCCCGGGGCCTGACGGCACCATGCTTGTAGACCTGACCGAGAAGCCGCAGCTGATCCCGTACACCGTGGAGGACGTGGACGGACAGAAGTCCACAGCCATCATCTGGGCGCCGGGGCTGGGACAGCAGGTTCCCACCCTCGCCAAAGACGAGGTCATTGAGGTCATCGCCGGACAATCCGTCAACGTTGACCTCAAGGAATGGGTCAAGGTCCGGGAAGACCGCTCGCCTCGATTGACACAGACGGACCGGATCAAGCTCATCGGTTCAGATGGCAGCAACCCCGTTTCCGGTGACGGAACGGCGCTGAAATACACGGCCGGCATTGACTACGTTGGGCCGGGCTCCCTGAGCTTTGAGGTTACCGACGGCAGCGCCGTCGACGATCCTGCCGGGCTGAAATCCACGCTGAGCATCCGCACCAAGGTGCTGCCTGACCCCAACCGCAACAACCCGCCGGAACTCCTAGGCGCCAACGTTGACGTGCCGAAAGGCGAGTCAGTGGAGCTGGACCTGAGCCGGCTGACCTCGGACCCCGACCGGGACGATGTGGACAACATGAAGTACGAACTTGTGGGCGGCAGCCCGGCCGGCTTCAATGCCCGGATTGACGGCAAGGTCCTCAAGACATCCGTGGACGGCTCCACTGCCACCGGCACGTCCGGTGCGGTCCAGGTGAAGGCCAAGGACTCGCGCGGGCTTGAGGCAACAGCCACGTACCAGATGGCGGTCATAGCCTCCAACCGGCCCAAACCGGTGGCGAACGACGACGTGGAGCTCAACGCCGCTGCAGGGAAACCGGTCACCGTGAAGGTCCTGGCCAACGACGCGAACCCGTTCCCCGAAACAGCGTTGAAAATCATTGCTGCCGGAACCGAAACCGGCAGCGGCAACGTGGAAGTTTCCGGGGACTCCGTAGTGATGACGCCCGCCCCGGGCTTCAGCGGGAGCATGGTGGTGTCCTACACGGTGGAGGACAAAACAAAGGAGGCATCGAGGCAGGCCACGGCCCGGATCCGGCTCACCGTCAAGGACAAGCCCATGGCACCCACCACCCCCCAGGCGCAGAGCATCGGGGACCGGACAGCCCTGCTGACCTGGGCCGCACCGGCAGACCGCGGATCACCCATCACCAAGTACACGGTCTACGGCGAATCCGGCTTCAGGCAGGACTGCCCCGCCAACACCTGCACACTGAACGGGCTGGTGAACAACACGAAGTACCACTTCCAGGTCACGGCTACCAACGCAATAGACGAGTCCGAGAGGTCGCCCGTCTCCGCGGAAGTCCGCCCCGACGTCAAACCGGACACACCCCTAGCGCCGACGCTGAAATTCGGTGACAAGCAGCTGTCCGTGAACTGGGTGGCACCGGCCAGCAAGGGATCGCCGGTCAAGTCCTACGACCTGGAAATTTCGCCCCCGCCCGCCGGGCAGAATGCGCAGATCCAGAACCTGACCGCGGTCAGCTACGTCTGGAAGGGACTCCAGAACGGGGTGTCCTACAAGGTACGTGTCCTGGCCAGGAATGACGCGAAGGAACCGTCCGAATGGAGCGCATACTCCGCAGCTGAGGTACCTGCCGGTGCGCCGGCCACCCCGGCCGCCCCGAGTGCGGATGCGGCTCCTTCCGTGGGTAGCCAGAGCCAGCTCAGGGTGACCTGGACGGCGCCGAATAACAACGGCGACGCCGTTTCGGTGTACACGCTGACCACCCTGCGGGGTGGGGCAGTGGTGGCGACCCAGCAGGTCTCCGGAACGTCGCAAAACGTGACGGTGGACAATTCCGAGTCCGGTTACACCTTCACGGTGTCGGCCACGAACAAGGCAGGCACATCCGGCACCAGCGCTCAGTCCGCGGCCGTGCGGGCAGTCGGCAAGCCGGGTATGTTGGGCGCGCCCACGGCGGCCCTGGTGGACACAGGTGGCAATGGCGGGAAGATCGACGTGCGGTTCGCCGTGCTGACTCCTGCCCAGCGCAACGGCTCAACGGACAGCGAGATCTCCTACAGGTACCAGCTGACTTCGGGTGGCGGAAGCGGAACCATTGCCGCGGGTGGCGGGATCGTCCCGGCGGCTAACGGGACCGCCACCTCGGTTGTGGTCTGGGCTGTTTCTTCACGCAGTAGCACCGCCGGCGACGCAAGTCCCGCATCGAACAGCGTCAATCCGTACGGGCTGGCTTTCGCCCCCACCGTTACGGGCAGCAAAAGCAGCGGGGTGGGAGACAAGACAGTTTCGTGGAGTTGGAATGAGCCCAATGGCAACGGACGTCCCGTGACGGGCTACCAGTACAGCGTCGACGGCGGAGGTTGGCAGGATACCGGCCAACGGTCGTTCTCGAAGTCCGTTGGCTACAGCGAGACGGTCACCTTGCGTGTCCGCGCCATCAGCGCCAACCAGCCGGGCCGGATCGGCAGCGATACTTCGCGCAGCGGGGCGGAGCCGCCACCCCCGGTACCGACGTCGTGGTCCATCACGGCTTCACCGGTCCGCAGCTGCACCGAACCGCGGAAGGGTACCGACAGCTTCGTCGCCGGTAACCCGTCGCAGTGCAACGGTGAAGGCAAGTGGCTTGATGCCGGCGCCGGTTCACAATCGGACCGCTACCAGGTCTGGTACAAGACGTCCAACAACCCCTCCGGCATCTGGTACCACCTGACATCCGGCATGGCGGCTGGCAACTGGATCCGCTGCGACACGTCTAACCAGGGTTGCAACCCGCCGAACGGAATGCCCAACCGTTAGCGCCATACCGCCCGCACTACTCTGCGCCGGGGCACCCGGCCCGACCAATCAGCACCACAAGAAAAGGACTTAACTTCATGACCATGACCACCGAGCAGGCCGAATGGTTTGCAGGCACTTTCGACAAGCTCGTTGCCAACGTGGGGCAGGCTGTCCTAGGCAAGGACCACGTCATCCGGCTCACCTTCACCGCGATGCTGGCCGAGGGCCATGTGCTGTTCGAGGATGCTCCCGGCACCGGTAAAACCATGCTGGCACGCGCAATGGCCGCCACCGTCCAGGGCTCCAATAACCGCATTCAGTTCACCCCAGACCTCCTGCCCTCGGACGTCACAGGCGTGACCATCTACGACCAGAAAACGCAGAAGTTCGAATTCCACAAGGGACCGATCTTCAACAACATCGTCCTGGCCGATGAGATCAACCGTGCATCGCCGAAGACCCAGTCGGCACTGCTGGAGGTCATGGAGGAATCCCGGGTCACCGTGGATGGCGTCACCTACGAGGCCGGCCGGCCGTTTATGGTGATGGCCACCCAGAACCCGATCGAGCAGGCCGGTACTTACCGGCTGCCGGAGGCGCAATTGGACCGCTTCCTGATCAAGACCTCCATCGGCTATCCGGACCACGCGTCCACGGTCCAGCTGCTGGGCGGCTCGAACCTGAAGGACCGCTCGAAAGAGATCTCCGCAGTGATCACCACCCAGGCCGTGGCGGACATGGCCGACCTCGCTGCCACCGTGCACGTGGACACGGCGGTCCTCGAATACATCTCCCGGCTCTGCGAAGAGACCCGCAGCGCGCCTGAAACCCGGCTGGGCGTTTCCGTGCGTGGCGCCATCGCCATGGTCCGCGCCGCCAAGGTCTGGGCCGCGGGGCAGGGACGGAACTTCGTCCTGCCGGACGACATCAAGGAACTGGCCGCCGTGGTGTGGACACACCGGTTTGTGATGGACCCGGAGGCTGAGTTCTCCGGCGCCACCCCCGAGGCTGTCCTGACCCGGGTCCTGTCCGACATCGCGGCACCGCAGCAGCGCGCCGCCGTCTGAGGCTCCGACGGAGTTCCAGACCACCACTGACCAGCACGAACAAAGGCACTTTTATGTCCAGCAGCACTCCGTTGACCCGGCTTGCTGAACGTCTCCGGCAACCCTTCCACCGGAACGGCAGACCTACCAGGCTGCATCCTTCGTCCGTGTGGGCCGAGGCCACGAGCACCGCCGCCCTCGCCCTCACACCCGCGTGGGAGAATGTCCGCGGCCTGTGGCTGCGCTTCGTGTGGCCCGTCCTGTCGGTGGTCAGTGTCCTGGGCTGGTCGGTTCTGGCCGCCTCCATCCTGCTGTGGACCGCCGGCCAGGCCTTCGGTTGGCAAGAGGCCAAAGCCGCAGCCATCGCGGCCTTGGTCCTTTTCCTGATCGCCATCGGGTTCATCCTGGGCCGGTCCTCCTACGGTGTGGTCCTGGACCTTGCCCGGACCCGGGTTGCGGTGGGGGACAGCGCGGTAGGAAGCATCGCCGTCTCCAACACGTCGGCCCGGCCCTTGTTGCCGGCGGCCCTGGAGCTGCCGGTGGGAAACGCCACCGCCGTGTTCCACCTGCCGAGGATGAAGCCCGCGCAGGTGCACGAAGACCTTTTCACTATTCCAACCGCCCGTCGCGCCGTCATCGTGGTGGGCCCTGTCCGCTCCGTCCGGGCCGACCCCCTGCACCTCCTCCGCCGCCAAGTGCTGTGGACGGAACCGGAGGACCTGTTTGTGCACCCGAAGACAGTGGCCCTGGCCGGTTCCGCCGCCGGATTCATTCGCGACCTTGAGGGCATGCCCACCACTGACCTGTCCAGCGCGGACGTGTCCTTCCATGCCTTGCGTGACTACGTACCGGGCGATGACCGGCGGCACATCCACTGGAAGACCACCGCGCGGACCAACAAGCTGATGGTGCGCCAGTTCGAGGAGACCCGGCGCGCCCACCTGGCCATCTCGCTGTCCATCAACACGGACGAGTACGCCTCAGAGCAGGAATTCGAAATGGCCATTTCAGCGGCCGCATCGATCGGCCGGCAGGCCATCCGCGAGCAGCGCGAGCTGGACGTCCTGACCCAAAAGGGGCCGCTGCGCTGCGAAACCGGGCGGAACATGCTGGACGACATGACACGGATCGCCGGGGCACCCATGCGCCGGACCGCCGTCGACCTCGCCCGCACCTTGGCTGACACGGTCCCCAACGCGTCGGTTGTCTTTTTTGTGGTGGGCAGCAACGTGACACCCGCCCAGCTCCGTTCGGCCGCGGCCTCCGTGCCGCTGGGCGTCAGGAGCCTGGCAGTACGCCTCCAGATCGGTGCCGCGCCGGGCCGCGCCAACATCGCGGACCTGACCGTGCTGACCCTCGGCGACCTCGCAGACCTCGCCATCGTCCTCAGAAAGGCGGCCGCATGAGCTCCGCACCGGGCCTCCGGCCCCGCCCGCAGCAGCGGCAGCATGAATCCTCGTTCGCCGACGGCCAGCCCGTCTGGCATTTTGTGCTCGACGCCGGCGCACTCACCGTCCTGCTGGGGTTGGGCCTGCTCGGCTTCAGCCTCAGCTTCGGCGGCGACCCCTACTACCTGGTCTCGGGCTTCGGCGGTATCCTTCTGGGCCTCGGCATCGCCGCCGCCAACGCGCACCTTCGGCTGGGCCTGCTGATCACCACAGCCCTCGCACTGGGGGCCTACCTGGTGCTCGGCACGCTCCTCGCAGTCCCGGACGCGGCGATTGCCGGTTTTGTGCCCAGCCTTGACTCCTTGCGGACCCTGCTCCTGGGCGTGGTGTTCGCCTGGAAAGACATGCTGACGGTGGGCGTTCCGGTGGGGTCTGCCGGCGGCGTCCTGATCGTCCCCTTCCTGAGTTCGCTGCTCACCGCTTTGGTTGGCGGTATCCTCACCTGGCGGCTGAAAACCCCGTACTGGCCGCTGCTTCCGGTGCTGGTGCTGTTCGTCACGGGCATCGCCTTCAGCACCAATGCTGCCTTCCTCACGGTGGAGCGCGGCATCGGGCTCACCGTCATAGCGGTAGCTTGGGCCACCTTCCGCCGCGACGCGCTGCGGCGCAGCGACACGCGCAAAGTGTCAGTCAACCGTCCGCAGACAGATGCGGCCACAGCCCAGCGGGCCAAGCTCCGCCGGCTGGGCACCGCCGCCGCGGTGATCGCCGCCAGCGTTGCCATCACCGCGGTGGCGGCGCCCCTGGTAACCGCCGGCGGTGACCGCAAGGTCCTGCGCAACGTGGTGGTTCCGCCGTTCGATCCCAAGGACTACGTCACGCCCCTGGCAAGCTTCCGGACGTTCGTCAAGGACAAGAAGGACGACACCCTGTTTGTGGTCAAAGGACTGCCCCGGGACGGCCGTGTCCGGCTGGGGGCCCTGGATGCTTTCAACGGCACCAACTACAACATGGACCCCAACGGCTCAGGTAGCTTCAGCAAAGTGGGGGACACCGAATCCATCAACACCCTGGCCGACACCTCGGGCATCGTCCCCTCAAATGACTATTCCATTGACATCACCATCGAGGACTACCAGGGCTACTTTGTCCCGGGCGGCCGGAAGACCACCGGCCTGAGCTTTGACCAGAGTGCTTCCGCGGCGGCGTCGGGCCTGTACTTCAACGCGGGCACCGATACCGCAGTGACCACACAGGGCCTTTACAAGGGCGATTCCTACAGCGTCCAGGTGTCCGATCCCGTGAAGCTGGAACACGGCCAGCTGACCCAGTACGACTTCGCGAAAATTACGCTGCCGGACGCTGTCGAGGTCCCTCCGGTGGTGGGGTCACAGGCCAACGACCTCTCAGCCGATGCACCCACCGCGATTGACCGGGTCCGCCAGATTGAGGCGCATTTCCAAAAGACGGGTGCCTTCAGCAACGGCCTGGTCGCCGACGGTCAGTTGCCCAGCGTGTCCGGCCACAGCTCGTCGCGGATCAGGAACCTCTTGACCGCCAAGCAGATGCTCGGTGATGACGAGCAGTATGCCGTGTCCATGTCGCTGATGCTCCGCCACCTGGGGATCCCGTCACGCGTGGTCATGGGCTTCTACCCCGATCCGACCAGCCCGGAGAACGGCGCAGGCGAGGTAAAGATCTTGGGCAAAGACGTCCACGCCTGGGTTGAGGTGGCGTTCGACAGGGTGGGCTGGGTCAGCTTCGACCCTACGCCGCCCAAGGACAACGTCCCCATCCCGCCGGACCCTGAGAACAAGTCCAAACCCAAGCCGCAGGTGCTGCAGCCGCCGCCCCCGCCGCAGGAACCGGCCGATCTTCCGCCGGATTCCTCGCCGGACGCCCTGGACGCCGACGACAAGAAAAATAATCCGTGGCTCTTCTGGGGTGCCCTCCTCGGTGCCCTGGGCATTGCCCTGATCCCGCTGTCCATCCTGGCGCTGCCGCTGCTGCTGATCGCGCTCCTGAAATCACGACGCCGGAAGGCCCGCCTCACGGAGGGGCACCCCGCACAACGTGTGGGAGGCGGCTGGAACGAAGTGGTGAGCCTCGCTACGGACATGGGTGCCGGCATTGACACGCGTGCAACCCGTCGCGAAAGCGCAGTGGTGCTCGCTGACTCGTTCCCCGCAACCGGTCAGACCACCACCATGCTCGCGCACCGCGCGGATGCCTCCATCTTCGGCGCCGGCCAGCCCAGCGAGGAGGAGGTCCGGGAGTACTGGACCATCGTGGACCGCTCGCTGAAGGAGATGACCGGAACTGTAGGGTTCTGGCGGCGCCAGCAGGCCCGCTTCTCGCCCCGGTCGCTGCTGGCCGATGGCCGGAACGCCCTTAAGCTGCGTGGCGCCCGGCTCGGGCTGGGTCCGCTGGTGCGTCCGTCGGGCCAGGGTTCCACCGGATGGCGGTCGGCCCCCGGTAGGGTGGAGACCGGCCCGGACGCTGCCGAGACCCCGAACCCGGCAACTCAGGAAAGCGGAACCGGGACGGCGGCGTCAGAGCCTGATGAGTCCACCGTTCTGCGGAACCCTGGCAGGAAGAACCCCACTGAATCATGACGAACGAAGCCGAGCGCTGCCAGCGGTGCCAGCAACTGATCCGGGGCGGCGCCACGTTCTGTACGGCATGCGGTGCTCCGCTGCCCAACAGGGCAGCACGCAGCGGACTCAACGTGGACCACGCGCAGCGGGCTGTGATGGACCGGGCAGCGGCGCACGCCAGCCAGAATCCCGGTACTATCCCGGTAGTACAAACGGCTCCAGGGGGAGGAACGGGAATGGCAGCCAATCTTGAGCTTGTTCCGGCCACGGCGGGGAAACGGCTCGGCGCAGCAGTGCTCGACTGGCTTGCCCCTGTCGCGGTCCTGGTGGTCACTTTCGCCGTCGGGTTCGCGGGCATCACCCGCACGCAAAGCGGCGGCTTCATCATCTATGACACCGGTTCGCTGGTCCTGTTCGGCAGCATCGGCCTGGGGCTGACGCTGGTGTATCTGGTGGTGCTGATGGGCATGGAAGGCCGCTCCGGGAAGACCCTCGGCAACCATGTCATGGGCATCCGCAGCGCTGACAAGGATGGTTACGCCCCCGGCGGCGGAGGAGTGTTCCTGCGCGGCCTCATCACGGGCGCCGGCATCATCCTGGCGCTCCTGGCCGCAGTGGGCGTCGTCATCTTCAAATGGTTCGATGTGGCCGTCTTCATCCTCGGCCCGCTGCTGCTGATCGGCGCCGTGTGGGCCGTGCTGGTGGTGGTCTCCAACACCTGGGACCGAAATGGAAGGCTCCGCGGCTGGCATGACACCGCGGCGAAAACACTGGTGTTCGACGTCAAGGACGGCCGCAACCCCATCACCTCCGGCGGCATCCAGGGGCCGTACAGTTTCGCGCCCCTGGACCTCCCGCCTGTCCGGAAGGTCGCCTCGCCGGTGGCGGGGGCCGCGAAGCCGCCGCAGCTTGTGAACGCGCAGGCGCCTGTGGCCCAGCCACCGGCGCAGCAGTGGCAGCCGCCAGCCCAACAGTTGCCGGCCCAACAGCCAGCAGTGCAACAGCCGCCAGCCCAACAGCCCGTGCAGCCGTACGCGCCGCAGCCATACGCTCCGCAGCCGTACGCGCCGGCGTCGTCCGCACAGCCTGCATCCGCACCTACGTCGTTTGCACCGCAGCCGTACGCGCCGCCGTCGTCCGTTCCTTTTCAGGCGCCGCACCCGCAGACTGCAGCCCCGGCGGTTCCCCAGCCGGCCGCCCCGTCCCATCCCGACGACGACCTCGACCGCACACAGATGCGTGGCGGCGCAGCGTATGCGGCGCCCGTCGCCGTGCTGCGGATAAAGCTCGACGACGGCCGGGACTTCCAGCTAGACCGCAACGTCCTGGTGGGCCGGAACCCCCTGGGCCAGACGGGGGAGCAGCAGGCCCAGCTGCTGGCGATCAGTGATCCCGGCCGCTCGATCTCCAAGACCCACCTCCACGTGCTGACCGATGGTGCAGGCATCTGGGTGACCGACCGGAACTCCACCAACGGCAGCGCCGTCACCACGCCGGATGGCCTGCGCACACCGCTGCAGCCGGGCGTGCCCGCTTTCGTCAGCCCGGGATCCACTGTCCACTTTGGTGACCGTTCCTTCCACCTAGGACAGGCATGAACTCCCAGCCCGCCAGCGACTCAGCTGACGCAGACCACGGAACCGGCCTCAGCCTGAGTTACGGCTACGGCACGGACCGTGGGCTGCGCCGCGAATTGAACGAGGATTCCTTCATCGCCTCCGACCCCGTCTTCGCCGTGGCGGACGGCATGGGCGGACACGAAGCCGGCGAGATCGCCAGCGGCATGTGCGTGCGCGCCCTCGCTGCCATGCCACAGCTCGCCACCGGGGAGCGGAGTGTCACGGCGGCAGTGCTCCAGCAATACCTGCTCCGCGCCGACAGTTCCATCCGAGAGGTGACCGGTGCCCGCGCCGGGACCACACTCACCGGTGCCGTTGTGGTGGAACAGATGGGCATGCCTTACTGGCTGGTCATGAACATCGGGGATTCCCGCACGTACCGGCTGAGCCAAGGGCGCTTTGAACAGGTCAGCGTGGACCATTCGGAGGTCCAGGAACTCGTGGACGCCGGTGAAATCACTCCGGAGCAAGCCGCCGTCCATCCCCGCCGCCACGTGGTGACGAGGGCGCTGGGCACCGGGGACGAGATCGAAGCTGATTACTGGCTCCTGCCCGTTGAAGAGGGCGACCGGATCATGGTCTGTTCCGACGGACTCAATGGCGAACTTACGGACGAGCACATCTCCCGGATCCTAAGCACCGTAGGACACCCGCAGGACGCCGTGGATGCCCTGATCCAGGCTGCGCTCCGCAACGGCGGACGGGACAACGTCACTGTCATTGTGGTGGACGCCAGGAACGTCATGAACGACGGCGGCATCGCCGTTACTGCGCCCCGCCCCGCCGCTGACGCGGCGGAGGAAGTGACACTGCCCAGGGGACAGATAGTTGACGCCAGCCGGCCGGCCGGCCAGGACGACGGAAGCGGGGAACGCTGACATGGTCAACGCAACGTACGCCGCGGGCACCTGGCTCGGTGTTGTCCGGGCCAACACTGTAGTCCTCCTGGGGCCCGGAACCCCGCCCGCCCTGGTCCAGTCCCTGTGGGAACTGCTGGAGCATGCCCCGGAAGTCCACGAAGTACTCCACGCCGTCACCAGCAGTTTCGGCGTTTCGCTGGCCCAGATACCGTCGTTCGGGATAGTTGATTCCGGTGACGCGCTCCGGGTCTTCCTCCGCGGCGACCTGGACCTGACCGTGCAGCTTCCCGGCGGCCCCCTGGACCTGAACGGGCGGGACGTCACCACCTGGACGGAGCGACGCCTTGACACCCCCGAGTGGTACCGCCTCACGGCGGCCGGGAACGGCCACCCCGGAGACGTGCTGCCGCTCAGCGAAGGTGTGGTCCTGCTGGAGTCCCTGACAGTATCGCTCACCGCCAGTCCGGTGGACGAGGTTGTGGCCCCGTCCGGCCTGCCCGTTGTCAACGAGGCACCCACCCCTGCCGCCGCCGTCGTCCTCGTGGCGGACACTGAACCAACGCCTGTCGGAGCCGTCCTGGCGGCGGGGGCTGAACCGGCCCTTGAAGCGGAACGTGAACCCGAACCGGCGCCGGAAGATGCGCCTGCGCCTGAACCTGAACCTGAACCTGCGCCTGAACCTGAACCTGAACCTGAACCTGAGGCGGAGCCGACACCGAGCCGGGAGGTCTCGGACGAAACGGTGATGGGGGTTATGGACGATGACTCCAACTTTGCCGCCGAAGCGCCGGAGCCCCACACGGACCTTGAACCCGAACCCGAGCCGGAGCCCACCGCCCATCCTGACCAGGTCCCGGCCCACGAAATGACCGGCAGCTATGACCACCTCTGGGAAAGGACCGTCGTCCGCCGCATCGAGGACGCGGCGGTCAGGGACGAACCCGAGGAAGATCACGGCGCCCCTGCGGCACCAACCGACACTGCTCAGGCGCCGGTCGGTGCGGCAGATGCGGACGCTGACGGGAAGCCGGACCCAGCGGCCGGCCTGGCCCCGGCTTCACCTGCCCCCGAATTGGCAGGTGCACCCGCCCCAACGCTTGCAGCCGCGGCGGCCGCCCGGACCATCGGCGGACTCATCGACTCGGTCCCGTGGCGGACCGGCGCGAGCACACCTGCGGCCCAGGCGGCGCCGTCGGCCAAGCTGCCGGAACTGAAGCTGCCGGAGTTGAACCTGCCGCCGTCGAATCTGCCCCCTTCGAATCCGCCCCCGGCGGCCGTGCCGGCAGAAGCAAATGCAGCAGACCCGGACGCCGTGGATGGGGACCACGACGGCCACACGATCATGAAGAGCGACCTCGCCGGAATGGCCGCGCATCCGGCCCCCGATCCCGAGCCGGATTCCGCAGCCGGCCCACTGGTGCTGGCCCGGGTCTGCGACCAGGGACACGCCAACCCGCCCACCCACGCACAGTGCGCTGCCTGCGGCTCGCCGCTGCCCGCCGATGCTGTCCAGGTGGCCCGGCCACGGCTGGGCCGGATGCGGGTCTCGACGGGCGAACTGGTTGACCTGGACCAGTCGCTGGTCATCGGGCGGCAGCCGTCTGTTTCCCGGGTCCACGGTGGTGGTATGCCGAGGTTGGTCCAGGTGGCAAGCCCCAGCGGCGACATCTCGCGCTCCCACGTGGAAGTGCGGCTCGAAGGCTGGCACGTGATGCTCTGCGATCTGAAGGCCACCAACGGCACCGTCCTGGTCCGTGAGGGCCAGCCGCCCCGCCGCCTGGCCCAGAACGAGATGGCCATCCTGCTCGACGGCGACATCGCCGAATTGGGTGACGACATCTCATTGCGTTTTGAGGAGATTCTTTGAGTTCCAAACGGCCTGTTGCGCCGCCGCCCCCCATCCCGGGGTTTTCGTACATCAGCCTGCTCGGCTCCGGCGGGTTCTCCGATGTCTACCTCTACGAACAGGACCGGCCGCGCCGGAAAGTGGCGGTCAAGGTCCTTCTGTCGGACCTGAAGACCGAGGGTGCCCGGCGCAGGTTCGAGTCCGAGGCCAACCTGATGGCCCAGCTCTCCTCCCACCCTTACATCGTGACCATCTTCGAGGCCGAGGTGACCGAGGCCGGCCACTCCTACCTGGCCATGGAGTACTGCTCCAGGCCCAGCCTGGACGTCCGGTACCGCCGTCAGCGCTTCAGCGTTGATGAGGTCCTGGCCGTCGGCATCCAGGTGGCCTCCGCCGTCGAGACCGCACACCGGGCCGGCATCGCCCACCGGGACATCAAGCCCGCAAACATCCTCGTGACCGACTACAACCGGCCGGCCCTGACGGACTTCGGGATCTCGGGCACCCTGGGCGGCGACGCAGACGACGACGCCGGGATGTCCATTCCGTGGTCCCCGCCGGAACAGTTCGCGGACGGCCCCGTGGACGGCGTGATGGTGGATGTCTGGGCACTGGGTGCCACGCTGTACACCCTGCTGGCCGGCAGGTCGCCGTTTGTGATGCCAGGTACTGATAACTCCCAGCGCGAACTGATCTCGCGGATCACCAGCGCGGCGCTGCCGCGCCTGGGCAGGGCCGACGTTCCGGAGTCACTGGAGCGGGCACTCTCCACGGCGATGGCCAAGTCCGCGGCGTCCCGGTACTCCTCAGCCCACGCGTTTGCCCTCGCCCTGCAGCGGATCCAGGCCGAACTAAACCTTTCGGTCACGCCCTTCGAGGTACTCGAAGAGCAGCAACTGGAAGAAAACCACCCCGATGACGGCTTTGAGGAAACCCGCGTCCGGAGTATCGCGGCCATCGATCCGGAGCGGACCGGCAGCGCCCCTACTTTCCCGGCACGCACCCGGCCGCAACGGCCCGGAACCGGTGCGCCGCCGTCGGGCATTCCGGCTGCCGGGTTTTCCCCGTCCACTGCCGCCTCGGAAGGACTCCGGCCCCAGGTTCCGGGCAACCTCTTTGCCGGCCAGCAGGCCGGCCAGCGGGTCGGCGGCAGCCAGGACGGCAACAGCCCCACGGGGGAGTGGGCCCATGCCACGATGCTCCGCGGCAGTGCACCGGCGGCGGAGTACGGGTCAGCGCCGGACGCAACGGTCCAGCGCCCAGGGCTCCTTCCTGCACAGTCCGGCCAGCCGGCCGGCCGGCCCGGCGCGCAAGGCAAGCAGGCGGCGGGGGCCGAGCCCGAGATCGACGCGACGATCAGCCGTCCCGCCCCGCTCACGGACACCGCCCCTGAAGTGGCGCCCGATCACGGCAAGCGCAACGTGTGGCTCGCCGCCGCGGGCGGAACGCTGCTGGTCCTCGCCATCATTGTCGGGATAGTACTGGCGTCCTCGGCTCCAGCACCCAAGGTCGTAGAGACCGGCCAAGTCAGCAAACCCGCGGTGGATGCACTGGACAACGGGACAGTTCCCGACGTCGCGGACCTGGCGGGGACGGTGGACGCCTCCGGTAAAGCAACCTTCACGTGGACCAATCCGCAGCCGAAATCGGGTGACGCCTATAAGTGGCGGGTTTACGCGTTGGGCAGCAACGGCGAGTACCAGTCCACGGCCGAGCCAACCGCCCAGGTGGCGTTGAATCCGACGGAACCCACCTGTATCCAGGTGATGATCGTCAGGAGCGACGGCGCGTTCTCACCTTTGGAAGAAGACTCGATCGCCTGCATCCGCAAGTGACGGCAGAGCAGACCGGAATCGTTAGAGAACGCGGGCACCGCCCGACGAGGAGGCACGGAAAATGGGGGATCTAGCAATAGATTTCTGTGGTGAGTGGTACGAACCGTCCGATGAGGAAATCTTCAACATCGGCCGCGAAGGCGACCTCGAAGTGGACGACAACCCATACCTTCACCGCCAGTTCCTGCAGGTGGCCCGCTACGACGGGATCTGGTGGCTAAGCAACGTGGGCGGGATGCTGTCCGCCACCGTCGCCGACGGTTCCGGCGGGATGCAGGCCTGGCTGTCGCCGGGAGCGCGTATCCCGCTGGTGTTCAGCCACACAAACGTCATCTTCACCGCCGGGCCCACCACGTATGAGTTCGCCGTGCACCTTAAGACGCCGTCCTTCCGCCAGGAATCACGCGAAGACGACAGCAACGGCGACACCACCATCGGGCCCGTGGTCTTCACCGACTCCCAGCGGGCCCTCATCGTGGCTCTGGCCGAACCCATGCTCCGGCGCGAAGGGACCGGGTTCAGCGCCATCCCGTCCTCCGCTGCAGCGGCCAAGACCCTGGGCTGGGCACTCACCCGGTTCAACCGGAAGCTGGATAACGTCTGCGACAAACTTGACCGTGTGGGCGTGGTGGGCCTCCGCGGCGGCGGCGGGAAACTGGCCACCAACCGCCGCGCGAGGCTGGTCGAACACGCCGTCACGTCCCACCTGGTCACGCCCGACGATTTGTACTTACTGGAAAAGATGAGGGGCGTGGACGAAGGATGAGGATCCGGCTGACACTCCGCCGGGACCCGGCGGAAACCAAGGACCTGGCCGTGACCGTCGACGGCCTGGCCACTGTGGCGGATATCGCCACCCAGCTCTGGGTCGCGGACCCCGACCGCAAGGGATCGCCGGCACCGGAAAACCTTTCGCTCCGCATCGACGAGGCATTTGTGGGCGGCGGCCTCCGCGGCAGCGTACTGACCCGCGCGGACAACCTCCTGGAATCGGGCCTGCGCCCCGGTTCCGTGGTGTCACTGACCGAAGTCAGCGAACTTTTCGACGCCCCCGGCGCCAACCGCGGACCCGCCGCAGCCACCCTGCGGATCCTTTCCGGGCCCGACGTCGGCCAGGAATTTTCGCTGCCTTCCGGCACCAGCTACATCGGCCGGGACCGGGACGTTGACATCCGGCTCACGGACCCCCTGACCTCCAAGCGCCACGCCCGCATCACCGTGGGCGAGAGCGTGGAGATCGTGGACACCAACTCCGCCAACGGCCTCCTGATGGACGGCCTGCCGGTCACCCGGGCCACCCTGAACTCCTCCGACACGGTGACACTGGGGGAGACCACTGTCACCGTGGTGCCGCTGGGCCGCAACCAGGCGGCAGCACCGACGTCGCCCCTTGTCGATTTCAACCGCTCCCCCCGGGTGGTTCCCCGCTTTGACGCGCCCAAGCGCGTGCCGCCGGCCGGACCCAAGCGGCCGGACCACCAGCCGTTCCCGTACATCATGCTGATGGCGCCGCTGCTGATGGGCGGCATCATGTTCGCGGTCACGCGGAACATCCTGTCGGTGGTGTTCATGATGATGATGCCGCTGTTCATTGTGGGGCACTATGTGGACCACAAGATGCAGACCAGGCGCCAGCAGAAGGAACAGCTCAAACAGTTCCGGGAGTCCATGGCCGCGTTCCGGCAGGACATCACCGAACTGCAGCACGTGGAACGCGCGGTCCGCCTGCAGGAAGCGCCGTCGGTCAGTGACACCGTGGATTCCATCTACAAACTCGGTCCGCTGCTATGGACCCACCGCCCTGAGCACACCGGTTTCCTGGGCCTGCGGTTCGGGCTCGGCACCGGAACGTCACGCATCCTGTTCGAGGAACCCAACAGCAACGATACCGAAGCTGAATTCATGCGCGAGATCCAGGACTGCCTGAAGCAGTTCAGGGACATCGAGGGTGTCCCGGTGGTCTCCCAGCTGCGCACCGCCGGGTCCTTCGGCGTGGCCGGGGCCCGGGGCCTGGTGGACGACGTTGCCCGCGGCATGGTCCTGCAGTTTGTGGGGCTGCATTCGCCCGCGGAGGCCGTGGTGACAGCCATTACGTCGGCGCAGTCCCGGCAGCGCTGGGACTGGCTGCAGTGGCTGCCCCACGTGGGCTCGGGCCACAGTCCCCTCAACGGCGACCACCTCGCCGCCGGTTCAGCCAGCGGCTCCTCCCTGGTGGCCAGGCTCGAGGACCTGCTCGACGCACGGGAAGCCATGGCCAAACGCTCCACTCCCGAACACCGGGGATCCGTGGACCCGGCCAAGGACGAAGTCCCGGCGCCGGTGCTGCCGGCGGTCCTGGTCATCGTCGAGGACGACGCTCCGGTGGACCGGGGCAGGCTGACCCGCCTCGCCGAGCGAGGGCCGGATTCCGGCGTCCACGTGATGTGGGTGGCCACCGACATCCAGGCACTCCCTGCCGCCTGCCGGGACTTTATGGTGGTGGACGGCGAAAACGGCACCACCACCGGGCAGGTGCGGCTGGGACGGCACACCTACCCCGTGAGCTGCGAAAGCCTCGACGCCGAACTGGCCGCCCAGTTGGCCCGGATGCTGGCGCCCGTGGTGGACGTTGGCAAGCCTGTCAGCGACGACTCCGACCTGCCCCGTGCCGTGTCCTACGCCACCCTGATCGGCAAGGACTTCCTGGACAACCCGCAGGCCGTGGCGGAGCGGTGGGTCGAGAACAATTCAGTCCATGCCTCCGCGGTTCCCAACCGGAAGGACAACGGCACCCTCCGGGCGCTGGTGGGTTCCAAGGGCATCGAACCGCTCTACCTGGACCTGAAGAACGAAGGCCCGCACGCGCTGGTCGGCGGGACCACCGGCGCCGGTAAATCAGAGTTCCTGCAGTCCTGGGTCATGGGCATGGCTGCCGCGTACAGCCCGGACCGCGTGAGCTTCCTGTTTGTGGACTACAAGGGCGGGGCGGCGTTCGCCGATTGCCTGAGCCTGCCCCACACGGTGGGCCTGGTGACCGACCTCTCCCAGCACCTGGTCCGCCGCGCCCTGACCTCCCTCCGTGCCGAGCTGCATTACCGCGAGCACCTGCTGAACCGCAAGAAAGCCAAAGACCTGCTTGGGCTCCAGCGCGAAGCCGACCCGGAAGCACCGCCGTACCTCATCATCGTTGTGGACGAATTCGCGGCGCTGGCCACCGAAGTCCCCGAATTTGTGGACGGCGTAGTCGATGTTGCGGCGCGTGGCCGCTCCCTGGGCCTGCACCTGATCCTTGCCACGCAGCGCCCAGCCGGCGTCATCAAGGACAGCCTGCGCGCCAACACCAACCTCCGGGTTGCCCTGCGCATGGCGGACGAGGATGACGCCACCGACATCCTCGGCGTGCCTGATGCGGCATACTTCGACCCGTCCATCCCGGGCCGTGGCGCTGCCAAGACCGGGCCCGGGCGCATCCAGGGGTTCCAGACCGGCTATGCCGGCGGCTGGACCACGGAGAAGCCCCAGCGTCCGCAGATCGACATCGTGGAAATGGCCTTCGGGTCAGGACCCAGCTGGGAGGCCCCGGCCCCGGAAAAACCCGTCAAGGAAGCCCCGGCCGGACCCAACGACATCGCCAGGATGACCACCAACATCGTCAGGGCAGCGGAGTCGCTGGCCATCCGGCCGCCGCGCAAACCGTGGCTGGACGAGCTGGCCAAGACGTACGACTTCTCCAAGCTCCCGAACCCCCGGACGGACGAACGGCTGCTGCTGGGCGTGGCGGATGATCCTGCCCGCCAGGAACAGCCCACGGTGTTCTACGAGCCGGACCAGGACGGCAACATGGCCATTTACGGCACGGGCGGCTCCGGCAAGTCCGCTGCCCTGCGCGGCATTGCGATTGCCGCCGCCGTCACGCCCCGGGGCGGACCCGTGCACATCTACGGGATAGATTGCGGCTCCTCCGGACTGAAGATGCTCGAAGAGCTGCCGCACGTCGGCGAGATCATCAACGGCGACGACGTTGAACGCGTCGGCAGGCTGCTCCGCCTGCTCCGGGACATCGCCGACGAGAGGTCCGCCCGGTTCGCCGAAGTCAGGGCCTCCACCATCGTCGAATACCGGACCCTGGCCAACCGCCCCGACGAGAAGCGGATCTTCGTGCTGCTGGACGGCGTGTCGGCGTTCCGCGAGACGTACGAATTCAGCCGTCTGTCCGCGCTCTGGGACATCTTCCTGCAGCTGGCCACCGACGGCCGTCCGCTGGGGATCCACCTCGTCGTCACCGGTGACCGGCCCAACGCCGTGCCGGCGACGTTGCTGGCTTCCATCCAGCGCCGGTTGGTGCTGCGGCTGACGTCCGAGGACGACTACATGTCCATGGACGTCGCCAAAGATGTCCTCACCAGCTCCTCACCGCCGGGGCGCGGCATGCTGGGCGGCTACGAGGTCCAGTTGGCCGTCCTGGGCGGGAACTCCAACCTGGCGCTGCAGGCCCGCGAGGTCCACAAGCTCAGCCAGGCGATGCTGCGCCAGGGGCTGGAATCGGCACCAAAAATCCAGCGGCTTCCCGAGCAGGTGGACCTCGACGTGCTGCCTGCGGGCAGCCCGGACCTTCCCGTTATCGGCGTCGACGACGAAACCCTGCAGCCGGCCGAGATCATGGCCCAGGGGCCGCTGCTGCTGGCAGGCCCCCCAGGGGCGGGCAGGACAGTGGCACTGGTGACCCTGGCCTACGCCTTGCGCCGGTCCAATCCGGACACGGAGCTGGTGTACATCGGCTCGCGCCGCTCTGCAGTAGCTTCGCTGCCGCTCTGGAACCGCTCGGTGGTGGGTGCAGATGACCTGGCCGAGATCATCGAGGACCTCACGGAGCACTCCTCGGGGAACCCCGGGAAACTGGCGATCTTCATCGAAGGCCTGACCGAGTTCACGGATACCATTGCGGAATCTGGCGTTTCGCAGCTCGTGACGGCGTCCATTAAGGCCGACCAGTGGGTCGTCGGCGAATCGGAAACGTCAACCTGGTCCTCGGCCTGGTCTCTCGCTCAGCCCTTCAAATCCGGACGCCGGGGCCTGCTCATCAATCCGGGCGACATCGAAGGCGACAGCCTGCTCAACACGTCGCTGGGCCGCGTAAGTCCTGAGTTCATACCGGGCCGAGGCTACATTGTGGGCCGCGGCAAGGCACGCAAACTGCAGATTGCCCTGCCACCGGAAAACAGGGGCTGAGCCGCTGCTTCCCACGGGCCCGTAAATCCAGTGGATTTGCGGGCCCGTGGCGCGTTGTAGGAGACTACCGGAAACACTGTTCGCTGTGGCAGGGGGGGGTGCCGCGCGCTGTCGAAAAGGTAACCATGATCCGATCTTCATCCGTGCTCCGCAACGTGTCCGCTGCTGCGGCCGCTGCGGTGCTGGCGCTCCTGGTTGGCTTTTCGGCGGCGGCTCCGGCGCAGGCCGACGACGATCAAAGCAGCAAAATGCCCTGTGTGGTGCTGTGCGGCCCGGACGACGACCCGACGCCGTCCCGTCCGGGCAAACCGACTGAGACGCCCTCACTGCCGCCCCCGGTGATTGAGCCGCCGGCACCTCCGCCCGCGCCCGTAGTGCCCGCCCCGGAACCGGTTCCCACCCTCGCCCCGGAACCGAGCGTTTCGCCGACTGAGGAATCGACGTCTGCCGCGCCGAGCACCACCATCCCCAGCCCGCCGTCGTCGTCCGCAGCCCCGTCCAGGGAATCGAACTGGAACAAGCCCATCACCAAGTCCGCCAAGGCCACGCAGGCCGCCGCCGTTTCCCGGAACGACGGCTCGGGCCTCTTCGGCGGGCCCGGACTGCTGGCGATCATGGGAGGCGTGCTGCTGGTGGGCGTGGCCGGCCTGGCCTCCGCATGGTGGAGCCGGAACCGCCTCGCCTCACACTGACCAACTCCCGCACCCATAGGGAGTGGTGCATGGGCAGCGGTGCCCATCGACAGTATTTTGGGGCCGGGATAGGTTCTAGGTAATGGATCTTCCGGATCAGCCGGAGGCCACTGGGGATGCCGATCTGGATCGGATCCAAGACAACGAGGAGAAAACTGATGGCTATTTGGGGCGCAGATGTAGAGCAGCTCAGGACTCTTGGCAGCAAGCTGCAGGCCGGTGCCGGCGAGATTGAGCAGCAGCGATCCAACCTCTCCCGCGTGCTGGACAGCACCAACTGGGAAGGCCCGGACGCCACCCACTTCCGTGGCGAATGGTCAGGCACGCACACCGCGGCACTGAACCAGGTCATCCAGGCGCTGAAGGATGCCGGCCAGAAGGCCACCAAGAACGCCAACGAGCAGGACCAGGCTTCACGCTAACCGCAGAAGCTCTGACGCGGGGGCCCGGACACATCACAGTGTCCGGGCCCCCGCGGCCGTTAACAGCCGGGGCGCGGCGGCGCAATGGGCGTGTGGGCGCATTGTCGGGGCGGTAGGGCAAGATAGGTCTGTGAGCACAGCACCGGTCCCCGCAGAGGAAACAGCAAACAGCACTGAGGAACTTACCGAGCCGGACGCCGTCCCCGCCGGGTCAGTGCGCGAAGAATACGAAAACCTGACCGACCTGGTCAGGAAGTACCGATTTGCGTATTACCAGGAGGACGAACCCCTGGTCTCCGACGCTGAATTCGACGAATTGTTCCGGCGCCTGGAGGAGATCGAGGCACTGCATCCGGAGCTGGTAGCCAATGACTCGCCCACGCAGGAGGTTGGCGGGGAAGTCTCCGCCGCGTTCGCCGCCGTCGAACATCTGCAGCGGATGTACAGCCTCGAGGACGTCTTTTCCCTGGAGGAACTGGAAGCCTGGATCACCAAGGCCGAGGCCGGCGTCAGCAAGCTGGGGGACACCGCCCAGCCGGCGTGGCTCACGGAACTGAAGATTGACGGCCTCGCGGTCAACCTGTTGTACCGCAACGGGAACCTGGTCAGGGCCGCCACCAGGGGTGACGGAACCACCGGTGAAGACATCACCCACAACGTCCTGACGATCAAGGAAATCCCGACGGAACTGACGGGCACCGGATTTCCCTCCGAGGTGGAAATCCGGGGCGAGGTCTTTATCCCGTCCAAGGCCTTCGCGGAATTTAATGAGGCACTGATCGAAGCCGGCAAGGCGCCGCTGGCCAACCCCAGGAATGCCGCCGCCGGTTCGATCAGGCAGAAGGATCCAGCGGAAACCGCCAAGCGTCCGTTGCGGATGTTTGTCCACGGAATCGGTGCGCGCGAAGGGCTGGAAACCCTGAGCCAGTCCCAGACCTATGCCCTGCTGGAACAGTGGGGCCTTCCCGTCAGCCCGTACTTCGAGGTTCTCGGCGGCCTGCCGGAGATCCTCGCCTTCATCAAGCGCTATGGCGAGCAACGGCACAGCCTGATGCACGAAATCGACGGCATTGTGGTCAAGGTTGACGCCTTCGCCACGCAGCGTGCCCTCGGCTACACCTCACGCGTTCCCCGCTGGGCCGTCGCCTACAAGTACCCGCCGGAGGAAGTCCACACGAAACTGCTGGACATCCAGGTCCAGGTGGGCCGTACCGGCCGTGTAACCCCGTTCGGGGTGCTGGAGCCGGTGAAGGTTGCAGGGTCTACCGTTGCCCGTGCCACGCTGCACAACCAGGACGTGGTCAAGGCCAAAGGCGTGCTGATCGGCGACGTCGTGGTGCTGCGCAAGGCTGGGGACGTCATCCCGGAGATCGTCGGCCCCGTGATGGCGCTGCGTATAGGCCGCGAGGATGAACTGCGCGACTTCGTGATGCCCGCTGTATGTCCGTCTTGCGGCACGGAGCTTGCCCCCTCCAAGGAGGGCGACATCGACATCCGCTGTCCCAATTCCAGATCCTGCCCCATCCAGCTGACGGAGCGCGTCGCGCACCTGGCCGGCCGCGGTGCCTTCGACATCGAGGCCCTCGGCGGGGAAGCTGCCGTTGCACTTACGGATCCGGCCGAGCCTAAGCCCGGCCCGCTGGTGAGTGAATCTGAGCTCTTCTCCCTGACCGCGGCGGACTTGGAACACGTGCGGATCCTGCGCGAGAAACGTTCCAAGGGCGTGGGCACCGGCGTCTTCGAGCTGGTCCCGTACTTCTGGACAAAGGCAACCGCCAAGACGCCGTCCAAGCCTACGGCGACCACCACGAAGCTCTTAGTGGAGCTGGAGAAGGCAAAGGCACAGCCGCTGTGGCGGGTGCTGGTTGCCCTGTCCATCCGGCACGTTGGTCCCCGCGCCTCAAGGGCCCTGGCCACAGCGTTCGGCACCATGGACGGCATCCGGAATGCCTCCGAGGAAGACCTGGCCCACGTGGACGGTGTCGGCCCAACCATCGCGGCCGCACTGAAGGAGTGGTTCGCCGAGGACTGGCACGTCGAAATCGTTGACCGCTGGGCCGCCGCCGGAGTCCGTATGGAGGACGAGCGCGACCACTCCACGCCGCGGACCCTGGAAGGGCTGACCCTTGTGGTTACCGGCTCCCTGCCGAACTTCAGCCGGGACGAGGCCAAGGAAGCCATCCTCATCAGGGGCGGAAAAGCGGCAGGATCAGTCTCCAAAAACACCAGCTACGTCATCGCCGGCGAAGGCGCAGGCACCAAACTGGACAAAGCCGAACAGCTCGGAATTCCCGTCCTGGACGAGGACGGGTTCCGCGAGCTGCTTGCCAACGGCCCGGCGCCCGCTGCCGAAGCCACGCCCATACCTACGTCCACGGAATCAGAAGAGGCAGCCGAATGAGCTATCCGGATCTCAACACCGAGCTGCTTGCTGTGGCCCGGCAAGCAGCCGCCGCCGGCGCCGCCGTGCTGGCGTCCCGCAATGCCGAAACGCTGGACGTCAGCAACAAAGGCGACGCCGGCGACTGGGTTACGGCCTTTGATGTCGCCGCGGAGAACGCGGTTCGGGATGCCATCATGGCCGCCCGTCCACAGGACACCATCACGGGCGAGGAGCATGGGACCACCCGCCCCGCTGCCCCCACCGGTTATCGCTGGTCCATCGACCCGCTGGACGGTACCACCAACTTCATCCGGAACATCGTCTACTACGCCACCTCCGTGGCCGTGGCGGATTCCTACGGCGTCTGGCTGGCCGGCGTCGTCAACGCCCCGGCGCTGGGCCGCGTCTACTACGCTGCCCGCGGCCAGGGTGCCTGGCTGGAAGAAGGCGGCCGGGTGACCCAGCTCGAGGGCCCGGCGCCGGATCGTGCCGGACAGATCCTCGCCACCGGCTTCAGTTATGACCCCGCCATACGCTCCGAACAGGCTGCACTGCTGGACAGCCTGATGGACGGATTCGCAGACGTCCGGCGGCTGGGCTCCGCAGCGCTGGACCTCTGCATGGTGGCCGACGGGACTCACGACGCCTACGGAGAACGCGGGCTTAACGAACATGACTTCTCCGCCGGTGCGCTGATTGCAGAGGAAGCCGGTTGCTGGGTCCGGCGTCCCCGGCTGGCCAGTCCGCTGGACGGTGGACCCGCCGACGAGGACAGGCTCGCCGCCTGGACCTGCGCTGGGACTTTGGCGCTGTCCGGCAAATTTCCGCTGTAACTCCGTTGCGCCACTAGCATTGTCAGGTGCAATCGCAAATAACCATCCGACCGGCCGTTGAGGCAGACTTCCAGGCCATAGCCAGGATCACCGTGGACTCGTACCTGGCAGCAGGGTATTTCGGCAGCGCGGACCATCCCTATATGCAGCAGATCCAGGATGTTGCCGCCCGGGCGGCAAAGGCCACCATCTGGGTTGCGGAGCGTGACCGGCAGGTGGTGGGTTCCGTGACGCTGGCCCTCGCCGGTGAACCGTTCGCCGATATTGCCCTTCCGGATGAGCTGGAGTTCCGGATGCTGGTGGTGGATCCTGCGGTGCAGCGCAGCGGCGCCGGCAAGGCCATGGTTGAAGCCATCATTGAGCATGCCAAGTCGTTGGAGGGAATCACCGGGGTGGCCCTCACCACCGGCGGGACCTGGGAGAGTGCCCATGGCCTCTACCGGAAGACCGGCTTCAAACGTGTCCCCGAGCGCGACTGGCTGATTCCGGGCACCGACATAAAGCTGCTGGTTTTCCGGCTTGACGTCCAGCCAACCTAAAGTGGTGCCGACTCATTTTCGGCACTGAAAGGCCCACCATGCGAAAAACATTCGGCACCGGCTCCGTCTGGGAGCAGACCCTCGGCTACTCCCGCGCCGTCCAGGTGGACAACACGCTGTACATTTCCGCCACGGCCGCCAGCGGCGAGGACGGCATTGTGGGCGAGGACTTCTACACGCAGACCCAGTACATCCTGCAGAAGCTCGGCGTGGTCCTGGCCGAGGCCGGTTTCAGCTTCGAAGACGTGGTCCAGTCCAAGCTGTACCTGACGGACATCAGCAAGTGGGAAGACGCCGGCCGCGCCCATGGCGAAGTCTTCGGCGAGATCCGCCCCACCCTTGCCCTGGTGCACGTCCTGCCGTTCCTTGACCCGAAGATGCTCGTCGAAATCGAGCTCGTGGCGCAGAAGAGCGCCAACTAGCCTCCACCCCGCCTCTGCGCGAACGTACACTTGAGGCCCTAAAATCGGTGGATTTAGGGCCTCAAGTGTACGTTCGCGCTCAAGGGGTGGGGCTACTGGGCCGGGAGGCTGTAACGGTGCTCGGGGCGTCCGGTGGTTCCGTAGCGCAGTTGGATGTCGACGGCGCCGTCGTCGGCCAGCGCGGACAGGTACCTTTGCGCCGTCGCCCGGGAAACCCCCACCCGGGTGGCTACGTCCACCGCCGAATACTGCTCGCCGGCCACCAGCGATTCCAGCACTGCGGCTTCGGTGGCGGAGCGGGGCTTGGCCGACTGCGCCACGTCCCCGGGGATCAGTGCCCGCTTGGCCCGTTCCACGGCGCCCTGGTCCAGGGCCCCGGGCTGGCCCAGCAGCCTGCGGTAACGGGCGTACGAACGCAGCTGCTGCGACAGCGACTCGGCTGTAAAGGGCTTCAACAGGTAGCCAAGGGCACCGCGGCGGAATGCTTTCCGCAGCGACTCGGCGTCCGACGCGGCACTGAGGATCATGGTGTCCACGTCGAGCTGCTGCAGCAGGTCGAGCCCGGACGCGTCCGGCAGGTAGACATCCAGCAGCACCAGGTCCGGGCGGAGGCTGTGGATCGCCTGCAGGGCCAGGGAAGCCGACCCCACCGGCGCCAGCGCCAGGAATCCCGCCACCGAATCCACATAGGCGGCGTGCAGCTTCGCCACGTGGAAATCGTCATCCACAATCAGCACCCTGAAATCTTCAGGCATCTTTGTCCTTTCCAGCCAAATCCGTGGTCTCCGCAGGAGTCCCGGCCGTGGTCCCCGCAGTTGTGCGTGGCAGGGAAGCCATAAACACGGCCCCGGGTCCGCCCGGTGTTCCTGGCTCCAGCAATCGGACGTCCCCGCCGCGGCGCCGGGCCAGCGTCCGGGCTAGGGCCAGGCCCAGCCCCTGCCCGCCGGTGGTCCGTGCACCGGCCCCGGCCCCGGGCCCGACAGCAGCCGGAGCCGCCAGTCCAGGGCCAGCTGCGGTCGTAAATCCTTCTGCAAAGACCCCTTCCGGATCCGTCCCGGCCGCGAGCCCGTCACCCGAGTCGGCGACGACGATGTGCAGCGTCCCGCCGTCGTCGTGCGGTTCATCCAGCACCTCCAGCTCCACCCAGCGGTCCGGCGAGGAGCCGGCGACGGCGGCGTTGACCGCATTGTCGATCAGGTTGCCCAGCACGGTGGTCACGTCCTGCGGCTCGGTGACCTGGCCGCGGACCAGGGTTTCGGGCCCGATCCGCAGCGTGACGCCGCGCTCATCGGCCTCCACCCCCTTGGCACCCACAAAGGCCTGCAGGTAGGGGTCCTGCAACAGTTCGGCCTGGTCCACCGGGAACTTCAGCGGCCCCGTGGCGGCCAGTCCGGCCAGGTAATCGCGGGCCTGCTGGTGCTGCCCGATGCTCATCAGGCCGGCGATGGTGTGCAGCTGGTTGGCGAATTCGTGGCGCTGGGCGCGCAGGGCCGTGGACATGGTGCCGACGGCGTCGAGCTGCCGGGTGAGCTGCTGGAGTTCGGTGCGGTCCCGAAGCATCACCACCCAGCCCAGGTCCTCGCTTCGATGCAGGGCCTTGCGCGCGCTGGCCACCAGGACACTGCCGCCGGCCACCAGCTCAATGGCGTCAGCCTCAGCGGCGTCCGGCCGGGTCAGGGCTTTGAGCTGCCCAGGTACCGGAGCGTCGGCCCACGTTGTCCCCGAAAGGTCCGGCTGCTCCAAAAGGCGCTGCGCGGCTGCATTGAACACGCTGATCCTGCCGTCTGCCGAAACGCCGATGACGCCGTCGTCCACGCCCTGCAAAACGGCCACCTGGTCGTGTACCAGCGTGCTGATTTCCTCGGGCTCCAGCCCCAGGGTCAACCGCTGGAGCCGCCGCCGCAGCAGGAACGAGGCCAGCACGCCAGCCAGCAGCGCACCTGCGGCGGTCAATCCCACGGGTCCGACGTCACGCGCGACGCTTTGGCCAACGCTCTCCATCGAGTAGCCCACGCTGACCTCGCCCACGACGGTGCCCGTGCCCGCACCATTTCCCGGCGCGTAAACAGGAACCTTGGCGCCGGCCGACGGCCCCAGCGTCCCGGTGTTCCTGGTGGTGACCTCCTGGCCGGCCAGGGCCTCGGACGGATCGGTGCTGACCTTCTCGCCCAGCCGGTCCGGGTCTGGGTGCGCCAGGCGCAGGCCGGTCTCGTCGGTGATGACCACAAACAGTGCCCCGGTCCGGGTCCGGATCGACTCGGCGGCCGCCATCAGCGGTCCGGCGCGGAGCACTGCGGGCGGGGGAGTGCCCGCGCCCTCGCTGATGGCGAGGACGTTGGCCTGAACCGAAGGGTCCGCGGCGACGGCGCGGGCCAGCGTCAGTGCCTGGTTTTCCGCCTCTCGGCCCACGCGGTCGTACGTCAGCCAGGCGTGGACAGCGGCGCTGAGCAGCACCACCAGCAGGACTACGCCCAGCTGGAGGAGGAGCGTCTGTGTGGAGAACCGCAATGCGCGTGTGCGTGACGAACGCGGCATGGTCCTCCCTTCCTCGGGCCTGAGTATGAGCACAATGCGCAAAATGCTCCGAATAAGCAGTATGCCAATCAATTGAGCCAAAGGCACTGCCGTGACGTCCGCCACCCTAATGTCTGTAGCACGCGTCACACTGCGGTGGCGTTGTTCACATGAAGGAGCCGGCCGTGCTGGTATTACTTGGATTCGCAATGATCGCGGTATTCATGGTGCTGATCATGACGAAGAAGTTGACGCCAGTACTGGCGCTGATCATCGTCCCCACCGTTTTTGGCCTCTTTGCCGGCGCGGGACTGGGCATCGGGGACATGGTCCTGGACTCGATGAAGGCCATGACGTCCACCGCGGCGCTGCTGATGTTCGCCATCATCTACTTCGGCCTGATGATCGACGTCGGGCTGTTCGACCCGCTGGTGAAGTTCATCCTCCGCAAGCTGGGCAACGACCCCGCCAAGGTGGTTCTTGGCACCGCCATCCTGGCAGCCGCGGTGTCCCTGGACGGTGACGGCTCCACCACGTTCATCCTCACCACCGCAGCCATGCTGCCGATCTACCTCCGCCTGAAGATGAGCCCTGTTGTCCTCACCTGCGTGGCCGGCCTGGCCAACGGCACCATGAACATCGTTCCGTGGGGCGGCCCCACCGCCCGCGCCGCCAGCGCCCTGAAAATCGACGTCAATGACGTCTTTGTCCCCATGATCCCGTCCCTCATCGCAGGCCTGGCGGTCGTCCTGGTCTTTGCTTGGCTGCTCGGCCTGCAGGAGCGCAACCGCCTCCGCGCCACGGCGCCGGAAATCTGGGGAGTGCCGTCCTCGGCAGAACCCTTTACCGCTGAAGCGTTCGACGGCGGCACTCCGGCAGGTGGCAACGGCGGCTCCGGCAATGGTTCAGGCCGCGGTTCCGCACCCGTTCCCGCAACGGGAGGCCCCGCCGTCGGCAGCTTCTCCCCGGAAGGTTCCGGAGTTGCCGTACTGGAGCGCACTGAAGACCTCGTGGACGACAACGACACTGCCATGGCAGACACCGCCCTGGACCCTAACCGCAAGACGCTTCGTCCCAAGCTGCAGTGGTTCAACTTGGGCCTTACCGTGGCCGTCATGGCGATGCTCATCGCCGATCTCGTTCCCCTGCCCTACGTGTTTATGGTGGGTTCCGCTATCGCCCTGCTGGTGAACTTTCCCCATGTCAAGGACCAGGCCTCGCAGATCGTGGCCCACGCACCGTCGATCGTCGCAGTGGTCAGCATGGTCATGGCTGCCGCAGTCCTGACCGGCGTCCTGACCGGCACAGGCATGGTTGAGGCCATGTCCGCGTGGCTGGTGCAGATCATCCCGTCCAACATGGGTCCGCTCATGGCCGTCATCACCGGCGTGCTCAGCATCCCGATGACATTCTTTATGAGCAATGACGCCTTCTACTTCGGTGTCCTTCCCGTCCTGAGCGAGACGGCCGCGCACTACGGCATCAGTGCCGCAGAGATGGCCCGTGCCTCCATTACCGGACAGCCCTTCCACATGCAGAGCCCGCTGGTGCCCGCCATCCTGCTCCTTGTCTCCCTGGCCAAGGTTGACCTGGGCGATCACCACAAAAAGGTCCTGTGGCGGGCCGCCGTCGTTTGCCTCGTCATGCTGGGTGTAGGAATGCTGACGGGAGCCATCGGGATCGGCTAGTCTGAGGCTGCCTGTGGTTGGCCCTTGTGGCCGGGACCACGGCACCGATGTGCCCGTCTGACGCCCGCTGGGGGTCGTCAGACGGGCACTGACGTTTCCCCACTAGACTGGTTCGGAAAACAATCCGAACCTGCAGGGGAGATCCATGGCTGCGATCAACCGTGACGATGTTGCGCACCTCGCGCAGCTCGCTCACATCGAGATGAGTGCTGAAGAGCTGGACAGGATGGCCGGCGAACTCGCCGTCATCGTTGATTCAGTGAAGTCCGTGAGTGAAGCCGCCGGTGACGACGTCCCGGCAACCTCCCACCCGATCCCGCTGACCAACGTGTTCCGCGAGGACGTTGTGGGCCACACCTTCACCGCAGAGCAGGCACTCTCGGGAGCTCCGGATTCCGATGAGAACCGCTTCAAGGTCCCGGCAATCCTGGATGAGGCATAACCATGACTGACACCAACGAACTCATCCGCCTCTCGGCCGCGCAGCTGGCCGCCAAGCTGGCCGCCCGCGAGGTCACCTCTGTCGAGGTCACCCAGGCCTATCTGGACCGCATTGCGGCCGTGGACGGCGGGGAACGCGGCGTGAACGCGTTCCTGCACGTCAACACCGAAGAAGCGCTCGCCGTCGCCGCCGAGGTGGACGCCATCCGTGCCGCCGGCGGTGCCGCCGCCGAGGAACTCCACGTCCTCGCCGGCGTGCCCATCGCGGTCAAGGACCTCATCGTCACCATCGGCCAGCCCACCACGGCCGGCTCCAAGATCCTCGAGGGCTGGCACAGCCCCTACGACGCCACGGTGGTCAAACGCCTCCGTGCCGCCAAAATGCCCATCCTGGGCAAGACCAACCTGGACGAATTCGCCATGGGTTCCTCCACCGAGCACTCTGCGTACGGCCCCACCCGCAACCCGTGGGACCTGGACCGGATTCCGGGCGGGTCCGGCGGCGGTTCTGCTGCAGCCGTTGCCGCTTTCGAGGCCCCGCTGGCCCTCGGCACGGACACCGGCGGATCCATCCGCCAGCCCGGCGCCGTCACCGGCACCGTGGGAGTCAAGCCCACCTACGGCGGTGTCTCCCGCTACGGTGCCATCGCCATGGCTTCCTCGCTGGACCAGATCGGACCGGTTTCCCGGACTGTCCTAGACTCGGCGCTGCTGCACCAGGTCATCGGCGGGCACGATCCCTTCGACTCCACATCCCTGCCCGACCCCCTGGCAGACCTCGTCGCCGCTGCCCGCGTGGGCAACGTCGAAGGCATGCGGATCGGCATCATCAAAGAACTCCACGGCGAGGGCTACCAGGCCGGCGTCGAAAACCGCTTCAACGAATCCCTGGAGCTACTGAAGCAGGCCGGTGCGGAAATCGTTGAGGTGTCCTGCCCCAACTTCCAGTACGCCCTCGGTGCCTACTACCTGATCATGCCGTCCGAGGCCTCCTCCAACCTGGCAAAGTTCGACGGCGTCAGGTACGGCCTGCGCGTCCTGCCCGAGGACGGACCCATGACGATCGAACGCGTTATGGGTGCCACCCGCGCCGCCGGTTTCGGCGCCGAGGTCAAGCGCCGCATCATCCTTGGCACCTACGCCCTGAGCGCCGGCTACTACGACGCGTACTACGGCTCTGCCCAGAAGGTGCGCACCCTGGTCCAGCGTGACTTCGAAGCCGCGTTCGCGCAGGCCGACGTCCTGATCTCGCCCACGGCGCCCACCACGGCGTTCAAGCTCGGCGAGAAACTGAATGACCCGCTGGCGATGTACCTCAACGACGTAGCCACCATCCCCGCCAACCTGGCAGGCGTGCCCGGGCTGACCCTGCCCGGCGGCCTGGCTGACGAGGACGGCCTTCCGGTCGGCATCCAACTGCTGGCTCCGGCCCGCGAGGACGCCCGGCTCTACCGCGTGGGTGCTGTCCTGGAATCCCTGCTCGAGGCACAGTGGGGCGGCCCGCTCCTGGACCGTGCACCGGTGTTGGTTGAGACCCTTGTTGAAGCCAAGGAGGCAAAATAATGAGCACTGACGCAACCCTGAGCTTCGAAGAGGCCATGGAGAAGTACGATCCCGTCCTGGGGTTCGAGGTCCACGTGGAGCTCAACACCAAGACTAAGATGTTCTCCTCCGCGCCCAACGTCTTCGGCGACGCGCCGAACACCAACGTCAACGAGGTGGACCTGGGCATGCCCGGCGTGCTGCCGGTGGTCAACAGGATCGCGATCGAGTCCTCGATCAAGATCGGCCTTGCCCTGAACTGCAAAATCGCTGAGTCCTGCACGTTCGCGCGGAAGCAGTACTTCTACCCGGACACTCCCAAGAACTTCCAGACGTCACAGTACGAGGACCCGATCGCGTACGACGGTTACCTGGACATCGAACTCTCGGACGGGACCATCTTCCGCGTCGAGATCGAGCGCGCCCATATGGAAGAGGACGCCGGAAAGCTGACCCACATGGGTGGGGCCGCCGGCCGTATCCAGGGTGCCGACTTCTCGCTGGTGGACTACAACCGCTCCGGCGTTCCGCTGGTGGAGATTGTCACCAAGCCCATCGAGGGTGCCGGGTCCCGTGCCCCGGAACTGGCCAAGGCCTATGTGGCGGCCGTCCGGGAGATCGTCAAGAACCTGGGCGTCTCGGACGCGAAGATGGAACGCGGCAACGTCCGTTGCGACGCGAACGTGTCGCTGCGCCCGCACGGCCGCGAACGCTTCGGCATCCGCTCCGAAACGAAGAACGTCAACTCGCTGCGCGCCGTCGAACACGCCGTCCGCTACGAGATCCAGCGGCACGCAGCCGTCCTGGACGCCGGCAACCCGATCATTCAGGAAACGCGCCACTGGCACGAGGACACCCGCACCACCACGTCGGGCCGTCCCAAGTCCGACGCCGATGACTACCGCTACTTCCCGGAGCCGGACCTGGTTCCGATCGTGGCGTCCCGCGAATGGGTGGAGGAACTCCGCGCCACCCTGCCCGAGCCGCCGGCCGAGCGCCGCAAGCGCCTGCAGGCCGACTGGGGCTACTCGGACTTGGAATTCCGCGACGTGGTCAACGCCGGCGTGATGGATGAGATCGAGGAAACCATCGCCGCAGGAGCCTCGGCCTCTGTCGCCCGCAAGTGGTGGATGGGCGAGATCGTTGGCCGTGCCAAGAACGCCGACGTCGATCCCGGCCAGCTGGGCGTGCGGCCCGCCACCATCGTGGAGCTGAACCAGCTGGTGGAGGACGGCAAGATCAACAACAAGATGGCCACCGAGGTCCTGGACGGCGTGCTCGCCGGCGAGGGCACCCCGGCGGAGATCGTGGTGAAGCGCGGCCTGGCCGTTGTTTCCGACGACGGCCCCCTGCTCGAGGCCATCGATGCCGCACTTGTCGCCCAGCCGGACGTCGCGGACAAGATCCGCGCCGGCAAACTCCAGGCGATCGGCGCGATCGTGGGCGGCGTTATGAAGGCCACCCGCGGGCAGGCCGACGCCGGCCGCGTCAAGGAGCTGATCCTCGCGAAGCTCGGCGTCGAGGGCTAGTCCGGCCTAATCGGGCGCTCAGGCGCCGGCCAAGCTACTTGTTTTAACCCAACTGGGTCGCATCGGCTGCGACCCAGTTGGACTTTAAGTACTCACTTTCCGCCGAAAAGTACGCGTGTTCAGCGGGGCCTGCCGGATTTAGACTGAAGATCCAGGGCGCCCGAGCCCTGCCGGTGCTGTGGGAGGAATGGCCATGTCGGTCCAAGAACCGTTGAGATTCCGCAAAGTCCTGCTGGCCGGTGTGGTGGCGCTGGCCCTGACCGGCACCGGCGTCGCCATCGCCTGGTCCGCGGACACGCCATCGCCGTCTCCGTCCGAATCTGCGCCGGGGAAGTCGGACAAGGCCCCGGGGCAGCATAAACCGGACAAGGCCCAGCGCCCGCAGCACCTGCATAGTGAGAGTGTGGTGAAGAAGGCAGACGGGACGTTCGAAACCGAGTTGACCCAGCAGGGCACCGTGGACGCTGTCAGCTCAACTTCGGTCACCGTCAAGAGTGAGGACGGCTTCACCCAGACCTACGCCGTCAATGCGGACACCAAGATCATCAAGTTCCCTGCCCCGGCCGCGGACGGTTCGCCGGCAACGGGCGACGACGGCAAACGGCTGAAGCGCTCAGAGGTCACCATCGCGGAAATTGCCGCAGGCGAGGCCGTCAGGGTCTCCGGTGTCAAGAGCGGCGACAACGCTACGGCGCGTCAGATCGTGGAAGGCGCCCCAACCGGTCCAGGTAAGGGGATGGGAATGGGCAAAGGCCTGGGCCTGGGTAACGTTCACGGACGCGGCCACGGGATGGGTAAGCTCAAGGACCGATGACCTGACCCCTAACCCGAGCCGTTTGTGCCCCAAGTAAGTAGCGCGATGTGTCGTTTTGAGCCTCCAAAACGACACTTAGTGCTACTCAGTTGGGCCAGCCGCGCGCAGGGTCAGCTGTCCTCCACCAGCCCGGTCATGATCGCCTGCAGCGCCTCGCACACAATCATCACCGAGCGGCGCTTCAGGTTCTCCGGGCGGGCCAGGATGTCGATCCGCCGCCGGGTGCTGATGCCCTCGAGCGGCCGCAGCACAATGCCCGGGTTGAGCACGGGCCGCGCCGTATGCCGCGGCAGCAGGCCCACCACCCCGCCCGCCGCCACCAGCGCTGCCACGGTGGAGTAGTCGTTGATCCGGTGGATGATGTTCAGTTCCCTGCTGGAGACGGCCGCCACGGCGGAGAGGACGTCCGCGGGGGAGTAGCCAGTGTGGCTGGTCACCCATGGTTCGCCCACGACGTCGGCCGCCGTAACGGTGTCCCGGTCCGCCAGGGGATGCCCGGCCGGCAATGCAACGTCCAGCGGTTCATGCGCCAGCGGAATCACCGCAACACGCTCCGCGGGCCAGCGCGGGCTGTGGTCCATCCGGTGTGCCAGCACCAGGTCGTAGCGCGCCGTCAGCGCCGGGAAATCCTGCTGCGCCACGTCCTCGTCGGAAAGCTGGATCCGCGGCTGGCCGGGAGCGTCCAGCATGCGCGCAAGCGGCGCGAACAGCGCCTGGCCGGCACTGTGGAATCCGCTGATGGTCACGGGGCCAACGGGCGAGCCGTGATAGGCGCCGATCGCGGTCCGGGCGTCGGCCATGGCACTGACGACGGCGGCACCTGCGTCGGCGAGCACCTGGCCGGCCTCCGTCAGCACCAGGTTGCGGCCCTCTTTCCGGGTCAGCGGAACGTCAATGTTGCGCTGCAGCAGGGCCAGTTGCTGGGACACCGCGGACGGCGTGACCATCAGCGTCTCCGCCACCGCCTTCACACTGCCCAGGGCGCCAAGTTCGCGGAGGATTTCCAGCTGATGAATTTCCATCCACCCAGTCTATGCATAAGAGAATGCTTCATCGTCGATTGAGAGAATTGTGCTTGTGCTAATGCTTCTAAGTGGCTCTAATAAAGGGAGACCACACCCGCAGGCCGCGGGTCGCTGCCAACAGTCAGGAAGCCAATGAAGGCACTCTACAAGTCCGGTGCACACGCCGGGTTCGAGCTGGTTGACCGCCCCGAGCCCGAGGCCGGCCCCAGCGATGTCAAGATCCGGGTCATGACCACAGGGATCTGCGGCACGGACCTGCACATCCAGTCCTGGGACGCCTGGGCACAAAGCATGATCGAGGCGCCGCTCATCGCCGGCCACGAGTTCTACGGTGAAGTAGTGGAAATCGGCGACGGCGTCCGCGACGTCAAGGTAGGGGACCGGGTATCGGGCGAAGGCCACGTGGTCTGCGGGATCTGCCGGAACTGCCGCGCGGGGCGCCGCCAGATGTGCATCCACACCGTCAGCGTCGGCGTGCAGCGGGACGGCGCCTTCGCCGAGTACGTGGTCATTCCCGAGACCAACGTCTGGGTCCACCACGATCCCTCCATCACCCCGGAGCTCGGCGCGATTTTCGATCCGTTCGGCAACGCTGTCCACACCGCCCTCAGTTTCCCCCTGGTGGGCGAGGACGTGCTGATCACCGGGGCGGGACCCATTGGCCTGATGGCCATCGCGGTGGCCCGCCACGCCGGCGCACGCAAGATCGCCATCACCGATGTCTCCAAGCCCCGGCTCGACCTGGCACGCCAGCTCGGCGTGGACCTGGCCATCGACGTCTCCACCACGCGCGTCAAGGATGCCCAGCGTGAACTCGGCATGCGGGAGGGCTTCGACATCGGGATGGAAATGTCCGGCCACCCCACCGCCCTGCCGGAGATGATCAACAACATGAACCACGGTGGCCGCATCGCCATGCTCGGCCTGCCCAGCCAGGACATCACCATCGACTGGGGCAAAGTGGTCACGCACATGCTGACGCTTAAGGGCATCTACGGCCGGGAAATGTATGAGACCTGGTACGCCATGAGCGCGATGCTCTCCTCCAACCCCGTGCTGCACGCGGGCATCTCAGCAGTGGTGACGGACAAGCTTCCGGCCGCAGAATGGGAAAAAGGCTTCGCCACCGCCCGCGCCGGCGTCGGCGGAAAAGTTGTCCTCGACTGGACCGAACTCTAAGGAGCACCATGTACACCTCCATCAAGGACCAGCTGCAGGCTGAGCTGGACGACATCCGCACCGCCGGTCTCTTCAAAACCGAACGCAGCATCAACTCCCCGCAGTCCAGCCACATCACGGCCGGGCAGATCGGGGAACCGGGCGCCACTGTCCTGAACTTCTGCGCCAACAACTACCTGGGCCTCGCGGACCACCCGGACATCATCGCCGCGGCCAAGGAGGCCATGGACTCACGTGGCTTCGGCATGGCCAGCGTCCGCTTCATTTGCGGCACCCAGGACCTGCACCTGGAACTGGAAGCCAGGGTCTCCAGGTTCCTCGGCACCGAGGACACCATCCTGTTCTCCAGCTGCTTTGATGCCAACGGCGGCGTCTTCGAATCCCTCTTCGGCCCCGAGGACGCCATCATCTCCGATGCCCTCAATCACGCCTCCATCATCGACGGTATCCGGCTCTGCAAGGCCCAGCGGTTCCGCTACGCCAACCAGGACATGGCGGACCTCGAGGCCAAGCTCGTAGAGGCATCGACACAGGACAAGCCCGCCCGGCGCAAGATCATCGTCACCGACGGCGTGTTCTCCATGGACGGCTACCTGGCACCGCTGGAAGCTATCTGCGACCTCGCCGAGAAGCACGACGCCCTGGTGATGGTGGACGATTCCCACGCCGTCGGCTTTATGGGCGCCACCGGCGCCGGAACCCCCGAGCACGCCGGCGTGTCCGCGCGCGTGGACATCTACACCGGAACGTTCGGCAAAGCCCTGGGCGGAGCGTCCGGCGGCTATGTGTCCGGCCGCAGCGAAGTGGTGGCCATGCTCCGCCAGAAGGCCCGCCCGTACCTGTTCTCCAACTCCCTGGCCCCCGCGATCGTCGCCGCCACCATCAAGGCCCTTGACCTGGTGGAGAATTCCGGCGACCTGCGCACCCGGCTGTTCGAGAACGCCCGCCTGTTCCGCCGCCGGATGACGGAGGAGGGCTTCGAACTCCTGGTCGGCGAACACGCGATTGTTCCCGTGATGTTCGGGGATGCCGTGATGGCCGCCAAGGTGGCGGACCAGATGCTCCAGCACGGCGTTTTCGT
Source organism: Pseudarthrobacter lactosi (assembly GCF_055412785.1). Classification (NCBI taxonomy): domain Bacteria; kingdom Bacillati; phylum Actinomycetota; class Actinomycetes; order Micrococcales; family Micrococcaceae; genus Pseudarthrobacter; species Pseudarthrobacter lactosi. The sequence goes on from NZ_JBVAYS010000002.1 coordinate 609,493, forward strand.
CACCGCGTTCAGCTTCCCGGTGGTCCCGCGCGGCGCCGCCCGGATCCGCGTGCAGCTTTCGGCGTCGCACTCAGCGGACGACGTCGAAGCGTGCGTGGGTGCGTTCGTCGCCAGCCGTGCCGCAGTAGCAGGCTAACCCCACCGGTTAGCCCAGCCGGGTTAACCCAGCGCGGCTAAACGCCCGGCGGGTGCGCGGCGCGGCCGCAGGTCAACTCTGCAAGGATGGAGCCATGGCAGCACACTACGACGTCCTGATTGTGGGCGGCGGCATCGCCGGCCTGTCCCTGGCGTCCGCGCTCGCGGGCAGCTGCAGCGTGGCGCTGGTGGAGGCGGAGCAGGAGCTGGCGTATCACACGTCCTCCCGCTCCGCCCGCCAGCTGATTCCGAGCTACGGCCCTGAGGTGGTCCAGGAGCTCACAGTCCGGACCCTGGAACTGATGGCGGCCCGGGACGCGGAACTGCCCGAACCTGTCCTGACACCGCGGAGCTTTATGCTCATCGGCACGGAAGAGTCTGTCCGCGCCGAAGCCAGCGGCCACATGAATGCCATCCCGCTCGAACGGGCGATGGAGTTGTGCCCCGCCCTGGTCCCGGGGGCTTTCTCCGCAGCAGGCCTGGACACCGGATCCTTCGGCTGCAACGCCCCGCTGCTGCTTGCCGACCACCGGCAGCAGGCTGCGGGCGCCGGCGTCGACATCATCACCGGCGCCCGCGTATATTCCGCCCAGCGGCTCGGCTCCGGCTGGGAGATCGGCGCCGGGCAGGAAGCCTTCGGAGCCGGTGTGCTGGTCAACGCCGCCGGCGCCTGGGCCGACGAACTCGCCGTGATCAGCGGCGTGGAGAAGCTCGGGCTGCAGCCGTACCGGCGCACCGCGGCGATTGTCGACGTCGAACATCCCCTTCCCGAGCAAAGCCCCATGGTGGCTGCAGCGGACAATACGTTCTATTTCCGCCGGGAAGGCACCGAGGTGCTGATCTCGCCGTCGGAATCGGTGCCCAGCGGGCCCGAGGACGCCCGGCCGCGGCCCGGCGATGTCGAGCGGCTGATCGTGAAGCTGAACGGGCTGACCACGTTGGGAATCCGCGGAGTCCGGAGTGCGTGGACGGGGCTCCGGACCGAGGCGGCTGACGGCGTCCCGGTAGCCGGGTTCGACGCCGAAGCCCCGGGGTTCTACTGGCTTGCCGGTCAGGGCGGGTATGGCTTCCAGACGTCATCGGCCATGGCGGAGCTGGCCGTCGCGCAGATCCTGGCCGGACAGGACGCCGGGAACAGAGCCGGGCACAGCGCGGGACACGGTCCCGCTCCGGCCCACCGTCCGGCATCCCGGACAGTGGAGGCGCTGGCGGCCACGCGCTGGTCCATCCGGCGCTGAACAATGGAACCCATGAGCACCCTGATTACCAACATCGCCGAGCTGATGACCCAGGACCTGGACCACCGCGTCCTGAAGAAGGCCGCGGTGGTGATCGAGGGCGAACGGATTGCCTGGCTCGGTTCCGCCGCGGATGCGCCGGCGGCCGATGACGCCGTGGACGCCGGCGGCCGGGCCGTTTTGCCGGGCTGGGTGGATTCGCACACGCATCTGGTCTTCGCCGGGGACCGCACTGCGGAGTTTGAGGCGCGGATGGCCGGGGAATCGTATTCGGCTGGTGGTATCGCCGTCACCATGGACGCCACCCGGCGCGCGTCCGATTTCGACCTCACCCGGCTGGCGATAGCGCGCGTGTCCGAAGCGGTGTCGCAGGGCACCACCTACCTCGAAACCAAGACCGGGTATGGGCTGGATATTGAGCATGAGGCCCGGAGCGCCCGGATCGCCTCCACGGTCGCAGACGAAGTCACCTACCTGGGCGCCCACCTTGTCCCCGCGGGGACGGACGCGGAGTCCTACACCGATCTCGTCTGCGGGCCCATGCTTGACGCCGTCAGGCCGTACGTCCGGTGGGCGGACGTGTTCTGCGAGGAAGGTGCCTTCACTGCCGAGCAGTCCCGCCGTGTGCTGGCGGCGTGCCGGGCCGCTGGACTGGGGATCCGCGTCCACGGCAACCAGCTCGGCGAAGGTCCCGGTGTGCAGCTCGCGGTGGAATTCGGGGCAGCCAGCGTGGACCACGTGAACTACCTGTCGGCCCGTGACGTGGCGGCCCTGGCGGACAGCTGGTCCGGCTGGAACCCGGGAACCGGCACAGGGACCCGCGGCACCGTGGCAACCTGCCTCCCGGCCTGCGATCTCTCCACCCGGCAGCCGCTGGCCCCGGGGCGTGAACTGTTGGATGCCGGGGCTCAGGTGGCGCTGGCGTCCAACTGCAACCCGGGTACCTCGTACACCAGCTCCATGGCGTTCAACGTGGCGACGGCCGTGCTGCAGATGCGGCTCAGCGTCCACGAAGCGGTACGCGCCGCGACGTATGGCGGCGCGCTGGCGCTGCACCGGGAGGCAGGGCACGACGCCGACGGCGCACGGGCGGTGGGTTCGCTCGCCGTCGGGCACCGTGCCGACCTGCACATGCTCAACGCCCCCTCAGCGACGCATCTCGCCTACCGCCCGGGCATGCCCCTCACGTACGCCGTGTGGCGGGCCGGCGCGCGGGCACGCTAGCAGGGAACGCGCTCGGTGATCGCAAAGTGATCATTTGTGGCTGCTATGATCAGATAACGTCATATTTGGGTGACTGTTTAACGCTTTGACTGATCGATGCTGAGAGGCCCCCATGACCCGCACTGACCGCCTGACGGCCATCCTGGACATCCTCGCGAAGACTGGTCAGGTGGAGGTGGAGGAGATTGTGACGCAGCTTGGGGTCTCGCCGGCCACGGCGCGGCGGGACCTGGACAGCCTGGCCAAGCGGCGGCTCCTGACCCGGACCAGGGGCGGGGCCACCACCGGGGCCTTGGCCTACGACCTCCCCGGGCGGTACAACCGTGATGACCACGCCGACGCCAAGGAACAGATCGCCCAAGCTGCCTCGGCACTTATTTTCCCGGGCGCGGTGATCGGGCTGTGCGGCGGCACCACCAGCACGGCGTTGGCGCAGATCCTCGCCACGCGCGAGGACCTCAATGCTCCCGCCCACCAGTCCACCCTGACGGTGGTCACCAATGCCATCAACATCGCTGCGCAGTTGGCTGTCCGCCCCAACATCAAAGTCATGGTCACCGGCGGCATCCTGAATCCCCGCTCGTACGAACTGGTGGGACCGTACACCGACATCATCATGCAGAAGGTGGTTATGGACATTGCCTTTATCGGCGTGAACGGCATCGACCCCGAGGTCGGTCCGACGAACACGGGGGAGGGCGAGGCATCAGTCAATGCCCTGCTGGCCAGCCGGGCCCGGATCTCCTATGTGCTGGCCGACTCCTCCAAGGTGGGTGTCCGTGCGTTCGCCACCATGGACGGCTACGCGTTCAACCGCCTGATCACCGACTCCGGTATCTCCGCCGAGGACAAAGCCGCGTTCGAAGCCAATGGCACCGAAGTGATCGTGGCCCCGCACTAAGCGCAACTAGGCGCCGGCAACAAACCCTAGAAGATCATCGGCGGCGCATCCAGGACGGTCTCGTCCACCCGGCGGTCCACCCACTGGCTGAACGGAACGTCGAGTTCGTACTTGCCCAGGTCCGTTTGCAGAAGGGTCCGCACGGCGGCGTTGTCCGGGTTGTTGAGTGATTCGAAGTACTCCACGGACCAGTGGAACCAGCGCATGCAGAACAGCCGCATGGTGAGCCCGTGGGTCACCAGCAGGGTGTTGGGGGCGTAGTCCGGCTTGGACCAATGACGGTAGAGCGTCTCCATAAACGAGGAGATCCGGTCGTAAACGTCGGAGCCGGATTCGCCCTCCCGGAACCGGTAGAAGAAATGGCCGTAGGCGTTGCGGAGTTCCTTCTGGTCCTCGATGTCGCCGGTGATCTGGAAATTGGCCCAGTCCTGCTCACGGAGGCGCGGTTCTTCGATGACCCGTTCGGTGAGATTGCCCAGGTTGAGCGCCTCCAGTGTCTGGTGCGCCCGAAGGTAGGGGGAAACGTAGACGCAGACCTGGCGCCCGTCCAGCTCACGGCGGATCCGTTCCCCGGCCGCCCTGGCCTGGGCCAGGCCCTGGGGCGTCAGCGGAATCCGGTAGTCCGGGACCCGGTTGTAGATGGACGTATCGACGTTGGCCGCGGACTGGCCGTGCCGGATCATGAAGATTTTCCCTGGCGCGCTCATAAGCCCCAAGCATAGGTGCCCCCACCCCGGACGCTCTCTCACTTTTGGCGCGTTTTTGGCGGACGCTCTCGCACTTTTGGTGAGTTCGGGCGAGCTGGCCACCCTAATCAGCGAAGAACCAGAAACTACAGGCAAGATGGAACCATGTTGGTTCCCTCCCGCCGTCGGCTGCGGATTGAAGTCTGGATTGTGCTGGGTCTTTCCCTGGGGCAGTCCGCCGTCTACTCGGTGGTGCAGCTGCTGGACAAGATGACGCGTGCACCGCTGGCCGAAGGCACGTCAACCCTGAACCGGTCACAGAGCCCGCGCGAATACTTCGACCTCACCTATCAGCTGCTCGATATTATTTTCGCCCTGGTGCCAGTGCTGCTGGTCATCTACTTCCTCACGGACCAGCGGCAATCCAGTACCGGCGCATGTGCTCACGGAAGTTCGGCCTTCCGGAAGCTGGGGTTCAACTTCGCCAGGCCGGGCCGTGACCTGCTGCAAGGTCTTGGCCTCGCAGCCCTGATCGGAATTCCTTCGCTGGGCCTTTATGCCGCGGGACGTGCCCTCGGGATCACCACTGCCATCATCCCCAGCGCACTCGACTCGTACTGGTGGACCGTCCCCGTCCTGATCCTGTCCGCGCTGCGGCACGCCGTCGTGGAAGAAGTCATCGTGGTGGGCTACCTCCTGGACCGCTTCGGCAAGTTCGGCTGGAGCATGCCGCTGGCCATCTTCGCCAGCTCGATGCTCCGCGGCAGCTACCACCTGTACCAGGGCTTCGGGCCGTTCATCGGCAACGCCGTGATGGGGGTGGTGTTTGCCTGGCTCTATACAAAGACCAAGCGGGTGATGCCGCTGGTCATCGCGCATGCCCTGCTGGACATTGTTGCCTTCGTCGGCTTCAGCCTCTTCGGCCGGGCGGTGGGCCTGGGGTAAGACGGCTATGGTTCCCGTGCGGCACAGGTGTCTTCAATAGGGTCTAGCGATAGGTCTGGCCTAAAAGAATTCGGCCGCCATCGGTGGGTGGCATCATTGGCACCCGCTGATGGCGGCCGAAGCTATGGAAGGTGCAATCAGATGGTGACTGCTCCGGTAGCGGTTTCGAAGGTCACTGACAGGATGCCCGGGGTTCCATGCGGAGCCACCCAGTCAACAGCTACGTCCTCCAACGGCTTCTCGACGGGCTCACCCAGCCATTCCGTCACACGTTCGGCGGAACCGGCTATGGTCAGGCAGCTCATCTTGACGTGGCTCTCATAGGCGTTGGACGGGTGGAGGGCAGGGTCACCCTCCCACTTGAGCATGTACGGGACCTGGGGGTCCGCGATCAGGCCCAGGATGCCGATCTGCTTCCAGACCAGCTCGCGGCCGTCCGGGAACTTGCGGTTGCCGTTGACGGCGGCACGGCCAAGGCGGTCTTCGAACGGAGCGAGGTCGTCCACTTCGACGCACCAGCCCATCCAGCCGCCGCCGGCTTCGGACCGCGCCCGGACAGCCTGCCCGAAGGGAGCCTTGTCCGACGCCGGGTGGTTGAGAACCTCCACCACTTCCAGATACTTGTGGCCGGCTAGGGGAATAATCATGTTCCGGGTTCCAAACCGGGGGTGCACGCCACCCTTCACGGCTTCAACGCCGAGGGCGGACGAAATACGTTCGGTGGTGGCAACGAGGCCATCTTGTTCACAGGCGTAAGAGACGTGATCCATGCGCATGCCATCATCTTGGCACTTTGTGATCCGGCTCTCAGCTAAGGGTAGCCTTACCGGAATCTGTCGCGTCACGAGTGGACATTCCGCAGGAAAGCAGGGAGAAGAAGCGGCCGGCTGACCACGTTCGTCACAATCCTGTTCCCGTGAGGGAAAGTCTTCCTACACTGAACGCAACCGAGCAGTGCCACGCCACGTCAAGGAGTATTGAATGTCGAACGGATGGTCTTTCGAAACCCGCCAGATCCACGCAGGCCAGGAACCGGACAGCGCCACCGGCGCGCGGGCGCTCCCGATTTACCAGACGACGTCGTTCGTCTTCCCGAGTGCCGAAAGCGCCGCCAACCGGTTTGCCCTCGCGGAGCTCGCACCAATCTACACCCGCATCGGCAACCCCACACAGGATGCTGTGGAACAGCGGATTGCCAGCCTTGAGGGCGGACTCGCGGCATTGCTGCTGAGCTCGGGGCAGGCCGCTGAAACGTTTGCCATCCTGAACATCGCCGAAGCCGGCGACCACGTCGTGGCCAGCCCCAGCCTCTACGGCGGGACGTATAACCTCCTGGCGCACACCCTCAAGAAGTTCGGCATTTCCGTCACGTTTGTGGCCGACCCTGACAACCTGGACCATTGGCGCGACGCCGTCCAGCCCAATACCAAGCTCTTCTTCGCCGAAGTGGTCTCCAACCCCCGCCAGGACGTGCTGGACATCGAGGGTGTGTCCCGGACCGCCCACAACGCCGGCGTGCCTCTCGTGGTGGACAACACCCTCTCCACGCCCTACCTCATCCGCCCGCTCGAATGGGGCGCGGACATTGTGGTCCACTCCGCCACCAAGTACCTCGGCGGGCACGGCTCGGCCATTGCCGGCGTGATTGTGGACTCCGGCAATTTCGACTTCGGCGCGGACCCGGAACGTTTCCCGGGCTTCAACACCCCGGACCCCACGTACAACGGGCTGGTCTACGCCCGTGACCTCGGGGCAGACGGAGCACTCGGCGCCAATCTGTCCTACATCCTGAAGGCGCGCGTCCAGCTGCTCCGTGACCTCGGCTCGGCGGTGTCACCCTTCAACGCCTTCCTTATCGCCCAGGGCCTGGAGACACTGAGCCTGCGGGTGGAGCGGCACGTGGCTAACGCCGTCGACGTCGCCCAGTGGCTAGAGGCGAGGGACGACGTCGAATCCGTCGCCTATGCGGGGCTGCCCTCCAGCCCCTGGTACGAGCGCGGCCGCAAATATGGGCCCAAGGGCACTGGTGCGGTGGTGGCGTTCAACCTGGCCGGGGGCGCAGAGGCAGGGAAGCGCTTCGTGGACGCCCTGGAGCTGCACTCCCACGTGGCCAACATCGGGGACGTCCGTTCACTGGTGATCCACCCGGCATCAACCACGCACAGCCAGCTCTCGCCCGAGCAGCAGGCTATCGCCGGGGTCACCCCGGGACTCGTGCGTTTGTCTGTGGGCATCGAACACATCGATGACATCCTCGCCGACCTTGAGGCCGGGTTCCGGGCGGCCAAGGGTGCGGCGGACCCTGACAAAGACGCGGGAAGCCAGCAGCAGTAGGGCTCCGTAAAGTCACAACCAGTCACACGCTTAGCCATAGGCCGGGGCTGTTCGTACACTCGAAGCAGGTCATGAGTGCCAGCGACAGCCCCGGCTTGCTGGCCGGCAACCCTCTTTTGCGGCGGGGTGCCCCGGGTGAGGACCTGGCCTGCCGGTCAATTGACGGTGGGCAAGCGCATAGAAAAGGTCCTTCCATGACGATCACCATTTCCCGTACTGCAGCACCCGGAAACGGCGTGGTCCGCTACGCCAGCATCGGCGGACTTGAGCTCGAAGCCGGCGGTTACCTCCCGGACGTCACCCTCGGCTATGAAACGTGGGGCACCCTCAACGCGGACGGCTCCAACGCGGTCCTGATTGAGCACGCCCTGACCGGCAGCACGCACGTGACACGCGGCGACAGTGACGAGCCCGGCTGGTGGGAACAGCTGGCCGGACCCGGCGCGCCGGTGGACACGGACCGGTTCTTTGTGGTCTCCATCAACATTGTGGGTGGCTGTTACGGCTCCACCGGGCCGTCCTCGGTTGCCCCGGACGGCAAGCCGTGGGGGTCACGGTTCCCACTGGTAACACTGCGGGACACCACGGCAGCTGAGGCCAGGCTGGCTGACCAGCTGGGCATCCTTAGCTGGTACGCCGTGCTGGGCGGCTCCATGGGCGGCGCACGGGCGCTGGAGTGGGCAGTCACCTACCCGGAACGGGTCCAGCGGTGCGCCGTTATCTCGATCGGTGCCGCTAGCACGGCCGAACAGATCGCGTTCGCCCAGGCCCAGACGCTCGCCATCCGCCAGGACAGCAATTTTAACGACGGCGACTACTATGGCGGTCCGCTGCCGGAGGACGGGCTGGCGCTGGCGCGGCGCATTGCGCACATCACCTACCGCTCCGCCGAGGAATTCGATGGCCGCTTCGGACGGTCGGCCCAGCACCCGGAATCACCGTTCCAGGCGGCTGCGTTGGGGGAGCGGGGCCGCTACCAGGTGGAAAGCTACCTGGACCACCAGGGCAAAAAGCTGGTTCGCCGCTTTGATGCCAACAGCTACATCGCCATCACCGACGCACTGATGAGCCACGACGTCTGCCGCGGGCGGGGTACCCTGGATGAAGCCTTGGGCCGGGCCACCGCCAGGTTCTTCGTGGCCGCCGTGGACAGTGACCGGCTGTACTTTCCGTCCCAATCCCGTGAACTGGCTGTTGCGCTCCCGGGTGACGTGGATGTGCACGTTATTGAGGCTCCGATCGGCCACGACGGCTTCCTGACCGAGATCGGCCAGCTCGGCGTCCAGCTCCGGAACACCTTCCTGGTCTAAGCGCTGGCCCCTGCCCTTAGGCGCGAACGGACAGTTGTGACCCCGGATCGGGGCCTCAACTGTACGTTCGCGCTGTTAAGTGGTTAGCCGTTCATGATGTCGGAGCGGCGCTTCATGTAGTCCTCCATGGCCAGCTCGCCGTTGCTGTACTGCTGGTCGAGTTCGGCCAGTTTCCGGGCGCGGTACCCCTGCGGGCCCGACGGCGGCAGGGGAATGCCGGGGGCGGCAGGCTGCTGCGGTGCTTCCGCGCGCTGCTCCGGCGCCGGCTGGGGGTCAGGTTGCGGCTGGCCGTACGGCGGAAACTGCTGGTCCGCGGAAGGCATCGGCTGCATGGGCGGCAGCGGCTGGCTCGGCGGCAGGGGCTGCGGGCTCATGATCTGGCGGTAGCCGCCGCTCATGTAGTCCTGCTGCGTGTAGCCGTCACGGGGCTGCTTGCTCTGCGGCCCCGGGTACTGTTCGCTGCCCGGGTACTGCCCGCCGCCGGGAAACTGCTCGGGGTAGCGCCCGGAAAAGCTCTGGTCCTGGTTCCGTTTGTTCACGGATTTCCGGTACATCCGCATCGCCATCGGTACCACGAAGGACAGAATGATGATCCAGAAAAACAAGCTGTTCACGGTGTAGCGCCTCTCATATGTGTCCTTCCAGCTTAACCCCGGCGCCCACACGGACGGCCGGGATCCCCAGGAAGGCCCCATACCGGTCCACGGCGTCCTGCACGGCCGCGTCCAGAGCCGGGTCCGCGCCAGCGAACAGACGGATATCCAGCTCACAGCGGCCGGCGAACAAAGTGTGGCGCCAGCAGCCGGCCATCCGCCCGTCGAGCAGCACCACATGAATCGGCGCCCCGGCCACCGGAAACGCCGGGGCGGTGCCTCCCAGATAATGCCGCGTGGCTGAATAGCCCATCACGTATTCGTCGTAGCACTGGATCAGGTCGATCCGCGGTCCTGCCGCTGACGTGGCATCGCCGCCGTCCGCCCCGTCGTCGAAATAATGCACGACGCCGTCGATCACCACCGTTGCCAGCGTCTCGGGAGCCGCCGCCAGGGACTGTTGAAGGCCGAGCCGCACGTCGGCCATGGTGAGTCCGGACCAGTCGGCGCAGTCCTTGACCGTGGCCGGCCCGCGGCTCGTGAAGTAGCGGTGGACCAACTCGCCGAGCGCTTCGGCCCGGGTGGGCGGCATGGCCGGGCCGGCAGGCACGCGCTCGTCAAAGAGGGCGTAGGTCTGCTTCAGGGCACCACCCCGACTGCGTACCGGCGTCCCGCTGGCCAGGAGGCCGCTGATCTCGGCGTGCATGATCAGGTAGGCCAGCCCGAAGCCGGTGGCCGCGAACCCTTCGTCCTGAAGCCGCACGGCCAGCTGTTCCCGGGTCAGGTGCCGCCCTCCCCGGACGGCGTCGGCCAGGACCTGCCCGCTCCGGTCAGCGGCGTCGGCCTCAATCCCGGTCCGCCGGTACATGCCGGCGTTACCCTGGTGAAGCCGCGGGGCGGACAATGCCGTGAGCCAGCGAAGGTCCTCCCGATGCACAAAATGCCAGGTAGGCCGCAGGATATGGGTGCGCAGGACGCGTCCGTCGGACACCGCCTGCTCCACGTCCATGGCAGTGGGCACGTGAGCAGCGCCAGCGCCACGTTCAGCGGAGGCCCCGGAAGCAGAACCAAGACCGGTCCGTTGAACCACGCTCCAGCGGGCGTAAGGGAACTCCTGCGCCTGGACAGCCAGGAGGCGCCGGACGGCGTCCGCCGGGGAGCCCAGGCCGGGCCCGCGCAGCCGCTGGGCATAAAGCCGCCGCCGCACCACCTCATCCGGATCCATGGCCGCCTGCGTCACCGTGCTGCCGTGCCACATCATGCCGTGCTGCCGTGCTGCCGTGCTGCCGTGCCACACCCACCCGGGCCGCCCCTAGCGCCGGGCGTCGGTGGTGCCCAGCGGCCCCTCGCCGGAACCCAACGGAACGCCCGGGCCGAACACAGGGCCCGGCGTCGGACGTTTTGCGGTGATTCCGTCGCCGGAGGAACGCTTGCGCAACCTCCGCACCACCCACGGAACAAAATACTCACGGGCCCACACCAGGTCCTCGGAGCGGGCTGCCCGCCAGGTGCGGACCGGCACCGGCTTGGGCCGGAGCGGCTCGAGGGTGTGGTTCACGTTAAGCGATTCCAGCACCATGGCGGCGATGGTGTGGTGCCCCAACGGCGAAAAATGCAGGCGGTCCTCGCCCCACATCTGCGGATCGTTCAGCTGCTTGAGCGACCACATGTCGGCGATGATGGCATCATGGCGGGCCGCCACGGTGCGCAGGTTCTCGTTGTAGATCGCCACCTTGCTGCGGATCCGTCCCAGCACCGAGGAACCGGTATCCGGACCGTTGAACAGCACCACCGTGGCGCCGCCCATGGCCAGGATCTGGACCACTGAATCAAGTTTTTCGGCGAGGGCGTCGGGGTCGCCGCCGGGCCTGATGAGGTCGTTGCCGCCGGCGGATAGGGTCACCAGGTCCGGTTTAAGGGACAGGCACGGGGCGAGCTGCTGGTCCACGATCTGCTGCAGGAGCCGGCCGCGGACGGCCAGGTTGGCGTAGGCGAAGTCCGTCTGGCCCCGGCCCAGTTCCTCGGCCACACGGTCTGCCCAGCCACGGAAACCGCCGGGGCTGGTTGGGTCCGGGTCGCCGATGCCCTCCGTGAACGAATCTCCCATCGCTACGTAGCGGCTCCACGGGTGGGCTTCCGTGGCCGTGGGCGGACTCTGCATGGCTTTCGCGTCATTCACGGTCCTATCCTGCCTCTTCCCTCTCAAGCTACGCCACCGTAGGTAGTTACCACCGGGTAGCTGTAAGAATGGAAACCATGACTGACGCCGAAGTATTTCCCGCCCCTGTTGTCCTGTGGTCCCGGCCGGAGGACCAGCGCTCCGGAAAGCCGCTGCTGGTGCTGCTGCACGGCTACGGCGCCAACGAGCAGGACTTGCTGAGCCTGGCGGATATGCTTCCCGAGGATTTTGTTGTTGCCTCACTCCGGGCGCCCCTTGTTACCGGCCCCGGATTTATGTGGTTCCCCCTGACGGCCTCCATCGAATACACGCTCGATGCCGTCAAAGCCGCAGCCGTGTACGTGCAGGACTGGATTGACACCGTCAAAGCCGACCACCCGACGGTGACGCTGCTCGGCTTTTCCATGGGAATGGCCATGGCCACCACGCTGCTCCGGCAGCGCCCCGCTGACTATGCCGCCGTCGTCGGGCTCTCAGGTTTTGTGGTCAACGCGGACGGCGACCCCACCTTCAAAGATGTCGAACTGGACGGCACAGTGCCGCTCTTCTGGGGCCGGGACCAGCAGGACCCCGTGATCACCCCGGACAAAATCGAGTACACCATGGGCTGGGTGCGTGGGCACGTCAAGCTCACCAAGGTGCTCTACGCGGGCATGTGGCATGGCATCAACCAGCAGGAAATCGGGCACGTCTCCGAGTTCCTGACGCACGAGGTGCTGAACAAATAAACGTACGACGGCGGCCGGCGGCACAGTGCCGCCGGCCGCTGACGTTGTCCTGGCCGAGTCATGCCCGAGAATCAGGCTTCGGGGGCCACGACCTTGACGGTCTGCCCGTTGGTGGTGACGGTATCGCCGTTGTGCAGCTGGCGTCCGCGGCGGTCCTCGATCTCGCCGTTGACCTTGACGAGTCCGTTCTTGATCAGCTCGGCGGCCTCCACGCCGTCCTCCACCAGGCTGGCGAGCTTCAGGAGCTGGCCAAGCCGGATCATGCTGTCGCGGATGGGGATCTCTTGAATGTCCTGGTTGCTCATACAAGTAATAATGCCTGACGGAAGGTGAATCCAATGACCCACACCCCACGGCTGCCGCGGTTCGCGGGGCTCCCGCTGGCCGTCGGGGCGGGGCTGGCCATTCCCGTCCAGGCCCGGATCAACGGCGCCCTCGGCGTCCGGCTCAACGACGGCATCGCCGCGGCAGCGGTGGGGTTCAGTACCGGCCTGGTAGTGATGATCCTGATCTCCCTGATCCTGCCCAGCGGCCGTGCCGGCCTGGCCAGGATCCTGCCGGCGGTCCGGACCCGGGCATTCCCGCCCGCGTATGTGCTGGCAGGCGGAATCGGTGCCCTTTTTGTCTTCGCGCAGTCCTTCACAGTGGGCATCCTGGGCGTTGCACTGTTTACCGTCGCCGCCGTGACCGGGCAAACGCTGAGCGGGCTGTTGGTGGACCGGCTGGGCATCGGACCTGCCGGCAAGAGGGCCGTGACTCCCATGCGGGTCATCGGGTGCGTGCTGACGGTTGCCGCCGTCGCCTGGGCGGTTTCGCCGCGGCTGGCCGGTTCGCCGGGCGCCCCAGGCGCTTCTGCTGAGGGCGGAGGCGGGGTGGAGACCTTGATCTTGCCGTTGATCCTGCCTCTCCTGGCCGGGTTCCTGATGAGTTTCCAGCAGGCCATGAACGGGACGGCGACAGTCCACTACGGTTCGCCCATCGCCGCCACACTGGTGAACTTCGTGGCCGGCGCGGTGTTCCTGTGGATTGCCTTGGCCATCAAGGTGGCTGTGTTTGGGCCGGGCAATCCGTTGCCGGCCGAGTGGTGGTACTACCTGGGCGGGCCCATGGGCTGCGTGTTCATCGGCCTGGGTGCGCTGCTGGTACGCAGCCTGGGAGTGCTGGTGACAGGGCTCGGCATGATCGCCGGACAGCTTTTGGGATCGCTGGGGCTGGACCTCTTGGTGCCGGCCCCCGGGAGCATCGTGGCCCCGGCCACCGTCCTGGGCACAATGCTGACCCTGGCGGCCATCATCCTGGCCACACTGCCGTGGCCGCGGGGTGCCTTCCGGGGGTGAGTGCCTTCGCCGGGCGCCTTCCGGAGGCAGCGGCCGGTAGGCTAGGACACGCAGTTCTCTGCATCTTGTTCCTTCGCCCGCCCCGCCCGCACCCAGCGGTGATGCACGCACGTGCAGCGGGGCCAGATACCCGCGGACCGCACCCAGCGGCCCTGTAGAAATTGGAGTCCACCATGGCAGCAAAATCCGTACTCGACCAGGTCATTTCCCTTTCCAAACGAAGGGGTTTTGTGTTCCAGGCCGGTGAGATCTACGGAGGCTCTCGCTCTGCCTGGGACTACGGACCCCTCGGCGCTGAGCTGAAGGAAAACATCAAGCGCCAGTGGTGGCAGTCCATGGTCCGCGGCCGCGAGGACGTGGTGGGCCTGGATTCCTCCGTCATCCTGCCCCGCCAGGTATGGGAGGCTTCCGGCCACGTTGACGTCTTCTCGGACCCGCTCGTTGAGTGCCTTTCCTGCCACAAGCGCTACCGTGCTGACCACCTCGAGGAAGAGTACGAGGAAAAGAAGGGCCGCCCCGCCGAGAACGGCCTCAAGGACATTGCCTGCGTCAACTGCGGCACCCGAGGCGAATGGACCGAACCCCAGGAATTCTCCGGCCTGCTCAAAACCTTCCTCGGCCCGGTGGCCAACGAGGAGGGCATGCACTACCTGCGCCCGGAAACGGCCCAGGGAATTTTTGTGAACTTCAGCAACGTACTCACCACATCCCGCAAGAAGCCGCCGTTCGGCATCGGCCAGATCGGCAAGTCCTTCCGCAACGAGATCACGCCCGGCAACTTCATTTTCCGCACCCGTGAGTTCGAGCAGATGGAAATGGAATTCTTCGTCGAGCCCGGCACGGACGAAGACTGGCACCAGTACTGGATGAAAGAGCGCATGTCCTGGTACACCAGCCTGGGCATCCGGGAAGAGAACCTGCGCTTCTTCGAACACCCGCTGGAAAAGCTGAGCCACTACTCCAAGGGCACCACGGACATCGAATACCGCTTCGGCTTCCAGGGCTCCGAATGGGGCGAGCTCGAAGGCATCGCCAACCGCACGGACTTTGACCTCTCCACGCACTCCAAGGCTTCCGGCCAGGACCTGAGCTACTTCAACCAGGCCACCAACGAGCGCTACACCCCGTACGTGATCGAGCCGGCCGCCGGCCTGACCCGTTCCTTCATGGCGTTCCTGGTGGATGCGTACACCGAAGACGAGGCACCCAACGCCAAGGGCGGCGTCGACGTCCGTACCGTCCTGCGCCTTGACCCGCGCCTGGCTCCCGTCAAGGCTGCGGTGCTGCCGCTGAGCCGCAACGAGGACCTCTCGCCGAAGGCCAAGGACCTGGGCGCGCAGCTGCGTAAGAACTGGAACATCGACTTCGACGACGCCGGCGCGATCGGCCGCCGCTACCGCCGCCAGGATGAGATCGGCACCCCGTTCTGCATCACTGTGGACTTCGACACCCTCGAGGACCAGGCCGTGACCATCCGCGAACGCGACACCATGAGCCAGGAACGCGTCTCGCTGGACAAGGTGGAAGGCTACCTGGCCGCCCGCCTGATCGGCGCCTGAGCATGGCCATCGAATACCGCGAATGGCTTGAGGGCGATGACCTGACGCTGCTGGAAGTCTGGGGCGGCCCGGAGACCGAACAGGCCCGGCAGTTCCGCGGCGCCCTGGCCGTCTCCTCGGATGGTACGGACGGCACGCCGTGGCGTCGCTGCATCGTGGCCGAGGACGTCATTGACGGCATCGGCATTCCGGTGGCGGCGGGCGTCGTCTACGAAGCCTCGCTGCACCCGGAGCGGCTGTGGACCTACATCGAGGTGGCGCGCGATCACCGCCGCGCCGGCATCGGTGCGACGCTCCTGACCATGCTGCGCCGCGAAGCCGAGCAGGCGCCGTCGGGCGTTACCAGGCTGCGCGCGAAGGTGCAGCCGGGCACTCCCGGGGCCGCGTTCGCCGAGGCGTTCGGGCTTGCGCCCATCCAGCGTTCCCGTCTCGTGGTGGTGGAGCCGGGCGCCCTGAAGCTGCCGGTGTTCCCTGCAAAGAACGACGGCGGTGGGCTGGCCAACGACGAAAACGCCGGTTCAGACGTCGTGATGGACCTCGCTACCGGTTCAGTCGAGCTGACCGACGTTGTCGGGCGGTACTACACGTCCATCCACGGTTGGGATTCGCCAGGCGTGCTGTCGGTGGGGCAGGTGCAGAAGCTGTTCCTGGATGATCTCACCGGCGCCCACGGTGCGCTTGTGCTGCGCGCCGAGCCGGGATCAGCCTTTGGCGCCGGGGTTTCCCCCAGCAGGAAGGGCCGGATCCGCGCGTTTGCAGTCAGCTATGCGGAGGCGGCACAGGACCCGACGGCGGACGCGTCGGCCCAGGGCGCGAAGGCCACGGATGTTTTTGTGGGCCACGAACCTGCGCTGGAAGCGGACGACGCCGCAGCCGCGGTCCGTGACCTGCTCTCGCTCCTCGCGTACCAGCACCCGGTCATGCTGGAACTGGACGATTCGATGGCAGCGCTGCGCGCCGCCGTCGAGCCCCTGCTGGAATCCGGCAAAGCGCGCCAGGCCGGCGCTGACACGCTGGTCGTCTCGGACTGACCCCACCACCCAACTGGGTAACGCTAACTGTCGTTTTGAGGCCTCACAACGACAGTTAGCGCTACCCAGTTGGGGGCGGTTACCGGCGTTTTGGCGGCCACGGGATGAAGCCGCTGGTCGCTTCGACATATTCCCGGTAACCGGGCCGGCCGGACATCGCCTTTTCCGTCAGGGGCTTCCCGGTCTTCCCCGCCAGCGTCCACACCATCAGCGCCGGTGACAGGACGGTCAGGATGCCCGGCCAGGAGTCTGCGGCGACGAGGAACAGCCCCGCCCAGATCGCTGCATCACCGAAATAATTGGGATGCCGGGTGTACCTCCACAAACCTGTATCCAGCACCGTTCCGCGGCGGGACGGGTCCTTCTTGAACCGGGACAGCTGCCAGTCACCCACGGTTTCGAACATAAACCCCGTCACCCACAGCAGGATGCCGAGCCCGGCCACCCACCCCACAGCGCCGGTGGAAAACATACCCACCTGCAGCGTCAGGGACACAAAGAACATGACCACACCCTGGGGCAGGTAGACACGGCGGAGCGCATAGGCGTTCCTGGATCCGGGCGCAGGATCCAGCATGGCCTTGTACCGCGGGTCTTCGTGTCCGTCGCGCGCCCGCCACCCAATGTGGCCACCGAGCCGCAACCCCCAGACGGCCGTCAGGAGAAGCAACAGGAACCTGCGGGTGTCATCGCCAGATCCGGCGGACAGGAACCAGGACACCACGGCCACGGCGACGAAGCCTGGGCCCCAAGCGACGTCCATCACCGAATGCCGGCCCTGCCGCACGGCCACACCAAACGTCACCGCCAGGACCGCCAGGACCGCCAGCACCGTCCAGGGCAGCGACGCGGCGAAGTCCGGCCAGGGAAAAGTGCTCACAGGGCCACCTCAGCGGCGGACCGGGGCACCAGTTCAGCCAGCGTGCCCGAGGCCGATTCTGTGAATCCGGCGCGCTCCGCGAAAGCCTTCATCACGAAACCGGTGGCCAACGCGTGCCACAGCCCGCCGCGGCGGACCATAAAATGTCCGGCGCCGTGCAGCGAAACATACTGCATGGACGCTGCCGCACCCGCGGCGCGGCGCGCGAACGCCAAGGACTGGGACGGGCTGGTCATGTGGTCTCCGGTGCCGTGGACAATCAGGACCTTGCGTCCGGCGAGCGGGGTGGCGGGTGTCTCCGGGCTGAGCCACGGGGCCAGCGCCACCACGGCGTCCACCTGAGGATCGGCGGCGGCAGTCACGGCGGTGAGGCCGCCCATGGAGTGCCCCACCATATACACCGGAACCCCAGGGTGCTGCGCACTGATCTGCTGGAGCGCCCAGCGGGCATCCTGCAGCGCGGACCTGTCCGGCCCGTTCCAGCCACGCACGCTGTTACGCAGGGACCACACCGCCAGCCCATGGTCCTTGCCGGCACGGTGCATGTGCCGGGCGAACGTGACCATGCGCAGCGGGCTCAGATGGTGGGCCTCCACCGGTTCATAGCTATGTGCCTTGCCCCCGTGCAGGACCAGTGCCACGCCCCGCGTTGGCCCGGCGGCCGGCAGCACAGTGAGCGCCGCCTCCCGCCTCGCAGCAGGTTCGTTGGTGTGGAATTCAGTGCTGCGGTCCGTCACGCGTGGTTCCTCCCGGTTCCTGCCATTTACTAACCCTAAGGCGCCGGACGTAGAGTTCAACGTATGAGGTTCAACTGCTGATGGGCTCCGGTCACACCCACGTTTCAACAGATCATTCGGAGCCGACGGCCGAGGCGATTGCTGCCCGGCGGAAAGCGAACCGCATCCTGGCAGCCGTGCTGGTGCCGCTGACGCTTCTGACCCTGGTTGGCATGGCCTTGCTGTGGCCGTCCGGGTCCAAGGACGGGATCTCCCTCGCCAGCCCCTATTCGGCGGCGCCCGGCGTCACGTTCGATACCGGCAAGATCCAGAGCGTCGTGGAGGAAAGCTGCACGCAGGGCTCCACCGCTCCAGGCCAGTCCCCGGACACCAGCGGCCAGCCCGCCCCCGCCGGCTCCGAGTGCATGTTTGCCTTCACGGAGCCGGACCAGGGCGGCAGCCCCGTCAAAGTGGTGATCAATCCGGACGTGGCACAATCACATGGCGTGAAACCGGGTGACCAGATCAGGTACCTGAACCTTTCCAACGCCCAGGGCGCCGCGGCGTCGCAGGGGTCCCCGGCGTACATCTTTGTTGACTTCGTCCGCACCCTGCCCATCGTGTTCCTGGCGCTCCTCTACGCCCTGGTGGTCATCGCGGTGGCGCGCTGGCGCGGACTCCGGGCACTGCTGGGGCTGGTAGGTGCGTATTTCGTGCTTGCCGGCTTTATGCTGCCCGGGCTGGTGGAGGGCAAGCCTCCGCTGCTGCTGGCCCTGGTGGGATCAACGGTGATCATGATCGGGGTCCTGTATTTTGCCCACGGCTTCTCCGCCAGGACATCAACGGCGCTGCTGGGGACCATGTTCGGCCTGGGCATCACGGCGCTGCTCGCGGCCTGGGCCACCGACGCCGCGAACCTGGCTGGCGTGGGCAGCCACGACGCCACCACCCTGATCAATACCTCGGCCAACATCTCCATTTCCGGGGTCATCCTGTGCGGCCTCATCATCTCCGGGCTCGGGGTCCTGAACGACGTCACCATCACGCAATCGTCCGCCGTCTGGGAACTCTACGAGCTGGCCCCAGGCACCAGCGCCCGCAAGCTCTTCACCTCCGCCATGCGGATCGGCCGGGACCACATTGCCTCCACGGTCTACACCATCGCGTTCGCCTACGCCGGCGCAGCCCTGCCCATCCTCATCATTGTGATGCTGTATAACCGGCCGCTGGGGGACACCCTGACCAGCGCCGAGCTGTCCGAAGAAGTCATCCGCACGCTCGTCGGCTCCATCGGCCTGGTCCTCGCCATCCCCGTGACCACCCTGATCGCCGTGCTGGTGGTCAAGGCCACCGGCGTCCGGACAGCCGGACAGCCCGCTATGGGCGTCCCTGACGAAGACCGCCGCCCCGACGGCACCCAGGGCCCCGCCGCCATCAACGCGGACGCCATCAACACGGACGACGTCGGAGATACCGGTGCGCTGGCAGCGGCCGCCTTCGAGAGGCGGTCACGGCAGTCCACGGAAGATTCCGCCGATCCCGCCACCACCCGGAGGGGACGCCGGGCAGACCGCGGCTGAACCGCAGTTGGCAGAAGCCAGGGGACCCAAGAACCGGGTGGCCCGCCGATTTGCCCGCCTTTGCGACAATGGACAGGTGACTGTTACCGCAACGCCTCCCGCCCCCAAGCTGGAACTGCCGCCCCTGAAGCTGGGCCCCATCACGGTGGACACCCCCGTGATCCTGGCTCCTATGGCGGGCATCACCAACTCCGCTTTTCGCCGTTTGTGCCGTGAATACGGCGGCGGCCTGTATGTGGCGGAGATGGTTACCTCGCGAGCGCTCGTTGAGCGCACCCCCGAATCGCTGCGCATCATCTCGCACGACGACGACGAAAAAGTCCGCTCAGTCCAGCTGTACGGCGTTGACCCGGTGACCGTGGGCGCCGCCGTCCGGATGCTGGTGGAGGAAGACCGTGCCGACCACATCGACCTGAACTTCGGCTGCCCGGTCCCCAAGGTGACCCGGCGCGGCGGCGGGTCCGCCCTGCCGTGGAAGACCGATCTCTTCACCTCGATCGTCCAGACCGCGGTCAGGGAAGCGTCCAAGGGCAATGTCCCGCTGACCATCAAGATGCGCAAGGGCATCGACGATGACCACCTGACGTACCTCGACGCCGGCCGGATCGCCCGCGATGCCGGGGTGGCCGCCGTCGCGCTTCACGGCCGCACCGCGGCGCAGTTCTACTCCGGCCAGGCCGACTGGTCTGCGATCGCCCGCCTGCGCGAAGCCCTGCCGGACATCCCTGTCCTGGGCAACGGCGACATCTGGTCCGCGGAGGACGCCGTCCGTATGGTCAGGGAGACCGGCGTGGACGGCGTGGTGGTGGGCCGCGGCTGCCAGGGACGCCCGTGGCTGTTTGGTGACCTCATGGCGGCCTTCGAAGGAAGCGACGTCCGCCACAAACCGGACCTCCACAAAGTGGCCGAGAGCGTCTACAGGCACGCTGAACTGATGGTGGAAACCTTCGGTGATGAGTTCAAGGCCCTGCGCGAGATCCGCAAACACATGGCCTGGTACTTCAAGGGTTATGCGGTGGGCAGCGAACTGCGGACCAAACTGGCCATGGTGACCAGCCTGGAGGTGCTGCGGGGGACCCTGGACCAGCTGGACCTGGATTCGCCGTACCCCGGCGTGGATGCCGAAGGCCCCCGCGGCAGGGCAGGATCGCCCAAGAAGCCGGCACTGCCCAAGGACTGGCTGGAATCCCGTGCGTTGAACGCCGCGCAGTCCCAGGACATTTCCGCCGCGGAACTGGATGTTTCCGGTGGCTGAGACGCGCACCACGGCACAGGCCCTGCCCGGCTACGAGGCCCACGATTCCGCCCGCTGGGTGGAGGAACCGCCCAAAAACAACTACCGCTCCGACTTTGAGCGGGACCGCGCCCGCGTGCTGCACTCCTCGGCACTGCGCCGGCTCGGCGCGAAAACGCAGGTGGTGGCCCCGGATACGGATGACTTCGTCCGCACCCGCCTGACCCACAGCCTCGAAGTTGCCCAGGTGGGCCGGGAACTGGGCCGCGCCCTGGGCTGTGATCCGGATGTGGTGGACACCGCCTGCCTGAGCCATGACCTGGGGCACCCGCCGTTCGGCCACAACGGCGAGTCCGCCCTGAACGAGGTGGCCCATGCCATCGGCGGCTTCGAAGGCAATGCCCAGACCCTCCGGCTCCTTACCCGGCTGGAGCCCAAGGTCCTGGCCGCCGACGGGCGCCCGGCCGGACTGAACCTCACCAGGGCCAGCCTGGACGCGGCGGCTAAATACCCCTGGTCCGCGTTGAACGCGCCGGTAATCCACGGGCAGCGCACCAGTAAATTCGGCGCCTACGAGGACGATCTGCCCATCTTCAACTGGATCAGGGAGGGTGCGCCGGAACGCCGCTCCTGCCTGGAAGCGCAGGTCATGGACCTGGCCGACGACATTTCCTATTCCGTTCACGATGTCGAGGACGCGATCGTGGCCGGGCACTTCCAGCTGCGCTGGATGGATAACCCGGACCACCGGGCCCGTGTGGTGGGCTACGCCAAGCAGTGGTACCTCCCGCACAACGACCCCGCCGCGATCGACGCCGCCCTGGCCCGTTTGGAAGCCACCGATGTGTGGGTCCGCGAGGCCGACGGCAGCCGCAAATCCATGGCGGCCCTGAAGAACATGACCAGCCAGCTGATCGGCCGGTTCTGCCAGAGCGCCCTGGAGGCCACCCGCTCCGTCTACGGCCCGGAAGACCTCACCCGGTACAGCGCCGAGCTGATGGTCCCGGACGAGACGGTCATGGAGATCGCGGTGATGAAGGGCCTGGCCACCACGTTTGTGATGACCACTGAGCACCGCCAGCCCATCTACGAGCGCCAGCGCGAGGTACTGCACGCGCTGGTCACGGCCCTGAGCGCCACGGGGGACCGTCATCTGGAGCCGATGTTCGCGGCTGACTGGCGGGACGCGCCCGACGACGGCGCACGGCTCAGGGTGGTCATCGACCAGGTGGCGTCGCTGACAGACGGGTCGGCGCTGGCAATGTACGAGCGTCTCGTGGGGAGCCTGCCGTCGCTGTGGTGACGGACGCCATACGGCGGCGTTCAGTGTCATGCCCCGGGACTAGGATGGCTCTGTGGCTGGCCTGATCAAACGTGAAGACATAGACGAAGTACGCCAGCGCACGGACATCAAGGAAGTGGTTGACGGCTACGTCACCCTCAAGGGTGCCGGGCTGGGAACCTACAAGGGCCTGTGCCCCTTCCACGATGAGCGGTCGCCGTCGTTCACCGTGCGCCCCCAGGTGGGCAGGTACCACTGCTTCGGGTGCGGCGAAGACGGCGACGTCATTGCCTTTGTGCAGAAACAGGACCACACCTCATTTCATGAGGCCGTGGAAAAGCTGGCTGCCCGCATCGGCTACGAGCTGCGCTATGAAGATGGCGGCACCGGACCCAATCGCGAGGAAGTCGGCAAGCGCCAGCGCCTCCTGGACGCCCATAAAATCGCCGATGAATTTTTCCGCGCCCAGCTGCTGACGCCCGGCGCCGCCGAAGGCCGGAACTTCCTGTTCGGCCGCGGCTTTGACCGCGCCGCCTCGGAGCAGTTCGGCGTCGGTTACGCGCCGCAGGGCTGGGACGCGCTGCTGAAGCACCTGCGCGGCCGTGGCTTCACGGACCAGGAGCTGAAACTGACGGGGATGTTTTCGGAAGGAAACCGGGGCATCTATGACCGGTTCCGCGGCCGCCTGATCTGGCCCATCCGCGACATCGCCGGCGACACCATCGGCTTCGGCGCCCGCAAGCTCTATGAGGACGACCAAGGCCCCAAGTACCTCAACACGCCCGAAACCACGCTCTACAAGAAGTCCCAGGTGCTTTACGGGATCGACCTCGCCAAGCGCAGTATCGCCAAAGACCGCCAACTTGTGGTGGTGGAGGGGTACACGGACGTGATGGCCTGCCACCTGGCGGGAATCCCGACGGCGGTGGCCACCTGCGGGACGGCGTTCGGCACCGAGCATATTAAGATCGCCCGGCGCCTGCTCTCCGACGACGGCAGTGGGGGAGAGGTCATCTTCACCTTTGACGGGGACGCCGCCGGCCAGAAGGCGGCCCTGCGGGCCTTCGAGGAGGACCAGCGCTTCACCGCGCAGACGTACGTGGCAGTGGAGCCCACCGGGGTCGACCCCTGCGACCTTCGCCAAAGCAGGGGCGACGCCGCCGTGCGGGACCTGATCGCCACGCGCCGGCCGCTGTTCGAGTTTGCCATCAAGGCCACGCTCAGGCGCCACAACCTGGACACCGTGGAGGGCAGGGTGGCCGCGCTGCGGGAATCGGCTCCGGTGGTGGCCCAGATCCGCGACGCAGCCATCAGGCCCGAATATGCCCGGGAACTGGCCGGCTGGCTGGGCATCTCGGTTGAAGACGTCAGCCGGGCCGTTGGCGTCGCCATGAAGCGTGCCGCCGCGGGCGGGCCGGCTGCACCTGGGACGCCCTCGGGAGCCGGTACGGCGGCTCAGCTGGGGTCCTCCCAGCCGGGGTCCGCGCAGGCGGGCGGTCCCGGCGTGGCTGCCGGCCCGACGTCGGGGGCTGTACCTTCCTACCAGCGGCCCGACCCCCGGGACCCGGTGGCCTCTATGGAGCGGCAGGCACTGGAAGTGGCGCTGCAGGAGCCCGCCCTCCTGGGCGGCGGCATCTGGGAGCGCTTCTCCGGGGCCCGGTTCATCACGCCCGCCTTCCTGGCCATACACGATGCGATGCGCGCCTCCGGGCCCGAGCTGATCGGCGATCCCGCTCGCTGGGTGAGCCAGGTGATGGAGGAAGTCCCGGAACCCCTGCGGCCGCTGGTGTCCGAACTGTCCGTGGTGCCGTTGCCCGCGAGCACCGCCGAGGGAGTCCAGAAGTACGGCAAAGGCATTCTCACGGCGTTGTTTGAACTCCAGATCACGCGCGTGAAGGCGGACAAGATGAGCCAGCTTCAGCGCCTTGACCCAGGCTCCGAACACGAACGGATCCAGCAGCTGCAGCGTGAACTGATGATGCTCGAAATGGAGCGCCGGGCATTGCGCTCGGACGCCTGAAACGCGCAGTTTTCACTCCGATTTCGTTTCCGATTTCACTCCCTGCGGGGACTTTGCTAGGCTGGTACCCGCTTCATTCCTCCTTAGCTCAATTGGCAGAGCATTCGACTGTTAATCGAAGGGTTGCTGGTTCAAGTCCAGCAGGAGGAGCGCACAATCCCCGTTCCGGGTCTCCGGAACGGGGATTTTTTTATACCCGGGGAGGGTATTTGAGACTGTGCTGCCGCCGATTTCCCATTCCCGGGAAACCTTTGCTAAGGTCATACCTGCTTCATTCCTCCTTAGCTCAATTGGCAGAGCATTCGACTGTTAATCGAAGGGTTGCTGGTTCAAGTCCAGCAGGAGGAGCAAACAAACAAAAGATCCCCGTCCTCTCTGTGAGGGCGGGGATCTTTTGCACTCAGACAAAGTCCATTTCCACTTGGAGGAAGCACTCAGCCTCGGCAATGGCCGCGCGGAAGGCGTCCTGTTCGGTAGGGAACTTGCGTGGTTCCCGCGGATGCCACTCATGGGGTGCTGAGTGCACGCGGACGAAGCCGGAGGCCGGCGGCGCGTAGAAGATGCCGAAGCGCTGCACGGGCCATTCTGACGAGGTCTCCGGGGCCACCAGCAGGGCAGCGTTGAAGGCGGCGTTGAACCACTGTGCGATGGGCCGCCGTCGGTCTTCAGTGAAGAGTCCTGCAGCGTAGAGGGCCGCAGACTGCTGACCGGTTTGGGCGCACAGCCGGTCCCACCACAGGGGCAAAATGCCTGAGTCGCAACGTTGCCATGTGGCCGGGGGCGGCGAGGAGAACTGCCAGCTAGGCACGGATCTATTTTATCGTGGAAAAGCTCCCGGGCGGGAGGGGAGTGCCCCTCCCTGTGGCTCGGGATTTTGGCGCCGGGTCTCAGAGCCAGCAGCTAGGGGCGGTTCCACGGGCCCGGGTTGACCCGGTACAGCAGGGCAGCACCCGCCAGCGCACCGAGGATGATGCCGATGGCACCGTTGCCGAACACGCGCCCAAGGAAGTAACCGGCGACGCCACCCAGCACCGCCCCGAGGAACAGTCCCCGGGGGTTGCGGTGCGGCTTGCGTTGCATGCGTTTCATCAGTGACCGAAGGGGTTCAGTGGATCGAGGGCACGGTGCGCGGCCTGACCACCAGCCAAAGCCCCGCAATCGCCACCAGAATGCATGCGGCCTGCACGGCGCCCATGGGGGTGGAGCTGGTGATGCCCAGCCACCCCACCACCGGTGACACCAGGCCGGCCATCAGGAAGGTCGCGGCACCCAGGAGGGACGCAGCTGTCCCGGCCTGGGCGCCGTGGCTGCTCAAAGCCAGCACCTGGACGCAGGGGAACGTGAAGCCTGCGCCCATGATGTAGAACCAGAGCGGGACCATCACGCCCCAAAGACCCAGGCCGGCCTGGTCAAAGACCACAATCAGCAGGGCCATGAGGAACATCCAAGCAGTGGAACAGGCAAGGATCCACTGGGGCGGGACAGTGCGGATGAGCCTGGAGCTGATCTGGACGCCGGCCACGATGCCCAGGGAATTGATGCCGAACAACAGGCCGTATTCCTGCGGCGAGAACCCGAAGATGTCCTGGAACAGGAACGGTGACGCGGACAGGTACGTGAAGAGGCCGGCGAAGTTCATGCCGCCCACCACCAGCAGGCCCACGAAGATCCGGTCCGTGAACAGAACCTTGTAGCGCTGGCCGGCGGTCATGCCGGTCAGGCCGCGCTTCTCCGGTGGGAGCGTTTCGCGGACCAGGACGAGCGCGGCGATGATCACCAGGGTGCCGTAGCCGGCCAGGAACACGAAGATTCCCGGCCACGGCATCACCAGGAGCAGCTGCGAGCCGATCACGGGGGCAAGGATAGGCGCCAGTCCGTTCACCAGGGCCATACGCGAGAACATCCGGACCATGGCATAGCCGGAGAACAAGTCCCGCACCATTGCCATGGCCACCACACCGCCGCCGGCAGCGCCCACGCCCATGAGGACACGGAAGAGGCCCAGTGTGGAGATGTCTGTGGACAGGGCTGCTCCCACGGAGGAGGCGATGTGCAGGGCCGTCGCCAGGATCAACGGGAGCCGGCGGCCGAACTTGTCGCTGAACGGCCCCACCACCAGCTGGCCGAGGGCAAAGCCCACGGTGGTGCCGGCCAGGGTCAGCTGGACCTGGGCCTCGGTGACCCCGAGGCTCGCTTCCAGGGCCGGGAACGCGGGCAGGTACAGGTCGATCGTGAACGGGCCCAATGCGGTGAGCGCACCGAGGAGGAGGATGTACAGCAGTTTCCGGCGGCGGGTCAGCGCATCGCCCGGATTCGAGTGAGTGGTCACGGAGACCAATCCTAGGCCCGGAGGTACCAACTTCCCGGGTTGCGGGCGCGCCGTGCAGCCAACCCGGAACTTTGCCCGGACCCTGAATGATAGTTTTGGGGGCGGGACCGTGCTGCCGCGGGCTCCCGCAGCACACGAATACCGAATCGACCAGGCAGCAGACTACGCAACAAGTTAGGCGGGAACCGATGAGCGGACGTCACACCGGGCGCACCAGCCAGGGATTGCGGATCACCGCGCTGCCCAGGACGCTGAAACTGCTTTTTCGCCTGGCCCCCCGCCAACTCAACGACGAAATCGCCTTCGCCAAGATCGAGCTCAAGCGCAAGGGCGTCCAGGTAGGCGTCGCCGCCGCATTCTTCGGCGTCGCGCTTATTTTTGTGGCATTTTTGGGGGTCGGCCTGATCGTGGCCGCCGTTATGGGTCTGGCCACCATCATGCCGGCGTGGCTGGCCGCGCTGCTGGTCTGCGCCCTCTTCCTGGTCATCGCCCTCATCGGTGCCCTGATCGGCCTCCGCAAATTCAAGCGGGCCATGCCCCTGCTGCCTGCAGAGACCATCCGCGGGATCAAACACGATCTCGGCATCGCCAAGGAAGGCTCTGACTTCAACGACGCACTGCTCGATCCGGCCAGCCCGGAGGCCAAGGCCGCCAAGGCTGCCAAGGACGAAGCTGCCGCGAAGGCCAAGGCCGAGAAGGAAGCCAAGGCCGCGGCGCACAAGCAGGAATTCCCGCATGCGTCCGAGCCCGAGCTTCACCGCCGCCTGGACCAGCGCCGTCGCCATCTGGCCCAGGTCCGCGACGAACTGGACACAGAACTCGACATCAAGCCGCAGGCCATGTTCCTGCTGGGCGCTGCCAAGGAAAAACTGGAGGAAGGCAAGGCCGCCGTTGAACACGGTGCGGCCGCGGCCGGCCAGAAGTTCGCTGCCTTCTCCGGCTCCCCGGACGGCGCGGGCGCGCGCTGGAAGCCGATTGCCGCCCTTGCGGCCTCCGCGACGATCTTTGTGGTGCTCCTGCGCAGGCTGCTGCGGAACCCCTAACAACACACATCACACTGGCGCTATGGAAGGGGGGACGGATTGAGGTTCATCGGCGCTGGCGCGCGGCCCGGCCGCCCCCAGGTTGATCACGACCGCGTCTTCACACTTCCCAATGCCCTGACGGTGCTGCGCTTTATGGGCGTACCGCTTTTTGTCTGGCTGGTCCTGGCCCAGAAGGAATATGGGACCGCCGTTGTGGTTCTGGTGGTTATGGCGGGAACCGATTGGATTGACGGCTATGTGGCCCGCCGCTTCGACCAGGCGTCCAAGCTGGGCCGGGTCATGGACCCGCTGGCTGACCGGCTTGCCCTGATCGCGGTGGCGATCACCCTGGTGATTGCCGGCGTCGTCCATTGGCTGTACCTGGCCGCACTCCTGGTGCCGGACGCCGTGCTCCTGGTGCTGACCCTCACCTACTTCGGCGGCCATCCGGACCTGCCGGTGAGCCGTGTGGGCAAGGTCCGCACCGGACTCCTGCTTCTGGGCACACCACTGCTGGTCCTTTCGCGTTTGGACACCCCGTTTGCCGGGCCGCTGTACATTGCCGCCTGGATCGTGCTGGGACTCGGGCTCGCCGGCCACTGGATTGCCGCCTACAACTATTTCTGGGCCATTCTGCGCAAGGGCCGTCAGCAGTCCCATCACGACGGCGGCACCGCCTGATGGTGTGGGTGGCCGTTCTGCTGGCGGTGCTTGGGGCGTTCTGCCTTGCCTTCGGAGCGCAGAAGCAGGGGAGTGCCGTCAAAGCCGATACCGGCGGGCTGGCACTGAGTTCAAACGGCTTCCTCCGTCTGCTTCGCAATCCGAGGTGGGTGCTGGGACTTTTCCTGCTGTGCGTCGGAATGGGAATGAACGCGGTGGCATTGGTCTCCGCGCCGCTGACGGTGGTGCAGCCGATCGGCGCTATTGCCCTGGTCGTTACCACAGTGGTGAACGCCCGGGACCAGGACATCACCATCAACCGGGCCACCATGGTGTCCATCGCGGCCTGCGTGGCAGGCTCCGCACTCTTTGTCCTCCTCGCCGTCAACGTGACTCAGGAGAACCACCACGTGAACCAGGAGGACGAACTCACCATTGTGCTGCTGCTGGCACTGTCCGTCGGATTGTTCGGCACCCTGGCGGTCATGTTCCGGCACCGGATGAGCGCGTTTGTCTACATCCTCGGCGCCGGGGTGCTGTTTGGTTTCGTCGCGGTCCTGACACGCATCATCGGTAAGCACCTGCTGGACCCGAACGGACTGGCCCTGCTCAATGTCCAGTGGTATTCGGTGGTGGCCATCGCGGCGGCCGGTGGCCTGGGTTCCTGGTTTGTGCAGAGCGCCTACTCGGGCGGCCCGCCGGACCTTGTCATCGCCGGGCTGACCGTCATCGACCCGATCGTGGGCATCGCCATCGGCATCGTGATCCTGGGCGAGTTGCGCCCGGACGTCCACGCCGTGATGGCGATTGCCATGGCTACGGCTGCTTCGCTTGCTATCGTGGGGGTGATCGCCCTTTCCAGGCACCATCCCGAGGTCACCAAGCGCAGGAAAGATGCGCGGAAGGCAGCGGGCAGGGCGTCCCACTAGCCTGTTTTCCCGACTAGACCATCTTTTTGACCAGCCGATTTTCACTAAGAGGCCCCGCGCTACCGCGCCGGCGGCCCACCGGTGAAGCCAGCGCCAGCTGTCCGCACCGTGACCTTCAGGAGCTCTCCACGTGACAACGCCCTCTGACCAGCGACCCTTGACCGTACTGATTGCCGCGGATACCTATCCGCCCCACATCAACGGGGCCGCCCAGTTCAGCTACCGGCTCGCGAAGGGTATGACAGGCCGGGGCCACAATGTGCATGTGCTGGCCTGCCGCGCGGACAACGGCGCGAGCTTCACCGAGTTCCGCTCCGAGGCGACCGTGCACCGGCTCCGCTCGCACGGGGTCTTCACCCACGAATACTTCCGCATCTGCTTTCCCTGGGAAATCAAGAAGGAGATCGGCCTCCTTTTCGATCGGATCAAGCCTGACGTAGTGCACATCCAGAGCCACTACATGATCGGCGAGCACGTCCTCTACGAAGCAGCGAAGCGGGGCATCAGAATTGTGGCCACCAACCACTTCATGCCGGAGAATCTCAACCCGTTCCTGCCGTTCCCGCAGTGGTTCAAGGACATCATCGGCAAGATCTCCTGGAAGGACATGGGCAAGGTCATGGGCCAGGCGGACGTGGTCACCACACCAACACCCCTGGCTGCCAAGGCCATGCACCAGCACGCTTTCCTGCACAAGGTACTGCCCCTCTCCAACGGCATCGACTCCGCAGCCTACGAGGTGCAGCCCGGCGAAGTTATCGAACCGCACGCCCATCCAACAGTGGTCTTCGCGGGGCGCCTGGCCGAGGAAAAGCACGTGGATGTGCTGATCAACGCCGTGTCCAAGACGCCCGCGGAGCTCAACGTCCACCTGGAAATTGTGGGTGGCGGCGAAGTCCGCTCGGCTCTTGAAGCGCAGGCGGAACGGCTCGGACTCGGGGAGCGGGTGAAATTCCTGGGCCTGGCCAGCGATGAAGACCTCCGTGAGGCCTACATCAGGGCGGACCTGTTCTGCATGCCGGGGACCGCTGAGCTTCAGTCCCTGGTGACACTCGAAGCCATGTCCGCCTCCACCCCCGTCCTGCTTGCGGATGCCATGGCACTGCCGCACCTGGTGCGTGACGGCGAGAACGGCTACCTGTTCACACCCAACGACAGCGACGACCTCGCAGCCAAGATCACGAGGATCCTCCAGTTGCCGGCCGACGAACGGGCGGCGATGGGCCAGGCCAGCCGGCGGATGGTTGAACCGCACAGCATCGAGGGAACGCTGCAGACCTTCGAGGACCTCTATCGGGGTGCAACCTACGACGACAAGGCCGTCTGACAGCGATCTGGCAGCAGCCCGCTCCAGCTTGGCCGGGGCCCTGCGTCCTGGCTGCGTGGTCTTGATGCCCGCCACTGTTTGCTAGAGTGTTTTTGCCCTGCTGAAGCTGAAGTCCTCCTCGGACCACGCTGGCAAGGGCGGGGGGCTATAGCTCAGCTGGTTAGAGCGCGGGACTCATAATCCTAAGGTCCTCGGTTCAAGTCCGAGTAGCCCTACCCAAGCACGACACTGCAGGAATCAAACCATCGTGGAACCGCGGCCGACGAGAGATCGTCGGCCGCGGTTTCTTTCGTTTTCCTGCAATCTGCGGTATGTTACTCACCAGTAACTTACCGCTGCCGCTGAGTCCCGGCCTGTCCTGCCATGGCGGGCCAGCCGGCGCTGCTGATCTTTGTGAGGGAACCAATGTCCAAAGCCTCTGTTGACATCAACAACCTTCCGTACGCCGACGGTGACTTCTTCGCCTTCGAGCAGCTTCTCACCGCCAAGGAGCAGGACCGGCTGGCCGAGATCCGGGGCTTCCTGGCCCGCGAAGTCCGGCCGATTGCCGTGGATTGCTGGAACCGCGGCGAGTTCCCCATGGAACTCATTCCCAAGCTGGCCGAAATCGATCTGGTGAGCCCGGTCCGGCGCCAGGGCTACTCAAACCTGTTCGCGGGCCTGGTTCACGCCGAGGCCACGCGCGCCGACACCTCCATCGCCACCTTCATGGGCGTGCACGACGGACTGTTCACCGGCTCCATCGAAGCCCTTGCCTCGCAGGAACAGCAGGACGCCTGGCTCCCGGACATCTATTCGCTGAAGAAGATCGGCGCGTTCGGGCTCACCGAACCCCTGGGCGGTTCCGACGTCGCCGGCGGCACACGCACCACGGCTCAGCGCGACGGCGACACCTGGATCCTCAACGGCGCCAAGCGTTGGATCGGCAACGCCACCTTCTCGGATTGGGTGGTCATCTACGCCCGGGACCTCGCCGACAACCAGGTCAAGGGTTTCCTCGTGGATACGGCGCTGCCCGGTTTCAGCGCCACCAAGATCGAAAACAAGATCTCCCTCCGGACCGTCCAGAACGCAGACATCACCCTGGAGAGCGTCGTGGTTCCGGACTTCTTCAAGCTGGCAGGCGCCAACAGCTTCCGCGACACCAACAAGGTCCTGAAGGTCACGCGGCTGTCCGTCGGCTGGCAGGCTGTTGGCCAGCAGCTGGCGGCCTTTGACGTGGCCCGCCGCTACGCCGTGGAACGGCACCAGTTCGGCCGTCCGCTGGCGTCGTTCCAACTCGTCCAAAGCCAGCTGGTGCAGATCCTCGGGAATGCCGTCAGCTCGATGGGCATGATGGTCCGGCTTTCCCAGCTGGAGGATGCCGGCGAGGCCAAGGATGAGCAGTCCGCCCTGGCCAAGGCCTTCACCACTGCCCGGATGCGCGAGAGCGTTGCAATCGGCCGCAGCCTCCTGGGCGGCAACGGCATCGTGACGGACTTCGAGATGGCCAAGATATTTGCAGACGCTGAAGCCATCTACTCGTACGAGGGAACCCACGAGATTAATACCCTCGTAACCGGCCGCGCCATCACCGGGATCTCGGCCATCGTCTAAAGCCGTCAGCCGTCAGCCGTCAGCCGTCAGCCGTCAGCCGTCAGTCCGGGTCCGGCCCCAGGGGCAACAGGATGGACGGGCGGAGGTCTGTGACGAATTCCAGCGGATTGACGTAAGCGTCCCCGCGCCGGACGCCCCAATGGACGCAGGCAAGGGCGGCGCAGTGCCCGGGTTGCAGCATCCCCACGGTTTCGCCCTTCGCCACCACGGTTCCGGCCGTGAGCGGGCTTTCCACCGGCTCAAAGCTGCTGCGGAGGCCGCCCCCGTGGTCGATGGTGATTACGGGGCGGTCCACTACCACTCCCACAAAACTGACGGTGCCGGACTCCGGCGAGGTGACCGGGACGCCGTCGTGCGTTGCCTCCAGGTCCACGCCCCGATGCCCGCTCATCCATGGCTTGTCCGGAGGGTCAAAGGCGCGCAGCACCGCGGGCCTGGGGGAGAGCGGCCACTCCCAGGAGGCGCGCGGGGCCGTGTCCGCTGGGGCCGCCGTGGCCGGGAGCAGAAGCGCGGCGGCCAGGACAAGTGATGCTTTCATAGAAGCCAGCTTTACGTGCAGGATCCCTGATGGGGAGTCCCCGCTTTGGCCATGTGGAAAACGTCCGCCGAAGGCCCCCTGGTAGTCCAGAGGTTATTGGCTCCTGTAGTACACTTGGTGGAGCAGTTTGCTGTGCCCTCAACGCTTGCGTCGGCACGCCTCATTCAGGAATGCGGGGGAGCAGCAACTGACTACGCGTATCCAGCCCTCCAAATCTGAAGCCCCGGCTTTGTATGAGGAGGATTGTGTCTCTTGCGGTCAGGTCCTCGCGGTCCTGGTAGGAGTCGCAATGGATGCCAGGAGCACGGCCCGCCTTGGGCCACGCTAAATAACCGTCAACTATTGGCAGGGTAAGAGAGCCTGAAAAGGCTCTCTCATGAATGACCTGCCGGAAGGAGCGCCGGCATGCCCGTCGTAACTATGCGCCAGCTGCTTGACAGCGGCGTCCACTTTGGACACCAGACCCGCCGTTGGAACCCGAAGATGAAGCGATTCATCTTCACGGAGCGCAACGGCATCTACATCATTGACCTTCAGCAGTCGCTGTCCTACATCGACCGCGCCTACGAGTTCGTCAAGGCCACCGTTGCACACGGCGGCACCGTACTCTTCGTCGGCACCAAGAAGCAGGCCCAGGAATCCATCGCTGAGCAGGCTACCCGCGTTGGCCAGCCCTACGTGAACCAGCGCTGGCTCGGCGGTATGCTGACCAACTTCCAGACCGTTTCCAAGCGCATCCAGCGCATGAAGGAACTGGAAGAGATCGACTTCGATGACGTCGCCGGTTCCGCGTACACCAAGAAGGAACTGCTGCTCCTTCGCCGTGAACTGACCAAGCTGGAAACCAACCTCGGCGGTATCCGCAACCTGACCAAGGCGCCGTCCGTGCTCTGGATCGTGGACACCAAGAAGGAACACCTGGCCGTTGACGAAGCCAAGAAGCTGAACATCCCGGTTGTGGCCATCCTGGACACTAACTGCGATCCTGACGAAGTCGACTTCCCGATCCCGGGCAACGACGACGCCATCCGCTCCGTCAACCTGTTGACCCGCGTTGTCGCCGACGCCGTTGCGGAGGGCCTCATCGCTCGCCACAACCGCGCCACGGGCACCACGGAAGCTCCGGAAGAGCCGCTGGCTGAGTGGGAGCGCGAACTCCTCGAAGGCAGCAAGACTGAAGAAGCTCCCGCCGCTGAGGCTGCTCCGGCTGCTGAAGAAGCTGCCGCTCCGGCAGCCGAAGAAGCGGCCCCGGTTGCCGAGGAAGCTCCGGCAGCCGCCGAGGCTCCCGCCGCCGACGCTGACAAGTAAAACAAGTAAATCCGGATTCTCCGGCGCTGCCCGCAGCGCCGTAGTACCTGACAGGATGGCGGCTCACCAGGTGAGCCGCTGTCCTGTCGGTCCGTACACCACATACATTTTCTAGACAGAGGGGTTCCCATGGCGAACTACACTGCCGCCGATATCAAGGCTCTGCGCGAGCGCACCGGCGCCGGCATGATGGATGTCAAGAAGGCTCTTGACGAAGCCAACGGTGACGCCGAAAAGGCCATCGAGATCATCCGCATCAAGGGCCTCAAGGGCGCTACGAAGCGCGAAGGCCGCTCCACCGCTGAAGGCCTGGTGGCCGCCAAGGTCAGCAACGGCGTCGGCGTTATGATCGAGGTCAACTGCGAGACCGACTTCGTTGCCAAGGCTGACAAGTTCATCCAGCTGGCTGACAAGGTCCTGGCCGTGGCTGTTGAGTCCGGCGCTGCCGATCTCGACACCCTCCTGGCCATCGAAGTTGACGGCAAGCCGCTGTCCGAGGTTGTCGTTGAAGAAGGCGCAATCCTCGGCGAGAAGGTTGTTGTCCGCAAGCTGTCCCGCATTGAAGGCGGCACTGTTGACGCTTACCTGCACAAGACGTCCAAGGATCTCCCGGCCCAGGTCGGCGTCCTGTTCGCTGTTGACGGTGAAGGCGAAGCCGCTGCCACCGCCGCACACGACATTGCAGTGCACATCGCAGCGATGTCCCCGAACTACCTGACCCGTGACGACGTTCCGTCCGACCTGGTCGAGTCCGAGCGTCGCATTGCCGAAGAGACCGCCAAGGCTGAAGGCAAGCCCGAGGCTGCAATGACCAAGATTGTTGAAGGCCGCGTAACGGGCTTCTACAAGGGTGAAGTCCTGGTTGACCAGGCTTTCGCCAAGGACGCCAAGAAGTCTGTGGCGCAGGTCCTCGAAGAGGCCAGCGTCAAGGGTACGTCCTTCGCACGTTTCCGCGTCGGCTCCTAGTCGAATCCGCAAAGGGGTGGCCACTTCGGTGGCCGCCCCTTTTGCATGCACCGGCTAAACGTCCGATGAGACCTTTGGCCACCCGGCACGATAACCTTTTTCAGAGTTCACCAACGGGAAGGCACCCATGGAAGCCGTCAATTCTTCAAGCCAGCCAGAGAAAAGCAGGCGCCGCGTCCTCCTGAAGTTGTCCGGCGAGGTCTTCGGCGGCGGCAAGCTGGGCGTTGATCCCGACACCGTCCGCGATGTCGCCAAGCAGATCGCCGCGGCGGTCCCCGACGTCGAGGTCGCAATCGTCGTCGGCGGCGGTAACTTCTTCCGTGGCGCGGAACTGTCCCAGAGCGGCATGGACCGCTCGCGCGCGGACTACATGGGCATGCTCGGAACCGTCATGAACTGCCTGGCGCTGCAGGACTTCCTGGAGCAGGCCGGCGTGGAAACCCGCGTGCAGAGCGCCATCACCATGGGCCAGGTCGCCGAGGCGTACATTCCGCGCCGGGCCATCCGCCACATGGAAAAGGGCCGCGTGGTCATCTTCGGCGCCGGTGCCGGCTTGCCGTACTTCTCCACGGACACCGTGGCTGCCCAGCGCGCCCTGGAAGTCCACGCGGACGTTGTCCTGATGGCCAAGAGCGGCGTGGACGCCGTCTACACTGCGGATCCAAAGAAGGACCCCAGTGCCGAGAAGCTGGACACTCTGAGCTACGACGACGCCCTGCGCCGCGACATCAGGGTCATGGACCAGACGGCGATGACCATGTGCAAGGACAACAACCTGTCCATGGTGGTTTTCGGGATGGAAGGCGAAGGTAACGTCACCCGCGCCATCCTGGGCGAAAAGCTCGGTACCCTGGTGACCCCGTAGCTGCAGCTAGGATGATCTGAGCACGGTTCCATGCCCGCGGCCGGGCATCAATGGAACCAGGAACACTGAACCAAGATTGTGCAGGGAACCGGTATCCGGACTGCACTGATTTCTGAGGAGAGACCGTGATCGAAGAAACCTTGCTCGAAGCCGAAGAGAAGATGGATAAGGCAGTAGAGGTAGCCAAGGAAGACTTCGCCTCGATCCGCACCGGGCGGGCAAACCCGGGCCTGTACAACAAAGTCCTGGTGGACTACTACGGTTCGCCTACCCCGCTGCAGCAGCTCGCTTCCTTCGCCATTCCGGACGCGCGCACCATCCTCATCACGCCGTTCGATAAGACCGCGCTGCGTGACATCGAGCGGGCCCTGAGTGATTCCGAGGTGGGTGCCAACCCCTCCAACGACGGCAACGTCATCAGGATCACCATCCCGGACCTGACTCAGGAACGCCGCAAGGAATACGTCAAGATCGTCAAGACCAAGGGCGAGGACGCGAAGATCTCCATCCGCAACATCCGGCGCAAGGCCAAAGAGACGCTGGACAAGCTGGTCAAGGACGGCGAAGCCGGCGAGGACGAAGGCAGCCGCGCCGAAAAGGAGCTGGATGGCCTGACCAAATCGCATGTGGACGGCATTGACGAGCTGCTCAAGCGCAAGGAAGCAGAGCTGCTCGAAGTCTGATGAGCCAGGCAGAGCAGGCCCCCACCCAAAGGGCGCGCACCAGGGGGAAACAGTTGCGGAGTAATCCGACACCCAAGGCCGGCCGGAATCTTCCGGCAGCCATTGTGGTGGGCCTGGCCATGCTGATCGGCGTGCTGGGCGGCCTCGTGTTCCTGCCGCTTGGGTTTGTGGCGGTCACCACCGGGTTCGCGATCTTCGGAGTCTGGGAGATCTTCCGCGCCCTGGAGGCTAACGGAACCAGGATGCCCATCGTCCCGGTCATGGTGGGTACAGTCGGCATGCCGTTCGCCGCCTATTTCGGCGGCCTGGAGAGCCTGCTTTTCGCCATGCTCGTGAGCTGTGTGGCGGTTCTCGTCTGGCGTTCAGTGGAGAGCCCTGCCGGATCGGCGAACAGCATCTTTGCCGGTGTTTTCACGCTTGGTTGGGTGCCGTTCTTCATCAGTTTCGCAGCCTTGCCGCTACACGCTGTCGGAGTGGCCACCCCCGTGGGTCTTTGGCCTGGCGGGACCGTGCCGCCCGGGGCCTGGCAGGTGGTGGTAATGCTCCTGCTGGTGGTTTCGAACGACACGTTCGGCTATCTCGTGGGCGCGTCGCTGGGCAAACACCCCATGGCCCCGAAGATCAGCCCCAAAAAATCATGGGAAGGCTTCGCCGGGTCCATTGCCGGTGCCATGCTGATCGGAATCCTTGCGAGCATTTTCCTGCTGGACAAACCCTGGTGGGTGGGTGTGATCCTCGCCGTGGGCGTCGTTGCAGCGTCCACCGCGGGAGACCTGGCCGAGTCAATGGTCAAGCGTGAACTCGGGATCAAAGATATGAGCAGCATCCTGCCCGGACATGGGGGCGTCATGGACCGGTTGGATTCCATCGTCTTCGCGTGTCCGGTCGCATTTGTGCTGTTCGCACTGGTTGCGGGCGTCTGACTCGACCCTTACGGCCCACTTCCGCCGGAGCGCCGGCAGCGCCAATAGACTGGTGCGTAACCTGACCCAGCTGAACTGCAACAAAGGAACAACAGTGGCATTGGACTTTCAACGGAAAATTCCCGCGTCGTTTGAGCGCGTGCGGGGCAACGAATTCGGGTACAACGCCAAACAGGTGGACCAGTTCCTCCAGCGGGCCAGGGTGGCACTCGAAACACCGAAGGCCGCCATCCACGCCGTCACCAGCGCCGATGTTCGGGGCGTCTCCTTTGATCCGGTTAAGGGCGGCTACGCTGCCGCGGTAGTTGACGCAGCCCTGGACCGGCTCGAAGACGCCTTCGCGCGCCGCGAACGCGACGAACTGATCGCTGCCAAGGGCGAGGATGCCTGGCTGCGGGAGATCGGCAGCCTCAGCGGAATCCTCCGCGGCCGCCTCCACCGGCCTGACGGCGAGCGTTTCCGGCGCCCGTTAAAAAAGAAGGCGCGCAGCTACAACATCCTCGACGTGGACAACCTTTGCTACGACCTGATCGGCTACCTCGAAGAGGACAAGCCGCTCAGCGTGGACAATGTCCGCAGGGTGGTCTTCCGTCCCGCCGTCGGAAAGGACGGTTACGAAGAGACCCAGGTTGATGCCTTCCTGGACCGCGTGGTTGAACTCATGGCGGCCATCGACTGACAGGCTCCGGCACAGCCCACGTACCAGGTTCTAGGGACTTTCCCGGGGTGTGGGACACACTGGCGTGAATTGGCTCCAAACTGCCATATACGTCCTGTAGCCGTAGACGGACGAACCGGTGAAAAAAGCCAGTCCGAACACTGCCCCTACGGCGGCCGTAGCAGCGAGGCCGGTCCCGAATAAGGATGTCAGCAGCCCCGCCAAGATGGCGATGAGCGCCGAGTTCGCTGCGCTGATGAACGTCATGCTGCTTCCTGCTACATGGCTCCGTGGGCTGCGGTTCCCCAGGAAGTCGTACGTCTGGAGCGAACCTGGCAGGTCGTCGTGCACGGAGGCCATGAAGTACCGGGCGATGCCTGGGTCAAGGTCAACGTAGGCTGCCCGCAGTCGGTTCATCGCGAGCACATACATCAGGTCCTCGTACGCAACGTTGAAAACCCGGACCTGCGTGAGGCAGCCGATGACCACGTCCACAAAGAGCACCACTCCGGCCAGGACCAGGAACATGTCCGAGAACCTGGTGGCCTGGCCCACCAGTGCAAGGCTCACCAGGCTGGCGGAAGTGAACATCAGGAACATGCTGATACGGGTCAGCACTTCCCCTTGTGTGGTGCTACGGGATGCAAGCAGGCTCCAGTGCTCGGTGGCAAGCAACTGCGCCCGGACCGACGACGGGACCTCTCCCGCCCCGTTGGGGATGCTTCCCTCCTGCATGGACATGCCGTCATTGTCCTCCCTCCAGCCGCCGGGCGCGAGAGCCCCGGACCACACGTGCGGGTACGATCAGCGTTCGGTGGCCAACGGCCGCTCCGGCGTGTGCAGCCGGGTCATGACCCGCGCCATGGTCCGCGGAATCCGATGTTTTGTCGCCCGGGAGACAAGCACTGTCACTGCGAAGGCGGTGGGGACCGTCCACGCCGCCGGCTGGGCCAGCCAGAACGGCGTGCCGGCGGCGCCCAGGACCGTTCCCCACACCATGGCGCCGCCGCAGAGGATGCCGCCGGTCATCATGCCGGCGATGGCGCCGGAATCGGTGAGCCCGCGCCACCAGATGCCCAGAAGGAGCACCGGGCATACCGTGGAGGCAGTAAACGCGAACACCAGGCCCACACTGCCGGCCAGCGCCAGGGAATCAGTCATCACGGCAAATCCCAGCGGGACCACGGCGGAGACGACGGCGGCGAGCCGGAATCCCCGCACGCCGCCGCCCAGCACGTCCTGGCTGATCACACCCGCCAGGGAGACCACCAGGCCGGAGGTGGTGGACAGGAACGCGGCAAACGCTCCGGCCACCACCAACGCGGAGAGCAGGTCGCCGGCGGTTCCACCGATCAGCTGCCCCGGCAGCAGGAGAACCACGGCGTCCGGCTGCCCTGACCGGGCGAGTTCGGGCGCGAACATCCGCCCCACCAGCCCGTAGGCGGTGGGAAACAGATAAAACACCGAGAGCAGCCCGAGCACGATCAGGGTGGTCCGGCGGGCCGAATGGCCGTCCGGGTTCGTGTAGAAGCGGACCAGGACGTGGGGGAGCCCCAGCGTGCCGAACAGCAGCGCCACCAGCAGCGAGATGTTCTGGTAGGGCCCGGCCGGGGCCAGCCCTGTGGGATTCACGACGGCGGGGGCCACGGCGGCTGTCCCGTCACCGGCGAGCGTAAACACGATGAACAGGACGGGCACGGCAAGGGCGGTGAGCTTCAGCCAGAACTGGAAGGCCTGCACAAAGGTAATGGAGCGCATGCCGCCGGCCACAACGGTCAGGCACACCACAACCACCACGGCCGCGGAACCCACCCAGGCCGGCAGCCCCGTGGTGATCCGGATGGTCAGGGCCGCACCATGGAGCTGCGGCACGATGTACAGCCAGCCCACCACAACCACCACCACGCTGGTCACACGGCGGACTGCGCGCGAATCCAGCCTGGCCTCGGTGAAGTCCGGGATCGTGTAGGCACCGGACCGGCGCAGCGGGGCGGCCACGAAGAGCAACAGCATCAGGTAGCCGGCGGTGTAGCCCACCGGAAACCACAGTGCGTCGGTACCGGATAGCAGGATCAGCCCGGCCACGCCGAGGAAACTCGCCGCAGAGAGGTACTCCCCGCCGATGGCCGAGGCGTTCCACCATGGCCTGACCGTCCGGGAGGCCACATAGAAATCTCCGGTGGTCCGGGAAATCCGCAGCCCGTAGAACCCGATGGCGGCTGTTGCCAGCGAAACAACAACAAGTGCGATCACACCCACGGCGGGATTCATCAGGCCATCACTTGTCCCCGGCCAGGTCGCGGTAGCGGGCCTCGTTCCGGGCTGCAGACCGGATGAAAAGCCAGGCGCTGACGCCGATGACGGGATAGATGCCGGCACCCAGCAGGATCCAGTCGAACGGGACACCGGCAATCCGGGTCTCGGCAAGGCCCGGGATGGCAGCCAGCAGCAACGGGAACGCAGACAGGATCAGCAGGAACCCGATGGCCACCACCAGGGCCAGCCGTAACTGGGAACGGATCAGGGAGCGAACGAAAACCTGTCCCACGTCTGAATCCTCGGCCGCCTCGCGGGACTCCCCGGCGGGCCGGGGTGCAGAGCGCGGGGCGGTGACGCGGACCCGGGTCATGCCTGCGGCCGGATACGGGTGGCTTCCAGCTTTTCCCTGACCAGGGGGAGGTGGCGGCGGCTGATGGGCAGGCCGGCGCCGGCCACCGAGACGCTGGGCTTGTCCGCGGCCAGCTTCATGGACTGCACATGCTTCAGTGCCACGAGGTAGGACCGGTGCGTCCGGATAAACCCGGCTTCCGCCCACTGCTGCTCAAGGTCTGCCAGTGGCACGCGGATGAGGTAGCTGGCATCCGCGGTGTGCAGCCGGGCGTAGTCGCCCTGCGCCTGGACGTACGTGACGTCGTCGCGCCTGATCATCCTGGTGGTGCCGCCCTGGTCAACGGTGATCATCTCAGGCGCGGCGCCGCCCCCGTCGCGCAGCAACTCGCTGATCCGGCCCACCGACCGGGAGAGCCGCTCCGCCCGGACAGGCTTGAGCAGGTAGTCCACGGCGGCGAGTTCGAAGGCTTCCAGGGCACAGTCCTCGTCCGCGGTCACAAACACCACCGCCGGAGGTTTGCTGCTGCGTGTGATGGCGCGTGCCACATCAAGGCCGGACACGGCGGGCATGTGAATATCGAGGAAGACGGCGTCAATCGTTTCGGTGTTCAGGGCCCGCAATGCTTCGGCGCCGGAGGTAGCCCGGTGGATGACCCCGATCCGGTCGTCCTTGCCCAGCAGGTAGGCCAGTTCCTCCACGGCGGGTAGCTCGTCGTCGGCGACGAGGACATTAATCATGGTCCTACATTAGCCGCCGCAGGCGGATGGGATGAGGCGGTCGGGATCAGGCGGAGGGGATCACACTGCGCCGTTCAGGCGTCATGGCCGGGCTGGGACTTGGGCACGCGCATGGTAATCAACGTGCCCTCACCCGGCGCCGTCTCGATCACCAGGCCGTGCTGGTCCCCGTAGACCTGCCGGAGCCGGGCGTCCACGTTGCGCAGCCCCACGTGGTCGCCGTCGTGGTGCCCGGCCAGCATCGACTGGAGCTCGGCAGGGTCCATCCCCACGCCGTCATCCTCAATGGTCACTTCCGCGTAGGCGCCCGAATCGTTGGCGGTGATGGTGATGTGGCCCGCCCCTTCTTTGGCCTCCAGGCCGTGCCTGACGGCGTTCTCCACGAGCGGCTGCAGGCTCAGGAACGGGATGACGGTGCTCAGGACTTCGGGCGCAATCCGAAGGCTGACCTGGACGCGCTCACCGAATCGGGCACGCTCCAGCAGCAGGTACCGGTCGATGCAGCGCAGTTCCTCCGCCAGTGTGGTGAAGTCTCCGTGGCGTCGGAACGAGTACCTCGTGAAATCGGCGAACTCAACCACGAGTTCGCGCGCCCGCTCCGGATCCGTGTTGATGAACGAGGCGATGGCGTTCAGTGAGTTGTAGATGAAATGCGGGCTGATCTGGGCACGCAGAGCCCGCACTTCGGCTTCCATCAGCAGCGTCCGGGACGCGTCCAGCTCAGCGAGCTCCACCTGGACGGCCACCCAGTCCGCCACTTCGCTGGTGGCCCGGACAAGGCCTGCGCCCGCCGACGGGGCAAACGCCGCCACGACGCCCACCACCCGTGACCCTGCCCGGACCGGAGCGATGACGGCCCCGAGGTTTCCGGAGGCAAGGCCCGCACCCAGGTCCCGCGCCTGGAGCACCGCGGTTCGGCCGCCGAGCAGGACGTCGGCGGCCAGGTTCATTAACCGGGGCTTCAGTTCCTCGGCGGCACCGTCCCAGGCGAGCACGCCGGCCGTATCGGTGATGGCCAGCGCATCGCAGCCCAGCAAGGTCCTCAGCTGCCGGCTCGCTTTGGCCGCGCCTGCCGGATTGAGGCCCGTACGCAGGTGCTGCCCGGCACTCGATGCCGCGTGGAGGGTTTTGTACGTGGCCCGCTCGGCGTCGGTGCCCAACTCACGGAAGGACCGGAGCAGCTTGATGCCAACGCCGACGACGACGGCGATCGCCAGGGCGATTACCGCAACCGCGGCGGCGGTCAGGAGGGGGGAGTCCGGCATGGTGCCCAGCGTAGCGCCGGGTGCCGTTAGTCGCAGCATCGTAACCGTTGAGCGACCGTTCCGGCCATGGCTCTGGAATGGACGTCTACCGCAGCGCAGAGTGATTGCAGTCACAGTGTCCGTACCCTGCCTGCAGGACCCGGCCGGTGTGGCCATCAACTCTCAATGAGGAGGAACGATGGGTAACGATGCCCACAGTCCGGACGCAGCGGCGTCCGTGGACTTCGAACAGGTCCAGTCGACAGCGCGGTTCCAGGAACTGCGAAAACGTCACCGCAGCTTTGTGTTCCCCATGGCCGTGGTATTCCTGCTGTGGTACTTCGCGTATGTCCTGCTGGCTGACTACGCCGTCGAGTTTATGTCCACCAAAGTGTGGGGCAACATCAACATCGGCCTGATCCTGGGCCTGCTGCAGTTCGTCTCCACATTCGCCATCACCGGCTGGTACGTCAGCTACTCCAACCGGAAGCTGGACCCCATCGCGGCCGAGATCCGCCACGAAATCGAAGGCCATGAGTTTGATAAGGACGGCAAGCCCGTGACTGGAGTGACCAAATGATTGGGATTGCCACGGCCGTAGACGTTGCGGACCTGAAAGAAACCACGCTGCTCAACATGGGCATCTTCGGCCTGTTTGTCGCCGTCACCATGGTGATTGTGCTGCGGGCCAGCCGGAACAACAAAACCGCTGCTGACTACTACGCGGCCGGCCGCTCGTTCACCGGTTCCCAGAACGGAACGGCCATCGCCGGGGATTACCTGTCCGCCGCATCGTTCCTGGGCATCACCGGCGCCATCGCCATCAACGGCTACGACGGCTTTATGTACTCCATTGGCTTCCTCGTGGCCTGGCTGGTTGCCCTGCTGCTGGTGGCTGAGCTGCTCCGGAATACCGGAAAGTTCACCATGGCCGACGTCCTTTCCTTCCGGCTCAAGCAGGGCCCCGTCCGCATCGCTGCGGCCATTTCCACGCTGGCTGTCTGCTTCTTCTACCTCCTGGCACAGATGGCTGGAGCTGGCAGCCTCATTTCGTTGCTGCTGGGCATCAGCGACTGGGGCGGACAGGCACTGGTGATCATCGTCGTCGGCGTCCTGATGATCACTTATGTCCTGATCGGCGGCATGAAGGGCACCACGTGGGTCCAGATCATCAAGGCAATTCTGCTGATCGCCGGCGCGGCCGTGATGACTTTCTGGGTCCTGGCAATTTACGGCTTCAACCTCTCCAGCCTGCTCGGTGCAGCGGTGGAGACTTCCGGCAACCCGGCGGTTCTGAACCCCGGCCTGCAATACGGCAAGACCGGGACCTCCAAACTGGACTTCATGTCCCTTGGGCTGGCACTGGTCCTGGGTACCGCTGCCCTCCCGCACGTCCTGATGCGCTTCTACACCGTGCCCACCGCCAAGGAAGCCCGCAAGTCCGTGGTGTGGTCCATCTGGCTGATCGGCCTGTTCTACCTGTTCACCCTGGTACTGGGTTACGGCGCCGCAGCCCTCGTGGGTGCCGAAACCATCAAGTCGGCTCCGGGTGGCGTTAATTCCGCGGCCCCGCTGCTCGCCTTCCACCTCGGCGGGCCGCTGCTGCTGGGCTTCATCTCCGCAGTCGCATTCGCCACCATCCTTGCTGTGGTGGCCGGGCTGACCATTACAGCCGCAGCGTCCTTCGCCCACGACATCTACGCCAGCGTCATCTCCAAGGGCAAGGCCGACGCTGACACCGAGGTCAAGGTGGCGCGGCGGACGGTTGTGGTCATCGGCGTCATGGCAATCCTGGGCGGCATCTTCGCCAACGGCCAGAACGTGGCCTTCCTGGTGGCCCTGGCCTTCGCCGTGGCGGCGTCAGCCAACCTGCCCACCATTGTCTACTC
Source organism: Pseudarthrobacter lactosi (assembly GCF_055412785.1). Classification (NCBI taxonomy): domain Bacteria; kingdom Bacillati; phylum Actinomycetota; class Actinomycetes; order Micrococcales; family Micrococcaceae; genus Pseudarthrobacter; species Pseudarthrobacter lactosi. The sequence continues at coordinate 653,693 of NZ_JBVAYS010000002.1, forward strand.
GCTGTTCTGGCGGCGGTTCACCACCCAGGGCGCGGTCTGGAGCATGTACGGCGGCCTGGGCTCGGCCATCATCCTGATCATCTTCTCGCCGGTTGTTTCCGGCGGAGCAACTTCCATGATCAAGGACGCCAACTTCGCGTTTTTCCCGCTGAGCAATCCGGGTATTGTGTCCATCCCGCTGGCGTTCCTGCTGGGCTGGCTCGGCACGGTCCTGGACAAGAAGCGTGAAGACACCGCCAAGCAGGCGGAAATGGAAGTACGGTCCCTGACCGGCGTGGGTGCGGAGAAGGCTGTGGACCACTGACGCGCTGAGGCCGATCCTGCTGTCGATCGTCGCAGCTGATCGTCAGGCAAAGAAGAGAGTCCCCGTGCCAGTTCACAGCACGGGGACTCTCTTCTTTGCCGGCTTCCCGGTCCTAGGTCTGGGGCTTGAGTTTGATGTTGATCATTTTCAGCTCGTCGGCGCCTTCGAAGCGGTAGACGAGGTCGATCTTCTTGTCGCCGTCACAAGTGATGAGGCCGGCCACGTCGGCCGCCTTCGTGCCGTTCTCGGTGCTGGCCTTTACCTCGTTGTAGGCCGGCTTGCAGGTGTTATCCATTTTCAGCGTCTTGATGCCGGCGATGAATTCCTCCTTGGTCAGCTGTTCGTGGAGGGCGGGGTCAAGATAGTCGTCGTAGGCCTTGGAGCTGTCGCCAGCAATCACCAGCTTCGTGAAGCCGTCAGCCAGGCCCCGTGCATGGTTGGTGGCTCCGTTGACAACGTTGACCAGGATGAGCACGCCGACGACCGCCAGCAGGAGGACGCCGCCCACAATGCCGAGGATGGTCCACAACCTCCGGCGGTTTCGCGCCGGGGGTTCTTGTCCGGGCAGGCCGAAGGGTCCCTCTGACGAGTACTGGCCAGGTGTCCCGTACTGTGCGGGCGGTCCGAACTGCGACGGAGGACCGTATTGCCCCGGCGCACCATTCTGCCCCGGCGCACCATGTGGCGGGTTACCGGGCAGTGGTGGGGCGCCATGCTGACCGGGGTTGCCGGGCTGTCCCGAGGGTTGTGCGGGCCAGGCCGCCGGCTGGACCGGCTGGTACGGTTCCTGAGGATTGCTCACGATGGAGCCTTTCCGGCAACGCACTGGCACTGCCTTATTGTTGGGACCCGCTGAACGGCACCCATGGATTCACCTTGGAACAGCCTATAACCCACCCCGCCGGGGCTGGGTATCGGAGTAATAATAAGGGCTGCGGCCCTCTAGGCGTCTCCGGATCCCCGCTCAAGCAACGGCTGGATGCGGAAGGGGATGAGTTCGCCCATGGCCAGTGCGGTGTCCGTCCGGTCCACTCCATCGCACGCCAGGATTTTCCCGTTGATCCGGAAGAGGTCCTCGGCGTCCAGTGCCACCACGCGGAGCAGGAGGTCAGCGGAGCCGGTGAGGCCGTAGCCTTCGAGGATTTCCGGTATGCCGGCGAGGTCGTGGGCCAGCTGCCCCAGTTTCTGCTGCTGGACATGGACGGAAATGAACGCCATCAGCGGATAGCCGAGGGACGCCGGGTTGATCCGCCGTTCAAAGGACAGGAAGACATGCTTCTTCTCCAGCTGTGCCATGCGCGCCTGCACGGTGTTCCGGGACAGCCCCAGCTTCTGGGCCAACGCCACCACCGTCCGCCGGGGGTCGCGGGCGAGGGCCGAGAGCAGCCGCGTGTCTGTGCCATCCAAAGCTTGCATACTGCGCAACGTTAGCACCATCTGGGCTGTCCAAACAGGGCATTATGCGCAGTATCCGGCGCGGTGGTTGTACCCATTGAGCATTGTGAGTAGGGTCACAAATATCCGGGGCAACGGCGCCCGGGCGGCCGGCGGCGGGCGGGACCACAAGTCCCCAGGCTCCGGTCAAACGACGTGAGAAGGTTGCGTGCCATCGTGTCTACAGACAGGAACCTGATCCAGCTGATTACCCCGGCAGGGGAGCGGATCAGCCACCCGGAGTTCGATCCCTGGGTGAAGGACATCGGAGATGAGCAGTTGTGCTCCCTCTACGAGGACCTCACAGTGATCCGGCGGATCGATGTTGAGGCCACCGCCCTCCAGCGTCAGGGCGAGCTCGGTCTTTGGCCCCCGCTGTTGGGGCAGGAGGCGTCGCAGGTCGGTTCCGGCAGGGCCCTGCGAGAGGACGACTTTGTGTTCTCCAGCTACCGGGAAAACGGTGTGGCCTACTGCCGCGGCGTGGACCTGACGGACATCACCCGGGTATGGCGTGGCACAGCCTCATCCGGCTGGGATCCGTACACCGTGAATATGGCCACCCCGCAGATCATTATCGGCGCGCAGACGCTGCATGCCACCGGTTACGCCATGGGCATCCAGAACGACGGCGCGGACTCGGTGGCGGTGACGTACTTCGGCGACGGCGCCACCAGCGAAGGCGACGTCAACGAGGCCATGGTCTTTGCCGCCAGCTTCCAGGCGCCCGTGGTCTTCTTCTGCTCGAATAACCACTGGGCCATTTCGGAGCCTGTGCGCTTGCAGTCCCACATCCAGATCGCGGACCGGGCCATTGGTTTCGGCATTCCGAGCCTCCGGGTGGACGGCAATGACGTGCTGGCCGTTATGGCAGCCACCCGCGTGGCATTGGACCGGGCCCGGCATGGCGGCGGGCCCACGTTCATCGAAGCCGTGACCTACCGGATGGGACCGCACACCACTGCGGACGATCCCACCCGCTACCGTGACGCCAACGAGCTGGAGGACTGGGCCGCGAAGGACCCCATCCTGCGCGTCAAGGCCCTGCTGGAACGCAAGGGCCTGCTCACGGATCAGGTCCAGCAGCACGTTCACAACAAGGCAGAGGCCGTGGCCCGCGACATCCGTGCGGGCTGCATCGGCATGCCGGATCCGGAGCCGATGGACATCTTCAAGCATGTCTACAGCGAGCCCAACTCGTGGCTGGACCGGCAGCAGGACCACTACGCCCGTTACCTGGCTTCCTTCGGCGATCCCGCGGGAGCCACCTCAGAAGAAGGTGCGCGCTGATGACCCAGATGACCTTTGCCCGTGCCATCAATTCCGGCCTGCGCAAATCCCTCGAAAATGATCCCAAAGTCATCCTCATGGGCGAGGACATCGGCACCCTCGGCGGTGTTTTCCGGGTGACCGACGGCCTCCAGAAGGATTTCGGCACCCACCGTGTGGTGGACACGCCGCTGGCCGAGTCGGCCATCATGGGCACCGCCGTCGGCCTCGCGTACCGCGGCTACCGCCCGGTGGTGGAGATCCAGTTCGACGGCTTCATCTATCCTGCCTTCGATCAGATCGTGAGCCAGGTGGCAAAGCTGCACTACCGCACGCAGGGGGCCGTGAAGATGCCCATCACCATCAGAGTCCCGTTCGGGGGCGGCATCGGCTCGCCCGAGCATCACTCCGAATCGCCCGAGGCGTATTTCACACATACGTCGGGGCTTCGTGTGGTCAGTGTCTCCAACCCGCAGGATGCCTACACGGTGATCCAGCAGGCCATCCTGTCCGATGACCCGGTGCTGTACTTCGAACCCAAGCGCCGCTACCACGACAAGGGTGAAGTGGACGAGGGCACTGATCCCCGCACCGCACTGCCCATGGACTCCGCCCGCGTTGTCACCGAGGGCACGGACGTGACGCTTGTGGCCTACGGCCCGTTGGTGAAGACGGCCAAAGACGCAGCAACCGCCGCCGCCGACGAAGGCATCTCCATCGAGGTCATCGACCTGCGCTCGCTGGCACCCGTGGACTACGCCACCGTGGAAGCGTCCGTCCGGAAGACGGGCAGGTTGGTAGTCACCCATGAAGCCGGCCAGTCCGGTGGCCTGGGCGCCGAAGTGGCGGCCAGCATTACGGAGCGGTGCTTCTACCACCTCGAAGCCGCCCCCGTCCGGATCACCGGGTTCGATATTCCCTACCCGTACTCCAAACTCGAAATGCACCACCTGCCCGGCCTGGACCGGATCCTCGACGGCGTGGACCGCGCACTCGGACGCCCGAACTCCCTCAGCGGGCTGGAAGGATGAGCGCCACCATGATCAAGGAATTCAGGCTCCCGGACCTCGGCGAAGGCCTCACGGAATCCGAAATCCTCAGCTGGAAAGTGGCCGTCGGGGACACTGTGACCCTGAACCAGGTCATCGCCGAGGTGGAAACCGCAAAAGCCGTAGTGGAGTTGCCCTCACCTTTCGCGGGCGTGATCGCTGCGCTCCATGAAGAACCCGGAACCATCGTGGAGGTCGGCAAGCCCATCGTCTCCTTTGAGGTAGCGGACGACGGCGGCGCCTCACCTTCAGGGGTTGCGCCCGCTGGGGTTGCGCCCGCGGGGGCGGCCACTGCCGTGGCGGGTGCCGCGAAACGCGAGCCGAACCTGGTGGGGTACGGCGCCGTCGTCGAAAGTTCAGGCCGGCCCGCCCGCCGGGCCCGCACCTTCACAACCCCGGTGGCTGAGCCTGGCAGGACGGAAACCCCGGTGGTTGAGCCTGTTAAGACGGAAACCCCGGTGGTTGAGCCCATCGAAACCCTGCCTGCCGAGACCCTGACTGCCGAAACCTCCGAGCGGCCACGGTCCACGCCGCCGGTCCGGAAACTGGCCAAGGACCTCGGCGTCGAACTGACCGCGGTGGCGGGCACCGGTGCCGGCGGACTGATCACGCGGGAGGATGTCCAGAATTTTGTTGGCGGCGGGCTGTCGGCGCCGGTGCGCCACCTGTCCGCAGTATCGGATACGCCGTCCCGCGCCGGAGTGGCGGCGCCGGGCGGCCGGGAAGTCCGCACTCCCATCAAGGGCGTCCGCAAGTTTACGGCGGCCGCGATGGTGGCGAGTGCGTTCACGGCACCCCATGCGACGGAATTCCTCACGGTGGACGTCACGCCCACCATGGACCTGCTGGCGAAGCTGAAGGCAAGCCGGGCCTTTTCCGGCTACAAGCTCACGCCATTGACGTTGGTGGCAAAGGCGGTGCTGATCGCGCTGCGGCGGAACCCGTCGCTGAACTCGCGGTGGGAGGAGGCAAGCCAGGAGATCGTGCAGTTCAACTACGTGAACCTGGGCATCGCCGCGGCGACTCCGCGCGGGCTCACCGTGCCGAACATCAAGGACGCGGATACCCTGTCGCTGCTGGAACTCTCGGAAGCCCTGACCGGGCTGACCGAGACGGCGCGGGCGGGTAAGACTGCCCCGGCCGACCTCTCCGGTGGCACCATCTCCATCACGAACATCGGGGTCTTCGGCATCGACGCTGGCACCCCCATCCTCAACCCCGGTGAGGCCGCCATCCTGGCCATGGGGGCCGTGCGGAAGATGCCCTGGGAATTCCAGGATGAGGTGGCGCTACGCCAGGTCATGACGCTGAGCCTGTCCTTTGACCACCGCCTGGTGGACGGGGAACAGGGCTCCCGGTTCCTTGCCGATATTGGTGCCATCCTGGCTGAACCCGGCATGGTGCTCACGATGGTCTAGGCAGCAGTCGCCAAAGCCCGTCATACCAGAACAACGCGGGGTCACTTCCCGCCCGATAATTCGACTTTATCGGGCGGGAAGTGACCCCGCGTTGCCGCCGTGGCACCGCGATGTCAGGAGGTCTGGGGAACGTCCACCGTGAGTGCCGCCAGCGCCATGCTCTCGAGAAGCGGCCGGGCCGTTTTGTGCGCGATCTTGCGTCCGTGGTTCCGTACCGAGTGCGGCGTGGAGTTGATCAGGCCGAATGTGGCGTGGGCCCGCATCCGCAGTTCGGCGGCGTCGGTGCCCGGATGCAGCAGGGCCAGGACCTCCACCCAAATCTCCACGTAGTTCCGCTGCAGCGCACGCACCTCGGACTGGTCCTTCTGGCTGAGGTTGCTGAAGTCCCGGTCCTGCACGCGGATCACGTCCGGCTTGCCCAGCGCGAACTCCACCTGGAACCCCACGAGCCTGCGGAGCGCTGCGAGTGGGTCGGTGGTCTCGGCAATAACGCGGCGGCCGCCGTCAAGCAGATCACGGCTGACGGTGAGCAGTAGGTCCCCCAATACCGCCTGCTTGCCCTGGAAGTGGCGATAGACGGCCGGGCCGCTGACGCCTGCTGCGGCGCCCAGGTCTTCCAGTGACACCTTGTTGAATCCGTTGACGGCGAAGAGCGAAGCCGCGGCAGCCAGCAACGCTTGGCGTCGGATCTCCTTCGCCTGGCTCCGGGGGGTACCGGGAACGGGCAGCGTTGCCGAATCCGGCTGGGCTGCCATGGCCGGTGTGGACGGCTTGACCGGTCGGGTGGTGGGCACGCTTTTCCTCCTAGGACCAGCAAATTCTAGCAACGTCCTGTTGTGTTGGACATCACAGTTAATAAAGACTAACCTGATTTCCAGTTATAAAGCATTAACCGAGCCCGGCTTTTTGAAGCTCTCGCCGGAGCCTTGGTGGCTTTCATGAAGATGATGAACGGACGCAGTCGATGGAGACCCTCGCCAGCCGGCTTGATGCCGCAAGTGAAGTGTTTGCTGCAAACAATGCTGCGCAGCTCGCGCTGGCCACCGAGCTCAGGGCCAGGCTGGCTGGCGCCGCGTTGGGCGGGCCGGAGAAGTCGCGGGAGCGCCATGTGGGCCGCGGCAAGTTGCTGCCGCGTGAGCGCATCGACCGGCTGCTGGATGATGGCAGCCCGTTCCTGGAGATCGCGCCGCTGGCGGCAAACGGGATGTACAACAACGAGTCGCCGGGCGCTGGGGTCATTGCCGGAATCGGCATGGTCCATGGCCGCCAGGTGCTGGTGATCTCCAATGACGCCACCGTCAAGGGCGGCACCTACTACCCGATGACGGTGAAAAAGCACCTCCGCGCCCAGGAGATCGCCCTGGAGAACAGGCTGCCGTGCATCTACCTGGTGGATTCGGGCGGGGCCTTCCTTCCGAAGCAGGACGAGGTGTTCCCGGACAAGGAGCACTTCGGCCGGATCTTTTTCAACCAGGCGAAGATGTCTGCCGCGAAGATCCCCCAGATTGCCTCCGTCATGGGTTCCTGCACTGCAGGTGGGGCTTATGTGCCGGCCATGAGCGACGAAACGGTCATCGTTCGGAACCAGGGCACCATCTTCCTGGGTGGTCCGCCGCTGGTGAAAGCGGCCATCGGTGAAATCGTGACCGCGGAGGAGCTCGGCGGCGGTGACGTGCACTCGAGGATCTCGGGGGTCACGGACCATCTCGCCGAGAACGACGAACACGCCCTGCAGATCGTCCGCGACATCGTGGCCACCCTGCCGAGGCCGGCTGCCCCCGCGTGGGATGTGGACACCGCCGTCGAACCTGTTGCGGACCCGGCCGAGCTGTATGGGGCGGTGCCCACAGACGTCAACGCGCAGTACGACGTGCACGAAGTCATTGCCAGGCTGGTGGACGGCAGCCGGTTCCACGAGTTCAAGAAGGAGTACGGCACCACTCTGGTGACCGGGTTCGCCACGCTGCACGGGCACCCGGTGGGGATCGTGGCCAACAACGGAGTGCTCTTCAGCGAGTCCTCGCTCAAGGGCGCGCACTTCATCGAACTCTGCGACCAGCGCGGTATTCCGCTTATTTTCCTGCAGAACATTTCCGGGTTCATGGTGGGCAAGGACTCGGAACAGGGCGGCATCGCCAAGAACGGCGCCAAGATGGTCACCGCGGTGGCCACCGCCCGGGTGCCCAAGCTGACCGTCGTTATCGGCGGGTCCTTCGGCGCGGGCAACTACTCCATGTGCGGGCGGGCCTACTCGCCGCGCTTCCTCTGGATGTGGCCGGCGTCCCGCATCTCCGTCATGGGCGGGAACCAGGCCTCCGGCGTCCTGGCCACCGTCAAGCGTGACCAGTACGAAGCGGCCGGCCAGGAATGGTCCGCCGAGGATGAGGAAGCTTTCAAGGCCCCGATCAAACAGCAGTATGAGGATCAGGGCAGCCCGTACTATTCCACCGCCCGCCTTTGGGACGACGGCGTGATCGACCCCGCTGACACCCGCACCGTCCTGGGACTGGCGCTCGACGTCGTCTCCCGTACCCCGCTGCCGGAGACCTCCTTCGGCCTCTTCCGGATGTGAGCCAGCCATGACCGCTTCCTTGCCCGATGTACATTCCGCAACCCGGCCGAAACCGCTGTTTAACACCGTGCTGGTCGCCAACCGCGGCGAGATCGCCTGCCGCGTCATCCGCACCCTGCGTGCCTTGGGCATCCGTTCGGTTGCCGTCTACAGCGACGCCGACGCCGGGGCCCGGCACGTGCGCGAGGCTGACACTGCCGTGCGGATCGGCCCTGCCGCTGCCGCAGAGAGCTACCTCAAAATCGAGGCCATCATCCAGGCCTGCCGCGACACCGGCGCCGAGGCCGTCCACCCCGGCTACGGCTTCCTCAGCGAGAACGTCGACTTCGCCCGCGCCCTCGAAGCGGCCGGGATCACCTTCATCGGCCCCGGCGTCGAGTCCCTGAACGTTATGGGTGACAAGATCCGGTCCAAGAACCACGTCTCCGGCTACGGGGTTCCGGTGGTTCCGGGCATCGCCGAAGCGGGCATGACTGACGCGCAGCTCATCCAGGCCGCGGACGCCGTCGGATTCCCACTGCTCATCAAACCTTCGGCAGGCGGCGGCGGCAAGGGCATGCACATCGTGGAACGGGCCGCAGACCTGCCCGCCACTTTGGAAACCGCCCGCCGCGTCGCCGCGAGCGCCTTCGGCGATGACACGCTGTTCCTGGAGCGGCTGGTCCGCATGCCCCGGCACATCGAGGTCCAGGTCCTGGCCGACAACCACGGCAACGTGATCCACCTGGGGGAGCGCGAGTGCTCACTGCAGCGCCGCCACCAGAAAGTCATCGAGGAAGCGCCGTCGCCGTTGCTTGAGTCATTGAACGACGGCGGCGCCACCCGGGCGCGGATCGGCGAGGCCGCCTGCCAGGCGGCCCGCAGCGTCCACTACAGCGGCGCCGGAACTGTGGAGTTCCTGGTCTCCGACGAGGCCCCGGACGAGTTCTTCTTTATGGAGATGAACACCCGCCTCCAGGTGGAGCACCCGGTCACCGAAATGGTTACTGGCGTGGACCTGGTCGAATGGCAGGTCCGCATCGCCGCCGGTGAGGAACTGACCGTCCGGCAGCCCGACGTCGAACTTAACGGGCACGCCGTCGAAGCCCGCGTCTACGCGGAAATCCCGGAGCGGAACTTCATGCCGTCCACCGGGACCGTGCTCCTGCTCGACGAAACGCCAGCCCGGGAGTCAAGGACCCGGATCCGCGTGGACTCGGCCCTGCTGGAGGGTCTGGAGATCTCGTCCAGCTACGATCCCATGATTTCCAAGGTCATCGCGTGGGGCCCGGACCGCACTGTTGCCCTGGATACCCTGGACGCGGCGCTCGCTGGGTATACCGCACTTGGCATCGACACAAATGTTGAGTACCTGCGGCTGCTGATCAACGACCCCGACGTCCGTGCCGGGCACCTCGACACCGGCCTGATCGAGCGCAGGATGCCGGACTTAGAGTTCCGGCGGATCGACGACGCCGAACTGGTCGCGGCAGCCCTGTCCGCCGTCGTGAGCGGGGAACAGGGCAGCGCGGTGACACCCTCCGGTCCGTGGCAGGCAAGCAACGGCTGGCGGATCGGAGCGCCGGCGCCCCGGCGGATCAGCCTGGGAACGCCCGACGGCGGCATCGCAACAGTGAGTGTTACCGGCCGCGTGGCCGCCGGTCCCGTCCAGGTCCGCGTCGGCGAAGGGCCCTGGCGTACGGCCTCCCTCCGGCTGCCGGGCCGCGGCAGCCTGGTCCTTACCCTGGACGGCGAAACCACTGACTACTCGCTGGCGCCGGCGGACCCGGGCCCGGTCAGCTTTGCCCCGGGCAACCCGGCTCCCGCAGTTCCCGCGGAGCTGTTCCTCGGCAACGGAGGCTGGTCCTGCCGGCTGGAGGTGCTGACACGGGAGTCGCGGCTCGTCCGGGTGCTCGCCGCCGTCGAGCGTGAGGAAGGCACCGCGGACCCGGAGGTGCGCTCGCCCATGCCGGGCACGGTGGTGTCCGTAGCCGTCAGCAACGGCGACACCGTGGAAGCAGGCCAGGTCCTCCTCTCCGTGGAAGCCATGAAGATGGAACACCAGCTGGTGGCAGAGGTGGCAGGCACGGTCCACATCAGCATCAAGGCCGGTCAGCCGGTCAAAGCGGACCAGGTGCTGGCCACCATCCACCCTTCAACCACTGACTCAGACGCGGATTCACTCCAGGATTCCAGCAGGGATTCCAACACCGATTCCAACACCACAGGCAAGGGAGCCTAGCCATGACGGATTTTGAACTCAGCGAGGAATACCAGGACCTCAGCGACACCGTCCGCGACTTCGCGGACAACGTGGTGGCCCCGGTGTCCGCCAAGCACGATGAGGAACACAGCTTCCCCTACGAAATCGTGAAGCAGATGGCAGACATGGGTCTCTTTGGGTTGCCGTTCCCGGAGGAATACGGCGGGATGGGCGGTGACTACTTTGCCCTCGCGCTCGCCCTCGAACAACTAGGCAGGGTAGACCAGTCCGTGGCCATCACGCTGGAAGCCGGCGTCTCCCTCGGCGCAATGCCGGTGTACCGGTTCGGCACCGGAGCCCAGAAGCAGGAGTGGTTGCCGGTGCTCGCCTCGGGCGAGGCGCTCGCAGGCTTTGGGCTCACCGAACCGGAAGCAGGCTCGGACGCTGGCGGGACCAAAACCCACGCCCATCGTGAGAACGGCGAGTGGGTGATCAACGGAAACAAGGAATTCATCACCAACTCCGGCACGGACATCACCCGCCTGGTCACCGTCACCGCGGTGACGGGTCAGAAGGAACGCAAGGACGGGACCCTCAAGAAGGAGATCTCCACCATCCTGGTGCCCACCACCACTCCGGGTTTCAGGGCAGAAAAGGCGTACAACAAGGTGGGCTGGAACGCCTCGGACACGCACCCGCTGACGCTCAAGGACGTCCGAGTGCCGGAGGCGAACCTGCTCGGCGAAGAGGGCCGGGGTTACGCGAATTTCCTTTCCATCCTGGATGAAGGCCGTATTGCCATCGCGGCTCTGGCGACGGGGGCGGCACAGGGCTGTGTTGATTTGTCGGTGAAGTACGCCAAGGAACGCAGCGCGTTTGGCCACCATATTGGCAAGTACCAGGCCATCTCGTTCAAGATCGCCCGGATGCAGGCGCGGGCCCACACGGCCCGCTTGGCGTACTACGACGCCGCGTCAAGGATGCTGGCCGGCAAGCCGTTCAAGACGCAGGCTGCCATCGCTAAGATGGTCGCAGGCGAGGCGGCCATGGACAACGCGCGGGATGCCACCCAGGTATTCGGCGGCTATGGCTTCATCAACGAATTCACCGTGGCACGCCACTACCGCGACTCCAAGATCCTAGAAGTGGGGGAGGGCACCACGGAGGTCCAGCTGATGCTGATCGCCCGCGAACTCGGACTCTAACAAGCCCGCTGGTCGGGAATGCCACGCAGTGGTCGAGTCTGCTGCGCGGTGGTCGAGCCTGTCGAGACCCTTGAAAGGACCAACGATGATCAACAAGGTTGTTGCCAGCGCCGAGGAAGCCATTGCGGACATTCCCGACGGCGCGTCGCTGGCCGTGGGAGGCTTCGGCCTCTGCGGAATCCCGGTAGCCCTGATCGATGCCCTGCATCGGCACGGTACCAAGGACCTGGAAACCGTGAGCAACAACTGCGGCGTGGACGACTGGGGGCTGGGCGTCCTGCTCCGCGATGGCAGGATCCGGCGGACCGTCAGTTCCTACGTCGGCGAGAACAAGGAATTCGCGCGCCAGTACCTGTCCGGTGAACTTGAGGTGGTGCTGACCCCGCAGGGAACGCTTGCGGAGAAGCTGCGGGCCGGCGGCGCCGGGATCCCCGCCTTCTACACCAAGGCGGGGGTCGGCACACAGGTATCCGACGGCGGCCTGCCGCAGAAGTACGACGCCGACGGCGGCATCGCCATCGCATCTGCCCCGAAGGAAGTGCGGACGTTCAACGATGTGGACTACGTCCTGGAGGAATCCCTGACACCCGACTTCGGGCTGGTCCACGCCTGGAAAGGCGACCGCCACGGCAACCTGGTTTTCCACGCCACCGCCATGAACTTCAACCCGCTCTGCGCCATGGCGGGAAAAATCACCATCGCCGAGGTGGAGGAACTCGTGGAGCCGGGGGAACTCGACCCGGAGCACGTCCATACGCCCGGCATTTTTGTCCAGCGGGTGGTGGTTGTGCCCGCCGGGGAGAAGCGGATCGAAAAGCGGACAGTTGCCCTTGCAAAGGCCGCAACCCAGGCCGCCGGAACCGAAAGCGCCACCGAACAGGCAGGAGCGTAGCCATGGAGTCCAGCAGCACGCAGGGAGCGCCTCCCCGCCCCGAAGCCGTACGGCCGGAATACCGGCGTGCCGCCGTCGGCCATCCCGAAGGCACCAACCCGGAAGCCAAGGGTTGGACCCGCAACGAACTGGCCGCCCGCGTGGCCCGGGAACTCAGCAACGGGCAGTACGTCAACCTCGGCATCGGCATGCCCACGCTCATTCCCAACTACATCCCGGCGGGCATAGAGGTGGTGCTGCACTCGGAGAACGGAATCCTGGGCGTGGGACCATACCCCAGCGAGGATGCAGTGGATCCTGACCTCATCAACGCAGGCAAGGAAACCGTCACGGTTAACAAGGGGGCCGCATTCTTCGACTCCGCCTCGTCGTTCGGCATGATCCGCGGTGGGCATGTGGATGTGGCCGTGCTCGGCGCCATGGAAGTGGCACAGAACGGCGACCTGGCCAACTGGATGATCCCGGGCAAGATGGTCAAAGGCATGGGCGGGGCCATGGACCTGGTCTTCGGCGCCAAGAAGGTGATCGTGATGATGGAGCACGTGGACCGCAACGGCAACCCCAAAATCGTGGAGGACTGCTCGCTGCCGCTGACCGGCAAGGCCTGCGTGGACCGGATCATCACCGACCTCGCCGTGATCGACGTCGTCACCGAAGGCGGGCGGTCCCGGCTGGTGCTCCGCGAACTGGCCCCCAACGTCTCCGTGGAGGACGTGGCGGCGGCCACCGGGGCCGAACTGTTCGAAGAAGACCAGGAGCTCACCGTATGAGCGGGGTTCCAATCCCCGATGCCCCTGGCCCAACCGCCAACGCCCCCAGGGTCATAGAACAGCGTGGCCTGTACTTTGACGAACTCGAAGAAGGTGTCGTCTACGCGCACCGGCCCGGCCGCACCGTGACCGAGGCGGACAACGTCCTGTTCACCACCCTCACCATGAACACCCAGGCCCTGCACCTGGACGCCGCCTGGAGCGCAGGGCAGCCGTTCGGCCAGCGGCTGGTCAACTCCATGTTCACGCTGTCCACCCTGGTGGGGCAGTCCGTATCGCAGCTCACCCAGGGCACCATCATCGCCCAGCTGGGGCTCACGGACGTCTCTTTCCCGCACCCGCTGTACCACGGGGACACGCTCTACACCGAGACGGTGATCACCGCGAAACGGCTCTCGGGATCGCGTCCCGGGCAGGGGATCGTGACCATGCAGCACACGGGCCGGAACCAGGACGGCACCGTGGTGGCGCTGGCCACGCGGAGCTGCCTGATGTGGACCCGGGACGCCCATGTGGCGCAGTCGGCGGGACAACAGGTGCGGCCTGCAGGAGCCGAAAAGGGGAGCCGTCAGGGCGCCGAAAAGGGGACAATGTCCCTATGACATTTGTGATGGGTCCCGCCCTGCTCTTCTGCCCTGCCGACCGTCCGGAGCGCTTCCCCAAGGCCGCCCAACGAGCCGACGCTGTCATCGTGGACCTCGAGGACGCCGTGGCACCCGCGGACAAGCAGCGGGCGCGCGGCGCGATCCTGGCCCAGTTGGGCGCTGCCGGGGAAGGGCCCGAACTTGATCCCAGCCGCACCATCATCAGGATCAACCCGGCCGGAACCGACGAATTCGAGAAGGACCTGCACTGCCTGGCCCACACGCCGTACCGCACGGTGATGCTGGCCAAGGCGGAGAGCGCGGCCCAGCTCGAAGCCCTGGCGGATTATCGTGTCATCGCCCTGTGCGAGACGGCCGCCGGGGTCCTCAACGCACCCGCCATCGCGGCAGCCCCCAACGTGGTGGCCCTGATGTGGGGCGCCGAGGACCTCCTGGCTTCCCTGAGCGGCACGTCCAGCAGAACGGACGACGGCGGCTACCGCGCCGTGGCCCTGCACGCCCGGTCAGCGGTGCTGCTCGCCGCACGGGCGTTCGGAAAGGAAGCCGTGGACGCTGTATACGTCAACATCCCGGACCTTGACGGACTGGCGCTGGAGGCAGCCGATGCCGCAGCGTCAGGATTCGGCTCTAAAGCCTGCATCCACCCCACGCAGGCGGCCATTGTCAGGGGAGCCTACGCCCCGTCCGAGGCCGACGTCGCCGCCGCCACGGAACTGCTGCGGGTCGCAGCTGCCGCCGGATCCGGGGTGTTCCAGCACGGGGGCAAAATGATCGACGGACCCATCCTCAAACACGCGGAAGCCACCATCCGCCGGGCCGGCATCCCCTCCTAGGGCAACCGGCCCGGGACCACCTGGGGCAGAATCACCGCCGCCCGCGCGAACCACGCAGGGACCGTGGCGGGACGGCCACGTAGAGCGGCGTCCGGACCCAGCGCTCGCCGGTCTCCCGGAACTCAGCCCTGGTGGCGAAACGGTACAGGTAACTGTTGGCACGCACCCAACGCGGCGGACCGCCGTCGAACGGGTCCGCACGGAGAAGCCGCAGCGTCTGCTGGTCCGCCTCCAGGAGCTTCGTGAGGAACGCGTAAAACCACTCCTCGTGGACCGTGCGCAACGGCAGGAACCACATCAGCCAATCCAGCCGCAGGTGGTACGGCGCCCACTGCCGCGGCAGCCGTCGCACGTCTCCGGGTTTGCCCTTAAACCCATATTCACGCCAGTCCGCCGTGTCCCCAGGTTCCTCGTCCAGGGTGCCCTCCACCACGATCTCGACTCGGTGCTTCGTTACCGTGCCGAATGCGCCGTACGTGTTGACCAGTTGCCAGCGGTTGAAGCTGGCGTTCATCAGCTGCCCCCTGGAAAGCAGGTTGCGCACCGGCCAGTAGCTGAGGACCAGCAGCAGGAACGTGGCCACCAGGGTGATGGCGAGCCAGTACGGGGGATTGCCGGGGATGTCTTCCACGGGAACCACCGCCAACGGCAGGAACGGCAGTAACGGCAGTACGGCCTGGGCCACGGGGTCGCTGACCGCGGCGAAGGCAAGCACAATGGCCATCCAGTTAAGCCACGCAAAATTGCCGCTGGCCACCAGCCACAGTTGCGTGAAGATGATGATGCCGGCCGCGGCGCTTGCCAGGGGTTGGGGTGCGAAGAGGAAGAACGGCACCACCAACTGCGCGAAGTGGTTCCCCAGGACCTCCAGCCGGTGGAAGGGTTTGGGCAGCAGGTGCGCCTGGCGGCTCACCGGCCCCGGCATGGGCTGGGTCTCGTGGTGGTAGTAGAGGGCGGTCAGGTCTCGCCATTCCCGGCCACCGCGGATCTTGATCATCCCGGCGCCGAACTCCAGCCGGAACACAAGCCACGCCAGCAGAATCAGGATGGTGCGGGGAGGCTCCGTCTGGTCCGAGCCAAGGAACGCCACCGTGAACCCGGCCTCCAGCAGCAGCATTTCCCATCCGAAGCCATAGAACGTCTGCCCCACGTTGACGATCGACATGTACAGCAGCCACAGGGCAAGAAACGCGATCAGCGGAACCCACGGTGGCCCGAGTTGGGGGATGCCGGCCACCAGCAGGGCTGAAAATACCAGCCCGGTGGCGCAGACACCACGCAGCAGCCGGTCCGAATAGCGCCAACGGAACAGGGTGGGCCGTCGGCGCGCGCTGAACCCTTCCAGGTAGTCCGGAACCGGTAACAGGCCGCGTTCGCCCAGCAGCGCAGGGAACTGGTTCAGGGAGGACAGGAACGCAACAAAGAACAGTGCCGCCACACCTCGCTGCAGCACCTGCCGGGCTAATCCGTACTCCGGCGCATCGAACCAGGAAACCCAGTCCACGCAATCCACGTTACGCCCGGCGTCGCAGTCCGCCCACTAGGATCGGATGGTGTTTGCACTGGTGCTCATTGTCGTGGTTGCAGGGGCACTGGCCCAGCGGCTGGCCGGCCTCGGATTCGGCCTCCTCGTCTCTCCCGTCCTGGTGGTGCTGCTCGGCCCCTTCGACGGCGTCATGATCATCAACCTGTGCGGCGCAGCCTCATCCCTTCTGATCCTTTCCAGGGTCTGGCGGCATGTGGACTGGAAGCGCTACTTCGGATTGGCGCTCGCTGCCCTCGCGGGGGTGCTGCCGGGCGCCTGGCTGGCCAGCAACGTGCCCGAAGCCCCGCTGGAAATCTGCATCGGCATCCTCCTCATCGTCGCACTGCTGGCTTCGCAGCGGCTGACCCGCAGCTCATGGCGTGCCAGTGGCCCCGTCCCCATGGTCTCCCTCGGCTTCACCAGCGGACTGATGAACGCGGCTGCAGGCGTCGGCGGACCGGCCATCACTGCCTACGCCATCGCCACCCGCTGGGAGCAGAAGAGCTTCAGCGCCACACTCCAGCCCTATTTCGTCACCACCGGACTCTCATCGCTGGTGAGCAAGTACATACTCTCCGGTGGACATGTTCCCGGCCTGGACGGCTGGCAATGGCTCAGCATCCTGGCCGCCATGGTGACCGGAATCATCGCGGGCGATCTGCTCTCCGGCAAGGTCAAACCGGCCGCTGTCCGCCGGATCGTTGTGGCCATCGCCTACATCGGAGCCGTGTCCACGCTGGCCAAGGGTTTCATCGAGCTGGCAGCGGCCTGACCTAATGCCTGACCGGACCGCGGACCAGGTGCGGGATACTTAACCAATGCAGCGCAGAATCGTCCTCCTCGGATCCACCGGTTCCATCGGCACCCAGGCGATCGACGTCGTCGACGGCGCTCCCCACCTCTTTGAGGTGGTGGCGCTCAGTGCCGGCGGAGGAAACCTGGAGCTCCTTGCCCGGCAGGCTGTCCACACCGGTGCCGCCGCCGTGGGCATCGCAACGGGGGATCCACGGCAGCTGCGGGACCTGATCTCCGAGGCCGCCCGCCTCGCCGGACGGCAGGACTACCGCCCCGAAATCATCGCCGGCCCGGACGCCTCGTCCCGCATCGCCGCAGTAGAGGCGGACGTGGTGCTTAACGGCATTACCGGGTCCATCGGGCTCGCCCCAACCCTCGCCGCCCTGAAGTCGGGTGCAACACTGGCACTGGCCAACAAGGAATCGCTCATCGTGGGCGGAGCGCTCGTGAAGGCGGCCGCCCGTGAGGGGCAGATCGTGCCGGTGGACTCCGAGCACTCAGCGATAGCGCAGTGCCTGCGCTCAGGCACCGCGGCCGAGGTCGACAAGCTCATCCTGACGGCGTCCGGGGGGCCGTTCCGCGGCCGGACGCGGGAGCAGCTCCACAACGTAACGCCAAAAGAGGCCCTGGACCACCCCACCTGGGACATGGGCCTGATGGTCACCACCAACTCGGCCACGCTGGTCAACAAGGGCCTGGAGCTCATCGAAGCCCATCTGCTGTTCGATGTGCCGCTGGACCGGATTGACGTTGTGGTCCACCCGCAGTCGGTGGTCCATTCCATGGTCCAGTTCATTGACGGGTCCATCATCGCCCAGGCGTCCCCGCCGGACATGCGCCTCCCCATTGCCTTGGGGATGGGCTGGCCCAACAGAGTCCCCAAGGCGGCTTCCCCATGCGTCTGGACCAAGGCCACCAGCTGGACGTTCGAACCGCTGGACACTGTAGCCTTCCCTGCGGTGGACCTGGCCAAGGACGCCGCCAAGCAGGGGAGTACTTTTCCTGCCGTCTTTAATGCGGCCAACGAGGAAGCGGTCATGGCCTTCCACGCTGGACGCATCCGCTTCACCGAAATCGTGGACACCATCGATGCTGTCCTCAGCGAACATTCAGGATCCTCCGGGCTGACGCTGGAGTCGGTACTGGATGCTGAAGCCTGGGCACGTACGCGCGCCCACGAACGTTTAGCAGTCAGCAGTCTCTAGGAAGCAGCAGATCCACGCATGAGCCCCGTCCTCCTTTTTATCCTCGGCGTCGTCTTTGTGGCGCTCGGCATTGCCGTGTCCATTGCGCTGCATGAAGTGGGGCACCTGTTGCCCGCCAAGCTGTTCAAGGTGCGCGTCACCAAGTACATGATCGGCTTCGGCCCCACCCTGTGGTCCAAGCGGAAGGGCGAAACTGAATACGGTGTGAAGGCGATCCCGCTGGGTGGCTACGTGTCCATGATCGGCATGTATCCACCCAACAAGGACGACGGAACCGTCCGTCCCTCCAGCACCGGGATGTTCCAGACCCTGGCCACGGAAGCCCGGTCCATGGCACACGAGGAAGTGGGCCCGGAGGACGCGAACCGCGTGTTCTACCGGCTGCCGGTGTGGAAGAAAATCATCGTGATGCTGGGCGGTCCGGCCATGAACCTGCTGATTGGCGTGGTCCTGACGGCTGTCTTGCTGATGGGTTTCGGCATGGCCACGGCCACCACCACCATCGCGGACGTCTCCAAATGCCAGGTGGCGGCCGGCCAAACGGTTGATCCCGATTCCCCGGACTGCCAGCTGACGCCCGCGGCCGCTGCCGGTCTCCTACCCAACGACGTGGTCACCTCCTTTGACGGGAAAGCTGTCACCGGCTGGGACCAGATGACCGAATGGATCCGTGCCTCCGCCGGCCGGGAAGTCAGCATTACCGTGCAGCGCGACGGTGCGCCCGTCACCACCACGGTGACACCGGTGCTGTCCGCCCGCCCCGTCGTAGGCGTGGACGGACGCCAGGCAAAGGACGATGCCGGCAACCTTCTCTATCAGGACGTCGGCTTCCTAGGCATCGGCGCGCAGACCGAACTGGTTCCCCAGCCGGCGTCGTCCGTTCTGCCCATGGCGGGCGAAAACATCAAACAAGTGGCCGGCGTCGTCTTCAACCTGCCCGCGAGGGTGGTGGGCGTTGCCAAGGCGGCCTTCAGCGAGGAAGAGCGCGACCCCAACGGCCCCATCAGCGTGGTGGGCGTTGGGCGCGTGGCCGGCGAAGTGGCGGCCATGGAGGAAGTGCCGCTCCAGTCCAGGATTGGCGCCCTAGTAGGGCTGCTCGCCGGCCTGAACTTCGCGCTCGCGGTTTTCAACCTGATCCCACTGCTTCCGCTCGATGGCGGCCATGTGGCCGGAGCACTGTATGAGGGGGCGCGGCGACGGGTGGCCAAACTGTTCGGCAAACCGGATCCCGGCGCTTTCGACATCGCCAAACTGCTCCCCGTGACCTATGTGGTGGCAGCGTTGCTGATGGGCATGAGCGCGCTGCTGATCTATGCCGACATCGTCAAGCCGGTGAACCTGTTCGGCTGACTCCGACCCAGACCGCCGGTGCCCTGCTGATGGCAGCCGCCGGTGGATGGATCGCCTGGAGCGGCTCCCGGCCTGCTGCAGCAGTACCTGACCGAACCGGGTGATTCTGTTAAATCAGCCTTTATTGGCTGATATTTAATAATCAGCTATTTTTGATTGATTATGCGTAATCATCTGCGTACGGTTGAGGCATGTACGTTTTGACCATCGATCAACGAGGCAGCACCGCCGACGTCGACCGCGTTCCCGACCTGATCGCCGCCCTGCGCAGCCTCACGCCGGCCTCCTTTGAGCGCTCGGTGGGTGATGAACTCCAGGGCGTGGTGGAACGTGCTGAGGACGTGGTGGACGTCGCCTTGTACGCACTCCGGAGCGGGCATTGGTACGTCGGGGTCGGGATCGGTGCCGTGCACCTCGCCCCGGGCGGTAGTCCCCGGGAAGGTTCAGGCAGTGGCTTTGTGGCAGCGCGAAAGGCCGTGGAACTCGCCAAGGGCGCGGCTGGTCAGGTGCCATTGTCGGTGGTGTCCGGCAGTATTGGCCGTGGACGGGAGATGCCTCCCCATGCCAAGGAAGGAGCCATGACCAGCGCAAATGCCCAGGCGGTGCTACGCCTGATCGGACGGTTGGTGCAGCAACGCACACCAGCCCAGTGGCGGGTGGTGGACCGGTTGCGCGCGCTCCAGGGCGGCGATGGAAAGCACGGCAGCCAGAAACACGTAGCCCAGGAACTGGGAATCACGGAGCAGTCGGTGAGCCGTGCTGTGCTCAGGTCCGGCTGGCAGGAAGAATGGGCCGCCAGGCCCGCTGCTGCCATGCTCCTCGAGTACGCGCATTCCCAGAGTGAAGGAGACCGGTGAACGCACTATGGATCGCAGTTGCCCTGCTGGTGGCCGGATTCGCAGGATGGCCCGTGACCGCACTGGTGTTCCGGCTCGCCAGGACCATCGACGACAAAGCGGATGCGGCGACCAAGTCGGACCAGGACGCATCAGTCCAGGATCCCTCAGCCGATGTCACGGTGGACACCGTTTCGGAAGCCCCACGGGCCGGTACGGATCATCACAAAGGCGGCCAAACCGTCGACGGCGAGCTGACAGCGAGTGGCGGCCAGCCGGCGTCGGACGCTCCTCAGCCGTCAACCGCGCTGCCGGCCCAGCGGATCCTGCGCGGCGGGGCAATCATCGGAGTCCTGGAACGCCTGGGCGTCTGCGTGGCTATCCTGACCGGACAGCCAGTGGCCATTGCCTACATCGTGGCCATCAAAGGCCTGGGCAGGTTCGCAGAATTGAAGGAGACCCCCGTGGCTGCGGAGCGGTTCATCATCGGAACGCTCACATCCATGCTGTGGGCCGCGGGAACGGCGGCAGTCATCAAGGTCGTGTTCCTGCAGTGAGTCTTGCTGACTGCCCGGATCGGCGCCAGCCCACCCCTGGGGATAGGGTGTCCTTATGACTGTTTTTGCCGTTGAGTATGTGTACGCCGCCGATTCCTCCGCCGTCCGTGATGAGCACCGCCCCGCGCACCGCGCCTGGCTGGCGGGTCTGGCCGACCAGGGCCAACTGCTGACCAGCGGACCCTACGATGACGGGGCTGGTGCCCTGCTGATCTTCAAGGTCCAGGATGAAACCGAGCTGAACGAAATCCTCAAGCAGGACCCGTTCGCCGCCGGTGGCGCCATTGCCGGGATCCGGACCACTGAGTGGACTCCCGTGATCGGCCTCCTGGCCGCACACGCATCCTGATTCCCGGACCTATTTCACTACTGAAACACCTACCCAAGGAGTCCACGTGACCTCGGTCAGTCTGGGAATGCCGTCAGCACCGCCGCCCGTCCTCGCCCCCCGCCGCAAGACGCGGCAGATCAAAGTGGGTTCCGTCGGGGTCGGCTCGGACTCGCCCATCAGCGTGCAGTCCATGACCACCACGCCCACCACGGACATTAACGCCACCCTGCAGCAGATCGCCGAACTCACCGCCTCCGGCTGCGACATCGTACGCGTTGCCTGCCCGTCGGCCGATGATGCGGAGGCCCTGCCCATCATCGCGCGCAAGTCCCAGATCCCCGTCATTGCGGACATCCACTTCCAGCCCAAATACGTCTTCGCGGCGATTGAGGCCGGCTGTGCGGCAGTGCGCGTGAACCCGGGCAATATCCGCAAGTTCGATGACCAGGTCAAGGAAATCGCCCGCGCCGCGAAGGACCACGGGACCTCCATCCGGATCGGCATCAACGCCGGATCGCTGGAGCCCGGAATCCTCAAGAAGTATGGCAAAGCCACCCCCGAGGCCCTTGTGGAATCGGCCGTCTGGGAAGCCTCGCTGTTCGAAGAGCACGGTTTCAACGACTTCAAGATTTCGGTCAAGCACAACGACCCGGTCATCATGGTTGCTGCCTACGAAATGCTGGCCGAGCAGGGTGACTGGCCCCTGCACCTGGGCGTGACCGAAGCCGGGCCCGCCTTCCAGGGCACCATCAAGTCCGCCACGGCCTTCGGGGCGCTGCTGGCCAAGGGCATCGGCGACACCATCCGGGTGTCCCTCTCGGCGCCTCCCGTGGAGGAAATCAAGGTGGGCAACCAGATCCTCCAGTCACTGAATCTGCGCCCGCGCAAACTGGAAATCGTCTCCTGCCCCTCATGCGGCCGCGCCCAGGTGGACGTTTACACCCTGGCCGAGCAGGTCACCGCAGGGCTGGAAGGCATGGAAATTCCGCTCCGCGTGGCAGTGATGGGCTGTGTTGTGAACGGGCCGGGCGAAGCCCGCGAAGCCGATCTTGGTGTCGCGTCGGGCAATGGCAAGGGTCAGATCTTTGTGAAGGGCCAAATCATCAAGACTGTGCCTGAGAGCGAGATTGTTGAGACACTGATCGAAGAGGCCATGCGCATAGCTGAAGAGATGGGGGAGGCCGATGGCGAAGATGCTGTCAAGGGTAGCCCCGTGGTTAGCGTCTCATAAAGAGGACGCCGCGCCGGCGGGGATATCCGTCAGGACCCTCGCCGGCGCTGACACCGCTGTCCTGCGGCGCCTCGCGTCGCAGGACCCGGTGGCCAATGTCTTTATCCTGGCGCACCTTCGGGCGGCTGGTTCTGCCGCGCCCACCACTGGCGGAGCCGGCGTCCTGGGAGTTTTCGACGACGGCATCCTGGCGGGCGCGTGCTGGGCTGGCGCCAACCTGGTCCCGATCCAGCTTGACCCCGAATTCGCCGGGGTTGTCGCGGCCGCAGCAAGCACCTCCGGCCGCCGCTTCGCTTCCGCCTTTGGCCCCGCAGATGCCGTCCTTGCCCTTCATGCTGAGCTGGCCGAACTGGGGCATGCGGCCCATGAGGTACGGGATGAACAGCCGCTCATGACGCTGTGCGGGCCGCCGTTGGTGGAGCCGAACGCGGACCTGGGGCTTGGCCGGCTGGCCGATTTTGACCGGATCCTTCCCGCCTGCGCGGCCATGTTCGAAGAGGAAGTGGGCTATTCGCCGTTCCTCGGGGGCAAGGAGTTCTACAGCCGTCGCGTGGAAGGCCTCATCCGGCAAGGCCATTCATTGGCGCACGTGAACGAATCCGGCGATGTTGTGTTCAAGGCCGAGCTGGGAGCTGTAACAGCGGACGTCACGCAGATCCAGGGTGTATGGATGAACCCCGGCTACCGCGGACAGGGTCTGAGCGCAGGCTACATGGCTGCCGTAGTGGAGAAGGCACGCACGCTTGCCCCTGTCACCAGCCTCTACGTCAACGGCTTTAACCTGCGGGCACGGTCCACGTACGAGCGCGTGGGCTTCCGCCAGGTGGGCACCTTCGCCACTGTGCTGTTCTAGCCTCCAGGCTGTTCTAGCCACCGTGTTGTTCTAGCCTCCAGGACGTCGCCTTAGGTCACCCGTCAGCTTTCAGGTCACCCGTCAGGTAATGCTGGACGTTAGGCGCCACGAGCCGCACAACGTCGTCGGCGGAGGCGGACGCGAGAGGTTCGAGCCGGATCACATACCTGACCAGCATCACGCCCACCATTTGCGTGGCCACAAGATTTCCGCGCATGGCCACTTCTGCGGGTGGTCCGGGGACTCCTGCCATGATCCGGCTGAGGATGGTCCGCTGTACGAGTTCCCTCAGCAGTAGGGTCTTCGCCGTCGACCCGATGGTTCCCCTGAGGAAGGCCACCAGGCTGTGCTGGGCCGGGCTCTCCCACAAGCGCAGGACGGCCCGCACAATCGCCTCAGCCCGATCCTCCGGCGAGTAGCCGTTGACGCCCGCCAGGACGTTCTCCGGGTCGGCCGGGAGTGCCACGCTCAGCGCAAAGAGCTCGTCCTTGCCTTTGAAGAAGTGGTGCACCATCGCGGGGTCCACTCCGGTCTCCCGGGCGATCTGGCGCAGGCTGGTCCCCTCGAAACCGTGTTCGGCGAACAGTCTCCGGGCTGTGTCCAGGATCTGGTCCCTCGACTCGCTTGCCCCGCCGCGTCTGCCCCGGCGGCCCGGACCGGCCGCGGTGCCCGCCGGATCACCAGCGACAGCGGGATCATTCGCGCCTGCCGGATCACCAGCGCCCGCAGGATCATGCTGTCCGTTCACGCAGTCCGCCGCCGCAGGGTCAGCGACGCGAGGACCAGGACCGCCAGGACAATGGCCACCATGACGCCGGCGTCCATCCACAGCTGGTCTGTGGCATCGGTGTTGGTGGCGATCTCCTGGAGCGCATCCACCGAAAAGGTCAGGGGTAGGACATTCGACACAGCCTCCAGGGCCTCGTTCATCCTCTCGCGGGCCACAAAAAGGCCACAGAGCAGGATCTGCGGGACCACCACTACCGGCATAAACTGCACGGCCTGGAATTCCGTCCGGGCGAAGGCCGAACAGAGCAGCCCCAGCGCGACGCCAAGAACCGCATTGATCACGGCAATCATGACCACCAGACCCGGGCTGCCTTGGATGTCGAGCCCGAAAATCCAGTAGGCCACGGCGGTAGCTACCAGCGACTGCAGTGCGGCCATGATGGAAAATGCGAGCCCGTAGCCGAACAGCAGGTCCGCCTTGTGGATGGGAGTGGTCAGCAGCCGTTCCAGGGTCCCGGAGGTGCGTTCGCGCAGCATCGTGATGGATGTAACCAGGAACATCACCACAAACGGGAAGATTGCCAGCATCATCAGGCCAACGCGGTCGAAAGTCCTGGGCACGCCTGGCGGCAGGGTTTCATTCTCATAGAGAAAGTACACGGCGGTGAGCAGCAGGGCAGGGACCACCAGGATGAGCGCGATGCTGCGGTGGTCGTGCCGGAGCTGATCCAGGACGCGGCGGGTGGTGGCCAACAGCATCATCAGGTTCATGACCGTACCGTCCTTTCGGTGGACTGCGTTTGGGCGGCGTCCTGGATGATGTGCAGGAAGGCCTTCTCCAGATCGGCGCTGTGCCCGCGCTGACTCAATTCGGCCGGTGTCAGCTGCGCCAGGAGCTTCCCATCCCGCAGCAGGAGAAGCGATCCGCAATGGCTGGCTTCCTCCATCACATGGCTTGAAACCAGCAGCGTGGTCCCGGACTCGGCCATGGACCGGAACCGGTCCCACAGGTCAGCCCGGAGCAGCGGGTCAAGGCCCACGGTGGGCTCGTCCAGGACCAGCAGGCTGGGACGCGCCACCAGGGCGCAGGCCAGCGACACCCGGCTCAGCTGACCGCCCGAGAGGTCGCCGGTTTTCTGCCTGGCCTGCGGTTCAAGCCCGACGGCGGCGATCGCCTCCGCGGCTTCGGCGCGGCCCTTGCGGTGCATGGCGCCGAAGTAGCGGACGTTTGCTTCGACGGTGAGGTCCGGATACACACTGGGGGACTGGGTCACGTAGCCCACCCGGTGCCGCAGGTCGGGGTGTCCGGCGGGCAGCCCCAGTACTTGGACGGAGCCGGAGGTGAGCAGCTGGACGCCCATGATGGCCCGCATCAGGGTGGTCTTGCCGCTGCCGGACGGGCCCAACAGCCCGGTGATCTGGCCCGCCTGGATGGAAAAGTCCAACCCGCGAAGAACGGGAAGCTTTCCCCTGGTGACGTGCAGGGAGCTGGCGGCGACGGCAACTTCAGCGCCGGGGCCGGCCGGGGCCGTTGCTGCTGAATGGGACATATGTGCCCTCCGAAATCCTGGGAGTTCTCGTTTGAATTCACCAGTTGATGAATTCAACCTAGACCTGCCGCAGGTGACCGTCAACAACTGCGAATGGAAAAAACCCTTGTGGATGTGTCGGCTATCACATAGGTTCAATCTAGCTGCGCTGGAGTGGGTGGGCGGTCTCACCAGTCCTCACCAGTACCTAGGCGTCAACGGCCATGGAGCCACGTCCGCATGTAATGACCAGCCGTTTACGGCCAGGGGCTTTGCACGCCGGGCGTGGCTCTATTGCGTTCTGCCCCGTCCGGACCTCAGCAGAACCCCGCATCCGGCTCCGCGCCTGTCGCTGGCCCCTGGCTCTGGCCCGTCTCAGGTTCCGCCGCCGGGTGGGGCGTGGATTGCCGGTAGATTAGTACCCAGAAGAATTGCCCTGTCCTGCATTTCCAGCAGCTAGTCCCAGAAACGGATACCCACCCTTGGTCACAAGAATGTCCCAGCTTTTCCTGCGCACCTTGCGTGAAGATCCCGCCGATGCCGAGGTGGCCAGCCACCGGCTCCTGATCCGGGCAGGCTACATCCGCAGGGCCGCGCCGGGTATCTACACCTGGCTGCCACTGGGGCTCAGCGTGCTGCGCAAAGTGGAGCAGGTCATCCGCGAGGAAATGGCGGCCATCGGCGCCCAGGAAGTCCACTTCCCGGCCCTCCTGCCCAAGGAACCCTACGAGGCCACCAACCGCTGGACGGAATATGGCGAGGGCATCTTCAGGCTCAAGGACCGCAAGGGCAACGACTACCTGCTGGCACCCACGCATGAGGAAATGTTCGCGCTGCTGGTCAAGGACCTGTACTCGTCCTACAAGGACCTGCCGCTGAGCATCTACCAGATCCAGAACAAATACCGTGACGAGGCACGCCCCCGGGCAGGCTTGATCCGCGGCCGCGAATTCATCATGAAGGACTCCTACTCCTTCGACGTGGACGACGCCGGCCTGGACGCCAGCTACGCCGCCCACCGCGTCGCCTACCTCAGGATTTTCGAGCGCCTGGGCCTGGAAGTTGTTCCCGTTGCAGCCACCGCCGGTGCGATGGGCGGGTCCAAGAGCGAGGAATTCCTGCACCCCACCGAGATCGGTGAGGACACTTTTGTGCGCTCCGCGGGAGGATACGCAGCCAACGTTGAAGCTGTCACCACAGTGGTTCCCGCGGACATCGACTTCACCGACGCCCCTGCCGCGGAGGTCCGCGACACCCCGGACACCCCCACCATCGATACGCTCGTGGAGGCTGCCAACCAGCTCGCTCCGCGGACAGAGGCCGACGGCGGCGCCTGGACTGCCGGTGACACACTCAAGAACGTCGTCCTTGCCGTGACGCTGCCCACCGGCGAGCGCCAGCTCGTCGTCATCGGTCTCCCCGGCGACCGCGGCGTTGACCTCAAGCGCGTCGAAGCGAACATCGGGTCCTTCCTGCCGATTGCCGGCGAGATCACACTCGAAGCGGCCAACGACGACGACCTCAAGAAACAGCCCCTGATTGTGAAGGGCTATCTCGGCCCCGGCATGTCCCTGGACGCGCCGCTGCTGGGCACTGAGGGCGCGTCCAAGCTCCTCTACCTGGTGGATCCCCGCGTTGTCAGCGGCTCCGCCTGGGTCACCGGTGCCAACGAGGCCGGCAAGCACGTCTTCGGCCTCGTCGCCGGACGCGACTTCGGGTGGGACGGCGTCATCGAGTGCACCGACGTGCGCGCCGGCGACGAGGCCCCGGATGGCTCGGGTCCGCTCGAGACCGCCCGCGGCATCGAAATGGGCCACATCTTCCAGCTGGGCCGCAAGTACGCCGCGGCCCTGGACCTGAAGGTCCTGGACCAGAACGGCAAGCAGGTCGTGGTGACCATGGGCTCCTACGGCGTCGGAGTCACGCGCGCTGTCGCGGCCTTGGCCGAATCCAACCACGATGCCAAAGGCCTGATCTGGCCGCGCGCCGTCGCCCCGGCGGATGTCCACGTGGTGGCCGTCGGCCGCGGCGAGGAAATCTTTGCCGCAGCCGAGCAGCTGGCCCTGGAACTTGAGGCCGCAGGCCTGGACGTCATCTACGACGACCGGCCCAAGGTCTCCCCGGGCGTAAAGTTCGGCGACGCGGAACTCGTCGGCGTCCCCACCATCCTGGCCGTCGGCCGCGGCCTGGTGGATGGCGTTGTGGAAATCAAGGACCGTCGCACTGGCGAAGCGGAGAACGTGGCCGTGGACAAGGCTGTTGACTATGTGGTCACCGCTGTCCGCAGCTGATGCTGCGCCTTTCTAGGTCATGATTTCCGGGTTTGAGTCGATCCAGCTCACCACGATCATCCTGATTGTGGTGGCTGGATTTGCTGCCGGCTGGGTGGACGCCGTGGTGGGCGGCGGGGGTCTGCTCCAGCTGCCGGCCATGCTGCTGGTACCGGGGATCACGCCGGTCCAGGCCTTGGCCACCAACAAGATGGGGTCTATTTTCGGCACCACCACGAGTGCGGTGACGTACTACGGGCGGGTGAAACCAGACCTTCGGACCGCCGTGCCCATGGCGGTGATTGCCTTGGCCGGGAGCTTTGGCGGCGCCGTGCTGGCGGCCAACCTCCCTGCCAGCGTGTTCAAGCCCATCATCGTGGCCGCGCTGGTCGCCGTCGCCCTTTTTACGGCACTGAAGCCCAATGTCGGTGAGATCACCGTGCTGCGGCACGATGGCCGCACGCACTACGTGGTGGCCTGCCTGATCGGGGCCGTTATCGGCTTCTATGACGGCCTGATCGGTCCGGGCACCGGTTCCTTCCTCATCATCGCGCTCGTTTCGGCGATGGGCTACGCCTTCCTGGAGGCAAGCGCCAAAGCCAAAATTGTGAACATGGCCACCAATGCCGGCGCCCTGCTGTTCTTCCTGCCCCACGGGTCAATCCTGTGGGGTGTTGGCCTGCTGCTGGGCCTGGCCAACATGGCTGGCGGCTACCTGGGCGCGCGGACCGCCGTGAAGCAGGGCAGCCGCTTCATCCGCGTTGTATTCCTGCTGGTGGTGGGCGCCCTGATCATCAAACTTGGCTACGACGTCTGGCTGGAAAACTTCGCCTAGGAGCTTCCGGCCCTCGTGGCAGGGACCGCTGAGGCGTACCATGCTGCTATGTCAGCAGGCGCTGGACAGTACTCCGAGGCCTTATCAGCCGCAGCCCGCCACGCAGGGGAATGGCTGGCGAGCCTGCCTGACAGGCACGTAGGTCCGCGGGCGTCGGTCCAGGAACTTGGCGACGTCTTCGGCGGACCGCTGCCCCGGAAAGGCATGCCCGCGGCCGAGGTGGTGGACTACCTGGCGCTCCACGCGGAGCCGGGACTGATGGCCATTCCGTCCGGTCGCTTCTTTGGCTGGGTGATGGGCGGGACCCTGCCAGCCGCAATGGCAGCCGACTGGCTGGTCAGCGCGTGGGACCAGAACTCGGGCATGCGCCACGCCACTCCCGCCATCGCGGCGATCGAGGAGTCGGCCGGGCACTGGCTCCTGCAGCTCCTGCACCTGCCCGAGGATGCCGACGTCGGCTTCACCACGGGTGCCACCATGGCCAACTTCACCGGACTGGCCGCTGCCCGGTGGCGGTTGCTGGCTGATGCCGGCTGGGACCTCGACGGCGATGGCCTGGCAGGAGCCCCGCGGATCCGGTGCTTTGTGGGCCAGGAGCGCCACGAGACCATTGACCTGGGCCTGCGGTACCTCGGGCTCGGCCGGCCCATCGCGGTTCCCGCAGATGCCCAGGGCAGGCTCATCGCCACAGAGCTGGACCGGCTGCTGTCGGAAGGGTCCGGGCACGCCCTGGTCTGCCTGCAGGCCGGCAATCTCCACTCCGGAGCCTTCGACCCCTTCGACGCCGCGATCGAGGTTGCCCGGCGGCACGGCGCCTGGGTGCACGTGGACGG
Organism: Pseudarthrobacter lactosi; assembly: GCF_055412785.1. NCBI lineage: Bacteria > Bacillati > Actinomycetota > Actinomycetes > Micrococcales > Micrococcaceae > Pseudarthrobacter > Pseudarthrobacter lactosi. The sequence continues at coordinate 683,102 of NZ_JBVAYS010000002.1, forward strand.
CGCTTTCGGGCTGTGGGCCGCGGCCGTGCCGGAATTCGCGGACCTCACCCGCGGCATGGCCCTGGCCGATTCGTGGGGGACCGACGCCCACAAGACCCTCAACGTCCCGTACGACTGCGGTATTGCCATCGTCAAGGATTCAGCAGCGCTGCGCAGCGCCATGGGACTGCAGCACACCAGCTACCTGATCCACGACGTCGAAGGCCCGGGCGACCCGTTCGAAAAAGCGCCGGAACTGTCCCGCCGCGGCCGCGGCGTGCCTGTGTGGGCCGCCCTCCGCTCCCTGGGGCGGGACGGCGTGGCGGCCCAGGTCCGCGGGCTCGCCGAAGCCGCGTCGAAGATCGGCAGCCGCCTCGCCGACGTGGACGGTGTCGAGGTGCTCAACTCGGTGGATTACACGCAGGTGTCGCTCGCCTTCGGGGACGACGCCACCACGCGCGCCGTGACAGCCCGGGTGATCGAGGACGGCAAGGTCTGGATGTCCGGTTCACGCTGGCAGGGCAGGGACGTCTTGCGCGTCTCGGTCAGCAACTGGAGCACGGACGCGGACGACGTCGGTACTGCCGTCGAGGCGGTCAGCTCCGCCTTGGCGGCTGTGCGGGCTGCCGGCTGATCGCCCGGGAGGCACCGTCGCTCAGCTGTCGCCCTGACCCGGGTCAGGCAGGGCGTGCGCCGAGGGGAGACCGTAGAGTGTCCGCCCGGCGAGGGTGCTGGCCACCCAGAGGGAGCGGGCCAGGTCTCCTCGGTGTCGCGGCACAGCGGCGTAGCCCAGGGCGTTCTCCACTTCGCGTGCCACGGCCCACTGGCGCGCGGCTTCGGCATCAAGGCCGGCTGCGGCGCTGAACTCCTGGCAGCGCCGGCGCAAGCCTCCGGCCGGATCGGTCCGGGGCAGGTCGGCGAGACGGTTCCACAGGAGCGGTGCCACCGCGAATTCCGGTTCGCCGATCATGGGCTGCGGGTCGATGGCGACGAAGGCCTGCCCGGGCACAGCTGCGCTGTTGGTCTGCGGGCGGGCAAGGATGTTCAGGAAATGCAGGTCGGTATGGACCAGGACATCCCTGCCGGAACGGCGGCCCACTGCGCCGCGGGTCTGGCAGACCTCCAGGGCCGCCTCCAGGAGCCAGCGCGGGAACGGGCGGCCCTGCTGTTCCCAATCAGCCGGAAGGTCATCGCTCCATTGTTCGGCCCGCGCTGCGATGTGGTCGAATTCCTGCCACTGCGGCCGTCCGTCGGGCACCAGGCCCAGCTGCCGCATTGTGCTGCCCCAGGCCACCGCCGCTTCATCCAGCGGGATGGTCTGGAGCGAGCAGTCCGCATTCAGCCGTTCAAGCAGCATGGCGCACGTTCCGGCGTCGGATTCCAAAAGCCGGACGGCGCCCGATCCGCCCCAGAGTGCCAGCGCATGGCGTTCCATCCGGGCTTCGTCGTGGGGAAAGGCGATCTTGAGCGCCGCTGGAGTCCCGTCCGTCCGGCGGACCGGAACCACAACGCCGCCGTGGCCATGCCACGGGAGGGCGCCGATTGCCAGATCAACGGCCAGTTCCCAATGCTCCAGACGCCCCTGGACCAGTCCCGGGAGCGAGGAAAGCCAGGCCCGTCCAGCACTGCTGTGGCTGTAACGCGTGCTGAGGGCCGGCGGGATCGGCACGCCAATCTGGACACTCATACGACGCCGCTTGCGCCGAGCAGGTTGCCGATGGAGTACGTGGCAGCCAGGGCCAAGGCCCCGCCCACCACCACCCTGACGGCGGCCCGCAGCTTCGAGCCGCCACCGATCCAGGCGCCCAGGGCCCCGGTGGCAGCAAGGGCAATCAGCACGGCCGCGAAGGTCAAGGGAACCCGGATGTTCTCCGGCGGCAGCAGGATGGCGAGCATCGGAAGGATGGCGCCGATGAGGAACGCGACGGCGGAGGCAATGGCGGCGTGCCAAGGACTGACGATGTCTGCCTCGTCGATGTTCAGTTCGGCGGAGAGGTGTGCGCCCAGGGCGTCGTGGGCTGTCAGCTCACTGGCCACTTTCCTTGCTGTGTCCAGGCTCAGGCCCTTGCCCTGGTAGATCGCAGTGAGTTCCTCCAGCTCTTCCTCCGGTTCTTCCTGCAGTTCCAGGCGTTCCTTTTCGATTAAGGCCTCCTGGCTGTCCTTCTGGCTGCTGACGGAGACATATTCGCCCAAGGCCATGGATATTGCACCACCCACGAGGCCGGCCGTGCCGGCGACGAGAATCGGGCCGGCCTGTGTGGTGACACCTGCGACGCCCACCACGATTGCGGCGACCGAGACGATGCCGTCATTGGCACCCAGCACACCGGCGCGGAGCCAGTTCAGGCGCTGCGCGACGTCGTTCTGGTGTGGCTCATTCTCGTGAAGGGCGGGGGCGCCGGCACTGTCCATGCCTCCAGCAAAGCATTAGTGCCCCCGGCAAGCCAGCACGCGGGGCCGTGGCTACGAATTGCGGGGAGGACTGGCGCTGGTTGCGGAAGGCTCAGGGGTTGATACAGGCTCCGGCAGCGGAGGCAGGAGAGCTTCGTCCAGGACCATGCCCGGAACCGGGCCCGGTAATGCACCCCAATGGACGGTCCGCCGGGCCGCCGACTGAAGGGCTGAGAGTGCCCATTCACGTTCGCGCCCCTCGCTGAGGGCCACCAGGTCGCCGAGCACCGGAAGGGTCCCGGCCTCCAGTGTTCCCAGCCCGGCTGCAGGGTCCGCTAGGAACACCTGGCTCAGGGCGTAGCCTGGCTGCCTCTGGGGTACCGCGGCGCAGTGGGACCTGCCCATGGCCTCCGCTTCGTTTCGGAGGATGCCGTGCTGGGCCAGGAAGTTCGACGCCGGAGCAACGGACCCGGAGTTAAGCCTGGTCAGTGCCGCTTGGTACGCATAAACCAGTTCGAGTTCGACGGCAACGGCTGAGGCAAAGGCCGTGCCGAGGTCCGCGCCAGTGCGTGCGCCGGCGACCGCCGCTTTGCTGGCACAACTGACGGAAGCTGAAGCCGTAACAGGCGGGGTGGGTGCCGGCGATGCGGTGGGGGAGGAGTCAGCGCCTGGAAGCGGTGCCAACGAGATCCCGGTCGCCGAGGCCAGGTCCTCGGCGGCCAGAAGCTGGGCAGTGCCGGCGCCGGCGAGAAGGCGGGCCATGCCGCCGTCGGCCGTTTCAGCGTCCTGGAGCCGCTGAGCCCCGCTTGCCTGGAGGGCAGTGGCCAAGTCCGCGGTGGTCGAGGGCGGCGCGACGGTGTCAAGCGCCGTGGCCTGGGAAGCAGCCGCGCTGTCCGGGGCAGGAGTACCAGCCGGCAGGTTTAACGCCCGGGCCTGGACAGTCAGCAAAGTCACAATCCGGGCCAGGGCGGAGGCCTGCGAAGCCGGCGCAATGGCGTCGGCAGCGCCTTGCAGTTCCAAGCCCGCGGCCCGAAGGCTCAGGGAATCCGCGAACGCGGATGCCCTTGCCTGCTCGGAAAACGGCGGCGCCGCAGGCGGGGACGGTTCGCGGGGGATGAGTACCAATCCCAGGCTCACCACCAGAAGGGCGGCCAGCCCAAAAACGGCGTACTGGAAATAGCGCCTGCGGCGGCCGGTTTCCGGCGTGTCGTCTTTCACAACAGACCATGTTCTCACGCCTGACGTGAATCTACGTGCACCACTGCGGCCGGAAAATCGTTACGCTAGTAGTCACAACATCATCTATCGGAAGGCGGCCGGCATCGTGAGTAATGCAGAAGCCACGACTTCATCAGACGCTACCGGAACGGGTACCGCTGCTGCTGCGCCCGCCAACAATCCCGAAGCCATCAGGCTTCGGGCGCTGCTGGAACCGGCGGTGCAGGCCAACCGCCTGTACCTCGAGGACGTATCCATCATGGCGGGTTCGCATCGCGTGGTCCACGTGGTGGTTGACCTGCCGCAGGAGGAAACCGGCGGCGTAAACCTTGATGTCATTGCGGACATCTCCAGGGTCCTCTCCGACGTCCTGGACAACGATCCAGCGGACGACGGGCGCCCCTACGACCTCGAGGTTTCCTCCCCGGGTGTCGCGCGTCCCCTCACCGAAGTCCGGCACTGGCACCGTGCCCTGGGCCGCATGGTCAAGGTCAACGTCATCCAGGGCGAAAATGTCACCGGCAGGGTCCAGTCCGTGGACGATTCCGGCGTCAGCATCATCCCGGAGATCGCCGTCAAGAAGGGCATGAAGCCCAAGCAGGGCGAGCCCCAGATTCTTCCTTTCGACAGGATCCGCAACGGAAAAGTCGAGATCGAATTCAGCCACCTCGAAGAAGCTGGTCTGGAACCTGAGCACAATGGACCTTCTGAGGAGGCCTGATGGATATTGACATGAGCGCGCTGAGACTACTGGAGCGTGAGCGCGAAATCCCGCTGGACCTCCTGATCCCCACCATCGAGCAGGCGCTCCTGGTGGCGTACCACAAATCACCCGGAGCCTTCGAGAAGGCCCGGGCTGAACTGGACCGCAAGAGCGGCCACGTGACCATCTGGGCCGTGGAGATCGACGACGACGGCGACCCCATCGGCGAGTTCGAGGACACTCCGGCCGGGTTCGGCCGTATTGCAGCGAGCACCGCACGTCAGATCATCCTGCAGCGCCTGCGCGACGTCGAGGACGACGCCATCCTGGGTGAGTTCAAGGGCCGCGAGGGCGAACTTGTGGCCGGCTTGATCCAGCAGGGCAACAACCCGCACATGATCCAGGTCAACCTGGGTTCGGTGGAGGCCCTGCTGCCGCCGCCCGAACAGGTGCCGGGGGAGAAGTACGTCCACGGCAACCGGCTCCGCGCCATCGTTATCGATGTCCACCGCGGCACCAAGGGCCCGTCCGTCACGCTGTCCCGTTCACACCCGGGCCTCGTCCGGAAGCTCTTCGAACTGGAGGTCCCGGAGATCGCGGACCGCTCAGTGGAGATCGTGGCCCTGGCCCGCGAGGCCGGTCACCGCACCAAGATCGCCGTCAAGGCCAACACCCAGGGCATCAACGCCAAGGGCGCCTGCATCGGTGAAATGGGTTCCCGCGTCCGTGCTGTTATGACGGAACTCAACGACGAAAAAATCGATATCGTCGACTTCAGCGAGGATCCGGCAACGTTTATTGCCAGCGCGCTTTCCCCGTCGCGTGTGAATTCGGTCACCATCGTGGATGAGGCCACCCGCTCCGCGCGTGTGGTGGTCCCGGACTACCAGCTCTCCCTGGCCATCGGCAAAGAGGGCCAGAACGCCCGGCTGGCGGCCAAGCTGACCGGCTGGCGGATCGATATCGTCTCTGACGCTGCCCCGGCGCGCGAAAGCTGAACCCGTTCCGGGGCAACGGCCAACGGCGGACACTGCCGGCCGATGCCCCGGTTTCGGGCAGAACTGCCCCGAGGGGCTAGAATAGACAAGACCGCGCCTAACGGCCGGTATTCGTGTGCCCTGAGTATTCCCGTTCCGCCGATGTGCGGTGGGGACCTTAGGGCCGGCAGTTATGAACGTCAGGAAGATACTCACCGTGGCAGAAGTGCTTCACATCGAGGATCAACCGCAGCGTACCTGCATCGGATGCCGGAAAAAGGCTGCGCGGTCTGAGTTACTCCGGCTCGTCGCCGAAGGCAGCGGTTCCACCGCAGTGCTGGTAGACGAACGACGCCGGATGGCTGGCAGGGGTGCATGGCTGCACCCCAGCGAAGCGTGCCTGGCCCTGGCGGTCAAACGGCGAGCATTCGGAAGGGCCCTTAACGGCGCAACCGGGTCCACCGCCGTCGAACGCCGGATCATGGCAGGCAAGCAGGACGCCGGCCCGCTGCAAATGCCACAGCACATGCCTCTGGCAGATGCAGCAAAAACCGTCCAACCTGAAAGCGGGTCAGAAAACTGATGGAAACCCGATGAGTTCCCAGCGATGAGTGCGCAACGATGACAACTTTGTTGCGCTCTGCAATGGGCCCTTTAGTTGCAACCGCGGCTAGGGCCCGCAGTAAGAAGTAGACGGTTCGTGCCTGGCTCGGTGCGGACCGAGACAGGAGAAATGTGGCCAAGGTCCGCGTACATGAGCTTGCTAAAGAGCTCGGTATTACTTCCAAAGATGCAGTAACCAAACTGCAGGAACTGGGCGAATTCGTTCGCTCCGCCTCTTCAACAATTGAGGCCCCGGTGGTGCGGAAACTCCGCAACGCCTACCCCGACGCAGCTGCCAAGACCGCAGCTCCGGCAGCCGCGCCCAAGGCGCCTGCCCCGTCGGCCGACACACGACCCGCAGCACCTGCTCCGGGTCCCGCAGCTCCTTCAGCCCCGGCAGCACCAGCTGCTGCGGCTCCGGCTGCACCCGCTCCCGTTTCCGCAGCCCCGGCGGCACCAGCTGCTCCGGCTGCAAGTGCACCGTCCACCGGCGCTAAGCCCGGCGCCCGTCCGGCACCGAAGGCCGAAGCCCCGGCTGCACCGACCCGCTCCGGCGGATCAGCGCAGGGCGGTTCACAGGGCGGCTCCGCACCGCGTCCCGGCGGTCCCCGTCCGGGCAACAACCCGTTCGCCACGTCCCAGGGCATGCCCCGCGGCCGCGGCGGCGACAGCGAGCGTGCTCCCCGTCCGGGTAACAACCCGTTCGCTCCTTCGCAGGGCATGCCCCGCGGCGGTAGCCGTCCCGACGGCGACCGTCCCGGTGGCCCGCGTCCCGCAGCCGGTGCAGGTGGCCCCCGTCCCGGTGGTCCGCGTCCCGCAGCCGGTGCTGGCGGCCCCCGTCCGGCTGCTGGCTCAGGTGGACCCCGCCCGGGTGCACCCCGTCCCGCGGGTGCCGGTGGAAACCGGCCTACTCCGGGCATGATGCCCAACCGCACTGAGCGTCCCGCACCCGCTGGTGCAGGACGTCCCGGTGGCGGCGCACGTGGCCCCGGACGTCCGGGTGGCGCTCCAGGTACCGGTGGCGCACCGGGTGCCGGTGGCGGCGCTCCGGCCGGCGGCGGCTTCGGCAAGGGTGGCCGCGGTCGCGGTGGCACCCAGGGTGCCTTCGGTAAGGGCGGCGCAGGCCGTGGCAAGCAGCGCAAGTCGAAGCGTGCCAAGCGCCAGGAACTTGAGCAGATGAGTGCTCCGTCGCTGGGTGGCGTGAGCGTACCCCGCGGCGACGGCAACACCGTAGTCCGGCTTCGTCGTGGCTCGTCCATCACGGACTTCGCCGACAAGATCGAGGCAAACCCCGCAGCGCTGGTGACGGTCCTCTTCCACCTCGGCGAAATGGCCACGGCCACGCAGTCCCTGGATGAAGAGACCTTCGCACTGCTCGGCGAGGAGCTTGGCTACAAGCTTCAGGTTGTGTCGCCGGAAGACGAGGAGCGCGAGCTGCTATCCGGCTTCGACATCGACTTCGAAGCAGAGCTCGAAGCCGAAGGCGACGACGACCTCGAGGCACGTCCTCCGGTTGTCACCGTCATGGGCCACGTTGACCACGGTAAAACCCGCCTGCTCGATGCCATCCGCAAGTCCGACGTTATGGCGGGCGAGCACGGCGGCATCACGCAGCACATCGGTGCTTACCAGGTCACGCACACCCACGAAGACATCGATCGTAAGATCACGTTCATCGATACTCCGGGCCACGAGGCGTTCACCGCCATGCGTGCCCGTGGTGCGAAGGTCACCGACATCGCCATCCTGGTGGTCGCAGCGGACGACGGCGTAATGCCGCAGACCGTTGAGGCACTCAACCACGCGCAGGCAGCAAATGTGCCGATCGTGGTGGCTGTGAACAAGATCGACAAGGAAGGCGCCAACCCGGAGAAGGTCCGCGGCCAGCTGACCGAGTACGGACTGGTTCCCGAAGAATACGGTGGCGACACCATGTTCGTGGAGGTCTCTGCCCGCCAGAACCTCAACATCGACGAGCTGCTCGAGGCTGTCCTGCTCACCGCGGACGCTGCCCTGGACATGCGCGCCAACCCGAACAAGGACGCCCGCGGTATCGCGATCGAAGCCAACCTGGACAAGGGCCGCGGTTCCGTGGCCACCGTCCTGGTGCAGTCCGGCACCTTGCGTGTCGGTGACACGATCGTGGCCGGTACGGCTCACGGCCGCGTCCGCGCCATGTTCGACGACGACGGCAGTGTCCTGACCGAGGCCGGCCCGTCCCGCCCCGTGCAGGTTCTGGGTCTGTCCAACGTGCCGCGCGCCGGCGACACCTTCTTTGTGACCGCTGACGAGCGCACCGCCCGCCAGATCGCCGAGAAGCGTGAAGCAGCCGACCGCAACGCCGCCCTCGCCAAGCGCCGCAAGCGCATCAGCCTGGAAGACTTCGACCAGGCCGTGGCCGACGGCAAGATCGACACCCTCAACCTCATTCTCAAGGGTGACGTGTCCGGTGCCGTGGAAGCCCTCGAAGACGCACTGCTCAAGATCGACGTCGGCGAAGGCGTGCAGCTGCGCGTCATCCACCGCGGCGTTGGTGCTATCACGCAGAACGACGTCAACCTGGCAACGGTCGACAGCGCCGTTATCATCGGCTTCAACGTCAAGCCTGCCGAGCGGGTTGCCGAACTGGCAGACCGCGAAGGCGTGGACATGCGCTTCTACTCCGTCATCTACGCAGCAATCGATGACATCGAGATGGCCCTCAAGGGCATGCTCAAGCCGGAGTACGAAGAGGTCCAGCTGGGCACCGCCGAGGTCCGCGAAGTCTTCCGCTCTTCCAAGTTCGGAAACATCGCCGGTTCCATCGTTCGCTCGGGCATCATCCGACGCAACACGAAGGCCCGCATCAGCCGCGACGGCAAGACCATCGGTGACAACCTCACCGTTGAGACGCTCAAGCGCTTCAAGGACGACGCCACTGAGGTCCGCACGGACTTCGAGTGTGGTATCGGTCTTGGTTCGTTCAACGACATCACCGAGGGCGACATCATCGAGACCTTCGAGATGCGCGAAAAGCCGCGCGTCTAACGTGTTGTAGCTTGACGGGTCGGGGGCGCTGGATTTTTCCGGCGGCCCCGCCCCTACGCTGGGCGGCATCGGATCTGCGATCCCTTGCCGCCCAGCTTCGGCAGCGGAGCTGGCCTTCCCAACCCTCGCAAGCTCGGGTCGGGGCCCTCGGCCAGTTCCTTTGATGCCACTCCCAGGCCGCCGGAAAAAATCCAACGGGAGTCCGTCGTAGACTCGCCTTAGGCGCGTGGCAACCAAGCAAACGTGTGTACGCAAGCCGCTAGCGCGCCGTCGTACATCCAAAATTTTTAGGAGTGGAAATGGCTGATCCCGCACGGGCTGCCAAGTTGGCGCAGCGGATTAAGGTTGTTGTTGCGGAGGCTTTGGGCCGGAAGGTTAAGGATCCTCGGCTGGAGGGCATTACTGTTACCGATGCCCGGGTGACCAATGATCTGCAGCATGCCACGATCTACTACACCGTTTTCGGCGACCAGGCGATCCAGGCTGATGCTGCCAAGGGCCTGGAGAAGGCCAAGGGTGTGCTCCGCCAGGAGGTAGGGCGCAACGTGACAGTCCGCCTGACGCCGACGCTCGAATTTGTCGCCGACCAGATCCCGGTTGTTGCCTCGAACCTGGAGGAACTGCTCCGGGCCGCCAAGAAGCGCGACGCCGAGGTGGCTGCCCTGGCCGAAAACGCCAAGCACGCCGGCGACGCCGATCCTTACAAGAGCGACGTTCCCGCCGATGTGGAGATCGACGAGGACGACTTTGACGAAGAGGACATTGACCTCACCGACGACGAGGACCTCGACGAAGACGCCAACAGGTAACTGACACGAGGCGAAGGCCCGGACCCGCAACTGAACTGCGGTCCGGGCCTTCGTTCGTCTGCCGGGTTGGACTCCCGGCAGGACCTACCTGATGTGGGCCTTCAGCACGGTTCCAGTCGGTTGCCCGAAGCTGAAGCCCGCCGTGGCGTAAAGGGTCTCCCCGCTCAGCTCGACCGCCGCAGGACCGTCAACAGCCAGGAACTGTGAGGCCTCACGGGTCCAGGCGTCGATTTTCACAATCTCGTTGCCGAACATCGAGGCTGCGTAGACATCCCCGCTGTCGGACACTGCGATGCCGGTGGGGCTCAGGATGTCCTCTGCCCACAGGCGTGTTGTGCCGGTCCACGGGTTGATGCGGAAGATGGCACCGCGGGCGCCCAGGGACGGATCCTCGGGACCGCCTGGGAGCGAGGACACATACAGCCAGCCGTCGGGGCCGATCTCCACGTCCGTTGGCACCGGTTCAAACGAGTATTCGTGGCCAACGACGCATGCAGGGACTTCGACAGTGCCGCCCGCCATATCTATCGGGATCCTGGTGCCGGCGGGGACTACGGCAGGCCGTGGCGGCAAGACAGCGACAGTCGAGACGTCACCGGAATCCACGTCGACTTCGAGGATGGCGTTCATGCCGGCGTCAGCAACATAGACAGTGGACCCCTTGACTGCCGTGGCATAGGGATGGGAATCAAGGGCACCCGTATACCGGGCCGGCGGGAAAACTGGCCATTGCTGCAGGCACTCAGCTGAGACATCGGAACCGAAGCCGTACTCCTGGTCACCATCCGGATTGTGGGCGCGTTCATAACTCGCGAGATCGGCAACGGTCGTCACGTCGCCCGACCAGTCGATGGACTTCAGGTAACCCTCAAGCGCATCGGGATTGCCTCCACCACCGCCCACGCTCTCCACAAAGTAGGTGGTCCCGCGTCTGGTTGAGACACCGCCGACGTCCCACTCCGCCTTCGTGTAGACGTTGGCCAGTTGGCCGTCGTCCTCCACGCGGTCAAGCCGGCCCACAAAATTCTGGGTTACCAGGACAGAGTCGTCCCTACCGACGGCGAGGCTCAAGGCTGTGACCAGCCCGTCGGCAAGGATTTTCGGCTCTGGCGATGAGGAGCCCGCCGCGGCCGGCCCGATAGGAATGACTAACGCCGCTGCTGCCAGGCACGCGACCAAGGAAAACTTTTTCTTCATTGCATCCTCCGCAATTGAGGTGCGCCGCCCCGCGGACGGGGCTGGGCAATGAGACCAAAGTAGATATGGAATTAACAGCCCCCGGGCGCCAGAATAGTCCTTCAGGCGGGCTGCGTCGACGGAAATTTCCCTTTGTGAGCCCCCTATTTTGAACCGGAAATCCTGGGTCGTGGTTAGGATCTAGATATGACGCAGGCGAGCGACAACCACGAGGCCACCCGTTACTTGGAACAGGCCATTGAGCTGGCTGTCCGGAACGTCTCCGACGGTGGCGGGCCGTTTGGTGCGCTGGTGGTGACCCCGGATGGCCGGGTCCATAAAGGCATCAACCGGGTCACCCGGGACCACGACCCCACCGCGCATGCAGAAGTGGTGGCAATCCGCGTCGCCGCAAGGGCGGGGGCCACGTTCGACTTGAGGGGCGCGGTGCTCTACACCAGCTGCGAGCCGTGCCCGCTCTGCCTGTCAGCCGCGCTGTGGGCGCGGATCGATCGGGTCTATTTTGCGGCCGACCGCCATGGTGCAGCCGCGGCCGGTTTCGACGACGCCGTGTTCTACGAGTATTTCAACGGCACCCGTCCGGAACTGCTGCCGGTCGCCCAAGCCGCCATTCCGACGTCGGACGCTCCGTTTGACGCGTGGCGCGCCAATGGGCACCGCACTAACTACTGAGCCCGGAGGCACGCGATGGAACCTGCGCTGATCAAATGCCCCGGCTGCGGCAAGACGAACCGCGTCCCGGCCGCCGCCTCCGGCCGTCCTCGCTGCGGTAACTGCAGGCTGGGGCTGCCTTGGATTACCACGGCCGGGGACGATGACTTCGCCGCCGTGGCGGAGCAATCTCCGGTACCTGTGCTCGTTGATTTCTGGGCAGCCTGGTGCGGGCCTTGCCGGATGGTGAGCCCGGTCCTGGACAAGTTGGCCACGGAACGGGCCGGTGCAATCAAGCTCGTCAAAGTTGATGTTGACCGGGCGCCGCGGCTTTCCGGGCGGTTCGATGTACAGGCCATTCCCACCCTGATGGTCATGGATGGGGGCAAGGTGCTGGCCAGGCAGGCAGGGGCAGCACCCGCCGCGGCCCTCCGGTCCTGGCTCGACTCAGCGCTGGCCGCCCGAGGCTAAAAGCAAGAGGTCCCGGTCGCGTGTTGGCAAGCGGCCCAGGCCGTCGACGAGCTCCTGCCGGCTGCCACACAACGCGATCCGCACCCAGCCCTCGCCAATCGAGCCAAAGGCAGTTCCCGGCGCGAACGCGACGCCGGAATCGGCGAGGAACCGTCGGGTCCAGCTCCGGACGTCCCCGTCGCTGACGTGGGAGACGTCGGCCCAAAGATAGAAGGCTCCCTGGGCACTCAGGTACGGGATTCCCTTGGCGTCCAGCACTGCTGAGGCAGCGTCCCGGTTGGCGCGGTAGTGGGCATGGGCGTGCCAGACGTAGTCCTGCGGGCCTGTCAGCGCCGCGAGCGCGGCATACTGTGACGGGGAGGCAACGCAGGAGACAATCGCCTCCATCACGTTGTTCATCTTCTGTTCCAGCCCCGGCGGGCAGACCAGCGCGCCGATCCTCAGGCCGGTCAGACCGTACGTCTTGGAGAGAGTCAGTGACGTGAACACCCGCGCCTCGCCGGGGACGTCGCTGTCGAACCGGGCCGGGCTGACGTGGGGGACATCGTAGGTGAAGGCCTCGTAGCATTCGTCCGAAATGATCCAGAGATCGTGCTTGCGGGCAAGGTCCACCAGCTGGCGGGTCAGGTCCTCGCCGAGGACGGCGCCCAGCGGGTTGGACGGGGAATTCAGGATGAGCACCCGGGTCCGGTCCGTGATGAGCGCCGCAACGTCCTGGATTCGAGGCTGGAAGTCATGCTCTGGATAAAGCGGGTAGCCCACGGGCACGGCATTCAGGAGCCGGCTGGTCATGGCGAATGTGGGGTAGCCGGGGTTGGGAATCAGGATCTCGTCGCCGGGGGAGAGCAGGAGGCTCATGGCGAAGTGCAGGCCCTGCTGCGCGCCGTCCACCACGTAGACGCGCTCGGCACCGAAGCTGGCGCTGAGTCCGGCTCGTTCACGGAACCTGGCGGCGAACGCTTCACGGAGGGCCGGGATACCGGCGTTTGGTGTGTAGTTAGTCTCGTCCCGGTCGAGGCACGCCATGCCGGCCTCCAGGATGTGGCGGGGGAGCGCGAAGCCCGGTTCGCCGATGCTGAGGACGATGGCCCCGGGAGTATGCCAGGCGGCCTCGGTGATTTCGCGGATCTGGTTGACGGGGACGTCGCGCGCGTGCGCCGCAAGCTCAGGCATGGATGCCATCCTAGCCGCCGGAGGTGGGGGGCAGAGCTTGTGGGTAAGGCGTGTGGGCAGGGGCGGTGGTCAGCGCCGATATACTGGGAAGCGTGCTTTCTGGACTGGTGATAGTGGACAAACCGCAGGGATGGACCAGCCATGATGTGGTTGGTCGGATGCGGCGTCTCGCCGGGACGCGGAAAGTGGGGCACGCCGGCACTCTCGATCCCATGGCTACCGGCGTCCTGGTGGTCGGCATCAACAAGGCCACCCGGCTCCTGACCTACATCGTGGGCACGTCCAAGACGTACACGGCAACCATCCGGCTGGGCCAGTCCACCATCACGGACGACGCCGAAGGTGACGTGATTGCCGCCGTCAGTGCCGCCGCCGTCGCCGACGAAGCGATTCACGACGGCGTCGCCGCCCTCACGGGTCGAATCCACCAGGTGCCCAGCAGCGTCAGCGCCATCAAGGTCAACGGTGAACGCGCTTACGCCCGGGTCCGCTCGGGAGAAGAGGTGAAGCTCGCGGCGCGACCGGTCACCATCCAGCGTTTCGAAGTTCACGGCATCAACCGGGAAGCCGGCGGCGACGTTGTGGACATTGATGTCACGGTGGAGTGCTCCTCCGGTACCTACATCCGGGCCCTCGCCCGCGACCTCGGCGACGGGCTGGGAGTGGGCGGCCACCTGACTGCCCTCCGCCGGACCCACGTTGGCCCGTATTCGCTGGATCAGGCCCGGACCTTGGAGCAGCTCGCCGAGGAACTGAATGTCCTGGAAATGTCCGAGGCTGCCCGGGCCCTGATGCCCAACCGCGAACTCACGGCGGAGGAGACCACCGAAATTTCCTTCGGACGCCGCATCGCAGCCGGAGCGGAAGCAGGCGATCCCGCGGCCGCCACCGCTGAACACCCCGCGGCAGCGTTCGCGCCGGACGGCAGCCTCGTGGCGCTCCTGGCGGACTCCGGAAACTTTGCCAAGCCCGTCCTGGTGTTCGCGCCCGGCAACGGTGCGGCCGGAAAGACAGAGGCTGGGAAAACTGTGTCCGGAAGTGCTGCGTCCGAAACTGCGGCGCCCGGGGACGCATAGGCATGGACGCCTATTTCTACATCATCCTGGTGATCGGGCTGCTCTCCAGCGGAATCTGCCTCGGTGCCGGCATCCTCAAAAAGGCCCCCAACGATTTAACCATCCTGTCCGTTGCCGCCGTCGAGCTGGCACTAGTGGTTTACCTGGTGGGCTCGATTGTGAGGGTCATCGCGGGCGAACCGATTGCCGGCGAAGCCTGGGAATTCTGGGGATACCTGGCCACTGCGATGCTCCTGCCGCCGGCTGCCGTGTACTGGTCCATCCTGGAACGGACCCGCTGGAGCAACTTCGTCCTCGCCGCCGTCGGTGTCACGGCTTTGGTGATGGCCGCCCGCATGAACCAGATCTGGTACTGAAATGGAAGAAGCACGCAACGTGAAAGCACCTCGTTCCGAAGCAACCCGGGCAAAGGCAGATGCCAAGGCCGGCGGCAAGGACACCCGGAACACCGGCCCCGGACGCCTGCTCATCGCCGTCTATGCAGTGTTTGCCATTTCGGCCACCGCACGCGCCGGCTACCAGATCCTGACGAAGTTCTCCGAGGCTCCGCTCGCATACCTGCTTTCTGCCTTCGCGGCGCTGGTCTACGTGGTGGCAACAGTGTCGCTGGCCAAGCCCGGCCGCACCTGGTTCAGGATCTCCCTGGCCGCCGTCCTGGTGGAACTTGTCGGTGTGCTGGTGGTGGGCGCATTGAGTGTCTTCGATTCGGTGGCGTTCCCGCATGAAACCGTCTGGTCCCTTTTTGGCCGGGGGTACGCGTTCATACCGCTGCTGCTGCCGATCCTGGGACTGGTGTGGCTTTACCGGCGTCGGCCGCACCGGCTGTGAGCCGCCTCCGGGTAGGTCCGCGTCTGCCATCCTGTTGGCCCGGCGCCGTCCGGAAGCCAGCCTGAATGCGGGTAATCTTAGATAGTTCCGGCGTCGGCGCGTTCGGAGAGATGTCAGTTAAAGGCAGTAAAAGGCGAGGGTGATGGTCTACATCTGGAACGATCCGTCCGAGGTCCCGGCGGACTTTGGTCCCTCCGTTGTCACTTTCGGCAACTTCGACGGCGTCCATCGCGGGCACCAGCAGGTGCTCTCCGAGCTCACCCGCTCGGCCCGGCTCAACAAGACAAAAGCCGTTGCCGTCACCTTTGACCCGCACCCCGCCCTGATCCACCGGCCGGAGTCCGCGCCCGAAATGATCATGGGCCTGCAGGACAAGCTGGTGGCCTTGGGCGAGCTGGGCCTGGATGCCATTTTGGTGATGAAGTACTCGCTGAACCTGGCCAGCCTCACCCCTGAGGAATTTGTGAGCCAGGTCCTGGTGGACAGCCTGCACGCCAGCCACGTGGTGATCGGTCACGATTCCCGGTTCGGCCGCGGCAACTCCGGTGACCTCGACACCATGAAGGAGCTGGGCGAAAAGTTCAACTTCGACGTCCAGGTCATCAGTGAGTTCGGTTCGGAAGGCTACCCGCTGCATAACGACGGCGGCACGGACCGCCGCTGTTCCTCCACCTGGGTGCGCGAAGCATTGCAGGAGGGCGACGTCGCCACCGCCGCCGCGGTGCTGGGACGACCGCACCGTATGCGCGGCGAGGTTGTCCACGGTGCCGCCCGCGGCCGTGTGCTCGGGTTCCCCACCGCAAACCTTGCCCACCAGGCCAGCGGGTTCATCCCAGCCGACGGAATCTACGCGGGCTGGTTGGTGGACCAGGCCGGCACGCGCTGGCCGGCGGCCATCTCGGTGGGGTCCAATCCCACGTTCGACGGCGTCAGCCGCCAGGTCGAAGCCCATGTGATCGACCGTCCGCACGAGGCCGTGGAGGATTTCGATCTGTACGGCCAGACAGTAGTGGTCGAATTTGTGGCGCGGCTCCGCGGCATGGTGGCATACCGTGGGCCGGAAGCGCTTGTGGACCAGATACGTCTGGACGTAGTTCAGGCCCACGATCTCCTGGTACGGCGCTGACCGGGACCCACCCGCAACGAACAGCCAGAGAGGCAGCACAGTGGCCGTCGAGAAGAACACCCGCAAACTGGACAAGGGCATAGTCCGCGATTTCAGTTCCCGGATGAGCTACGCCTCCTACCTCCAACTGCCCACTCTGCTCAGCGCACAGCAGCCGGTCAGCACACCCGAACACCACGACGAAATGCTGTTCATCATCCAGCACCAGACCACTGAGCTGTGGCTGAAGCTGGTCCTGCATGAGCTCCGCAGCGCCGCGGCATGGCTGCGCACAGACGATCTCGGCTCCGCACTCAAGGGCATCGCCCGGGTCAAGCACATCCAGAAAACCCTGACGGAGCAGTGGTCCGTCCTGGCCACGCTGACGCCCACGGAATACTCCCAGTTCCGCGGTTTCCTGGGCAACTCGTCCGGCTTCCAGTCCAGCCAATACCGGGCCGTCGAGTTTGTCCTCGGCAACAAGAACCGCAAAATGCTGCCGGTGTTCGAATCGGATCCGGAAGCGCACGCCATGCTGGAGGAACTGCTGAACGCGCCAAGCATCTACGACGAGTTCCTGGCCTACCTGGCACGGCAGGGTTTCGACGTGCCGCAGTCCATCCTGGCGCGGGACGTCACCCGCGCCCACGAGTTCTGCCCCGAACTGGTACCGCTGTTCAAGCACATCTACGAAAACGCAGCCGATAACTGGGGCGCCTACGAGGCCTGCGAGGAACTCGTGGACCTTGAAGACAATTTCCAGCTCTGGCGATTCCGGCACCTCCGCACGGTCCAGCGGACCATCGGGATGAAAACGGGAACCGGGGGATCAAGCGGCGCTGCCTTCCTGCAGAAGGCCCTCGAGCTCACCTTCTTCCCTGAATTGTTTGCCGTACGGACGGAGATCGGCCAATGAGCAATGCGATGGACGCGAAAATGGAAAATCACGACGACGCCACCCTCCTTGAGCAGGCAGCCAGACTGGACGCCGCTGACCCGCTGGCACGCTACCGCGGGCTCTTCATCGGGACGGACACGGACCTTTCCTACCTCGACGGCAATTCCCTGGGCCGCCCGCTGAAGCGGACCCCACAGGACATCAGCACCTTTATCGAGGAAGGCTGGGGCGGCCGGCTCATCCGTGGCTGGGACGAGGAATGGCTGGACCTGCCTCAGGCCATCGGCGATCAACTGGGCCGGGCTGTCCTCGGTGCAGCCCCGGGCCAGACCGTCATCGCCGACTCCACCACGGTGGTGCTCTACAAGCTGATCCGTGCTGCGCTGGCCGCCGTGGCTGACCCGGCCCGCACCGAGATTGTCCTGGACACCGACAATTTCCCCACGGACCGCTACCTGGTCGAGGGCATCGCCCGCGAGGAAGGCCTGACCCTGCGGTGGATCGACGCCGATCCTGAGTCCGGGGTCACCGTCGAACAGGTGCGGGACGCAACCGGCCCGGCCACCGCCGTCGTACTCTTGAGCCACGTGGCCTACCGCTCAGGCTTCCTGGCCGATCTTCCGGGCATCACGGAAGTTGCGCACAGCGCGGGGGCACTGGTGGTCTGGGATCTGTGTCATTCCGCCGGCTCGGTGGAGCTGGACCTGGACGGGGCGGATGTGGATTTTGCCGCGGGCTGCACCTACAAGTACCTCAACGGCGGACCGGGCTCGCCGGCGTTCGCCTACGTCAATCGCCGGCACCTGCCCGGACTGCGGCACCCCATCTGGGGCTGGATGGGACGCAAGGACGCGTTCGAGATGGCGGCGGGCTACGAGCCGGCGCCCGGCATCCGGAGTTTCCTCAGTGGCACGCCGGCCATCTTCGGGATGCTGGCCATGCGCGGCACCCTTGACCTCATCGAAGAGACCGGCATGGCTGCCATCCGGGAGAAGTCCCTGAAACTCACCGCGTACGCCGTGCAGCTGTTTGAGGCATGGCTGGAGCCGGCGGGCGTGGAGCTGGCATCGCCGCGCGATCCGGAGCTTCGCGGGAGCCACATCACCCTGGATCATCCGGCGTTCCGAAACGTGACGGCGGCACTGTGGGAGCGGGACGTCATCCCGGACTTCCGCGCACCGCACGGGATCCGCGTGGGGCTGTCGCCCCTGAGCACCAGCTTCGCTGAGCTGTTCCGGGGGATGGCCGCCATTCGGGATCAGCTGCGCCGCTAAGTGCCGCCTTTGCTCACGGCCTTTGCCGACGGTTTTTGGGCACGGCATTTTGAAGACGGGGCTTGGCGACGGCGGGGCTGTTTCGACAAGATTGCGGCGGGGCCGGTAAACTAAGGGTTGGTTCCGGCTGCAGTCCGTGGCGGCTGGTTCCTGCCATGTGTGGAAAGTCCCTGGTTTCCGGGGAATTCCCGCGCGGGCAGACCCGGCAGTGAAGTACTGATTCGGGCCTCACGGCACATCTCTAGGAGTTATTGTGGCACTTGAAGCCGCTGTAAAGCAGTCCATCATCCAGGATTTCGCAACGTCCGAGGGCGACACCGGTTCGCCGGAGGTCCAGGTTGCAGTCCTGACTCAGCGGATCAAGGATCTGACTGAGCACATGAAGGTACACAAGCACGATTACCACACCCAGCGCGGTCTGCTGGCCATGGTTGGTCGTCGCAAGCGTATGCTCACCTACCTCAAGAACACTGACATCACCCGCTACCGTGCGCTCATCGAGCGTCTCGGCCTGCGCCGCTAGTCAGCTTTAAGGGGCGGCCCCTTCCGTGACGGAAGGGGCCGCCTTCTTCAGACGAAAATTAAACAGGAGGATCAACCGCATCACGCATTCGCGGTCCTCGGTAGTGATCCCCGGGAACGGCTTCGAAGAATGAGGCCCTCGGCCCGTGGGTCTCGATCGATGACCGGGTGCAGTGCAGGCCAGTAGACAGATGCTGGACTGGGTTGATGCGGCTGGACTCCGTGAAACAAGAAACGGAGGTGACTCTCTTGGAGGGTCCCGAAATCCAGTTCTCAGAAGCAGTCATTGACAATGGCCGCTTTGGCAAGCGTGTAATCCGCTTTGAAACCGGCCGCCTTGCCAAGCAGGCAGCCGGCGCAGCCATGGTGTACATCGACGAAGACACCGCGCTGCTGTCCGCCACCACCGCAGGCAAGCACCCGCGCGAAGGCTTCGACTTCTTCCCGCTGACGGTTGACGTTGAAGAGCGCATGTACGCCGCCGGCCGTATCCCGGGCTCGTTCTTCCGCCGCGAAGGCCGCCCGTCCACCGAGGCCATCCTGGCCTGCCGCCTCATGGACCGCCCGCTGCGTCCGGCCTTCGTTAAGGGCCTGCGCAACGAGGTCCAGATCGTGGTGACCGTACTGTCCATCAACCCGGACGAGCTCTACGACGTGGTAGCCATCAACGCTTCCTCGATGTCCACCCAGCTCTCCGGCCTGCCGTTCTCCGGCCCGATCGGTGGCGTCCGCGTTGCTCTGATCGCCGACGAGCACGGTTCGCAGTGGGTTGCGTTCCCGAAGCACTCCCAGCTCGAGAACGCCGTTTTCAACATGGTCGTTGCCGGCCGCATCAAGAACGACGACGTCGCCATCATGATGGTCGAAGCCGAAGCAACCGACAACTCCTGGAACCTCATCAAGGAACAGGGCGCCACCGCTCCCACCGAAGAGGTCGTCTCCGAGGGCCTCGAGGCTGCCAAGCCTTTCATCAAGGCACTCTGCGAAGCCCAGGCTGACCTGGCTGCACGCGCTGCCAAGCCCACCGTTGAGTTCCCGGTCTTCCTGGACTACCAGGATGACGTCTACGCCGCTGTTGAGTCCGCTGCCGCTGAGAAGCTTGCCGCTGTCTTCCAGATCGCTGACAAGCAGGAACGCGACGTTGCAACGGATGCGCTCAAGGACGAAGTCACTTCTTCCCTGGCCGGCCAGTTCGAAGGCCGCGACAAGGAGCTGTCCGCAGCATTCCGCTCGGTCACCAAGCAGGTTGTGCGCCAGCGCATCCTCAAGGACCAGATCCGCATCGACGGCCGTGGCCTGACGGACATCCGCCAGCTCACCGCCGAGGTTGAGGTTCTGCCCCGCGTGCACGGCTCGGCAATCTTCGAGCGCGGCGAAACCCAGATCATGGGCGTCACCACGCTGAACATGCTCAAGATGGAACAGCAGATCGATTCGCTGTCGCCGGTCACGCGCAAGCGCTACATGCACAACTACAACTTCCCGCCGTACTCCACCGGTGAGACCGGCCGCGTGGGTTCGCCCAAGCGCCGCGAAATCGGCCACGGTGCCCTCGCAGAGCGCGCCATCATGCCGGTGCTGCCCTCCCGCGAGGAATTCCCCTACGCGATCCGCCAGGTGTCTGAGGCTCTCAGCTCCAACGGTTCGACGTCGATGGGTTCCGTCTGCGCCTCGACACTGTCCCTGCTCAACGCAGGTGTGCCGCTGAAGGCAGCTGTTGCCGGTATCGCCATGGGCCTGGTCTCCGACCAGGTTGACGGCCAGACCCGCTACGCAGCCCTGACCGATATCCTCGGCGCCGAAGATGCTTTCGGCGACATGGACTTCAAGGTTGCCGGCACCGCCGAATTCGTGACGGCCATCCAGCTGGACACGAAGCTCGACGGCATCCCCGCTTCCGTGCTGGCAGCAGCACTGAAGCAGGCCCGCGAAGCCCGTCTTCACATCCTGGACGTCCTCAACTCCGCGATCGACACCCCGGATGAGCTCTCCGAGTTCGCGCCGCGTGTCATCGCGGTCAAGATCCCGGTAGACAAGATCGGCGAGGTCATTGGGCCCAAGGGCAAGATGATCAACCAGATCCAGGAAGACACCGGCGCTGACATCTCCATCGAGGACGACGGCACGGTCTACATTGGCGCCACGAACGGTCCGTCTGCTGACGCAGCACGCTCCGCGATCAACGCCATTGCCAACCCGCAGATCCCGGAAATCGGCGAGCGCTACCTGGGTACGGTCGTCAAGACCACCACCTTCGGTGCCTTCATTTCGCTGACCCCGGGCAAGGACGGCCTCCTGCACATCTCCGAACTGCGCAAGCTGGCCAACGGCAAGCGCGTGGACAACGTTGATGACGTGGTTTCCGTCGGCCAGAAGATCCAGGTGGAAATCACCAAGATCGATGACCGTGGCAAGCTGTCGCTGTCCCCCGTAGTGGCTGAAGAAGAGGGCGTCGAGCTCGTTGACGCTTCCGCCGCAGAGGGCGCTTCCGAAGCGTAGTAGTCCACTGACGCGGAGTAACATCCTCCGTCACTCAGCATGAATCGGCGGGGCCGGTGGATGATCCACCGGCCCCGCCGCTGTTACGATGGCAGCCAGATCCGGCTGCCGCTCCTGAAAGGCTTCAATGACTGTTGTACCCCTGCCGCTTGAGCAGAACCAGCCCGGCGACACCCTGGTCCACGGCTCCGACGGCGGCTCCGTTGTCCGGCGTTCAGTGCTGCCGGGCGGCGTGCGGGTGCTCACCGAAGCGATGCCGGGCCAGCGTTCGGCGACCATTGGTTTCTGGGTGGGCGTCGGGTCACGCGATGAAGCCCCGGGCCAGCACGGCTCCACGCACTTCCTGGAGCACCTCCTGTTCAAGGGAACCAAGCGCCGCACCGCCCTGGAAATCGCCTCGGCCTTTGATGAGGTGGGTGGGGAGTCCAACGCCGCCACGGCCAAGGAGAGCACGTGCTACTTCGCGCGCGTGCTGGACACGGACCTGCCCATGGCCATCGACGTCATTGCCGACATGATCACCGGTGCCGTCCTGGATCCGGCCGAGATGGAGCAGGAGCGCGACGTCATCCTGGAGGAAATCGCCATGGACAGCGACGACCCCACGGACGTTGCGCATGAAAACTTTGTGGCTGCCGTTCTGGGCACCCACCCGCTGGGCCGCCCCATCGGCGGCACTCCCGCCGCGATCCGCGCCGTCGCGCGAGACTCCGTCTGGGAGCACTACCGCCGCTACTACCGCCCGGATGAGCTGGTCATCACCGCCGCCGGGGGCCTGGAGCACGACGTCGTCTGCCGCCTTGTGGTGGACGCCCTCCACACTGCCGGGTGGTCACTTCAGCCGGACGCCGCCCCGGTGGATCGCCGCTCCACCACGCGGGCCGACATCACCGGAACTGCCGGGCTGCATGTGGTCAAGCGTGCGGTAGAGCAGGCCAACATCATCATGGGTTGCCCCACGATTGTGGCCACCGATGAACGCCGCTACGTTATGAGTGTCCTCAACGCCGTCCTGGGCGGCGGGATGTCCTCGCGGCTGTTCCAGGAGATCCGCGAAAAGCGTGGCCTGGTGTACTCCACGTACTCCTTTGCCTCCTCTTACGCGGATGCAGGCTACTTCGGGATGTACGCAGGGTGCACTCCGTCCAAGGTCCGCCAAGTGCTGGACCTGCTGGGCCTGGAGCTTGACAAGCTTGCCGAAGGCGGGATCTCCGACGACGAACTGCGCAAGGCCGTGGGCCAGCTGTGCGGCGGAATTGTGCTGGCACTTGAGGACACGGGTTCCCGTATGTCCCGCCTGGGCCGCGCTGAACTGGTCTCCGGTGAGTACCAGGACATCGACGAGACCCTGCGGCAGATCAAGGCGGTCACCGCTCAGGAGGTCCAGGACCTTGCCATGGAACTGGCAGCCGCGCCGCGGACCGTCACCGTGGTGGGCCCGTTCGAGGAGACCGAAACCTTCGGTCTCTGACGGGCCGGCGTGCGGACGCCATAATGAACTTATGATCCTTCCGCAGCCAGGCACGGTCCATGCCGTACTGGAGAACTTCCTGGGGCATTGGCGCGGCACCACCCGGCTGGACGCGTCGGCCTGGGGGCCGAAGCGTACGGCCTCGGCGGAAGTCAGTTACACTAGGGCCGCCGGAGGCTACGCCGTGGTGCAAAGCTACAGGCACACCGAAGCCGATGGCACGCACTTTGAAGGTCACGGCGTCTTTACTGTCGACCGTGACCACAACGACATCCTCTGGTACCACGTGGACAGCATGGGCCTGCCGCCGGGAGCTCCGGCCCGGTGCACGTGGGTGGATGGTGTGCTGCGCGTAGAGCGCCACAGTGACCGGGGGACTGCGCGCCATACCTTCCGCGTGGACAACAACGTGCTGATCCACACCGCCGAGTTGCGCCTCGGCGACGGTCAAGACTTTGTCCCGTTCATGAACTCCGAGTGCCGCCGCGTCTGACCCCATCCTGCCGCATGTTCCACCTGCCCTCGGCGCGAACGGGCACTTTAGGCCCTGCAAGTTTGGCAGGCCCGCATGTTGGCGCGAGAGGACAGTTGAGGCCCCTGCCTCTGCGTGAACGGGCCCTCGCGGCCCTGCAAGTTTGGCAGTCAGCCGGCTGATTCCAGGATCCTTGTCCGCGGCGCGCTGTTCAGGGCTGGCGCTGCGGAGGAGGAATTCCACACCCTATCTCTCAGGTTCGCCAGCAATTGCTCGGCCTGGCCGCGTTCCTTGAAATCGAGTTCCACCACCACGTAGTGGGTGTCATCCACCGGCTGGGAAATTCGGTGACAGACGACTCCGGACGCCGCGCGGTCCACCGGATCCCGGTCGAAGGCCGCCTTCCACATGCCAAAGTCCTTGATGCCATGTTCTATCTGCAGTGTGTACATTGCTGTTTCTCCTTAGTTGATCGCGTTCGTTGGTGGCACTTGTTGCCTCCGCGCTCCCACCTTTCGCTCCTCTGCTGGGAGAGCCGCACGGTTCCGCTGCGTTACCTACCGTCACGGTAACTGTTGGCCACTGCCGCCGGTATCCCAGAAATCTGGGGCCCGGGACGGGAAGCGCCCGCGTCGACAGCAGAGCGCATACTGGGGGAATGACCCCTGGCAGGCCCTGGAACCGGAGCCTTGAACGGATCCGGTTGATCGGCGATTCCGCCCCGGATCACCACTCATTACGGATAGCTGTGCTCGCTGAGTTGGGCCGCGTGCTGCCGTTCAGTGGCTTCGTATGGCCGCTCTCAGATCCGCTCACGGCGACGGGTATTTCGCCCATTGCCCGGATTCCGTGCCCGGACGAACTGCCGTTGTTGATCCGGCTCAAGTATCTGACGCAGGCAGGTCGCTGGACGCAGTTGGCGGTGAGTCCGTTGCCAGTGACGACGCTGCTGCGCGAAACCGCCGGCAATCCATCACGGAGCCTGGTGTGGAATGGCCTGATGAAGCGCTACGGAGTGACTGATGTCCTGTTCGCGGTCCTGGCGGACAAGCACGGCTGCTGGGGTTGGATCGACCTCTGGCGAACGGCCCGGAACGGTCCCTTTACTGCCGACGAAGTGGAATACATCGCTGCCGTGACGCGTGAGGTCACGCCCGCCCTGCGTCGTTCGATAGCCCGGCAGTTTCTCGTGGAGCTGCCCGGCGGACGGGACCCCGTAGGACACGAGACTATCCGTGCGGGGGTATCAGCCAGCGGCGGAAGCCTGAGGCAGGAGTTGCCTCAGCAGGCTGTGCTGACTCTGGATGCGGATATGGCGGTGGTGGGTGGAACGGCTTCGGTGGAGGATTGGCTGGGGCTGCTTCAGGCTGGCCCGCGTCCGTTTCAACGCGTACCGGCCGAGGTTCTCAACGTCGCTGCCCAGTTGCTGGCGTGTGAGGCGGGCGTGGATCGTCATGCTGCGTCCGCCCGTGTGCACATCGAGTCGGGCCAGTGGGCTCTACTCCAGGCCAGCCGGGTGGACTCCACCGGCACAGCGGCCATTCCGCCATTGGCCGTCACCATTCAGGCCTGCCCTCCAGAGGCGAGGCTTGATATGTTCGCCCGGAGCTTCGGGCTGACAAGACGGCATCGGGAATTGTTTGAACTTGCAGCAAGCGGGGCTGACACCAACGCCATGGCTGACGCCTTGGGGATTGGGGCCTACACCGTCCAAGATCAGTTCAAGCAGATTTTCGAGACATGCGGCGTCCATAGCCGCGCGACACTGTTGGCTTTGGCGATGGGAACGGCCCAGTAACCGGACCGGCCTTCAACTATGTGCCCGTGGCAGTGTGTCCTGGTCCTGGTCCACGTCGAGTTTCAGGTCCGGGTCCGGGTCGAAGTCGCGTTCCAGGTGCACGTCCAATGCCGAAGCGGTGCTGATACCAGTGCTGGCTCCGGGCATGGAGATGTTTGCTGGCCAGGTTGGTGGTTCCCAGTCGGGGTGTTCGCTGGTGTAGTGGCGTCCGGTGGGTGATGTCCAGCCGGGTGGTTCGTTTTTGGTGGCGGTGGTGGGTTTCCAGGCTGTGGTGTGTCTGAGTCTGTGGTGTTTGTGGCAGGGCTGGCCGAGGTTTGAGATGCCGGTGGTGCCGCCGTGGGCCCAGGCGAGGAGGTGGTCGGCTTCGTTGTCGAGGGAGTGGTTGCTGCAGCCTGGGAATGGGCACTTGCCGTCGCGCAGTCTGAGCCATTGGCGTTGGGCTTTGGTGACCCGGTAGCTGCTCCGCCCGATCTCCAACGCAGCCCCCTCGCGCGGGTCGATCAGGACGCGGTGGAACGACTCGGCACCGTCGGCGACGAGTCGGCGGGCCATGGAGGGTGGGATGGGTCCGTATCCGTCGAGCATGGCCGGTTCATCGGTGAGGCCCATCAGCGCGAACACCGGCACGGTCACGAGAACTTGCGCCCGCGGCGAGGGGACACCGTCATTCCCGTCCACGTCCCCGGCCGCATCGCCGATCCGGTCAAGCAGCCAGGTGGCGATGGTGTCGGCGCGGAGCTGGGTGAGGTTCCTGTCCTCGTCCGGTCCTTGGAGGGCGCGGGCTGCGGTGGTGGTGCGGTTCCAGATCCCGGCGGCGGTGTCGGCGGGGAGGTAGGCGGAGAGCCAGGCCATGCCGTCGCGGTCCGGGGCGTACTCCACCCTTCGATCCTGGACACCGCGTGCGTGGCGTTTTTCGATGCTCACCGGGTGGTGGCGTTCCCGCCAGGTCCGGGCTTTGTGCCGGAACCTCCCGGGGATGAGTTCACCGGCCAAACCACCCCTCGCCGCGTTCACCGCGTCGGGGTCCAGGAAATGTGCCTCCAGCGCCTGGGCGCCGGCGGGGTCCAGGTTGGTGGTTTCGTCGACCATGATCCTCGCGTGCTGCCACGAAATCGTCCCGGCCTGCAGCGCCGAGAACGTCAGCGGCAGGGCCGTGGTCAGGGAGTGGGCTTCGCCGAGCAGGGCACCGGCACTGCGTTCGCTGACGGTCATGGCGCAGGCGACCTCGGCGACCACGGCCATCTCCTGGCCCCGGTGGTCCTGCGGGGACTCAGCCGGGCCCGCGAGAGCCTCGGCAGCGGCGCTGTAACCGGCAGCCAGCCAGACTTTCAGGGCGGCACTTTTCGCCTCCAGTCGTGAGATCTCGGCCAGCCCGTCCAGGAATCCATCCGCCGCCCGCCGCAGCGGATCAGCATCCCCGCGACCGGGGGAATCGGACCCGCCACGGAGCCCTGCAGCAAGCTCAGCGAAAGACACCGAAAGGGCCTCCGCCGTCACCACTCCCGTTCTGCTATCCATACCTAAATCATCCCAGCAGGGTGTGACAAAAACGGCCAGGCCGAACGCCTATGTGCATAACCCTGCGGCCTCGTTGGCCTCCATGGCAGGGACAAACGTGAAGGGCCCGGCCCTATCGGAGGCTGGAGCCGCTTGGTGCCCGGCCCTATCGGAGCGTGGAGTTGATTTGGTGCCCTGCAAGTCGGCACGAGGGGACACATCAAGCCTCAGATCCAGGGTCTCAACTGTCCGTTCGCGCTGTCCGAACGGCGCCCTACACTCCGGTGAAGGGCTCCCTACCCGCCAGCGAAGGGCGGCAGTACGTCAACCACATCGCCCGGATTTAACACAGTCGTGCGGTCCCGGACGGCCACCTCGTTGAGCAGGAAGCTGCTCCGGGACAGGATCCGTTGCAGGGGAGGAGTGCCGGCCGGTGGCTCGGCGCGGTCCACAGCCAGGACTGCCTGCAGCAAGCCGGCCACTGTAGTCCCGGACGGGAGATCAAAGGACTCGTCGTCCACGCCCGC
This sequence comes from Pseudarthrobacter lactosi, assembly GCF_055412785.1. Taxonomy (NCBI): domain Bacteria; kingdom Bacillati; phylum Actinomycetota; class Actinomycetes; order Micrococcales; family Micrococcaceae; genus Pseudarthrobacter; species Pseudarthrobacter lactosi. The sequence continues at coordinate 710,268 of NZ_JBVAYS010000002.1, forward strand.
AGCGGCGCGCGCGGCAGCGAAGTAACGTACGTTCAAGAATTCAGCCTCCGATGGCGCTCATGCTGCGGTCCGGCTGGACAAAGTCCGCTGCGCCGAGACCTGTGTGGTCCATGCCGTGGGCCTTTGGTTTGACCCACATGGCGTCCTGCCAGCGTTCGGCCAGGGCCTCGTCACTGGCGCCCTCCCGCAGCAGACCCAAAAGATCGAACTCCTCACGGGAGAACAGGCAGCTCATGATCTTGCCCTCAGCGGTGATCCGCGTTCGGCGGCAGTCGGCGCAGAACGGTTCGGTGACGGACGCGATGATCCCCACGGTGCCCAACACCGGGCCCGTGGCTTCGAGTGCCGGTTCCACGGCTTCCGCCCCCGCTTCCACAGCCTCCAGAGCCGCTCCCTCAGCTCCCAGCACAGCACCATCCGGCCCCGCGGACCCGGCCACCCGGCGTCGTACTTCAAAGCGCTCTGCGGGCGCTCCGTCGCGGGCCCGGGGATCGGGACTCAACACAAAGTCGCCCGAGAGTAGGGTGCGGATCTCCGCCGCCGTGATCATGTTCCGCCGCGTCCAGCCGTGGTCTGCATCCAGGGGCATCTGCTCGATGAAGCGGAGTTCGTAGCCGCGGTCCAGCGCCCACGCGAGCAGGGACGGCGACTCGGTGTCGTTGATGCCCCGCATCAGCACGGCGTTGAGCTTGACGGGGCCCAGCCCGGCCGCCCAGGCGGCGTCGACGCCGGCCAGGACGCGGTCCAGGAACGGGCGCCGGGTCAGCTTGGTGAAGGTCTCTTCGTGCAGCGAATCCAAGGAGACATTGATGCGCGTCAGGCCCGCAGCTTTAAGCGCGGCAGCCTTTTTGTCCAGGCCCACGCCGTTGGTGGTCATGGAGATCGGCAGCTCCGGATGATTGCTGCGCAGGGCCGCAATGATGTCCATCAGGTCCGCCCGGACCAGAGGCTCACCGCCGGTCAGCCGTAGTTCGCGGACACCGAGCAGGTCCACACCGATCCGGACAATCCGCACGATCTCCTCGGCGGACATCACGGCCTGCTTCGACAGCCACTCAAGCCCCTCGGCCGGCATGCAATAGGTACAGCGCAGGTTGCACTTGTCCGTCAACGACAGCCTCATGTCCGTGGCCCGGCGGCCATATTGGTCCAGCAGCCCCGACGGCGTGCCGGCAGGGCGGGCAGGCGGCAAGCCCGGCCCTGCATCTTCCCGGGGTTGCGGCATGCCTAGCTGAACACTCATGAATTCAGGCTACGCCACCTTTACCCCCGGGATCACGCCCGTGACGCCCGGGATCGGGTACGTCGCCGGAAGTCCCGCCGAATGGCGGCGAAGTCCGGCGCTGCCGGGGCCCGGCGAACCTATGCTGGAGAGGTGAACAGCTCCCAGCCCCTGCAGGAAACGGCCGACGACGGCGTCACCTCGCCCGGGCGCTCGGGAACCGGCAGTGCCGCTCAAGGCAGCCGCCGCTGGGCCGCAGCCTCGGGGGCAGTGGCCGCCGGCGCCGCCGTCGTCATAGGGGAGTTGTTGGCAGGTCTGTTCAGTCCGTCCCTGTCGCCCCTGACGGCGGTAGGCGGGGTCATGATCGATGCTGTTCCGCCAGGTGTTAAGGACTGGGCCGTCGCCCTGTTTGGCACTGCGGACAAAACAGTGTTCGTGGCCGGGATGCTGCTGGTCATCGCAGCGGTCGGGGCATTGGCCGGGATCCTGGAACAGCGCAGGCGGTTTGCCGGTGTGGCGGTGATTGCTGTTTTTGGGCTTGTAGGGCTCACTGCCGTGCTTACCCGCGCCCAACTGACCCCGGCCGCGGCTGTTGTGCCGCTGGCCGCTGCCCTGGCCGGTGCGCTCCTGCTGGAAAGGCTGATCCGTCGGCTTCACGAAGGACTCCCGGCCGGCGCAGCAGGGACAGCAGGCGGGACAGCCGCGGGGACAGACGCCGCGGACGCGCAACTTCCCGCGCGGACAGCACCAGCCGCCGGGCGGCGCACGTTCCTGCAGGTCCTGGCTGCGAGCGCCGGGGCCACCGCCGTGGGTGGCATTGTCGCCGCGGTCTGGCGAGGTGCGGCCGTCGGCATCAGCACCGCCCGCGAAAAACTGCAACTGCCTGCCGCAGTCTCACAAGCGCCCGCCATCCCGGCCGGCGCCGAGGTGGGCCTGGACGGAATGCAGCCGCTGGTCACACCGAACCGTGACTTCTACCGGATCGACACCGCCCTGATCGTCCCGTCCCTCGACCCCGACTCCTGGGTTCTGCGCGTCACGGGAATGGTGGAGCAGGAGATTGAGCTGAACCTGGCTGATCTGCTGGCGAAGCCCCTGATCGAACGTCATGTGACCATCGCCTGTGTCTCCAATGAAGTGGGCGGTGACCTGATCGGCAACGCCCGCTGGCTTGGCTGGCCCGTGCGGGAACTCCTGGCCCTTGCCCGGCCGCAAGCCGGCGCCGACATGGTGCTGTCACGGAGCTCCGACGGTTGGACGGCGGGCACCCCACTGGAGGTACTCACCGATCAGCGGGACGCCCTGCTTGCGGTGGGGATGAACGGCGAACCGTTGCCGCTGGAACATGGTTTCCCGGTCCGGATGATCGTGCCCGGCCTCTACGGCTACGTTTCCGCAACCAAATGGCTCACCGAACTCCGCGTGACCAGGTTCGCGGACGACGTCGGCTATTGGACGCCGCGCGGCTGGTCCGACCGCGGCCCCATCAAAACGTCCTCGCGGATCGACGTGCCCCGCACCGGCCGGCGGGTGGCTGCTGGAACGGTCATGTTCGGCGGCGTGGCCTGGGCCCAGCACACCGGGATCGGCAAGGTGGAACTCCGCGTCAACCGCGGTCCGTGGCAGGCGGCCCGCCTGGCGCCCGGGATTTCACTGGACACCTGGTACCAGTGGCAGCTGGGCATCGAGCTGACTCCGGGCCAGTACGAGGTCCAGGTCCGCGCCACGGACCTCAACGGCGAGCCGCAGGTGGAGGAACGCCGGCCGGTTGCTCCCGACGGGGCCACCGGCTTCCACACGATTAGAGTTGACGTGAATCCATGACGGCCCGGACCGAAGGCAGGACCATGCACAGCCCTCCGCACCAGCACGGCCACACGCACCACCAGGCACGGTCCGTTGCCTTGCACCGGGCCGCCGTCACCGAGCTGCTGACGCCGCTGCTGGCCCAGGGGCGGACGGAAACGCTGGCACTTCGCGAGGCGTTGTGCAAGGGCCTCGCCCAAGACGTGATTGCCCCAATAAGCCTCCCGCCGTTCGCCAATTCCCAAATGGACGGCTTTGCCGTCAACAGCTTGGACGTGCCCGACGGCGGTGCGGAGCTGCCTGTGGTTGTCCCCGTTCCGGCAGGTGCCGTGCCGGCGGCCCTGGACCGTGGCACTGCCGCCCCCATCATGACGGGAGCAATGATTCCCGCCGGGGCTGACGCCGTCGTGCCCGTGGAACGTGCCGTTCCTGACCGGTTCCCGGCTCCGGGGGAAACAACCACTGTGTGGGTGCCGGCGACGGCGGCCGGCACCTTCGTGCGGTCGGCCGGCAGTGACATTGCCGTGGGGGAGCGGGCGCTTGCCGCGGGAACCTTCCTTGGCCCGGCACAGCTGGGGCTGCTGGCAGCCCTGGGGATCGCCGAGGTCACTGTGCGCAGGCCGGTGACCGTCCTCCTGGCAACCACAGGCGACGAAGTGGTGGAACCCGGCCAGCCGCTGCCGGCCGGCAAGATCTACGATTCCAACGGAACCCTTCTCGAGAGCGCCATGCGGCAGGCCGGCCTGGCAGTGGTGCGCACGGCCATCGCGTCGGACCATCCTGACGAATTCCGTACACTGCTGCGCGGCCATGCCGGTGCGGTGGACCTGATCGTCACCACGGGCGGGGTCAGCAAGGGAGCCTACGAAGTTGTCCGCCAAGCCATGGAGGGCCAGGCCACTGAGTTCCTGCATGTCGCCATGCAGCCCGGCGGACCGCAGGGCATCGGGACATTCGACGGCGTGCCCTTCCTGGGATTCCCGGGAAACCCCGTCAGCTGCCTGGTTTCCTTCGAAATGTTCCTGCGGCCGGTGCTGGCCGAACTGTTTGGCTCACCTGCCCCGCGGATCCCGGCCCGCGCACGGCTGGGCCACAGCCTGTCGTCGCCTGAACACAAGCATCAGGTCCGGCGCGGAACCCTCCAGGGGGATGGAACCGTCCGCCTTGAAGGGGGCGAAAGCTCCCACCTGATGCATGCCCTCGCCGGCTCCAACGCGCTGGTGCACATTCCCGTTGGGGTCTCGGCGCTCGCCGAGGGCGACGAGGTGGAAGTATGGATGCTGTGAATCCAGAACATAGCCCGTCCGCGCTGACCCATCTGCGCCAGGACGGAAGCGCCCAGATGGTGGACGTGTCAGCGAAAGCCGAAACCACCAGGGAGGCCACCGCCACTGCCACGGTCCGCACCACAGACGAAGTGCTGAGCCTGCTCGGATCCGGCGGCCTGCCCAAGGGCGATGCCCTGGCCGTGGCGCGCGTTGCCGGCATTATGGCCGCAAAAAAGACCCCCGACCTCATCCCGCTCTGCCATCCTTTGCCGCTCTCGAAGGTCACCGTGGACTTCGAGCTCGGAACCGACTCCGTGGCCATCCTGGCCACGGTCAAAACCCGCGGGGTCACCGGGGTTGAGATGGAAGCGCTGACGGCGGCCTCCGTGGCTGCGCTCAGCGTGTACGACATGATCAAGGCCGTCGACAAGCACGCCGTGCTGACCGACATCAAAGTGCTGGCGAAAAGCGGCGGCAAGAGCGGGGACTGGACACTATGAGCACCGAGAGCACTATCCTGCCGGAGCCGCACACGCACGGCGAGGTGCAGGGGCGGAAAGCCGGGGTTGTCATTGCCTCCACCCGCGCCGCCGCAGGCATCTATGAGGATGAAACCGGGCCCGTCATTATTGACTGGCTTACCGAGCACGGCTTCGAGGCGTACCCCGCCATGGTGGTGCCGGACGGCGCGCCCGTCGGTGCGGCGATCCGCGCCCTCCTGACCCAGCATCCCGCCGTCGTGATCACCAGCGGCGGTACCGGGCTCAGCCCGGACGACCGCACCCCCGACGTCACCCTGCCCCTCCTGGACCGCGAGATCCCGGGCATCATGGAGGCCATCCGGCGTGAAGGCGCGGCCAAAACGCCGCTTGCGGCGCTCAGCCGCGGGCACGCCGGAGCCGCCGGGCAGACGTTCATTGTCAACCTGCCTGGCTCACCCAAGGGGGTCATGGACGGCCTGTCTGTGCTTGACCCGTTGATCGGGCACCTGTGCGACCAGCTGGAGGGCGGCCATGGGCACTGACTCGGTATTCGAAGTAGTCCACGCGGTACTAAGCCCGGAACCCATCTCCGTGGACCAGGCCATCGCCGCGGTGGAGTCTGACACCGCGGGAGCCGTGGTCAGCTTCAGCGGCGTAGTGCGGAATCACGACGGCGGCAAGGCAGTGGAGCGGCTCAGTTACAGTGCGCACCCCACGGCTCACCAGGTAATGGCCGACGTCGTCGCCCGGCTGGCCGCCGAACATGCCGGCGACGGATCCGGAACGCAGCCCGTGCGGATCTGGGCTGCCCACCGCATCGGGATGCTGGAGATCGGCGATCCTGCGCTGGTCTGTGCGGTCTCCGCTGCGCACCGCGGACAGGCCTTTGCCGTGTGTTCCGAACTGGTGGACCGCATCAAGGAGCAGGTTCCCATCTGGAAGGAACAGTTCTTCGCCGACGGCACGGTGGAGTGGGTCGGCGCGGGCAGCTGAGCAGTGCCGGATTCCCGACGCCTTCCGGCGGTTGCGAGGTAACGCACAGCCTTCGGTTCAATCCCGCACCCGGCCCGACGGTAGGGTTAACGGCATGATCGAACAACTCTCCGTGCCCACCCGCGTGGCTGTCCTGGGCGCCAACGGGCGCATGGGCGCCGAAGCCGTTAAGGCCGTTGAAGCTGCCTCCGACCTGCTGCTCGTAGCCGCCTTCGGACGCGGCGACTCGCTGGACCAGCTGGCCGCGTCGGGTGCCCAGATCGTGGTGGACCTCACCGTCCCCGAAAGCACCGAAGCGAACGTGCGCTACGCCGTCGAGCATGGCATGCACGCCGTTGTGGGGACCACCGGTTGGGATGCCACCCGGCTCACCGCCCTGGAGGAACTGCTCGCGGAAAACCCGGAAACCGGGGTGCTGATCGCCCCCAATTTTGCCCTCGGCTCCGTGCTGGCCTCGGCCTTTGCCGCCAAGGCCGCCAAATATTTCGAGTCCGTCGAAATCATCGAACTGCACCACCCGGAAAAGGTTGATGCGCCGTCCGGGACCGCTGTCCGGACGGCCCAGCTCATTGCCGCCGAGCGCAAGGCCGCGGACGTTCCCCCCAGCCCTGATGCGACCACCAGTGAACTCGCCGGCGCGCGGGGTTGCGACGTTGAGGGAGTCCGCGTTCACAGCGTCCGGCTGCGCGGGCTGGTGGCCCACCAGGAGGTGCTGCTCGGCGGTCCGGGGGAGCAGCTGACCTTCCGGCACGATTCCTTTGACCGTGCCTCCTTTATGCCCGGTGTGTTGCTTGGCGTGCGCAATGTTGCCGCACATCCGGGACTGACGGTGGGCCTGGACGGCTACCTGGACCTGGGACTCTAGGCCGTGGGCGGGTTTTTTGCCGCGTTCCGGAAGAACCGCACCAAGATCTGGGTGGGTGCAGTAACGCTCCTGTTGGTCTTCTACCTGGTGGTGTCCTTCCAGCGCTCCGTGCTCCTGCTGCTGGACAGCAATCCCGCCGCCAAGGCCATCGGAGCTGCCTACCTGGTTCTCCCGGCCATCGGCGCCTGGGCCATGATCCGTGAACTGCTGTTCGGCGCACGCACTGAACAGATGGCCAAGGTCCTGGAGGCCGAAGGCGGGCTCCCTGTCGACGAGCTGCCGCGCACACCCGCCGGCCGGATCGTCCGCTCAGCGGCGGATCTGGAATTCGAAAAATACAAGGCTGAAGCGGAAGCGGCGCCCGGTGACTGGCGTTCGTGGTTCCGGCTCAGCTGCGCCTATGACGCTGCCGGTGACCGGAAGCGTGCCCGCGCGTCCATGCGCGACGCCGTGAAACTGTTCCGTGGCAAGGTTCCTGCCTAGCGCAGGCTGGCCCGGTCAGCGCAGGCTGGGCCGCTCGCCGCGCCCCAGCTGGTTGGCCGCATGGCCCACCAGCTCCAACGGGCCCCGCCATTTCAGGAGCACAAACACAATTCCCACGGTGATGGCCGTGGCGGCATGCGCCCAGTACATCCCGTCCTCGGTCCAGCCCGCGGGCAGTGGCTTCAGGTAGAACGCCGAAACCACCCAGACATGCGCTGAGTAGAGCGTGAGCGTCATGGCACCCGCGCCGCGCAGCGGCAGCAACAGGTCCAGGTCCAGCCAGTCAGCCAGCCTGCCGAGCAGGAGGAACACACCCACCACGGCGGCTGCCACGCCGCAGGTGTGCAGAAGGTCCAGCGTGGTGGCCGAATGCGGCGCCGCGGCCGCCAGCCACCACCAGGAACCTTCCTGCCGGATTCCCGTGAGATTGACCTGGAGGACACTGTCCAGCGGGTAGCCGGGCGCGTTCAGGACTGCTTCCAGCGCGGCCCGTCCGCCCCAGTTCTCCATCGCGGCTGTACCCAAAGCCTTGGCCAAGGCGGCCACCGCCGCGCCGCTGCAGAGCAGCAGGACGGGAATCATCGCCTTGGTGAGGGCCAGCCGTCCGATGACGAGGCCCACCAGCAGGTATGACAGCCACTGGAACACCGGGTAGTAACCGGTCAGGAACAGGTCTCCCAGGAGAGGGAAAGGGGTCGAGAGGTCTTCCCAGGACGGGTTGTGCCCCAGGTTCAGGGGAGGGTTGGCCGCCATCAGCCAGGGGCGGAGCAGATAGGCGAGCACCGGGGAAACCACGATCCAGCCGACGGCCCACGCGCATAGCGCCCTCAGCTTCAGGCCCAGGAACGGCAGGATGCACAGGAACAGCAGGGCGTAGTGGACCAGGATGATCGCGAGGTTTACTTCCAGCCCGCCCAGTGAGAGCCCGACGGCGGCAATCACCAGGGCGCGCAGTGCGATGCCGCGGCGGGCTGCGTTCAAGGCAGTACCTTCCGGAGGTACCTGCCTTCCGGTGGACAGTGCCAGTCCCACGCCAGCCAATACGGCAAACAGCGCGGCCGCCCTGCCGGAGAAGGTAAGGCCGATCCAGGTGGGCGTGAGGTCGGCGTTTGCCTCGAAGGTGGGCAGCAGATGCGTGGCCATCATGCCAAGGAGCGCCAGCCCCCTGGCGGCGTCAATACCGCGGAGGCGGCCCGCGGCCTGTGAGGTTCGAGGCGCCCGCGAGGGTCTAGCCGGGGCACGGGACGTCATGAGGCGATGTTCTCACACCAACCTTTGTGGCGGCAGCCAGACCGGCCGGAAACACGGTCCCGAAGTCCTTGTGTTCGAATATATGTTCTAATAATATGGACACCATGCAAACCCCATCCCAGCCGCGACCGTTTCCGGAATCCCCAGCCGCCAGCGGATCGGTGCGCCCCGCCCGGGATGCCCAGGACGCTGCTCCGGCACATCCTGCAGGGCTAATGAAAGCGATGAGTCCAGGAGTGGTGGACTTTCTTTTCCGGCAGCTCGTGGCAGGTCGGCCTCCCGTGGACATCCAGTGGCAGGACGAAGGCGTGACACTCACCGCCCAGCCGGCGGGGGCCGAGCTGGCCCGCAGATTGGCCGACACCGACCTCGACGCTTTGACGCCCACGGAACTGTTCCACTACGTCCGGGCGGCCCAGCGGCTCGCAGCCTGGGCCGAGGGGCTGCGGGAGGCTGCGGTGGACCGGTACTGCCAGCCGGGGAAGCAGCAGGATGGCGTAGTTCCCTCGGCTAGGCGGCATCCCTAGGATAAAGAGGTGACTGATTCCCTGACCGTCTCTGCCGTGCAGTACCAGGCGCTGGAAGGCGGGATTGTGCCGAATGTGCAACAACACGTCCGGCTGATCGAGGATGCCGAATCCCACGGTGCCCGGCTGGTGGTGTTCCCTGAGCTGTCTTTGACGGGGTACAACCTGGGGCTACTGGCTGCTGACGAGCCGTGGCTTCAAAGCGATGACCCACGCCTGGGCGATCTCCACGAAATCTGCCGCCGGACCGGGATCACCGCCGTGGCCGGTGCTGCCTATCGCGAACCGGATGGCACGCCGCGACTAGCCAGCGTCGTGATCCATCCCAACGGCACCACCGAACTCGGCTTCAAAACCCACCTCCATGGACCGGAGCGGGAGGTCTTCGCCGCCGGCGACGGGGCCGTCGTGATCGAGCTGGATGGCTGGAAGATCGCGCTAGCCATCTGCTTTGACGCCGCGGTTCCGGCCCACTCCACCGGGGCAGCCCAGGCCGGCGCGGATATCTATGCCGTGTCGGCCCTGTACACGTTGGCTGAAGAGCAGCGGCTTCGCCTGCAACTCGGAGCCAGGGCCATGGACAACCGGATGTTCGCCGTCCTGGCGAACCTTGGCGGATCCACGTCGCTGGGTCCCTCCTGCGGCCTCAGCGGGTTCTGGGGACCGGACGGCTTCGAACTGAAAAAGGCCGCCGGAACCGGCACAGAAGTGGTCACCACCGTCCTGCAACGGAGCGCCTTGCGGAAATTCCGCTGACGCCGCGGGAGTCGAACTGCAGTGCTTCCTGACCGTAGTCAGTAGGGCACGGCGGCCCGCTATTTGACGCGTATCACGCCGCCCCCATTGTCCTAACCAGCCGCCGACAGGGTAACGTTTTTTCCATGCCTCACAAATCCGCCACCGCTCCTGCCCTTGGTACGCTCCTGACCGCCATGGTCACGCCCTTCTCCAAGGATGGCGCCGTGGACTACAAGCAGGCAGCCGAGCTGGCCACCAAACTTGTGGACGATGGCTGCGACGGCTTGGTCGTCACCGGGACTACCGGCGAAACGTCCACCCTGTCGGATGAAGAAAACCTTGGCATGTTCCGCGCTGTCAAGGAGGCTGTGGGAGACCGTGCCGCCATCATTGCCGGCACCGGGACGAACGACACCGCACATTCGGTGCACCTCTCCCAGCAGGCGGCAGCGCTCGGCGTCGACGGCCTGCTGCTCGTCACGCCGTACTACAACAAGCCCAGCCAGGCCGGGGTCCAGGCACACTTCGAGGCCGTCGCGTCTGCAACCGATGTGCCCGTTATGCTCTATGACATTCCGGGCCGCTCCTCCATCGCGATCGAGCCCGAAACCATGATCCGCCTGGCGCAGCACCCGAACATCGTCGCGGTCAAGGATGCCAAAGCCGATTTCGTGGCAGCCAGCCGCGTGATGGCAGAGACGGACCTGAACTTCTACTCGGGCGACGACGGGCTGACCCTTCCGTGGATGTCCTTGGGCGCCGTCGGACTCGTGGGTGTCACAACCCACATCGCAACGCGCCGCTTCCGCGACCTGATCGACGCCATCAATGCGAACGACTTCGAAACCGCGCGTAAGATCAACTTCGAGCTGCTGCCCGTTGTCAGGGCAACGATGACCCGCATCCAGGGAGCCGTTGCAGCCAAACTAATTCTTAAATGGCAGGGAGTCCTGCCCAACTCGATTGTCCGTTTGCCCCTCGTGGAGCCGGACGAAGCCGAGATCGTATCCATCCGCGAGGATTTGGCGGAAGCGGGGCTGGTCTTTCCCTGAGGGCTAAGACCAGCACCCTTCCGCCTGGAAAGTAGTGCACTATGACCCAAACCGCCCTTCCTGGCCTTGTCACGCCTCCACGCCTGCCGCAAGGCACCCTTCGGATCGTTCCGCTGGGCGGACTGGGGGAGATCGGCCGGAACATGGCCGTGTTCGAAATTGACGGCAAACTGCTCATCGTGGACTGTGGAGTCCTCTTCCCGGAGGAGACCCAGCCCGGCGTTGACCTGATCCTGCCCGATTTCTCCTACATCGAGAACCGTCTCGACGACATCGTGGCCGTTGTCCTGACCCACGGCCACGAGGACCACATCGGTGCCGTTCCCTACCTGCTGCGGCTGCGCGCCGATATCCCCCTGGTGGGCTCACAGCTGACGCTGGCCCTCATCGAGGCCAAGCTGCAGGAACACCGGATCCGTCCGTACACGATGACCGTCGAAGAGGGCCAGGTCGAAAAGTTTGGCCCCTTCGAATGCGAGTTTGTCGCGGTCAACCACTCCATCCCCGACGCACTGGCAGTGTTCATCCGCACGGCCGGCGGCACTGTCCTGCACACGGGCGACTTCAAGATGGACCAGCTGCCCCTGGACGGCCGGATCACCGACCTCCGGCACTTCGCCAAGCTGGGTGAAGAGGGCGTTGACCTCTTTATGTCCGACTCCACCAACGCCGACGTACCGGGCTTCACCACCGCCGAAAAGGAAATCGGCCCCACGCTGGAACGGCTCTTCGGCCAGGCCACCAAACGCATCATCGTGGCGTCCTTCTCCTCGCACGTCCACCGCGTCCAGCAGGTGCTCGACGCCGCCGCCAAGCACAACCGCAAGGTGGCGTTCGTGGGCCGCTCCATGGTCCGCAACATGGCCATCGCCGCCAAGCTCGGCTACCTTGACGTTCCCGAGGGCCTCCTGGTGGACATCAAGAACATCGACAACCTGCCGGACAACCGCGTGGTCCTGATGTCCACGGGTTCCCAGGGCGAACCGATGGCCGCGCTGTCCCGCATGGCCAACGGCGACCACCGCGTAGTTGTGGGCGACGGCGACACCGTGATCCTTGCCTCCAGCCTCATCCCGGGCAACGAGAATGCCGTCTTCCGAATCATCAACGGCCTGCTCAAGCTCGGCGCGGACGTCATCCACAAGGGCAACGCCAAGGTGCACGTCTCCGGACACGCGGCCGCCGGCGAGCTGCTGTACTGCTACAACATCCTCGAGCCGCTCAACGCCATGCCGGTGCACGGCGAGACCCGCCACCTGATCGCCAACGGCAAGATCGCCATCGAGTCCGGCGTCCCCACCGCCAGCGTCATCCTTGCCGACAACGGCACCGTGATCGACCTCAAGGACCACCGCGCAGACGTAGTGGGCCAGGTTGAAGTGGGCTTCGTCTACGTGGACGGCTCCAGCGTCGGCGAGGTCACGGAAGCGGACCTCAAGGACCGCCAGACGCTCGGCGATGAAGGCTTCATCTCCATCATCACCGTCATCAACCGCACCACCGGCAAGGTGGTCTCCGGACCGGAGATCCACGCCCGCGGCGTAGCCGAGGACGATTCGGTCTTCGACGAGATCATCCCGAAGATCAACGCCGCCCTGGAAGAAGCCGTGCTCAACCGCACGGACCACACCACACACCAGCTCCAGCAGGTTGTCCGCCGCGTTGTCGGCACCTGGGTCAACCGCAAGCTGCGCCGCAAGCCCATGATCATCCCGGTGGTCCTCGAGGCGTAACAGCCCCGAAGGCAAGCGGAATAGCGAAAGGCCCGGTTCTTCGGAACCGGGCCTTTCGCATCTGCAACATGAGGCCGGGAACAGCCGGAAATCCGCGGAAAACCGCGTCAGTTCCGGTACCGTGGCACGTATGGCCACTCGTACTACTCCCGCGCCCCGAGGCACCGCTGGCGGCAAATCCAGCGCCAAATCCGGCAGCCCGGCGGGCCGCGGTGCAGGCGCCACAGGATCCGGCCGCACCGGCGGACGGGCCGGTTCATCGACGGGCACCGCACGCACCCGCCAGCTTCCCGCCGTCGAACAGCGGCAGCCCTGGCTCCTTCGCGTTGTGGGCGGCGCCTGGTTGGGCGTCGGCCATCTGGTCGGCGGCGGAGTCCGCAGGATCGGCTCCGATGTCAGCGACCTGCCGGCAGAAGAACGCCGCGACGGTGCTGCCCTGTTCAACCTTGCCCTGGGTGTTTTCATCGCCACCTTCGCCTGGTGGGGAATGACCGGCTGGTTCCCCGACGCCGTCTACAGCGTGGTCAACGGCACCTTCGGCTGGATGTCGCTGCTTTTGCCGCTGATGTTGTTTGTTTGCGCTTTTAGGCTCTTCCGGCAACCGGACGACGGCCGGGGAAACAACCGGGTGGGGATCGGTTTCCTCATCATGACCTTTGCGGGCTGCGGCCTTGCCCACGTTGTGGGCGGGCAGCCCACCGTTGCCGAAGGCTTCGACGGCCTCCGCCAGGCCGGCGGTATGCTCGGTTTCCTGGCCGCCTCACCTCTCGCAGCCATCCATGCAGCAGTGCCCGTCGTGATCTACGGGCTGCTGGCGTTCATCTCATTGCTCATCATTACCGCAACCCCCTTCGGCGCCATTCCACGCCGGCTCCGGGGTGCCTATGCGCACCTCATGGGCCTGGACCTGCAGGAACCCGGCGACGACGGGGACAGCCACGACCGCAGCTACCTCGAGGAAACGAAGGCAATCCAGGCGCCGCGGAAGAAGAAGCGGCGCTTCTTCGGCAAGGACGACGAGTCCGACGCCGGTCTGGAAGGCTACGTGGGCGACGAAGCCTTCGAGCACGCCGTTATCGACGACGACGAGGCCGACGCAAAATCCGGCAGTGGACCGCGCCCCGCTCCCGGCGTGCGCCGCCCCACGAAGGCGGAGATCGCCGTCGAGAAAATCAAAGCCGCCCAGGGCATCGGCACCGCAGGCAGCGCGCCGGCCGAGAACAACGCCACCGAGGCCATCCCGCTGGTCACCCCCGGGATGGTCGCCGCCGGCTCGCTCAACGCTGCACCTGCCGCCGCTGCGCAGGTGCCGGCCAGGCCTGTCACGCCCATGCCCCTTCCGGCTCCCATTCCGCAGCGGACAGAGCAACTCTCACTGGCGGGCGACGTCACCTACACGCTGCCGCCGTCGGACGTTCTGACCCCCGGCTCCATCCCCAAGGAGCGCACCGAAGCCAACGACGCCATAGTGGCTTCCCTGACTGAGACCCTCAACCAGTTCAACGTGGAAGCGCAGGTCACCGGCTTCAGCCGCGGGCCCACCGTCACCCGGTACGAGATCGAACTGTCCCCGGGCACCAAGGTGGAGCGCGTCACCGCCCTGTCCAAGAACATCTCCTACGCCGTCGCTTCCAGCGACGTCCGGATCCTCAGCCCCATCCCGGGCAAGTCCGCCATCGGTATCGAGATCCCCAACACGGACCGTGAGACCGTCTCCCTCGGCGACGTGCTCCGCAGCCAGAACGCGCGCCGGACCGACCACCCCATGGTGATGGGTGTCGGCAAGGATGTCGAAGGCGGCTACGTTGTGGCGAACCTCGCCAAGATGCCCCACCTGCTCGTCGCAGGTGCCACAGGCGCCGGTAAGTCCTCGTTTGTGAACTCCATGATCACCTCGATCCTTATGCGGGCAACCCCGGATGAGGTCCGCATGGTCATGGTGGACCCCAAGCGTGTGGAACTGACCGCCTACGAAGGCGTCCCGCACCTGATCACTCCCATCATTACCAACCCGAAGAAGGCTGCCGAGGCCCTGCAGTGGGTGGTCCGCGAGATGGACGCCCGTTACGACGACCTCGCCAACTACGGGTTCAAGCACATCGATGACTTCAACAAGGCCGTCCGCGCCGGCAAGGTCCAGCCGCCCGTGGACTCCAAGCGCGTCATCCGGCCCTACCCGTACCTGCTGGTGATTGTTGACGAGCTTGCCGACCTGATGATGGTGGCCCCGCGCGACGTCGAAGACTCCATTGTCCGCATCACCCAGCTGGCCCGCGCCGCCGGCATCCACCTGGTCCTGGCCACCCAGCGGCCCTCCGTGGACGTCGTCACCGGCCTGATCAAGGCCAACGTGCCGTCCCGGATGGCTTTCGCCACGTCGTCCGTCACCGACTCCCGCGTGGTCCTTGACCAGCCCGGCGCCGAAAAACTCATCGGCCAGGGCGATGCCCTGTTCCTGCCGATGGGTGCCTCCAAGGCCATGCGTGTCCAGGGCGCCTGGGTCACGGAGTCCGAAATCCACAAGGTCGTGGAACACGTCAAAGGCCAGCTCAAAGTCGATTACCGCCACGATGTCGCCCCCGAGGCGCCAAAAAAGCAGATCGACGACGACATCGGGGACGACCTCGAAGTGCTGCTGCAGGCCACCGAACTGGTGGTCACCACCCAGTTCGGCTCGACGTCGATGCTCCAGCGCAAGCTCCGGGTAGGCTTCGCCAAGGCCGGACGGCTGATGGACCTGCTCGAGTCCAGGGGAGTGGTTGGCCCCTCAGAAGGGTCCAAGGCACGCGACGTTCTGGTAAAACCGGACGACCTCGCTTCCGTGCTCGCAGCCATGAAGGGCCAGGACGCGCCCGCAGTTACGGACTCGCAGACTGCGGCGCTCAGCGACAACGCCAACTCGAACATCGCCCAGGGCGGTTACGCGGAGGACCTTGTACAGGCGGACCTGGACCAGCGCAGCCAGAAGGTTGAGTACTTTGACGGCGCCGATGGCACATCGGGAGACGACGAGGACGGTTCCGAAGACGCGTGGTCACTCACCGGACGGTAGCCTAGGAGTGTGACTAGTACCGAAGGAACTGCCGCCGGCTCCAACAGCTCAGGAATCTGGAATCTTCCCAACATCCTGACCATGCTGCGCATCGCCCTGGTGCCGTTCTTCGTCTGGTTCCTCCTCGCCGATGCCCCAGGGCTGAGCAGCGAATCAGGGCCCTGGCGTTGGGCCGCGGTGGTGGCGTTCGCCGTCGCCATCTACACTGACAAGCTCGACGGCGACATCGCCAGGAGCCGCGGCCTCGTTACCAATTTCGGCAAAATTGCAGACCCCATCGCCGACAAGCTCCTCATCGGCTCAGCCCTGGTGATGCTCTCCATCCTGAATGAACTGCCGTGGTGGGTCACCATCGTCATCCTCGTCAGGGAATGGGGCATCACCGCCCTGCGCTTCTTTGTCATCCGGTACGGTGTCATCCCAGCCTCCCGCGGCGGCAAGCTCAAGACCGTCGTTCAGACGGCCGCGATCTTCCTGTACCTCCTGCCACTCGGTGCACTGGCACCTTGGCTTGTGTGGGTGGCATTCGCCGTCATGATGGTGGCTGTGCTGATCACGGTATGGACCGGCGTCGAGTACGTCATTGAAGCCCTGCGAATTCGGTCACAGGGCAAACGGGCGGGAACAACTACAGCTGGAAACTAGGGAGCCGACGTGACCAACCTTCACCACCTGGCGGAACAGGCCGTCAAAACGGCCTTGGAAATGGGCCGCACCGTAGCAACCGCGGAGTCACTCACTGCAGGAATGGTGAGTGCTGTTCTCGCCGACACAGCCGGAGCTTCGGGCATGCTCCAGGGCGGCGTGGTGGCTTACCAGAACTCCGTCAAAGTGGACGTCCTCGGTGTTCCGGCGGGGCTGCTGGCTGCCGCCGGATCCGTTGACGGCGCCGTCGCAGCGGCCATGGCAGCCGGGGCAAGGACTGCGCTGCGGGCTGACATCGGGATCGCCACCACGGGGGTAGCCGGCCCGGAGGAACATGACGGCAAAGAGGTGGGGAAGGTGTTCATCGGGATTGCCACAGCGGCCGGTGTGTCCCACGTCGAGTACGGCTTCACGGGTAACCGGGCAGAGATCCGCGGACAGGCTTGTGGTGCGGCGCTGGAAAGCCTGATCGCGGCCCTATCTTCCTGAAGCTACCGGGCGTAAAGTTGCCGGGAACAAATCCCGGTGTCCATTAGTTATTACATTGTGTCGCTTCCGGAGAGCGGAGGCGCCTAGGATGAATAAACCAGCACGGTTCGCTCCACGGCGAACCGCACTTATGAGGGAGCAAGGCGATACAGATGGTAAAGCAGCCCGTATCCATAAACGGCGTTGTCCGCTGGAAGGATGTGGGCCTCGCCGATCAGGCCAAAAGCCAACAGAAGGAGCGCAAGATGGTTGTACTTCGTCACGAAATCGGTGATGTCCTGCGCGATGTACGCCAGCGCCAGGGACGCACGCTCCGCGAAGTTTCGCACAGCGCCCGTGTTTCCTTGGGCTACCTCAGCGAAGTAGAACGCGGCCAGAAGGAAGCTTCATCAGAGCTCCTCTCGTCGATCTGCTCAGCCCTGGACGTGCCGCTGTCCAGCATGCTCAGGGAAGTCAGCGACCGTGTCGCCGTCGCCGAGGGCGTCGCCGTTCCGGACACCGTTCCCCAGGAATTCTCTCAGCGCTACGGCCGCGACCTTGATCGCGATCTGAACGCTGAACTCAACAACGAACTGTCCAAGGGCCTGCTTTCCGGCGCACGGTAAGCCGTCCGCAGGAGCCTGACAGGAAGTGCTACAAAGCCTCCGGCCATTGGCCGGAGGCTTTGCTGTGTGGTGGCTATTTTGCCGTGTCGCCGGCGGACGGATCCTTCACGAAGCCGTCGAGCTCAAACATGGAGTTAAGCTTTGCCATGTATTCGGCGAGGGTCTGTAGTTCCTCGACCGGCCACTCAGCCAGCCGCTCACGGAAGTCCTGCCGGCGCGCATCCTGGACCTGGTGCATCTTTTCCTCGCCCTTTTCGGTCAGGCGGATCGACTGCGCCCTTCCGTCCAGGGGGTCAGCCTCCTTGAACACCAACCCGATGCTCTCCAGGAAAGCGATCTGGCGGCTAACGGAAGGCTTGCCCACGCCGATGTTCAGGGCCAGGTCCGTCAACCGGATGGGTCCCTCTCGCCGGATGACCGATAGCAGGCCGTAGGCCGCCGGTTCCATGTCCGGGTGCACCTGCCGCGAGAGCTGATGGGACACCGACCGGGCACGCCGCCAAAAGAGACTGATTTGGTGTTCCACGGTGTTCAGGGCTTCATCGACGGTGTCCTTGTCGGCACCTGTCTCCGCGGGGGACGTCGCGGGAACGCCGGTCTCAGGAAGGCCTGTCGCAGGAGGGCCGTCGGCAGGGTTGCTCATGGCAACAATTCTAGGGTCCGGGACCGTGAGAGACTCTATTGGTGCGGATCAGTGACTATTGGCGGCTTATGGACGACGAATTCGGGGCCGGCTACTCCCGGGTCTTGAGCAGCACCCTGGTCCTGGCCGGGGCCGGCGGGCGGACCGCGGACCAGGCCCTAGCGGCCGGGCTGAGCCCCCGGCAGGTGTGGCTGGCCGTCTGTGACGTCCAGGATGTGCCGCCGGAGAGGCGCCTGGGACGCGACGTCAAACCCCTGCGCGACTGACGCCGCCGCCACCAACGTGTCCGCATGGTCCAGCTCATCTGCGACCTTTCGGCGCTGACACGCCGTCGGATCTGTTCGAATATCTGTTCGGGTAAAGCTATGCTTTTTGTAGTCGGTTATCCACATAGGCGATGTCATCCGGCCAGAATGTCGGCGGGTGCCGTTAGCGTCAGAGATGACCAAGAAATGGCCGCTGAGGCCACTCCAAAGCGAGAAAGCATTAGAGGTGTGAACCATGGCGGCAGCCCCGGATCGGCAAAAGGCGCTCGACGCAGCGCTGGCACAGATCGACAAGCAGTTCGGCAAGGGCTCGGTTATGCGGCTGGGCGATGAAGTCCGTGCCCCCATCGAGGTCATCCCCACCGGATCCATTGCGCTGGACGTGGCTTTGGGAATTGGCGGCCTGCCCCGCGGCCGAGTAGTGGAGATCTACGGTCCGGAATCATCGGGTAAGACCACCGTGGCCCTGCACGCCGTTGCCAACGCGCAGCGCCTGGGCGGCATTGCCGCCTTCATCGACGCCGAGCACGCACTGGACCCTGAATACGCCGCCAGGTTGGGCGTGGATACGGACGCCCTCCTGGTCTCGCAGCCGGATACAGGCGAGCAAGCCCTGGAAATCATGGACATGCTGATCGGTTCCGGCTCGCTGGACGTCATCGTCATCGACTCCGTTGCTGCCCTGGTGCCGCGTGCGGAAATCGAGGGGGACATGGGCGACAGCCACGTGGGCCTCCAGGCCCGTCTTATGAGCCAGGCGCTGCGAAAGATCACCGGCCGCCTGAGCCAGACTAAAACCACCGCCATCTTCATCAACCAGCTCCGTGAAAAGATCGGCGTGTTCTTCGGCTCCCCGGAGACCACCACCGGCGGTAAGGCCCTGAAGTTTTACGCGTCCATCCGCATCGACGTCCGCCGGATCCAGACGCTCAAGGAAGGTGCCGACTCCGTCGGTAACCGCACCAAGGCCAAGATCGTCAAGAACAAGATGGCCCCGCCCTTCAAGATCGCCGAATTCGACATCATCTATGGCCAGGGCATCTCCCGCGAGGGCGGCATCATCGACATGGGCGTTGAGCACGGCATCATCAAGAAATCGGGTTCATGGTTCACATACGACGGCGACCAGCTGGGCCAGGGCATGGAGAACTCCCGCAGGTTCTTGCGCGACAACCCGGAGCTGGCGACCGAACTGGAACGCCTGATCAAGGAGAAGCTTGGTGTCGGGGTAGTCAAGCCCGCCGAAGACGATGCCAAAGACACACCGAAGCTGAAGGCTGTTGACGGCTTCTAGGGAAGCCCGTGACCTGACAGTCGGTCAGAGCACCGGCTGGCGTGCGGCCGGGCAGGACGCCGGATCGGGCCGACGGCAGCGGAGACGGGGTGGCGGACGCCCCGGCTTCGGGCCGAACGGACCCGATCCGGAGGCTGCCATCGCAGCGGACGCAAACGCAGACGCCGAACCGGATCCCGCGTCCGTGGCGCGGGCCATCGTGCTACGGCAGTTGACCAGTTCGGCCAAGAGCCGGCTCCAGCTGGCGCGGAAACTGGCCGAGCGGAACATTCCGGAGGATGTGGCGGAGGCCGTCCTGGACCGCTTCCAGGAGGTCCGCCTCATTGACGACGCCGAGTTCGCTGACATGTGGGTGCGCAGCCGGTCGCAGTCCCGGAAGCTTGCCAAAGGGGCCCTCCGGCGCGAGTTGGCGGACAAGGGGATTGACGCAGACACCGCCGCCGCCGCGCTGGAACAACTTTCTGACGCGGACGAGGAAGTTGCTGCCCGGCTCCTGGTGGAACGCAAGCTCCGGGCAGGCACGGATTTGTCCGACCGCGCCGAGCGGGACAAAATCACCCGGCGGTTGGCGTCCATGCTGGCCCGCAAGGGCTATCAGCCGTCGCAGGCGTTCCGGATCGTCGGTGAAGTGCTGGACGCACATGCGGAGACCCAGACAGACGCGCCGGACAACCTGCTCGATCCATAGGCCGCCGAAGCGGCGCCCTCGCCGATCCGGCAACCAGAGCGGTCCGGAAACCTGATCGATCCAGTAACCTGAGCGACCCGCTACCCTTAACAGGTGAGTTTGACCATTCCTTCCCCCGCATCCGTTACCGCCCCGTCAGCCGACCCTGCCCTGCAGCAGCCCCGTACCTATCAGGTACGTACGTTCGGCTGCCAGATGAACGTGCATGATTCGGAGCGGATGGCCGGCATGCTCGAGGCCGCGGGCTACGTGCCGGCTCTCGGTGAGCAGGCCGACGTCGTGGTCTTCAACACCTGCGCGGTCCGGGAAAACGCGGACAACAAGCTCTACGGGAACCTGGGCATGCTGGCGCCGGTCAAGGCGGCCAACCCGGGGATGCAGATCGCCGTCGGCGGCTGCCTGGCCCAGAAGGACCGCGAGACCATCCTCAAGAAGGCTCCCTGGGTTGACGCTGTCTTCGGCACCCATAACGTCGGGGCTCTGCCGGCACTATTGGACCGGGCCAGGCACAACAACGAAGCCCAGCTGGAGATCCTCGAATCCCTGGACGTCTTCCCCTCCACCCTGCCCACCAAGCGTGATTCGGTGTATTCCGGCTGGGTGTCCATCTCTGTCGGCTGCAACAACACCTGCACGTTCTGTATCGTCCCGGCCCTGCGCGGGAAGGAAAAGGACCGGCGCCCGGGCGACATTCTCGCGGAAATCCAGGCCCTGGTGGATGACGGCGCCATCGAAGTCACCCTGCTGGGCCAGAACGTGAACTCATACGGCGTGGAGTTCGGTGACCGGCAGGCATTCTCCAAACTCCTGCGCGCGTGCGGCGAAATCAACGGGCTGGAGCGGGTCGGCTTCACCAGCCCCCACCCCGCCGCCTTCACCGAGGACGTCATTGACGCCATGGCCGAAACCCCCAACGTTATGCCGCAGCTGCACATGCCGCTGCAGTCGGGGTCCGACAAAGTGCTGAAGGACATGAAACGGTCCTACCGTTCCACCAAGTTCCTGGGCATCCTGGACAAGGTCCGGGAGAAGATCCCGCACGCCGCCATCTCCACCGACATCATCGTCGGCTTTCCCGGCGAGACTGAGGAAGACTTCCAGGCCACCCTCGACGTGGTGGAGAAGTCGCGCTTCGCCACCGCCTTCACCTTCCAGTATTCGAAGCGTCCGGGCACCCCGGCCGCAGACCTGCCGGACCAGCTTCCCAAGGCCGTGGTCCAGGAGCGGTTTGAGCGTCTGACCGCACTGCAGGACAGGATTGCCGCCGAGGAAAACGCCACACAGCTCGGCCGCCGGGTAGAGGTGATGGTCACTGCCCATTCAGGGCGCAAGTCCGAAGAAACCCACAGGCTGTCCGGCCGGTCCCAGGACCAGCGGCTGGTGCACTTCTCTGTTCCCGACGGGGCAGAGACGCCGCGTCCCGGGGATCTGGTCACCGTGACCATCACCGAAGCCGCAGCCTTCCACCTCGTGGCCGATCCGTCAGTGCAGGACTACAGCCTGCGGCGCTCCCGCGCGGGGGATGCCTGGGACAGGTCCCAGGCCGACTCGTGCGGTGCTCCCATGCCGGCTGCCGCAGGCGGCCCCGGCCGGAGCGGAGTTTCGCTCGGTATGCCCACGCTGCCTGTCCGGAGCCGCTGACCGGTGGTCCAGCCACCGGTTATCGCAGTTGTTGGCCCCACGGGGTCCGGTAAGTCCGATCTGGCCGTGAGCCTGGCGCTGGAACTGGACGGCGAGGTCATTAACGCCGACTCGATGCAGTTCTACCGCGGGATGGACATAGGCACCGCCAAGATCACGCCGGCAGAACGCAAGGGCGTTCCCCACCATCTCCTGGACATCCTGGACGTCACGGAGGAGGCCAGCGTTTCAGACTTCCAGCAGCAGGCCCGGAGCCTCGTCAGCGATATCCACGCACGCGGCAAGCGCGCCATTCTGGCAGGCGGTTCGGGTCTCTATGTGCGGGCTGCCCTCGACATCCTCGAATTTCCCGGCACGGATCCTGTCCTCCGGAGGCAGCTTGAGGCGGAGCTCGAGGAAGCCGGCCAGGATGCCCTCCTGGTGCGGCTCCGGGAGGTTGACCCGGTGTCAGCGGCCCGTGTCTCCGATTCGCGCAGGATCATCAGGGCGCTCGAAGTCCACGAGCTCACCGGCCGGCCGTTCAGCTCCTTTATGCCCCAGCGCGAGTATTTCCAGCCTGCTGTCCAGATCGGGCTGGCGGTGAATCGCGACGTCCTCCGCGGACGGTTGGCCCAGCGCGTCCACACCATGGTGGACCAGGGTTTATTGGCGGAAGTGGGCCGGCTGGATGCGGCCGGTCTGCGTGTCGGTAAAACTGCGCCGCGGGCCTTGGGCTATGCCCAGTTCCTGAAAGTGCTCGACGGCGGCTCAACAGTTGCCGAGGCAGCCGAGGACACCATTGTGGCCACCCGGCAGTTTGCCAGGCGCCAGCTCACCTGGTTCCGTGCCGATCCCCGCATCAGCTGGCTGGACTGGCAGGCGCCGGACCTTGCGGCCCTGGCCGTGGCGCTCAGCCGGTAATCTAGGACCATGGACGTAACTCCCGCAGAGACCACAGAGCCCGCCTTCCGCACCCTGGGCGGACTCCGCTTCTCCAAGGGGCACGGCACAGGCAACGACTTTGTGCTGATCGCTGATCCCGATGGCGTCCACACCATCGACGCCGGCCAGGTAGCCGCCCTCTGCGACCGTCACCGCGGAATCGGTGGCGACGGCCTGATCCGTGCCGTGCCCTCCCGGTACCTCTCCGAAGGCCGCGAGCTGCTGCTGAGCAGTCCCGAGGCGGAGTGGTTCATGGACTATCGCAACGGCGACGGTTCGCTCTCGGAAATGTGCGGCAACGGGGTCCGCGTTTTTGTGCACTTCCTGCGTGCCGAGGGACTGGTACACCTGCCCGACGGCGGCGCACTCACCATCGGGACGCGCGGCGGCGTCAAGACCGTGGTCCGGACCGGGGACAGCTATGCGGTGGATATGGGGCCGTGGGAGTTTATTTTCCCCGGCGACGCGAGCGCCAAGGCCATGGATTCGCTGGTCACCGCGGACGGCCTGGAGGTGCCCCGCCCGGCACTGTCCGTCAGCATGGGCAACCCGCACACCGTGGTGGCGCTGGCTGAACTGTCCGAACTGGAGTCCACCAAGCTCTACACTGCTCCGCAGGTCGATCCGGTGCCCGCCAATGGAACCAATGTTGAATTTGTGGTGCCTGCTGAACCGCTGGTCCACAACGGGATCGGCACCGTGACCATGCGCGTCCATGAGCGGGGCGTGGGTGAGACCCAGTCCTGCGGTACCGGCGCATGCGCGGCCGCAGTGGCAATCCGGCACTGGGCGGGGGCGGAAGCGCCGGACTCCTGGCAGGTCAACGTGCCGGGAGGCGTCGTGGGCGTCAAGTTCTTCGCCGGAGCGGGCGGGCACGAGCACGTCGAGCTCAGCGGGCCCGCCGTAATTGTCGCTACTGGGACGCTTTCCTGACCCGAAGGATCCGGAAAGACTTGGACGTGGACTCCCGGCTGACGGTGAACGAGGCATCCAGCTCCGTCGAGAGCCAGCGCTGAAGCGAATCCGAGCCCAGGTTCTTTTGGACCACCAGCCACGCGGAACCACCCGGCGCCAGCCGCGGCAGCCACATCTTCAGGAGGCTGTGGAGTTCATCCTTGCCGATCCGGATGGGCGGGTTGGACCAGATCGTGTCGAAGCGCAGTTCCGGGTCCACAGCCTCCGGAGTGTTGGCCTGCACGTTGCCGAGGCCCAGCAGGGCCGCATTCTCATTGGTCAGCGTGATGCAGCGTTCATTGACATCCACGGCGTACACCTTGGCATGCGGCGCGCGCAGTGCGAGGGTCAGGGCAATGGGCCCCCAGCCGCAGCCGATGTCAAGGAGGTTGCCTGTGGGGTCCGGCGCCGGGACCTCGGCCAGGAGCACCGCCGTTCCCTTGTCAATGCCGTCGGGACTGAAGATGCCGCCGGACGTCTGCAACCTGCGCGTCTCGCCGGCCAGTTCCACGGTGAGCGGTTTGCGGGTGAACGGCCCGGCGGGCGATGCGCTGAAATAGTGTGCGGACTCCATAACTGGCCAGATTAGTTGGCCGGGGTGGACAATGCGAAACCGCGGCCACCGCTTCTGCTAATCTTGAAACCATGTTCCTGATCTTCGAGTAGCCGGCACTGGCAGCGTCTAGCCCAACAGGGCCCGCGACGCCGCCTGTCCCGAAGCCGCGCCCCGCAGCGATGCAGGTATTAACCTTCCGCAAATGCGCCACGTAACAGCTGTTCGTAGCTGTTATGCCGCCGGGCAATACTCGAGTGATCTGCCGACGCCGGTCCCGTGCTGTTTGCCCGCGCTTTCCACCACTCCCCGCATCTCTTGGATGCGAAGACTCCCTGCACGCCACGGTCCCGACCAGCGCGCGCAGCAGACCAGGAGGCCCGGATGACTGCAAGCCGTCAGCCCAGCGCGAATACTTCACCACAGACCAACGATCAGCACTATTCTGAAAATGCCGAATCTTCAAAGGAGACCATGACCAGCCAGCCCAACACCGGTTCCGATCCAGCAGCCCAGGACATGAGTCCCGAGGAGATCCAAGCTGTCATCGACCGGATTCTCGCCAAGGACGTACCGGCCAGGAACGTCACCGCCTCTGACGGTGACAAGGCCGTGTTCGGCAGGGCCCAGGCGATTTCCCGCTTGGACGACGAACACACCAGCTACGACGGCGACCAGCAGGACCGGGAGGAACGCCGGGCACTGAAACGTGTGGCCGGCTTGTCCACCGAGCTCGAAGACGTCACCGAAGTCGAATACCGGCAACTGCGGCTCGAACGTGTGGTCCTGGCCGGGCTATGGTCCGAAGGTACGTTGGCGGACGCGGAAAATTCACTGCGTGAACTCGCCGCCCTGGCCGAAACGGCAGGCTCGGAAGTCCTGGACGGGATGGTGCAGCGCCGTGCCAAACCGGACCCGGGGACGTTCCTCGGTTCCGGAAAGGCGCTTGAGCTCAAGGAAATCGTAATGGCCACAGGGGCTGACACCGTTGTGGTGGATGCCGAGCTGGCACCGTCCCAGCGCCGAAGCCTTGAGGACATCGTCAAGGTCAAGGTCATTGACCGCACGGCCCTGATCCTGGACATCTTTGCCCAGCACGCGAAGAGCCGCGAAGGCAAGGCCCAAGTGGAGCTGGCGCAGCTTGAATACCTCCTGCCGCGCCTGCGCGGCTGGGGTGATTCGATGTCCCGCCAGGCCGGTGGCCAGGTGGGCGGCGCCGGTGCCGGCATGGGTTCGCGCGGACCCGGTGAAACGAAAATCGAACTGGACCGCCGCCGGATCCGGACCCGCATGGCCAAACTGCGGCGCGAAATCGCGGCGATGAAGCCGGCACGGGAAACCAAGCGAGCCAACCGCCGTCGTAATTCAGTGCCGTCCGTTGCCATTGCCGGGTACACAAACGCCGGGAAGTCATCGCTGCTGAACAGGCTGACCGACGCCGGCGTCCTGGTGGAGAACGCACTGTTCGCCACCCTGGATCCCACTGTGCGGAAGGCCGAGACCTCCGATGGCCTCGGGTACACGTTGGCGGACACCGTGGGTTTTGTGCGTTCACTGCCCACGCAGTTGGTGGAGGCCTTCCGTTCCACGTTGGAGGAAGTGGCTGACGCGGATCTGATCCTGCACGTGGTGGACGTGTCCCATCCGGACCCGGAGGGCCAGATTGCTGCAGTCCGCAAAGTCTTCAGCGAAGTGGATGCCCGCAAGGTGCCGGAGATCATTGTCCTGAACAAGGCCGATGCCGCTGATCCGTTTGTGGTGGAGCGCCTTAAGCAGCGCGAGCCGCGCCACGTGGTGGTCTCTGCCCGCACAGGCCAGGGGATCGCCGAATTGCTGCAGGCCATCAGTGACGGTATTCCCCGTCCCGGCGTGAAGCTGGAGCTCCTTATTCCCTACGACCGCGGTGACCTGATCAGCAAACTGCACGAGACCGATGCCGAGATCCTGAGCCTGGATCACGGCGAGCACGGTACCCGTGCTTTGGTGATGGTGCGCGAGGGCCTTGCGGCTGAACTGGAATCCTTCATCAACCATGACTGAGGTTGTGGCGGGGGAAGTCAAAGGTACGGCCGGCGAGCAGTTCGTGATCGAACTGCTCGACCGCGCCGTGGCCGGCATGGGCGGTCAAAGCCGCAGCGGGCAGCACGAGATGGCCCGGCAGGTGGCCAGAGCCATCGAAACCGGCGACCACCTCCTAGTGCAGGCCGGGACGGGGACCGGAAAGTCGCTGGCCTACCTGATTCCGCTCATTGCGCACTCACTCGTGAGCAACAAACCCACCCTGGTGTCTACAGCCACGCTTGCGCTGCAGACCCAGATTGTGGGGCGCGACCTTCCCCGGCTGCTGAAGACCATCACCCCCGCCCTGGACCGCCCGGTCAAGGTGGCCCTGGTCAAGGGCCGCTCCAACTACGTGTGCCAGCACAAGCTCGTAGGCGGGTTCCCTTCCGAGGAACCCGCCGAGGGCCAGCTGTTCTCCCTCGGCGAGGACACCAGCGTTCCGCATTTCGCCGCGGCCCTGGGCGGGCCGTCGTCCCAGCTGGGGAAGGAAGTGGTGCGCCTGCGCGAGTGGGCGGAAAAGACCACCACGGGTGACCGTGATGAACTGC
This sequence comes from Pseudarthrobacter lactosi, assembly GCF_055412785.1. NCBI lineage: Bacteria > Bacillati > Actinomycetota > Actinomycetes > Micrococcales > Micrococcaceae > Pseudarthrobacter > Pseudarthrobacter lactosi. The sequence goes on from NZ_JBVAYS010000002.1 coordinate 737,048, forward strand.
TTCCCGGGGTCACAGACCGGGCCTGGCGGCAGGTTTCAGTGACGTCCATGGAATGCCTGGGGGCCCAAAAATGCCCCATGGCCGCCGAATGCTTCAGCGAACTGGCACGCCACGACGCCGCCGAGGCCGACGTTGTGGTCACCAACCATGCCATGCTCGCCGTCAGCGCCTTTGAAGGCCTCGCTGTCCTCCCTGAGTACGACGTTGTGGTGGTGGACGAGGCCCACGAACTGCAGGACCGGGTCACCGGCGCGGTGTCCGGGCAGCTTTCCGTGGCAATGGTCCACGCCGCGGCATCGGGTGCGCGGAAACACACGGCCATCACCGTGGATGCCCTCAACGCGGCTGCCGCCAACCTGGAACTCGCCCTGGCCGGGGTGCCCAACGGGCTGCTCCCCAACGGCCTCAACGACGAACAGCTGGACTGCGTGGACCAGCTGCGTGAAGCCTGCCGCGCTGCTCTGTCCGACTCCAAGGGGGACGGCAGCCAAACGGCCGACGGGGGGCGGCAGCTTGCACGCTCACGTCTGATGCTGATCCTGGAACTCTGTGAACGGCTTATCGTGGCACGGGAAAACCGTGAAGTGGTGTGGTTTTCCCGCGCGAGTTCCTTCGACCCGCAACAGGGCTATGCGCAGCCCGACGACTCTGCGCCGGCTCTGGTCAACATCGCGCCGCTCAGCGTTGCCGGCAAGCTCCGGGAAGGGCTTTTCGCGGGCCACACCGTGGTGCTGACCTCGGCAACCCTAGCCATCGGCTCAGCCTTTGAACCGGCCGCCGGCGGCTTGGGGTTGGTGGGGGAGGGCGCGCCGAGCTGGACCGGAATCGATGTCGGATCGCCCTTTGACTATCCCAAGCAGGGGATCCTCTACGTCGCAGGGCACCTCCCCAAGCCGGGCCGCGGGGCTTCGCCGGAGGCACTCGATGAACTCGAGGCGCTGATCCGGGCGTCCGGTGGCGGCGCCCTGTGTCTCTTTTCATCGCGCCGTGCCGCCGAGGAGGCAGCGGAGGCGATGCGTCCCCGGCTCGGCCTCAGCATTCTGTGCCAGGGCGACTCCACCATGACTGCCCTCGTGAAGCAGTTCGCGGACGAGCCCGACACCTGCCTCTTCGGAACCATGTCCCTGTGGCAGGGTGTTGATGTTCCGGGCGGATCATGCCGGCTCGTGGTGATCGACCGCATTCCATTCCCGCGGCCGGATGATCCGCTGATGACCGCACGGTCCCGCGCCGTTGCACAGGCCGGCGGAAACGGCTTTATGGCGGTATCGGCGACCCATGCGGCCATCCGCCTGGCTCAGGGCGCGGGCCGGCTGATCCGTTCCACCGGAGACAAAGGCGTGGTGGCCGTGCTTGATTCCCGGCTTGCCACCGAGCGCTACGCCGGATTCCTCCGCGCAGCGCTGCCGCCGTTCTGGCCCACCACGGACCGCAAGACAGCGTTTGCCGCCCTTGAAAGGCTGGCCGGGAAGAGCGCCTGACGAAGCGCGGGTACTACAAAGACCGCAGGACTGAGACGACTTTGCCCATAATCGTGGCGTGATCGCCCAGAATGGGCTCGTACTGCGTGTTCTGCGGCAACAGCCACGTGTGGCCATCACGCTGGCGAAACGTCTTGACGGTGGCTTCATCGTCCAGCAGGGCCGCGACGATGTCGCCGTTGGCGGCGTCGGCCTGGCGGCGGACCACTACCCAGTCGCCGTCGCAGATGGCCGCGTCTACCATGGAGTCGCCGGCCACGCGCAGCATAAAAAGCTCACCCTGGCCCACGAGCTGCCGTGGCAGGGGCATCACGTCTTCCACCACCTGATCAGCAAGGATGGGCCCGCCGGCCGCGATCCGGCCCACCAACGGCACCATAGCGGTGTCCATGGCAGAGGGAAGCTCGGTGACCGTTCCGCCGATGCCGTGCAGGACTGAAGGCTTGGTTGCCCCGTTGGTCTTGGCCGACCCGCCGTCAAGCGTCAACGGCATCAGGACCTCCATGGCGCGCGGACGCTTCGGGTCCCGGCGCAGGTATCCCAGTTTCTCCAACTGCGAGAGCTGATGGGTCACGCTGGACAAGCTCGCCAGGCCCACGGTGTCGCCGATTTCACGCATCGACGGCGGATAGCCGTTGTCATTCACCGAGCGCTGGATGGTTTCAAGGATCTTCTTCTGGCGGGCGGTGAGCCCCTTGGGGGTCCGTTGGGGCTGACGGCGCGGTGTCGCCTTGCCCTCGGCGGCTGGTGCTGCCATGTTCGCCAATGCCTTTCGGTTGCCCTGATCCGCTCCGGCCGCTGGTGCCTGGAACGCCCCGGGGCTGGTGTCGGAGTTGATTGTCAGACCCTGCTGATCAACTACAGAGGTGGTTGTTCTTGATCCAAACGTAGGCCAGCCATAAGGCTTTTTCAAACATTTGTTCTAGCGAGTCTCGACAATATTCGTTGATAAGTGCTAAAAATGAAGAAGCAAAGTTCGAACATGTGTTCTACTCGTTGCTTGCGGATTCGAATATTCGAATTTATGGACGGCCCAGGCCGGCACCGGCAAGTGGACGCGGAGGGCGCGCCGGGCAGCACAGTATGGTCCAGGAGGGCTCATTTCATGTCAGCTTTATCTGCTTCGCAGGACTCGCGTCCGCAGCTCGTTTCCGTGCAGGACCTCACCTCGCGGCAGTGGTCCGCGCCCGGGCCAACGTCGGGTTCGGCGCCCAGGCAGCGCAGGGAATCCCGGCCGCCGCTGCGTCTGACCCGTCGGGGCCGGATTGTCCTCATCGGCTTCCCGCTGGTGATCCTTGCCGCAATCCTGCTTTCCCTGGCAGGTTTCCTCAACGCCCCGGCAAAGGCTGCCGACTCTGCCGCAGACCTGTCGTTGACGCCAACAGCCTCGGTCACAGTGCAGGCCGGGCAGTCGCTTTGGGCCATCGCCAGTACCGTTGCGCCCGAGCGTGATCCCCGGGATGTCATCGCAGATATTGCCCAGTTGAACAACCTTTCCGCCGGCGGCGTGGTCCCCGGACAGCAGCTCTTCGTCCCCACCAAATAGGGAGGCTTCAGGCCCAGGCACGTGCCGCAGCAGCCCGTCACATTTTCCGGCCGTCTGCTTCGGACCTAAACTGTTCAGGTGAATGACCAGCTAGAGCGTCTGAACAGACTTCCCCTCCGGACCAACCTCCGCGGGCTGACCCCGTACGGTGCCCCGCAACTGGATGTGCCCATCCTGCTGAACGTCAACGAAAACACCCATGGGGTCCCGGCAGACGTCCGGGCCGCGATCAGTGCCGCTGTGACGGAAGCGGCGGCAGGCCTCAACCGCTATCCGGACCGTGAGTTCACCGAACTCCGCGAAGCGCTGGCCGAATACCTCGGCCACGGCCTTGACGCCACCAACATCTGGGCAGCCAACGGATCCAACGAGGTCCTCCAGCAGATTCTCCAGGCTTTCGGCGGACCCGGGCGCACGGCTCTGGGATTCCCGCCCACGTATTCCATGTACCCGCTCCTTGCCAGCGGCACGGACACCGGGTACATCACCGGACAGCGCGCTGATGACTACGGGCTCAGTGCCGAATCGGCTGCCCTGCAGGTCAAAGAGCTTCAGCCCAACATCGTTTTCCTGTGCTCACCGAACAACCCCACCGGCACTGGCCTGGGCCTGGACGTTGTCGAGGCCGTGTACGCGGCCGGCGAGGCCAGCCAGACAATCGTGATCGTTGACGAGGCCTACCACGAGTTCGCCCACGACGGAACGCCCAGCGCACTGACGTTGCTGCCCGGCCGGGAACGACTCATAGTGTCCCGCACCATGAGCAAGGCGTTCGCCCTCGCGGGCGCCCGTCTGGGCTACCTGGCCGCCGCTCCTGAAGTCACGGACGCACTTCGCCTGGTCCGGCTGCCGTACCACCTTTCGGCCATCACCCAGGCGACAGGCCTCGCCGCCCTCCAGCACCGCACGGCCCTGATGGCCGACGTCGAGGACATCAAGGAGCAGCGCGACCGCATTGTGTCGGAGCTGACCCGCATGGGCCTCAAGCCTGCCGCCTCCGATTCGAACTATGTCTTCTTCGGGGGCCTCGACAGCCCGCATGACGTTTGGCAGCAGTTGCTGGACGACGGCGTGCTGATCCGTGACGTCGGCATCCCCGGCCACCTGCGTGTCACAGCAGGAACTGAGAGGGAGACCACAGCGTTCCTGACTGCGCTGGAACGCATCCTGGCCAGCCAGGCCCAGCTGCCCGCCTAAACTTGAAGTATCGGCGCCGCCGCGCGCCGGCACATCTCCTTCGCTTACGCATCACTGACTTCGCCTAAAGGACGTATGACCATGAGTTCCACCGGATCGAACGCTGCCGCGCCCCGGACCGCACGCATGGAGCGTGCCACCAGTGAATCGTCAGTGCTCGTGGAGATCAACCTCGACGGCACGGGAGTATCGGACATCGACACGTCCGTCCCGTTCTACGACCACATGCTGACGGCGCTGTGCAAGCACTCGTTGATTGACATGACGGTCAAGGCCACCGGTGACATCCACATTGACGTCCACCACACGGTGGAGGACGTCGCCATCACCTTCGGCGAGGTGCTGCGCACAGCCTTGGGCAACAAAGCAGGGATCCGCAGGTTCGGCGAGGCCACAGTACCCCTCGACGAAGCCCTGGCACACGCCGTCGTCGACGTCTCCGGCCGCCCCTACCTGGTGCACGGCGGTGAGCCTGCCGGGCAGGAGTATCACCTCATCGGCGGCCACTTCACGGGGTCACTGACTCGCCACGTCTTTGAGGCGATCACGCTTCACGCAGGCATCTGCCTCCACATGAACGTCATAGCGGGCCGTGACCCGCACCACATCGTGGAAGCGCAGTTCAAGGCCTTCGCCCGCGCCCTGCGCGCTGCAGTCGAACCCGATCCCCGCGTGGAGGGAATCCCCTCCACCAAGGGTGCCCTGTGAGCGGCCAAATCCTCCGGGACGGCGCCGTCGTCGATCCGGCCTCCGGCAAGAAGCCCGTATCGCCCGACGGCAAGCCCACGGTCACCGTCCTTGACTATGGTTCCGGCAACGTCCGCTCCGCCGTGCGCGCCCTGGAACGGGCCGGAGCCGAAGTCATCCTCAGCTCCAGGGCCGAGGACGTTCTTAACGCCGAAGGCCTGGTAGTGCCCGGCGTCGGCGCGTTCGAGACCGTTATGCGCGAGCTCAAGGCCGTGGACGGCATCCGGCTGATCGGCAGGCGCGTGGCCGGGGGCAGGCCGGTGCTGGCAATCTGCGTCGGGCTGCAGGTCCTGTTCGAGGCCGGGGTTGAGCACGGGACAGAAGCCGAAGGCATGGGGGAGTGGCCGGGCAAGGTGGAACTCCTTCCCGCCGAAGTGGTGCCGCACATGGGCTGGAACACCGTGGACGTTCCCGAAGGCTCCAAGCTCTTCGCCGGCGTCGAGGACCAGCGCTTCTACTTCGTCCACTCCTATGGTGTCCAGGAGTGGAACTTCGACGTGATCCAGCCGCGGATGACTGCTCCGCTGGTGACCTGGTCGGAACACGGAGCCCGCTTTATCGCCGCCGTGGAGAACGGACCGCTCTGCGCTACCCAGTTCCACCCCGAGAAATCCGGCGACGCCGGTGCGCGGCTGCTGCGCAACTGGGTCGACGGCCTTCGTAAGCCAGCTGCTAGGGATGCCGCTAGATGATGTGGTCGATCGTCCTGATGGGCCTGGCCGGCCTCCTGGTGGGCGGCGCCCTGTCCTTCCGGCAGCAGCACAAACCGCTGTGGACCCAGGTGGGCTTCTACGTCCTGGCCGGTATGGCGCTGCTGGCCGCCTTCCTGCTGACGCTTCCTGGAAACTAGCCTCCACGCATTCACCAGTTCCGCTTCCACAAGCAACCAACACCCAAGAGGATTTGAGATGACCACCGCAACCGATCTGCCGGTTCTTGAACTGCTGCCCGCCGTCGACGTCGTAAACGGACAGGCCGTACGGCTGGTCCAGGGGGAAGCCGGAAGCGAGACAAGCTACGGCACGCCGCTCGAGGCAGCCCTCAACTGGCAGGAGCAGGGCGCCGAATGGGTGCACCTGGTGGACCTTGACGCCGCGTTCGGCCGTGGCTCCAACGCCGAACTGCTCCGCGAAGTAGTGGGCCGGCTGGACATCAAAGTTGAGCTCTCCGGCGGACTCCGGGACGACGAATCCCTCGAGGCAGCCCTGGCCCTCGGCGTGGCCCGCGTCAATCTCGGCACGGCGGCGTTGGAGAACCCCGAGTGGACGCGCAGTGCCATCGACCGTTTCGGCGACAGGATTGCCGTCGGCCTCGATGTCCGCGGAACCACGCTGGCAGGCCGCGGCTGGACCAAAGAAGGCGGCGACCTCTGGGAGGTCCTGGGCCGGCTCGAAGACGCCGGGTGCTCCCGGTACGTTGTCACTGACGTTACGAAGGACGGCACACTGCAGGGTCCCAACGTTGAACTCCTGCGCCAGATGGTGGAGAAGACCGGCAAGCCGGTGGTTGCCTCCGGCGGCATCTCCAGCCTGGACGACCTGAAAGTGCTGCGCTCCCTGGTCCCGCTGGGCGTGGAAGGCGCGATCGTGGGCAAGGCGCTGTACGCCGGCGCCTTCACGCTCCCCGAAGCCCTCGACGTCGCCGGACGCCGCTAGGCAGGTTCCGTGGACAGCACGCACAACGCCGACACGGCAGCGGAATCCCCGCCGCCACGCCATCTGCCCGGACACATTGCCGCGGCATTGGCGGGCGCGGGCGGCCGTACCGATTCGGCCGGCCAGCCGTGGGAAGGCCGAAGCCTCGCCGGGGACGACGGCAGGATCCACAACTTCGAGGACGACGACGGCACCGCCGACGCCGGCTACCTCGCCGCCGTCGCTGCCCTGGTTCAAGGCAGCGGCGACGAAGCGGCAGTGGTGGCCTCGCTGGCCACCGCCCGAGTCTTTATCCCCATCATCGCGCAGCTCGGCGAGGAAGCGGCAGGCGTCGATGGCCTGACGGCGGACAAGCAGGCGGACATGGCGTTGGTCACCCTGAAGGCCGCCGACGGCCGGACGGCAATGCCGGCCTTCACCTCGGCGGATGCCTTGTCCGCCTGGCACCCCGAAGCCCGGCCGGTGGCGGTGTACGCTGCCCGGGCTGCCCTCTCGGCCGTGGCCGAGGGAGCCGAACTGATGGTCCTTGATCCGGGCTCGGACATCACGTTTGTTGTCCGGCGGCCCGCCGTCTGGGCACTGGCCCAGCAACAGGACTGGATCCCTTCCTACACGGATGCGGCACTGGCAGCCGAGATGGCTGAGGCAACGGCCGCATTCCCGGCGGTACGCCGGCTTGCCTTCCTCCCGGGTTCCGGCGTCGGGACCGTCTCGCGTACCGGTGTGAGGCTCCCCGGGGGCGGTGCCGGACCGGAACTGCAAGTGCTTCTCCACCTTGAGGACGGCCTGGACGCCCCGGCAGTCCAGGACTTGGTGTCCGGCCTCCAACAGGCATGGTCCCGGAATGTATTGTTTGGAGAGCGTGTTGACTCGATCGAAATCAAGTTGCGGCGCGCAGCACATTAGCTGACGGTTGGCGTGGAGATCCCGGGCTGCCGTGGGCAGACCCAAAGGATTTTTCCGTGAACTTCGCTCTGTACCGGGAGCTGCTGGCCGTCCAGCCCATCCGGCGGTTGCTGCTGGTTGGCATGATTGCCCGCATTCCCCACTCGGCGGCAGGCATGCTGCTGACCCTGCACATCGTCCTCACCCTCGACCAAGGCTATGCAGCTGCCGGTGCCGCGGCGGCCGTTATGACCATCGGCATCGCAGTTGGCGCACCATGGCGCGGCCGGCGCGTTGACACTGTAGGCCTGCGCCGCGCGCTTATTCCGTCGGTGGTGTCCGAGGCGGTCATCTGGTCGGTGGTGCCGCACGTGTCCTACCAGTGGCTGCTTCCGCTGGTGTTCGTCGGCGGCCTCCTCACGTTGCCCATCTTCAGTGTTGTGCGACAGTCACTGGGCGTCCTCGCGGACGGCGACCAGCGGCGGACCGCCTTTGCGCTGGACTCGATTGCCACGGAGATGGTGTTCATGATCGGGCCCGCCGCCGGGGCCGTTGTGGCCACCAGTGGCTTCACCATTCTGGGACTCACGGTGGTGGGTGTTTCGACGTCACTGGCCGGATTGTTCCTCATGTGGTTCAACCCGCCCACGCGAAGTGCCACGCAGACTGAAGAAGGCGAGGCGGACCAGCGCCATGCCGCGGAAGTGGCTGTGGTTTCGGCCGCACCGGCCCATCTCCAGGAAGCGGCCGCGGACCTCGTCCCGGCCGCGGCAGAACGGGTCGGAAGCGGGCCGGCGGGGCTGCGCGGGAAGGTGGCACACAACTTCGGCTGGTTCACGGCCACTGTCGCGGCGGTCTTCGCCGTGGCTGCTGGAACCGGCATGGTGCTCAGCGGCACCGACGTTGGCATTGTTGCCGCCCTGGAAACCGGCGGACACCAGGCCGAAATCGGCATAGTGTTCCTCTTTTGGTGCGCCGCATCGGTGGTCGGCGGGCTGTTGTACGGGGCAATGCACCGTCGGGTTTCGCCGATCCTCCTGCTGTTGGGCATGGCGGCCCTGACCATCCCGATGGGCTTCGCCCAGGACACCTGGACGTTGGCTATTGTCTCGATCCTTCCGGGCCTTTTGTGCGCCCCTGTCCTGTCTGCCGCCTCCGAACAGGTGGCAGACCTGGTGGCGGAGGACCGCCGCGGCGAGGCAATGGGCTGGTACGGCTCTGCGCTGACTGCCGGCGTTGCGCTCGGGGCACCACTTGCCGGAATTTTCATCGACGGGATGGGTCCCTCCGGCGGGTTTGTCTCCGTGGGCGTGGCAGGTGTTCTGCTCTGCGTCGTGGGACTCCTGCTTCAGGCCTTCCGGCGCCGCCGCGCCGCTGCCTGAACGACGACGGCGGCCGGAGGTCCGTGTGGACCGTCAGCCGCCGTCGTCGTACTTTGTGAAGTTGGTGTTGGGTCTAGTTGACGGCGCCCGTGTACTTCTCGCCCGGGCCCTTGCCCGGAGCATCCGGGATGATGGACTCCTCGCGGAATGCAAGCTGCAGGGAACGCAGGCCATCGCGCAACGGGCCGGCGTGCTGGGATCCGATTTCGGGAGCCGCTGAGGTCACCAGTCCGGCAAGGGCGGTGATGAGCTTGCGGGCCTCGTCCAGATCCTTGAGTTCCTCCGCATTGTCCTCGGCGGCGAGGCCCAGCTTGACCGCGGCTGCGCTCATCAGGTGCACTGCGGCCGTGGTGATGACCTCGATGGCCGGCACCTCCGAGATGTCGCGGATTTGCTGGGTCACGTCAGCCTTGGCGGCAGGGGCCTCGAAAACGTGTGAATTACTGTCTGGGGTGCTCATACTGGTAAGCTTGTCACAGACCGACTGGATGTCGTTATTTCGCTGTGGAAGGTCCCACCAACGCTTAGCTGCATTCGGCGGGATTTGTTCTGTAGAATGACATGCAGTTTGCAAGCGGAGATCTCTCCCACCCGCGTCAGCCGTTTTCCCGTTGGAAGTCATTCCTGAGGAAGCAAGGTTGCCGGGTACCGGTCGGACATTTCTTCAGGCGTCAAGCTTGGGGAAGTGCGCACAGCCTCTCCTGAGGACGGTGCATCCGATCATCGAGGCCTTCGATTGCTCCGGCAATTGGGGGCCTTCTCTATTTGCCGGTGGAATATCACATCAATCACAGGAGCTTTAACATTAGCGAGCCAAGAATCAATGAGCGTATCCGCGTCCCCGAGGTGCGGTTGGTCGGTCCTGCAGGTGAACAGGTAGGAATCGTCCGTATTGACGATGCCTTGCGTTTGGCCGCGGAATCCGATCTTGATCTCGTTGAAGTTGCACCGCAGGCCAAGCCTCCGGTGTGCAAGCTGATGGACTTCGGCAAGTACAAGTACGAGGCCGCCGTCAAGGCACGTGAAGCACGGAAGAACCAGACGAACACTGTTCTGAAGGAAATCCGCTTCCGCCTCAAGATTGACACCCACGACTACGAGACCAAGCGCGGCCATGCACTGCGCTTCCTCGGTGCCGGTGACAAGGTCAAGGCCATGATCCAGTTCCGCGGTCGTGAGCAGCAGCGTCCGGAAATGGGCATCCGACTGCTTCAGCGCTTCGCTGACGATGTCGCCGAAGTGGGCGTTGTTGAGTCCAGTCCCCGTATCGATGGCCGCAACATGGTCATGGTTGTGGGCCCGCTGAAGAACAAGGCCGAAGCCAAGGCTGAGGCACGCCGCGCATCGCAGCGTGCAGAGGCCAAGGCGCAGAACGAAGCCAAGGCTACGGGCGGTGGCCGCATCGACGTCTCCGGCGACGACCAGGCACCGCTGACGCAGTCGCTGGCTGACCTTCTTCCGGAAGGTTTCGCCATCACGACAGAGCCGGAAACCGAAGCTCCGGCCGAGGTTGAAGCGCCTGTTGAAGAAGCGCCTGTTGAAGCAGCTCCCGAAGCCGAAGCCCCTGTCAAGGAAGCCCCGGTGAAGGAAACTCCTGCAAAGGAAACCGCCCCGAAGGCAGCGCCCGTCAAGGAAGCAACCGTCCAGGAGGCGCCGAAGCAGGCAGCCCCGAAGACCGCTGCTCCCAAGCGTGAGGCTCCCAAAGCGGCTCCGGCGCCGGTCAAGGCTCCTGCCGCCGTCAAGCCCGCCGAAGCAGCTGCTCCGGCTCCGGCTGCTCCTCGGCCGCCGGTGCCGATGCCCAAGCCGATCGCCCGGCCGGCAGCGCCGAAGCCTGCTGCAAGGCCTGCCCCCAAGGCAGCTCCGAAGCCGGCTGCCAAGAAGACTACCTAGTTCACAGCTGCGGGAGGTTATCCTCCTGCAGTACGCAACCAGCATGCCGCCTGCAGGGGTGGCTGCTCGAAAGAACTGCAGACAATGTCTGTGGACACGTAAGGAGATCGGTTCCCATGCCGAAGATGAAGACCCACAGTGGTGCTAAGAAGCGCTTCAAGCTGACCGGCAGCGGCAAGCTGCGCCGCCAGCAGGCCAACCGCCGCCACTACCTTGAGCACAAGTCCTCCAGGCTGACCCGTCGCCTCGCCGGCGACAAGATTGTCTTCAAGGGTGACGCTAAGGTCATCCGGAAGATGCTCGGCATCTAAGTTCCAAGTTCTCTGACTGATGCCACCTGGCAGCAGTCAACTACCAAAAAGGCTTCTCAGGCCAGCCGGTTGTTCCGGCAGTAGATGCTTGGGATCAGAATTTTCTAAGGAGTACGCACGTGGCACGTGTGAAGAGGGCGGTCAACGCCCACAAGAAGCGCCGGGTTATCCTTGAACGCGCAAAGGGCTACCGTGGACAGCGTTCACGCCTGTACCGCAAGGCCAAAGAGCAGCTGCTGCACTCGTTTGTGTACAGCTACGGCGACCGCAAGAAGAAGAAGGGCGACTTCCGCCGCCTGTGGATCCAGCGCATCAACGCTGCATCCCGCGCCAACGGCCTGACTTACAACCGTCTGATCCAGGGCCTGAAGGCCGCTGAGGTCGAGGTTGACCGCCGTATGCTTGCCGAGCTGGCCGTTTCGGATGCCAATGCATTCGCCGCGCTCGTGAAGATCGCCAAGGATTCCCTGCCTGCCGACACGTCGGCTCCGGCTGTCGAGGCTGCAGCCCCCAAGGCTGCCAAGGCACCCAAGGCCAAGGCTGCAAAGCCTGCCGCTGACGTGGCTGCCAAGTAGCACCCACGCCAGTTCGAGGACTGGTGGCTAAAGCCACTAAGGTTCTTATATGAACGAAACCGGGCGCCCGCAAGACTTTCCACTCTCCAATCCCCGAGCTGATCGGGTAAGGAAGGTGGCACAACTTGCCGGGCGCCCGGCCCGTTTAAAGCGCAGCGAGTTCCTGGCAGAGGGGCCGCAGGCTGTCCGTGAGGCCCTGACTCTGCACCAGAAAAGGGTTGCCGCGGGGGAGCCCGGCGTGGTCTACGAGGTCTACGCGAGCGAGGCATGCCTCGACCGGCACCCGGACCTGGAGGCACTCGCGGAAGGCATCGACGCATACCTCACCACCGATGAAGTACTGGCGGCGATGGCGGACACCGTTACCCCGCAAGGCATTCTCGCCGTCTGCGGTTTCCTGGACGTGAGTCTTGAGCAGGTGCTCGACGCCGGGCCGCGGCTGCTCGCAGTATTGTGTCAGGTCCGGGACCCCGGTAACGCCGGCACCGTGCTCCGGGCAGCTGACGCGGCCGGGGCGGACGCCGTTATCCTGACCGCATCCAGCGTGGACATCTATAACCCCAAGGCGGTCCGTTCCACCGCCGGTTCCCTGTTTCATCTGCCCGTGGTCCTGGGCGCCGATCTTACGGAAGTGGCAGCCGCCTGCCGGGCTCGGGGGATTGGGTTGCTGGCCGCCGACGGCGCCGGTGACGTCAACCTGGACACGCTCCAGGACGAAAACGCCGCCCGCCGGATCGCAGGCCCCGGCGTTGAATCGCTGTTCGCCCTGGAGGGTCCCACGGCCTGGCTGTTTGGAAACGAAGCCCAGGGGCTCTCCGAAGAGGAACTGTCCCTGGCCGACCACCGGGTGGCCGTGCCCGTATACGGCGACGCGGAAAGCCTGAACCTCGGCACGGCGGCAACGGTGTGCCTCTACGCGAGTGCCAGGTCCCAAAAGGGATGACCGACCTCCCGAGGTGGCTCATCCGAACGTCTGACCTACCCGGACACAAGACTTAAAAGGCAGGGCCCCGGAAGTTCTCCGGGGCCCTTGCTGTATGAATCAGATGAGGTAGGGGTAATCAGGGTGCCCGTGTGCTCTTGCTGCGTCCCGTGATGGCACCGTACACGCCAGCAACCACCAGGCCGCCTACAATAGCCAGGATCCAGGTACCCAGATCAAAGAAGGCAAGGTCACCCTTGCCGAACAGGAGGCTGCCAATCCAGCCGCCTACAATTGCGCCGACCACGCCGAGCACGAGGCTCGTCACCCAGCCGCCGCCGACCCTGCCGGGCATTACCGCTTTGACGATGGCCCCTACGATGAGGCCGAGAATAATCCAAGCAAGAAAACCCATGTCTCCTCCTTCATATTCGTCGGGATTAAACGTCCCGATTAGTGTTCAAGCTAACATACGGTTCCCCCATTGTCAGCAGGCGTAGTGCATGTCAGAGGTGCGTGTTTTACGGCCGTAAAGGTACGGTGTTCGTGGGCGGCGCCGGCTGCGGCGCCGCGAATATCCCTGCTTGTTCCTGAACGCTGTGAAGAGGAGAAGCCTCCGTGGCTGCAAATGGCGGTACCAAGGCGATTGTGGCGGCCCTGGCCGCAAACCTGACCATCGCTGTCCTGAAATTCGTGGCCTTTTTCCTGACGGCTTCCTCGTCGATGTTGGCCGAAGCCATCCACTCGGTTGCGGACTCCGGCAATCAATTGCTGCTCCTGATCGGCGGCAAGCGCGCCAGGAAGGCTGCCAGCGCGGAGCACCCGTTCGGCTATGGCCGGGAACGCTACATTTACGCCTTTATCGTCTCGATCGTGCTCTTCAGTGTGGGCGGGCTCTTTGCGCTGTTCGAAGCGTGGGAGAAGCTGCAGCACCCGCACGCCATCGAAGGAGACTTCTGGTGGGTTCCCCTGGCTGTGCTGATCGGCGCGATCCTGGCTGAGTCCTACTCGTTCCGGACGGCCATCACCGAGTCCAACCACGTCCGTGGCAAGCAAGGCTGGGTGAGTTTTGTGCGGACAGCCAAACAACCGGAGCTGCCGGTCATCCTGCTGGAGGACCTCGGGGCCCTTCTCGGCCTGGTGTTCGCGCTCGTCGGTGTGAGCATGACCCTTGTCACCGGCAACGGGATCTGGGACGCCGCAGGCACCGGCATGATCGGCCTGCTGCTCGTGGCCATCGCGGTGGTCCTGGCTATCGAAACCAAATCCCTGCTGCTCGGAGAGTCCGCCACCCGGGTTGACGTCGCCCGCATCAGCGAGGCTATCGAGGCAGGGGGGCACAACCGCATCATCCACCTCAAGACCCTTCACCTCGGACCGGAGGAGTTGCTGGTGGCCGCCAAGATCTCCGTGGGTGCCGCCGAAACCGGGCGGGACATCGCCACGGCGATTGACGGTGCCGAGTCCCGTATCCGCACTGCCGTTCCGATAGCCCGGGTGATCTACCTCGAACCCGATCTGCATCGCGGAGACCGTCGCACGGACGTGATGTCAGGTGCAGGAGAGGTTTCAAGCGCGGGCCACGTTTCCGCTGAAGCCGGTGTTCAGGACCCGCAGGCCTGACATTCCTTTCTCAGCGCACCGGACGCTTCGGTGAAGCCGCTGACCGCTCGTTCCCCAGGATCAGGCGGCCAGCGGCTTCTTGCGTTCCAGGAGGCCGCTGGCCACGGCGATGCCAAAGCCCAGGACAGCCAACACCGCCCCCACGAGCGCAGGCGCCACGAAGCCCCAGCCCCAGGCGATCACTACGCCGCCCAGGAAGGCGCCCAAGGCATTGGCAACGTTGAGCGCGGCGTGGTTGAGCGAAGAAGCGAGGGAGGGGGCGTCCGGCGAGGCATCCAGCAACCGGGTCTGCAGGGCCGGGATCAGCATGGAGCCGGACGCCCCCACTACAAAGACCATCACGAGGGCTGACCAGGGCCAGTGCACAGCCACCGCATAAACCACCAGGGCGACGGCGATACCGGGCAGGACCCAGTACAGCGTGCCCATCACCGACTTGTCGGCGAGCCTGCCTCCCACGACGGTTCCCGCCACCATGCCCAGTCCGTAGAGTGCGACCACGATGGGCAGCAGCGACGCCGGAATCCCGGCCACCAGGGTCATGGTGTGGGCAATGTAGGTGTAGGTCGCGAAGAAGCCGCCAAAGCCCACGATGCCGATCAGGATGGCCAGCCACACCTGAAGCCGCTTGAGCGCACCGAGTTCGCGGCGGATGCTCGCGTCAGGATGAGGTGCCTGGTAGGGAACATGGCGCCACAGCAGGACCAGGGTCAGCAAACCAATACCTCCCACGAGGAGGAACAGGAGCCGCCAGCCGAAGGTCTGGCCAACCCAGGTGGCCGCCGGCACGCCGATAACGTTCGAAACGGACAGACCCGCCATCACCATGGAAATGGCCCAGCCGCGGCGGGTGGGGGAAACCAGGGAGGCGGCGATCACGGCCGCGACTCCGAAGAATGCGCCGTGCGGCAGCCCGGCCGCAAACCGGGAAACCAGCATGCTGCCGTAGTCGGGAGCAAGATAGGACGTCAGGTTGGCCAGCGTGAAGAACAGCATGAGACCCAGCGCGAGGTATTTCCGCGGCAGTTTGGCCCCGACTGCTGCGAGCAGGGGCGCGCCCACCACCACTCCGAGGGCATAAGCGGAGATGAGGTGCCCCGCCTCCGGGGTGCTGATGCTGAGTCCTTGTTCCACCTCTTTGAGCAGGCCCATCATAGTGAACTCTGTGACGCCGATTCCGACGCCGCCCATGGCCAGCGCGAAGATCGCTGCACCAACGTGCGGAGTCTTCGCCTTGGACGCGGTGGATGGATGGATGACGCTGCTCATGTGCCTGCTTTTCAAAGGGATGCTGGGGGAATGCCGCAAACCATTCTCCCTCATAGACTGGTGCGGTGAGTGGACAGATACAGGTAGTTGGCGGAGCAATAGTGGACTCGTTGATGGAGCCGACGCGCATTCTGGTAGCCAGGCGGACTGCTCCCGAGCAGTTCGCGGGGCTCTGGGAGTTCCCCGGCGGCAAGGTGGAGGCCGGGGAACAATGCGAGGCTGCGCTGCACCGGGAACTCAGGGAGGAACTGGGTGTAGAGGTTCGCCTGGGGCGTGAACTCCCGGCAGCCACGGCCACCGGCTGGCGGCTGAACGAGCGGGCCAGTATGCGGGTGTGGTTGGCGGAGCTTTCCAGCGGTGAGCCCCAGCCGCTCGAAGACCACGACCAGCTGAAATGGATCAGCACCACGAACCGTGATGAAGCTCTCAGTCTTCCGTGGATCCCGGCCGACTTCCCGATTGTCCGGGCGCTTCTTGAATCTTTGGTCACGCCTGTAGCTTCGAGTGCTCCGCACTGAATTGGACGGCCCACCGTCCGGCAAGAACCTGGTCAGCATGGGCAAGTTCTACCGGCCGCCGATGGCCCTGTACTCGAAAACATCGCCGAGCTGCAGGACCTGCTAAAACAGGGTGGGCTGCTGACGCGGCCCGGTGGCCGGTTGGGATTCCCCAGCGGGCCGTTGCTGTGTGTCGGGGACGGACGGGATACTCCCGGCCGGATACTGGGCTTCCTCGCCGCGGGGATCGTCCTCGAGATCACGGTGGCTGAAACCGTGGCCGCTGGTGAAGCCGTGCCGCTGCTTGAAGTAGCGGACTTTCGCGGCGAGCCACGTGCGGTATTCCTTGGAGGCATAGGAGCTTGTGCCGTAGAGCCTCCGGTAGCGGCCTGCCAGTTCCGGGTGGTTCCTGGCAATCCACTCCATAAACCATTCCCGGGTACCCGGCTTCAGGTAAAGGGCGCCGGCCGTCACCCCGGTGGCTCCAGCGGCGGCCAGGGAGCCGAAGAGGGCATCGAGGGCTTCGTCACTGTCGGACAGCCAGGGCAGGATGGGCATCGCCATCACGCCGCACGGGAGCCCGGCATCGCGTAAGCGGGAGACCAGCTTCAGCCGCGCACGAGGCCCTGGCGTGCCCGGTTCCACGGCTTCCGAGAGTGCCTCGTCAGTCATGGCCAAGGAAATGCCAACCCCCACCGGCACCTGGGCGGCAGCCCGCTTCAGGAGCGGAATGTCCCGGGCCAGCAACGTCCCCTTGGTGAGGATGGATAACGGCGTTCCTGAGTCAGCCAGCGCCGTGATGATGCCCGGCATCAGCTGGTAGCGGCCCTCGGCCCGCTGGTAGGGGTCCGTGTTGGTGCCAAGCGCCACCTGGTGGCGCCCCCAGGACGGCTTAGCCAACTCCTTCCGGAGGACCTCGGCGGCATTGACCTTCACCACCACCTGGCTGTCAAAATCCAGCCCGGCGTCAAAATCCAGGTACGTGTGGCTCTTCCGCGCAAAACAGTAAACACAGGCATGGCTGCAGCCGCGGTACGGGTTCACGGTCCACTCAAACGGCATCCGCGACCCGGCCACCACCTTGTTGAGCACCGATTTGGCGGTGACCTCATGAAAGGTGATGCCGGCGAATTCGGGGGTGGTGACCGAACGGACCAACCCGGCAAGGGGGAGCAGGGCAGGTGACGGGCCACTACCGGGGTCATCGGCGGGCCGGGGCATCAGTGCTTGTGCATCCCATCTCATGCCCTCTATTCGAAGATATGTTCGAACTTAAGTCAAGGACCGGTCGCTCGGGACGTCCGCGCGCCGGGATCGGCACGGGCTGTGGAAAGCGTCAGGCCTGCAGTTGCCAGACCACGGTGACACTGGCGCTTATGCTGGCGTGGCCCGCTTCCACGCTGATGGCTTCGCTGGCGGCGGCGCGCTGGATCCGGGCCACCGGAACAGGCCCGGCTACATCGGAGTGTTCGGCAATTGAGGTCACCGCGCCGAGCCGCGCGGACGCCAGGGATGCAAACTGTTCAGCCCGGTCAACCGCATCCTGCCAGGCAGCTTCCCGGGCAAGGGAGGCGACGGCTGACTCATCCGCGAAGCCAAGGTCCAGTCCGTTCAGGCGTACGTCATCGCCGCCGGCATCAACCGCGGCGGCAATAACACCGGACACTGAGCTCAGCTGCCGCAGCCGCACGGTGAGCACGCTGGACGTAACATAGCCGGTCACCTGCTGGCCGCCGCCGTCGCGCCAGACGAACTCCGGCCGGACGTTCAGACCGGAGGTCCGGATGTCCGCGTCGGCCACGCCGTGCTGGCGGAGCGCGCCGGATACAGCCGCGGACGCGGTTCCCGCGTCCGCATAGGCAGCGATCACGGTGTCGCGCCGGCACTCGACGCCCACTGAAATGGTCAGCAGGTCAGGTGGCGCCTCGGCTGTCCCCGTTCCGGTCACGGTGATGGTCCTGTTGTTGGTCCTGGTGTTGGGTTCGTCCGTCATTGTCAGACCTCGATTCCGCTGGCCCCAGGTGGCGCCGGCCTTGTTGTCCTGATGTCAACGTAGCCTCCGGCCGCCAGGCCGGCCTGCCGTTCGAAGAAATTGGCCGACGCCGGATTGCCGGTCCGGAACAGCGACCAGCCTGCAGCCAGGAAATACAGCGGAAGGAAGGGCAGCCCCAGGCAGTAGGCGTACTGGCTGCAGTGCTTTTCCTCATGACCCAGGAGCTCCGGATTGACGCTCAGGTCCTCAGCCCTGATCCTGCAGATAACTACGTTGCCCAGAGTGAACGCCTCGGCATACGGAATGCGCCACCGGTAGCCGGACGCTATGACCAGCCCACGGGGGCCCTGGCTGACGGCTGTCCCCGCCGCTGCGGCAACGGCCAGGCCCAGCAGGGTGGTGCCGTTGGCCAGGTTGGCAAGCTGCCGTACCCGCTGCCAGGCCGTCATGTGACCCGTCCCGAGCGGCCCTGCCGTCACCTGCCCCGCCGCGAGCGGCCCAGCCCTCAGCGGCCTGGTGCCAAATAGCCCGGCCCTCAACAGCCCGGCCGTCAACAGCTGCGCGGCTGCCCGGCCCTGCCCTTGTGTCATGAGGCCATGGTAGCCGGAGCCTTCACTTAGACTGGAGGATAGTGGCCGCTGGTTTTGACCGGTGTGCCCTGACCTGGTCATCGAGTGCATTCATCAAGCATGGATTCACGGAATGACTTGCCAGTGACGGATGCGCTGCCGGGAAACCGCGCGCGGCTGCACCCCTCACCGGCAGCCCCTACTCGTAGCTAAGAACAGTAGATGACTGAAACTTTGCCGGGCGCCGCCATCCCGAACCCTACGGATGAAGCCGCCATCACTGCCGCTGTAGACCAGGCCATCGCCGCCATTGCTGGCGCAGGCTCCCTCGACGAACTTAAGGCGGTGAGGTTGGCGCACACCGGTGAGAAGTCGCCGCTCAGCCTGGCCAACCGGGAGATCGGCGGATTGCCGAAAGACCAGAAAGCCGTAGCCGGCAAGCTCATGGGTTCCTCCCGGGGCCGGGTCAACAAGGCGCTCGCGGACCGCACCGCCGAGCTGGACGCCGAGAACGACGCCCGGATCCTGCTGGAAGAGACAGTGGACGTCACAGCTGCGCCCCGCCGTCGTCGGGCCGGCGCCAGGCACCCACTCTCCACGCTGCAGGACCGTGTGGCGGACATCTTTGTTGGCATGGGCTGGGAAATCGCCGAAGGCCCCGAAGTGGAATCCGAGTGGTTCAACTTCGACGCCCTGAACTTCAAGCCGGACCACCCCGCGCGCGAAATGCAGGACACGTTTTTCGTGGAGCCGCCCGAGGCCCACCTGGTGATGCGGACGCACACGTCCCCGGTGCAGGTCCGTTCCATGCTGGAACGCGAAGTGCCCATCTACGTGCTGTGCCCCGGCAAGGTGTTCCGCACCGATGAGCTCGATGCCACGCACACCCCGGTGTTCCATCAGTTCGAGGGCCTGGCCATCGACAAGAACCTGAGCATGGCCGACCTCCTGGGCACGCTTGAGCACTTCACCCGGCAGATGTTCGGCGACGAGGCGTCCGTCCGGCTGCGCCCGAATTACTTCCCGTTCACCGAGCCGTCCGCGGAACTGGACATCTGGCACCCGGGCGCCAAGGGCGGCCCGCGCTGGATCGAATGGGGCGGTTGCGGCATGGTCAATCCCAATGTCCTCCGTGCCGCCGGCATCGACCCGGACATCTATTCAGGTTTTGCCTTCGGCATGGGTATCGAGCGCGCGCTGATGTTCCGCAACGAAGTGGGCGACATGCGCGACATGATCGAAGGCGATGTACGTTTCAGCGAGCACTTCGGGATGGAGATCTAACAGTGCGTATCCCACTTTCCTGGCTGCGTGAATTCGCAGCAGTACCGGCCGGAGCAACGGCCGAAGACGTGATGGCCGAACTGGTCAAGGTTGGCTTTGAAGAGGAAGCGGTGCACCGCCCCACGGACACCCTGCAGGGTCCCGTTGTGGTGGGCCAGGTCCTGAGCATCGTCAAGGAGCCCCAGACCAACGGCAAAACCATCAACTGGTGCCAGGTCCGGGTTGTCCCCGAAGGCCGGCAGCAGACCCTCACCGGCGACGGCATCGACCCGTCCGGTGTGCAGGGGATCATCTGCGGCGCCCACAACTTCGTTGAAGGCGACAAAGTAGTGGTCACCCTGCCCGGCGCGGTCCTGCCCGGCGACTTCCGCATCTCCGCCCGGAAGACTTACGGTCACCTGTCCGCCGGCATGATCGCCTCGGTCCGCGAGCTGGGCATCGGCGAAGACCACGACGGCATCCTGGTTCTTTCCCGCATCGGGCTGGACCCCGAAATCGGTACTGACGCCATGGACCTGCTGGGCCTCTATGACCAGGCAGCCGAGATCAACGTGACTCCGGACCGCGGCTACGCGTTCTCCATCCGTGGGGTGGCCCGTGAATACGCCCACGCCACCGGAACTTCCTTCACGGACCCGGCATCAGAGGTCCTGGCCCCGGCGCAGCTTTCCGGCGGCTACCGCGTCAAGCTCAACGACGACGCGCCCATCTACGGCAAGCCCGGCTGCGACCGGTTTGTGGCCCGCACCGTCAGTGGGGTCGACGCCACCAAGCCAATGCCCCCGTGGATGACCTCGCGGCTGCGGCTTGCCGGGATCCGTTCCATCTCCCTGCCCGTGGACATCTCCAACTATGTGATGCTCGAGCTTGGCCAGCCCACGCACTGCTATGACCTGGACAAGCTGTCCGGCGACATCGTGGTCCGGCGCGCAGTGGCCGGGGAGAAAATCACCACCTTGGACGCCAAGGAGCGCACGCTCGACGTCGAGGACCTCCTTATCACCGACGGTTCCGGCGCGATCGGCATTGCCGGCGTCATGGGCGGGGCAGCCACAGAGGTGAGCGACTCGACGTCGAACATCCTGGTTGAGGCGGCACACTTCGACGAGGTGTCCATTGGCCGTTCCCGACGCCGGCACAAGCTGCCGTCCGAGGCGTCCAAGCGCTTCGAGCGCGGCGTCGACTGGCATGTGGCGGACATCGCTGCCCAGCGTGTTGTTGACCTCCTGGTGGAACTCGCCGGCGGGGTTGCTGACCAGGCGGGCACCGACGTCGGGACCGCTCCGGACGCCGTAACCATCGCATTGCCGGCAGCCTTCGCCGCCCAGCGGATCGGCATCGATTTCACCGAAGAACAGATCACCACCGCGCTGGTGGACCTCGGTGCCCTGGTGGAAAAATCCGACGGCGGCTGGACCGTGACCGCCCCCAGCTGGCGCAACGATCTGGAAACGAAGGAAGACCTCTCCGAGGAAATCGCGCGGCTGGTGGGCTATGAGAACATCCCCGCCACCCTTCCGGTGGCCCCTCCGGGACGTGGCCTGACCCGCGTGCAGCAGCAGCGCCGTCGGCTCATCCAGGCACTGGCTGACGCCGGGCTGACCGAAGTCCTGGCCTACCCGTTTGTCTCCAAGGCCGCCAATGACACGTTCGGCGTCGCCGAGCAGGGTGCTGCCCGGAGCGCGGTCAAGCTGGCGAATCCGATCAGCGAGGAACACGGCTTCCTGCGCACGTCCATCCTCCCAGGGCTCATCGAGGTGGCCAAGCGGAACCATTCACGCGGCTTCCGCGACCTGGCACTCTTCGAATCCGGCCTGGTGTTCCTGCCAAGCGGGACAGTGGGTACGCCGTCCATCCCGCCGCTGGGCGTCAGGCCTTCCGACGAGGTGCTGGATGCACTGTACGACGGCGTTCCGGACCAGCCGCTGTACGTCGCCGCTGTCCTCACGGGCCACGATTCACCCGCTGCAGCGAGCCACACACCGCGCTTGTGGGACTGGTCCGACGCGCTGGACATTGCCCGGCTCGCCGGGGACGTCCTGGGCGTGGAGATCGTGGTCAGCCAGGGTGCGCACCAGGCGTTCCACCCGGGCCGCGCCGCGCAGCTCTCGCTGCGGACCGGTGAAGTGGTGGGTTACGCCGGCGAGCTGCACCCGAAGCTCCTGGCCGCGCACGACATGCCCGCCCGTTCGGTGGCCCTGGAATTCAACGCCGATGCGCTGTTCGAGGCAGCCGCGGACGTGATTGTGGCCCGCCACATCTCCACGTTCCCGGTAGCCACCCAGGACGTTGCCCTGGTGGTGCCGCAGGACATTCCGGCGGACCAGGTCCTCGAGGCCCTGCGCGAAGGCGCCGGCGAACTGCTGGAGGACGTGGCGCTGTTCGACGTCTACGCCGGCAAGGGCATTGAAGAAGGCAAAAAATCGCTCGCCTTTGGCCTGCGTTTCCGGGCTACGGACCGGACGCTGACGGCCGATGAGGCCTCGGCTGCGCGCGAAAGCGCAGTTGCGCTGGCTGCAGAGCGCTTCGGCGCCGTCCAGCGCTAAGCCCGGAACCGGGGTGGCGGGGCCGGTGCGGGCAAGGCCAGCACAAGAGATGACCGGGCCCGTGTCGCCGGTGCCCGTCCTGCGGTCCTGCCCTCCCGGATTACCGGGAGGGCAGGATCCGACGGCGGGCGGCCAGCCGGTAGTGCTGGGGCCTGCCGAACTGGCCCGGGCCGCGGCCCTGGCGCCCGGCCCCCGGGCAGTTTTTATGGCGGGCCGGCGTGCCCTGCGAACGTTCGCGGCAGAACTGCTGGACGTCCCGGCGTCGGACCTCACCACACACTTCAGCTGCCCCCGGTGTGGCGCCGGCCCCGGGCTGTCACACGGCAGGCCGGGCTATACGCTCAGGGGAAAGCCGGTGCCGCTTGCGCTGAGCCTGTCCCGGAGTTCGGGCTGGATACTGTTGGGCGCCGTGTTGGGTCCGGCGGCCGGCGTCACCATGGGCGTGGACCTTACGGACCCCTCCGGCATGGCCTTTGACGGGTTCGACGGCGTTGCGCTCACCACCGCCGAGCGTGCGGCCCTCGCCGGGCTGGCCGGGCCTCAGCTGCTGCAGGAGCGGGCACGGCTCTGGGCGCGCAAGGAAGCCTGGCTCAAGATGACGGGCGACGGCCTCGCCACCGCCCCGGACACGCTTGATGTATTGTCCCGCCCGGAGATCAGGGACCTGGCCGCCGGAGAGGCGGGCCTCCCGCTCAACTTCCGCGCCGCCGTCGCGGTTTCGCGCGCCGGCTGCTAGCGCACTGGCAGCGGCGGAAGGGCTGCCTCGAGCAGCCACGGGTGCAGCAGGGCCTCAGTGTCCAGGCCGGTGGCCCGGTCCGCGGTGAGGATAAAGGCCGCCGTGGACACCGAACCGTGGCGGTGGGCCTCCGTCCACTCATGCAACAGTGCAAAAAATGCCAGGTCGCCGCAGCGGATCCGCAGGGCATGCAGGGCCAAGGCTCCGCGCTTGTAGACGCGGTCATCAAACATCAGCTCCGGCCCGGGGTCGCCCACGATGATGTCCTGGCTGCCGGCCGCCAGCTTCCGCCAGGCTGCGGCGGCCCGGTTCGCGACGGGCAGGACGCCCGCTTCCTCGGACCAGATCCACTCCGCGTAGCAGGCAAAGCCCTCGTGGAGCCAGATGTCCGCCCAGGACGCGGCAGTGAGGGAGTTCCCGAACCACTGGTGTGCGAGCTCGTGGGCGATGAGCCGCTGGGACTCCCACTCCTGCGTCAGGTGGTTCCGGCCCAGGATGGAAAGCGTCTGCGCCTCAAGCGGTATTTCCAGCTCGTCTTCGGTCACCACCACGGAATATTCCGGGAACGGGTAGGGCCCGAAGCAGTTGGCAAAGGTGCGCATCATCTCCGGCTGCCTCGCCAGACCCTCGCGGGCCGCGTCGACCAACAGCGCCGGGACGGCGGCGAACTGCGGTACCTGCCCGTCCACGGGGAAGGGAGTCAGCGCGAGGAACTCATACCGGCCGATCTGGACCGTGGCAAGATAGGTGGCCATGGGTTCGGCCTGCTCGTAGACCCAGGTCTCGCGGCTGGCCCTACTGGTGTGGGAGATCAGCATGCCGTTACACACAGCCCGGTAATTGGCGTCGGTGGTCACGCTGATCTTGTAGCTGGCTTTGTCGCCGGGATGGTCATTGCAGGGGAACCAGGAGGCGGCGCCGTTCGGCTGGCCAGCCACAAGGACGCCGTCGGTGAGTTCCTCCCAGCCCACCTCGCCCCAGAACCCGCGCCGGGGACCAGGGTTGCCTTCGTACCGGATGTCCAGGGTAAATTCCTCGCCCGCCGGCAATGCGGCCTCGGGCACAATGACCAGCTGTCCCGCGCGCTGGCTGAACTTTTTGACCCGGCGCCCGCTGAGCTGGATCTTCGTGGCCCGGAGCCCGATCAGGTCCAGCACCAGGGCCGCCGTCGCGTACCGGGTGACGGCGTGCAGGAGGGCGCGCCCGCTCAGCCGGTTGCTGCTGAGCTTGTAGTCAAGGTCCAGTTCGTAGCGGCTGACCCTGTACGCGTTCGTGCCATGGCCCGGCATGTAGGGATCAGGGGCCGAAGCATCCTGCTCCGACGTGCGGGCAGGGCCGCTATTCGCGGCCGCGGGGCTCGGTGCGGGGGAACTCATAAGACGGTCTTTCCGATCAGCGTAGGGCGGCAGGACAGCTGGTGCGGGGCTACCGTGGTTTGGGAGCGGACGCTGCCGGACCGCTCCAGGGGCTCACCGGGTTGCCCATCCAATAGGTCGCGGCTGGAACCGATTCGCCCCGCATCACCAGCGAGGCCGGTCCTACCGTGCCGCCGCTGCCGATGCTCGCCTGCGGCAGGATGACACCGTGGGGCCCCATGGTTGCTCCGTCTTCGAGGGTAACAGTGTCCAGGCTCATGACCCGGTCGTGGAACAGGTGCGTCTGGACCACGCAGCCCCTGTTGACGGTGGAGTTCCGTCCGAGCGACACAAGGTCAGCCTCGGGGAGCCAGTAGCTTTCGCACCACGTTCCGCGGCCGATCCGTGCGCCGAGCGACCGGAGCCACCAGACCAGGGCCGGAGTGCCGGTTGCTGCGCGGGCGAACCAGGGGGCGCTGACCATTTCGATAAACGTGTCCACCACTTCGTTGCGCCAGATAAAGGAACTCCAGAGCGGGTGCTCGCCGGCGCGGATCCGGCCCACGAGGACCCATTTGGCGACGACGGCGCTGCCTGCGGCCACCGCGCCCGCCAGCAGCATCACGACGCCGCCCAGGGCCGCGGCAATTCCGTAGTTATACAGGGCGGCCAGCCGGTCGAAGGCAAGCATCACGCCTGCGGCGATCGCCACCGTTGCCACCACGGGGACGAAGCGTCCCAGTTCCCAGAGGCCGCGCGCAATCCTGAGCCGCAGCGGCGGCTGGAAGGTGCGCGTGTCATCCGAGGCGATGGCGGTGCGCCGGAGCCGAACGGGCGGGCTGCCCAGCCACGAGGTCCCTGACTTGGCCTTGGCCGGTGTGGCGGACAGGACGGCCACGAGCGAGTTCTTGGGGACGTTCCGGCCGGCGGCGGTCATGCCGGAGTTGCCGAGGAAGGAGCGCTTGCCGATCTTCGCGGGCGCGATCCGCAGCCACCCGCCGTCGAGCTCGTAGGAGGCCACCATGGTGTCGTCGGCCAGGAAGGCGCCCTCGCCCACAGTGGTCATCTTGGGGATGAGGAGGACAGTGGAGGCTTCGACGTTCTTGCCGATCTTAGCGCCGAGGAGGCGCAGCCAGACGGGGGTGAAAAGGCTGGCGTAGATCGGGAAGAGCAGGTCGCGGGCCAGGTCCAGTACTCGTTCCGTGGCCCAGACCTGCCAGCCGATCCGGCTCCGGACGCGGTAGTAGCCCTCGGCCAGGCCAATGCCGAGCAACCGGGTGGTGACCAAAATGAGCAGCAGGTTGACGACGAACCATACAAGGGCCGCGGGTGCGAGTGCGAGTAGGATCTGCGGGACGGCGGCGGAGAGCGACTCACTGCCCCGGATGAAGCCAAAGACCACCAGTGCGGCGGCGGCCGCAGAAGCGTAGGGGATCAGGGCCAGCACGGCCGAAGCCACGGCGAATCCGGCGAACCAGAGCCGGCCAATCAGCCGATGTTCTGTGGGGGTGTCCGGCAGCGAGTGTTTGGCCTTGCCCCGGCGCTCGGCCGGGGACCCTGCCACGTGGTGGCCGGCCTTCACCTTGCCGAGGACGGCCGAGCCCGGCTCCACCTGGGCTCCGGCGCCGATGGACGCGCCGGGCATCAGCGTGCTGCGTGCCCCGATGCTGGCTCCTGCCCCGATGTGGATGGCTCCGATGTGGACGATGTCCCCGTCGATCCACCAACCGGAAAGGTCCACTTCAGGCTCAATGTTGGAGCCGCTGCCGAGGGACAGCAGCCCTGTGACGGGAGGCAGCGAGTGCAGCTGGACGTTGTTGCCGATCCTGGCGCCCAGCGCGCGGGCGTAATACGGCACCCACGGTGCGCTGGCGAGGCTGATAGCACCGGCGAGGTCCTGGATCTGCTCTGCCAGCCACAGGCGCAGGTGCACGCGTCCGGAGCGCGGGTACGTCCCCGGCTCCACGCTCCGGAGCAGGATCCGGGCCGAGGCCACGGAAATCAGCATCCGGCCAGCCGGAGAGACGAAGACCAGCCAGGACGCGGCCACCCACCACCAGGAAACGGTGGGGGCGGCGCTGAACCCTGCCAGGGAGGCCAGTACGTTGTTCGCCGCCATGAGGTAGGTCAGCCAGCGCATCCCCACCAGGATGTGCAAGGGAATGCCCATCAGCGTCTGGAAGATCTGGGACTTGAACGCGGTGGGGCGCACAGTCCTGGACGGCGCCGGTCCGGCGGCCACGCCGTCGGGAAGCGTCTGGCGGGCCGCGTCAATCAGGGCCCCGATCCTGGGAGTGGCATAAATGTCAGCGACCGTGATGGTCGGGTACCGGCCCCTGAGGGCTGAGACGAGCTGGGCAGCGGAAAGCGAGCCGCCGCCGTAGGCGAAGAAGTCGGCGTCGAGGCTTGATACGGGGCTGCCAAGGACGGCCGTCCATTGTTCGGCCACCCAGGCGGCATCTTCCGGCAGGTTCAACGGCGCTGCGTCGGCCTCCGCCGCGCCGGTCCCGGTCAACGGCCAGGGCAGGGCGTGACGGTCCACCTTGCCGCTGGTTTTCGTCGGGAGGGAGTCGACGACGGTCAGGAGCGGAATGAGGGGAGCGGGAAGGCTCGCCGCCATGAGTTCGCGGGCTGCCACCAGGTCCAGGTCCGCATCCGCGGCGGCCAGGTATCCCACCAGGATCTGGTTGCCCGCCGCGGTGGTCCGGACGGCCGCCGCAGCTCCGGCAACGTGGGGGAGGGCCTGCAGGGCGGAGTCGATTTCGCCCAGTTCGATCCGGCGTCCACCGAGCTTGACCTGTTCGTCGGCGCGGCCCATAAAGATCAGTCCGGCGGCTTCATAGCGGACCAGGTCACCGGAACGGTAGGCGCGCTGCCAGCCGAAGGACGGCATGGGCGCGTACTTCTCCCGGTCCTTGTCCGGATCCAGGTAACGGGCAAGTCCCACCCCGCCGATGATCAGCTCGCCGATGTCCCCTTCGCCGACCGGCAGTCCTTCAGCGTCCACCACGGCCAGGTCCCAGCCGTCCAGCGGCAGCCCGATCCGGACAGGACCGGGACCACCCAAAGGGGCCGCGCAGGCCACCACCGTGGCCTCCGTGGGGCCGTAGGTGTTCCATACTTCCCGGCCCGGCACGGCAAGCCGCTCTGCGAGCTCGGGCGGGCAGGCTTCGCCGCCGAAAATCAGGAGCCGGACGCTCTCCAGGGACTCGGCCGGCCAGAGGGCCGCAAGGGTAGGAACAGTGGACACTGCGGTGATGCCGTGGCTGATGAGCCAGGGGCCGAGGTCCGTTCCCGTCCTGACCAGGGCACGCGGCGCGGGCACCAGGCAGGCGCCATGACGCCAGGCAAGCCACATTTCCTCGCACGAGGCATCAAAGGCGACGGAGAGCCCCGCCAGCACCCGATCCTGCGGACCCAGGGGCTCCGCTTGCAGGAAGATCCGGGCTTCGGCGTCAACAAAGGCAGCGGCGGAGCGGTGCTGGACGGCGACGCCCTTGGGCGTTCCGGTGGACCCGGAGGTAAAGATCACCCACGCATCGTCGCCGGGCTCGGCAGAGCGGCGCTCGGCGGCATGGCCGTCCTCCGCGGGCCGGTGTTCCTCGGCGGGCAGGGAGGCCGGCACAACGACCGCGTCCCCACCGGTGAGGACTGCGGCCACGCCTGCCTCGCCGAAGACGAGCCGTGCACGCTCCTCGGGGTCGTCGGCGTCCACCGGCACGTAGGCGGCGCCGATGTGCAGGATGGCAAGAATCGAGATGTAGAGCCCGTTGGTCCCGGACGGAATCCGCACGCCGATCCTGTCGCCGGCGCCCAGTCCGGCGGCCTGGAGCTCCCGCCCTTTTGCCCGGACCGCGGCCATCAGGTCGGCGTAGCTCAGGGACCGCCGGCCGTCGTCGAGCGCCGATGCCTCCGGGAAGCGGGTGGCCGATTCCGCCAGGATGGCCATAAGCGTCCGCTCAGGCGGGGCCAGTGGCAAACCGGCCAGCTGGGGACGGTATACGGCATCCGGCGGGGATGCTACGACGTTCGACTGATGCTCACTCACGGTCGGATTCTGCCCCGGCAAGGTGAACGGAAGGTGTCCAAGATTGGTTGAAGCTTCATATTCTGTTCATCCGGACTCCTTGAGGGTCTCAGGGAACCAAAAGGACTTTGCCCGTGGTGCGCCGGCCCTCGAGGTCCTCGTGGGCACGTCGCGCCTCGGCCAGGGGGTACGTGGCACCGATCCGGACCTTCAGGCTTCCGTCGGCCACCGCCCCGAAGACCTCGCTGGAGCGCCACCGCCGTTCCTGCGGGTTGGCGAGGAAATGCGCCAGCGTCGGCCGCGTGAGGGAAAGCGAGCCGCCCGCGTTGAGCCGCTGCGGATCCACCGGCGGCACCGCGCCGGAGGCTGCCCCGAACAGGACAAGGAAGCCGCGGGTGCGCAGGCTGGCAAGCGAGCCGTCGAACGTGTCTTTCCCGACGCCGTCGTACACCACCTGGACGCCGGCGCCGTCGGTGAGGTCGCGGACTGCTTCGGCGAATCCGTCATAGCGGAGTACAACGTCCGCGCCGGCTCCCTTGGCCAGCGCTTCCTTCTCGTCGGTTGACACCGTGGTGATAACCCGGGCTCCGCGGGCCTTCAGGAGCTGGGTAATCAACAGGCCCACGCCGCCGGCACCGGCGTGCACCAGGACGGTCTGGCCGGGCTCCACCTTGAAGGAGGAATTGATCAGGTAATGGGCGGTCATGCCCTGGAGGGGCAACGCCGCCGCCGTCAGAAGGTCCACGCCATCCGGTACGGGGAGGGCTTTCGCCGCGTCCAGCACGGTGTAGCCCGCGTAGCATTGCTGGCCCTCGGCCGTTGCTACGCGGCTCCCTACGGAGAAGCCCTCAACACCCTCGCCAATTTCCTTGACAATGCCCGCTGCTTCGGCGCCCGGTATGAAGGGATGCGCAACCTTGTACATGCCGCCGCGCTGGTACGTCTCAATGAAATTGACACCCGTTGCCGCTACCTTGATGAGCAACTGGCCGGGGCCCGGCGTCGGTCGGTCCACCTCTGCGAGCTCGAGGACTTCCGGGCCTCCGGGCTGGCGGACAACGATGGCATGCATAAAGGGTCTCCTCTCCGGGCGGGGATTTCCCGCAGCCGGTATCTCTGACCATCCTAGGGATACCGCCACCGACGACGAAGCGACGGCCGGTATCCGGCCGTCGCTTCGGGTCGTACGAGGGAAAGAGCCATGGGGGGCGTGACGCGCCTCGGTTTAGCAGGGTGCGCTAGAACCGCCGGGTGACCGTTGCCATGGGGCACTCGAAGTGGCGCCCTGCGGCAAGGCCCACGTCGTTGAGGTAGCGGACGATGATGCCGTAGGACTGCAGCAGCGTGGTCTCCGTGTAGGGCACCTGGTGCTTTTTGCAGTACTCGCGGACGATCTTGGCAGCCTTGTCCAGCTGGGGGCGTGCCATGTCCGGGAAGAGGTGGTGCTCAGCCTGGCGGTTCAGGCCACCGAGCAGGATGTCCATAAACCGGCCGCCGGAGATGTTTCGTGACGTCAGGACCTGGCGGCTGAAGAAGTCCACGCGGCTGTCCGCGGGCAGGACCGGCATGCCCTTGTGGTTCGGTGCGAAGGAGGCTCCCATGTAGAAGCCGAAGACGGCAAGCTGCACGCCGATGAAGGCGAAGGCCATTCCCAGCGGCAGGAACGTAAAGGCGAGGACCGGAAGGGCGCCGAGGCGGACCAGCAGGATGGGGATCTCCACCCAGCGGTGCGTCACTTTGGCCCGGCGGAAGACGAACTTCACCGAGTCGATCTGCAGGCCTAGGCCAACGAGGAACAGCAGGGGGAAGAAGAACCAGCCCTGTTTGCGGGTCAGGAACGAAAACCGGCCCTGCCGGTCGGCAACAGCTTCGGTGTGGAAAGCGATGGGACCCGGGGCAATGTCCGGATCCTTGGAAATGACGTTGGGGTGGTTGTGGTGGGCGCCGTGCTTCTGCTCCCACCAGGAGTAGCTCATGCCTGCCACTGAGGTGGCCAGGATCCGGGCGGTCCAGTCGTTGGCCCGGCGCGACGCGAAGATCTGGCGGTGCCCGGCCTCGTGGGCCAGGAAACTCAGTTGCGTGCAAAGAACCCCGACGGCTGCGGCAATAAGGAGCTGGAACCAGCTGTCGCCGATCAGGGCAAAGCCGAACCATGTGGCGGCCATCAGGAGCACCAGGCTGGCAAAGAGCGTGATGTAGAAACCGACGCGGCGTTCCAGCAGGCCTTCAGCCTTGACGCTCTTCAACAGCTCCGAATAGCTCAGGACAACGGCGTTGGGCTGCCGGACACGCGATTTGGGGCGCTCTGACGTGGGGAGGGTGGTGGTCATGGAGCGGGGCCTCGTAACTGTTTCGGGCAACGCTGCAGCCGACATTCGGACTGCACGCTCAGGATCACCCTCACCCCAGCTTACGCCTGCTTGTAAAGCGGACCCGGGAATCGATGAAACACTCCGATGCATAAATATCGGGCACACTGAATACTTTTGCTGTAAGATTCAGGGCATGACTATTTCTGTTGCCGTCTCCGGAGCCAGCGGCTATGCAGGGGGAGAAGTTTTGCGCCTCCTGGCTGGGCATCCGGACGTGACCATCGGTGCCATCACTGCGCACAGCAATGCAGGCTCCCGCCTCGGCGAACTGCAGCCGCATCTGCACGGACTGGCCAGCCGCATCCTGGAAGACACCACGGTGGAGAATCTTTCCGGGCATGATGTGGTGTTCCTGGCGCTCCCGCATGGCGCTTCCGCCGAGATCGCGGCACAGCTTCCGGAGGGCACCGTAGTGATCGACGCCGGCGCGGACCACCGCCTCGAAGATCCTGCCGCGTGGGAAAAGTTCTACGGCTCGGCCCACGCCGGAACGTGGCCCTACGGCCTGCCGGAACTCCCCGGCCAGCGCGAAGCCCTCAAAGGCGCCACCCGGATCGCCGTCCCGGGCTGCTATCCGACGTCGGCCCTGCTGGCCCTGACGCCCGGGTTCGCCGCCAAACTGCTCCAGCCCGACGACGTCGTGATCGTTGCCGCCTCCGGCACCTCGGGTGCGGGCAAGGCCGCGAAGGTGAACCTGATCGGTTCAGAGGTGATGGGCTCCATGAGCCCCTACGGTGTGGGCGGCGGCCACCGCCACACCCCCGAGATTGAGCAGGGCCTCTCCAATGCTGCCGGTGAGAGTGTCACCGTGTCCTTCACTCCGACGCTCGCGCCGATGAGCCGCGGCATCCTCACCACCGCCACCGCGAAGGTCATACCCGGCACCACTGCGGCGGACCTCCGCCAGGCATGGGCAGATGCCTACGACGACGAACCGTTTGTCCACCTCCTGCCCGAAGGGCAGTGGCCCGCCACCAAGTCGGTCCAAGGCTCCAACCACGCTGCCATGCAGCTGGCATTGGATGAACACACCGGCCGCGTAATTGTCACGTGCGTCATTGATAACCTCACCAAGGGGACCGCCGGCGGCGCCGTGCAGTCCATGAATATTGCGCTTGGCCTGCCGGAAACCGCCGGCCTGAACCTGCAGGGAGTTGCACCGTGACCGTTACCGCCCCCCTGGGATTCCGCGCCGCAGGCGTCACCGCCGGCCTGAAGACCTCCGGCAAGCCGGACTTCGCCCTGGTGGTCAACGATGGCCCGTCCAAGGCCGCGGCCGCCGTCTTCACCAGCAACCGGGTGGCCGCGGCTCCCGTCCACTGGTCCCGCCAGGTGGTCTCGGACGGCCGCGTGGACGCAGTGGTCCTCAACTCCGGCGGTGCCAACGCCTGTACCGGTCCCCAGGGGTTCCAGAACACCCACAGCACGGCCGAAAAAGTGGCCGCTGTCCTGGGCATCTCGGCGACGGACGTGTTTGTCTGTTCCACCGGCCTGATCGGCGAGCAGCTGCCCATGGATAAGATCCTCCCGGGTGTCGAAGCTGCCTCGGCAGCGCTCAGCACGGACGGCGGGCCGGATGCGGCCTCCGCCATCATGACCACGGACTCCGTGCCCAAGTCCGCGCTGTTCATCGGCACGGACTCCGACGGCCAGGAGTTCACCATCGGCGGCATCGCCAAGGGCGCAGGCATGCTGGCACCCGGCCTGGCCACCATGCTGGTGGTCCTCACCACTGACGCCGACGTCGAAGCGGAAATGCTCGACGTCGTCCTCCGCGATGCCACGCGTGTCACCTTCGACCGGGCTGACTCGGACGGCTGCATGTCCACCAATGACACCGTGGTGCTGCTGGCGTCCGGCGCGTCGGGAGCCGTCCCGTCCGCGGAGACCTTTGGTGCCGGGCTCACCCAGGTGTGCGCCGAACTGGCGCGCAAGCTGATCGGGGACGCCGAAGGCGCCAGCCACGACATCGCCATCCGCACGTTCAACGCGGCCAGCGAGCGGGACGCCGAAACGGTCAGCCGCTCCGTGGCCCGGTCCAACCTGTTCAAGGCGGCCATCTTCGGCAAGGACCCCAACTGGGGCCGCGTGCTGTCCGCCGTGGGCACCACGGACGCCGAGTTCGAACCGGACCAGCTCAATGTGGCCATCAACGGCATCCAGATCTGCCGCAACGGAAGCATCGGTGACGACCGCAACCTCGTGGACCTGGAGCCCCGCGAAGTTCTGGTGGAAATTGACCTGCGGTCCGGTGGCGCCGAAGCCACCATCTGGACCAACGACCTCACCCACGACTACGTCCACGAGAACAGCGCCTACTCCAGCTGATCCTCACGCCAGATCCCACCAGCAACCCTGGAGATACTGCACGCATGAACACCCAGACCCGTGAAACGACGTCCATGAGTGATGCCCAAAGCAAGGCCGGCACCCTGATCGAGGCGCTGCCCTGGATCCAGCGGTTCGCCGGCACCACCATGGTGATCAAATACGGCGGCAACGCCATGGTGAACGACGACCTGCGGCGTGCCTTCGCCGAAGACGTGGTGTTCCTGCACCATGTGGGCATCCACCCCGTAGTGGTCCACGGCGGCGGTCCGCAGATCAACTCCATGCTGGCGCGGCTCGGCATCGAGTCCGAGTTCAAAGGCGGCCTCCGAGTCACCACCCCCGAAGCCATGGACGTGGTCCGGATGGTCCTTACCGGCCAGGTGGGCCGCGAACTGGTGGGCCTGATCAATTCCCACGGCCCCTACGCCGTGGGAATGTCCGGCGAAGACGGCGGCCTGCTCCGCGCCGTCCGGACCGGCACAGTTATTGACGGCGAGGAAGTGGACCTGGGCCTGGTGGGCGAGGTGGTGGGCGTAAACCCGGAGGGCATCCTGGATATCCTGGCCGCGGGCCGCATCCCGGTCATTTCCACCGTGGCGCCGGAAATCGAGTCCGACGGCGTTGAGACTGCAGCCGGCGAGGTACAGACCACCGGCCAGGTCCTGAACGTCAACGCGGATACTGCTGCCGCGGCCCTGGCCGAAGCCTTGGGGGCCTCCAAACTGGTGATCCTCACCGACGTCGAAGGACTGTACGCCAACTGGCCGGACCGGTCCTCGCTGATCTCCTCCCTCACGGCCTCGGAGCTGCGCCAGCTCCTGCCGTCGTTGGAATCAGGCATGATCCCCAAGATGGAGGCCTGCCTCAAGGCCATCGACGGCGGAGTGGAACGCGCGCACATCGTGGACGGCCGCCTGCCGCACTCGATGCTCCTGGAAACATTCACGACCGCCGGCATCGGCACGCAGGTGGTCCCCGACGCAGACGCAGACAGCCAAGAACAGGGAGCCACCCCATGAACGCGGTAAAAACAGGAAGCCACGCGGCCAGCACCATCGAGAAGACTCCGGTGGGAGACCTGGTTGACGGTACAGGCCACAGCAGCGGGGCTGAGTGGCTCACGCGCTACTCCACATCCCTGATGGGCGTCTTCGGAACCCCGCAGCGGGTCCTGGTCCGCGGTGCCGGCTGCCTGGTCTGGGACGCCGACGGCAAGGAATACCTGGACCTGCTCGGCGGCATTGCCGTCAATGCCCTGGGCCACGCCCACCCGTTTGTCACGTCCGTGATTTCGAGCCAGCTGGCCACCCTTGGCCATGTCTCCAACTTCTTCACCAGCCCCACCCAGATCGCACTGGCCGAAAAGCTGCTGGCACTGACGCACGCCCCGGCAGGCTCCAAGGTGTTCTTCACGAACTCCGGCACCGAAGCCAACGAAGCAGCCTTTAAGCTGGCACGGCGCAACGGAGCCAGCCCGGACGGCACCACGGGCAAGCGGACCAAGATCATTGCCCTGGAAGGGGCCTTCCACGGACGCACCATGGGTGCCCTGGCCCTGACCGCCAAGGTAGCCTACCGCGCTCCGTTCGAGCCGTTGCCCGGCGGCGTGGTCCACATCCCGTTCGGCGACGTCGCGGCCCTGGAAGCAGCCATCGACGAAACCGTGGCCGCCGTCTTCCTGGAGCCCATCCAGGGCGAAGCCGGGGTCCGGCCACTGCCTCCTGGCTACTTGAAGGCAGCGCGCGAAGCCACCACAAAGGCCGGCGCCCTGCTGATCCTGGACGAGGTCCAGACCGGCATCGGCCGCACAGGTAAGTGGCTCGCCAGCGAGGACGCCGGGATTGTCCCGGACGCCATCACCCTGGCAAAGGGCCTCGGCGGCGGCTTCCCCATCGGCGCACTGCTTACGTTCGGTGAGCAGACGTCGTCGCTCCTGAGCGCCGGCCAGCACGGCACCACTTTCGGCGGCAACCCGGTGGCAACGGCGGCCGCGCTGGCCACGTTGCACGCGATCGAAAGCCAGCGGGTCCTGGATAACGTTGCAGCTGTGGGGGACTACCTCCGCACCGGGCTTGCGGCCGTCGACGGCGTCACCGAAGTCCGCGGCGAAGGCCTGCTCATCGGCTTCGACCTGGACGCCGACGTGGCCCCCGCCGTGGTGACCGCAGGCCTCGACGCCGGCTTCATCGTCAATAGCCCCGGGCCGCACACTATCCGGCTTGCCCCGCCGCTGGTCCTCACCAAGGACCAAGCCGGCACCTTCCTCGCCGCCCTCCCGGCACTCCTCCAGACAGCTAAGGACGCGCAGTGACCCCTGTAGTTTCTTCCGCCGGCACAGCCAGCACCACCCGCCACTTCCTGAAGGACACGGACCTCAGCCCGGCTGAGCAGGCCGAGGTCCTGGAGCTGGCCGTCCGCATGAAGGCAGCGCCCTACAGCGTGCAGCCCTTTGCCGCGGAGGGCAACGGCCGCAAGACCGTGGCCGTCATCTTCGACAAGACCTCCACCCGTACCCGGGTTTCCTTCGCCACGGGCATCGCGGACATGGGCGGCAACGCCCTGATCATCAACCCCGGCGAAGCCCAGATCGGCCACAAGGAATCTGTCGAGGACACCGCCAAGGTCCTGGAGCGCATGGTCTCCACTATTGTGTGGCGCACCGGCGCGCACTCGGGCCTGGTGGCCATGGCGGAGAACTCCAAGGTGCCCGTCATCAACGCCTTGTGCGATGACTACCACCCCTGCCAGCTCCTCGCGGACCTGCTCGCGGTCAAGGAACACAAGGGCGAACTGGCGGGCCTCACCATGAGCTACCTCGGCGACGCCGCCAACAACATGGCCAACTCTTACCTGCTGGCCGGCGTCACTGCCGGGATGCACGTCCGCATCGCCGGGCCGGACGGCTACCTCCCAGCAGCTGAGATCGTTGCCGCGGCCGAGGAACGCGCTGCCCAGACCGGCGGTTCCGTGCTGATCACCACCGACGCCGCCCTGGCCCTCAAGGGCGCAGATGTTGTGGCCACGGACACCTGGGTCTCCATGGGCCAGGAAGCCGAAAAGGAAGCCCGGCTGCAGCTGTTCCGGGAGTACTCCGTCGATGAGGCGGCCATGGCACATGCGGCGGAGGACGCCGTCGTGCTTCACTGCCTCCCCGCCTACCGCGGCTACGAGATCTCTGCCGGCGTCATCGACGGCCCGCAATCCATCGTGTGGGACGAAGCTGAGAACCGTCTGCACGCGCAGAAGGCCCTGATGGCCTGGCTGATGCACCGCTCCGGACTCGCCGTCGTGGAAGGACTGCAGCCCGTAGACGGGCTGGCGCCGGAGGTTGGCAACTAGTGTCCGTCCCGCCGGCATCGCCGAGCTCCAGCCCGGCCACCAAAACAGCCCGACAGGCGCGCATCACCGCGATCCTGACAGGTGAATCGGTGCGCTCCCAGGCAGAGCTCGCCGCTTTGCTGGCGGACGACGGCGTCCAGGTCACCCAGGCCACGCTGTCCCGGGACCTCGTAGAACTCGGCGCGGTCCGGGTCCGGGGCAAGGAAGGCGTGCTGGTCTACGCCGTCCCCGGCGAAGGCGGCGAACGTGCGGCCAAGACCGGCGTCAGCCAGGAGATCCTGGATGCCCGGCTTGCCAGGCTGTGCAGCGAGCTGCTGGTCACGGCGGAGGCCTCGGCCAACATCGCCGTGCTCCGGACACCGCCCGGCGCGGCTAACTTCCTGGCACTGGCCATCGACCACTCGGTGATGCCTTCCATCCTGGGGACCATTGCCGGTGACGACACCGTGCTGCTGGTCTCCCGGGATCCGCAGGGTGGGCAGGACCTCGCGGTCCGGTTCCTGCAGCTCGCCGAGGAAGCTGGCGGAAGCCAGTAAGCGCACGCCGCCAGAACTCCCTGCCGGTGTGACAGGCTTTCCCCAGAACGTTTTTCCCTGAAGAATTTCCCCCGACAATATCTACAACCCCAATTAGGAGCATTCTCGTGACTGAGCGCATTGTTCTGGCCTACTCCGGTGGCCTCGATACTTCCGTAGCCATCGGCTGGATCGGTGAAGCCACCGGTGCCGAGGTCATCGCCGTGGCGGTCGACGTCGGACAGGGCGGCGAGTCGCTGGAGACCATCCGCCAGCGTGCACTGGGCTGCGGCGCCGTCGAAGCCTACGTGGCCGACGCATCCGACGAGTTCGCCAACGAATACTGCATGCCCACGCTGAAGGCCAACGCCCTCTACCAGGGCCACTACCCGCTGGTCTCCGCCATCTCCCGGCCGGTCATCGTTAAGCACCTGGTCAAGGCCGCCCGCGAATTCGGCGCCACCACCGTGGCCCACGGCTGCACCGGCAAGGGCAACGACCAGGTCCGCTTCGAAGTAGGCATCCAGACCCTCGGCCCGGACCTGAAGTGCATCGCACCCGTCCGCGACCTCGCCCTCACCCGCGACAAGGCCATCGCCTTCGCCGAGGAAAAGGGACTGCCGATCGAGACCACCAAGAAGAACCCGTACTCGATCGACCAGAACGTCTGGGGCCGCGCCGTCGAAACCGGTTACCTCGAGGACATCTGGAACGCGCCCACCAAGGACATCTACGACTACACCGCCACGCCGGAATTCCCGCCGGCCCCGGATGAGGTCACCATTTCCTTCCAAGCCGGCGTGCCGGTAGCGATCGACGGCGTCAAGGTCACGCCGCTGCAGGCCATCAAGGAACTGAACCGCCGTGCCGGCGCGCAGGGCGTGGGCCGCATTGACGTCGTCGAAGACCGCCTCGTGGGCATCAAGTCCCGCGAAATCTACGAGGCCCCGGGTGCCATGGCGCTGATCACCGCGCACAAGCACCTCGAGGACATCACCGTCGAACGCGAACAGGCCCGCTTCAAGGCCTCTGTTGGCCAGCGCTGGGCCGAACTGGTCTACGACGGCCAGTGGTTCTCGCCGCTCAAGCGCTCCCTGGACGCCTTCATCGAAGACACGCAGCAGTACGTCACCGGTGACATCCGCATGGTGCTTCACGGCGGACAGGCGATCGTCAACGGACGCCGCTCCGAGACCTCGCTCTACGACTTCGACCTCGCCACCTACGACACCGGCGACACGTTCGACCAGTCCATGGCGCGCGGCTTCATCGAACTGTGGGGCATGTCCGCCAAGGTTGCCTCCGGCCGCGATATCCGCGTCGCAGGAAAGTAAACCGTTGGCTGAGCAGACTCCGGTTTCGACAGGCTCAACCACCGGCTCGACGAACACCGGCGCACTGTGGGGCGGCCGATTCGCCGGCGGCCCCGCGGACGCCCTCGCGGCGCTGAGCAAATCCACGCACTTTGACTGGCGGCTGGCCCGCTACGACATCGCCGGCTCGAAAGCGCACGCTCGCGTGCTGCACAAGGCCGGGCTGCTGGACGACGCCGAGCTCGACGGGATGCTGGATGCCCTGAGCCGGCTGGATGACGATGTCGCCTCAGGCGCGTACCTGCCGGCGGAATCCGATGAGGACGTGCACGGGTCACTGGAACGCGGCCTGATCGAGCGCGCCGGCACCCAGCTGGGCGGCAAGCTCCGCGCCGGCCGGTCCCGCAACGACCAGGTGGCCACGCTGGGCCGCATGTTCCTGCGTGACCACGCCCGGATCATCGCGCGCGGCGTGCTGGCAACCATCGAGGCGCTGGTGGACCAGGCCAAGGCACACCAGGGTGTGGCCATGCCCGGCCGCACGCACCTGCAGCATGCCCAGCCCATCCTGCTCAGCCACCACCTGCTGGCCCATGCCTGGGCGCTGCTGCGCGATGTGCAGCGGCTCCAGGACTGGGACAAGCGCGCAGGGGTTTCGCCGTACGGCTCCGGTGCCCTCGCGGGCTCGTCGCTGGGCCTCGACCCGGAGGCCGTCGCGGCGGACCTGGGCTTCTTCTCCGCCACGCACAACTCGATTGACGGCACCGCCTCCCGCGATGTCTTCGCCGAATTTGCGTGGGTTACGGCGATGATCGGCGTGGACCTGTCCCGCGTCTCGGAGGAAGTCATCCTGTGGGCCACCAAGGAGTTCTCCTTTGTGACCCTGCACGATTCCTACTCCACCGGTTCCTCGATCATGCCGCAGAAGAAAAACCCGGACGTCGCCGAGCTGGCCCGCGGCAAGGCAGGGCGCCTGATCGGCAACCTGACCGGGCTGCTGGCCACGCTCAAGGGCCTGCCGCTCGCGTACAACCGCGACCTGCAGGAGGACAAGGAACCGGTCTTCGACGCCGCCGACACGCTGGAGGTCCTGCTCCCGGCAGTGTCCGGCATGATCGCGACACTGAAGTTCAACACGGAACGGATGGAGTCGCTGGCACCGCAGGGCTTCGCGCTGGCCACGGACATCGCCGAATGGCTGGTCCGTCAGGGCGTTCCGTTCCGCGAGGCACATGAGCTCTCCGGAGCGGCCGTGAAGCAGGCCGAAGGCCGCGGCGTGGAGCTGTGGGACCTGACGGATGAGGAGTACTTTGCCATCTCCGAGCACCTGACTCCGGAGGTCCGCACAGTGCTCTCCACGGAGGGGTCGCTCAACAGCCGGAACTCCCAGGGCGGTACCGCGCCCGCCGCCGTCGAACGCCAGCTGCTTGCCCTCGAAGGCGAGCTTGCCGGGGTGCGCGGGTACGCCGCCTAAACCCAACGCTCTCTCACTAAATGCGTCATTTTGGCCAGCGCTCTCTCACTTTCTTGAGGAAAGTGATAGAGCGTTGCCGTTTTTGATGCTTTAAGTGAGAGAGCGTTGTGCGTTTGCCGCTGAGGACTCCGGGCTACGCTTGCGCCATGAGCGATGCCTTCCGGAACCAACTCCGGGCCCTGCCCGATTTTCCTGCCGACCTGCCGGACTTCGACCCGGCCAAAGCTCCGGCAGATCCGGTGGCCCTGTTCAAGCTGTGGCTGGACGAAGCCCTTGCTGCCGGCGTGCTGCAGCCGCATGCCTGCAGCCTGGCCACGGCGGACGGAAACGGCCAGCCCTCTGCGAGGATGTTGATCCTGAAGAACATCGACGACGACGGTTGGCACTTCGCTACGTCCCGCACGTCCCGGAAAGGCAGGGAGCTGTCCGCCAACCCGAGCGCGGCCCTGAACTTCTACTGGCCGCAGCAGGGCCGGCAGGTCCGGGTCGCCGGCCCGGTGGTTGAGCTGTCCGCCGAAGCGTCGGCGGGAGACTGGCACGGGCGCCCGGCAGCCGATGGCAGCGACAATCCGGACTGGCAGCTCTACGCGGTCAGGCCGACGGAACTGGAGTTCTGGCAGGCCCGCCACGACCGCCGGCACATCCGGCACCGCTACGGACCGGACGGCATCTTGGCTCAGCTAGGATGGGCGCCATGACAGCTCCCGCACCTGCTGACCTGCTCGCCGAACTGCATAAGGCCGCCCACACCGTGGCCTCCACCGCCGCGAAATTCACCGATGAGGATGTTAAGGCACCCTCGGGACTCCCGGGCTGGACCCGTGGGCACGTCCTGGCGCACCTTGCCGGCATCTCCAATGCCATGGCCCGGCAGCTGGAGTTTGCTGCCCGCGGTGCCACCGTTGAGCTGTATGACGGAGGCCAGGACGGCCGCACGAAGGCCATCGAGATGGCGGCAGGCCACACCGCGGATGACCACACGGCCGATGTACAGGCAGGCCTGGATCGGGCGCTGCAGGCCTTTGACTCGCTGGAAGCCGACTCCGGCTGGCAGGCGCCCATTGCCTACCGGGGCGGAGTGGTCTTCGACGGCGGTCTCGCGCTCTGGCGGGAACTGGTGATCCACACGGCTGATCTGGACACTGGACTCGGCCCCGAGACGTGGAGCCGGAAATTCTGTGAGCACCTCTTCGACTTCCTGGCGGCCCGCGTTCCGGCGGGGGAGAAACTGGTGCTGCAGCCGCTTGGGCTGCCGCCCGTGACCCTTGGCGGCGGCCGCTCCACCGTCATCAGCGGCATGATCACCGACATCGCCGCCTGGCTGGCCGGCCGTGAACCGTCGCTCGGCAGCCTGCGTGCCACAGCCGCCGCTGACGGCGTGGACCTCCCGGAACTGCTGCCGTGGCCATCCGGGACACCCGCAGCCGGAGCCACACCATCCGGGACACCCGCAGCGCGGTAGCCCCTAGCCGGTTTCGCGGGCGAGCAGGCTTTCCGTTGCCTCCCGCGCCAGCAGGCTCTCCTTGATGGCCAGGCCCCAGCGGAAACCGCCCAGGGAGCCATCGGTGCGGATGACGCGGTGGCACGGCACAAACAAGGCTGCCGCGTTGAAGGCACAGGCGCTGGCGGCGGCGCGGACCGCTTTCGGATTTCCGGAAAGTTCGGCGTACTCGGTGTACGTCACCGGCGCGCCGGGGCTGACGGTCCTCAGCACATCCCAGGCGTGCGACCGGAATGGCCCCGATTTCTGCCGGACCGGAACGGCCATGGCCGGTGCGGGGTCTCCGGCATAGAACGCTTCCACTGCCCGGGAGATGCTGCCCAGATCCGTCACCGCCTCAACGTCGCCCGGACGCAGCTCGGGGTGGATCTGGCCGGTCAGCTCGCCGGACTCGGCCGTCCAGCCAGAGGCCAGGACCACACCGTCCTGCGCCAGGATGGTGAACGGGCCGTCCGGGGTGGACATCACTAACAGCTGGGCTTTCATAGCATCGCTTTCTCTGGAACGGCTTGTGCACGTTGGGTGGATTTGGGCGCCGCGGCGGCGCGCCAGAGGTGCATGGTGGCATACGACCGCCACGGGCTGACCTCGCGGAAGTCCGGGCTGGCCGCCATGCCGGGCGAGTCAGCACCGCGGCCATCTTGGCTGGGGGCTGGGGCGAGCGCCCGGATGCCGTTGCGCACCGCGGCGTCGTTGGCCAGGAACACGTCCGGCGCGCCGAGCACACGCATTGCCACGTAGCCGACCGTCCACGGGCCCACACCGGCAAGGGGAAGCAGCTTGGCGCCGAGTCCCGGCAGATCGTCCCCGTAGCCAAAATCCAGGTGGCCGCCAGCGAGGGCCGACGCGGCTGAATGGATGGAGTCAATCCGGCGTTGCGGCCCGCGCAGCAGCGAGTAACCGGCCTCCGCTATTTCGGTCGACGTGGGAAACATCCGGTCGAGTCCCTCGCCGGGGACCAGGCTGGGGCTTCCTGCGGCGGCCAGCTGCGTCAGTGCGGTCCGCGCAGCGGCCACCGTGATTTGCTGCCCGATCATCGCCCGGATTAGCAGCTCCTGCGGGTCCACAGCCCCGGGCATCCTGAT
Organism: Pseudarthrobacter lactosi; assembly: GCF_055412785.1. Taxonomy (NCBI): domain Bacteria; kingdom Bacillati; phylum Actinomycetota; class Actinomycetes; order Micrococcales; family Micrococcaceae; genus Pseudarthrobacter; species Pseudarthrobacter lactosi. Next base: position 779,468 of record NZ_JBVAYS010000002.1, read on the forward strand.
TCCTGGCGCACTGGCAACAGAGGCGGCCAGGCGGGGCTCCTGCGACAGGGCGCTGTCGATGGCCACCGGATCGGCGTCAAGATCGAAGAGCCGGCGTACCCTGCTCAGCAGGGCGGGCAGGTCCCGGAGGTCCACCGCACCGATGGTGAGGGTCAGCGGCCGTCCCGGCGCGCCGCCGTCGTACGTCACGCTGAAGCGGGCCCCACCATGCGGAAGCTGCAAGGTCCGGGCGTACGACGTCGGTGTCCCCGCCTCGATCCCTGGGATCGCCCTGACAGCCAGGAAGGAAAAGATGCCGGGATCGAACGGTTCGCGGTACGGCAGGCTCAACGTCAGGGATGTCGCGGCAGCGGGGGAGTGGTGGTGCCTGGCGGTCGCGCGCAGGGCAGTGGGAGTCATGGCGAATACCTCCACCATGGTGTCGTTGAACTGGCGGACGCTGCTGAAGCCGGACGCGAATGCGATGTCCGCCAGCTTCATCGCCGTGGACACCAGCAACGTGCGGGCGGTCTGGGCGCGGCTGGCCCGGGCCAGGGAGAGCGGGCCGGCACCAAGCTCGTGGCTAAGGATCCGGTTGAGCTGGCGGGAGGAATATCCCAGCTTGGCGGCCAGGCCTTCCACCCCGTCCCGGTTGATCACGCCGTCGTTGATCAGGCGCATCGCCCGGCCCGCGAGGTCCTGCCGGATGTTCCACGCTGGTGTGCCGGGCACCGCCTCGGGGAGGCAGCGCTTGCACGCCCGGTAGCCGGCGTCGTGGGCTGCCGCTGAGGTCTCGTAGAAGGTGACGTTGACCGCTTTAGGGGTCCGGGCGGGGCAGGACGGACGGCAGTAGATGCCGGTGGTCCGGACAGCGGTGTAGAACTGCCCGTCGAACCGGGTGTCCCGCGCGTCAATCGCGCGGTAGCGCTGCCAGAAGTCCATGTCCTCCATCCTGCCAGCCGGCCGCCGCGACTGCTAGCGGAAATCGGACACGGCCGTGGGCGTTGGGTAGAGTCGGACCATGAGCGTCAGCAACAGCCCCACGGCTCCGGAACAACTCCGCGGACTGCTGTCGGGCGATGCGCGGAGGGTCGCACCGCAACTGCTGGGATCCGTCCTGACACACCACAGCCACGAGGGAACAGTGGCCGTGCGGATCACCGAGGTGGAGGCGTACATGGGTCCAGGCGACTCGTCGCATCCGGATCCGGGCTCCCACACGTTCCGCGGCCCCACGGCACGCAACGCGCCCATGTTCGGCCCCGCCGGCCACCTCTACGTCTATTTCACGTATGGCATGCACTACTGCGCCAATATCGTCTGCGGCCCTGCGGGCGCCGCGTCAGCCGTCCTGCTGCGGGCGGGCGAGGTGGTGGAGGGGCAACACCTTGCGCTGGTGCGGCGTCCGACGTCGAAATCGGCTCTCGACCTGGCGAGCGGCCCGGCCCGGCTGGCCACCACGCTTGCCCTCACCACTGCCGACAGCGGCCGGGATGCGCTGGCTGACCCCTTCGAGCTGCGGCTGCCGTCGGCACCGGTTCCCGCGTTCAGTTCCGGGCCAAGGGTAGGCGTCTCCGGCGCCGGCGGCTCCGCAGAGTATCCGTGGCGCTTCTGGCTGCCCGGCGATCCCACTGTGTCCCGCTACAAGGCGGCGAAGGTACGCCGGGCATAGTCTGTCCCGCCCGGGTGGTCTCCCGCCAGGGCGAACGACGCCAGCCGGCGCTGGAGTTGCTGCTGCACCGCGGGCCATTCCGTCGCCAGGATCGAGAACACCGCGGAATCCGCGCGTGTGCCGTCAGGTGCCATACGGTGGCTGCGCAGTACACCCTCGAACGTTGCCCCCAGCCGTTCGATGGCTGCTGCACTGCGCGCATTGCGTGCATCGCAGCGGAACGCGACGCGTTGCACTTGAAGGACGTCGAACGCAAAGGCCAACAGGGCGTACTTGCTGGCGGGGTTGGTGTGCGTGCCCCAGAATTGCCGCCCAAAGAAGGTGCCGCCCACTTCCACGCGCTGCTGGGCGGGATCGAAGGCATTCAGGGCGGTGGTGCCCAGGAGCGCCCCCGTCCGCTGGTCCGTCACGGCGAAGGCCAGGCTGGCCGGGTCCTCAATCCTGGCCGCGAACAGTCCTGCGAGCTCGTGCGCTGTGGCCGGCAGAGGCGCCGCCATCCCTGCCCACATCGCGGCGTCCACGAAGTCAAACATCCCTTCGGCATGGTGTGGAGCCAACGGGAGGAGGGAAAGCCCGTACCCCGTCAGGACGCTTTCGTGGCGCATTGCAGCATTGAATCACCCACGGGGCGGCGCAGCTACGGATGTGGGCGGCCGGAAGATGAACAGTGGGTGACTTCCGGGGCCGGGGACCGGCGGGCGCGTTAACCGAAATGGTTGTAGAATGGACGGTCTGTCTTTTGCGATAGGGGAACGTTTAATGCTCGACGCCGATTTGGCCCACGAACGGAACTATGTTGCCGGCCTGTACGCGCGGCTGGAAGAGCTCCGCACGGAAAAGCGCCTGCAGTTGGCACAGGTCCGCCGGGCCGGTGCCGTGGGCACCATGCAGAATGTCTCCGAACGCGACGCCTTTGCCGCGCTGTACGAGGACCGCCTTGCCCAGCTCGACGCCGTCGATGACCGTTTGGTCTTCGGCCGCCTCGACCTGGATTCCGGTGAGGCCCAGTACATTGGCCGCATCGGCCTGACCACCGATGACCTTCAGCGGCTCATGGTGGACTGGCGCGCGCCCGAAGCGGGCCACTTTTACCAGGCAACGGCGTTTGACCGGCAGGGCGTCCGCCGCCGGCGGCACCTGATTCTGCAAGGCCGGGAAGTCAAAGCCATCGAGGATGACGTCCTTGATGCGGACATGCTCGCGGACGATGCATCACTGCAGGGCGAAGGCGCACTGCTGGCGGCTCTGGACTCCAAGCGCACCGGCCGGATGTCGGACATCGTCGGTACCATCCAGTCCGAGCAGGACCGCATCATCCGGTCATCCATCTCCGGCGCCCTGGTGGTACAGGGTGGTCCCGGTACCGGCAAGACTGCTGTGGCGCTGCACCGGGCCGCATACCTCCTTTACACGCACCGGGAGCGGCTGAAGACTGCCGGGGTGCTGCTGGTTGGCCCGTCGTCATCGTTTATGAAATACATCGAACGTGTCCTTCCCTCGCTCGGTGAGACCGGCGTGGTTATGGCCAGCGTGGGTCGCCTAATGCCGGGGATCAAAGCTGTTGCTGAACCCGAGGCAGACGTTGCGGCCCTCAAGGGGCGGCTGGACATGGTGAAGGTTGTGGCCAATGCCGTGGCGAACCGGCAGCGGATCCCCGCCGAAGACCGCGTCCTGGACGTCGACGGCCGCAAGCTGGTGCTGACGCGCCGGCAGGTAAGCCGTGCGCGCGAACGTGCCCGGTCCACCGGCAAGCCCCACAACGAAGCACGCCTGACGTTCATCAAGATTCTGCTCCGCGAACTGACCGAGCAGATGACCGACCTCGTGGAGGCCGGGAGCATCGGCAACAATGCCGACCGCTCCTACCTGGCCGAAGATGTACGCACGGCCCGCGACGTCCGGACCATCCTGAACCTGTGCTGGATGCCGATGACTCCGGAGAAGCTGATCACGGAGCTTCTGAGCAAGCCCGCAGTCCTGGCCGCCTGCACGCCACAGTTGTCCCTAAAGGAGCAGTCGCTGCTGCTGCGCCCCGCTGATGCTCCCTGGACCGAGGCCGATGTCCCGCTGCTGGACGAAGCCGCTGAGCTCCTTGGCGACCTGGACCCGGCTGCCGGCCGCGGGCTTGCACAGCAGGAGCATGACCGCGCCCGCGACCTTGCCAACGCCAAGCAGACGCTGGTGAACATGGGGGACATGGGTGTCGACGTCCTTATCACCGCCGAGGAACTCGCGGACCAGAACCAGGAGCGCGAGAACCGCCAGACGGCCGCAGAGCGCGCCACCAGCGATCGCACGTGGGCCTTCGGCCACATCGTGGTGGATGAGGCGCAGGAGCTGTCGCCGATGCAATGGCGCCTGCTGGTCCGCCGCTGCCCGCTGAAATCCTTCACCATCGTGGGCGATATCGCGCAGACCAGTTCTGTTGCCGGTGCAAACTCCTGGCAAGGAGCGCTGGCGCCCATGTTCGGTGACCGCTGGCAGCTGGAGGAGCTGACCGTCAACTACCGGACCCCCTCCCAGATCGCCGAAGCGGCCGCCCGCATGGCCAACGCCGCCGGACTCGTCGTTTCCGCACCGAAGGCCGTCCGCGAGGGGCGCTGGGCTCCGGTCATAGACAAGGTTGACCCCGGACAGGTGGTGAACCGTCTGGTGGACGTGCTCCCTGAGGAACTGGCAGCGCTCGACGGCGGCCTGCTTGCCGTGATTGCCGACGGCGACCTTCTGCCGGCAGCAACCTCTGCGCTGCGCGCCGTGTACGGCCGGCGCATCGGCAACGGGGCAGGCAGCTACGAACAGGACATCGTGGTCATCAGCCCGCGCGAGGCCAAGGGCCTGGAGTTCGACGGCGTTGTGGTCCTGGAGCCCTCCGTTATGCTCAACCACGAGCACGGCCGCGTGGGAGATCTGTACGTTGCCATGACCCGGCCCACCCAGCGGCTCCGGCTGATCGCCGCCGAAGGTATTCCGGCCGGCATCGAAGGCTGACCCGGTCCGCTTTACCCGTTGACGCCCGGCGCTGCTCATTTCGGCGCCGGGCGTCGCCGATCCTGCTAACTTAGAAGTCGTGTCAGAACTCAACGATCTCGAATCCCAGCAGAACGACCCCACCTTCGCCAATGTTTGGCAGGAGCTGAAGTGGCGCGGCCTGGTCCACGTCTCCACCGATGAAGAGGAACTGGAAACGCTCCTTGCCGGTGATCCGATCACTTATTACTGCGGATTCGACCCCACTGCGCCGAGCCTGCACCTGGGAAACCTGGTCCAACTCCTCGTGATGCGCCGGCTGCAGCTCGCCGGGCATAAGCCGCTGGGCCTGGTGGGCGGATCCACGGGGCTGATCGGCGATCCACGGCCCACCGCCGAGCGCACGCTGAACACCAAGGACACCGTCAACGAATGGGTGGGCTACCTGCAGGCCCAGGTCCGCCGATTCCTCAGCTTCGATGGCCCCAGCGCGGCCCGAATGGTTAACAACCTGGACTGGACTGCTCCTTTGAGCGCCATCGACTTCCTGCGCGAGATCGGCAAGCACTACCGGGTCGGCACCATGCTTCGCAAGGATGCTGTCGCTTCGCGCCTCAGTTCCGACGAAGGCATCAGCTACACCGAATTCAGTTACCAGATCCTGCAAGGCATGGACTACCTCCAACTGTTCCGCGACTACAGCTGCATGCTGCAGACCGGTGGCTCGGACCAGTGGGGCAACCTCACCAGCGGCACCGAACTCATCCGCAAGGTTGAGGGTAAGAGTGTGCATGCCCTGGGCACACCGCTGATCACGAATTCGGACGGCACCAAGTTCGGCAAGAGCGAAGGCAACGCCATCTGGCTCGATGCCGGCATGTGCAGCCCGTACGCCTTCTACCAGTTCTGGCTGAACACCGCCGACTCTGACGTGGTGGACCGGCTCAAGGTCTTTACCTTCCTCAGCCGCGCGCAGATCGAAACGCTTGCCGCCGCCGTGGCCGAGCGTCCCTTCGCGCGGGAAGGCCAGCGGAAGCTGGCGTTCGAAGTGACTTCCCTGGTCCATGGTGTGGAGGCCACAGAGAAAGTCATCGCCGCATCTGCTGCCCTCTTTGGCAACGGTGACCTGACCGTCCTGGACAGGCCAACACTGGAAGCAGCCACATCCGAGCTTCCGTCCGCCCGTATCCAGGTGGATGGCCTCGGGATCATCGACCTGCTGGTGGCATCTGGCCTGTCGGAGAGCAAGTCCGCAGCCCGGCGAACTGTTGGCGAAGGCGGCGCCTATGTAAACAACGAGAAGGTGTCCGACCCGGAAGCTGTCATCTCCGAGTCGGAGCTGTTGCATGGCCAGTACCTGCTCCTGCGCCGCGGCAAGAAGAATCTGGCGACTGTCGAAGTGCTGGTTCCATAGCCTTCCCAAACCCCAATTCACGCTCCTCCGCAGCCGATTTGCACGGCCGCGGGGGAGCGTGTATTGTTTTCTGAGTCGCCGCCGCTGAGTGGCGACAAACCCCCTTCACAAGAGAAGCAATTCATCGTGTGCAAAGCACGAAAATGATGAAAAGCTTCACTTTCTGATGGGCGGATTCGTTCCGCAGAGTGAATATCGGGAAAATAACCCGGATTTGCAAAGTGAATAAGAATGAAATAAGCTATAAACATCGCAGCGAAGAAAAGCGAAACAAAAGAATTCATTGAATATGAATTGTTTCGAGAATTATTCGAATGTGTCTGTTGTTTGAGAACTCAATAGTGTGCCAAGTTTGTTGATACCAATTGTTTTATTGATTGGTTGTTTTGGCTGGGCCTGTCCACCCCGTGGATTGGGTCTGGTTTTTACA
>NZ_JBVAYS010000003.1:0-762369 GCF_055412785.1 Pseudarthrobacter lactosi
CACGGGGTGGACAGGCCCAGCCAAAACAACCAATCAATAAAACAATTGGTATCAACAAACTTGGCACACTATTGAGTTCTCAAACAACAGACACACCCGGCACCACCACAACCAATCGGCCGTGGATCGCTCCGGAGCAACTTTTCAAACTTACCGGCTGTTCTCCATCTTGTCAAACCGGCATCCGCGACTTCGTCAGCCTGAGGCTTTCGTGTCGGTTTTTTCGGTCTGACTCTGTGGAGCAGCGCGGAAATAAACTCTACCACCACTTTGCCGAGATGACCAACCAGGCCCCAAGGGGTCCCCTGCGGCGCTACCCCGAGGGCAGCAAAAAGCCCGGAATCTCAAGGAATTCCGGGCTTTTCGCCCCGCCCTTAAGAGAGCGGGTTCACACCAATCGGTCAGCCGGCCGCCAAAGGAACGGGCTTGAAGTAGGCCGCACCCAGCGGCGGCAGCGTCACGGTCAACGATGCCGGCTGCCCATCAAGCCCTTCGTCCAGGGCAATCAGCTCACCGCCATTCAAAACACCTGAACCGCCATAGGACGCAGCATCAGTGTTAAGTACTTCAGTCCAGGCCCCGGCAGCGGGAACGCCGAGGGCATAGCCCACATGCGGACCGCCTGAGAAGTTGATGGCGCACACCAACGGATTGCCTTCCTTGTCCCAGCGGACAAAGGTCAGGACATTGCGCTCGGCATCCCCACCGTTGATCCACTGGAATCCACCGGGTTCGTTATCCCGCGCATAGAGGGCAGGCGTCGAACTGTAGATCTCGTTGAGGTCCTTGGTGAGAAGCTGCATTCCGCGGTGCGCGGGAATGTCGGCCAGATACCAGTCCAGTCCATGCTGCTCGGACCATTCAGCCTCCTGACCGAATTCGGTGCCCATAAAAATGAGCTGCTTGCCCGGGTGCGCCCACTGGTACGCAAAAAAGGCGCGCAGGTTGGCCAGCTGCTGCCAGCGGTCCCCCGGCATCTTCCGGAGCATGGAGCCCTTGCCGTGCACAACCTCATCGTGGCTGATGGGAAGCAGGAAGTTCTCGGTGAAGGCGTAGACCATGGAGAAAGTCACCGTACCGTGGTGCCACTTTCGGTTGATCGGCTCCTCGGAGGCGTACTTGAGGGAGTCGTGCATCCACCCCATGTTCCACTTGAGCCCGAAGCCCAGCCCGCCGTGGCTGGTGGGAGCAGTGACTCCGGGGAAAGCTGTGGACTCTTCGGCGATCATTACCGCACCGGGGTGGGTCTTGTAGACCGTGGCGTTTACCTCCTGCAGGAAGGAGATGGCTTCCAGGTTCTCGCGTCCGCCAAAGCGGTTGGGTGACCACTGCCCCTCTTCGCGTGAGTAGTCCAGGTACAGCATCGACGCCACTGCATCAACCCGGAGGCCGTCGATGTGGAACTCATCAAGCCAGTACAGCGCGTTGGAGACCAGGAAGTTCCGCACCTCGGTGCGGCCAAAGTCGAAGATCAGCGTTCCCCAGTCTGGGTGCTCGCCCAGGTTCGGGTCGGCGTGTTCGTACAGGGGTTCGCCGTCGAACTGGGCCAGCGCCCAGGCATCCTTGGGGAAGTGCGCCGGGACCCAGTCCAGGAGCACGCCGATCCCGGCCTGGTGCAGCGAATCCACCAGGAACCGGAATTCGTCCGGATGGCCAAAGCGCGAGGTCGGCGCAAAGTAGGACGTCACCTGGTAGCCCCAGGAACCGCCGAAAGGATGTTCGGCCACGGGCATGAACTCAACGTGCGTGAAGCCCAGCCATTTGACGTAGTCCACCAGCTCCTTGGCGAGCTCACGGTAGCCCAGGCCAAGGCGCCAGGATCCGAGGTGGACTTCGTAGGCGCTCATCGGCGAATTGTGCGGGTCACGCTGGGCGCGCGCCTCCATCCACTCGGCATCCTTGAACGCGTACGACTGCTCCACCACCCTGGAAGCTGTCAGCGGCGGGACCTCGGTGCCGAAGGCCAGGGGGTCGGCCTTTTCGACCCAGTAGCCGCCCTTCGTTTTGATCTCGAACTTGTAGCACGCCCCTGCTAAAACACCCGGCAGGAAGACTTCCCACACGCCTGAGGATCCCAGCGAGCGGAGTGAGTTTTGCCGGCCGTCCCAGGCGTTGAAGTCGCCTTTGACGCGGACCGCCTGCGCGTTCGGCGCCCACACAGCAAAGGAGACGCCGTCAACGTCGCCGAGGGAGGACTTGTAGTGCTGGACGTGGGCGCCAAGGACTTCCCAGAGCTTTTCGTGCCGGCCCTCGCCGATCAGGTGCAGGTCTACTTCACCCACGGTGGGCAGGTAGCGGTAGGGCTCGTCCACGGTCAGCGGCGCGGCACCGGGGTAGGTGACCTCCAGCCGATAGTCGGGCACGTGGCCGGCCTGCAGCGGCTCCAGGACTGCCACCCAAACACCGTTGTCCTCATGCGTCATGGGCACCGCACCACCGGCGGTCACCACGTTCACTGCCTCCGCGAGGTGCTTGACCGTCCGGACGGTCACATGGCCGTGGTCGTCCAGGTGGGCACCAAGCACCGAGTGCGGGGCGTGGTGTTCGCCGTTAGCCACACGGGCCAAGGTTTCCGGGTCCACGTGTAGGGGCACGCGGGGCCGGTCTGTACGTGCTGAGCCTGTCATTTTGATACCTTCCGATGCTGCCCGGGCCTGATCGCCGGAGCCTTTAACGCTAAGGAGCCGCCTGGACGCATTCGTTGGAATGGCCAGCCAGTCAGGCCTGTTGCGCAATTCATAAACGACTTCGTAAAGGGCCTTGTCCAGCCACAATGCCACAAAGAGCGGTGACGTCCGGTCGATGGTCCCAGGTGTGACTGCGGCATAGCCGGCAAGGAACGCATCCGCGCAATCATCGACCCAGGACTCCGGCACGCGGGCGCCCTGATATTCGCGTTCTGCCGCGCCTGCCGCGTAGTCGAATGAGCGGAGCATTCCCACCACATCGCGGAGCGGAACGTCGGGAAAATTGCGTTCGGCGATGGGCCGCAGTGGCTCACCTTCAAAATCAAGGATGGCCCACCGGCCCGGCGCGGCGCCGTGGCCGGGGACCTGCAGGATCTGGCCGAGGTGAAGATCGCCGTGGATCCGCTGCAGCGGCCCCGCCGGCACGCCGTCGAGCTCGCCGACAAGCGCCTCCAGGGCGTCGTCGTAAGGCCCGACGGCGGCACCGGCTTCCGCCCATGCCTGCCGGACCCGCTGGGCTACTCCGGGCGCAATAACCTGACCGGGGGCGGGTTCAACTGCCGTGCCAAGCGCTTCCGCCAGCCTGCGGTGGACAGTGGCTGTGGCGGCACCCAGGGCATAAGCTTCGGCGGTGAAATCGGCGCCGGTGCGGGCGGCATCCACGGCCAGGCGCCAGGCATCGCGGCCGCCGGCCAGGAATTCGTGGGCTACGGCAAGCTCGCCCTGCGATGGCGCCTGTGTCGGGAGCCCCGATGACGCCGGAGTCTGCCATTCGCCGCGGACCCACCCCAACGTGGCCGGAACCTCGAAGGTGCCCTGGGCGGTCAGTGCCGCCCCTACCTCAACCTCAGGATTAACCCCTTCAGAGAGAACGCGGAAAAATTTCACGATCGCCGCGGACTCGCCGTCGTCAACAATGACCGAGCTGTTGGACTGCTCGCCGGCGAGGACTTTGACCATTCCGTGCGCGGTAGGCAACCGGTGCTCCGACCGGGTGCGGTGGCCGGTCGCCGAACCCGTGCTTGAGCCTGCTTCAGCCCGGATCAGCTCCAGCCAGGAGGACACAAAGGAAGGATCGTGCACGGCGTCGTAGATCCACGCCATGCCGGCCTCGGGAGCCTGGCCCACCAGTGCCCGCTCCGCTCCCGCAAGCGGACTTGCACGGTAACTCAGCGGGACCTGGACCACGTCAGTGCGGAGACCGCCGTCGGCCGTTCGGGAGGCAACCGCCAGCAGGAATATCTCCAGCCGTGCCTGCCCGGCTGGATCCTCGAGGCTCAGGCTGCCTGCCTGTTCCAGCGAAAAATCGGCTGTCTTCACAGGGAACCACCGCTGGCGCGGAAGCCATTCGCGAAGGACAGTGCTCAGTGTGGCTGTGAGAGTGGGCTGGGCCATGTCAGTTCTCGATGGACAGGATGGGCAGTGCCTGCGTGTACGGGGAGGCCGGGTTGGACGTCGCAGAGCGGATCCGCAGCCAGAAGAAGTCATGGCTTCCCAGGGTCAGCGTCAGCGTTCCGTCGTCATCGATCCCGGGGAACGGCTGCCCTCCGAACACATCGCGCAGTCCGCGGCCGGCAAACTGCGGAATCCGCAGTTTTGCCGCGACAGGGTGCTGCGAAAGGTTGAAGGCGCACAGGATGGTTTCGCCGGGCAGCCCCGCAGTGTTGTCATCCGAAAGTTCCCGGAGATACGCCACCACGGCGTCGTGGTCCGCTTCGACATGTTTGAACGCGCCCAGCCCGAAGACAGGGTGGTTCTTGCGGACGCTGAGGATCTGCCGGGTCCAGCGGAGAAGCGAACCGGAGTGCGCGGCCTCGGCTTCCACATTGGCCATGTTGTAGTTGTACACCAATGACTGGATGACCGGCAGGTAGAGCTTGCCGGGATCAGCGTTGGAGAACCCTGCGTTCCGGTCAGGGTTCCACTGCATGGGGGTACGCACGGCATCGCGGTCATCGAGCCAGATGTTGTCCCCCATGCCGATCTCGTCCCCGTAGTACAGGAACGGGCTGCCAGGCAGCGAGAGCAGCAGGGCATTGATCAGTTCGATCTCGGCCCGGGAATTATCCAGCAACGGTGCAAGCCGGCGCCGGATCCCGATGTTGGCGCGCATCCGGGGGTCCGGCGCGTACCAGCCCAGCATCGCCGCACGCTCGTCGGCCGTGACCATCTCCAGCGTCAGTTCATCGTGGTTGCGCAGGAACGTTCCCCACTGCGCCCCTTCGGGGATCTCCGGGGTGTCATGCATGGTCTCGATGATCGGAGCGGCCTTCTGGTCACGCAGGGCGTAGTACAGGCGCGGCATGATGGGGAAGTGGAAGGCCATGTGGCATTCGGGCTCTTCGGCTGTTCCGAAGTACTCCACCACCTCGTTGGGCGGCTGGTTGGCCTCGGCGATGATGACGCGGCCGGGGTAGCCTTCATCCACCATGGCCCGCAACTTGCGCAGGAAGTCATGGGTGGCAGGCAGGTTTTCGCAGTTGGTCCCCTCTTCCTCGAAGAGGTACGGGATGGCGTCCGCCCGGAAACCGTCGATGCCCTGGTCCAGCCAGAAACGGACCACGTCAAAGAGCGCTTCGATGACCTTGGGGTTTTCAAAGTTCAGGTCAGGCTGGTGGCCGAAGAAGCGGTGCCAGAAGAACTGCCGGCGGATGGGGTCGAAGGTCCAGTTGGACTCCTCGGTGTCCACAAAAATGATGCGAGCGTCCTGGTACTTCTCGTCCGTATCGCTCCACACGTAAAAGTCGCCGAAGGGACCGTCCGGGTCCTTGCGCGATTCCTGGAACCAGGGGTGCTGGTCCGAGGTGTGGTTCAGCGGCAGGTCAATGATGACCCGGACGCCGCGGGCATGGGACTCGGCCACCAGCCGCTTGAAGTCGCTGATGGTGCCGAATTCATCCAGGACGGAATTGTAGTCCGAAATGTCATAGCCGCCGTCACGCAGCGGCGACTGGAAGAACGGCGGGAGCCACAGGCAATCGATGCCGAGCCACTGCAGGTAGTCCAGCCGGTCGATCAGGCCGGTGAAGTCGCCCGAACCGTCGCCGTTCGCATCCGCGAAGGCCCGTACCAGCACTTCATAAAATACGGCTTTCCGATACCAAAGCGGATCGTGGGCCAGGCCCGGAGCATGCAGCTCAAATGTGCTTTTGGGGGTGAAATGCTGGCTGGAACTCTGCGGGTTAAAGCTCACTGATGCAATCTCCTCACGCTTAGGATGTGTGCGGGTTCAACGTGCGCGTCCAGGCGGACGTAGTTGTATTCGCCCCACTCCCAGGATTCTCCGGAAATGAGGTCCTCCACCCGGAACCCGCCGTTGGGCGAGAGGTCCTCGGGGTCAAGTTCAAGGGCAGCCAGGTCGAGGGAAATGGTGCTCTCCCTGGTGCCGTGCGGATCAACGTTGACCACCACAATGATGGTGTCCTTCGTGCCGTCCGGCAGGGTCTTGTGTTTGGAGTACACCACCGTGGCGTCGTCGGTGCTTTGGTGGACCGTGAGATTCTGCAGGTCCAACAGCGCCGGGTGGCTGTGCCTGATCGCGTTGAGCCTGGTCAGATACGGCGCCAGGGTCCGGCCTGAGGCCGCGGCAGCGTCCCAGTCACGGGCCTTGTATTCGAATTTCTCGTTGTCGATGTACTCCTCGGCACCGGGGCGGGCAACATGCTCATAGAGTTCGAAGCCGGCATAAACGCCCCACAGCGGGCTGGCGGTGGCGGCCAATGCGGCGCGGATCTTGAACGCCGCCGGCCCGCCGAACTGCAGGTATTCCGTGAGGATGTCCGGTGTGTTGACGAAGAAGTTGGGCCGGAAGTACGCCGGCGATTCGTGGCTGACTTCGGCGAAGTAGGTTTCCAGTTCCTTCTTGGTGTTCCGCCACGTGAAGTAGGTGTAGGACTGCTGGAATCCTGCCCGGCCCAGGGCGTGCATCATGGCGGGCCGCGTAAACGCTTCCGCGAGGAACACCACGCCGGGGGTCTTTTTGTTGACCTGGCCAATGAGCCATTCCCAGAACCACACCGGTTTGGTGTGCGGATTGTCCACCCGGAAGATCTTCACGCCATGACTGACCCACAGCAGCACGACCCGCAGGATTTCCTTCGCAAGCCCTTCCGGATCATTGTCGAAATTGAGCGGGAAAATATCCTGGTATTTCTTGGGCGGGTTTTCCGCATACGCGATGCTCCCGTCAACCCGGGTGGTAAACCATTCCGGGTTGGACTGCACCCAGGGGTGGTCCGGCGCGGCCTGCAACGCCAGGTCCAGGGCGACTTCCAGGCCAAGTTCGTTGGCGCGGGCAACAAAGGCGTCAAAGTCCTCGAACGTGCCGAGCTCCGGGTGGATGGCGTCGTGGCCGCCCTCCTTGGCGCCGATGGCCCAGGGCGAACCGGGGTCGTGCGGGCCGGCAATCAGGGTGTTGTTGGGGCCCTTGCGGTGCTGGACGCCGATGGGGTGGATCGGCGGCATATAGAGCACGTCGAAGCCCATCTCCGCCACTGCGTCCAACCGCTTCGCTGCGGTCCGGAAATTCCCGGACGTCCAGGCCCCTGTGGCTGGGTCTTTGACGGCGCCTTCGGACCGGGGAAAGAATTCGTACCAGGCTCCGCGGCCTGCAAGATCGCGCTCCACGAGCAGCGGGAACTGCTCGGAAGAGGTGACCAGCTCTCGGATCGGCTGGCGGTCCACCACGTCGGTGACGTCGGCGCCGAAGCCGGCTGCCAGGCGTTCCTCATCAGTCAGGGACCCGTTGGCCAGAATGGAAGACGCCATGCGCAGGGTGCGCCGGTCCGAAGCATTCCGGGAGGCATCGGCGGCCGCTTCTGAGAGCAGCGCCGAACCTTCCGCGAGCATCAGCTCCACGTCGATGCCTGCGGCTACCTTGACCTCGGCGTTGTGGTGCCAGGTTCCGAAGCGGTCGTGCCACGCCTCAATGAAGAACGTCCAGTTTCCAACGGCCGACGGCGTGAGGATGCCTTCCCAGCGGTCCGTGCCGAGGCCGCGTTCCCCTGTGGGCGGTGCCAGCCTGACGCGCTGGCGCTCCTTCCCCCGTGGATCCAGGAGGACGGCGCTGACACCCAGCTGATCATGCCCTTCCCGGAACGCGGTGGCGCCCACCACAATTCCCTCCCCCGGCAAGGCCTTGGCAGGATACTTTCCACCTTCCACCGCAGGCTGCACGGCGGTAATCGGGAAACGGCCAAATCTTAGCCCGTCTGTGATTTTGCCTTTCGGCTTTTTCTTTGAGGCGGCAGGGGTTACTGAGTTAGTCGTCACAGCCTCGACGTTAGCGAGAAATGGTCCAAAATGCTAAGCCTGCGCTGCTTTTCGTCGCCGCGATTCGACTTATCCGCCACGCCAACTGTCATTTACCTAAAAGAAAGCCAAAGCGGTTCCAGACGTTGATGTTGTCAGTTAGTGTGGCGCAGGTGAAGGCAATCCGCAGATTTACCGTCAGAACAGTCCTCCCGGAACCCATCAGGCCGCTGGCCCGGTTGGCCACCAACCTGCGCTGGTCCTGGCACCGGCCCACCCGTGAACTTTTCGCCGCCCTGAACCCCCGCATCTGGGAGGAATCCGGCCAGGATCCCATCAGTTTCCTGGGCCGGGTCAGCCGCGAGGAGTTTCAGCGCCTCGCCGCCGACCAGACGGTGGTGGACCATGTCCGGGCCGCCGCCGAGGACCTTGACCGGTACCTTGAGCAGCCCCGCTGGTACCAGGGCCTGGGCGAAGATGCCCCCGCCGCCATCGCATACTTCTCTCCCGAATTTGGCATCACCGAAGTCCTGCCGCAGTACTCAGGCGGCCTGGGTATCCTGGCCGGCGACCACCTTAAGGCTGCCTCCGACCTCGGCGTGCCCCTGATCGGCGTGGGCCTGCTGTACCAGGCCGGCTACTTCAAGCAGTCCCTCTCCCGCGACGCCTGGCAGCAGGAGACCTATCCGGTACTTGACCCGGACGGGCTGCCGCTCACACTGCTCCGTGAGCCGTCCCCCGACGGCAACGGCCGGCCCCTGCAGATCTCGCTCCCGCTCCCCAACGGCCGCCGGCTGCTGGCACACATCTGGCGTGCCGACGTCGGACGCGTTCCCCTGCTGCTGTTGGACTCCAACGTTCCCGGCAATGACGATGCCGCCCGCGGCATCACCGACCGCCTCTACGGCGGCGGCGGCGACCACCGGCTCCAGCAGGAGCTCCTGCTGGGCATGGGCGGAGTCAAGGCGCTGCGCGCGTACCAGCAGCTGACCGGAACCCCCGCGCCTGAGGTGTTCCACACCAATGAGGGCCACGCCGGCTTCCTCGGGATTGAGCGCATCCAGGAACTGATGGCCGGCGACGCCGCCCTCAGCTTCGACGAAGCCCTCGCGGCTGGCCGGGCGTCAACGGTCTTCACCACCCACACTCCCGTTCCGGCAGGCATCGACCGTTTCGAGATTTCCCAGATCCACCACTTCTTCCAGGCGGGGCTTGCGCCCGCAGTACCGGTGGACCGGATCCTTGAACTGGGCCGGGAAAACTACGCCGACGGCAATCCGTCAGTCTTTAACATGGCCGTTATGGGGCTCCGGCTGGCACAGCGGGCCAATGGCGTCGCCAAGCTGCACGGCGAGGTGTCCCGCGGGATGTTCTCGGCGCTGTGGCCGGGCTTTGACCACTCCGAGGTGCCCATCACGTCCGTGACCAACGGTGTGCACGTGCCCACCTGGGTGGACGGGCGCATCTCCCGGCTCGCGCGGGAACAGTTCGGCTCCGAGGCCGAAGCCATGGGCCGCTGGGACCTTGCCTACAACGTCAGCGACGCCGACGTCTGGGCGCTGCGCCGTGAAATGCGCACAGCACTGGTCGAAGACGTACGCCGCCGGCTCCGGGCGGCATGGAAGAAGCGCGGAGCTGCCGACGCAGAGCTGGGCTGGACCGACAGCGTCCTGGACCCCGATGTCCTCACCATCGGATTCGCCCGGCGCGTCCCCACCTACAAGCGCCTGACACTGATGCTTCGCGAACCGGACCGGCTCAAGGCGTTGCTGCTGCATCCGAAGCACCCGATCCAACTGGTGATCGCCGGAAAGTCCCACCCTGCAGACGATGCCGGGAAGAAGATGATCCAGGACCTGGTCCGCTTCACCGACGACCCCGAGGTCCGCCACCGCATCGCTTTCCTGCCGAATTACGACATTGCTATGGCCCGAACGCTCTTCCCGGGTTGCGACGTGTGGCTGAACAACCCGCTCCGCCCCTTGGAGGCGTGCGGCACTTCGGGCATGAAGGCCGCCATCAACGGTTCGTTGAACCTTTCGGTGATGGACGGCTGGTGGGACGAAATGTACGACGGCGAGAACGGCTGGGCGATCCCCACTGCCAACAATGACGCGTCCCCCGAAGAGCGGGACGACATAGAGGCGGCAGCGCTGTACGAACTCCTGGAAACGCAAGTGTCGCCTCGTTTCTACGGGAACACGGTTTCGGACAATGCAGGTGCCGCCGGACCGTCCACGACGGGCACCGAGAAAGTCCCCACGCACTGGGTGTCAATGATCAAGCACACGCTCTCCCATCTGGGCCCGGCCGTTTCCGCCGAGCGCATGCTGCACGACTACGTCAACCTGCTCTACCGCCCCGCAGCCGAGGCCGGACGCCGGGCCGTTGCAGACTCCTTCGCCCAGGCCCGCATCCTGGCGGCATGGACGGCCAAGGTGCGGTCAGCGTGGCCCCTGCTTCACGTTGAACATGTGGACTCCGTTGGCGTTTCCGAGGATCCGCAGATCGGGGACACGTTGCAGGTGAACGCCTATATCGCACTGCACACCCTGTCGCCGGAGGATGTTTCAGTGGAGGTGGCCTATGGCCGCGCCGAGGAAAGCGACACCCTGACGGACGTCATCTTGGTGGAGTTGAGCTCGAAAGAGGACCTGGGCGACGGGCGCCACCTGTTCAGCGGCTCGCTGCTCATCGACCGGTCGGGTCCTTTCGGCTACACCGTCCGCGTACTGCCCCGGCACGAGGCACTGGCTTCCCAAGCCGAGCTGGGGCTGATCGTCAACGCCTGATCCCCGCCGGTATGACTAGAGGAGTACGGCCGTGACCACCAGGTCACGGCCGGCGTAGCTCTCGGCATCCTGGAGGACCTCGCAAATGATCCCGAAGGACCGGTCTCCGCGGAACGCTGCGGCCACCTGCCAGAGGATGGTGACCGGGGCACTCCCGTCCTCGCCGATGCTGTCCGCGAAATCGTGCAATGAATCGTTCAGGGCGTCCATGTTCACCCCGTAATGCTCCGGGAAGGCGAGCACTTCGCCAAAAGTCTCCAAGACAGCCCTCTTGCTGTCGGCGGCGGGCACCACCAGGCTTCGACGGCCGGCGTCCGCGACCTGTTCCCGCAGTTCTTCGATGGTCCAGGTATCGGCGGAGTAAATCTTCATGAGAGTGTTCAGCTGCCTTCTGCGATGAATTTGAACGAGTCATAGTGGTCCTGGGTGTAATACTTCTCGCCCTCGGAGCCGGTGGTCCGGGCTTCGGCCGGCAGTTGGGATTCCTTGATTGCAGGCAGCCCGGACGGGTTGGCGGGAGCCGCCGCCGGGCCAGGAACCTCCGCCGGACGCGTGATGGGAGCCTCTGGGACCGGGGCCGCGCTGGAACTGGCTTCCGGCGTCGTACTTCCCGTTAGGGTCTCCAGGAGCCCGGGGCCGCCGAAAGCGAACGCCGCAATGGCTAGCAACCCGGTGACCAGCACGGCGATGGAGCGGTTGCGCAATGTGATCCCCTCCGCAGCTACGTGCGGTAGAGGTTGATCGAGTTCGCCTCAATGAGGTCCGTCTCGCCGGACGCCACGCGGCTACCCTGGCGGAGCTCGTGAAGCGGCGACGTGGTCAGCCGGAGTTCGAACATCCGGTGGGGCGTTCCGTCGTCGTTCTTGAGTTCCGGAAGTGTGATCTTCACATCGGAGGCACTGCCGTTGACCACCACGAGGCCCGCGACCGTGCCGTCGTCGGAGCCGAGCAGTAGCTGCATCACCCGGTGGCGGGGATCATTCCACTGGTCCATGGACATGGGCTCTCCGGAGTGATCAAACCAGTAGATATACGACTGCTCATCCCGAGCCGGAAAACCATGCGGTTGGCCTGCCAGGAACTCCTTGCGCAGCCGGACGTAGCGCTTGGTGCTGCGGAGCATCTCGGCCGATTCCGGAGTGCGGGTCCAGTCAAGCCAGGCGAGGGCGTTGTCCTGGCAGTACGCGTTGTTGTTGCCCTGCTGCGTGCGTGCCAGCTCGTCGCCGGAAGTGATCATGGGCACGCCGAGGGAAATCATCAGGGAAGCCATGAGGTTCCGCCGGGACTGGGCCCGCTTCGCTACGATGCCCTCGTCCTCGCTCCGGCCCTCGAAGCCGTGGTTGTAGCTGCGGTTGTCCCCGTGCCCGTCCCGGTTCTGCTCGCCGTTGGCCTCGTTGTGTTTGCGGTCATAGGACACAAGATCGTTGAGGGTGAAGCCGTCGTGTGCCGTGATGAGGTTTACGGACGCTAGCCTGGAACGGCCCGACGCCTCAAACAGCCCGGCCGATCCGGACAAGGCATCAGCCAGCCGCGCCACGGAGCCACCATGTCCGCCGGCGTCGATGGCTGCCCTGTCGGCCAGCCAGAAGGAGCGGACGCCGTCCCGGAAGTGGTCGTTCCAGTCAACCCAGCCGCCCGGGAACCGTCCCGTCTGCCAGCCGCCGTAGCCGACGTCCCAGGGCTCGGCGATCAGTTTCACGTCGGACAGCACAGGATCGGCGGCCACGGCCACCAGGAACGGGTGCCGGGGATCGAAGTCGTTGTCCGCGTTCCGGCAGAGCGTCACTGCCAGATCAAAGCGGAAGCCGTCGATGTGGAATTCGTCCACCCAGTACCGGAGTGAATCCAGCACGAGCTGGACCACCCGGGGCTCGCCGAAATTCAGCGTGTTGCCGCAGCCCGTGGTGTCGATGTACTTGCCGTGGCCGTCCGTGCGGTAATACGTGTCCTCACCGAGTCCGCGGAAGCTGATGGCCTGGCCGCCGGGGCCCCCCTCTGCGGTGTGGTTGTAGACGACGTCGAGAATCACTTCAAGCCCTGCGGCGTGGAGCAGCTTGACCATGCCCTTGAACTCGTCCTGGACGGCGTGCGGTCCGGTATCCTGCGCTGCCTGAGAGGCATAGGCCGCGTGCGGCGCGAAGAACGCTGCCGTATTGTAGCCCCAATAGTTGGTCAGGCCCAGGTTCTGCAGGTGCATTTCATCGAGGTGGAAGTGCACCGGGAGCAGCTGGACAGCAGTGATGCCCAGGCTCTTGAAGTGTTCGATGATGGCCGGATGGGCCATTCCGGCATACGTTCCGCGCAGTTCCTCGGGGACATCGGGATGCAGCATGCTCTGGCCGCGGACGTGGGCCTCATAGATGATGGTGTTCCGCCATTGTGTCCGGGGCCGTTCGTCGTTGCCCCAGTCGAAATCGCCGGCCATTCGGACGCTCGTCAGGAACCCTTCCCGCTGGTCCACCGCCCGGCCGTAAGGATCGAGCAGAAGAGGCTGCCCGCCATCGTCGTCCAGGTCCATGACGGGGACCGCCAGCGGCAAGAGGTCCGCCTTGGACGTGGCGCGGAAACCGTAGAGCGATCCGTACGGGAAGTCCTCAACAATTCCGTGGTGCACGCCGTGCGTGACATTGGGCAGTGTCTGCAGATGCCAGTCGCTGCCGGGGGCCTTGTAGGCAATCTCGAGGTTCTCTACGGCTGGGGCGTACACGGCCACGTTTGCGCTGGACTGCACCCCGTAGTCCGCTCCCGATCCCGGGCGCGGGACGCTGACACCGAGCGGATACGCCGAAGAGGCATCCTTGGTGGAAGCGGTATCGAAAAGCGGCATGACCATCACGTCAATGGTAGCGGCCAGCGGCTGGTGAGCTGCACTGCCGCTTTTATGACGTCACTTCCCCCGCCGCTCACCTGGCCAACCGTCGGAGTTCTAGGCCCAACGCTCTCTCACTTAACGCAGCTTAAACGGCAACGCTCTCTCACTTTCTTCGGGAAAGTGAGAGAGCGTTGCGCCAGAACCCCCATCAAGTGAGAGAGCGTTCGGACTACTTGACGGCGCGCTGCCTGGAGATTTCGTACAGCGAGATGCCAACGGCCATGGAGGCGTTGAGCGATTCCATGGCGGAGTTGATCGGGATGGAGACGATCTGGTCGCAGTTTTCGCGGACCAGGCGGCTCAAGCCCTTGCCCTCGGAACCGACCACAATACAGACGGGCTCCGTGGCCAGGGTGAGGTCGGGCAGCGAAACATCGCCGTCGCCGTCGAGCCCCAGGACAAAGATGCCCATGTCCTTGAACTGCTTCAGGGCACTGTTCAGGTTGCCTGCACGTGCCACCGGAACACGGACGGCCGCGCCGGCGCTGGTCTTCCAGGCGGACGCTGTAACGCCCACGGAGCGGCGTTCCGGGACGATGACGCCGTGGCCGCTGAAGGCCGAGACGGAGCGGATGATGGCCCCGAGGTTGCGCGGGTCCGTGATGCCGTCCAGGGCAACAAACAGCGGAGCGTTGGCTACGTGGCCCTTCTTCCAGCGGTCCACCGTTTCCTCGGCCAGGTCATACGCGTCCTGGTACTCGTAGGGCGGGATCTGCAGGACCAGTCCCTGGTGCACGGCGTCTTCCGTCATGCGGTCCAGTTCGACCTTGCCGGTCTCGAGCAGCGGGATGCCGCGTTCGGCGGCGATCTTCAGCGACTCCTTAACACGGTCATCCATTTCAATCCGGATGGCGATGTGCAGGGCCTTCGCGGGGATCCCGGCGCGGAGGGCTTCGACCACCGAGTTACGGCCGGTGACAACTTCCTCTGTGGCGCGGCCCTTGGGGCCCGAACGGGAGGCGCCGGCGCTGCGCGCGCCCGTGCCGCGCTTGGCGGCCGAACGTTCGGAAAGCTGTTTGCTCTTGTGCGCCTTGTGGTACGGGCGGTCCTCCGCCTTGGGCGTGGGACCCTTGCCTTCCAGGGCCTTGCGGCCATGGCCACCGGTTCCGATGGTTGGCCCCTTCTTTGCTTTGACCGACCGGCGACCGTTGTTGGCCATGATTTTCCACCCTTGATTGTTTGACTGAGTCTGCTTACCAGTCTACTGAATCAAGTAAAATCGCCGGTTCAGTCCCGTTGCAGGCTCCAGGTAGCGCCATCCGGGCCATCTTCGACGACGACGCCGGCCGCCTTCAGCGTGTCGCGGATGGCGTCGGAGGCAGCCCAGTCCTTGGCCGTCCGTGCCTGAGCGCGGGCCGCGAGTTGGGCTTCCACCAGGACGTTGAGGGCCGCCGATTCCCGGACGTTACTGGTGCCGGGCGCCGCAACTGCGTTTAGCCCCAAAGCAGTGGTCATGATCATGACCGCGCTCATCGCATGCCGGCCCGCTTCGTCGTCGCCCTCTGCGAGGGCGTTGTTGCCGGCGCGCACCGTTTCGTGCAGGGCCGCCAAGGCGCGCGGGACGTTCAGGTCGTCATCCATCGCCGCCTCGAAAGTGCGGAGAGCCTCCGTGGACGGGCCGAAGTTACCCGCCACAAACCCGAAATCGGTACCGAAGCGGGCCACGGCCTTCGCCTGGAATCCGTCGATGCGATCGACGGCGGCCGCCGCCTCTTCCAGCGAAGTGGGGCGGTAGTCCAGCACTGAGCGGTAGTGGGCCTGCCCGAGGTAGTAGCGGACCACCCGCGGTGACGCGAGGTCCAACATCTCCGAAGGGCTGATGGTGTTTCCGATGGATTTGGACATCTTTTCGCCCTGGTAGGTCACCATCCCGTTGTGCATCCAGAAGTTGGCGAAGCCGTGCCCTGCTGCCTGGGACTGGGCCATCTCGTTTTCGTGGTGCGGGAAGCGCAGGTCCAGTCCGCCACCGTGGATATCAAATTCGGTGCCGAGATACTTGGTGACCATGGCGGAGCATTCCAGGTGCCAACCTGGGCGTCCGGCGCCCCAGGGCGAGGCCCAGCTCGCCGTCGTCGGCTCCCCTTCTTTGGAGCCCTTCCATAGCGCAAAGTCGCGGGGGTCTTTTTTGCCTCGGGGATCGGCGTCCGGAGCACCCTGCATGTCGTCAATGTTCTGCCGGGTCAGGGACCCGTACTTGTCCCAGGAGCGCACGTCGAAGTAGACGTCGCCGGAATCGTCCAGCGCCGGGTAGGCGTGGCGCCGGTCGATCAGCTGCTGGATCAGCGCGTGCATTTCGGGGATATGGCCGGTTGCCCGGGGCTCATACGTGGGGCGGCCAACGCCGAGTGTGTCGTAGGCCTGCAGGAACGCCTGCTCGTAGCGGTACGCCAGTGCCCACCATTCCTCCTCGCGGACGGTGTCCGGTCCGGCTTGGAAGTCCGGGCTGAAGGACTCGGCAGATTTGGCCAGGATCTTGTCATCAATATCCGTGACGTTGCGGACCACAGTGACCCGCAGACCCCGGTACTCGAGCCAGCGCGTGAGCTGGTCAAAGGCGATCGCCGAGCGGATGTGGCCCACGTGCGGCATGCCCTGCACGGTGGCTCCGCAGTAGTACAGGCTCGCTTTTCCCGGGACGAGGGGAACGAAGTCACGGACTTCGGCGGCAGCGGTGTCATGGAAGCGGAGAGTCACCGCTCCAGATTAGCGGAAAAGGCCTGTGCGCTGGCCCCGCGCGCTATCCGGGCTGGAGAGCCCGGGTGAATCAGCGGGGTACGTCAACGCGGATAGACCAAAGCGGTGGCGACGGCGGAGATACCCTCTCCCCTGCCGGTGAAGCCCAGTCCGTCACTGGTGGTTGCCGTGACACTGACTGGAGCCCCCGCGGCCTCGCTCAGCACACGTTGGGACTCTTCGCGCCGCGGGCCGAATTTGGGCCGGGTAGCCACGAACTGCACAGCCACATTGCCGATCTCAAAGCCCGCAGCACGGATAATCCTGGCCGCCTCGGCCAGCAGCGTGACGCCGGAGGCGCCGGCGAACTCCGGGCGGTCGGTGCCGAAGTGCGTACCGAGGTCCCCAATGCCGGCGGCCGAGAACAAGGCGTCGGCGGCGGCATGGGCCACCGGGTCCCCGTCCGAATGCCCGGCCAAGCCACGCTCGCCTTCCCAGAACAGCCCGCCCAGCCAGAGCGGACGGGGAAGGTCCTCGGACGCGTAGGCATGGACATCCAGGCCAATACCCGTGCGGGGCAGGATCATCTTGGCTTCACTCATGATCAGCCTTCCACCCAGCGGATGCCCAGGGGGCCTTCCAGCAGCCCCTCGGCAATGATCAGATCCAGCGG
This sequence comes from Pseudarthrobacter lactosi, assembly GCF_055412785.1. NCBI lineage: Bacteria > Bacillati > Actinomycetota > Actinomycetes > Micrococcales > Micrococcaceae > Pseudarthrobacter > Pseudarthrobacter lactosi. Next base: position 16,948 of record NZ_JBVAYS010000003.1, read on the forward strand.
CGTGGTGATTTTCAATGACTGCGTGGAGCCATGCACCGCGTGCACCGGAACGCCCAGCAGTTCCACCAGCATGGCGTCGTCCGTGACCGCGGCAGCTTGTTTCTCGTCAAAGCCCGACGCCGCCTGATGGGCCTGGATCAGCGTGGACAGGCGGAACCCTTGGGGTGTCTGGACCGAACGGAGCTCTTCCCGCGGGGCGGTACCTGTCACGAGTTCCGGGGCGATGCTGATGTCGTCACCGGTGGTGGGGGCAACCATCTTCACCGTATCCACCACGGTCACTGCCGGAATCACTGCAACGGCGCCGGCGGCCAGGGAATCAACAACGCGGTGGAAGACGTATTCGGGCGTCAGCGCTCTGGCGGCGTCGTGGACCAGGACGGCTTCGGTTCCGTCCAGTAAGGCTGCCAGTGCTGACCGGACGGACGCGGCACGGGTGGCGCCGCCGTCGACCGTTGTCAGCACGGGAAGCGGGCGCTCCGGGTTGCCGTCATGCCCCGCCCGCAGCTCATCGGCGAAGGCCGCGCACAAGTCCTGCAGGATCGTATCGCCGGGCGGCAGGGCCACACAGATCTGGCGTGCAACGCCGGCGGCCGCGACACCCCGGAGGGCGTGCGTGAGGATGGTGTCACTCCCCAATGGCACGCGCGCCTTGGGCATGCCGTAACCCAGCCGTTCGCCGGAACCGGCAGCCACTATGACGACGGCGGTGACGGGGCGGGGAAGTGCGTTGTTCATGTTGTCCAGCCTACGTGCCCGCCAGCCCGGCCGGCCGAATCCCGCCCCCAGGACGCGCCTGGCCAGCCGACGTGGTCCAAAAAAGGGCAAAAAGAAACCCCGGAGGCACTTGCGTACCCCCGGGGCTCAATTCTTAGGAAGCCAGGACCTCGTCGAGAACGCTTGCAGCCTTCTCTTCATCAGTCTTTTCAGCCAGAGCAAGTTCAGAGATGAGAATCTGCCGGGCCTTGGCCAGCATGCGCTTCTCACCTGCGGAAAGGCCCCGATCGTGATCACGGCGCCAAAGGTCGCGAACAACCTCTGCTACCTTGATGACGTCACCGGATGCAAGCTTTTCCAGATTTGCCTTGTACCTGCGTGACCAGTTGGTGGGTTCCTCAGTGAACTCGGCCCGCAGCACGTCAAATACGTGCTCCAAACCTTCCTTGCCCACAACGTCACGGACCCCAACAAGGTCAACGTTCTCTGCTGGAACTTCAATGGTCAGATCACCCTGAGCCACCTTGAGCTTGAGATACATTTTCTCTTCGCCCTTGACAGTGCGCATCTTGATTTCTTCAATTTTTGCAGCACCGTGGTGAGGGTAAACTACTGTCTCGCCGACCTCAAATACCATGTAAACATTCCCCTTTCCCGCAGACCAGTTTATCACGATTCAGGCATATGATTGGCCTCGAACCGGCCCCGGAACCCCGGAAATACGCGGAAAATGGGCAGAATAGACCCCCTCGGACCCCTTGACGGATGCAGATAATAGTGCATGTGCGGCCTGCTGCCAAGGGCAATATGACCGCGCGGAATCCTCGTTTGGCCCGGTTTGCCGTTAGGCTATGGCTGAATAATGTTTCAAGACTCTCGAGGAGTACGTGACGTGCGTTTCACTGCGATGAACCGGGCCCAGGGCGGCAAACTGGCACTGGCGGCCGGATCCCTGGCCCTCGTCCTGGCGACGATGACAGGCTGTGGCTACATCAACCCCCAGCAGACTTCTCACCAGTACGCGGCATCGGACGGTATCCGCGCCGACCTGGGTCCGCTGCAGCTGCGCAACATGCTGATTGTCTCCGCTGGCGAAGACAAGCCCGGCCGCCTGCTCGGCGCCGTCTACAACTCCTCTTCAAAGGACGTCAAGCTCACGGTCAACGGTGCCGAGGGTTCGCAGACGCAGGTGCCGGTGAAAGCCAACTCCTACACGCTGCTCAACGACTCCACGGATGAGGCCATCCTCAGCACCAGCGGCGGCATCGCCGGTTCTCTGGTGGACGTCAAGGTCACTGAGGACGGCACCAACGTGAGCAAGACCGTACAGATCCCCGTCCTGGATGCTTCCCTCTCGGAGTACAAGGAATACCTGCCGGCCGGAAGCGAACCGACCGGTTCCGCCACTCCCAGCCCGTCGCCGTCGGCCACCAGCACCGGTGCGGCCCACTAAGTAGCAACAAAGCACAAAAGGAGGGTCTCCCCGCGGGGAGACCCTCCTTTTCTGCACTTGAAACCCGGTGTGCCTGATGCCTTGTATGCCTTACCGGCGGACAGGCCTACGGCTCGAACTTGTAGCCCAGGCCGCGGACGGTTACCAGATAGCGGGGCACGGAGGGGTCGGGCTCGATCTTGCCGCGCAGCCGCTTGACGTGCACGTCCAGGGTTTTGGTATCCCCCACATAGTCCGAACCCCAGACCCGGTCGATCAGCTGGCCGCGGGTCAGGACGCGGCCGGAGTTGCGCAGCAGCATTTCCAGCAGCTCGAATTCCTTCAGCGGCAGCAGGACCTGCTGGCCATCGACGCTGACCACATGCCGTTCGATGTCCATACGGACAGGTCCGGCCTGGACTGTGGCCGAGATCAGTTCCTCGGGTTCACCCTGCCGACGGAGCACGGCCCGGACCCGGGCCACCAGCTCGCGGGAGGAATAGGGCTTCGTGACGTAGTCGTCGGCACCCAGCTCCAGGCCAACCACCTTGTCTATCTCAGAGTCCTTGGCCGTGAGCATGATGACCGGGACGCTGGAGCGCTGCCGCAGCTGGCGGCAGACCTCGGTGCCTGACAGACCGGGGAGCTGCAGATCCAGCAACACCAGATCAGCGCCATTCCGGTCGAATTCGGTGATGGCGTCCAAGCCGTTGTCTACGACTTCAACCTCGAAGCCCTCCTTGCCCAACAAATAGGACAACGGATCACTGAAAGATTCTTCGTCTTCAACAATCAAAATCCTGCTCAAGCGCTGGCTCCTTGCTCATGTACGCCGCGTTGTTTAGCACGCTCGGGTACAACTCGTTGTTTGACACCTGCAGTGTCCGGTTCGTCCTGGCTTTCCATCTCAGGCAGCCGCAGGGTGAAAGTGGAACCCTGGCCGGGCCGTGACCACAAGGTCACTTCACCGCCGTGGTTGGAAGCGACGTGCTTGACGATGCTCAGGCCCAGGCCCGTTCCGCCCGTGTGGCGCGAACGCGCCGCATCCACCCGGTAGAAGCGCTCAAACACCCGCTCCTGGTCCTCCGGGGACAGGCCCTCGCCTTGGTCCGTGACAGAAACGGCGATCAGCCCCTCTTTGGAGCGGACGCCGACGCCCACCCTGGTGTTCTCCGGGGAGTAGCGGATGGCGTTGTCGATCAGGTTACGCAGTGCTGTGACCAGCAGATCCCGGTCACCAAAGACGGTGGCTTCAACCCGGTCCCCCACCACGATCTGGATGTTCTTGCTTTCAGCGGGGAGCTGGGAGCGGTCCACCGCTTCTATGATCACCGTGTTGATGTCCACGGCCTTGCCCTCCTGGGAGACGCTGGCACCCTGGAGGCGGGAAAGTTCGATGATGTCCTGGACCAGGGCGGCGAGCCGGCCTGATTCCTTGTGCATCCGTTTGGCGAACCGGCGGACAGCCTGTTCGTCGTCGGCTGAGGACTCCAGCGCCTCGGCCAGCAGGGAAATTGCGCCCACCGGGGTCTTCAGCTCGTGGGACACGTTGGCCACGAAGTCGTTTCGGATCTCTTCGGTGCGGGTGATTTCGGTGCGGTCGTCAGCCAGCAGCACGATATATTCCTCGCCGAGCATGGCTGCCCGGACCTGCACGATGATGGTGCCGTGGCCCAGCGGACCGCGCTGCAGCTCCAGCCGTTTTTCCAGGATCACACCGTCCCGGCGAACGCCGGCCGTCATGTCCAGCAGCTCCTTGTGGACCACCGTGTGGCCGCGAACCAGGCCGTACGCGTAAGCGGCCGGACTGGCACGTACTACGCCGTCCACCGCGTCCACCACCACAAAAGCGCGTCCGACGACTGCCAGCACTTCCGCGGCGCCGGCAGGCAAAGCTGGTTCGTCCATGTCGACGTCAACCAGCTTGCGCTGCTTTTCACTGATCCTGAAGGCGAGCACGCCAAAGGTGCCGAGCGACAGGCCGACCAGGCCGGCGATGACACCGATGAGCATAGGATCCACAGCTCCAGCTTAGGCCGTGGTTCCTGCCCTAACGGTGCGTCATGGGCCTTAAGGGAGACGGTTCAACTAACGTTCATCTACAAGCGACTAAACGTTTACCGGACGCTGACAGAGTTATACGTTGGAGTGCCGAATGGCGACATGAGTTCCGTCTGCCACCTGAGGGGCGGAGTTCCAAAGAAAGGACGCCCACGTGCGTAAGGTTTTTCAGGAAGAGCTGACCCAGGTGGGTGAGCAGCTGGTGGAGATCTCGAAGCTGGTCAGCGAGGCAATGGGGAAGGCTGCTCTGTCTTTCCAGGTTGCCGACGTTGATCTGGCGGAGGACGTCATTGCCGCGGACGCCCGCATCGACTTTTTGCAGACCAGCCTCGATGAGCGCGCCATCGATATCCTCGCCCTGCAGGGGCCGGTGGCCAGCGATCTGCGGATGATCGTGGGATCCTTGCGGATGAGCGCTTCCCTGGAGCGGATGGGGGACCTGGCCCGCCACATCGCCCAGCTGGCCCGGCTGCGGTTCCCGTCCACCGTGATTCCTGCATCCATGACGGAAACGTTCAACAAGATGGCCGAGCAGGACCAACTGATCGCGGACAAGCTGATCGTGCTCCTGGAATCCCGGGACCTCGAAGTGGCCCGCGACATCCTCAAGGCCAACAGCGCCATCGACGATCTTCACCTGAGCGTCTTCAAGGCGATCGCCGCCCCGGGCTGGGCCGAATCCCCCGCAACCACTGTGGATGTGGCCCTGGCCAGCCGATACTTCGAACGGTTCGCTGACCACGGCGTGTCCGTTGCCCGCAAGGTCACGTACCTGGTTACTGGCGAATGGCAGCCGCAGAGCTTCTAGCCTCTCGCATTACCGCGTACGACGGCGGGCCGGTCACCTGAGGTGACCGGCCCGCCGTCGAACGTTAACTACTGCTTTATTTCTTGCCCTGGTTGGCCACTGCCAGGATGGCCTCAGCGGCGGCCGCCGGATCCAGGTAGGTGCCGCCCGGCTTGACCGGCGCGAAGTCCTCATCCAGGTCGTAGACCAGCGGGATGCCTGTGGGGATGTTCAGGCTGGCGATGGCGTCGTCGCTGATGCCGTCAAGGTGCTTGACCAGAGCGCGCAGCGAGTTGCCGTGGGCGGTGACCAGGACGGTCTTGCCGGCTTTGAGGTCTTCCTTGATGTCGGATTCCCAGTAAGGAAGCAGGCGGACCAGGACATCCTTGAGGCACTCAGTGCGGGGCAGTGCGTCACCGAGGTCCGCGTAACGGGGGTCGTGAGCCTGGGAAAACTCGGAGTCGTCGGCCAGGGGCGGCGGCGGGGTGTCGTAAGATCGGCGCCATTCCATAAACTGGTCCTCGCCGTATTCGGCCAGGGTCTGTGCCTTGTCCTTGCCCTGCAGGGCGCCGTAGTGGCGTTCGTTCAGGCGCCAGTCGCGCTTGACGGGGATCCAGCCGCGGTCCGCCTTGTCCAGGGAGATGTTGGCCGTGTTGATGGCGCGCTTCAGGAGCGAGGTGTAGAGGACATCGGGGAGAAGATCGTTCTCAACCAGGAGCTCGCCGCCGCGTGCCGCTTCCTCGCGGCCCTGGTCGTTGAGGTCAACGTCCACCCAGCCGGTGAACAGGTTCTTGGCGTTCCATTCGCTGTGGCCGTGGCGCAGCAGAATCAGCTTGTAAGTCATGATTTTTATCCTAGCCGAGGGCACGCTGGAGCCCGCTGTGCGTTACAACACAGGACGCACCGGGGATAAAGTTGGGACCGTGGTCCAAAAAGCTGAACGGGTGAACGCTCCCCATCATCGGAGCGGCAGGCCGGTCGGGAACATCACCCGGGGCACCACGAATCCCAACCGGATGCGGCGGGTGGACCGCTGGCTTACCGGCCCCCAGTCCTGGCGCCTGCGCGCTGCCGAAGAGCCCCTCGTGGTTGACCTGGGCTACGGCGCCACGCCGGCCACCGCCGTCGAACTCTTTGAACGCCTCCGCGCCGTCCGGCCGGACGTGCGGGTGGTCGGGATCGAAATCGAGCCCGAGCGGGTCCGGGTGGCCAAGGCCCTCGAAAGACCGGGCCTGAGCTTCCAGGTGGGCGGTTTCGAGTTGCCCCTCCCTGGGCGCCCCGCGCTGGTCCGCGCGTTCAACGTCCTGCGGCAGTACGAAGAGGCCGATGTGGCGGGGATCTGGCGGCTGGTCCAAAGCCGGCTTGCCCCCGGCGGGCTCTTTGTCGACGGGACGTGCGATGAGATCGGGCGGCGGGTGACGTGGATTGCCCTCGACGCCGAGCGGCCGCTGACCCTGAGCATGTCTGTGCGGTTCGGCAGCTTTGACCTGCCCTCGGAAATTGCTGAGCGGCTGCCCAAGGCGCTGATCCACCGCAATGTTCCGGGCGAGCCTGTCTACGGGCTGATGCAGGCCATGGACCGTGCCTGGCTGGAGTCAGCGCCGCTGGCGTCGTTCGGCAACAGGCAACGCTGGCACGCCATGTGCCGGGCACTGCTCGACGGCGGGTGGCCGGTTCAGGACGGGCCCTCGCGGTGGCGCCTGGGCGAACTGACCGTGGCGTGGGAAGCCGTGGCGCCGACGGTCTAGGCTGCGCCCGGGCCGGTGGCTGGGCCCACGCCGGTGGGGTTCCCTGAGCGAGCTTGCGAGCTGAGGGAGCCGGTGGCTGGGCCCACGCCGGTGGGGTTCCCTGAGCGAGCTTGCGAGCTGAGGGAGCCGGTGGCTGGGCCCACGCCGGTGGGGTTCCCTGAGCGAGCTTGCGAGCTGAGGGAGCCGGTGGGGACTACCAGCCGCCGTAGGGCCCCGTATTGCGGCTGCCGCCGCGGCCCGCGTCCTTGACCGCTGGCCGGACGTCGGCAAGGTACACAGAGGCTGCCACTACTGCGGCAAGTCCGAAGAGGCCCAGTGTGCCGAAGATTCCGCCGCTACTGAAGAGCGAGATGACGCCGATCAGGGTGGCACCGCCGGTCAGGGCCAGCCAGAAGGTCTTGGTTCGTTTGCCGGTCGCCTCAAAGGCGGCGGACTTGTGCCTGACGCAGTCCAGCAGAGCCCACACCTCAAGTGCGAGTGCCACCAGGGCAAGGATAAAAAACACTGCCAGCTCTACAGGCCGAATAATCAGTTCACCGTCCACCGTCCAAGCCTAGCGGCCCAGCGAGTCCAGCGCCTGCTTCAAATCGGCCCAGAGGTCTTCAATGTTCTCAATGCCGACGCTCAGCCGCACCAGGTTGTCCGGGACACTCAGCGGCTCGGCGGCGTGCCGGCGGCGCCGTTCGATCAGCGACTCCACACCGCCCAGGGAGGTGGCCGGCAGCCAGAGCTGCAGGGCGCGGATCAGTTTGTCGGCGGCGTCCGCTCCGCTCAGGCCGGCAACCGGCGCGATCTGGACGCACACCACCGAACCGAAACCCGTCATCTGGGTCTTGGCCCGTTCGTGGCCGGGGTCCGTGGGCAGGCCCGGGAACCGGATGCTGTCGATCAGTGGGTGCGCGCTGAGGCGTTCGGCCAGCACCGCGGCGGATGCCTGCGACCTTTCAACACGCAGGGCAAGCGTCCGAAGCCCGCGCAGTGCCAGCCATGCCTCGAACGGCCCGGCAATGCCGCCGTGGATGATGCGGTGGTGCAGCAGCGCTGCCCGGATGTCGGGGTTGGAGGTCACCAGGGCGCCGAGGACGACGTCGGAGTGCCCGGCCAGGTATTTGGTCACCGAGTGAAGGACGACGTCGGAACCCAGGCTCAGCGGCTGCTGGACCAACGGCGTGGAGAACGTATTGTCCGTCACCACGATGGCCCCCACCCGATGTGCTGCTGCAGTGAGTTCCCGGATATCAGCGATGCCCAGCATGGGGTTGGTGGGGCTCTCAAGCCACAGCATCCTGGCTGCCTTGGCGTCCGGGCCCTGCGGGGCGAGCTGTGCTTTGACCGCGTCTGTGTCCGCGATATCCACAGTCCGCAGTTCCAGGAAACCCTTCTGCGCCAGCTCGGTGGCCATCACCAGCGAGCCCGCGTAGCTGTGCGACGGCATCACCAGGACTCCGCCGGCGGGCAGCAGGGACAGCGCCGAACTGACGGCCGCAAGTCCGGACGCATAGAGCAGGCCCGGCAGTTCAGATCCCTCAAGCTGGCCCAGGGCCTCCTCGAAGGGGTCCCAGGTGGGGTTGGAATAGCGGCCGTAGCCCCGGTCGCCGTCGCCGAGCGCTCCCGTGCCGAAGTATGTCGAGGACAGCACGATGGGCGGGTTGACGGGCTCGTCCCGTTCACGCGGCGGCCGGCCGGCGGCAACCACCACGGTTTCGGCCGACAGGGAGGCTGCATGCTGTTCCGAGAGACTCATGGAGAAAGCGTACTTGGACGTGCGGCGGCGTCCGAAGTCGGTAGTCTTGAGCGGTGACAACCAACAGCCCTGGACTTTTCATCGCCTTCGAGGGCGGCGACGGCGCCGGCAAATCCACCCAGGCTGCCCGGCTGGCCGAGACCCTGGAAAAACGTGGCCTGACGGTCCTGCGGACCCGCGAACCCGGCGGGACCCCCATTGGCGAAAAACTGCGTTCCCTGGTCCTGGACCACGGCCACGGCCACATCGACGCCCACACCGAGGCCCTCATTTTTGCCGCCTCCCGCGCAGCCCATGCCAGCCAGGTCATCCGCCCGGCGTTGGAACGCGGCGAGGTTGTCCTGACGGACCGCTACATTGATTCGTCCGTGGCGTACCAGGGGGCCGGCCGGGATCTCGGTGCCGACGCCGTGCGAACCCTCAACGAATGGGCGACGTCGGGGCTGCAGCCCGATCTCACTGTGCTGCTGGACGTGGATCCCGCTGACGGCCGCCGCCGCCGCACAGCCGGCGATGCCGCAGAAGACCGCCTTGAGTCAGAAGCGGATGGGTTCCATGCAACAATCCGCGGGGCGTTCCTCGAACTGGCCGCCGGCCGGCCGGAGACATACCTGGTCCTGCCGGCGGACTTGCCCGTCACCGAGCTGGCCGCGCGCATCCTCACCCGGGTGGATGCCTTGCTCGCGTCTGCAGGCCGGGGCGCCGCATGACTGTCTGGGACGACCTTCAGGGCCAGCCCGCCGTCGTCGAACAGCTCCGCCAGGCCTCGCGGGGCGAGGGACTGACCCATGCCTGGCTTTTCACGGGCCCGCCCGGCTCCGGTCGTTCCAACGCCGCGAAGGCCTTTGCGGCGGCCCTCAACTGCGACCAGGACGACGTCGCCAGGCGTGGCTGCGGCGAGTGTCCAGCCTGCCTGACCATCCTCGGCGAAACCCATTCGGACGTGACGTACGTCAGGACCGAGAAGGTCACGATCACCATCGATGAAGCCCGCGATCTTGTATCCAAGGCGGGCAACCGGCCATCGTCCGGGCGGTGGCGGATCATTGTGGTGGAAGACGCCGACCGCATGGCCGAGCGGACCACCAATGTGCTACTGAAGGCCATCGAGGAACCCACTCCGCGGACCATCTGGATGTTGTGCGCACCATCGCCCGCTGACGTCCTGGTGACCATCCGTTCGCGCTGCCGGGCCGTGGCCCTGCGCCTTCCCCCGGCCGCCGACGTCGCCGCATTGCTGGTCAAGCGCGACGGAGTGGACCCGGTGCTCGCCGAACGCGCGGCCCGCGCGGCCCAAAGCCATGTGGGAATCGCCCGCCGGCTGGCGCGGGACCCTGAGGCACGGGAACGCCGGCTGGAAACCGTGAGGTTCCCGCTGGGTCTGCGCGGCGTGACTGCGGCGGTGATGATGGCGGACAAGCTGGTGAAGATCGCCACCGCGGAAGCCAACAGTTCCAATGAAGAGCGCGACGCCGCCGAGAAGGTTGCGCTGCTGGCCACCCTGGGTGCCCCGGAGTCAGGGACGCTCCCGCCATCGATGCGCGGCCAGGTCAGGCAACTTGAAGACGACCAGAAACGGCGGGCCAAGCGATCCATCACCGACTCCCTGGACCGGACACTGACGGACTTCCTCTCGTTCTACCGGGATGTGCTGATCATCCAGCTAGGGAACGCCGTGGAGCTGGTGAACGTTGAGCTCAGGGGTGAGCTGGAGGAATTCGCTGCCCGGTCTGCCCCGGAGACCACCCTCGCCCGCATGGACGCGATCAACAAAGCCCGCCAACGAATTACCACCACTAACGTTGCTCCGCTATTGACCATTGAGTCGATGGCAGCCAGCCTGATCTAGCAACTACTAGGAGACCGCTCGATGACTGCACGCCCCCTGCCCGCACGCTCCCGATCCCTGGTGATTGGGCTGCGGGCTGCCGGCGCCCTGATCGTGGCCCTGACGCTGGCCTCCTGCAGCCTCTTTGGCGGGGATACCCCGGACGCAGCGCCTGCTACGGCCAAGGCAGACCCTGCCATCGTGGCGTCCGCGCCCGCTGGGCTGGATGCCTTCTACGCCCAGGAAGTCGTGTGGGAGCCGTGCGAAAACGGCTTCCAGTGCGCCAAGGTCACCGTGCCGTTGGACTATGCGCAGCCTGATGGCGACAAGATCCAGATTGCCGCGCTTCGGGCTCCCAGCACTGGCAAGAAAACCGGCAGCCTGCTGGTCAACCCGGGCGGTCCGGGCGGGTCCGGCTACGACTTCGTCAAGGATGCCGCCGGAACGCACTTCTCGCAGTCCGTCCGCGCAAGCTACGACTTGGTGGGCTTCGACCCGCGCGGCGTCAAGCGCTCCGCCCCGGTGACCTGCCAGACGGACGCCGAACGCGACGCGTCACGGGCCAAGATCTACGCACTGGATACCGACGCCGGGCTTGCCGCCGCCTTGGCAGACAACAAGGTCATCGCTGAGCAGTGCGCCGAAAAGACCGGTCCTGTACTGGGTCACGTGGACACGGTCAGCGCGGCCAAGGACCTGGACGTCCTGCGGGCCGTGGTCAACGATGCAAAGCTCAATTATCTTGGGTACTCCTACGGCACTTTCCTTGGTTCCACCTACGCTTCGCTGTTCCCGGACAATGTGGGCCGGATGGTCCTGGACGGCGCGTTGGATCCGTCCATCAGCAACGAAGAACTGACCAGCGGCCAGGCTGTGGCGTTCGAAAAAGCAATCAGGGCCTATGTGGCCAGCTGCCAGCAGGAATCCTCGTGTCCGCTCACCGGGAACGTGGACAGCGGGGTCCAGCAGATCCGCGACATCATCAACGCCGTCCAGGCGACACCCCGGCTGGCCAAGGACGGCCGCGTCGTGAACGCCACGATGTTCGTCAGCGGCCTCATCACCCCGCTGTATAACGACCAGAGCTGGCCGGCCCTGACCCAGGCCCTGGAAGCCGCGACGACGGGCGACGTGAGCCTGATGCTCCGCCTGGCGGACCTCGGCGCAGACCGCGGCGCCGACGGGAAGTATACGTCCAACTCCACCTTCGCCTTCGCCGCCATCAACTGCCTGGACTACCCCATGGTGTCCGACACCGCCGCCATGCGCGCGGAACAGCAGCGGCTTATGCAGGCCTCCCCCACCCTGGGCTACTTCTTCGCCTACGGCGGCACCAACTGTTTGGACTGGCCGTACAAAAACCTGCGCACTCCTGCCCCGGTGGAATACACCGGTGACGCCCCCATCGTGGTTGTCGGAACCACCGGCGATCCTGCCACCCCAGTGGAATGGGCGGCGTCCCTGCGCAAGCAGCTGGGCAACGCCTCCCTGCTGACCTGGCAGGGAGAGGGCCACACCGCCTACGGCCGGGCCAACACCTGCCTCGAAGACGCCGTGGACAAGTACCTTGTGGACGGAACGGTTCCCGCCGACAACACCGTTTGCTGACGTGTTTGGGACGCCCATTTTGACCCGGGCGCAGGGACTCTATTACAGTTGACTCTTGCATGAACCGCCCGGTTACGCCGGGTGAATTTGTGCGGTGCTTCCTTAGCTCAGTCGGTAGAGCGTTTCACTCGTAATGAAAAGGTCATCAGTTCGATTCTGATAGGAAGCTCGGGACAAACCCCCTAGAAACCAAGGTTTTTAGGGGGTTTTTCGCTGGATTGAGCGAGCCGAAAGTGGCCATGGTCTACCCCGTAGTGTGCTCGACCACGCTAGTCATGCACAGTCTGAACTGAGCGTGCAAGTTGGAAACACGACAAAAACGGCGCCGCACATCCGAAGATGGCGGCGCCGATTTTGTACCCGAACCGGACATCTGAGTCACGTTGGAGCAGGCATGGGAGCCTGAAAAGTCGAGTACCGCCTACTCGTGTATCCACCCTGCCTTGCCGCGTAGCCTCGCTTGTAAGTCCTGGGGGACGCAAATAGAGGTGGGGCGACTCTCAGGGGCTAGTCATGAGTTTGAATCTTCAAGGGCACCATGTTCATCAGCAGGCTGACGCCAGCCCTAAGCCGCTGCCACTCTTCGATGCAGCGGTACTGGGGAGGCTGCGTGAGGAACTCGGCGAGGATGACAGCGTATGGAGGGTGTTCGTTCAGAATTTCATTGCGCTGCTGCCCGACAGGATCCGGCGGGTGCAACTGGCTCTGACAACAGGAGACCGGGCCGGTGCCTTGGATGCCGCCCTGAGCCTGAAGACGTCCGCGCAGATGGTCGGCGCGGTGTGGCTCGCGGACCTTGCCCTGGAATTGGAGCTGTCCCTGAGGGCCGTGAAAGATCAGGAGCCTGAACGAGTCCTGCCCCAGATGGCGGCTGCGCGCCTGCAGCGGATCACACGATGCAGCAGGCAGACGACAGATCTGCTGCTGCGTTGCCTCGCCTGACGCCGCGCGACTCGACAGTCCAGCGGCGTCGCCACGACATCCGGCCAGCCTAGGCACTGAGCTCAGACGGCCACGCCCAGCCCCTCACCCTATGATGGCGTGCATGGATGACAAGGCGCTGGCGGCAATCGCATTCGAACTGTACGCCCTTCCTTTCGAGGAGTTTGTGTCCGCCCGGACGTCCGCAGCGAAAGCCTCCGCCGGTTCCGGGAAAGAACTGCCTGCCGCCGTCAAGGCCTTGCCAAAACCGTCAGCGGCGGCCTGGGCGGTCAACATGTTGGCCATCCATGAGCCGGGTGTGGTCACCCGACTTGCCGAGCTCGGCCAACGGATGCGCGCGGCCCAGGCATCCCTCGACGCCGGAGCCCTGCGGGAACTGGCTCGTGAGCGCCGCACCCTGCTGGCGACCGCCGTCGACACCGCCCGCTCCGTTGCCGAGCGCCAGGGACGCACCATCAGCGCTACGATCGCGGCCGACGTCGAGCGCACCCTGCAGGCGATGACAGCCGACGAAGGTGCCACCGCCGCCGTCCAAAGCGGGCTGCTGGTCCAGGCACTGTCCGCCGACGGCGTGGACACCGTCGATCTCGAGGGAGCCGTGGCTGTGCCGGGCGCAGTGCCCGCGCAGCGCGCCACCCGGCCGGCCACCACTCCCCCAGACCGTCCACAACAGCCACCGGCCGCCGCACCGGAAGAGGAGGACCGGACGACGGCAGAACGCGCTGCCCACAGGCCTGCGGACCAGCCACGCCTCAAGGCTGTCCGGGAGACTCCGCGACCGGCGTCCCCGCCGGCCCTGGAAAAAGCCAACGCTGCCCTGGCCGAGGCCAAGGCGGCCGAGGATGAGTCCGCCCGGCTGGCCTCGGACCGGCAAAGGCAGCTGGCGGATACGGAGGCCGAAGTCGTGGACCTGACCCGCGAAACACGTGAGCTCCGCGACCGGCTCAAGGCCGCGGAGGAGCAGCTGGACAATACCAGGAGAAGCCTGGGCACGGCGGCAGCGGAGGCCAAGCAGGCGGCGCGGGCTGCAGATAAGGCCAAGCGGTCAGCCGTGCTCGCGCAGGAGCGGGTGCTCCGCCTGGGCAACACGCGGGACTGATGAACGGTTATTGTCAGACCCCGGTTGCAGACTGGATTTATGGAAAACCAACTTGCACAGGAATTTCACGTCACGTACTTCGACGCCGATAGCGGCCGGATCTTCAGTGAAAGCTTCGACTCCCTGAAGGAAGCCGAGCGTTTCGCCAGTAGGAACTGCGGCAGCGAGGAATCGTGGGCCGTCATCGACGCTGTCACGGTGGAACAGGCCCGGATCGCCGCCTGAGGCTCAGCCGGAGCGACTTTCGGGTTGGCCGCCCGCGGCAGCATCCTCGGCGAGCCGGCGTTCGGCGTCGGCCACCTGCTCGAACACCGATTCCGCGCGGCGGCGCACGGAAGCCGCCCCCACCGGGATAGGACCGACGGCGAGCCGCAGCATGGCGGCAGCCTCGGCGGTGGTGGCCAGCGAATTGCCCGCCTTCGACAGCGACCGGTGCACACCTGCCAAGTCCCCGGGAATGTCGAGGCCTTCGCTGGGCGACCGCCGCTGGGCCTCGACGCACACAACACGGACACGCTCCATGAGCCCCGCCAGCTCGTTGGCTACTTGCACCAGTTCGGCATAAAGCTGCTCGTCTTCGACACCTTCAAGGACCTGGTGATAGCGGTCCAGGCCCCGGTGAAAGCGATCGTGGGCACGGCGCCACAGGCCCTTTCCCAGCTCAGCATCGTCTTTGCGCCCTTGGCGGGCGGCAGTTAAGAATCCCATGCAGGAACCTAGAGGTACTGGCCGGGGCCGTGGTCCGGGTCCTCCGGCTGGCCGGACGGTACCGGACCGGAAGGCTGGCCGGCGGCGGCCCTCTGCGGCTCGCCGTTCTCCCCGATTACCACACCAGGGGCGATCAACGTGCCAGGCGGAAGCTGCCGCAGGTGCATCTGCGCGGCGGCCTGCTCCCTGACCGCGTGTTGGGCGGCGATAGCCGTCTGAATACCGTGGAAGAGGCCTTCCAGCCAGCCCACCAGTTGCGCCTGCGCGATCCGAAGCTCGGCGTCGGACGGTGTGGCGTTCTCCGGGAAAGGCAGGCTGATCCGTTCCAATTCTTCAACGAGCTCCGGGGCCAGCCCGTCCTCCAGCTCCTTGATGGAACGTTCGTGGATCTCGGCCAGGCGTTCGCGCGCGGCGTCGTCCAGCGGAGCTGACTTAACCTCCGCCAGGAGCTGCCGGATCATGGTGCCGATCCGCATCACTTTCGCAGGCTCGTCCACCAGGTCTTGGACGTTGCTGCCTCTGGCCCCGGCCTTGGCCTTACCCCCGGCCGCCGGGCCGGTACTGGCCGGGCCAGCAGCGCCGGTGCCGGCTCCTGCCGGGCTGGCCGCAGCCGGCATGGCCTCTTCACCGTTGTCGAGGGTCCTGCCCTCGACGGGGACATCATCAGGCTGAGTGTCTGTCGGATCGCTCATGCGTTCATACTCTCACGAGCGGAGGGCGCACAGCCCATGGGTGACGCCGCCAGTAGCCGCCGGTAGAGGACGCACAGCCCAGTCGATGAAGCCGGCCGGCCGGTGAAGGCCGGCCGGCCGCCAACATCAGCAGCACCGGCCCTGCGGGTTGGAGTCCTGGCGGTCCGTCCGGTCCCGCCAGAACTCGCGTTCCGTCAGGGGAGGCTCCCCATGTCCGGCCGCGTGGTGGTGCTCCAGGTACTTGGTGTACGCATCAGCACCCAGCACGCCGCCGAGGTACCGGGCGAAACCCCGGAACCCTGTTGCGACGGCGGCCAGACCGGAGCTCATTTGTGGTGGCCTGCCCTTTCAAACCGTAAATCGGCAGGCAGCTTGTTCCACTCGGCCAGCAGTTCACGTTCCGCGGGCGTGGGGATCAGGCCGGCGGGTGCGAAGACCTTCGACGGCCGGGCCTCATCCTCGTTGTCAACGTTCGGGATCCCCGCGGAATGGTTGCGGAAGGCCTTGACGGTGGAAACGATCGCCATGGCGATGACGATGATGCTCAGCACCACAAAGATCACCGACAGCCAGCCCTGGATCGCGGTGTTGCGCACCACGGCTTCCATGGCAACAACACTCTTGGCCGAGCCGAACTCCGTCTTGCCGTCCGCGAGCGCCTTGCTGAAGGCGGCATTGTTGGCGAAGTAGCCGACGGCGGGGGTCGAGGAGAAGATCTTCTGGTAACTCGCGGTGATGGTCACCACCGCTGCGAAGGCCAGCGGCACGGCCACGATCCAGAGGTACTTGAAGCTCCCCCGCTTGGCGACGATGGCCAGGCACACAGACAGCGCGATGGCTGCCAGCAGCTGGTTGGCAATGCCGAAGAGCGGGAACAGCGTGTTGATGCCGCCCAACGGATCAGTCACGCCCATCAGCAGCACGGCACCCCAGGCGGCCACCATCACGGCAGTGCACAGCCAGGCTCCCGGCCGCCACGAGTGCTCCTTGAACTTCGGGACGAAGTTGCCGATGGAGTCCTGCAGCATAAAACGCGCAACCCGGGTACCGGCGTCGACAGCCGTGAGGATAAACAGCGCCTCGAACATGATGGCGAAGTGGTACCAGAACGCCATCAGGGCAGTGCCGCCGATGAACTGCTGCATAATATGGGCGAGGCCGACGGCGAGCGTGGGCGCACCGCCGGTCCGGGACACGATGCTTTGCTCGCCGACGTTGGCTGCCGTTTCCGCGAGCATGGCGGGGCTGATGTTGACCCCGGACAGGCCGAGGCCGTTGACCCAGGCGGCCGCGGTTTCCACCGTGCCGCCGGTCAGGGCCGCCGGGGCATTCATGGCGAAGTAGAGGCCCCGGTCAATGGAGATGGCCGCGACCAGCGCCATGATGGCCACAAATGACTCCATCAGCATGCCGCCGTAGCCGATAAAGCGGGTCTGGCGTTCCTTCTCGATCAGCTTCGGGGTGGTGCCCGAGGAGATCAGCGCGTGGAAGCCGGATAGCGCCCCGCAGGCAATGGTGACAAACAGGAACGGGAACAGGGCACCCGGGAACACCGGTCCGTTGTCCCGGCTGGCGAACTCGCTGAAGGCCGGGACCGTGATTTCCGGGCGGACCACGATGATGGCCAGCGCGAGCATCACGATCACGCCGATCTTCATAAAGGTGGAGAGGTAGTCGCGGGGAGCCAGGAGCAGCCAGACCGGAAGGATCGCGGCGATGAAGCCGTAGACAATGAGGCCCCAGGCAATGGTCACCTTGTCCAGGGTGAAGAACGCGGAACCCCATTCGGTCTCCGCCACAAGGCCACCGCCGATGATGGCGGCCATCAGCAGCACAAAGCCGATCAGGGAGACTTCCATGATCTTGCCCGGCCGGATGTAGCGCAGGTAGACGCCCATAAACAGCGCAATCGGGATGGTCATGCCCACCGAGAACACGCCCCATGGGCTTTCGCCCAGGGCATTAACGACGACGAGCGCGAGGATCGCCACGATGATCACCATGATGAGCAGTGTGGCGATCAGTGCTGCGGTACCGCCGATGACGCCCAGTTCTTCACGGGCCATCTGGCCCAGGGAACGGCCGCCACGGCGCATGGAGAAGAACATCACCAGGTAGTCCTGGACCGCACCGGCGAGGACAACGCCGATGATGATCCAGATGGTGCCGGGGAGGTAGCCCATCTGGGCAGCGATGATCGGCCCGACCAGCGGGCCGGCGCCGGCGATGGCAGCGAAGTGGTGGCCGAACAGCACGTTACGGTCCGTGCGAACATAGTCCTTGCCATCAGCCTTGTATTCCGCCGGCGTGGCGCGGCGGTCATCCGGCTTGGTGATGAGGCGTTCGATCACCTTGGAGTAGAAGCGGTAACCGATCAGGTACGTGCAGACCGAGGCAAACACGAACCAGATCGCATTGACGGTCTCGCCCCGGACAATGGCCAGCATGAACCACGCGACGCCGCCGAGCAGTGCGATGGCTGCCCACAGGGCGATCTTGGCAGGGGTCCACTTCTTGTCTTCGGCCTCGCTGACGGCCTCATCCACGGCCGTCGGCGGAAGCTTCGGATCGGCGGTCAATGGGCCGCTTCCTTTCGCTGCACGTACCGGTTCGTCAGGCCTGCTGGCCATGTCTCCTCCTTGAGAATTGGTGCTTCAGTGAGTTGCTCAAAGGCACCCTACCAACGCCGAGCCAACGAGCACGCGGCATTGTCCCCGCGCCGCGTGTCATTGCGGTGAACGGCGGGCGGGAGGCGCCGAGCGCACAAAAGCCCCCGTTCAGGGATTCCTGGACGGAGGCCTTCGTGTTTGACCCGGGCGGGAGCTGTAGCTGCCCCTGCGTGATTACGCGTGTGCGTAAGTGAGGCAGTCCGCGTTGTCAGCGCCGGGGCCCACATGGACTTCGGGGGCGTTGCACATCAGGTGGTCGTTGTGGACGCACTCGGAGCGCTGGCATGCTCCGACATCTGCCAGGACCTTGGGCAGCCCGCCGTGTGTGCCGGTATCGATGAACGTGGCGCAGCTGGCGTGGTCTTTGCTCCCGCCAACAGTGATGGCGTGGGCCGTACAGCCTTCATGGTCATTAAACGAGCAACGGGTAACACTGCAATCGGCAACATGTGTTGTCATAAGAGGTCCCTCCGTACTTCGGCCGCCCAGGACGGACGGCGTCCTAAGCCCCACGGTAGGCCCGTTGGGCCCAATCAAAAAGACCCAACTGTGTGACCTAATTACGGCACGCCCTCACTCAGTAGCCGCCGCAAACCGCTCAGGTCCCCACCTCCCGGCGGGACACCGGAAGCCTCGCCCGGGTGAACAGCCATGCCAAGGCCGCGCCGGTGAGCGGTACCGCCAGCAGCAGCGCCAAGAGCTGGAGCCAGGGCACGACGGCGGTCCGCGCCATCCCGGTTGCGGTCACCAGCAGCACGGCGGGCACTATCCCGGCAACACTTCCCAACACAGTTCCGAGACCCGCCGTCATCAGGGCCTGCGAACCCGCTAACGCCTTCCGCAACCGCGGGGCAGCGCCCACGCCGGCAAGGGTCACGTGGTCCTTCCGCGAGTCCGCCATAGACAGGCCCGTGGTGATTCCGGCCGCGCTAAGGGTGATCAGCGCGCCCAGGCCCACGATGGACCAGAGGACCAGCGAGGCGTCCCGCTCCGCTCCGCGCTCCACATGCGGGGTCCCGAAGCGGTCGTTGTAAAGGCCGGCGAGTGCTGCTGTCATTTTGTCTGCCTGGGTGGCATCCGGGTAGGCGCTGAACTGGACCAGCAGAGCGCTGTCATCCACCCGCATGCCGGCCGCCGCGGCAGCTTCCGGCGATACCACTCCGTAGTAAGGCACGTTGACGGACGGCTCCAGAACGGCCGCGGCCACGTCCGTCCGCGCCGTCTCCTCGTAGCCCTGGAAGGCGCCTGTGGCGGGGTCGGCGCGCGCGGGCTTGCGGACGTCCCGCGCCACCAGCGATGCCTGCCCGTCGCGGACGAACACGGGATTGCTGACTACCATTCCGCCGGCCGCCAGCACATCGCGTGCTTCCGCCGTCGGGACCGTTCCAAACAGCCTTTCGACGTCATCGGCAGTCCCGACCACCATCGAGTCGGCCCTTCCCTGGGACTCATACGGGCGCATTGGCCCCTGGCAGCGCCAGTCCTCCGGATCCAGGACACGCCCGCCGGCCGTCACGGGACACGCGTTGCCATCCGGTGTGGCCAGCGAATACTGCAGGCAGCTCGACGCCGGCGTCTGGGCGGGCGACGCGCCCACCAGGTCCGGCCGCGTTTCGCAGTTCCGGATGGCGGCCGTGCGCAGCACACCCGTCCATTCGACAGTGTCCACTGCTTCATTGAGGGCGGACACCACCGCAGCGGGCTCAATCCGTAGCGGATCCGGCATTGTCCCGTCAGCCAGCAGGGGTTGCCACACGGACAACGGGAGGACCGCCTGGTTCGGCAAACCGGACCAGTTGTGGTTCCGTTGCTCGTTCGCCTGCTGGCTGGCGGCCAGCACCATGCCGGCACTGGCCAGGGTTGCAGCGGCAAGAACGGCGGCAACCGCGGGTACAGTCCGGCTGCGGTTGCGGGAAGAGTCCCGGGCGGCCATGCGCGCAGCAAGGGGAAGGCGCCCTGCACGCTTGGCAAGGAGGGCCACCATCTTGCCGGTCAGCAGAACCAGGGATGCAACGCCCAGTACGGCGCCGCCCAACAGAAACGAGGCAATCACCTGCGTCCTTGAGCTGAACACGTCCGGGTCTTCGCTGCTGACGGCAAGCCCCGTGCCGGCGGCCAATGCCGCGGCGGCCACGCCCAGCAGGACGGCACCCACCACTGTTGACGCTTTGCCTGCCGGCGTGGGTGCACGCCCCGATTTGAGCGCGCCCAGAACGGCCTGGCGCGCCACCTGCCGAGCCGGGGCCAAGGCAGCAAGCAGGCACGCCACAAAGCCCATACTCATCACCAGGACCGTCAACAAAGCGTCCGGATGGAAGCCTGGGAATCTGACGGACCCGTTCAGCCGTGCAATGATCACCACCCCCGCGGCCGAGGCCAGTCCCACCGCAGCGCCGGCCGCTACGCCAAGCCCGCCGAGCCACAGGCCAGCCGCCATCACCACCGAGCGGATTGTCGGGCTTTCGGCCCCCGTCGCGGCGAGCAGGGCCAATTCCCGAACCTGCCCCTTGGCGCCCACGGCAAACGCGGCTCCCGCCAGCAGCCCCACCTCCAGCAATGCCAGGGCACCCAGGAGCGCCCCGGCCGCGTAGGTTGCGAACGGCAGCGACGCGCTCGACGACGTCCCTGCGCCGTCCGCCCCCCGCTCCGATTGAGGTGGCGGCTGAAGCACCACGGACCTGGACAGCACGGTGACACCCACGGCGTTGGCCGCCAGCACCTGGCTCCAGGTCACCGGATCGGTACCCACCAGGTAATACATGGTGGCCTTGATGGCCTGCTCGGTTGGGACCGGGCTGGTTGAGGCTGGCGGCGCCGGAGCGCCCACGCTGCCCTGGCCCGGCTTGAGGTAGGCGGTGGAGTTGCTGTCCGAATATCCCGCATCGCGGACTGTTCCGACCGCAACAAACGTCCCGGCCGACGTCGACAGTTCCTCCCCCAAACCCAGCCCGAAGCGTTTCAGCAGTCCGGGCGACACAAGCATCTCGGCATCAGTCCCGGGGGCCCTGCCGTCCAGCAGCGTGTATTTTCCGGCAAATGCAGGGGCCAGCGCGTCCACCGCCCGCCCCACCACAGGCACTTCCGCAGCACCCGACTCGGCGGTGAGGTCCAGGGTGGATTCTGTGAGCACGTCGTAGCCGGCCGGAATCGCGTCCCGCGGATCGATCGGTGTGAAGTCAGGGTTGCTGTCCCAGTCGCTGGTGGTTATCTGCAGCTCTTCGACAGGGTCCTGGACCATGACCCCGTTGGCCATGGGCATGGGCCGGAAACGAGCCTGGGTGGTGCCGAGCTGGTACTGCACGCGCTCGGCGGCGCTTTCCTGGGTGCTCTGGACCAGGGTGAATGCCCCGGTCATTGCGGCCACGGGAAGCATGATCAGCAGGATGATCAGGAGGGAACGCCCTTTGTGGCGGCGGATATCGCGCCGCGCCATCCGCACCGCGACGCGGAAAGCCTGCCGGCGCCCGCCGGGCGCCGGCTTCAGGTCCAGCGCCACGTCAGTATCCGGCCTGCGCCAACAGCATGGCTGGATCATGCATGGCGGCCGCCTGGTCCACGATCCGCCCGTCCCGGAGGAAAACCACCCGGTCAGCCCACGCGGCATGCCGGGCCTCATGGGTCACCAGCATCACGGCCGCACCGGCATCGGCACGTGCGCGGAGCACTTCCATCACGCCGTGGCCGGTGGTGGAATCCAGGGCTCCGGTAGGTTCGTCGGCCAGGATCAGCCGGCGGTCACCCACGATGGCCCGCGCGATGGCCACCCGCTGCTGCTGTCCGCCGGACATCTGGTCCATAAAGCGGTCCGCGAGTTCCGGGATGCCCACCTGACGCAGCGCGTCCAGCGCCTGCCGTTGAGCCTTCCTGCTGGCCGTCCCGTCCAGTTCCAGCGGCAGCGCCACGTTTTCGGCCGCGGTCAGGGTGGGGACAAGGTTGAAGTCCTGGAAGACGTAGCCGACGGCGCGGCGGCGCAGCCGGGCGAGTTCGTTAAGTCCCAGCCCACCCAGGGGTGTCGATTCGACAAAGACACCGCCCGACGTCGGCCGGTCAAGTCCCCCGGCAAGCGCCAGGAGGGAGGATTTCCCGGAACCTGACGGACCCATCACTGCGACGAACTCGCCGGCCCTGATACTGAGGTCGACCTCGCGCAACGCGGCGACCGCCGTGGCGCCTTCACCGAACGTCCTGCTGACTTTGGCGAGTTCCAGGACCTGCTGCGGTCCCAGGACGCTCATCGGCGGTTGTCCGCGATGAGCGGGGCAGCCTCTTCCACAGTGACCCCGTTGGACGATTTGCGTGGTGTGGCGTGGCCTGCGGTCTGTGCCTGCTGCAGCATCCGGGCCTCGCAAAGATCCAGCCAGCGGACCTCCGCTTCCGTTTGGAAGATCAGCGAGTCCAGCACCAGCAGCCAGGCCGTATCAGCCGCCCGTTGGTTGGCGGCCGTGTCGCGGCGGGCCTTGGTGTAATCCTGCAGCGCCCGGATGGATGCCACCCGCTGGGCCTGGATGATGGCCTGCACATCCACGCCGGGCAGCGTGACCGCGAGCGCCAGTTTGATGGCCAGCTCGTTCCGTGGCGGGTTGTTGCGTTCCACGGGGGCGGCAAACCAGTTCTGCACTTCCGCCTTGCCCGCGTGGGTGATGCTGTAGACCACGTGGCCTTCGCCGTCGCTGCCATCGTTGCTGACCAGGCCGTCGCGTTCCAGCCTGTCCAGTGTGGTGTACACCTGCCCGATGTTCAGGGGCCAGGTTGACCCGGTGCGGTTCTCGAACTCAACCCTGAGCTGGTAGCCGTAACGCGGCTGGTCCTGCAGCAGGGCGAGGAGGCTGTGGCGGATGGACATGATGCTCCTAGCGGGGGCGTGAGCGTCGGTATGCACGGACCCCCAAGACCCGTGCATACCGCGTATAGAGTGAGGCTAGCCCAAGTCCACCCCGCAAAGCAATACTCAGTATCTACCGCGCCTACATGACCAGCAGGATCTTGCCCACATGGTCGCCGCTGTCGAAGTACCGGTGCGCGGCCGCTGCCTGGTCCAGCGGGAAAGTCTTGGCCACCAGGGGACGGATCCGGCCGTCCGTAATGAGGGGCCACACGGATTCGCGCACCGCGTTCATGATGGCGCCCTTCTCCGCCACCGGGCGTGGCCTCAGTGCCGTGGCAACCACTGCCGCGCGCTTCCGCAGGAGCTGGCCAAGATCCAGTTCCCCCTTCGCTCCGCCCTGCAGGCCGATGACCACGAGCCGGCCGTAGTCCGCGAGCGCATCAATGTTCTGCGCCAGGTACTTGGCACCCACGACATCGAGGATCACGTCGGCACCCTTGCCCCCGTTCTGCCTTCGCAGGCTGTCCGGAAAGTCCTCTTCGGTGTAGTTGATGGCGATGTCGGCGCCCAGGAACGCCTTCGCGGTCCCCACCTTTTCCGCGGTTCCTGCGGTGGTGGCCACCCTGGCACCGAATGCCTTGGCCAGCTGGATGGCCATGGTGCCGATCCCGCCCGTGGCGCCGTGGATCAGGACCGTCTCGCCCGCCTGCAGCTGCGCCGTCATGATCAGGTTGGAGTAGACCGTGGCGGCGACTTCCGGCAGCGACGCAGCGGTGACCACATCAACGCCGTCGGGAATCCGCAGGACCTGCTCTGCCGGCACCGCTACCTGCTCCGCATAGCCTCCGCCGGACAGCAGGGCCACCACCTTGTCACCCACGGAGAACGCTTTGGTGACGCCAGGACCGAACCCGGCGATCCGGCCGGAAACTTCCAGTCCGGGGATCTCGGAGGCACCCGGCGGCGGTGGGTAAAAGCCCCGCCGCTGCTGGACGTCTGCGCGGTTCAGGCCGGCGGCGACGACGTCGATCAGCACCTCGCCCTGACCGGGCACCGGCGCGTCCACGTCGCGGACCTCCAGAACCTCCGGACCACCGGGTTCTGCAATGTAGACGGCTTTCATGGAGGACTCCCGTTTTCTAGCTGATTCGTGCCCCAGAACCAGTGTGCACCGGACGCACGGCAGACTCTGTTTTGTTGCAGCCAACTGCCTATGAAACACTACTCGTTAGGGAAGGTTGTCCGAGCGGCCGAAGGAGCTAGTCTTGAAAACTAGTGTGCGGTAACCCCGTACCAAGAGTTCGAATCTCTTACCTTCCGCGAATGATCCCCGGTACGCCACATGTGGCGGGCCGGGGTTCTTCGTTTAACCGGCTTATGGGCCACACCGGAACCATTGAAACTGTCGGAGCCCGGACATAGGGTCGTTCCTGTTGCCACCCATCAACAGAAAGAGCCCCACCATGCCTTCACCCGAGATCACCCCCGGCGCACCCTGCTGGATCGACCTGATGACATCAGACATCACCCAGGCCCGCCAGTTCTACGGCGAACTCTTTGGCTGGGAATACGAGACCGGCGACGAGGAGAAGTACGGCGGCTACACCACCGCGCGGAAGAACGGCAAGACCGTGGCCGGGCTGATGCAGAAGGACGCGGACCAGGCCGGCATGCCTGACGTCTGGTCCACGTATCTCCGCTCGGACGACGCCGAGGCCACCGCCTCCGCCGTCACCGCCAACGGCGGCCAGGTCTACATGCCGCCCATGGATGTTCCGGAACAGGGCCACATGGCCATCTTCGGCGACGCCGCCGGTGCCGCAATCGGGGTGTGGCAGCCACGCGAGATGAAGGGGTATGAGCTCGTAGCCGAGCCCGGCGCCGCCGCCTGGCACGAGCTCCACACCAAGGACTACGACGCCGCCGTGAAGTTCTACCAGGACGTGTTTGGCTGGGACACGGATGTTATGAGCGATACGCCGGACTTCCGGTACACCACCCTGGGCGCCGGGGACTCCGCCAAGGCCGGCATCATCGACGCCTCCGGCTATCTGCCGGCCGAGGTTCCCTCCAATTGGCAGATCTACTTCAACGTCGAAGATGCCGACGCCTCGGTTGAGAAGGCCGTTGCGCTCGGAGCCACAGTCATTGACGGCCCGGACGATTCCCCGTTCGGGCGCCTCGCCACCCTGACCGACCCCACCGGGGCATTGTTCAAGATCATCGCATAAGTAAATTCCCTTGAAGAAATACCGGCCGGCAGCTTCCATTGAAGCTACCGGCCGGTATTGTTTTGCCCCACGGACGTTTCGCCAAATGCACTCACCATCAACCTTGCGTTCATGCGGCGCTGCTTTGCTGTGCCGGACACCACTCGATCAAACGTGGAGTCCGGCCACTGTCCGTAGGTACAACCCGGACACACTCCATCGGGTCCCCTACAGGGACACCCCTATGAAAGTAGAGCGGATGCACCATTCACCTTGGAAATTAGCGCTGGGAACAGTGTTGTCTGCGGGGCTTATCGCCACTCCGTTGGCTGCGGTCCCCGCCTTCGCGATCGACCCGGCTCCAGCCGGCACTTCACCCGTTGTGATCAACGAGGCCTACCTGAGCGGCGGCAGTGCCGGCGCCGCGTACAAGAGTAAGTTCGTTGAGCTCTACAACAGCTCCGACGCCGCGGTCTCCCTGGACGGCTGGTCGGTCCAGTACCGGTCAGGCACTGGAACCGCGGCGCCCACCAGCGTGGCTGCCCTCGCCGGCTCCATCCCGGCCAAGGGCCACTACCTGGTCCAGGGCGGCAGCAACGGCACCAACGGCGCGGACCTCCCCGGCGCAGACCTGGTAGCGACCTCCCTGAACTTCAGCGGCTCCGCCGGCACGGTCATTCTGGCGAAACAGGCCACCGCCGTCACGCTCACCACCGGCTCGGTTATTGAACCCGCCGGGGTGGCGGACCTCCTCGGCTACGGATCCTCGAACACCTTTGAAACCCAGGCCGCCGTGGCGCCCGCCGGCAACACCGACGTCAAGAGCCTGAACCGCAGCGCCGGGACGGACAGCAACAGCAACCGGGCAGACTTCACGCTGAACGCCGCCATCACGCCGACGGCGGCGGGGGGCACCGTGGATCCTGATCCAACACCTGACCCCGATCCAACACCTGCCCCCGATCCAACACCGGTCCCGGTCCCCGGCACCAAAACGATTGCGGAAATACAGGGCCCCGGTACGGCCAGTCCGCTGGCCGGCACTGCCGTGACAACGCGCGGCAAAGTCACCGCGGCCTTCCCCACCGGCGGTTTCGCCGGCTACTACGTCCAGACCCCCGGCACCGGCGGCGACCTCACCCCGGCCGGCCACACGGCGTCGGACGCTGTTTTTGTCTACTCCCCTGCCACCGCAGGGTCCGTGCAGATCGGCGACTTCGTGGAAGTCACCGGCACGGTTTCCGAGTTCTTCGGCATGACCCAGCTCAGTGTGGCGGACCCCGCCGGGCTGACCAAGCTCACCGACGCTGCGCCGGAAGTGAAGGCCACCGCCTTCACGCTCCCGGCAGCCGAATCCTTCCGCGAGGCACTCGAGGGCATGCTGCTGGCGCCGCAAGGGCCGGTCACCGTCACCGACAACTACTCACTGAACCAGTACGGCGAACTGGGCCTTTCGGGCGGGACCAGCACGCTGGTGCAGCCCACCGCCGTCGCGCGCTACGGTTCTGCCGAATACCAGGCCGCCGTAGCTGACAACGCTGCCCGCGGCATTAAGCTCGACGACGGCTCCACCACCAATTTCCTCAAAGATGCCAGCACCAAAGCCCAGGTACTGCCGTATCTGACCGCTACGGACCCGGTCCGGGTGGGCTCGCCGGTGACGTTCGCAACCAACGTGGTGCTCAGCTACACCAACAACGCCTGGAAGTTCCAGCCGCTGACCCAGCTCACCGAGGCCAACAAGGGCACGGTCCAGCCGGCCAGCTTCGGCACCACCCGTACGGAGGCTCCGGCCGCCGTGGGCGGCAACCTGAAGATCGCCTCCTTCAACGTGCTGAACTACTTCCCCACCACGGGCGACACCCTCACCGGCTGTTCCTTCTACAAGGACCGCGAGGGCAACCCCATCACGGTCCAGGGCGGCTGCGACGCCCGCGGCGCCGCAAACGCGGAGAACTTCCTCCGCCAACAGGCCAAGATCGTGGCCGCGATCACCAAGTCCGGCGCCGACGTGGTGTCCCTGATGGAAATTGAAAACTCCGCCCAGTTCGGCAAGGACCGCGACGACGCCCTGGCCAAACTCGTGGACGCCCTCAACATCGCGACTCCCGGCATCTGGGACTACGTGCGCACACCCGCCAACGCTCCCCCGCTGGCTGACGAAGACATGATCCGCACTGCGTTCATTTTCAAGAAGGCCGTTGCTGAACCTGTGGGCGAGTCCGTCATCCACAACGACACTGCCGCCTTCGCCAACGCCCGCAAGCCGCTGGCGCAGGTGTTCAAGCCCGTGGGCGCCGGGGATGACAAGAAGTTCATCGCCGTCGCCAACCACTTCAAGTCCAAGGGGTCGGCAGCAACGCCGGATGACACGGACAAGGGCCAGGGCGCCTCCAACCTGGCGCGCACGGCCCAGGCCAAATCGTTGCTGGACTTCGCCACCGGCCTGCAGGCAACGAAGGGCACGGACAAGGTTTTCCTGATCGGCGACTTCAACTCCTACGCCCAGGAAGACCCGATGAACGCCTTCGCGGACGCTGGCTATGTCAACCAGGACGGAAAAGCGAAGAACGCGGATGGCTCCGCGAAGCACTCCTACCTTTTCGGCGGCCTGGTGGGTTCGCTGGACCACATCCTGGCCTCCCCGGGCGCTGATGCAGTGGTCACCGGTGCGGACATCTGGAACATCAACTCCGTAGAGTCCGTGGCGCTGGAGTACAGCAGGTACAACAACAATGTGACCAGCTACTATGCGCCGGACCAGTTCCGTGCCAGCGACCACGATCCTGTGGTGGTGGGCCTGGACCTGCCGGCCGGCCCGGTCACGCCGGCGAGCGTTGAGCTGAATTTCCTGGGCATCAACGATTTCCACGGCCGCATCGACACCAACACGGTGCTGTTCGCCGGCACCATCGAGAAGCTGCGCGCCGCGGCACCGGGGGCCACAGCCTTCCTGTCCGCGGGCGACAACATCGGCGCATCATTGTTCGCCTCGGCTGTTGCCAAGGACCAGCCCACTATCGACGTGCTGAACGCGCTGGAGCTGGACGCTTCCGCCGTGGGCAACCACGAGTTCGACGGCGGCTGGGCGGACCTGCGCGACCGCGTCATCGCGGGCGGCACCAACGCCACGTTCCCGCTGCTCGGGGCGAACGTCTACAAGCAGGGAACCACCGAACCGGTCCTGCCGGAATACACGGTGCTGGACATGGACGGCGTGAAGGTTGCCGTCATCGGCACTGTCACCCAGGAAGTCCCGTCCCTGGTGACGCCCGCCGGCATCGCCGATCTTGAGTTCGGCGATCCCGTTGACGCCATCAACCGCGTGGCAGCCAAGATCACGGCAGGGAACCTCGCCGACGTGATTATCGTGGAAAGCCACGACGGCGCCGGGTCAGGGACGCCCGAGGGCGCCACCCTGGAGCAGGAAGTGGCAGCCGGCGGCCCGTTCGCGAAGCTGGTCACCGAAACCTCGCCCGAGGTGGACGCGATCTTCACCGGCCACACGCACAAGGAATACGCCTGGGACGCCCCTGTCCCCGGTGCTGAGGGAAAGACCCGTCCGATTGTCCAGACCGGCAACTACGGCGAGAACATCGGCCAGATCCAGCTCACGGTGGATACGGCCACCAAGGAAGTCACCGCTTCGAAGGCCGGGAACGTTAAACGGACCACAGATGCCGCCGCAGGCCTGGTAGCCGCCCACCCGCGGGTAGCGGTGGTTGACGCCATCGTTCAGAAGGCCCTGACGGACGCAGCCGCGATCGGCAACCAGCCGGTCGGGGCGCTGACTGCAGATATCACCACGGCCTTCACCGCTGACCCCGCAGGCGGGCCCGCCAAGCGCGATGACCGGGCCAGCGAATCGACGCTGGGCAACCTGGTGGCCGACTCACTGTTGGAGTCGCTCCAGCCCGCCGAGCTGGGCGGCGCTGAAATCGGCGTCGTCAATCCCGGCGGCCTCCGCAACGAGCTGTACTACTCCCCGGACGGCACCATCACGTATGCGGAGGCCAACTCGGTCCTGCCGTTTGTGAACAACCTGTGGACCACGTCCCTGACGGGCGCGCAGTTCAAGGCGCTCCTGGAGCAGCAGTGGCAGACCAACGCCGACGGCACGGTCCCCAGCCGCGCCTACCAGCAGCTGGGCCTGTCCAAGAACGTGAACTACACCTACGATGCAACGCGTGCCGCCGGTGACCGGATCACCTCGATCCGGGTGGCCGGCGACCTGATCGATCCGGCGAAGTCCTACCGGATCGGGACGTTCAGCTTCCTGGCCACCGGTGGCGACAACTTCCGGGTCTTCAAGGACGGAACCGGGACCAAGGATTCGGGGCTGGTGGACCGGGACGCCTGGATCACGTACCTGCAGGCGCATAACCCCGTGTCGCCGGACTTCGCCCGGCGGACGGTGGCCGTGGTGAACACCACGGCCGCCGAGGTCAAGGCAGGCGACGCCATCACTCTGGCGGTTTCGAAACTGGACCTCACCTCGCTGGGCAGCCCGGTTAATACCTCGTTGGCAGCAGCGTTTACCGACAGTGCCGGGACCGTGACGGATCTTGGCACGGTGCCGGTGTCGGCCGGCGCCGCCGCCGTGAATCTCGCCGTTCCTGCCGGAGCTGCTGCGGGGGCAGGAACTTTGGTGCTCACGGCTGCCGAGTCCGGCACCGTGGTGAAGGCTGCTGTCCAGGTTGCCGGCGGACCTGTTCCGCCGGTCTGCACGGCACCGGTACCGCCCACCAGGTGGTACGACGTCCTGGGCTGGATCCGTTACGGCGTTGCCTGGATCCAGTACCAGCACTGCCTGCGCGGCTAACCGCTTCGCACTACAACCAACGCGGGGTCACTTCGCGCCCATTCCAGAGCGGAATTCGGGCATTAAGTGACCCCGCGTTGGTTTAAGCAGGCAGCGGGACCCGGTCCGGCACTTGTACTCGGGTCTCGGCAAAGGAATTGGCCGGGACGGCCAGGCCAAAGTGCTCGCGGAGCGTACGGCCGGTGTACTCACGCCGGAACAGCCCGCGGTCTTGGAGGATGGGAACCACCTGGTCCACAAAGATGTCCAGGCCGGAGGGCAGCACGGGCGGCATGATGTTGAAGCCGTCCGCGGCACCCGACTGGAACCAATGCTGGATGGCATCGGCCACCTGCTCCGGTGTTCCCGCGAAGGTACGGTGCCCACGCCCTCCGCCGAGCCGCCCGATGAGCTGCCGGACGGTCAAGTGTTCGCTGCGGGCGAGGTTCACAACCAGGGTGTAACGGCTCTTGGCACCCTCAATTTCGTCCTCCGCGGGGAGGTCGGCGGGGAGTTGGCCGTCCAGTTTCAGGGATTCCGGCGGGACGCGCAGCAGGTTGGCCAACTGCCGCACCGCGTGCTCCGGCAGGATCAGCTCATCCAGCTCCCGCTCCAGCTTGAGGGCCTCGGCCTCCGTGGCACCGATGACGGGAACGATGCCCGGCAGGATCTTGATGGACTGCGGGTCCCGGCCTGCCGCCGTCGTCCGTCTTTTCAGGTCGGCGTAAAAGTCCTGGGCATCCGCCAGGGTCTGGTGCGCGGTGAAGACCGCCTCCGCGTACCGCGCCGCGAACTCCTTGCCGTTCTCCGAAGATCCTGCCTGGACAATCACCGGGTGCCCCTGGACGGACCTGGGCACATCCAGGCCGCCCTCTACCTGGAAATGCGGTCCCTGGTGGTTGACCGGATGGACGCGTGAACTGTCCGCCCAGACGCCGGCACCCTTGTCCGCCACCACGGCGTCATCCTCCCAGCTGTCCCAGAGCTTCTTGGCCACATCCAGGAATTCCGCTGCCCGCTCGTACCGCTGCGAGTGGGCGGGCTGGCCGGCGAGGGAGAAGTTCCGGGCGGCCGCGTCTCCCGCCGTGGTCACCACGTTCCACCCGGCCCTGCCGCCGCTGATGTGGTCCACCGAGGCGAAGCGCCGCGCCAGGTTGTAGGGCTCGTTGTAGGTTGTGGACGCGGTGGCGATCAGCCCGATCCGTTCCGTGACGGCCGCGATGGCGGCGAGCAACACGGTGGGTTCGAGGCTGCCGTAAGGCCGCTGGGCAACGTTTCCGTGCAGCATCGGGGAGTCGGCGAAGAAGATCGAGTCCAGCTTGCCGCGCTCTGCCGTCTGGGCGAGCCGCTGGAAGTGGGCCACGTCCGTGCCGGCGAAGCTGTTGCTCGCCGGCAGCCGCCACGAGGCTTCGTGGTGGCCGGTGCTCATCAGGAAGGCGTTCAGGTGCAGCTGCCTTGAGCCGCCAAGCCCGGCGCTCACGCGGACACCCCGGCAGTTTCAGTGCGGCCAGCAGTTTCGGTGCGTCCGGCAGTTTCAGAGCGGCCGGAAGTTTCGGGCACGACGACGGTCTCGGAGTAGGCGGCCGAGTCGCCCTTGATGGAGGTGCTGCTGCGTCCGTCCACACCCCGGGGAACGTCACCGGCGATGGTGACGCGGTTCAGCTGGCGGGGCTGGCCGTCGTAGTTGTCCGGTGCGTAGTGCTGCGTGATGCGGTTGTCGAACAGGACCAGCTGGTCCGGCTCCCAGTTCACGCGCACCACGTTCTCCGGGCGGGTGATGTAGGCCTGCAGGAGGCGCAGGATGTCCTTGGACTCGGTGTTGGACAGGCCGACGATGCGCAGCCGCTGCGCGAAGCCCCCAATGAACAATCCGCGCTCCCCGGTCAGCGGGTGGACCCGGACCACGGGGTGGGCGGATTCGAAATGGATCCTGGTGAACTCCTTGCGCCGTTCGTCGGCGTTGGCGTGTTCGAGGTTCTTGGGCACGGAGTAGTCGTAGTCGTTGGTGTGGATGGCCCAGAGGGTGTCGGCGAAGTTCCGCAGTTCCTCCGGCAGATCCTGGTAGGCCCCGGCCGAGGACGCGATCAGCGTTTCCCCGCCGTAACCCGGCAGGGTGATGCTGCGCAGGGTGGAGGCCTGCGGCGGGTTCACCACAAACGTGACGTCGGTGTGCCAGTTGTTGGCGCTGCCGTTTTCGCTGTCCACCGGCAGGACCGAGGGCTTGCCGTCCACGGAGGCCACGGTGGGGTGGGCCTTGGTGAGCGGACCGAAGCGGCTGGCGAAGCGCACCTGGTCTTCGTCAGTGCGGATGTTTGCTTCCCGGAAGACCAGGGCCTTATGCGTGTTCAGGGCGTCCCGGAGCTGCGCCACGGTGTCCGGTGAGAGGTCAGCGCTGAGGTCCAGGCCGCGGATCTCGGCGCCGATGCGCGAGCTGAGCTTGGTGAACTGGAGTTTGGTTTCGGTGATGACGGTCATGGTGTTTCCTTTGCAGTTCAGAAGGTAGGTGTTGGTGAGGTTCAGGCGTGCCGGTTGAGCGGTCAGCTGTCGGAGCCGACGGCGGTACGCCAGCGGGAGAAATGCCGTTCCAGTGCCACGAGTACGGTGTTGACCAGCAGGCCCACCACCGAGACGGTCAGGATGCCGGCGTACATGTCCGGGATCAGGAAGCTGCTCTGCGCGTTGACGATCAGGTAGCCGAGCCCGGCTTTGGCGCCCACCATCTCGGCGGCGATGAGCACCAGGATGGACGAGGTTCCGGCCATCCTGATGCCGGTGAAGATGGTGGGCACCGCGGACGGCAGGATCACCTTCTGGAAGAGCCGGAAGCTGTTCAGCCCCAGGGATTTCGCCGCCCGGATCAGCAGCGGGTCCACGGTCCTGACGCCGGCGATGGTGTTCAGCAGGACGGGGAAGAATGCGGCGTAGGCCACGATGGTGATCTTGGATTCCTCCCCGATGCCCAGCAGCAGGGTGAACACCGGCAGCAGGGCCAGCGTTGCCGTGTTGCGGAAGAGCTCCAGCAGCGGATTGAGGAACGAATTCAGCCAGCCGTACCAGGCGATCAGGAGTCCCAGGACGACGGCGGACACCACGGCGATGCCGAAACCGGACGCCGACCTGGTCAGGCTGGCCTGCAGGTGGCTTTGGAGCTGGCCGTTCTCGAGGAGCTTGGCGCCGGCCGCCAGGACCTCATGCAGCGGCGGGAGGAACACCCGAGTGGCCGGGCTGGCCAGGTACAGCGGACCCACTTCCCAGAGCGCCAGGAACAGGACCACGGCGAGCGATTTCCAGCCAGCCCGCCCCGCGTGGCGGGCTGCGGCACCCAACCTGGCTGCCGGCGTCGGGCGTTGTCCACGCCCTGAACCGGACGGTCCGGGCTGCGGTACACCGGACTGCAGTGAAGGGTCGACGGCGGCAGCCGCCTCTTGCGGTCGGGTCAACACAGTGCTCATCAGGCCGCACTCCTTTCGAGGGGTTGTTCATCGGGGGCCGTGCCGTCCGGGAGGATCTTCCGGTGGCCGGAGCTCTGGGCCAAGCGGACTTCGTCATGCAGCAGGGACCAGACCTGGTGCCGGTGTTCCACAAAGGCCGGATGCGAGCGGATGTCCGCGTCGCCGTCGCGGTCGGGGATGTTGATGTCCACGATTTCCTTGAGCCTGCCGGGGCGGGCGCTGAGCACCGCCACCCGCTGGCCGAGGTAGACCGCCTCGTCGATCCCGTGGGTGATGAAGACGATGGTTTTGCCCGTGGCTTTCCAGATCCGGAGGAGCTCGTCCTGGAGCTGTTCACGGGTCTGGGCGTCCAGGGCGGCGAAGGGCTCGTCCATCAACAGAACGTCCGGCTCATAGGCGAGGCTTCTGGCGATAGCCACGCGCTGCTTCATACCGCCGGACAGTTCGTGCGGGTAGCGGTCCTCGAACCCGGCAAGGCCCACCAGGTCGAGGAACCCACTGGCCTTCGCCGCCCTTTCCTTCTTGGACAGGCCCGTGTTCTCGAGGCCGATGGAGACGTTGGCCGACGCCGTACGCCAGGGGAACAGCGCGTATTGCTGGAAGACAACGGCCCTGTCCTGGCCGGGCCCGGTCACTTCCTTGCCGTCCACCAGGACCTTCCCCGAGGTGGGGCGGGAAAGGCCGGCCAGCAGGTCCAGGAGCGTGGTCTTGCCGGAGCCGCTGGGGCCTACGAGGGTGAGGAATTCACCGGCGGCGACGTCCAGGCTGAGGTCATCCAAGGCGGTGAGGACGGAGGGTTCCGTACTCGTGTCCCTGCCCGCCCCTTTGCCCGGCCGGACAGTGAATTCCTTGGTGACGTTTCTGAGACTGATCTTGGGTGTCATCTTCTATCCTTTCGAGGTTGCTGCCGGTGCCGGGGTTTCCAGCAGGTTGAACTCGTTGGTGTAGAGCTTCTTGGTGTCCAGGTCGCCGGTGATGATGCCCGCAGACTTCAGGTAATCGGCCCAGCGGGTGAAGTCCTGGTCCTGGATCCGGCCGCCCGGCGAGGCCACTCCCACGCTCTTCCAGTACTTCAGCGTCTCCGTGCTCTCGTTGCGGCCGCGCTTGGCGATGATTTCCTCGAATTTGGCGATCACCTGATCCCGCGGCGTGGAGCGCTCCCACTCGATGGCCTTGGCGATTCCTGTGACCACCGTGCGGCTGGTTTCCGGGTTCTTGGCCAGGAAGTCCTTCCGGAGGACGTACTGGCCGGCGTCGAAGGGGCCGCCGATCACCCCGACGTCGGTGAACAGGGCATGCACGCCTCCTTCGGCGAGCGCCTTGTCCTGGAGCACTCCGCCGAGCGTCCCGACGTCGACCTGTTTCTTGCGGAGGGCCAGTTCGGTGTCGTTCGGCGGAACCACCACCAGCTGCACCTGCTTGATCTCCTCCGGAGTCAGCCCGCTGTTCTTCAGGTAAGTGGTGATAACCGCCTCGTGGTGGGCGCCCAGGGTATTCACGGCGATCTTCTTGCCAATCAGGTCCCGGGCCGTCTTGATGGGACTGCCTTCCTCCACGTAGTAGCCGGTGAACGTCTCCTTGTCCTCGCCGTAGTAGTTGATGACGGCCTGGACGGGAGCGCCGGCCTCGATGAGCTTGATGACGGCACCGGTGAACGCTCCCCCGATGTCTGTCTGGTCGGTGGCCACGGACTGGATGCTCTGCGGGCCGCTGGTGGTGTTGCTGACCCACTCGAGTTTGACGTCGCCCAGGTAGCCGAGGTCCTCCGCCACTTCCACCAAAGCCACGGTGTTGGGCGAACCCTGGTAGCGGACGGTTTTCACTTCGGCGCCGGCACCGATGCCTCCGGACTGGGCTGTGGCTGCGCCGCCACAACCCGTCAGCACCAGCGAGAGCGCCAGGGCTGCGGCGACGGCGGCCGCAGTGCCTGCTGCCTTCCCGGCAGCCCCACCTGCAGCGGGGGCGGTTCGTGCGGATGGCTTTCGGAATTTCATGGCTGAATCTTTCTGCGCTGGAGGTGTGGAACCGGTGATGCGGGTCCGGCCGACTGGCTTGTGGCAACCACTAGAACAGAGAAGAACGGGCGGCAAAAGGGTGGCGTTCACAGCGCGAAACTGCGCGAAATGGCAGGAAATCCGGGGTAACGGGCATCCGTGCGGCGTCGCTTTCGGACGCGGATCCACATGCGGGGACGCGCGCCGAAACATGCGGGAACCTGGCGCAACGCGGCGCAATCCTTGGCACACGCCAGCAGGTAACCGGCGGTCACGGCTGGCCACGCGACGACGCAACCAGGTACACAGTCGCCACACGCAAGGTAGGGACGGGCAGCATCGGCGGCCCGCCGGACGGCGTACGTCAAGTCACGCGACTCACAGGCTCACGGCACGCGCAAGAGGCCGGCAAATATTTCGGTGCGGGACGTGCCTATGTGACGCGGCCCGTCCCGGGTCCGCGGCAGTCAGGGGCAGGTGTCAGTGTCCGAGGATCGCCTGTGCGATTTCGTCGGCGTCGCGGAGGGTCCGCTGCCCGCTGGCGTATGCAGGGCCGCCCGGTTGGAGCGCTTCCGCGGCGATGGCCGTGCCCCACTGGGTGGCCGAGAGCTGCAGACCCAGCACATACAGACCGTCCGTGACCGAGCCGTTGGCCGCCAGAGGCCGGTATGGGTGCGGCGCAACGTCAAGTCCGGTGGCCTGCACCGGCGCACCTTCCGCCGTCATCATCAGCCTGGGCCGCACCATCCCGTCGGCGAGGAGCTGTTCCAGCAACGGTGAATCGTTCGCGGACACGCGGTTGGCCGGCGCGAGGGCTTCCACCATGGTCTTCGCCGCAACCGGCGGACCGCTCACCCAAGGTGACATGGCCGTAAAGCGGCCTGTCCGGCGGTCCACGCTGAACCGGGGGTCTGGCCCCACAAAGCTGACCACGCCGGCGCGCGCCAAGGCCGCCAGCTGTTCAGCGCGCAGCGCAGGTGGCCCGCTGGCCAGGCCCTCCACAAACGACTCAAACCAGCCACGCAGGCCGGCCACCCAGGACTCATCGGTGATGCCGCCGTCGGCCACTGCCGTTTTCAGCACCGCACGCCCGTGATGCAGGGCACCGATGGCCATCTTGACCGGGTCCTCTTCGCCGAGGGCGGAGCGGCGTGCGTCATCGAGCAGGTACTCGACGACGGCGGCATCCAGTTCGGCACGCGATCCGAAGGACCTGCCCGCGAGGGGAGACGCGAGGCCCGGCAGATCGAGCCGGTGCCGCGGCCCGACGTGCACGGCCAGGACGCTCTCCACCGCGGCCTCCCAGTTGGCGGCGCTGTGGGCATGCGGGCGCAGCGCCTCATCCAGCGCGGCCAGGAACTCGGACGCGTCGGGGACTGCCGCCGGCTGCGAGCGCACCAGGGTGGAGTAGTAGGCCCAGAGGGTGTCGCGGTGCAGCAGTGGCCAGAGGTCGTGGTCGAACCCGGGCCGGATCCCGGTAGCCGCGAAGCGCTCCAGCGCAGCCTCGGTCAGGTACCGCAGGGTGACCGACGCCGGGTAGTAGCCGGCCAATGCGGCCTTGGCCCGGTACGGGGTGCCGCGGCGGGAGGCGGCAATAATCTGGGGCTCGTGGCCGGAAGGCTGATACTCAAGCCGGGTTCCGGCGTCGATGAACTTTCCGCCGCGGCCCTCCGTGAGCTGGCCCATCACGTCGAAGAAATTCAGCCCCATGCCCCGGACCAGGACCGGTTCGCCGCCAGGGATCGCGGCCCAGTCGACGTCCGCCGGGACAGCCGGCGGGAAGTAGCTCAGGCCCAGCTGTCCGGCCGATGCCTGGAGTTCACGCTGTTCCGGGTTCAGCCGGGACGCAAGGTGCCCCAGGGCCAGGACCACGGAATCGACCGTGAGCGAACCGCCGCCGGCCAGTCCGACGTCGAACGTTTCGGTATTTGGGGTTGCCTCACCCGGGGTGACGTTCCCCGAAGTACCTTCGTCCGGGGTGCGTTTATGCGGGGTGCGTTTATCCGGGGCGCCGGTCCCCGGCGCGCTTTCTACCGGCATCCGGGGTCTCCCGTCGCCCGACGGGTGCACCGACACGGCGGTGGTTTCGTGGAAACTGACGGTGACGCCGTGGGGCAGTCTTGCCGTCAACTCGTCCAGCGTGCAGCGCAGGTAGCGGCCGTACAGGGCCCGGCTGGGGAAGTCTCGCGATCCCAAGGCTGCCAGTTCGGCCCGCTCGTCCAGCGTCAGGGCGGGCATCGGCTCACGCTGCTGCCGGGCACGCCAGTGCTCGAACGTGGTGCCCGCGACAGGTGGCGCCAGCCGGGGGTCCTCAGGGATGAGCGTGGGATAGAAGGACTGGGTGTTCATGAGGTACAGCCGGGACTGGCCGGGCTGCCACACATGCCCCGGGCCCGCGGGATAAGGGTCGACGACGTCTATATGGAGGACTGCGGAGCCGGGGTGGGCAGCGGCGTACGCGGCGGCGTGTGCGAGCAGACGCTCCAGCACACTCGTTCCCCGGGGTCCGGCGCCGATGATGGCGGCCCGGATGCTCTTCGATTTACCCAAGCATCCAGAGTATCGGCATGCGCCCCAGGCACTTGACTTGCTTGCGGCGCGAATTTGTTGTTTGGATGGGGCGCATGACCACCACAGCAGCTGATCAAGCGCCCGGTTCATCGCCCGCCCCCGAACCCACTGATGAGAACGTCTGGCTGGAGGAAATCTACGGCGAGGCGCCGCTTGCCTGGGTCCGGGAGCAGAACGCACGCACCGAGGACCTCCTGGAGGACGCCGACTACGCCGCCCTGGAAGGACGCATCCTGGAGGTGCTGGACTCCACGGACCGGATCGCCATGGTGGGCAAACGCGGCGAGTGGTACTACAACTTCTGGAAGGACCAGGCGAACCCCAAGGGGCTGTGGCGCCGCACCACCTGGGAAAGCTACCTGACGGACTCCCCCGACTGGGATGTCCTGCTGGATGTGGATGCCCTCGCCGCCGCCGAAGGTGAGGAATGGGTCTTCCATGGTGCCACGTTCCTCCGCCCGGCCGCCGGCGAACCGTACCGCCTCGCGCTGCTGGCGCTCTCCCCCGACGGCGGCGACGCCAACCGCTACCGCGAGTTCGACGTCGGGACCCGCACGTTCGTTGACCCGGCCGGCGGCGGTTTTGACTTGCCGACGGCGAAAGGGAACGTCTCGTGGCTGGACACGGACACGCTGCTGGTCGCTTCCACAGCCGGGGACCTGCCGCGGACTGCCTCCTCCTACGCCCGGACGGCCGTCACCCTGCGGCGCGGCGAAACCCTCTCTGCGGCTGCCCGGCTGTTTGAGGTGCCCGAGGACCACATGATGGCCGTGGTGGCGCATGATTCGACTCCCGGTTTCGAGCGCACGTTCGCTGTGGACTACATCGATTTCTACAACCGCAGCACCTTTGTCCGCTGGGACGACGCCTGGCTCGAGATCGACGCGCCGACAGATGTGAACCTCAGCGCGCACCGCGAGTGGCTCCTGTTCCGGCCGCAGCAGGACTGGTCCCTGGACGGCACAACGTACCCCGCCGGTTCCTTGTTGGCCGCGAAGTTCGAGGACTACCTTGCCGGGTCACGGGATCTCTTGGTGCTCTTTGCCCCGGATGCACACACATCGCTGCAGTCGTGGAGCTGGACCCGGAATTTCCTGCTGTTGAACCTGCTGCGGGATGTCTCGTCCGAAATCCGGGTGCTGGATCCTTCCGCGCCGGGCGCTGCAACGGACGGGAGTACGGCCGACGGCGGCGCGACCAGCGGGGGCACAGCCAACGGGGGCACAGCCGACCGGGGCGCCTGGGCTTCCTCGCTGCTGGACGCCTGCCCGCCGCTGCACGACGTCAACGCCTACGCGGTGGACGACGAAGATGAAGGACCGGCCGACGGCGGTGCCGGCGACGACTTCTGGCTGGTCGCCACCGGATTCACCACCCCCAGCACACTGATGCGTGGAACGCTGGAGCGCGCTGGATCCGGCAGCAGCGACGAGGCGGGCACTGTCGGGGTGACGGCTGCTGTGGCGGCCGCAGGTGTGGTGAGCCATCATGCGGAGGTGAAGGCGTCGCCGTCGTTCTTTGACGATGACCAGTACGAGGTGCAGCAGCACTTCGCCGTGTCCGCGGACGGCACCCGGGTCCCGTACTTCCAGGTGGCCTCACGGGACCTGGTCCTGGACGGGCAGAACCCGACGCAGCTCTCCGGGTACGGCGGATTTGAGGTATCCCGGACCCCTGCGTACAGCGGAACCGTCGGCAGGGCGTGGCTGGAGCGCCGGACCGCCAGCGCTGACGGGCCCGGCGAGGCAGCGTACTCCCGCGGCGGCGTCTACGTGGTGGCCAACATCCGCGGCGGCGGCGAATACGGGCCGTCCTGGCACCGGGCCGCGCTGAAGGAAAACCGGCACCGCGCCTTCGAGGACTTCGCTGCCGTGGCACAGCACCTCGTCCACCGCGGCGTCACCTCCCGGGAACGTCTTGGCTGCGTGGGCGGGTCCAACGGCGGGCTGCTGGTGGGCAACATGCTCACGACGTACCCGGAACTTTTCGGGGCTGTCTCCTGCGGCGTTCCGCTGCTGGACATGAGGCGCTACACGAGGCTCTCGGCCGGGCACTCCTGGATCGCCGAATATGGTGACCCGGACGTGGCGGCAGAATGGGAATACATCAAGACCTTCTCGCCGTACCACCTGCTCAAGGACGGCGTGGAGTACCCCGAAACGTTCATCTGGACGGCCACGTCGGATGACAGGGTGGGGCCGGTCCAGGCCCGCAAGATGGCTGCCCGGATGCAGGCGATGGGCATCCCGAATGTCTGGTTCCACGAGGCGCTCGAAGGCGGCCACGCCGGGGCATCGGACAACCGGCAGGCCGCCGCCCTGCAGGCCCGCAGCCAGCACTTCCTATGGCGGACGCTGGCAGGCGGATGACCATAGCGGCAGCTATGGACGTTCGGCGGGCCACAGCGGCGGACGCCGTCAGACTGGCCGACGTCCACACCCAGTGCTGGCAGCAGACGTACCGTGGCTTGATGTCCGACGACTTCCTGGCTGCCCTGAAACCGGCCCACCGGCTGGGGATGTGGTGCCAGTTGCTGCTGGCCCCGGAGCCGGCGGCTTGGGTGGCGTGTGTGGACGGCTCAGTGGTGGGGTTCTCCGCAACCCGCGCCGTGCCGCCTGGGCACCTTGGTCAGGATCCTCCCGCTTCAGGGAGCCTGGAGCTGTGGGGACTCTATCTGCTTCAGTCCCATCAGGGGCTGGGGCTTGGACGCAGGCTGCTTGAGGCTGCACTCGATACGGCACCCGCCAGTCTCTGGGTGGCGGCAGGCAATACCAAGGCCATCGGATTCTACGAACGGCTGGGTTTCGCTCCGGATGGGGCCGAAGACCGGGTTGCCGAGTGGGAAGACCTTCACGAAATCAGGATGATCCGCTCCGGTTGATCCGCTCAGGTTCGGCTGTTCTGCTCAGGTTCGGCTGTTCTGCCCAGGTATTTTCGCCGGGCGAGCGGCGCCTCGAAGGCTATGTGCCGGCCCTGAGACAGGCGTTCGATGGCCGTTTTGCACTGCGTGCCCCGTTCTGCGTATCCTTGGTGGGCTAGTAATAGCCATTGGAGACGTGCCAGAGCGGCCGAATGGGCTTCACTGCTAATGAAGTGTGGGGCACAACTCCACCGGGGGTTCAAATCCCCCCGTCTCCGCGTTTGGCCCCGGTCCTGGACCGGGGCCTTTTGCGTTCCCAGGGCACGTTCCCCTACGCCACCACCCCAAACTAGGTAGCGCCAACTGTCGTTATGAGCCGTCATAACGACAGTTGGCGCTACCTACATGGGCGGAAACCGGGCGTAGTGCGGTGCGCGGGACGGGCGGGCTGCCGGTCCGGGGTGCGGACGCCCGAGGCTTCACCCCCGCCAGCGGTGGCAGGATGGTGGAATGGCAGCTAGCAATTCCCCGGGCGCGGAGATCAGCACAAGCCAGGCGTGGAATCCCCGCCTGGCACTACTGGTGGCTGCCACGTTCTTTATGGAGTTCCTGGACGGCACCATCCTCACCACCGCCATCCCCAACATCGCCAGCGACTTTGGCGTTCCAGCCGCCGACGTAAACATCACCATGACGGCCTACCTCATGACCGTGGCCATGGGCATCCCGCTCAGCGGCTGGCTTGCTGAACGCGTGGGGGCACGCAAAGTGTTCTGCGCCGCGATTGCCCTCTTCACGCTCGCCTCGTTGGCGTGCGCCGTCAGCCCGGACCTGACCGTGTTGACGCTAAGCCGGATCCTGCAGGGCGCAGGCGGGGCCATGATGGTTCCGGTGGGCACCCTCCTGGTACTGCGCGGCACACCCAAATCGGAGCTCCTGCGCGCCACGGCCTTCCTGGTGTGGCCCGCGTTGCTGGCGCCAGTACTGGCGCCCCTGGTGGGCGGCGCCTTGACCACTTACTTGTCGTGGCACTGGATCTTCCTCATCAATCTCCCACTGGGCGCGGCCGCCTTCATCGCCGCACTGAGGCTGGTCCCAACCGGCGCAGGAGACAGTACTCGCCGGCTGGACTGGCTGGGCCTGCTCCTCACCACCACAGGCGTGGGCGCCCTGGTGGTTGGCCTGGAACTTGCAACCGCACACCCCGACGGTCCATGGGCAGCACTGAGCGCCGCGGCAGGCGCGTGTGCCCTCGCGGCCGCCGTGTTGTGGATGAGGCGGACCAAAAACCCACTGTTCGACCTCAGTGTTTTTTCAACGCGGACATTCCGGGCCATGGCCACCGGCGGGTTTGTCTACCGGCTGACCATTTCTTCGGTGCCGTTCCTCCTGCCCCTGATGTTCCAGACCGGCTTCGGCTGGTCACCGCTGCACGCAGGAATCATGGTGGCGGCCGTGTTCATCGGCAATATTGGCATCAAGCCGGCCACCACGCCGCTCATCCGACGTTTCGGTTTCCGGGCCATGCTGGTCTTCGGCTCCCTGGCCTCGGCAGTGACCTTCGCCCTGTGCGCCCTGCTCACGCCCGACACGCCGCAGGCCCTGACCTTCGCCTTGCTGGTCTGCAGCGGGGCTTTCCGCTCCATCGGCTTCTCCGCCTACGCGTCGGTGCAGTACGCGGACATAGCGCCAGCCCAGCTGACGTCGGCCAATTCCGTGTCGGCCACCTTGGTGCAGCTCGCCGCAGGTGCCGGCATCGCCGTTGGTGCCCTGCTGATCCGGATTTTCGACGGCGTGGCGGCCTTCCCCTCGGATGATGCGGGCCCCTTCCGCGGAGCCTTCCTCACCATGGCCTTGCTGATGCTCTTCAGCACGGCGGACAGCCTGTCACTGCACCGGCAGGCCGGCGCCGAGGTCAGCCGGCCGGGCGGAGCAAAAGCCAACCAATCCGCCGATCGGAAACTCACCCAATCCGGTGATCCCCATGTCAGCCGGCCTGGGCAAGCACCAGCGGAAGAACAGCCCCCGCCCCCGCCTGGCGCAGGGCACGTCCAGCAACGGTAACGGTCCACCGGCTGTCCACGAGGTCGTCGATCAGCATCACGCCTTGACCACGGAGTGATGCCATGGCCGCCTCCAATTCCGGACCCACCACCACGCGGTCCCAGACGCCCGCCAGCCGGTAGGCGCTGTTGCCGCCGCGGCTTCCAGTGGGTCCGCCGTGGCCCAGGCCCAGCTCGCCAAGGTAGGGGATCCTGCCGATTTCCGAAATTCCCTGGGCAAGGGACCGAACCAGTTCAGGCTTGCTGCGGGAGGGCATACTGACGATTGCGGCCGGCCGGCCTGCACCGCTCCAGCCCGGGTTCCGGCCGTCACCGGTAGCCCACTCCCGCAGGACCTGGACACAGGCCTGCAACATGGCCGGGTCCACTGGACGGTCCGCGGCGCCGGCAGCAAAGAGTTCCCGCAGCGCCCCGCCCCAGCCGAGATCAGTCAGCCTAGCCAGCACACGGCCATCGGCCAGTCCTTCATCGGGCTTGATCTTGCCCTTGACCGGCACGCCCAGGCGGTCCATGCCGCTGGGCCACTGCAGCCGTGCCTCCAGGACACCGCCGGCACGGGTGAGGGTCTGGCCCGCCGCTGCCGTGG
This sequence comes from Pseudarthrobacter lactosi, assembly GCF_055412785.1. Taxonomy (NCBI): domain Bacteria; kingdom Bacillati; phylum Actinomycetota; class Actinomycetes; order Micrococcales; family Micrococcaceae; genus Pseudarthrobacter; species Pseudarthrobacter lactosi. The sequence goes on from NZ_JBVAYS010000003.1 coordinate 60,345, forward strand.
CATCCGCGGCTATGTCCGCCCGGAACCAGCGGCCTGCGCAGTTATCGCACTTCCCGCAGGGGTGCGCTGTCTCGTCATCGAGGACCGAGGTGATGTATTCCATCCGGCACCCTGCGGTGTCCTGATAGATCACCATGGAGTCCTGCTCATCCACTCTGGCCTCGGCGATCCGGCGGTAGCGCTCGGCGTCGTAGATCCAGGGCTGGCCGGTGGAACGCCACCCGCCACCGACCCGTTCCACGGCGCCGTCCACGGCCAGGACCTTCAGCAGCAGCTCCAGCGGAGTGCGGCGGAGGTCAACCCTGGCCTCCAACGCAACCGTTGACACGGCACTGCCGGCCTCAGCCAACGCCGTCAGCACCCCTGTGGCTTTTTCCTCCGAGGGCATGGAAGCGGTGGCGAAGTACTGCCAGATATCCCGGTCTTCAGAACCGGGCAGCAACAGGACATCTGCGTTCGCCGCGCCACGGCCCGCACGGCCCACCTGCTGGTAGTAAGCCACCGGGGAGGACGGCGCGCCGAGGTGGACGACGAAACCAAGATCCGGTTTGTCGAAGCCCATGCCGAGCGCCGAGGTGGCCACCAACGCCTTGACCTGGTTGTCCTTGAGCATCTGCTCGGCGCGCTCCCGGTCCGCGGGATCGGTCCTGCCGGTGTATGCCTGCACGGTGTGCCCGGCTTCGGCGAGAAGCCGGGCGGTGTCCTCCGCGGCGGAAACTGTCAACGTGTAAATAATGCCGCTGCCGGGCAGGTCGGCCAGGTGCGTCAGCAGCCAGCCCAGCCGTTCGCGGGAATTCGGGAGTGTGAGTACGCCCAGCCGCAGGGAATCACGGCCAAGGGTTCCGCGGATGGTGAGGACCCCCGCGCCCAACTGTTCCTCGATATCGTGGACCACGCGCGAGTTAGCCGTGGCAGTGGTGGCCAGGACGGGAACAGACTCCGGCAGCTGGGTGATCAAGTCAGCGATCCGGCGGTAGTCCGGCCGGAAGTCGTGGCCCCAGTCCGAAATACAGTGTGCCTCGTCAATTACCAGCAGACCCGTCCGCCGGATGAGCTCCGGCAGCTGGTTTTCACGGAAAGACGGGTTAGTGAGCCGTTCCGGCGAAACCAGCAGCACGTCGACTTCATCGTTGGCGAGCTGTTCCCGGACGGTGTCCCATTCCAGCTGGTTCGCGGAGTTAATGGCCACTGCACGCACTCCGGCGCGGGCGGCGGCTGCCACCTGGTCCCGCATCAGGGCGAGCAGCGGGGAAACAATCAGGGTGGGGCCGGCCCCGCGGCGCCGGAGGAGCAGGGACGCCACAAAGTACACCGCCGATTTTCCCCAACCAGTGCGCTGGACCACCAAAGCCCGCCGGCCGCCGTCGACCAGCGCTTCAATCGCCTCAAACTGTCCGTCGTGGAAATCCGCCGCCGGATGCCCCACAAGTTCGCGGAGAACCTCCAAGGCCTGGCTTTTTGTGGCGGACGGTGAATCAGGGGAAGCGGAAAGAAGGGCGGCGTTCTGGGTATCGACCATTGATTAAGTATCCCAGCCGCCACCGACACCCATAAAGCCGGGACCTCCGTATGTGGACAACCGGGAAGGTCCGCAGGTCCACGTAAGATAAGACCCGTGACTAGCGAACAGACAAAGACTTTTGACCTCTCGGCATCCTTCAAGGCCTACGACGTCCGGGGCATCGTGGGCGAATCCATCACCGCTGAAATCGTCGAAGCCGTGGGCGCCGCGTTCGTTGATGTCCTGGAACTGGCGGGCCAGACGATCCTGGTAGGCGGCGACATGCGCCCCTCCTCCCCCGAGTTCGCCAAGGCTTTCGCTGACGGCGCTGCCACCCGCGGCGCCGACGTCAAGCTCCTTGACCTGATCTCCACCGATGAGCTGTACTTCGCCTGCGGCTCCCTCAACGCCGCCGGCGCCACGTTCACCGCCAGCCACAACCCTGCCGAATACAACGGCATCAAGATGTCGAAGGCCGGCGCGCAGCCCATCTCATCCGAATCAGGCCTCAAAGAAATCCAGGCCCTCGCCGAGCAGTACCTCAACGAAGGCTCCATCCCGGCGGCCCCCGCCCGCGGCCTGATCGGCGTCCACGACGTCCTGAAGGACTACTCCGAGTACCTCCGCCAGCTGGTGGACCTCTCCGGATCCCGGCCGCTGAAGGTAGTTGTGGACGCAGGCAACGGCATGGCTGGCCTCACCACGCCGGCGGTGCTGGGCAACGCCCTCCTGCCCAAGCTGCCGTTCGAGATCATCCCCCTGTACTTCGAGCTGGACGGCTCCTTCCCGAACCACCCGGCCAACCCCCTCGAGCCCGAAAACCTCCGCGACCTGCAGGCCGCCGTCATTGAGCACGGCGCCGATCTCGGCCTGGCCTTCGACGGCGACGCCGACCGCTGCTTCGTCATCGACGAAAAGGGCGAGCCCGTGTCGCCGTCGGCGGTCACCGGCATGGTGGCACGCCGCGAAATTGCCCGCGCCCAGGCTCAGGGCGAGGCAACGCCCACCATCATCCACAATCTGCTCACCTCCCGTGCAGTGCCGGAACTGGTGGAGCACGACGGCGGCCGCGCCGTCCGCACGCGCGTGGGCCACTCCTTCATCAAGGCAGTCATGGCCGAGGAAGGTGCCGTGTTCGGCGGCGAGCACTCAGCCCACTTCTACTTCCGCGACTTCTGGAACGCAGACACCGGGATGCTCGCAGCCATGCACGTGCTCGCAGCCCTCGGAGAGCAGGACGGGCCGTTGTCCGAGCTCGGCCGCGAGTACGAACCCTATGTCTCCTCCGGCGAGATCAACTCCGAAATCGAGGACAAGGCCGGCGCCGTGGAGCGCGTCCGCGCCGACTTCGCCGCCCAGGACATCACCGTTGACATCATGGACGGCAGCACGTTCACGGCAAATGACGGCAGCTTCTGGTTCAACCTGCGCCCGTCCAACACGGAGCCGTTCCTCCGCCTGAACGTGGAAGCAACGGACCGGGCCACGATGGAACGCGTCCGCGACCGCGTGCTCTCCCATGTCAGGCGCTAAGCCGGAAGTGGCCCCCGCAGCCACAGACGGCCAGGCCGGAGTGGCTTCGTGGCGGGATTCCGTTCCCGAGGCCTCAGCCACGGACCTGGAAAACCTGCTGGGCACAGGCGTCGGCGCCGCCCAGGAACAGCTTGAGCGAAACGGTGGCTTCCTGCCGTTCGCGCTGGTGGTGGAGAACGACGGCGAAGTCCGCCTTGTGGCCGTCACACCGGCTGATGCCCAGGACGGCTCCGACGCTGACTTCGATGCGGACACGATGATCAGCGACCTCACCGAGCTGCTCCGGCAGAACCGGGCTGATTTCCGCGCGGCCGCCATTGTCTGCGACATCCTCTTGGTCGAGGAAGAAACAGATGCCATCCATGTAGCCGCCGAACACCGCGACGGATCCGTCTTCGCCGCGGTCCTCCCCTACGCCGCCAACACCGGGACGCACGAATGGGAGTTTGGCCAGCTCGCCGCTGACACCAGCGAACCCACCGTCTGGGTGGACTAGACCGGACCCCGGTTGCCATGAAAATCAACGCCTTCGCAGACGTCAGCCTTCGGGCGCTGATGGTTCTGGCGGCTGCGCCCGCCGCCACCCTCCTGACTACACAGAACGTCGCCGATGCCGTGGGCACTCCGTACAACCACGTCAGCAAGGCGATGGCCAAACTGCGGACCCTGGGCCTGATCGAGGTGGAACGTGGCAGGTCGGGCGGATCCCGGCTCAGCTCCGCTGGCCGCCAGGCAACGGTGGGCCAGGTCCTGCGGGACCTGGACACCCGGACGGACGCCGCCGACTGTGTGGCTCCGGGCGGCAACTGCCCGCTGATTCACGAATGCAGGCTACGCGTCGCGCTGGCCCGCGCCCGTGAAGCGTTCTACCGGGAACTTGACGGCGTGGTTGTGGCCGAGCTTCCCGGCTCGCGGCAGATGACACCCGTCTTCGAGATGATCGGCCTGCGCCCCGGGCTGTAGCCGGTAGCCTGAACCCGGTACAGCGCGTCCACACCCCCACTGATTTGATTCAAACTTCTACGAGGTGTAGAACTTGAGGTACGAATATACGCATTTCAAATGTCGGTATTCACATTGACCGGACGAAAGCCCGGTCCCTATCGCAGGAGTACACATGCTCTCGGACAAATCCCGCCCCGTCATTGAGGCCACGCTGCCGCTCGTCGGTTCCCGGATCGGCGCCATCACTCCCAAGTTCTATGCCCGGCTGTTCGCCGCACACCCGGAACTGTTGGATGGCCTGTTCAGCCGCTCCAACCAGCGCTCGGGCGACCAGCAGCAGGCGCTGGCCGGAAGCATCGCCGCTTTCGCCACGCACCTGGTCAACAACCCGGGCACGCTCCCCGAAACCGTGCTGTCCCGCATCGCCCACCGGCACGCGTCGCTCGGGATTTCCGAGCCCCAGTACCAGGTGGTCTACGAGCACCTTTTCGCGGCCATCGCGGAGGATTTGGCCGAGGTCATCACGCCGGAGATCGCCGAAGCCTGGACCGAGGTGTACTGGCTGATGGCCGACGCTCTCATCAAGCTTGAAAAGGGCCTCTACGCAGCGCAGGCCAACGGCGAGATGTGGACGCCTTGGAAGGTTGCCGCAAAGAGCCCTGCCGGCATCGGCTCATTGACCTTCACCCTGGAACCCGCAGACGACACCCCGGTCACACCCGCCCTGCCCGGCCAGTATGTCAGCGTCAAGGTCCAGCTCCCCGACGGCCTGCGCCAGGTCCGGCAGTACTCGCTGTCGGGCGATGCAGGCACCAGCCGCAGCTTCACCACGAAGCTCGACGACGGCGGCGAGGTCTCCCCCGTGCTGCACAACGGCGTCGAGGTTGGCGACATCCTGGAGATTTCCAACCCCTACGGCGAAATCACCCTCAAGGACGGCGACGGCCCGGTGGTCCTGGCATCGGCCGGCATCGGCTGCACGCCGACGGCGTCGATCCTCCGGTCCCTCGCCGAGTCGGGCTCCGACCGGCAGGTGCTGGTGCTGCACGCGGAAACCACGCTGGACAGCTGGGCGCTGCGCGGACAGATGACGGACGACGTCGAACGCCTGGACGGCGCCGACCTCCAGCTGTGGCTGGAGGAACCACGCGCCGGATCCCACGAGGGCTTTATGTCCCTGCGTGAAGTAGACCTGCCGGCCAACGCTTCGCTGTACCTCTGCGGGCCGCTGCCCTTTATGAAGCACATCCGCAACGAGGCCATCAACGCCGGGATCCCAGCCACGAAGATCCACTACGAGGTCTTCGGACCGGACATCTGGCTCGCCAGCTAGATAGCCCAACGACGGCGGCCCCGCACCTTTCTTGCAAAAGGTGCGGGGCCGCCGTCGCACTTTAAGCAGCAACGCGGGGTCACTCGTTGCCCATAAACGGTGGCTTATTGGGCAACGAGTGACCCCGCGTTGTGGTGTGGAGGCGGTGGGGACTCAGCCCAGGCGGGACTTCAGGCCGGCAAGCTCGGACTGCAGCGCCTCGGGGAGGGAATCGCCGAAGTTGGCGTACCACTCCTCGATGGATGCGAGCTCGGTGGCCCACTCTGCCGGGTCGACACGGACGGCCTCTTCGACCTGCGCGGGCGTCATGTCCAGGCCCTTGAGGTCGATGGATTCGCCCGTGGGAACAAAGCCGATCGGCGTTTCAACGGCGTCCGCCTTGCCTTCCAGCCGCTCGATGGCCCACTTGAGGACGCGGGCGTTGTCGCCGAAGCCAGGCCAGGCGAAGCCACCCTCGGCCGTGCGGCGGAACCAGTTGACCAGGAAGATCTTGGGCAGGCGCTCCGGGTTGGCCTTGGCGGACAGGTTGACCCAGTGGTTCAGGTAATCGCCTGCGTCGTAGCCCATGAATGGCAGCATGGCCATCGGATCGCGACGGACAACGCCCACGGCGCCGGCTGCCGCGGCAGTGGTCTCGGAGGACAACGTGGAACCCATGAAGATGCCGTTTGACCAGCTGCGCGCTTCGGTGACCAACGGGATGGTGGTCTTGCGCCGGCCGCCGAACAGGATCGCGGAAAGCTCAACACCGTCCGGGTTGTTGTACTCCTCGGCGAGCATGTCGATCTGGTCGATCGGCGTGCAGAAGCGCGAGTTCGGGTGGGCTGCGGGCTTATCGGAGTCTGAGGTCCAGGAGTTGCCCTGCCAGTCGGTCAGGTGAGCGGGCACTTCCTCAGTCATGCCCTCCCACCACACACCGCCGTCGTCGGTCAGTGCGACGTTGGTAAAGATGCTGTTGCCCTTGGCGATGGCGCGCATCGCATTGGGGTTGGTGCCCCAGCCGGTGCCCGGAGCCACGCCGAAGAGGCCGGCCTCGGGGTTGACGGCGCGGAGTTCGCCTTCCTTGCCGAAACGCATCCAGGTGATGTCGTCGCCAAGGGTTTCCACCTTCCAGCCCTCGATGGTGGGATCGAGCAGCGCGAGGTTGGTTTTGCCGCAGGCGGACGGGAAGGCAGCCGAGACGTAGTACGTCTTCTGCTCCGGCGAAGTCAGCTTCAGGATGAGCATGTGCTCGGCCAGCCAGCCTTCGTCGCGGGCCATCACGGAGGCGATACGGAGGGCGTAGCACTTCTTGCCCAGCAGCGCGTTTCCGCCGTAACCGGAGCCGTAGGACCAGATGGAGCGCTCCTCGGGGAAGTGAACGATCCACTTGTCCGGGTTGCACGGCCACGGCACATCCGCCTGGCCCGCTTCGAGCGGCGCGCCCAGGGAGTGCAGGGCCGGGACAAAGAAGGCGTTGGTCTCGGTGATGCGGTTCAGCACATCGGTACCGATGCGGGCCATGATGCGCATCGAGGCAACAACGTAAGCGCTGTCGGTGATCTCGACGCCGAACTTGGGATCTTCGGCATCCAGGTGGCCCATGACGAACGGGATCACATACATGGTGCGGCCGCGCATGGAGCCGGCGAACAGCCCACGCAGCTTCTGCTTCATCTCGGCCGGAGCCATCCAGTTGTTGGTGAAGCCGGCGTCATGCTCCTTCTCGGAGCAGATGAAGGTCTGCTCTTCCACACGGGCTACGTCCGCGGGATCAGAGAATGCAGCGAAAGAGTTGGGGAAGAGCTCCTGGTTCAGGCGCGTCAGTGTCCCCGCTGCGACGAGTTCGTCAGTAAGACGGTTGTTTTCGTCTTCGGTACCGTCAACCCAGTGGATGCGGTCCGGCTGAGTGAGTTCAGCAACCTCTTCGACCCATGCCAGTAGGCCGGCATGCGTGGTGGGTGCTTTCTCAAGCAGCGGCAGTCTTGCGAGATCGCCCATTGCGGTTCCCTTCCTCAGGTTCATCGGTGTGGACTAAATGCTATGGGCCACCCAAGGGCCTCAAACTGGTCCAACCGTGCACGTTGGTGAGCGTTTGAACCAAAAACCGCGCAAATTCAAGGAAACGGCGCACAAACTATTGGAATTAAGTGACGAAGGTCACCTAGACCGGTCTAGTCAGCTAGATTACATGCTTCTCGATTTGGAACTCCGGGCCTCCCTCGCGTAAAGTAATTCGAGGTTCGGGGAGCAAGAAACTCCACGAAACACAATATGCGCCCATAGCTCAGCTGGATAGAGCGTCTGTCTACGGAACAGAAGGCCGGGGGTTCGAATCCCTCTGGGCGCACAGAGCAAGGCCCGTATCGGTTCGCCGATACGGGCCTTTTGTCTTTAACACGATGGCCGACGCGGCACCCGTCCCCAGCCGCAGGAGCAACGGGCACAACCCCGCCTCGCGAGGCGGGCGTAGGCTGGACGAATGACGCCTGAGACGCTGCAACGGGAATTCGATGTCATTGTGATCGGCGCCGGTGCCGTGGGGGAAAACGTGGCCGACCGGGTGGTCCAGGGTGGCCTGACGGCCGTTCTCATTGAGGCCGAACTGGTAGGCGGCGAATGCTCCTATTGGGCCTGCATACCGTCCAAAGCCCTGCTCCGCCCCGGCACGGCCCTGCACGGCGCCCAGGTAGTACCCGGCGCAGCTGAAGCCGTCACCAGGACACTGGATGCAGCGGCAGTCCTCAAGCGCAGGGACTATTTCACCGGAAACTGGCAGGATGACGGCCAGGTGAAGTGGCTGGAAGGCGCCGGTATCGAGTTGATCCGCGGCCACGGGTGGATCACCGCGCCGCGCACGGTTGAAGTAGCCGGGCTGGACGGCAACACTTACGAGCTCAAGGCCCGTCACGCGGTGGTTCTCGCCACCGGCTCTACGCCAACCATGCCTCCTATCGAGGGACTGGCGGACCTGCAGGTCTGGGGCACCCGCGAAGCCACCTCGGCCAAGGAGGTGCCGGAGCGCCTGGCTGTGATCGGCGGGGGCGTAGCGGGCACCGAGTTGGCACAGGCATTTGCTCGACTGGGCTCGGACGTGACGCTGGTGGCCAGGAGCGGGCTGTTGGGCGCGTTTCCCGCAGAGGCCACGAAACTTGTGACCGCAGGGCTGCGCGCGGACGGCGTTGCGGTCCGCCTCCACACGTCCACCGAACGTGTCCGGGAAAACGACGACGGTACGTTCACCCTGACACTTCAGGACGAGACGGCAGACGGCCGAACCACTGTCACTGCCGACAAGGTCCTCGTTTCAACGGGCCGGCATCCCGCCCTTGAAGGACTTGGGCTGGAGAGCCTGGGCTTCGAGGCCCGGGACGGGCAGCTGAAACTCACCACCGACTCCACTGGCCTAGTCCAGGGCGTCCAGAGCCTCCCGGAAGCTCCGGGCCTCCCAGACGGGAAGGCGGATGGCGCGGAGCCCTGGCTCTACGCTGTTGGCGACGCCGCTGGCAGGAATTTTTTCACGCATCAGGGCAAGTACGAGGCCCGCGCTACCGGCGACGCCATCGCGGCCCGCGCCAAGGGTGAGCTCCGCGGTGCGCCCGCAGCCTGGAGCCGGTACGCCCAGACCGCCAACGAGCATGCCGTCCCCAACGTAGTGTTCACGGATCCCGAACTGGCAGCGGTGGGGCGCACGGTGGAACAGGCGAGGCGGGACGGCTACAACGTGTCGTCCGTGGAACTGCCCATCGAGGTTTCGGGTTCGTCGCTGCATTCGGAACACTACGAAGGCTGGGCGCAATTGGTGGTGGACGAGGATCGACGGGTCCTACTCGGCGCCACGTTTGCCGGGCCGGACGTGGGTGAGCTGCTGCACGCCGCCACCATCGCCGTGGTGGGCGAGGTCCCGCTGGAGCGGCTGTGGCATGCGGTGCCGTCGTTTCCCACCGTCAGCGAGGTGTGGCTGCGGCTCCTGGAGAAGTACGGCTTGTAGTCGGGGCTGCAAGCGACCGTTCGCGCCGGCCTGCTCCCCTGCGCCACTCCGCCTTCTATTTGAACTGACCAGTCAGTTCAGTTAGGCTGGGGGCGGACATACACCGTCGAAAGGCCATCTTTGCTCTCCGTACAGCAGCTCCATGTGAAAGGCCGGCGCGACGATTTGCTCCCGCCCACCTCTCTGCGGGTCGGCCGGGGTGAGCTCCTCCTCGTCACCGCCGAACGTCAGGACCAGCGGACAGCCCTCGCCCTGACCATCAGCGGGCGCATGAAACCCACTGGCGGCAAGATCGCTTGGGACGCCAACGAACGCACCAAATCCCTCCGCCTTGCGAGTGCCCTGGTGGATTCCCCCAATGTGAACGAGCCCGAGCAGCACCTCAGCGTCCGGGACCTGGTCACCGAGGACCTCGCCCTGATCCCCCGCCGCTACCGTGGCGCGCTGCTCAGCAAGCCCTGGCTCAAAGTCAACAGCTTCGAGGACATCGCGGACCTGTGGACGGAGCAGCTGGCCCCGGACCGGCGCATTGAACTGCTGACAGCCCTGGCGCTCGCCAACCCTCATACCGACCTCCTGGTGGTGGACTCCCCCAACAGGCACGGTGCGCACGCTGCGGACTGGCTCCCGCGGCTTGAGGAGCTGGCGTACGACGCCGGCCGGCCGCTCGCCGTCGTCGTCACCGTTACTGCCCTCCCGGCAGGGTGGACGGGGCCGGCCGCGGTGATTGGCAACGCCATCCCCGACGCCGACGAAGCACCCGATGCGCCGGCTCTCACCGACGAAGAAACCGAATCCCTCTTACTCGAAACCGAGGATGCGAAGTGACCGTGCTGCGGCTGGCCCGTTCCGAACTCAAGCGGATGACCGGCGGGTTGCTGCCGAAGCTGACCATCCTGGCCCTGATCATGGTGCCGCTGCTGTACGGGGCCGTGTACCTGTACGCCAACTGGAATCCCTACGGGAACCTGAACCAGATCGAGGCCGCCCTGGTGGTTGAAGACACCGGCGCCAAGTCCAGCGACGGCACCCAGCTCCAGGCGGGCAAGAAGGTGGCCGACGGCCTCGTGGAGGGCAACGTCTTCAACTGGCAGGCGGTCCCCACAGCGGCCGAGGCCGATGCAGGGGTCAGCAGCGGCAAGTACGCGTTTGCACTGAAAATCCCGGCCGAGTTCTCCACGAACCTGGTCTCCCCCGGCAGCTTCGATTCAGCCAGCCAGGCGATGCTGAACGTCACCACCAACGATGCCAACAACTACCTGCTGAGCACCATCGTGGACAAACTGACCACCGCGGTGCACACAACTGTGGCCAAGGAAGTGGGCGAAGAGACGGCGAACCAGCTGCTCACCGGCTTCGGCACCATCCACGCCCAGATGCTCAAGGCCGCAGACGGCGCCGGGCAGCTGGCGGACGGCGTGGCAACAGTCCGCGACGGGACGGTCACCCTCCATAAGGGCACCAGTGAGCTCAGCGCAGGAGCCGGCGAGCTCTACAACGGGCAGCTGAAATTGCGTGACGGGGCCAACCAGCTGACCGACGGCGCCGGGCAGCTCAGCAGCGGGCTCTCCGTCCTGAAGGACAAGACCGCCATGCTGCCCACCGACACCCAGACCCTGGCCAACGGCGCGGCACAGGTGGCCGTAGGGAATGCGCAGCTCAACACCAAAGTCCAGGACGTCGTCACGCAGCTTGATGCAGCTGACCAAGGACTCCGGACGCGCGTGATCGAATCGAATGCCCGCCTGGTCGCGTCCGAAGTGATCACCCAGGTGCAGGCGGACAAAATCCTGGCCGACTTCGACACTGTGGCGGCCTCCAGCCCTGTTGCCGCAGCTAAGACCCGGATCCAGACCGACGCCACCCAAATCCAGCAGCTCGCGGACGGATCCGAGGCCGTGAGCGTCGGCGCAGCTCAGCTGGCAACGGCCACCCCTGCCCTGAAGGACGCCATTATTCAGGCGTCCGCTGGCGCAGACCAGCTCCACACCGGGGCGGCCACGCTGGCCACCGGCGAGCAGTCGGCGCTGGACGGCACCGGGCGCCTCGTCGAAGGAGCGCAGACGCTCGACGCCGGCGCGGGGCAGCTTGAGGCGGGGACCGCCACCGCAGCTGACGGCTCGCGGACGTTGGCCGACGAAATTGCCAAGGGAGCGGGGCAGGTGCCCAATCCGGACGATTCGCAGAAGAGCAGCCTCTCAGAGGTGATTGCCGATCCTGTTGCGGTCAGCAACGTCTCTCAGGCAAAGGCGGACTCCTACGGCGCCGGGCTGGCACCGTTCTTCCTGACGCTCGCCTTGTGGATCGGCATCTTTATGCTGATCCAGGCGATGCGGCCCATCACCCAGCGGGCCCTGGCGTCGAACGCCCCGGCCTGGAAAATCGCCGTCGGCGGCTGGCTTCCGTTCCTGGCCGTTTCGGTGGTGCAGGCGAGCCTGCTGACCCTCGTGGTGAACCTGGCGCTGGGCCTCAACCCCGCGCATCCGGTGCTCATGTGGCTGTTTATGCTGGCCGCGGCCATGGCCTTCAGCGCCATCATCCAAGGAATCGTGGCGCTGCTGGGGTCGCCCGGCAAGCTGGTGGTACTGATCCTGCTCGTGCTCCAACTGGTGTCCTCAGGCGGCACGTTCCCCTGGCAGACCACCCCGCAGCCACTTCACGTGGTCCACGAAATCCTGCCCATGGGCTACGTGGTCACGGGCATGCGGCACCTGATCTACGGCGCGGACCTGTCCGGGATCGTGCCCACTGTCCTGGGGCTGCTCGGCTACACGCTGCTGGGCGCGGCGATGTCCACCCTTGCCGTCCGGAAGCACAAGTACTGGACGCTCAAAACGCTCAAACCGGAGATCGCGGTATGAGCAAGCCCGTGCCCGGAGCCGGCGCGCCTGATCCTGCCGTGCCTGATTCTGGGGTGCCTGATCCGGGAGTGCACCATCCTGCTGGGCACGATCCCGGCGGGCAGGATCCGGCCATGCACGGGCCGGCGGAAAAGAAACTTCGCCCGGCCCGGACCAAAGCGACCCGGCAGAAGCTCTTCGATGCGTCCATGGAACTCATCGGCCAGCGGGGCGCAGCTGGGGTGACGGTGGACGAGATCGCCGCGGCAGCGGGCGTCTCCAAGGGCACTGTCTACTATAACTTCGGCAGCAAATCGGATCTGATCGCACAGCTGCTGCGGCACGGCGTGGACATCCTGAAGGCACGCCTGCTCAGCGAGGCCGGGCAACCAGGGGCCGATCCGCTGCTGGCCATGGAGGCCATGATCGGCCAGGCCATGGATTTTATGGCCGATTACCCGTCCTTCGCCCGCTTATGGGTGAGCGAGAATTGGCGGACTCCCAGCGAATGGCGGGACACGTTCGCGGTGCTCCGGTCTGAACTCCTGGCGGTGATCGGTGCTGCCATAGAGAACGTGGCTGCCGCGTATGAAGTGGACGAAACAATCTCACGGGGCAGCCTGGAGACAGCGATCTTTGGCGCCTGCTTTGTGGTGGGGCTGGACCGGCAGACCTACAATCCCGAACGCACCCGTGACCAAAGCGTTGCAGCAATCATGGCCATCATGCGCGGCTATGTTGTGAAGTAGCGCGATGATTGAACACATGCGCCACATGGGTAACAGCGGAAAGTTTGCCGTGATCGCGGCTGTCGCCGCCTTGGGCATGCTGGTGCTCACCGCCATCACCCTGGAAGAGGCCGTGATGGTCACGTTCCTGGGCCTGGTTGCGCTGGCCTACGTGGCGGCTGTAGCGGAGGTGCTGAAACGCGGGCGCCGCTTTGTGCTGGTTGCCACCGCTGCGGGATCGAGCTTAACCATTGCCTTTTCCCTGGCCTTTGTCAGCACCTGGGAACTGGCCTTTGCCGAGCAGTCGTCGTTCTTCGGCACACCGCTCCCCACAGGGGATCCGGACAACTATTTCTACTGGGGTGCGGCCTCAGCGGTTGCCACACTAGCGGTCCCCTTCCTTGGCGCTGCCTGGCCCGCGGGAAGGCGCCCGGGAACTGCGAAACGGAAGCCCTCGCCCGCCAAGCGGCGGCCCGCGTCCGGCGCAGGCCGGCCCGCTGCGAGGTACCCAGCATCTCGGACCGCGGCCACCAGGGGCGCCGCAACCAGGGGCGCCGCAACCAGGGGCGCGGCGCCCCTGGGTACCGCAACAGCTCAGCGCGAGTCAGGGCTCCGCGCGCCCGCACGGATGCCTGCCTCGGCAGCCAAGCGGCCGTCGTCGTCCGCTTCCCCGGTCCGCAAGCCGGCACCCAAACCGGGCACCAAGACGGCTGCCAAACCCGCGTCCCGCCGCTGACCCAGGCGCTGATCCTGCCGCGGACCGCGCCGGCCCCGGCCAGTCAGTACAGCTGTCGCCACCCCGCCCAGGAGGAGCAGCCCGCCAGCCAGTTCGGCCGGCGTCGGGACCTCCCCCAATGCCAGCCAGGCGGCGCTCATGCCCACCACGGGAACCAGCAGGGTGAAGGGCACCACAGCCGACGACGGGTAGCTGGCCAGGAGCCGGTTCCAGATTCCGTACCCCACCAGCGATGCGAAAATCGCCGTGTACAGCACGCTCAGGATCGTGGCTGGCTGGAGGTCTGCCAGCGTGCCGAAAACCGCCTCCGGGCCGTCCACCAGCAGCGACAGTCCGGCGAGGGGAAGGGGTACTACTGCGCCGGACCAGACCACCAATCCCAGCCCGGAGGCGGCCTTGGCCTGACGCGCAATGACATTGCCGGCAGCCCAGGACAGCGCGGCTCCCAGAACGATGATGAGCGGCAGCAGCGGGGCCACGGCACTGCGGCCGACGGCCACCACGGCCAGGCCCGCAACGCCAAGAACGACGCCGGCCAGTTGGCTCCGGCTTGGCCGCTCGCGCAGTACACCGGCAGCCAGGAGCACGGTAAGGAGCACCTGCGCCTGTAGGACCAGGGAAGCGAGGCCTGCCGGCATGCCCAGCGCCATGGCCAGGTAGAGGAGGCCGAACTGGCCCGCGCTCATAAAGACGCCGACGCCGATGATCGCCTTCCAGCTGACGTCCGGCTTCCTGATAAAGAAGATCCCGGGGAAGACCACCAGGAGGAACCGCATGGCCACAAAAAGGAGCGGGGGAACCTCGCGGCCATTTGCATGCAGGCCGAAGTCGATGGCCACGAAGTTCAAGCCCCAGAGTACGGCGACCAGGGTGGCGAGGAGGGAGTGTCGGAGGTTCACGGTCCCACTCTTACAGAAGGCCAGATGAAGCACCAGCGTTGAATTCTGCGTCGAATCATGTACGTTTGCTTCATGATTGAGATAGGTTCGCTGCGGGCGCTGGCGGCAATCGAACAACACGGTTCGGTCATAGCGGCATCGGACGTGATGGGCTTCAGCCCGTCCGCCGTCTCCCAACAGATCAAGAAGCTTGAAAAGCAGACCGGGTTCCCCGTCCTGGAGCGCCGCGGCCGCGGGGTGCTGCTGACTGAGCGGGGGCTCACCCTGGCAGCCTACGGCCGGCGCATCCTGTCGGAGCTCGAGGAACTGGAGTCCACCTTGTTGGCGGATCCGGCCAAGCCCACCGGGCACCTCAAGGTTGTTTCCTTTTCCACCGCGTGCCGTGGCCTTGTGGGGCCAGTGCTGGGACGGCTGGCTTCTTCGGAAGCGGACCTGGACATCAGTGTGCTGGCCGAGGACCCTCGGGAAGCCGTGGCGCGAGTGGCCAACGGGGAGGCGGACCTGGGTGTGGTCCACAACTGGAACTCCGTCCCGCTGGTCATACCGGAGCACATGACGCTCGACTGGCTGTGCGAGGACGTTGCGGACGTCCTGGTGCACCGCGACCATCCGCTGGCCGGGCGCAGCCAGGTGGAACCGGCCGACCTCGTGGACGAACGCTGGATCAGCACCCCGCACGGCGCCATCTGCAACGAGGCGCTGCTTCGGATCTTCGCCGATCTGGGCCGGGTGCCGGACATCAGGGTCTACGATCCTGACTTCGCTACCCACATCGCTCTGGTGGAGCAGGGAGTCGTTGTGGCGCTGGTCCCCCGCCTCGGCCGGCCCCCACTGCCTGAAGACGTTGTGTGCCTGCCCGTGATCAACCCCACGCAGGTCAGGCAGGTGGGCATCGTGTACCGCCGGACCATGGCGGCCAGCCCCGGTATCCAGCACGTCGCCGGGCTGCTGCGCGAGGTCGCCGGGACGCGCGAGGTCAGTGGGCTCGCGGGAGTCAGTGGGCTCGCGGGACCTTGAACTTGGTCAGCCTGGCATCCTGACCGTCCAGCTCGGCCCAGGATTTTTCCGTTTCCAGCACCGTGAGAGCGCTGGTGGGGTAGCGCATGGCGGCGTCCATATAGGCGTCGTGGTTTGAGTCGCGTGAGGCAAGGTGCATGGCGAGGTCCTGGACGCCAGGCATGTGCGAGATGAGCATCAGGGTGGTGACGGTGTCAGGCACGTGGTTGACCACGGCAAGCATCCGCAGCGCAGAGGCGGCGTAGAGGCCGTCCTCAAGCTTCGGCGTCGGGGCCTTATCCCCCAGCTCTGAGCAGACCCAGGTGCAGGTCTGGCGGGTGCGTAGCGCACTGGAACACAGGATGAAATCCGGGAGGATGCCGTGCTTGACCAGCCAGTTGCCGGCCAGGGGCGCCTCGCGGTGTCCCCGTTCCTCCAGCGGCCGCTCATGATCCGCCACGCCGCCGGGCCAGTCGGCCTTGGCGTGCCGCATGATCACCAGGCGTTTGATGTGGTGGTCGCTCATGCCTCCAAGCCTAGCGCCCATACCCTTCAGCCGCGGAGGCCAACACTCGCCGATCCCGGACGCACAAAAGCGGCATTTCGCGTAGTGCCGCATCGCCGACTGAGGAACGAAGGAGGTGTCTAAGGCACGGCGAAATGCCGCTTTGGTGCGTAGCTGAAGGACTAGATCGAGTATTCCGGAGCGGCCCAGACAATAACTTCAGGGTGCTCGTAGAAGCGGTAGCCCTGGCCGCGGACGGTGCGAACGGTGTTGGCGAGGCGGCCCAGCTTCGAGCGGAGGCGGCGGATGTGGACGTCGATGGTGCGCTCGTTGGGGACTTCCTCGGCGTTGCGCCACAGGCCCTCGAGCAGCTCATCGCGGCCCACGGTGCGGGTGCCGTTTTCAACGAGGTAGTTCAGGAGTTCGAATTCCTTGAAGGTCAGGTTCAGGGATTCGCCGTCAAGGTGGACTTCGCGGCGGGCAAGATCGATCAGGACACCTGACGGGCGCGGATCCTGGGGCTGCTGCAGCCGGGCGGTTTCGGTGCGCTTCTGTGCGTTCACGGTGGGGTCACCGAAGGTGGAACGGACGACGTCGAGCGCGGAACCGGGGGTGCCGGCCGGGGCCACGGCCACCGCAGCGTAGCTTTCGGCACCGGTCACGAGTGACTGTGCGTAAGCGCGGATTTCCTGGGCAAGTTTGGCAATGGAGGTTCCGGCGGCCGCTGCGGTTTCCTCGTCGATGCCCATGTAGAGGACAAATCCGCGGGCTACGGTGTCGTTGGCGACGGGCCGCACGGCGTTTGGCCCCGCGATAACCGGGGTGGGCGCGGTCAGCGGCGCGGCTTCGGCAGGCTGGACAGCACGGAGCTGGCCGTAGGAGTTGGGATTGTAGCCCTGGGGTGCGTAGCCGGGGGCGGGAAAGCTGGCGCCGGGGGCTGCCGGGGCGAATGCCGGTCGGGCGCCGAAGCCTTGGCGGAGGCCGGAAGCCTGGCCCGCCTTGCCTGCGTTACGGACGGAGATGTGGACGTATCCGGATGCAACTGACATGAATGCTTACCTCAATGTGAATGGCCGTCATCGCGGCTCGAATGCTGAATTCCCCGCAATGGGATCTGGGGAGGGCGCCCTACGCTGGGCTGGGGGCGAATGCCTAGGAACTTCGTGGGGTCTGAAGGTCAGGCGTGCATTCGACAACAGCGCATGTCGGCAGCAGCGGATGTGCTGGGCCAATATTCTGCGGCTGCAGGTGCTGTTGAGTTCTTGTTCACAATTCAAAGTGTGCAACGTAACAATGAGAACTTGCAAGTAACAATGGGTGAGTTGTTCCGCATAGTGAGACAAAATGCGGTTTTGTGTGATAGATCACCATTCTGAAATGACGGCAAATCGTGAGTTGTTGTCCGCCAAGAGTGCTCAAATGGCCCTTATCAACGAATAATCTTCGCCCATTCATGGCGCTAGGCCCATTTGATTCACCGTGCCATGACTTGCCGAAATTGCTCGCGGCCTTTGGCCACCTGTCCAACGGAAACGACGGCGGCCCGGCGTGCGCTCGGCGCTCCGGGCGCCCACCCAGCTCGCTAGGCTGGCATTCACAGCGTGCGCACAGGAACCCCATAGCGCGGGTTAACCGAATGATCGGAGAGTTGTCCCATGGCCACTTCGCATTCCATGACCGACAACCTTCCGCAGCTGACCCACCCGGACGGCTCCCCCATCCGTGCCCTGGTAGTGGACGACGAACCCAGCCTTTCCGAACTCATGAGCATGGGGCTGCGCATGGCAGGTTGGTCTGTTGCCGTTGCTTCGGATGGCCCGGAGGCCGTCAAGGTTGCCAAGGAGTTCCGCCCGGACGTCCTGGTGCTGGACGTGATGCTGCCAGGGTTCGACGGCGTTGAGCTGCTGGGCAGGATCCGCGCCTTCGCGCCGGAGGTACCTGCGCTGTTCCTGACTGCCAAGGACGCCGTTCAGGACAGGATCCTGGGCCTCGCGGCGGGCGGGGATGATTACGTGACCAAGCCGTTCAGCATGGAGGAGGTCCTGCTGCGCCTGCACCGCCTGGTCCAGCGCTCCGGCGTTGCCGCGATGGACACAGCGGAACTGGTGGTGGGCGATCTTGTCCTCAACATCGACACCCGCGAAGTGACCCGCGCGGGCGACGACCTTCAGCTCACCGCCACCCAGTTCGAACTGCTCAGGTACCTCATGGAGAACCCCAAACGCGTGATCAGCAAAGCCCAGATCCTGGACCGCGTCTGGAACTACGACTTCGGCGGCCAGGCCAACATTGTGGAGCTCTACATCTCCTACCTGCGCAAGAAGATCGACGGTGTGCACCCGCCCATGATCCACACGGTCCGCGGCGCTGGCTACGTCATCAAGCCGGCAGAGTAGCTGCTCCATGTCCTCACCGCGAGCAACCCCAGCACCAGCCCGGAGCTGGCTGAAACCGGATACCTGGCACCTGCGCACACGGCTGATCCTGTTAGCCATGGCCTTGCTGGTGGCCATCTGCGGCGCCGTGGGGGTGGCCAGCTTCGCCTCAATGGATGCCTTCCTCACCCGACAGCTCGATGACCGGCTGAGTCAGGCTGCCCAGCTCTCCGACAGCCCCGGCCGGCCACCATTCGGCGGATTCAACGGCCGGGACCCATTGGATTCCCGGGGGCAAAGTGTGGGCACTGTCAATGCCAGCATCAGGGATGGGAAGGTCAACACAGGCGGCTTCCTCGCTTCGGACACCACGCGCACTCCCCTGTCGGCTGCCGACAAACCCATCCTTTTGGATCTGGCCACGGACGGCCAGCCGGTCAACCGGACCCTGTCCACCGGCGATTACCGGCTGGTGGCCGTCAAAACCTCTTACGGGGATGTCCTTGTCACGGGACTTCCGCTTGCCGCCAAGGAAAGTACGCTGGCGTCGCTGGTATGGACCTTTGTGTTCGTTTCCCTCGGCGGCCTGGCGCTGATCGGGCTGGCAGGAACCGTGCTCATCCGGCGCACCATGAAACCGCTGGAACAACTCTCGGAGGTGGCCACGAGGGTCTCGCGACTCCCGCTGGACGCCGGCGAGGTGGCACTCGCGGTGCGCGTCCCGCCGTCGAACTCCAATCCCGGAACCGAAGTGGGCAGCGTAGGGCACGCCCTCAACCTGATGCTGGACAATGTGGCCAGTGCCCTCGAGGCTCGGCAGCGGAGCGAGACCAAGGTGCGGCAGTTCGTTGCCGACGCTTCCCATGAGCTGCGGACCCCGCTGACCGCCATCCGCGGGTATACGGAGCTGATGCGGATGACCGAGGACTTCACGCCGGACGGCCGGAAGTCCCTGGCCCGCGTCCAGAGCCAGTCCGAACGCATGACCACACTGGTGGAGGATCTGCTGCTACTGGCCCGGCTCGATGAGGGACAGCCCCTTAAGCTCAGCGAAGTTGATCTCACCCAACTCGTGATCGAAACCGTCAGTGACGAGAAAGTCATAGCCCCGGAACACCACTGGCGCCTTGAACTGCCCGACGAACCGCTTGCCGTCACCGGTGATGCCTCCCAATTGCGTCAGGTGCTGGTCAACCTGCTCTCCAACGCGCGTAAACATACGCCGCCCGGGACCACCGTGGTCACCGCTGTTACGAAGTCTGCGGATGGCGGCGCTGCAGTGACCGTAGCGGACGACGGCGGCGGCATCCCTGCGGAATTCGTGGACCATGTTTTCTCCCGGTTTGCCCGCGCAGACGCGGCCCGCAAGGGAACGGCACCGGCCGTGGGCGCCGGGGCGTCTGAGGGCACCAGCGGCCTGGGTCTGTCCATTGTCCAGTCCATCCTGGAGGCCCACGGCGGGAGCGTGGCAGTGACCTCGCGGGCCGGGCGGACAGAGTTTGCCTTACTCTTCCCCGCCGGAGCCGTGGCGCAGACCACCGAAGCCGGAGTGCAGCAAGGCGACACACCGGCTTCGTGATTCCTGTTACCAAAATGTGACTTAAGCGCCCAGCTCCTGTACCGTCGAACAGGTGCGGATCCCGATTGGGCCGCATATCCGGATGACGCCAAGCTCTGCCACTTCCCGGATTCCGTCTTCAGAGGCAGAGGCGGGGGACCCACCGTCCCGGGCACCAAGTGCCCTTTGGGGTTAAGCCAACACGTGATTGTGCCGTGTGGCCGGATGCCCTCATCCGAACCCGACAGCTAACTCCGCAGGTGTGAGAGGCGATCCATCATGTCTGAATTCAAGGTAGAAACACGTCCGCAGGGCGATACAAAGTCCGCCAGCCACCGCAAGCAGACCCGCATCGGTGCAGCTATGTCCCCACTGTCCAAGGCGGCCCGGATTCCCTCCATGGGCCAGCGCGCCGCGGTGTTCGCGACGGCGTGCGCCCTGCTGGTCGGAGTCACTGCCGCAGCACACGCTTCCGAGTCCGCGTCGCTTGCTGCCAACGCCAACCAGGCCGCCGAAGAAGCCAGCGCCCAGTCGAAGCTGAGCGTCCAAGCCGCCGAGATTCAGGCCCCGGCCACCCCAGAGGCTGCGCCGGCCGAGATCAAAGTCGCGCCCCAGGCTGCCGAACCGGCACCTGCGCAGGTCCCCGCCCCGGAGGCTGCACCGGCACCGGCACCGGCTCCCGAGCCTGTACCCGCACCCGTTGTGGCCGTCAACGACCCTGCGGGAGCCCAGGCCTACGCCGCCGGGCAGCTGGCGACCTACGGCTGGTCCGCTGACCAGATGCAGTGCCTGCAGACGCTGTGGACCAAGGAATCCGAATGGACCACCACGGCCACCAATGCCAGCAGCGGCGCATACGGCATCGTCCAGTCATTGCCCGCTGAGAAGATGGCAAGCGCCGGCGGGGACTACCTCACCAACTACCGCACGCAGATCAACTGGGGCCTGAACTACATCCAGGAGCGCTACCAGTCACCGTGTGGCGCGCTGAACTTCCACCTGTCGCACAACTGGTACTAGGCCGACTCCGCCTTACCAGGCTCCCCTGCGCCCGGGTCCCGGCGCTCGGGCTACCAGCGCCAAGGCTGCCAATGCTCGGGCTGCCAGTGTGGCGGTCAGTGGCTGTGGCGCTCAGTGGCTACCGGTGTGGCGGTCAGGGGTTCCGTGCCTGGCGGCTCCGCGCCATACTTGGGCCATGAAATTCACCACCACCATCCTGGGCAGCGGCAACAAGGCGGGCATCGAGGTTCCCGAGGAAGTTATCTCGGCTCTCGGCGCGGGCAAGCGTCCGCCGGTGGTGGTGACCATCAACGGCAAGAGCTACCGGAGCAGCATCGCGGTCATGGGGGGACAGAACCTGATCGGGGTGAGCACCGCCAACCGGGAATTCACCGGAGTCGCCGCCGGCGACACCATCGAGGTGGACGTGGAACTGGACACACAGCCGCGCATCATCGAGGTCCCCGAGGATCTGGCCGCAGCCCTGGCCGCCGAACCCGAAGCGCAGGTGTTTTACGCCACGCTGAACTACAGCACGCAGCGCCGGTACGTGGAGCCAATCGGAGATGCCAAGACGGACGAAACCCGGGCCAGGCGGATCACGAAGATGGTCGCCGACCTCAAAGCCGGAAAGAAATGACCGGCAGTCCCCCGGCGTTCCGTTCCACGGAGACAGTCACTGCACGGTAGTCCGGGATGTGGAGCACGCCTGCCGGCAATTCACCCGTATTGGGACCCACTGCCACCGTCCGGATCCCCGCGGCAACCCCTGCCGCAATTCCGGCGGGTGCATCCTCGAATACCAAGGCGTCCTCCGGCTGCACGCCCAGCAGCCCGGCTGCCATCAGATACCCTTCCGGGTCCGGTTTGCCCCGTGTGACCAGTTCCGCCGTCACGGCTGTGGCCGGCACGGCCAGTCCCGCCGCGTCCATGCGGATGTCCGCGAGGGTCCTGTCCGCTGAGGTCACCAGCGCCACTGCCTCGGCCGGGAGGCTGCGAAGCATCTCGGCAGCCCCCGGCAACGCGACAATACCGGCAGTCCGCACCCGTTCCATGGCGCCGAGTTCGGCAGTGAGCGCCACAACGTCGGCTCCGGCCGGCGCGAAGCGTCGGACGGTATCCGCAGCCTGGATGCCGTGCGAAGTGCGCAGGATTTCGCCGATGTCCAGACCGTACCGGGCAGCGAATTCTCCCCACACCTCTTCGACCACTGCCGTGGAGTCCACCAGCGTGCCGTCCATATCGAAAAGGACGGCACGGCAGGTCAGCGATCGTGTGGCTGCAGGCATGCGTGTGGCGGCTTGTGTCGGGATGTTCATGCTGCCTATTTTGCCTTAGGCGCCGCAGGCCTGTGAGTCACAGGCTTAGGCGTCGCGCCCCGGGATGTACTGCACCGCCCATTTGTTGCCGTCGGGATCAGCGAAATAAACGAAGTGCCCCCAGTCCTGCACGTCAATGTCGCTGACATCTACGCCGTTGCCCTTGAGGTGGTCGTGGGCGGCCTGGATGTCGCTGACCACCATCTGCAGGCTTGGCGCCGTACCCGGAGGGGCGTCATTGAGGCCTTCGCCGATACAGATGGAGCAGGCGGAACCCGGCGGGGTCAGCTGGACGAAGCGGATGCCATCCATGGGCCGCTCGTCGAAATCCGGGTTGAATCCAACTTTGTTGACGTAGAAATCCTTGGCGCGGTCCACGTCGGATACGGGCACAAAAACGAGTTCAAGTTTCCAGTCCATGCGCCACAGGCTAACGGCGGCGGCGGGGAAAGCGGAAGACCTAAATTCTGGAGCAGCCCAGAACTAGCCGGCGATGCCGTACAGGCGGTCGCCGGCGTCGCCGAGACCCGGAACGATGTAGGACTTCTCGTCAAGCCGTTCGTCAATGGACGCCAGAACGATTGTCACGTTGGCCTCGGCAAGTTCCTCTTCGAGCTTGGCCAGGCCTTCCGGCGCGGCCAGGAGGCAAATGCACGTGACGTCGGAGGCGCCGCGCTTGAACAGAAACTTGATGGCCTCGCGCAGGGTTCCGCCGGTGGCAAGCATGGGATCCAGCACAAAGATCTGCCGGTCCGTCAGGTCTTCCGGGAGCCGCTCCGCGTAGGTGATGATGTCCAGGGTTTCCTCGTCGCGGGCCATGCCCAGGAAGCCCACCTCAGCGGTGGGGACCAGCTTGGTCATACCCTCGAGCATGCCGAGCCCGGCGCGCAGGATGGGAACCACCAGCGGCGTGGGCTTGGTGAAGTAAGTGCCGATGGTGGTGCTGACGGGCGTCTCGATGGTCTTCGGTTCGGTGCGGACGTCACGCGTGGCTTCGTAGGCCAGGAGGGTCACCAGCTCTTCCGTCAGCTGCCGGAAGACGGGCGACGGGGTGTTCTTGTCCCGCAGGACGGTGAGCTTATGGGCGACCAGCGGGTGGTCCACAACAAGAGTGCGCATGGGTCAAAACTATCACCCAGGGGGGCAGCCTCCGGCCGGGAATCAGCTCGGCTGTTCGTCCCGGATGGCGGGGTGCTCGAACGTTGGTGCCGGACCGGCGTGCTCGCGTTTCCGCAGGACATGGAAGAGCCGATGCGCCAGGATCACGATCCCCACCCACGCCAGCCCGAGGAACCAGCCGGCCATAACGTCCGTCAGCCAGTGGTGGCCCAGGAAAACGCGGCTCAGGCCCATGGCAATGATGAAGACCACCCCCGCAGCAATGGCGGTGATGCGCGCCCAGGCAATCTCGAACTGCAGGCACATGATGTACACCAGCACACCAATCACGACTGTGGTGTTCAGCGTGTGGCCGCTGGGGAACGACGGCGACGTCTCGTACGGCGGTACAGCTTCGGCGTGGTCAGGGCGGGTGCGGCCCACCAGCCGCTTCCCCACCGTGGTGGCCAGCGTGGACACGGCCGCGGCGCCGCCCACCAGGATGATGGGCCGCCAGGTCCGGCTCAGGAACGTAAGCCAGGCCGTCAGGATGCTTGCCAGGATGGGCATGCCGATACCGCCGCCGATGTTGGTGAAAGCGGTCACCCCGGCATCCAGTGCGGGGTTCCGCAGGCCCTGGGACAGCTCCAGCGCGGGCAGGTCCAGGGCGGTAAGGCCCTCTTCATCCACCACGTTGTCATAGACCTCGGCACCCAGGAGCGCCATGGCGACCACCAAGGCACCACCCACCAGCATGGTGATCCACAGAGCGGCATACGGCTTAAACCATTGGCCTACACGGCCCCTGAATGTATCGACGTCCACGAACTCGAACTCCTCCTGGCGTCAGCGGGTGTCAAGGATGGATATCCCTCGAAACTATCATTGAGCCATGTCCCCCGGCGAAAAGAAACACAGCGAATGGATGGGTCTTGCCCTGGATGAGGCCCGGCGCGCGCTGGCCACCGAGGACGTGCCCATCGGCGCTGTCGTGATAGGGCCCGACGGCGCCGTGCTGGGTTCCGGACGGAACCAGCGGGAAGAGCTCGGAGACCCCACTGCGCACGCCGAGGTGGTGGCCATCCGCCAGGCGGCGGACCGGTTGCGTTCCTTGTCCAGGCTCGACGGCGGCACCGGGGACGGCTGGCGGCTGGCGGACTGCACACTGGTGGTGACTTTGGAGCCGTGCGCCATGTGCGCCGGCGCGGTGGTGCTGGCCAGGATTCCCCGGGTGGTCTTCGGCGCCTGGGATGAGAAAGCCGGAGCGGCGGGTTCCGTGTTTGATGTCCTCCGCGAGCGCCGCCTCAACCACTGGGTTGAGGTGTACGGCGGCGTCAGGGAAGAGGAGTGCGGAGCGCTCCTCAGGGACTTTTTCGCAGCGCACCGCAGAGCTTAAGTCGTACCGGCGGCATCCAGGGCGTCGATTCTGTCCTGGCGCGAGGCCGGTGAGTCCAAGCTGAAGGAGCGGAAGTCGCCCAGTTCGTCCCGGATCCAGGCCTCCACCTCGGCGATACGCCGGGACACTGCGGGCGTGGCCCCGTTAAAGAGCCAATGGGCAATCCTCGAATTCGCGGGATCGTATTGCCACAGCCCGATGATCCGGCCGCGGTCAAAGATGGGGTGGTCCGGCAAGTCAGCCTGCAAAGCCAACGTGGACCCCAGGACCTGCTTTCCCTTGTCCTGCTCGGCAAACAGATCCCCCGAGTTCCTGCGGAGCAGGACCAGCGAATCCGTTCCGGCCAGCAGCTGAATCTGTTCCTCCCCCGGCGCCTCGAACGACGCAAGCCGCCCGACGTCGTCGGGCATCATCCACAGCACCTCACCGTTGGCGGTGGGAACCGCCACCGCCCCCGTGGCGGCCAGCGCCGCCTTGGTGTGGGCCAGGGTGAACCCGGTGAACCATTGCGACTGCTTGAGCGTGGCACCGCCAGTCCAGCCAAGATAGCGCTGCAGCAGGAGGCCGCGGGCGTCGTCGTCGTCCATGGCGGTGCGCGGCAGCCCCCACAGCGTGTAGGCGTAGCGCTGCTGATCCAGCCGGCCGTTGGCGGGGACGCGCCGGATCCGGCCGTCCGCCTGGAGGAGGCCCAACGCCGTGGGCAATGTGGTGGCAGCGCCCTTCTTTTTGCCTTCCTCGCCGAGGTTCCGGACCGAATCGCCCAGGAGGTCTTTGAGCTGCTTGGGGTCCAGCGGGCTGCCGGCTTCGGCCAGGGCGTGGAGGATCTCTTCCTCCAGCAGAGTGATCTCGCCGCGCTCGACGCCCATTCTTGCCAGCACACGGAACGGCGCCACGGCGGCGTCCCGACCGATCTGGAGGCCCCACGCAAAGTCATCCCGGCCCAACACATAGGTGCAGCCGCGGGCAGTGGGCAGCTCATGGATTTTCAGCGACAGGACGTCGGCATCTGCCTGTGCGCGGCTGGTGCCCGCGCGGGCAAAGAGCGTGAGGTACGGGTTGGCTCCGCCGACGGAACGTGCCCAGCCGGCCCTGCTGAACACGTCGGCGGCATCCGCGCCCAGCAGTGTGCCGTCGAGACCCTGCTTATGCCAGGCCCATGCCCTGAGGAGCTCTGGAGTGAGCATCTGCGGATCCGGGGCATCTGGACCCGGGGTGTCCGTGTTCAGTGCTTGTGGGATCAACACGGTGGCGGAGCTCGGGAGCGAGGTCATGGCTTATTGTCCACCGACGGTGCCCGGGGCGATAGGCTTCCCCTCGGCGGCGGTTTCTTCAGGAGACCCACCGAGGATTTCCAGGACGTTCCGGGCGGTGGAGTCCCAGCCGGGCAGCTGTTCCCGTGCCGCCAGGGCAGCCGCACGCCAGCCGGCGCGGAGGTTTCCGTCCAGCAGCCAATGCCGGATGACGGAAGCGAGCACGTCCGCACGGTGGTCTTCGCGTCCGCTGTCTCCAGGTCCGTCGCCTTCAGATGCGTCGTCTCCGGGTCCGGCAAGTCCGACGACGGCTCCTGGTACCGCATATATCTGGCCATCCCGCTCGCCACCACGCCCGCCGTCCTGTTTTCCGGACTGTCTTCCGGGCTGTCCTGGGGCGAGTCGCCCGGCGAGTCTCCCGGCGAGGCCCAACGCGTCCACGGCGCCGGTTCCCTCCCGCACAATGACAGGGATGCCGCGGGCCAGCGATTCCGTCACCACAAGCCCAAAGGCTTCGGCCCGGGACACCAGCAGGCTCAAGTCTGTCCGGTTCCACTCGTCGGCCAGGGCGGTCCCGACCAGTTGGCCGGTCACGCGCACCCTGCCCTCCAATCCAGAGGAGGCGATGGCTGCCCGGACCTGCGCTGCGTAGGCGGGGTCGGCGTCGTCCGTTCCCACCAGGGACGCTGTCCAGGCGAGGTCCTCGAGCCTGGCCAGCGCGGCCACGGTCAGCAGCTGGTCCTTGTTGGGCAGCAACGCGGCCACCGCAATGATGTGGGGCGGCACCGAACCCGGCGCCACCGGTCCGGGGTCCGTCCCGGGCAGGGCAACCCGGCTGGTGGGGAGCCCATGTTTTTCTCCTGCCGAAGCGGCGGCGGACGAACTGGTGCAGATCACTCCGGCGGCCGCCCGCAATGACCGCCCCTCGCCGTCGGCGTGGTTGGGCGACGGCATATGCTGCAAAATCCAGGCGTGTTGTCCAGCGGCCGCGGCGTACTCCAGCTCGTCAGGGGCACCGCATGCAATCAGGCCATCCACAAGGGTGACGGTTTCCGGGGTGGTGTCCGCCCGTGGTGAGTCCGCCCTTGCGTCCCAGGCGCCTAACAGGCCGCCCAGCCGCCGTCGTTCCCTGGCGCTGGCCTCAGGCCAGGAACCCTCTACCGCCAGAGTTTCCACTGGCACGCCCAACGTCCTCAGGCCTTGGGTGAGCCGCGCGTTGTAGACGTTGCCGCCGGAGTTGTGGCGGATGTTGGCCGGGACCAGGAATCTCACCAGCATGGGATCAGGCGGACAGGTCGTAGGCGTAGGTGGCCCAGGCGTCCGGATTTTCGCGCAGGGTGACGTCGATTCCCGCGAGCTCGCGGCCGTCGTCTTCATCCTTGAGCTTGGCCGCGACGGCGTGGGCGACGTATTCGGCCAGAGCCTCGGTGGTGCTGAGCTTGCCTGCGAAGTCCGGATGCTCGTCCAGGTTTTTGTAGTTGAGGCCGGACAGCACCCCCTCAATGATGCCGCCCGCAGCCCCGATGTCCAGGACTATCGAGTCCTGGTTCAGCGCACGACGGCGGAACGTCACCTCCGCCACGAACGTCGCCCCGTGGAGGGCCTGGGCCGGGCCAAAGACCTCCCGCGGGAGGCTGTGGGCGATCATAAAGTGGCGTCGGATGGTCAGGCTGAACACTGGCTACTTCCTGTCTTTGGGGTCGGTGCGTGCGGGGCTGTCCTGCGTGGGGTTGTAGTGTCCCGGGCTGTCCGCGTTGGGGTATTCGATCACATGGCACAGGGCTTCGAGCGTGCCGTCGGCCAGGTTCTGCACCACTGCCGGAAGCTCTGCGAACGGCGAGGCGCCGGTGAGGAAGGCATCGAAGACAGGGTCCTTGAGGAGCTCAACAGCCAATTCCAGGCGCTCGGCCGTGGTCCGGCGGTGCCGCCGTGCCCTGGCAACGACCCCCACCTGGCTGGCGCGGATGGAGAGCCGGCGTGCGTGAAAGTCCTCACCGAGCGGCAGCGTGACCTCGCGGTTGGCGTACCAGGACATCTCGATGATCTCCCCCTCATCGCCGGCCAGCTGCAGGCTGCGTGCGAGGCCTTCCTGGGAGGCGGAGCAGTGGAACACGATGTCGCAGTCCGGTGTGGCATCATCCGGGAGGGCGAAGTCCACGCCAAGCTTGTCCGCCAAGTGCTTTCGCTCCGGGTCAAGGTCCACCAGCTGGAGCCGGGCCAGCGGGAAAGTCCGCAGCAGTGTGGCCACCATGCCACCCACCAGACCGGCGCCGACAACGGCAATCCGGTCCCCCAGCCTCGGGCCAGCTTCCCAAAGCGCATTGACGGCGGTTTCCACGGTGCCGGTAAGGACGGCACGCCGGGCCGGGACGCCGTCCGGAATCCTAGTGAGGGCGTCCGTGGAAATGACGTAGCGGTCCTGATGTGGGTTGAGGCAGAAGACCTTCTGGCCCGCCCAGTTTTCGGGCCCCTCCTCCACAATGCCCACCGAAAGGTATCCGAACTTCACCGGCGACGGGAAGGTGCCCTCTTGGTGCGGCGCACGCATCTCCTCAGCCACGCGGGGCGGGACGGAGCCGGTGTGGACCACAATTTCTGTGCCCTTACTGATTCCTGAATACAGCGTGCGGACCAAAGCTTCGCCGGGCCCGGGGGCATGCAAAGCCTCGTTCCGGAGCTCGCCGTGCTTCGGGCCCGTAGTCCAGTACGCGGTTGCTTGTGCCTCTGTGCCTGAGTTAGTCATCTTGCTTATGAATCTAGTCCGCGAGGGCTCTCCGCGACACCCACCGGCGCGAGTGGACACTTGGAGTCTTTGGAATCGGGGCAATAAATGCCCGTTCGCGCTTTTGATGGGCGGAGAGCCCGGTGGAGAGCGGAGCCCTGTTCTGCCCCGGCTCAGCCCGCCGCAGCATAGGCCTTGCCCCAGCCCCGCCCGCGCTTTAGCCCTGCCACGGCACTAACACTGCGTTCTTTCGGGTTGGCGGTCAGAAAGTGCTGCGGGCGGTGAAAGAGGCGGCCCAGCTCGGGAACGGGCCTTCGGGCATGGGTCCGTCCGGCAGCGCGACGTCCGAGAACGGGGCATGGTCCAGCGGTTCCTTGTCGCGCAGCTCATCGTCGAGCGGTTCATGGTCGCGCAGCTCATCGTCGCGCGGTTCCTTGTCGCGCAGCTCATCGTCGCGCGGTTCATGGTCCGGCAGCTGAAATTCGGCACTGCCAGCGTCGGGAAAAAGATCGCCCTCCACGGGTCCGCCCGGCGTTTCGGCGTCGGCCACTCCCGGATCTGCAAGGAGTGCCAGCCCTGACCATTGGCCCGGCTGTTGTTGTGGCCAGGTGGGTGGTTCCCAGTCGGGGTGTTCGCTGGTGTAGTGGCGTCCGGTGGGTGATGTCCAGCCGGGTGGTTTGTTTTTGGTGGCGGTGGTGGGTTTCCAGGCTGTGGTGTGTCTGAGTCTGTGGTGTTTGTGGCAGGGCTGGCCGAGGTTGCTGATGCCGGTGGTGCCGCCGCGGGCCCAGGCAAGGATGTGGTCGGCTTCGTTGTCGAGGGAGTGGCTGCTGCAGCCGGGGAACGGGCACTTGCCATCGCGCAGTCGGAGCCATTGGCGTTGGGCTTTGGTGACCCGGTAGCTGCTCCGCCCAATCTCCAACGCAGCACCATCACGGGGGTCTGTCAGGACGCGGTGGAACGATTCGGCACCGTCGGCGACGAGTCGGCGGGCCATGGAGGGTGGGATGGGTCCGTAGCCGTCGAGCATGGCCGGTTCATCGGTGAGGCCCATCAGCGCGAACACCGGCACGGTCACGAGAACTTGCGCCCGCGGCGACGGAACCCCCTCGCCCACAACCGTGCCCGTTGCGCCGCTGCCTCCGGTCACGCCAGCAGGCGCGCCGGGCACTTCAACGGTTCCGCCGGCCACACCATCTTTTGCGCCGCCTGCGGTGTTGTTGGTCAGCAGCCAGGTGGCGACGGTGTCGGCGCGGAGCTGGGTGAGAGTCCGGTCCTCGTCCGGTCCTTGGAGAGCACGGGCGGCGGCGGTGGTGCGGTTCCAGATCCCGGCGGCGGTATCGGCGGGGAGGTAGGCAGAGAGCCAGGCCATGCCGTCGCGGTCCGGGGCATACTCCAGCCGCCGATCCTGGACACCGCGTGCGTGGCGTTTTTCAATGCTCACCGGATGGTGCCGTTACCGCCAGGTCCGGGCCTTGGCCCGGAACCTCCCGGGGATGAGTTCACCGGCCAAACCACCCCTCGCCGCGTTCACCGCGTCGGGGTCCAGGAAATGCGCTTCCAGCGCCTGCGCGCCGGCGGGGTCCAGGTTGGTGGTTTCGTCGACCATGATCCTCGCGTGCTGCCACGAAATCGTCCCGGCCTGCAGCGCGGAGAACGTCAGCGGCAGAGCCGTCGTCAGGGAGTGGGCTTCGCCGAGCAGGGCGCCCGCGGAGCGTTCGCTGACGGTCATGGCGCAGGCGACCTCGGCGACCACGGCCACCTCCTGGCCGGTGTGGTCCTGCGGCGACTCAGTCGGGCCCGCGAGAGCCTCGGCAGCGGCGCTGTAACCGGCAGCCAGCCAGACCTTCAGGGCCGCACTTTTAGCGTCCAGTCGTGAGATCTCGGCCAGCCCGTCCAGGAATCCATCGGCCGCCCGCCGCAGCGGATCAGCATCCCCGGCACCCCCTGCACCCCCTGCACCCCCGCAGTTTGCCCCGCCACGGAGCCGTGCAGCAAGCTCAGCGTAAGACACCGAAAGGGCCTCCGCCGTCACCACAGCCGCTCTGCTATCCATACCTAAATCATCCCCGGAGGGTCTGACAATGAACGGGAGGCTAAATGGCTATGTGCACAACCCTGCGGCCTCGTTTGGCATTCATGGCAGGAATTTGGGAAAAGAACCGTACCAGGAGCGGGCCGGATGCGCCGTTTTGTGGATGGGCGGTATGCTCCGGTAACCTATTCAGGTTGGTGACGTGTCCGAGCGGCCGAAGGTGCAACACTCGAAATGTTGTTTGGTGTCAAAGCCAACGTGGGTTCAAATCCCACCGTCACCGCCAATGAGAAAGGCTCCATTTCCCTTGCAAACAACGGGAAGTGGAGCCTTTTCGCTTGTCTGGAACGTACTCGTTGGCAATGAAATGGCAAAACCTGCCTACGGAGACGTCGGCCAGCCACCAACTTTGCGTCTCAGCCCATGTGTGCGCATGCCTTCATCATCGCCTGTCCGTGAATCTTTGATAGGCCGTGCTTGAAGCTCAAGTTGGAACCCACCTGGTGTTTTTTTGGGCGCGGGAGCTTCCGTCGACGCTCCTGCCCCGACCGTCCGGATCAGTGGGGTCGCAGCCTTCAGTGCTGGCCGGGGCGAAGGTACTTCAGCCCAAGCTGGCCGGCGATGTGCGGTCAGAGGCTCGTGATTAATGAGCGTGGCGAGGGGAGCGGCGAGTGCTCTCACCTCTTTTCCCATCTGTACGGCGCCGTAAACCCGTCGTCTAGGATCTGACCCGCTATTACCCACTGCGCCCAGACGAGCAGCAGGACCATCGACGTGCCCAAGATGTATAGCGCGACCCGCGACCCCTTCCGCATGTGATGGTCATCGGGTTTCCGTCTTCTCCGCCCCCTCGGTCCCAGGAACAGTATGCCTATCAAGGGGAGGGCCAATGTGATCTGCATCGGGTAGTAGCCGCCGTATTTGCCGGGATCAGGGTGGAAAGTGTTCCACGGGACATTCAGGAACACGAAGATCGCAATCCCGGCACAGGTTACCAATGCAGATATGCAGAGAATATCTAAGTACCTGCACGCCGTTCTACCCAGTCGGAGATCCTCCTCCGTGAACCCTGCGGGCACCACCTCAATCTGTTCGGTCATGCTGCTATCACTCTCTGCTGGATGGTTGCTCACAGTTTGATACTCATTGGCGGAGGATTCGGGACATTGCCAGCTCGACGCGGAAAGCTAGGGGTTGCGCAGGATCCAGGACCGCCCACGACGCAGCGCCACAGCCAGATTAGTGATCGCATGATGCGACTCGGCGGTCCCAACGTCGGAGAAGGATCCCGCCCCGCCGTACAACGCGAGTGCACTAGTGGCTGCCTCGCGGAGGCTTCGGGCATCCGTGACATCGACGAACAGCCCGTCCAGCCAGTCAGCAGTGATTCTCCGCGATTCGTCGTGTTCTGCGCGGGCCACGGCGCGGACCTCAGCAACCGCGGACAGGATTTCCTCCCGAACAGGTTCAACGGTCCTTCGATCGCTATTCACAAGCCGCTCCTATGGTCGGTTTCTCAAGTCCTTGCGCCGGCTTCTGCTTCGCCCGGGGCCTGCGTTTGCGCCGCCTACGCCGGCTTGGACCGTTGAACGGCGGTCGCGGTTCCCCGAACCGGGGATCGGCCCAGTACCGTCCGCCTATCAAGATGCCGGCGAGGGCACCGTAAGCCCACGCATGTGGGAGGGCCATCTGGTCTGTGGCACCGCCCACGAACGCCAAGGTAAACCACACCACGGGTAGCCCAATGATGAGGAGGCCGTTCCTGACTTGCAGCGGCGGTGGGAAGCGGAAGAGGGTCCAGCCCGCGATGACAGCGATGGCGACAACGGCAACAGCAACTGCAACGGCAGGGACCGACGGTGACAGGAGGACCAGCTGGGCTGTACCGATACCCAGCAGCACAAGCGCACACACACCGTTGATCAGTGCGAGGCGCCACCCGCCGGAGAACTTGCCTGCGGCGTCAGGCCGGCGCGGGCGGGTTTGCGTGCGCGCTGCCCCGGCACCCGGTCCCGACCAGACGTATCCGCCGGCGATTCCGCCGACGAGGAACCCTATGAACCACGGCCCCGCCGCTGGGATATCCAAGGCGCCATCGACGTCGAGCGAGATCAGCGTCCAGTAGTTCAGGAGGAACGTCCAGAGCATCACCGTGAACGCCCGGAACGATTGTGAGACGACGCGAACCACGAGAAATGCGTAGACCACCCCTACCGCAAGGAACACTGACGCCTCAAGGAGCCTGCTACCCGCGAACCACACGAACAGACCCAGCATCAGGGCAATCATCCCGGCGTAAAGGACCCGCACGTCCCACTGGTCAATTTTCTTCAGCACAGCAAATACCCCCCCCCATAGATACAAGGGTAGGGCAGGGCCAGCCGCAGCCAAGATCGCCTCGACGCGGACGCGGTCCCCCTGAATGTGCAACTATCTGTCCATGCCCGAAACCGCAGATCAGCCCGTCGCCGTTCGCGCGACGGCTTTTACCAGAACCTCAAGGTGGCTGCACCGCCCTGTGCGCCTGGTCCGCCACGACGCCTACTGGGCGGATGGTCGTGTGGACTTCGGCGTGAGCCTTTCGAAGGTGATGTACCGGGGATTCCCGGCGGACTTCGCGGCCATAGATGAGAGCGTTCACGCCCACTGCCCGGAAGTAGGGACCGGCCGGTGGGTGAACGAATTCGGCCAGGTCGTCGAGGGACCCACCCAGATTGATCCGAACCCGCCAGGAAACAGTGGAGGAGAGCGGCGCAAGTATGGGGTTTCGAGATACGAGTCGAACCCGAACGCGAACCGTGCGTGGCGTCTCGGCTGCGGAGTAGCCGGCCTAGGCCTCGGCGTCTTTCTCGCCTCCGGGCCGATGAGTGACGGGATCGCCGGTTTCGTAGGAGTTATTTTCTGCGTCGGCGGCCTGGCCTCGCTCGCAGGTTTAATCCCCGGTAAACGCCGACCGTGGTGAGTCGCACTACGACGGTTACACCTTCCGAGTCCTATACGAAAGCAAGCCAAAAGTATCGAAAGCGCAGATCCTAAACATCGCCATCACGGTATTCACAACTTTGTCCATTGCAACAATCGCCTGGTGGGCGCGGAAGCACCCCAACCGGTCCAAGGACTATCCGGAACAGGTCCGTATGCCCAAGGTGCTGCCGATTTTCGGCTGGATCTGCGTGTGCGCGGGCCTCATCATGGGTGTGGTGGCCTTCAGCTCTGACGATGCTCGCGATCCCATCGCGTTCCGTATTGCTTCGGTGGCGATTTTCCTGGGCGGGATGGCATTCGTGGCCATGTACCGCAACTTCTACGTGGCTCCGCGCGCCTATGAGGTGGCCTTCCGAAGCGTGCTCGGCAAGGAACACCTGATCGCCTACAGCGACATTGCGCACTTACGACATGACGCCGTTATTGGGGGCCGTTGATTTCCGCGAGATCACGGGCCGTTGGCCTGTCTGCCCGCAGTCACCGCACAGGACATTTAGCGCAGCGGCGCACCGCCGCCGTCGTTACAGCGAATTCGTGATACCGCCGCCAACGGGAAAGGCCCTACCTTCCTTGTAAAAAGGAGATAGGGCCTTTGGGAATGTCCCAGCGCGCTGCGGGCGTTAGTGCTCGGCGCCTGCCGCAGCAGCCTTCTTGGCGCTCTTCTCGGCGTCCTTCTCGGCGCGCACCGCCTCCGCCTCGTGTTGTTCCTCGGCTTTTTCCTGGTGGATGACTTCTGCCAGGAGCTTCTCCATCTCCTTGGCCACGCCGGCCGCCGACGCCGGGTTCTGGCCGGTCACCAGCCGGTCGTCGACCACCACCATTTCTTCAAAGACACCAGCCAAGACATGGGTGGCACCCCGTTCCTCAAGCCTGTCTGCCAAAAAGAACGGGATGACTTTGTCCTTCCCTGCGGCAACTTCCTCGTCGTTGGTGAAGGCAGCCACCTTCCTGCCCTCGACCAGCCGAAAGCCGTTGGCCAACTCGACGTTCAGCAGTCCGGCCGGCCCATGACAGACAGCGCCCACCACGCCGCCAGCGTTGTAGACGCTGGCTACAAGGTTCTGCAGGCCTTCGCTGTCCGGGAAGTCCCACATGGTGCCATGGCCTCCCACGAGGAAGACGGCGTCGTATTGGTCGGGATCAACGACGTCGACGCGGGCAGTGTTGTAGAGACCGGCGCGCGTGGTCTCGTCCTCCGTGAAGGCCACCTGGATGGGATCTTTTGGGTCCACCTCGTCGCGCGGGGGCTGGCCGCCCTGGATGGAAGCGAAGTCGACGAAATGCCCGGAATCCTTGAAGACCTTCCAGGGATGCGCGGCCTCAGCAACGTTGTATCCGGTCTTCTCGCCGGTATCGCCGATCTCGGAAATGCTGGTCAGTACCATGAGGATTTTCTTCATGAAATGCTCCTTCCGTCTACCTTCCACCCTACGCCCAGCCCAATTCGAGCCCTCCCCGGCTTAGAAGGCACGGGCCTTTGCTGTACACAACGGAAGCTCCCCGTCAGAGCTTGTCCGTCCTGTCATCGCCCTTGTGCCCGCCGCGCAGGTTTTCCTGGACCTTGCCGAAGAGGTCCTTGATGGTGGACTCGGTATTGGTAAGCATGTCCGGCTGCAGGTAGACGTGCTGAGTGCCCGGAAGGCTGTAGCTGGACTGCAGGCCGCCACTTCCTTCGACACCCTGCAGGGCAATCGTCACGCCGCCTTCCTTGCGCGCAATGGCCGCGATTTTTCCAAATACCAGCGTGAATTCGTCCGGCTCAAAACTGACCGTCTGACCCACATGGGTCCGGTTGAGTTCGCTGGCCGGCGTGGCTTTTTCGTTGCCAGTTCCTGAGTAGTTCATCACGTGCTCCCTGAGGTGGTTGGCGACTTACGCCAGCAGTCTAGCCCCACCCCAATGCCGCGGTACATGGCCCTACTGGATGCCTGCACAAACAGGTGCGGTAAGCGTGGTCACATCCTCCATTGAGTAGAGCAGGCTCCTTCGGGTTGGATGAATTGGACCGGCACACCTGGCCGGCACCCGATCTTTAAGGAAGAACCGTGACTTCGACGACGAATCGCGCTATTCGGCGACCACAGGCTCTTCCAGGTCAACAACCAGGTCTGCGAAGGCCTGGAAATCCTTTGGAGCCAGCCGTGGCCGATCCCTGCCCCGACGACTGCCACTACTGCTCAGGCCCGGAAACAGACTGATTCCCCGGCCACAGGTTGGGCAGCGGCCGCCAGCCCTGCGAGACTAGGTTCTGAAGCCAAAAAACCGACCTCTCAGGAGCCGCCGCATGTCGCCCGAGCACCGCACTTCAGCCCGGCAAAACCGCGTCACCGAACTGTTCGGCACGGACGTTCCGGTGGTGCTGGGCCCGTTCGGCGGCGTCTCGTCCGTGGAGCTGACAGCAGCCGTGAGCGACGGCGGCGGGCTGGGTTCCTACGGCCTCTACGGTTATGGCGCCGACGCCATCCTGAACACTGCGGCTGAGCTGAGGAAGGCAACGCCGAAGCCGTTCGCCCTCAACCTCTGGATTCCCACCGGTGACGAAACCACCTCACTCCCCCAGACGGCGTTCGAGCAGTACCTCGACACCCTGAAGCCGTACTTCGACGAACTGGGCCTTCCACTTCCGCCCATGCCGGACCGCTACATGGCCGACTACGAAGAGCAGGTGGAGGCAACCCTGGCGGCGGGTCCCGCCGTCGTCAGCTTTGTGTTCGGAGTGCCCGCACCTGAACTGGTCGACGCGGCGCACCGGAGTGGAATGGTGGTGGTGGGCACCGCCACCACCGTCGCGGAGGCCATCGCCCTGGAAGCCGGCGGCGTGGATGCCGTGGTTGCCAGCGGCATGGAATCCGGCGGCCACCGCGTCTCGTTCCTGAAGCCCGCGGAGGAGTCCCTGATAGGAACTTTCGCACTGGTGCCGCAGGTGGTTGACGCTGTCCGCATTCCGGTGATCGCCGCCGGGGGCGTTGCGGACCGTCGCGGATACGCTGCCGCACGGGCCCTCGGCGCCGACGCGGTCCAGGTGGGCTCGGCGTTCCTGGCCACCCGCGAATCTGCGGCCGTTCCGGCATACCGGGCCGTCCTCCGCAGCCCGGCCGCGGGGGAAACAGTGCTGACAAGGGCTCTCAGCGGACGGCTTGCCCGCGGCATCCCCAACCGCATCATCGCGGAACTGTCAGCGCGAAGAATAGCCCCGTTCCCCGCCCAGAACTGGCTCACTGGCCGTTTCCGTCCGGAGGCAGCCGCCCAGGGAAACACCGAACTCATGTCCCTTTGGGCGGGGCAGGCCACACCGCTGATCCGGCATGACTCGGCCGCGGACGTCCTCGCCGAACTGCTCGCCGGCAGCCCGGTTTTGTAAGCTCGATACATCCGCAGTTATCCCAGGCCTCGAACCTGTGGCGAGCGCCCGTTGACACCGGAGGCAATCCTTGACCAAAAAGACCGGCAAATCCAAGAGGAACAAGGACCGGCGGCACCTCAAGGCCGTACCTTCGGCCCCTAAGATGCCCCTGCAGCTGGTCCTGAACCATCGGGTGATTGATTCGATGGCCCTTGACTTCATCCAATGGCATGCGACGGAAGATCCTGATCCTGCCGGCGCCTTCGAATGCCTTGAGCTGGTCAAACTCTTCCTCACGTCGCAGCACGCCATTAACGGATCGAGCTCGGCCACAGCCATCGACAGTGAAACCCTCGAGCAGGCGGCGGGAGCAATTGCGGCGTCGTTGGACCCCGAAGACATGGATGAGGCCTTCGACGACATCTACTTCGCCCTTCACTCGTACATCCATTTCCTGAACGGAACCGGCCGCTGGACCGGCACGGACGCCGCGTACGAGGAACTCCATTCCGCGTTGGGAAACGGCATCGCCGCGGCAGTCCCGCAACTGCCGGCAATCCAGGTGCCTGACCTCGGCAACGACCACCAGGAGGCTGCGTTCAATGCCATGCCGCTGATCAAGCGCGCTTCGGCCCTCCTCGAGTGGATCGGAACCGGCCGGGACATCACCAGCACTGGTGCGCTGCGTCTGAAGGACATCGAGCCGGCAGCCGCAGCCGTGGGCGTCCAGGCCCGTGGAAAGCGCGGCGCGAGTGGGGCCGCGCCACTTTTCGATCTGGAAACTGCCAAGGGCCTGCCCGGAACGCTGCTGGAAGTCGGAACCATGCACGACGTACCGGTGCTTCGAGATATCTGGTCAGCCTTGGTAGGGGCAAACCTGATCACGCTGAGATCCACCAAAGCCATTCCCGGCCCGGAAGTGGCCGCCTGGAACAGCACCAGGATCGAAGAACGGCTGGACATCCGCCGGATGCTTTCGGTGGTCCTTCTGGTCGGCGTGCTCACCGACGAGGACGAGGAGTGGGACCAGGAAGCTGTTGCCGGGACACTGCTGGCCGTCCTCACCTATGGCACCACCGATGAACCGATGCTCGTGGCCGAACTCGAACGGATGGCGTCGCCTGACCTGGAGGGCGCCTTGCGCCAGGACATGGACCTCGAGGACACCGAGCTAAAGGACACAGCATTTGAGGAGATCTATGCGTCGTTCGCAGCCCTGCAGGCGCAGCAGAAGCTGACCCTGCTCGCCGAGATGGGACTGGTGGAGGCCGCGACTGACTACCGCGTTCCCCCGGTGGCCATCCAGTGTCTCGAGATGGCAATGGGTTTCTTCAACCTGGCAGACGAGCCATCCGACGCCGCAGAGTTCCCGTCCAACGTGATCCCGCTGCACGGCCCGTCACACACCGGCGGCCCCAAAGGCCGGTAGAATCTGAACGTTGCTGAAGAGGCACCGTAACAACGCGACTGAACACCGTCACCGGCGACCGAAATAAGGAGGGTCCGTGCTCACCAACCACGCCCGGCCACCCTTCCATTTCCTTCGCACCGCGTCCCTCTCCACGGGAGTCCTGACTCTTGCTGCCGCCGCCCACGTGGCCGGCGGAGGCGACCTTCCAGCCCCAGGCATCCTGCTGGCCGTGCTCGCCATGACAGTGCTGGCGGCCACCACTGCCACGAGGCTGCGGCTCAATTTTCCAGCCATGCTCAGCGTTCTCGGGGCAGGACAGTTCATCCTGCACGAAGCCTTCACGGCCTTCAGTTCATCGGGGACGGCTGTGAGCGGTGCAGCCTCGGGGCTCCACAACGCCCACCTAACCGGCGCCGCCGCCCCTGTCATCGCGGCTGCCGGACACGTCCACGATTCCGGCTCAGCGGGCATCCTGATGCTCCTGACCCACGCACTCGCCACCGGCGCGTGCGCCCTCCTGCTTGCCAAGGGCGAGGCCGCGCTGTGGGCACTGGCCGCGTGGCTGAGGCCGCTTGTCCGGCTCCCCGA
This sequence comes from Pseudarthrobacter lactosi, assembly GCF_055412785.1. Classification (NCBI taxonomy): domain Bacteria; kingdom Bacillati; phylum Actinomycetota; class Actinomycetes; order Micrococcales; family Micrococcaceae; genus Pseudarthrobacter; species Pseudarthrobacter lactosi. The sequence goes on from NZ_JBVAYS010000003.1 coordinate 99,407, forward strand.
AGCAGTGACGCCCGACGCCGGCACGCCGCGGGCGGTTCCCGTCCCACCGGCGGTTCTCCCCCTCCGCCCCTGGCGGAACCTCAGGCAACACAGCCGACGCGGCCCGCCTTCCGCCGTCGTACTTTCCTGACTCCGCCCGCACCGCAATTTCGCAGGCCGCGGGCCCACCCCGTACTCCCGCACGCCCCCAACCGGCGTGCGTTCGAAAGGCAACCCCATGACCACCTCATTCCTTCGCCGTACCCTCACCGCCGCAGCAGCCACGGGCGGCGCAGCCGTCCTGATCCTGACCGGAGCAGCCGGGGCGTCGGCCCACGTCGGCGTCACCCCGGACAAGACCGCAGCCAATTCCTACGCCCTGCTGACCTTCGGCATCCCGCACGGCTGCGACGAGTCCAGCACCACCAAGGTGGCCATCACCCTGCCGGCCGAACTCAACGACGCCCAGCCCACGGTGAACCCGAACTGGACCGTGGAAAAGGTGACCGAGCAGCTCGCTGAGCCCAAGAAACTGGCCGACGGCTCGTCCATCACCAAACGCACCAGCCAGATTGTGTACACGGCCAAGGCCCCGTTGGAGCATGAGCTGCGCGATGCCCTGGTGCTGTCGGTCAAGCTGCCCGACGCGGCCGGCTCCACGCTTTACTTCCCCACGCTGCAGTCGTGCGAAACAGGGCAGACTGACTGGACGGAGATCGCCAAGGACGGCCAGGACCCGCACTCCCTCAAGGCACCGGCACCGTCCATCACCATCACCGAAGCGGCAAGCGCGGACGGCCACGGCGCCGCTGCCTCGGCGGGGCACACCACCGAGCAGGTAGCCGCCTTGACCGACAGCGGCGCGGACGCCCGCAGCTGGGCGGGGCTTGCTGCCGGTATCGGCGGACTCGCCCTTGGCGGGGCGGCCTTCGTGCGCAGCAACTCAAAGCGCCAGCAGGAATCCGCCACGTAACATCGCGGGATTTGGTGCCCGGATGATCACGATCCGGGCATCAAATCGTCCCGTCTGCCCGTGGCATCGTTGACTCCCGTCACAGCAGCAACAAAGGTGGAGCCATGACGTATCAGCGCATTTCACAAGGGTTTGTTATTACGACGGCGGTCGCGGCAGCGGCGCTGATGCTCACCGCCTGCGGACCCAGCCAGCCGCAGACGCAGGGGACAACGACGCCGGGCACCAACTCCGCCAGCCCGTCCACCACGCCGGCGTCTCCGGACTCGTCCCCCTCGCCGTCGTCGTCCGCCACCACTCCGGCCGGTCCCGCGCTCTGCAAGGCGGCGACACTGTCGGCGGCTACCGATGCTTCCGGCGGGGGCGCAGCGGGCAGCGTCTACATGAAACTGAACCTCACAAACACAGGCACGGCGCCCTGCCTGCTGAAGGGTTTCCCCGGGGTGTCGCTGGCCGCCAACGCCGACAGTGAACCGATTGGCGCGGCCGCGACCCGCGACGAAACCACCCCTGTAGCGGACGTCCTGCTGGCGCCGGGCCAGACCGGAACCGCCGTTCTCCGCTACACCCAGGCCGCGAACTACAGCGACTGCACCCTGACGAATGCGGCCGGATACCGCATCTACCCGCCGGAAGACACGGCATCCTTGTTCCTGCCGCAGCCCACCAGCGCGTGCAGCAACGCGAACATCACGCTCCTGAGCATTGGGGCCTTCCAGCCCGCCTGAAAATGTGGGAAGGATTCGGTCCGTTGCCAGTCAGTCGACGAACTGGGTGACGTTCAGGCTGTGGACAGTGGCTGTGCCGCCGATGGCATAGAGCGCGACGTCGGTACTGGCGGGTGCCGGGAAGATCAATTCGGTCATAGTGACCTGTCCGTCCTGGGCGAAGACCTCAACGGAGCAGCGGTCCACAAAGATGGTGAGCTGGTAGTCGCCGTCGATAGCCCGGATAGGGGCGGCGTCGATGGAGGCGAAGGTTTCGTGGAAACCTGTCTGCCCGGAACCGCGCCGATCAACAACGAGGGTGCCTTCAACGGGCCTGATGCCGATGCGGGTCCCCTGGCCGCCGTCACCGCGGACCACGAGTCCGAATTCGGTGGCGCTTCCGGGCCTCAATGTGACATCGATGCGCTGGACGCTGCCCGCTGCACCATCCAGGATGTGGGTACCGTCGGCGATTTCCGTTGTGTTGAGGGTGAAGGTTCGGGCCGGGTCGGAAATTGAGGCGAGGTCTCCGGCGGCCTTCTGAACCAGTCGCTCTTTTCCGTCAACAGTGCGGAGGGATACTTCGCGGGCCAGCGTCATGGGGCTCCGCCAGGGCGACGTGGGGATCTGGTTCGCGTATTCCCAGTTGTTCATCCAGGCGATCATGAGGCGGCGGTTGTCGGGCGCATCGCTGAAGGAGACTGCGGCGTAGTAGTCCCGGCCCCAGTCCAGCCACTGGTACTCGCCCAGCCGGTCCGGGTCCTGGAGGCCTTCGGTCACGGTGCTGGCCGAGGTGAACGTGGTCCCGTCGAAGTCCCCTACGAAGTACTGTCCGGCGGAGCCGTTGTTGGGCCCACCCGGGTTGAGGTTCACGGTGAGGACCCACTGCAGGTTCTGCGGGTCGCCGTCGACGGGAAGGGGGAAGAGGTCCGGGCATTCCCAGACGCCGCCGGTGGCGTTGGCCGGGCCGAACGTGCTCAGCAGCTCCCAGCTCTTCAGGTCCTCGGACTTGTAGAACACCACCTGGAAGTCCGTCGCTTCCACGGCGACCATGACCCAGTAACTGGCTGCGGCGCCGTCGTACCTGATGACTTTGGGGTCGCGGAACTCGGCGGATCCGCGGTTCAGGACAGGGTTGGCCGTGTGCTTGGTCCAGGTGTAGCCGCCGTCGCGGCTGTAGGCGAGGGACTGGGCCTGAAGCCCAGCGTGTGCGGACCCGGATTTGAAGGCGCTGGTGTAGACGGCCACCAGGGGTGGGGCCGAGTCGGTCCCGAATCCGCTGGTGTTGTCCCGGTCGAAGACGATGCTCCCGGAGAAGATGTCTTCTTCCTCATCCCAGGAGATGGCGACGGCGTGTTCGGTCCAGGTGGTCAGGTCCGGGGAGGTGGCGTGTCCCCAGGACATGTTGCCCCAGACGTTATCCAGTGGGTTGTTCTGGTAATAGAGGTGGTAGACGCCTTCGTGAAAAATCAGGCCGTTGGGGTCATTGAGCCAGGTGTTCCGGGCGGCGTAGTGCAGGGCCGGCCGGAAGGTGTCGGCCGTGGTGGCGGTCGCGGCAGTCATGAAGGTGAGGTCTCGTTTCTGTGCAGTTCTGTGGAGAACCCTGGTCCGCTGGGCTCCCTGAAGGTGGGGTGGGCCGGTTGCGCCGGCCCACCCCGGTTGTGGAGCTAGGAGTTCTTCTTGTAGCGGTCGTAGGCCTGCTGGTAGACCTCGACCATTTTCTCGACGCCGACGTTCTTGAGCTGTGAGACGTAGCCGTCCCATTCCTGCTCGATGCCGCCGGAGACAATCCATTTGGCCATGTTCTGCTTCACCAGGGAGGTGATGTCCGTCTGGATGGTGCTGATCTGCTGCAGTTCTTCGTTGGAGAGGGCCACCGGGGGGTACCCGTCGTTGCCGGCGAAGGGCTTGTAGTTCTCGTTGACGGTTTTCTGGCGTGCTGCGGCGCGCGGTTCGGGAGCGACAACGGTGGTGAAGTTCTCGGCGGTATTGGCCTTCGGGCCACCCGGGGCGACCTTCTGGCGTCGTTCGCCCTCGCTGGTCCCGGCCGCGGCGGGGATCTGGGTCAGGAGGCCGCTGGCGTCCTTTTGCAGGGTTTCACCGATGGGCCCCCAGTTGGCCTGGGCGGACTGGATGGGGTCGTAGAGGTTGTCGGCCCAGCGCATGGTCGCGGCCGGGTATTTGTTGGTCCGGGTGATGGCGAAGGCGCCGCGGGCGATTTCCTGGTTGTTGGACTGGCTGGCGATCCGCTTGCCGTTCACGCCTTCAAGGACCGGGACCAGGGAGTAGTTGTTGGCGCGGTCAGCGCCGACCATTTCAGGGACTTCCCACCAGACAAAGGAGCCGAGGTTTTCGGTGGCCGCCTTGCCCTTGGCCAGGTAGGCCTTATCATCCTGGGAGAAGGATTCGGGGTCGATCAGGCCTTCCTGGTACCACTGGTGCAGGGTCTGGATGGCTTTTTTGTAACCGTCCTGGGTGGGGGTGAAGATGACTTTGTCGTCCTGGACAATGCGGTGGTCCATGTTGTCCGGTACTCCCCCGAGGGCGGCGATCAGGTCAACGATGTCCCCGCACCAGGAGCCCGGCATGAAGCTCAGCGGAATGGTCTTTCCGGTCCCGGAGGCGTCCTGGGTCTTGAAGGCCAGCAGTGCGTCGTGGAACTCATCGATGGTTTTCGGCATCGGGATGTTGAGCTTCTTCAGCCAGGAGGTGTTGATGGCAAGTTCGTTGGGGAACTGGACCAGGCCGAGTTCCTCGATCGACGGCAGGGAGTAGATGTGCCCGTCCGAGGAGGTGATGGCTGCCTTGATGTCGGCCCGGTCCGAGAGCAGCTTGGAGAGGTTGGGTGCGTTCTTCTCGATGAGTCCCTCGAGCGGGATGAGCGTGCCACTGGCGGAGTACGTGGCGATCTCGGCGTCGGTCAATCCGGTGTTGAAGAAAGCGTCGGGCAGGTCACCACTGGCGAGGATGAGGTTCTTCTTTTCCTGGAAGACCGTTTCGGGCAGGTTCTCCCAGTTGATGTGGACGTTGGTGGCCTTTTCCCATTCCTTCACCACGGTCATGGTGTTGTAGTCCGGAGCAAGTGCTGCCTTGGTGCCGGAGAACGTCAGGTCGAGTTGCTTGCTGACGATCGGGAAGCCTGTTTCCTGGAAACCGAAGTCCGCGGAGGCGTCTTTGATTTCCGCGGTGCCTGAGCCGCCGCCGGAGCAGGCGGTGAACATCAATGTTCCGGCCAGGACGGCGCCGAGGGCGGCGTATTTACGGCTGAGTGCCATGGTCATTCCTATTCTGAGGTGGATTTTGAGGGTGGGTGTGCTGCCGTCCGATGGCGGTTGCCCGGGCGGTCTGTGTGCGGGGAGGAACTATTTGACGGCGCCGATCATGGCGCCCTTGGTGAAGTGCTTCTGCATGAATGGCAGGGCAATCATCAGTGGCAGGCTCGAGACGACGATCATGGCGTACTTGGTGAGCTCTGCTATCCGTTGCGCGGCGGCATAGGATTCGATGTCTCCGCCGGTGGTTCCGGTGGATGAGACGTCTGACTGGATGAGGATGTTGCGCAGGACGAGCTGCAGCGGGTATTTGGAGTCGTCATTGAGGAAGATCAGTGCGTCAAAGAACGAGTTCCACTGAGCCACGACGTGGACCATGATCATGAGCATGATCAGCGGCTTGGACAGTGGGAGCACCATCTTGAAGAAGAATTTGAAGTCGGTTGCCCCGTCCATCTGGGCGGCTTCGCGCAGCTCGTTGGGGATGGTGTGCTCGAAGAAGGACCTGGCGATGATGAGGTTCCATACACCCACCGCTCCCGGCAGGACCACGGCCCAGACGGTGTCCAGCATGCCCAGGTCGCGGACCACCAGGTACTTGGTGATGAGTCCGCCGTCGAAAAACATGGTGATCACGAACAGGAGCATGAGGATTTTCCGGCCCGGCATGTCCTTGCGTGACAGGGCGTAGGCGCCGCAGAGGATGGTGCTGACGCTGATGGCGGTGCCGAGCACGGTGTAGATGACGGTGTTGCCCAGGCCGTTCCAGATGCGGCTGTCGGCGAAGATCCGTTCGTAGCCCTCGGTAGTCACACCGGACGGGAACAGCCAGACCTTGCCTTCGTACACGGCATTCGGGTCACTGATGGAAGCGATGACAATGAAGTACAGCGGGTACACCACGGCCAGAATGGAGAGCAGAAGGACAGCGGTGGCGGCGATGTTGAAGGCACGGTCGCCGTATTTGTCCCGCAGGGTCTGCTTGGGCCGAACCTGGCTGAGTGGCCGGATCGGGTTCTCGGTAGTGCGGGGGTTGGTTGTCAGAGACATTTCGGCATCACCACAGGGTCGCTTGGTTGGCCCGGCGCGCAATCGTGTTGAAGACGAGCAACAGCGCCAGGTTGAGGAGGGAGTTGAACAGGCCGATTGCGGCCGAATAGCTGAACTGCGCCTGCTGCAGGCCCGCGTGGTAGACGTACGTCTGGATGATCTCCGAGGTCGAGATATTCAGGGGCGTCTGCATCAGCAGTGCCTTCTCGAAACCGACGTTGAGCAGGTTGCCGATGGCCAGGATGAACAGGATGGTCACCACCGGCATGATGCCCGGGAGGTCAATGTGCCGGATACGCTGCAGCTTGGAGGCACCGTCCACCTTGGCAGCGTCATGGAGCGCCGGGTCGATGGCCGCCAGGGCCGCGAGGTACACGATCATGGAGAAGCCGGCGTTCTGCCAGACATCAGAGATGACGTAGATGGGGCGGAACCACTCCGCCGAACCCATAAAGAAGATCGGCTCACCACCGCCCAGCTGGATGGCGTTGTTCACCAGCCCCGACCGTGGGGAAAGAACCACGAACATGATGCCCACCACCACCACGGTGGAGATGAACGCGGGTGAATACAGCACCGTCTGGGTGAACTTCTTGAACCTCTCGCTCTGGAGCTGGTTGACCAGCAAAGCCAGGATGATCGGAATGGGGAAGGCCAGCAACAGCCCGAGTACGGCGATCCACAAGGTGTTACCAACCACCTGGCCGAACTGGTACGAGTTCACGAACCTGATGAAGTGCGTCAGGCCCACCCAGGGGCTGTCAGTGAACCCGTCCACCGGGTTGTAGTTCTTGAACGCGATCTGCACGCCGTACATCGGCCAGTACTTGAAGACCAGGATGTAGATGATCGCGGGGGCTAGTAATACGTATAACTGCCAAGCACGGGAAATCCTCTTCAAGCGGAGCGAAAGAGAAGTTTTTCGCTGCGGCAACGGCGCCGCAACAGGACGCCCGCGTCGGGCCGGGATGGTGCGGCTCATGGCATCTCCTTAGGGTGGGTCACTGAGTTCCGTTCGATCAAAGGGCAGTCCATGAGCTCGACCCGGCCATCGGGTTCCGCGTCCTGGAGGATCAGGTCAACCGCGCGCCGGCCCATGGCGACGAACGGCAATTCAAAAGTGGTCAATCCCGGGCGAAGAAACGGCGCCAGAGTTGCCTGATTATCAAATCCCACGATCGACACGTCCCCGGGGATGGAGAGACGCAGGTCCGAGACTGCCTGATAGGCACCCCAGGCGCCACGATCGTTAGCGCAGAAGATCGCGGTGGGTGGGTTCTTGGAGGTCATGAGCTCCATCGCGTACTTGTAGCCATGCTCCTCACCGCCTTGACCGAAGCGGACCAGCGACGGATCAACGTCCAGCCCCGCGTCTTCAAGTGCAGCGCAGTAGCCCTCATAGCGGCCGACGGCGGCAGGAAGACCGCTCTCCAGGGTTTCGATATTGATCATTCCCACCCTGGTGTGGCCTGCCTCGAGCAGTCGACTGGTGGCCGCGTACCCGCCCTTGACCTCGTCCGGGGCGACGCTCGCGACCCGGCCGGCACGGTCCTGCGAATTCAGCACCACGGACCTGACGCCCGCCAGGGCTTCCGGAACGTCCAGCCGCCGGTGATACATGGCGGCGTAGACCACGCCGGCGACCTTATAAGAGAGCATGGTGTCCAAGGATGCGGCCTCGAGCTGCTTATCACCACCGGTGTTTACCGAGAGCAGGAGGAGTCCGTCCTCCCACGCCCGCTGCTGAGCGCCTTCGATGATGGCGCCCGCAAAAGGAGTGGTGGCCACGGAATCGCCGATGAACCCGATCATGCCGGCTACGCCTTCGCGGAGGACTTTGGCGTGGGCGTTCGTGCGGTAGCCGAGCCGGTTCACGGCGTCCCGAACGCGCTTACGGGTATCCTCGGAGAACCTGGACCCGGAGGCTGAATTCAGCACCAGCGAAACGGTGGCCTGCGAAACGCCGGCAGCAGCAGCGACGTCGTGCATTGTCGGTCCTGACTTGGGCCGTGATCCAGCCATGATGGGCACCTCCTCGGGCCAGTTGCTTTTGTGGGTTATTCGTATAACTCCGGATAACTGTAGCGTGCATCACATCGGGGGTCAATAGTGTGCTGCGTCTCCCAGACTCTGGGCCTCAGCGTCGACAATAAGTACACTTAGCTTCCATGACGTCGCTCTGGTTGGACCGCGGGCAATCATTCATCACTGACACGTTCGAAGCCGGCACCGGCTACGACACAGTGGTGGCGGGGGCCGGGCTGACAGGGCTGGTCACCGCGCTGCTGCTGGCCCGCTCCGGGCAGCGGGTCCTGGTCCTGGAGGCCCGGTTTCCCGGGGCAGTGACCACGGGAAACACCACGGCGAAAGTGAGTCTGCTGCAGGGGACCGTCCTGGCTGCCCTGGCAAGGCAGTATGCGCAGAAGCAGGTTGGAGCCTACGTGGAGGCCAACCGGGAGGGGCAGTCGTGGCTGCTCCGCTATCTCGACGAACACCAGGTGCCGTATCAGCGCCGGGACGCCTACACCTACGCCACCACCGCCCAGGGGACCGAGCGGCTGCTTGAGGAACTCGGCGCAGCGACAACCGCCGGCCTGGACGTCGAGTATGTCCGCGATGCACGCCTGCCCTTTCCCGTCCAAGGCGCCCTGCTGCTGCCCGATCAGGCCCAGATCAATCCCATGGACGTCCTGGATGCCCTACTCGGGGACGTCCGGGCCCGCGGCGGGAGCGTAGTGGGCGGGACCCGGCTGCGGAATGTCTCAGGGAGCGGGCCGTTAACTGTCCACACGGACCAGGGCACAGTGACAGCAAGCAACGTTGTTCTGGCCACTGGAATCCCTGTCCTGGACCGCGGGCTCTACTTCACCAAGCTCAAGCCCCTGCGCTCCTACGCCGCGGCCCTTGAACTGCCGGCAGGAGTCACCGCGCCGCCCGGAATGTACCTCTCCGCCGAGGAACCCACCCACTCGCTGCGGGACTATGAAACGAGCGGCCGTCAGTTCCTGCTGGTGGGCGGGCACGGGCACCAGGTGGGGCGGACCGACTCGGAGAAGTCCCATCTGTCGGGTCTGCTGGACTGGGCTACCGGGCACTTCCCGGGCGCGGCAGCCACGCACACGTGGTCGGCGCAGGACTACCAGGCCACCAACCTCATGCCCTTCTTTGGCAAACTGCCGCGGGGCCGGGGCCACATCTTCTTCGGCACCGGATACAACAAGTGGGGCATGACCAACGCGGTGGCCGCCGCCCTAGGCATCTCCGCGGACATCCTCGGCGGCAGCCTTCGCTGGGCAAACACCATCCATCGCCGCGTGACGTCGCCCGGCGGGGCGCTGACCGCCGTCGCCGTCAACGCGGGTGTGGCTGCGCGGCTCGCTACTGACTGGGGGAAACTGGCGGTTGGGAAGGCAGGTGGTGGCACGCCGGTAGTTGAACCTGTCGAAACCCCGGTATCGGCAGGCTCAACCACCGGAGGTCCAGGACCGGCCGACGACGGCGGAAGAGTCTACCGCGACGGCGCCCGGCCCGCGGCGGTCTCCACAGTGGACGGCAGCACGTGCAGGCTCTCCGCCGTCTGCACGCATCTGGGCGGCATTGTCCACTGGAACGACAGTGAACTGACCTGGGACTGCCCGCTCCACGGATCGCGTTTCAGCGCCGACGGCAAGCTCCTGGAAGGACCCGCCACCGAAGACCTGCCCAGGCTCGAGCAGGGTTGATCCACGCTTCCAGCGGCGCCAGCAATCCTGTCAGTGGGTTAGGGCATGATGGAGGAATGCAGGAGCAACAACCGCCGGGAGCGGAGCCGGACGCCGTTCCGGGCACTCCCATGGGCCGTTTTAGCCGGCCCACGCGGGAGTGGTTCCTGGGCGCCTTTGCGGAGCCTACCCCGGCCCAGACCGGCGCCTGGAACGCCATCTCGTCCGGCTCGCACGCGCTGGTGGTGGCACCTACCGGGTCGGGCAAGACGCTCGCGGCATTCCTCTGGGCGCTGGACAGGCTGCTCGTCTCGGCGCCGGCCCCCGATCCGGAACTGCCTGGACTCGAGGCTGCTCCGGCCAAGGGGGCTAAGCCGGCTAAAGGAAGGCGCCCCCGCCCGCCCAAACGAAAGACCCGCGTCCTGTACATCTCGCCGCTGAAAGCCCTCGGCGTGGACGTGGAACGCAACCTCCGCTCGCCCCTGATCGGGATCACCCAGACGGCCAAGCGGCTTGGACTTCCCGCCCCGCTGATCACAGTGGGGGTCAGGTCCGGTGACACCACGACGGCGGACCGTCGCGCGCTGCTCACCAACCCACCGGACATCCTCATCACCACCCCGGAATCACTGTTCCTGATGCTCACGTCCAAGGCGCGCGAGACCCTCACCGAGGTGGACACCATCATCGTTGACGAGGTCCATGCCGTCGCCGGAACCAAGCGTGGCGCGCATCTGGCGGTCTCCCTGGAACGGCTGGATGCGCTGCTGCCCAAGCCCGCCCAGCGGATCGGGCTCTCCGCAACCGTGGAGCCGCGCGAGCTGGTGGCCCAGTTCCTGGCCGGTTCCGCACCGGTGGAAATCGTGGCCCCGCCGTCGCGGAAAAACTGGGACCTGACCGTCTCCGTGCCTGTGGAGGACATGTCAGATCTCCAGGGTGCCGCGGGCGCCTTCGACTCCGGTCCCGCGTCAGGCCTGCAGCCCCAGGCATCGATCTGGCCCCATGTGGAGGAGAAGATCGTGGACCTGGTGCTGGCCAACCAGTCCACCATTGTTTTCGCCAACTCGCGCCGGCTTGCCGAGCGGCTCACCGCCCGCCTTAACGAGATCTACGCCGAACGGCAGCTGATCGCCGTGGGCGGTGGCTGGGACCCGCCTGACGCAGGTGCCGCAGACTCCGGGTTTCCGCCCGCCGCCCCTGCACTCAGTCCTGCCTTCACGCCTGCGTTCACACCTGCCTCGACTCCTGCGTCCACCGCCACTCCGGCCCACATGATGGCGCAGGCCGGCAGCACGGCGGGAGCCGATCCTTTGCTGGCCCGCGCCCACCACGGTTCCGTATCCAAGGACCAGCGGGCCCTGATCGAGGACGACCTCAAGTCCGGCCGGCTGCGCTGCGTGGTGGCCACTTCGTCCCTGGAACTGGGAATCGACATGGGCGCCGTGGACCTCGTGGTGCAGGTGGAATCGCCGCCGTCGGTGGCCAGCGGGCTTCAACGGGTGGGCCGTGCCGGCCACCAGGTGGGCGAAATTTCGCAGGGCGTGCTGTTTCCCAAGCACCGCGCAGACCTGGTGCACACGGCCATCACCGTGGAGCGGATGCTCGAAGGGAAGATCGAGCGGCTCTTTGTCCCGGCCAATCCGCTGGACATCCTGGCCCAGCAGACCGTCGCGGCCACCGCCCTGGGCAGCATCGATGTAGAGGACTGGTTCGCCACTGTCCGGCGGTCCGCCCCGTTCGCGTCCCTCCCCCGGTCCGCCTACGAGGCAACCCTTGACCTGCTGGCCGGCCGGTACCCGTCCGATGAATTCGCCGAACTGCGGCCCCGGATCATCTGGGACCGGAACGCCGGCACCATCGAAGGCAGGCCCGGGGCCCAACGGCTGGCTGTAACTTCCGGCGGCACCATTCCGGACCGCGGCCTCTTCGGCGTCTACATCATCGGCACCGAGGTGGAAGGCTCCGGTGCGCCGGGAGCGGACGGCAAACCCGCCGCGTCCCCTGCGAAGGGCGGCCGGCGCGTGGGCGAGCTCGACGAGGAGATGGTCTACGAGTCCCGGGTGGGTGACATTTTTGCGCTGGGCGCCACCAGCTGGAAGATCGAGGACATCACCCATGACCGCGTCCTGGTTTCTCCCGCCTTCGGCCAGCCGGGCAAACTCCCCTTCTGGAAGGGGGACTCGCTGGGACGGCCCGTTGACCTGGGCCGTGCGCTGGGCGCCTTCGTGCGTGAACTGTCCGCGTCCGACGTCGGCCCTGCCACCGAACGCTGCAAAGCCAGCGGGCTGGACGAATTCGCCGCGAACAACCTCATCCAGTACCTCAGTGAACAGAAGCTCGCCACCGAGGTGGTCCCCTGCGACACCACGCTGGTGGTGGAGCGCTTCCACGACGAGCTGGGCGACTGGCGGGTGATCCTGCACAGCCCGTTCGGGATGCCGGTGCACGCCCCTTGGGCACTCGCCGTCGGGCAGCGCCTGCACCAACGGTATGGCATGGACGGGTCGGCCATGGCGGCGGACGACGGCATCGTGCTGCGGGTCCCGATGATGGAAGACGAGCCTCCCGGCGCCGAACTTTTCCTGTTTGATCCCGATGAGCTGGAGCAGATTGTCACCGCCGAGGTGGGAGGCAGTGCGCTCTTCGCCTCCCGTTTCCGGGAGTGTGCCGCGCGTGCCCTGCTGCTGCCCCGCCAAACCCCCGGCAAGCGGCAGCCGCTGTGGCAGCAGCGCCAGCGGTCCGCGCAACTGCTTGATGTCGCGCGGAAGTATCCTACGTTTCCCATCGTGCTGGAGACTGTCCGCGAATGCCTTCAGGACGTGTACGACCTTCCAGCGTTGAAGGACATCGCGGCCTCGGTGGAACGCCGCGAACTCAGGATCGTGCAGACCACCACGCAGCAGCCGTCGCCGTTCGCCAAGTCACTGCTGTTCGGCTACGTGGCCCAGTTCCTGTACGAAGGGGACTCGCCCCTGGCCGAGCGCCGGGCCGCAGCCCTGGCCCTGGATTCGACGCTCCTGAACGAGCTGCTCGGCAGGGTTGAACTCCGCGAACTGCTCGACGCGAAGGTCATCGACGCCACCGAGCTTGAACTCCAGCGCCTCGCGCCGGACCGCCGGGCCCGCGGCATGGAAGGCGTTGCCGACCTGCTCAGGTTACTGGGTCCGCTGACCCCGGCAGAAGTCGCGGCCCGCCTGGAACCGGTAGTTGAGCCTGTCGAAACCCCGGTGGCGGAGCCCGACCCGCTGGTTGAGGCAGCGCCGGTGGTTGAGCCTGTCGAAACCCCGGTGGAGGACCCTGCGGTTGAACCCGCCGAAACCACGCATGCCGATACCCCGCTGGCCACGACGCACCTGGCCGCACTCCTGCGGGCCAACCGGGCCATCAAAGTGAATATCGGCGGGGCCGAGCGCTACGCCGCCGTCGAGGATGCCGCGCGGCTCCGTGATGCCATCGGTGTTCCGCTGCCCATGGGCGTTCCCCTGGCCTTCATCGAACCGGTGGCAGACCCCCTGGGTGACCTCGTCTCCCGGTACGCCCGCACACACGGGCCTTTCACCTCGGCGGAAGCCGCGGCACGCCTGGGGCTTGGCGTCGCCGTGGTCAGCACCGCACTGAAACGGCTCGCCGCGGACGGCCGGGTGGTGGAAGGCGAGTTCCGGCCGCACGCCGCCCCGCCGGAGCAAGCGGCCAGCGGCGGGCCATCGGACGAAGCCGCAGTTGAGGATGCCGAAACAGCTCAGGCACTGTCGGCGGAATCCACGCAGACGCACCTTCCCGCCCCAACCACCAGCGAATGGTGCGACGCCGAAGTGCTCCGGAAGCTCCGACGTCGTTCGCTCGCAGCATTGCGCGCCGAAGTGGAACCGGTGGACGGCGCCGCGTATGGGCGTTTCCTGCCGGCCTGGCAGCACGTCCGAACGCCCGGGGCCGGGCGCGGGCAGCCGTCCCTGCGGGGGCTGGACGGTATTGTCACCGCGATCGACCAGCTTTCCGGCGTGCCGGTACCTGCTTCGGCGTGGGAGCCACTGGTCCTGGCCAGCAGGGTTTCCAACTACCAGCCCGCCATGCTGGACGAGCTTATGGCCGCTGGCGAGCTCCTCTGGTCCGGGGCCGGATCACTGCCTGGAAACGACGGCTGGGTCAGCCTCCACTTGGCCGATTCCGCCGAACTGACACTGAATCCCGCCATCGAATATGAACCCGGGGACGCGCAGCAGCGCCTGCTTGAGCATCTGAGGAACAACGGCGGCGGTTATTTCTTCCGCCAGCTGAAGGACGTGGCCGGGGGCATGGACTCGGTGCTCAGCGACCAGGAAGTGGTGTCAGCGCTATGGGATCTGGCGTGGGCGGGCCGCATCACCGGCGACACGTTCGCCCCGGTCCGCGCCCTTATCGCCGGCGGCCACACGGCGCACCGCCAAGTGGCCCGTTCGCCGCGCGCCCGTGCCCCCAGGCTGAGCAGGCTGGGCCGCTCACACGGTACCGGCCTGCTGGGCTCGCCCGGGGTGGGTTCCCCTGGATTGGGCTCCCCTGCGCTGGGCGGCGGACGGTACGGCTCGTTGTCGGGCACGGCGGCAACCCCGCCAATGGCCGCGGGGCGTTGGTCTGCCCTGCCCTCGCCCGAGCTCGACGCCACCATCCACGCCCGCGTAACGGCTGAACTGTTGCTGGACCGTTATGGCGTAGTGACCCGGGGATCCGTCATGGCGGAGCAGATCCTCGGCGGGTTCGGCCTGATGTACAAGGTCCTGGCCCGGCTGGAAGAGGCTGGACGCTGCCGCCGCGGGTACTTTATAGAGCACCTTGGGGCCGCACAGTTTGCTGTTCCCGCAACCGTGGACCGGCTGCGCTCCTATTCCGAGGACACCCAGCTCGCCAAGCCCGAGCCAATGGCACTGGCCCTTGCAGCCACGGATCCCGCCAACCCCTATGGCGCGGCGCTGCCGTGGCCGGCACTCAACGTAGAAGCAGGGACTGGGCACCGGCCTGGGCGGAAAGCCGGCGCACTGGTGGTTATGGTGGACGGCGCCCTGGTCCTTTACGTGGAACGGGGCGGTAAAACGCTGCTGGCCTTCAGCGAGGACGCAGCCGTGCTGTCCGCCGCCGGCGCGGCTTTGGTGGGTGTGGTCACCCGGGGCGCGGTGGACAAGCTGATCATGGAGAAAGTCAACGGCCACGGCATCCTGGACACACCGGTCGCAGCGGCTCTCGCCGCCGCCGGGGCCTACTCCACACCTAAGGGATTGCGGATCCGTGCCTGAGGGTGACTCCGTCTGGCGGGCCGCCCGCCAGCTGCACGAGGCCTTGGCGGGGCAGACGCTCACGGCGTCGGACTTCCGCGTGCCAAGATTCGCCACGCTCAACCTGGCCGGCTGGACCGTGGCGGAGGTGGTCCCTCGAGGCAAGCACCTCCTGATGCGCGTGGTGGGACCGGAGGAGCGGAAACTCACTATCCACTCGCACCTGAAAATGGAAGGGACCTGGCAGGTCTATCCACCTGGCGGACGCTGGCGGAAGCCAGGATTCACCGCCCGGTGCGTCCTCCGCACGGCAGCAGCCGACGCCGTCGGATTTTCCCTGGGCATCGTGGAGGTGGTTCGCACCGCGGACGAGGACACCATCGTGGGCCACTTGGGCCCGGACCTGCTTGGTCCGGACTGGGACCTGGCCGAGGCCGAGCAGCGGATCCGCGCGGCACCCGACGTACCCATCGGCGTCGCCCTGCTGGACCAGCGCAACCTGGCGGGCATCGGCAACATCTACCGCTGCGAGGCCTGCTTCCTGTCCGGTGTGCACCCGGCGAGTCCCGTCTCAGCCGTCCCCGATCTCCGGACCATGATGACGGATGCCAAGCAGCTGCTCGAAGCCAACCTGGGCCCGGGACGCCGAGTCACCATCCTTGATCCGCGAGGCATGCCCGTAGGGCGGATGGCTGGACGTCCGGGTTATTGGGTGTACCGGCGGGAACACCAGCCGTGCCTGAAATGCCGGACCCCCATCCGCCGCGGCGTGTTGGGCAAACCCAATGGCGAAGAGGAACGGGACATCTACTTCTGCCCGCAGTGCCAGCCGGTCCTGCCCTAGGAGTCGTGTCCCGGGAGGTCCTAGGAAATCCTGGCTCCGGGTTCGACGGCGACCGGCTCCCCAGCGTCCGAGTCCTCACCGTCCAGGTCGGCACCATCTGAGTCGGCACCGTCCAAGTCGGCACCGCCCAGTTCTGCACCATCTGAGTCGGCAGCGCCCGGTTCTGCACCATCTGAGTCGGCAGCGCCCGGTTCAAGGACGGCAGGTTCGGACGGAAGCGCAGCGGGCACCATAAACCGCGGGAGCAGCAGCTGCACCAGCGGCCCGATGGCTAGGGCGTAAACCACCGTGCCCACGCCCACGGAGCCGCCCAGCAGCCAGCCCACTCCCAACACGACAACTTCGATTAGGGTGCGCGAGACCCGCACGGACCAGCCGGTGCGCCTAGCCAGCCCGGTCATCAGCCCGTCCCTGGCACCCGGACCGAACCGTGCGCCGATGTAGCACGCGGACGCGATGCCGTTCAGCAGCACGGCACCCGCAAGCATGCCGATCTGGCCGCCCAGATGCGAGAATGCCGGGATCAGTGCAAGCCCGATGTCTGCGAAGACGCCCACCAGTACGGCGTTGCAGAGCGTGCCGAACCCTGGCCACTGCCGGAGCGGAATCCAGAGCAGCAGCACCAGGAAACTCACAATGATGACCACCACGCCGATGCTCAGCCCGGTCCTCCCGGCCACTCCCTGATGGAACACATCCCACGGATCCAGTCCGAGTCCGGCACGGATGAACATGGCCAGGGAGATGCCGTACATGGCGAGGCCGATAAAGAGCTGGAGGAGTCTGCGGGTCAACATAACGACAACCCTGCCAGAGAACTGGCATTTAATTACATAGCCAGTCTGAGATACTGGCCTCATGTCCCCATCACTGAACTCGTCCGCGCTGGCCCGTCTCCTGGGCGAGTGGAACCTCGGCGTCGCGCCCGCCTACCGCGAGCTGGCCGACGTCGTCCGTCTCCTGGTCTTGGACGGCCGGGTCGCCCTGGACACGGCACTGCCCAGCGAGCGGGCACTTTCCGAGGCGCTGGGTGTCAGCCGCACCACCGTAACGGCTGCCTACGGACACCTCCGCGGGCAGGGCTTCCTCAGCAGCGGGCAAGGCAGCCGGGGCCGGACCCGGATTCCGCGCCTGACGCCGTTGGGTACCACTGCGCTCACGGGCCCGGTCCTTGCAACCGCGGGGCGGACGCCCGGAACAACATCTCCCGGGCTCGCGGCACCGGAGGGGCTGATCGACCTCGCCTACGCATCGCTGCCGGCCAGCGGCGAGGTGGTACACCGCGCGTTCGCGGCCGCCCTCACCGAACTTCCCGCGCTCCTGCCGGGCTTCGGCTACGACGCCATAGGCCTGTTCCCCCTGCGCGAGGCGGTGGCGGCACGCTATACGGCGGCCGGCGTGCCGACCACTGCCGAACAGATCCTGGTGACATCGGGCGCCCAGCACGCCCTGAACATCATCATCCGAGCCGTCGCGGGGCGGCAGGACAAGGTGCTGGTGGAACACCCCAGCTACCCGAACGCCCTCGACGCCATCCGCTCGGCCGGTTGCCGGCCCATCCCGGTGGCATTCACCACAGCCCGCGACGCCAACACGAACAGGGCCGACGGCGGTCCGCACCCTTTGGCTTGGGACATGCACGCACTGCAGGCCGCCATGACACAGCAGCGTCCCAGGATGGCGTACGTGGTGCCGGACTTCCACAACCCCACGGGACAACTGATGCCTGATGTCCAGCGGCGCCAGCTGGTCCGGGCGGCAGTGGCGGCCGGGACGGTCCTAGTGGTGGATGAGACCCTCCGCGAGCTGAACCTCGACGGCGCCGAAACCAGTCCGGTGGCAGCCTTCAGTCCCGCCGTGGTCACCATCGGATCGCTCAGCAAATCCCACTGGGCCGGCCTTCGGACGGGCTGGATCCGCGCCTCCGGAGCCATGATCCAACGGTTCGCGGCGGCCCGGACATCCCTCGATCTGGGCGGACCGCTTATGGAACAGCTGGCGGCAGCCCACCTGGTCCGCGCCCTCGACGAGCCGCTCCCCGCACGGATCAGCGCCCTCCGGGACAACCGCGCCGCACTTCAGGAGCTCCTTGCCGAACACCTCCCGGAATGGGAAACAGGACACCCTGCGGGCGGCCTGTCCGTCTGGTGCAGGCTGCCCGCACCGGTAAGCACTGCGCTGACGGTCATCGCTCCGGATTTTGGCATCCGGCTGGCTGCTGGTCCGCGGTTCGGCATCGGCGGCGCCTTCGAACGCTACCTCCGGGTGCCCTTCACTCTGCCGCCGGACCAACTCAAAACCGCTGTCCTCGCACTGCGGTCGGCCCAGGACAGGCTCGACGCCGCCCCGCAGCTACGCCGGACCCTGAAGGACGCGCCTGCCCTGGCCATCGCGTGACGCGCATGGGCTTTCGGGATCAGGCGGTGCCGGCGCCCCGCCCGGCGGTCCGGCCCATCCGCTGCTTGGCCGTATTGGTCCCGGCCCCGACCGGGACATGCGCCGTCGCCTTGGCCAGCCCGAACTCCGGCATCCCGTTGTAGACAACCTCGATCCCGGCTGCAGGTACCTGGTACGTCTCATGCCAGACACCGACGTCGCCAGTCCCGGAGAGTTCCTTCATGAATCGACGCCACGGTTTCAGGTGTGGGGACTCCCGGTCCGCGGCGAACTTCCGCAGGTGCTCGGGGCTCTCCCAGTAGCTGAGCAGGATGGTGGTGCGCCCGAACCACTGCTCAAATCCGAGCATTCCTGCGTCGGGATCGACGGCCAGGTGCTGGAGCATCCGCGGCATGGCGGCAGCCACCTTGCCGACGGTCCCGACCTTCCACCAACGGTTCGCCCGCATGCCGATCAGGAAGACCGTCACTGATTCGCGGCCCGGGTCAGCGGTGTAGCGGCCGGGAAAAACCTTCTGCGCCATGGGAACTCCTCAGGTTGCCAGTTTCATAACTTTGTTTCATAACACTGTTACGAAACAAGGTTATGAAACAATGGGCCCCATGGCAAGACCCGTAGTGCATAACGATTCCCTCAGGCAGGACCTGCTGGCCGTCACCGCTGACCTGGTGGACCGCGACGGCCCGGCGCGTGTGAACCTGCGGGATGTGGCAGCGGCAGCCCGAACGTCCACCACGGCCGTCTACTCGCTTTTCGGTGGAAAATCCCAGCTGCTGACCGCCGTCGTGGACGACGGGTTCCGGTCATTCCGCGACTCACAGATGGCCGCAGCCCCGGGCGGCCTTCGGGAACTTGGCGTGGCCTACCGCACCTGGGCGCTGGAACATCGAGCGCTCTACCGGCTAATGTTCGGTGGCGCGCTGGCCGCCTACGTCGATTGCCAGCCCAGCCCGGACGTTGCGGCCGATGCCATGGTGCCCCTGATTGAAACAGTGGCTTCCGCCCAGTCCGCGGGCACTGTTCTGCAGGCGCCCGCGGAAATGGTCGCCGTCGCAATCTGGGGCCAGGTCCACGGCCTGGTGAGCCTGGAGCTGGCGCAGGTTGGCCCACCGGACGCGGACTGGGCCGCGGTTTACAGCTCTGCCCTGGACGCCGTCGCCCGCGGCTGGGCCGCCTGAGGCCGCTACACATCCCCTGCGCAGACATTTCGAGGCGCAAATCCGCCCGTGACACGCAAAATACCTGGTGCGGGCGAAATTTCCACCGCGTCAGGTATTGTGCGGGTCGATTAGTGTTTTGCGAGTCGAGAACGCAGCCAGCCCCACGAACCTCTATGCGTAGACCCTTTCGAGGAAGCCTCCCCAGGCGTCCGCGGTCGCCGAAGAGTCCCCCGTGCCGCTGAAATCGTGGACCGTCATGCCCACCGGAGCACCAAAGGCATTGCGGCCGAAGAACCGGTACATCGCAGCCGAGGTCCGCAGGCCCAGGAAGTGCTCGTTGGAGAAGTCCACTTCCCCGGACAGCCGCCCCACGCCGTCGAGCTCCAACTCAACAGACGAACCCTGCGCGGCGGAGTCCACGCCCAGCGCCTTCTTCAGGCGTTCAAAACCGTCCGGGGTCTGCGATGCCGCGGGTGACTGGATGTCCGTGAACACCACCGGCTTGCCGTCGAAATGCTGCAGGTACTGGGCCAGGGTGTGCAGGTAGAACTCGGTGTGCTTGCTGGCGCCGTCGTACTGTTCGTCCCAGTTGTCGGCGAATATCCCGCTGTGGACGTAGTGCAGCCGGGCGCGGCCGCCGTCGAGGGGTGCCAGGACGTGTTCCAGCTGGTTGAACCAGCCGTCGGGACCGTCCATCCGGGAGACGAGATGGGCTGGACACTCCTGCACGGTCTTGACGTCCGGCCACTGGTCCGTGGGGAACATCCACGCCGGCGTTCCGTTGGTCACGGCTTCCCAGACGCGCTCGGGCGTGCCGGGCAGTTCGGTGTCGTAGACGATCTCAAATTCACGGTTGTCAGTCATTGTGCTGCTCCTTCACTGAAAGGGGTTTGATGGGGGTTTTGAGAACGGGATGAAGGGCGACGACGAGCCGGTGCTTCCGCCCGCCGCTCGCCGGAGTGCCGCTTGCCGAAGCGCCACTCGCGGGAGTGCCGCTTGCCGGAGTGCCGCCCGGGCCGGCAGCCGCACCGCCGTCGTGGTATTTGTCCACCAGGCGGGTCACGGCAACGCCGAGCTCCTCGGCAAACGCGGCCCTGTCTGCTGCGCTGCGGAAGGTGATTTCGCCGTCGATCGCGAATGTGGCCAGCTTCTGCTTGGCCGCTGCGGCACCGGCGATCAGCTTGCCCACCTCCTGAACCATTCGACCGGCGAGCGCCAGCAGCCAGAAGGCCGAGAAGCGGTCCGAGAACCGGTGCGGATCCGGCGCCACGGACGCGAGGGCCACAGGGGAAATCAGGTACGAGGCCGCCGTTGCCTGGAGGACACGCTCGGTGACGTTTCCCTTGCGCCGCTCCTCCACGAGTTGCACCAGCCCGTGCCGCTCGAGGGCCTTGAGGTGGTAGTTGACCTTCTGCCGCGGCAGGCCCACCTTGGCGGCAAGCTGCGTGGCCGACCCCGGCTCGGAGAGCTCCTGGAGGATGCGCGTCCGGATCGGGTCCAGCGACGCTTCCGCCGCGGCCGGGTCCTCGATCACTTCGATGTCCAACATGTGTCCATCATGCCAACCGACAACTTATATTGTCAAGAACTTTTTTTCCGTCGGTCAATGGGCTGCGTTCCGGCGACGTGTCCGCCCGGCGACTGGCGCTCCGATACGACGGTTCCCTGCAGACCAGCTGGCGCTGGACATCGAGTGGGCAGGGAGCCGTCTAAACGGGCGCGCGCAACAGACCCGGGCGCGGGGCGGAGCCGCAGGAGCCGGCAAAGTAGAATGGACCGGTGATGCAATCCCCCCTCCCCGTGCGCGACGGCGTCAACGCCACCCGCCTGCGCCTCCCGGACGAGGGACCGTGGACCACCGCCATGGACTACATGATGCACCGCTGGGGCCACATCGATCCGCAGGGCATCGAGGACAGGTTCGACGCCGGCGAGATCGTGGGCGAGGGCGGCGTCGCCCTGGACCGGGCCACCAGGCTCGAGGACCACACTTTCATTTGGTACTACCGCTCATTGCCGCCGGAGACCCGGATCCCGGTGGAAATCAGCATCCTGCACCAGGACGACCACCTCCTCGTAGTGGACAAGCCGCACTTCCTGCCCACCACCCCCGGCGGCACCTACATCCAGGAATCGGCCCTGGTCCGGCTCCGGAACCAACTCAAACTCCCGGACCTGATCCCCATGCACCGCCTGGACCGGATGACCGCCGGCGTGCTGCTGCTGTCCACTAACCCGGAAACCCGCGGAAATTACCAGGTGCTCTTCGAGAAGCGGCAGGTGCAGAAGGAATACGAGTGCGTGTCCGCTGCGGAGTCTGCCCCCGGACACCCCGCAGTCGACTTCCCCGTGGTGGTCCGGAACCGGATGACCAAATCCCGCAGCTACCTGCTGGCCGAAGTCATCGAGGGCGAGCCGAACGCGGAGACCCGGATTGAACGGCTGGAAACGTTCGACGGCGGCGCTTCCGTGGGTGCCGCCGGCACCGGCGACGCCGGTACCCGACCCCGGGGCACGGGCAGTACGCCCCGCCTGGCGCGGTACCGGCTGGAGCCCCACTCCGGAAAGACGCACCAGCTGAGGGTGCACATGGCCTCGCTGGGGCTGGGCATCGTGAATGACGCGTTCTATCCGGATCTGCTGGACAAGGCCCCGGACGACTATTCCAAGCCGCTGCAGCTTCTGGCCCGCGGCATCCGTTTTGTGGACCCCATCAGCAAAAAGCCGGTGGAGTACCGCAGCGGACTGCACCTCAGCGAAGCTGCTCAAACACCGCGCTGATCACGCACCAGGCTGATCAAACACCGTCCTGAAGGCCTGCTCCATGTCGGGGCCGAACAGCACCATTTCCACCAACTCCAGCGCGCTGGCCGGATGCGAGGCACCAAACCCCGTGACGGCGTCGTACGCGGCCTCCGCCACCTGGCGCCCGTGCCAGCCGTACACTCCCCCGCCCACCGCGGGTAGTGAAATGGAAGCGGCGCCCAGCGAATCCGCCAGCCGCAGGCTTTCGCTGAAGCAGGAGACCAGCAGTGCCGGGTTGGTCTGCCCGGCGTGCCGGTTGGGACCTACGGTGTGGATGACCCAGCGCGCCGGGAGCCGGAATCCGGGAGTGGCGACGGCGGCCCCCGGCGCCAGTCCGTGCGGCAGGACCGTTTCGCGGAGTTCGCTGCAGGCTGCGAGCAGTTCCGGCCCGGCCGCGCGATGGATGGCCCCGTCCACGCCGCCGCCACCCAGGAGCGAAGAGTCGGCCGCGTTCACGATCGCGTCAACGCTGCGGGTAGTGATATCGCCTTGGAGGATGGTGATCCGCATGCCGCCAGTTTCCCACCGGGACCTTCTGGATGTCAGGCCGGAGCAGGAATATCCTGTGAGAGGGGCTCGCGCAAAGGTGAGGACCATCGTGGACACATTCATCGAAATCCCCGGAGACCGTACAGCGGCCAAGTTTGCCTACGCGGCCGCGGGCATAGGCGCAGTGGGCGTGGCCACACTGGGCGCCATGTTCGCCATCGAGGTCCCAAAGAACGGCCCCTATGTTTTCGGCACCATCAACGATGCCACCGGCGGCGTCTTCCAGCTAATAATCATCCCGGTGATCGTCCAGGTCCACCGGCGAGTGCGCCGCACACCCGCCTCCGAGGCAGCCAAATGGCTGGTGATCGCGGCCAGCGCCGCAGGTTCGGCAAGCTCGTTCCTCCTCGTTGCGAAGAAGCTCGATTTCAATGCGTCTACCGGCATCTCGGTCGGGGCAATGGTGGTCCAGGCCGGCTGGTTCCTGCTGGCCCACCAGGCGCTGCTCAAGTCGGGCGGCTATCCACAGGATCTCGCGAAGCTGGGACAGTTCATCGGAGGCGCCTTGGTGGTGGCGCTGCCCTTGGCGGCACTAACGGCCCTGGAACCGGCACCGGCCTGGATCCGCTGGGGTATCGGCGGAGCCGGAATCGCCGTGGGCGCCACCGCGTGGGTCGCCTGGCCGTACTGGTACTTCCTCGCCGCGCGGCACCTCAGCCACGTTTCCAGGGAAGTTACCGGGGAAGATCGCGGCGGAGCCCCGCGGCCACGCCGCCGGAAGATCGGCGCAGGGTACTGAGGCACTCGCTGAAACCACCGCCGGGTAAGGAGGCGCCGCCGGCCAGCCCAAGCCGGGCTGCCGCGCAAAAGTGCGGTACTTTGTGGCCATGGACTTTGGCGACGCCGACAGCTGGGGGGCGGCGATCTACTTCTGGATCATCCCCGTGGTCCTCGGCGATGCCATCTTCCCGCCCATCCCGTCAGAGATGGTGGTGATCACCGGCGGCGCCCTCTCGGCCGACGGCCGGGCCAACGTCTTCCTGGTGGGGGCGCTGTCCGCCGTGGCGTCCTGGCTCGGCGACATGGTGGTGTTCCAGCTCTTCAAACGCCGGCTGAGCCACATTCTGGACCGGTGGCGCTGGGGCCGGAAAGTCCATACCGGCATCCATGCGGCCATCGCCAAGGCCGGCCGCTCCTCCACCTACGGGACCATCATCGGCGCCCGCTTCATCCCCGGCGGGCGGCTGGCGACGTCGGCCGCTTCCGGGATCGCCGACGTCTCCGCCCGGGGTTTCAGCCTGTGCGCCGGCCTCGGCGCGGTCCTCTGGGCCAGCTGGCTGGTGGGCCTTGGCTACTTCACGGGATCGGCAACCAAGCTGCCGTTCTGGGCCAGTTCGCTGATCGGTGTGGTGCTGGGCCTGGTGATCGGCGTCGTCGTCGGCATCATTGTCACCCGCCGGCGCGGCACCCGCTCACCCGTGGACGAGCCCGCCCCCGGCGAGTGAGCTTATCGCCGGTGAGTTCGAGCGGGTGAGTGAGCCTGTCGAAATCGGGTCCCGACCAGCTCGACCACCAGTTTAGACAGGCGCCCAGCGGCCGCGGTTGCGGCGGAGCACCATCAGTGAGCCGGTGAGCGCAACGCGTTCGACGGCGTCGCGCATCATCGCTGCCGATTCGCGTGCCTGCTGGTTCTCGCCGCTGTATTCGGTCGCCTCCACGAGGAACCGGAGGTTCAGTTGGGGGACGCCGGCAGCAAGTTCGATCTGGTTGGATTCCACATGGTGACGGGTCTCCAATGCCTCCACAGCGGCGGCCATCACTGCTTCCGGCGCGTTGCCAGGTTTCAGGCCGGTGATTTTCAGGCGCGTCTGGAACGATGGCATGCCTTCAACCCTATCTGCACACGGCCCTCCGCTCCCCAAGCCGCCAAACCCTCTCTCACTTTCTGCAGGAAATACATAAACCCTCTTGCACAGGGTGCGAGAGGGTTTATGAAAAAGCCGCATTAAGTGAGAGAGCGTTCGGGGGGTTAGCCCGTGTTGCGCAGGCCGGCCGCTACACCGTTGACGGTGATCAGCATGGCCCGCTGGAGCCGTTCGTCGATCTCGGCACCGCTGATGCCTTCACCTTCGGCGCCCTGGGCAGCCCGCACGCGGCGGAGCAGTTCCACCTGCAGGTAGCTGATGGGGTCCAGGTACTGGTCCCGGATCTCCAGCGAACGCTTGAGCGTGGGCTGGGCATCTAGAAGGACGTTCTCACCGGTAAGGGTCTGGATCTCGGTGACCGTGAGGTCGAACTCTTCACGGATGGCCGCGAAAATGTGGTGCAGTTCCTTGGGAACGAGGGTGGCCACGTAGTACCCGGCGATGTCCAGGTCCGTTTTGGCCAGCGTCATCTCCACGTTGGAGACGACCGACCGGAAGAAGTGCCAGTTTTGCATCATCTCCACCAGCTGCTCGGAGTTTCCGGCCTCGCGGGCAGCCTTCAGGCCCGAACCAACACCGAACCAGCCCGGCACGATCTGCCGTGACTGCGTCCAGCCGAAGACCCACGGGATGGCGCGCAGACCGCCAAGACCCGCCCCGGAATCCGGGCGTTTGGACGGGCGGGAGCCGATGTTCAGCGAGCCCAGCTGCTCCACCGGAGTGGAAGCCAGGAAGTACGCGGGCAGGTCCGGATGGTCAATCAGCTTCCGGTACCGGTCGAAGGCACCATCGGAGATGATTTCCATAACGTGCCCGTACCGTTCACGCTGGTCATCCGAGGTGCGGGGGTCCCGGTGCAGGGCCGAGCCCTGCAGCACTGCCGCGAGGGACAGCTCCAGATTTTCCCGTGCCAGTTCGGGCAGCGAGTACTTGTCCGAGATGACTTCGCCCTGTTCGGTGAACTTGATCTCACCTTCGAGCACGCCGTTGGGCTGGGCCATGATGGCGTCGTAGGTGGGTCCGCCGCCGCGGCCCACTGATCCGCCGCGGCCGTGGAACAACCGGACGCGGACACCATGCTTGGCCGCCACGTCGCGCAGGTTGCGCTGGGTCTTGTGGATCTCCCACTGGCTGGTCATCACGCCGGATTCCTTATTGGAGTCCGAGTAGCCCAGCATGATCTCCTGCACGTCGCCGCGCAGCCGAACCAAGTCACGGTAGGACGGGACGGACAGCAGCTGGTCCACGATCTCCGCCGAGGCACGCAGTTCCTCCACCGTCTCCAGCAGGGGCGCGAACCCGATCTTGGCGTAGGGAGATTCGCCGAACAGGTTGATCAGGCCTGCCTCGCGGGCCAGGACGGCCGCGGCCAGGACATCGTCCGCGCCCCGGGTCATGGAAATGATGTAGGTCTCGATGACGTCCGGCCCATACGTGCGCAGGGCGCGGCGGACCTCACGGAAGACGTCGTACGTGCCGTCAGCGACGCCGTCGAGCTTGATCGGGTGGCCGGACAGCGGCCGGCGTGACGCCAGCTCCGAACCGAGAACCTCAAAGCGTTCCACCCGGCTCAGTTCCGCGTAGCGGATGCCGGGGCCGCCCAGCCGGTCCATCAGCTGGCCAACGGCCTCGTGGTGGTAGTCGGCGTGTTCGCGAATGTCCAGGGTGGCCAGGTGCAGGCCGAAGGACGCGACGGCGCGACGGACGCGGGCCAGCGCGCCGTCGGCAGCGAGTGTCGCCGAGTGGTTGCGGAGGGACAGCTCCAGCAGTTCGAGGTCGTTAAGGAGCTCCTCGGTGGAGCTGTAGTCACGGCCGTGCTCATGGGTGGAGTCCGCGGCTACCCGCTTGCCCGTGTTGATGAGCTTGGCCTTGATGCACGTGAGCTTGAGGCGGTAGGGCTCCTGGGCGTTGAGCTCCAGGACGCGCCGGTCCAGGCCCGGCAGCTTCTTCAGGTCCGCGTCGATGGAGTCAAGCAGGGTCTGGTCCGCGCCGGACAATGCGGTGGAGTTGGACAGGATGGAGATCAGCTCGTCCATCATCGCGATGCTGATGCGGACGGCGTGCTGGTTCTGGATCTGCAGGATTTCCCTGGTGACCGCTGCCGTGACGTTGGGATTGCCGTCCCTGTCGCCGCCGATCCAGGACCCAAACCGGATGGGCGCGTCCTGTGAGGACAGGCTGACGCCGTGCTCACCGAGCAGTTCAGAGAAGTCCGAGAGCATCTCGGGCATGGCATCGGTCAGGATGCCCCCGAGGTAGTAGATCGCGTTACGGGCCTCGTCCACCGGGGTGGGGCGTACCTGGCGCAGTTCGTCGGTCTGCCACATCTGGTCAATGACTTCCGAGAGCTGGCGGTCCTGCCGGCGGCGCGCGGTGGTGCCTTCCTTGGTGGGCTCGGCCAGGACGTCAGAGAGCTTGCGGATCTTATCCAGCACGGAACGGCGCGAAGCCTCGGTGGGGTGGGCGGTGAAGATGGGGCGGACGTCAAGTCCGTTGACCACTTCCTGCAGGACTTCGGGCCCCGCCTTGGCGGCGATTTCGGTGACAGCCTTGGCCAACCACCCGTCCTTCTCCGTCCGCGTCCGCAGGCCGCGGACGCGGTGGACCTGCTCGGCGGCGTTGGCCAGGTGGAAGTAGAACGCGAACGCACGCACCAGGTCAGTTGCCTGCTCGATCGGCAGGGAGCCGAGCAGTTCGCGCACCTGTTCGACGACGTCGTGCGCGCTCCAGGGGCCGGTGGCATCGGCACCGCCGCGGGCGGCTTCCTTGGACTCCTTGGTGAGGAGGCGGACCTGCTCCACCAGATCCAGGAGTTCGGGCCCGTGTTGGCGGACCAGGGATTCGCCCAGCAGGGTGGAGACACGCCGGACATCGGCCCTCAGCTCAGAGGCGAGGTCGGTTGCGGAATTCATTGCAGCAGTGTTAGCCATGGAAACTGTCTTTCGAGGGTTCGGACTTGGCTCGTACACTGCGCTGGATACTGTGAGCCACGTTACTAGCTATCGATGCTACCCGCACGGGATGGCGAAGGCGGAATCCGTCTCAGATATTGCGCGGGACTCACACAGCGAACATTCAGGTCAGGCGGGTTGGGGTGCAGGATCTCAGCGGACAATCTTGAAGTTGAAATCAAGAGTCCCCAGGACTCCGTACAGCCGCAGCCACACTGGAAGCATCATCTCCGCCCCGCGGGCGGTGGTGATGTCACCGAGGTCGATAATGTCGCAGTGGCCCAACTCCCGGAGGAGTCCGGTCACGGTGTTCTTGGCGTCGGCGTCGTCGCCAGAGACAAATACGGAATGATCTCCGCCGCCCAGTCTGCCGGGGTCCACCATCAGCCCGGCGTTCATCGTGTTCAGGGACTTGACCACCCGCGCGTCCGGGAACGCTCGTTGGATCCGTTCGGCATTGCTATCAGTGTTGACGGGGTTCAGCAGCGGCGGCATGCCTTGGGAAAAATCGAGGGGGTTGGACACGTCGAGAATGACTTTCCCCGACAGATTGGCCGAATCCGCGGAGCTGAGGGCACTGAGTGTGCCGGCCCCGTCCGTTGCATTGACTATAAGTTCCGCCGCGGCGGCGGCATCCGCGAAGGTTTCCAGGGCGATGTGCTGGTTCGAGGCGTGCCATTCGTTAAAGGGCGGCGCGCCCATGGCGCTGGGTGTGCTGCGGGCGAAAGTTTCCCGCGGGTCCCGCGTGCCCACCACCACATCGTGTCCCAGAGCGGACAGCGCGCCCGCCAGGGTCCGGCCTACGGTACCTGTGCCCAAGACTGCGATTTTCATGCTTCAGACGTTACTATCGGCCGGCCGCAGGGCATAGGGCGCAGCTGGGGCTGCAGCCAGGTCTGCAGCCCCAGCGGTTCGTGGTGGTCCATGGTGGAATGGACAGCGTCTGCGCCGGGTTGTAGGCCTTGACGTTGTAGCCGGGAATCAGATCCCCTTTGGGAGGAACCATGAACACCACCGCAGCCGCGCAGCTGGAACGCTGGCAGCGCTTCCGCACCAACCGGAACAAAGCCCTCGCCACCCGCCACGGCTGGCTGACCCTCACCTCGTTCCAGTGGCTGGAATCTTTGCCCGCCGCCGTCGACCTCGCCCCTGGCCTATGGTCAACGGACGGTACGACGGCGACGCTCACCGCTGCGGCACGGGACGGGCTGACGCTGGTGGAAACCGGCGAGCCCGTCGACGGGACCATTACGGCTTCCCTCGCCAACGAGGAATCCCTGATGTGGGTGCAGTTCGGCGGTGCGGACGGGCAGCAGGTTGTGGTGGAACTCGCCATGCGTGCGGACCGGTACGCGATCCGGACCCGCGATTCCGGGTCGCCGGTGCTGACCGAGTTCGACGGCGTGCCCACCTTCGAGTACAACCCGGACCTAGTGATAGAGGCAGCCTACGAGGCGTACCCTGAACCGGTGGCCATCCCGATCGGAACAGCCAATCCATTGGTGGACGGCGTGCACTATTCGGTGGGCGAAGTGGTTTTCCGACTGCCGGGGATCGACCACGAGTACCGGCTGCACGCCGAGGAGGAGAAACTGGGGGCACTGACCATCACGTTCCACGACGAAACCAACGGCGAATCAACGGATGACTGGCGGAAAGTCTCCACCCCCAGGCCCCGGATTGATGCCACCGGGAACGCCACCGTGGTTCTGGACTTCAACCGCGCCATCAACTACCCCAGCGCCTTTACCCCGTACGGTACCTGCCCCATGCCCGTGAAAGGCAACAGCCTGGACGCGAGGATCGAAGCCGGCGAGAAGGACCCGATGCTCACCGACTGAGCGCGAACGTACACTTGGGGCCTAATTCGCCGGGCCCCAAGTGTACGTTGGCGGTGGTGCCGGGGTCAGACGATCGCGGAGACG
This sequence comes from Pseudarthrobacter lactosi, assembly GCF_055412785.1. Classification (NCBI taxonomy): domain Bacteria; kingdom Bacillati; phylum Actinomycetota; class Actinomycetes; order Micrococcales; family Micrococcaceae; genus Pseudarthrobacter; species Pseudarthrobacter lactosi. The sequence goes on from NZ_JBVAYS010000003.1 coordinate 128,828, forward strand.
CCTGTGACCGCCCTGCCCACAATGAGCGTGTTGATTTCGAACGAGCCCTCGTAGGTGTAGATGGCCTCGGCGTCGGCGAAGATCTTGGCCATCCGGTAGTCGGTCACGATGCCGTTGCCGCCAAGGATGGACCTGCCCAGCGCCACGGTTTCGCGCATCCGGGCGCTGGTGTAGGCCTTGGCGAGGGCCACCTGCGGCATCTCCGCGGCGCCGTCGTCCTGCAGCTGCGCGATACGCGCCATCATGGCCATGCTGGCTACGGTGTTGCCCAGCATGGTCACGAGCTGCTGCTGGATGAGCTGGAATTTCGCCAGCGGCCGGCCGAACTGATGGCGTTCGACGGCGTACTGCCGGGCAACGTCGAAAGCCGCCAACTGCTGCCCCACGGCCTGCCAAGCCACCATGATCCGCGAGCCACGCAGGAGCTGGTTGGTGTCCTCGAAACTGCTGATGCCGGCGAACCGGTCGGACTCGGCGAGGTGGACATCCTCAAACACAATGTCCGCGTTCTGCACGGTCCGGAGCGCAATCTTGTTCTCGATCCGGCTCCGGCTCACACCCGGCAGGGAAGCATCAACGATGAACCCGCGCACCGCGCCATGCCCGCCGGCAGCCACGGCCTCGTCCCTGGCCCACACCAGCATGTAGTCGCAGAACGTCCCGTTCCCGATCCAGCGTTTGGCGCCGTTGAGCACCCACGAATCGCCGTCGTCGTCGGGCTCTCCCGTTGCGCTGGCGACGCGTCGGGCACGGGTCTCCATGCCCCCGGCCACGTCGGAACCGTGGCCGGGTTCCGTCAGCGCGAACGCCCCGGTGATACGCAGGCTTGAGGCGTCCGCAAGCAGCCGCGCCCGCTGGTCAGGTGAGCCGAATCCGTAGAGCGACTCCACAAAGAGGTCGTGGTGGACCAGGAAAAATGTGGCGATCGACGTATCAACGCGCGTCATCTCGGCGATGACCAGTCCCGCGAAGAGGTTGCTGTAGCCGCGCTGCGCCGGTGTGCTCAGCTCCAGTGCGGCAAGTTTGGGCAGGATATGCGCCGGGAACTCCGCCTTGTTCCACCAGTCCGACGCGTACGGGGCGATCTCCGTGGCCAGGAACTCCCTCAGCTCGGCCAGCTTGGCCCGCTCCTTCAAGCTCAGGAATGACTCGTAAGCGAAAAAATCGGCGGCGGGCAGGTCGTCAATCGACGGTTCGGAGGTCGACTGTTCCGAAGCGCCAGGCAGGCTCATTTCGGGCCCATTCGGATGGCGCCGTCGAGCCGGATGGTTTCGCCGTTGATCATCGCATTTTCCACAATGTGCGCCACCAGGTTGGCGTATTCGGCGGGCTTGCCCAGGCGGGACGGGTGCGGGACCTGCTGGCCCAGGGAAGCCTGCGCTTCCTCAGAGAGCGTTGCCATCATGGGCGTTTCGAAGATGCCCGGGGCGATGGTCACCACCCGCACCAGCGCGCGGGCCAGCTCACGGGCCAGCGGCAGTGTCATGGCGGCGACGGCGCCCTTGGAAGCGGCGTAGGCCGGCTGGCCGATCTGCCCGTCGAAGGCAGCTACGGAGGCCGTGTTGATGATGACGCCGCGCTCGGGGCCGCCCAGCTCGCTGCCCACCGGTTCCGTTGAAACCATGGCAGCGGCCGCCAGGCGCAGCACGTTGAAAGTCCCGATCAGGTTGACCTGGATGACGCGGTTGAACGTGTCCAGCGGAAGGACGCCTTCACGGCCCAGGACCTTGCCTGGTGTGGCAATGCCGGCGCAGTTCACAACAATGCGGAGCGGTCCAAGCGCCACCGCGGCGTCGACGGCGGCCTGCACCTCCGCTTCGTTGGTGACGTCAGCGGGGACAAAGGCTGCGCGCGCCCCGTAACTGGCAGAGCCGGAACCGTTCCCCGAACCGCTGCCGGCGACGTTCAGCGCTGTGGCGTTGAGCTCGGCGGCGTAGGCCGCACCGGCGGAGGACGGCAGGTCGATCAGCACCACCGAGGCGCCGGCGTCGAACAGGCGCTTCGCTGTGGCAGCGCCCAGCCCGGAAGCCCCACCCGTAATCAGCGCGACAGTACCCAAGACGTCCATACATCCTCCTTGATGCGGCCCCAACACCATAAGACCGGCGCGGAACATTAGTTAGTGCATGTTAACTGAAAATCCTGCGGGCCGCACCCACTAGGCTGAACGGATGACCATGCCGGATGCCGAACCCGCCGACTGGCAGGACCGGGCCAACATGGCGGCCCGCTCCGTCACCGGACTCTTCGGCCGGCGGCTGCTCTTCCTGCCGGGAACCCACCTCGCCGCCGTGCAATGGCCGTCAAAACACCTGAAGAACCTCCTCCGCCCGTGGCACTACTGGTGGCAGGCACACTACGTGGACTGCCTGGTGGACGCCGGACGCCGAGAACTGGGCAACGGAGCCACCCCCGCGGCAAGGTTCAACGGCCCGCATCACCCCAGCGCCGGCAGGCTCGCGTCCAGGCTGGTCACGGGCATCCGGCTGCGCAACGCCTTCACTTTCGTCAACAACTACTACGACGACATGGCCTGGCTGGCGCTGGCGACGCACCGCCTGCAAACTCTGGCCAAGGAGACGCGCAAACCCGGACGCCGCCGCAACGCCAGGGTCCAGAAGACCCTCACCCTCCAGTTCGATTCCGCCTCCACCGATGACCTGGGCGGCGGGACCTTCTGGAGCAAAAAGCGCGACTTCAAGAACACCCCGGCCACCGCCCCCGTGGCGCTCTACTACGCCCGGACAGGCCAGCAAACCAAGGCGCAGCAGCTGATGGACTGGCTCAATGCCGTGCTGTTCGACGAGCACCAGGGCCTCTATATCGACGGGGCGCGGCTCAGCGCGGCCGGCGAAGTGGTGGTGGAGAACACCATCTACACCTACAACCAAGGCCCCGTACTGGGAGCCCTGCTGGAGCTCGGCGGTGACGCCAACCTCGCCCGGGCCTCGGCGGTTATTGACGGCGTAGCCCAGCATCTGACGGTGCAACCCACAGCGCCGGGCAGCTCCCCGCGCATCCTCCGCTGCGATGGAACGGGCGACGGCGGACTCTTCACCGGAATTCTCTGCCGGTACCTGGCACTCGCCGCCGTCGATACCCGGCTTCCGCAGTCCGCCCGGAACACCGCTACGGAGCTCGTGACTGCTACCGCCGACGCCTTCTGGGCGGGCCGCCGGCCGGCGGGAGCCGGGGCGACCACCGGCACGCCGGGACATGTCCTCTTTTCCGTCCACGCGGCACAGCCGGCGGACACCACCTACCCGCCAGGTGCCGCCGTCGAGCTTTCCACCCAGCTGCAGGCCTGGATGGTGCTGGAAGCCGCCGCGGCCATTCAGCAGAAAACGCCAACCAATTAGGTCACGCAACAGTTGCGTAATGCATGTGATCCTTATCACTTAAGGGCCGTGCCGCTTGGTGTCTTAGGTTTGGCTAACCTACAGTTTCTCGAGTGAGCCAACCCTAACTCCAGGCTCGCCGGGACCGACGGTCCACACACTTTTTCCCAGAAAGTAGCCCCCATGAAGATCCGCAACAGCGCCCTGGCCGGCATCGCACTCGCCGCCACCGCAGCCCTCGGACTGACCGCCTGCGGCGGCAGCACCTCCCCGGCAGCCACCGGTTCCGCCTCTGCCGACGCAAAGGTGTCCGGCGAGATCACGGTCTACAACGCACAGCACGAATCCATGACCAAGGCCTGGGTGGAAGAGTTCACCAAGGAGACCGGCGTCAAGGTGACCCTCCGTCAGGGCAAGGACACAGAGATGTCCAACCAGATCATCCAGGAGGGCGACAAGTCCCCGGCTGACGTCTTCATCACCGAGAACTCCCCCGCCATGACCCAGGTGGAAAACGCAGGCCTGTTCGCCGATCTCACCGACGAGGTCAAGAAGCAGGTTCCGGCCGAGTACCGCCCGTCCACCAACAAGTGGACCGGCGTCGCAGCCCGCTCCACCGTGTTCGTGTACAACAAGGAAAAGCTCACCGAAGATCAGCTGCCCAAGTCCCTCTCTGACCTCGCCGGTCCCGAGTGGAAGGGCCGCTGGGGCGCATCGCCGTCCGGCGCCGACTTCCAGGCGATCGTATCCGCCTACCTTGAACTCAAGGGCGAGGCCGAAACCGAGAAGTGGCTCACGGCCATGAAGGAAAACTTCAAGGGCTACCAGGGCAACGGTGCGGTCATGAAGGCTGTCAACGCCGGTGAAATCGAAGGTGGCGTTATTTACCACTACTACTACTTCGGTGACCAGGCCAAGACCGGCGAGAACTCCAAGAACGTGGCCAGCCACTACTTCAAGAACCAGGATCCGGGCGCGTTTGTCTCCGTATCCGGCGGTGGCGTGCTGAAGTCCTCCAAGAACAAGGCCGCTGCCGACGCGTTCCTCGCCTTCATCACGAGCAAGAAGGGCCAGGAGCAGCTGCAGACGGGCAAGGACTTCGAGTACACCGTGGGCGCCGGCGTGGCATCCAACGACAAGTTGGTTCCGCTGGCCGAACTTCAGGCTCCGAAGGTTGACTCCTCCAAGCTGAACTCCAAAAAGGTCACGGAACTGATGACCAAGGCCGGTCTGCTCTAACAATTGGTTTCATCCCCAGCATTAGCCGCCAAATCGGCTTCATCCATGGCGGGCAAGGGCAACAGCCCTCGCCCGCCATTGGTGGTTGCGCTCCTGGCCACACTGCTGGCTCTGTTCGCACTCATCCCGTTGGGCTATGTCATCTACATGACAGCGGTTACCGGCTGGGATACCAGCATTGAGCTGATCTTCCGCCCCCGGGTGGGCGAGCTGCTGGTCAACACCCTCCTGCTGATGCTCATCGTGGTGCCCGCAACCCTGGTGGTCGGCGTGGGCGGCGCGTGGCTGGTGGAACGCACCAAGCTGCGGGGCCACAAGTGGTGGGCCGTGCTCCTGGCGGCGCCGCTGGCCATTCCCGCGTTTGTGAACAGCTACGCCTGGGTGTCCGCCATCCCCGCCCTGGAAGGCGTCTGGTCAGGCGCGCTGATCGCCACTCTCTCTTACTTCCCGCTGGTCTACATTCCGGCCGCGGCCACGCTCAGCCGGCTGGATCCGGCCATCGAGCAGTCGGCGGCGTCCCTGGGTCTGGGCCCGTGGCGGGTCTTCTTCCGCGTGGTGCTGCCCCAGCTGCGTATCGCCGTCACCGGCGGCGCCCTGCTGGTGGGCCTGCATCTGCTGGCCGAGTACGGCGCCTTCGCGATGATCCGCTTTGAGACGTTTACGACGGCGATCATGCAGCAGTACGCTTCCACGTTCAACGGCACGGCGGGAAATATGCTGGCCAGCGTCCTGGTGTTCTTCTGCCTGATCCTCCTGGTACTGGAGGTCCGCAGCCGCGGCACGGCCCGCTACGCACGGATCGGCTCCGGCGCCCAGTCCAAGCCCCTGCGGCTCCCCCTGCACCGCTACCAGATTCCTGCCCAGCTCGGACTCCTGGCGCTCACTGTCTTGGCGTTCGGCCTGCCGCTGTGGCTTGTGATCCGCTGGATCGTGGCCGGCGGTGCCGAGATCTGGGATGTGGAGGAGTTTGTCCCCGCGCTGCTGCAGACGCTGGGACTGGGCCTTGCCGGCGCAGTGGCCGCCACCGTCGTCGCGTTCCCCATGGCGTACCTGGCCGTCCGGCATCCGGGCTGGTTCAGCAAATCCTTGGAGCTCTCCAACTACATCACCAGTTCCATGCCCGGCATTGTGGTGGGCCTGGCCTTCGTCACCGTGGCCATCAACGTGGCCCCGGGCATCTACCAGACCACCGGCCTGCTCGTGGCCGCGTACGTACTGCTGTTCATTCCGCGCGCATTGGTGAACATCCGCGCCGGGCTGGCACAGGCCCCAAAGGAACTCGACGAAGCGGCCCGCGCCCTGGGCAGGACCCCTTTCAATGCCTTCCTGAAGATCACGTTACGGCTCACGGCTCCCGCGGCCGCCGGTGGCGCAGCGCTGGTGTTCCTGGCCGTAGTGACCGAACTGACCGCCACGCTGCTGCTCTCCCCCAACGGGACAACAACCCTGGCGAGCGCGTTCTGGAGCAAGAGCAGCGAAATCGACTACGCCGGGGCAGCCCCGTATGCCCTGCTGATGATCCTGCTCTCGGCACCCATGACTTACCTTCTCTTCCAGCAGTCCAAGAAAGTGGCCGGACAGTGACCGAACAATCCCCCGCCAGGCTTCCGGAACCGCGGATCGCGCCGTCGGTGGCACCCACCACCAACAGCCACCTGCAGATCACCGACGCCACCAAGAACTTCGGTTCCCAGGCCGTCCTCAAAGGCGTCAACCTGTCTGTGGCCAAGGGCGGGACCACCGCCATTGTGGGGCCCTCCGGCTCCGGCAAGACCACCTTGCTGCGGCTGATCGCCGGCTTTGAGCACCCCGACACCGGCAGCATCTCGCTCAACGGCGCCAAGGTGGCGGGCGACGGCGTGTGGTTGCCCGCGCACAAGCGCCAGGTGGGGTACGTGGCCCAGGACGGGGCGCTTTTCCCGCACCTGACGGTGGGTCAGAACATTGCGTTCGGCCTGGACACGGCCAAGCTGGCGGGCGGCCGCCGGGCGGCGGCGGCCCGGATCAGCGAGCTGCTGGACATGGTCTCCCTGGATGCATCGATGGCCAAACGGCGGCCGCACCAGCTCTCCGGCGGGCAACAGCAGCGAGTGGCCTTGGCCCGCGCGCTGGCCCGCGAACCCGAACTGATGCTGCTGGACGAGCCTTTTTCCGCCCTCGACGCCGGCCTGCGCGTCGCGACCCGGCGGGCCGTGGCCAAGGTCCTCAACAAAGCCGGCGTCACCACCATCCTGGTCACCCACGACCAGGCCGAAGCCCTGTCGTTCGCGGACCAGGTGGCGGTGATGCGCGGCGGCAAGCTGGCCCAGATCGGCAACCCGTTTGTGGTCTACACCCGCCCCGCAGACCGCGCCACCGCAGAGTTCCTGGGCGACGCCGTCATCCTGGACGCCTGGATGGAAGGCTCGCTGGCCACGTGCTCACTGGGCGGAATTCCCGTGCGCCGCCCGCCTGCCCAGGGCAGGGTGCAGCTGATGCTGCGTCCGGAGCAGATCCGCATTGCCGAGGATGGCCCCATCCGCGGCGTGGTGGTGGACACCGACTACTTCGGCCCGGAAACCACCGTGCGCCTCAAGCTCTCTGTGCCGCCTGAACTGGCTGGCCGCATCGACCACCGCTACCCCGGCGGCGGCGAGGTCATCACCATCCGGCACTGGAACGCCTCCATCGCCCGTCCGGGCATGGAACTCTGCCTGCGGGTGGTGGGCGAAGCCGTCGCGTTCCCCCACGACGACTAAGCCCAACTGAGTAGCAGCAACTGTCGTTATGAGCCCCCAAAACGACAGTTACTGCTACTCAGTTGGGTTGGGCGGGGGCTTCTTCTTCTGCGGATACGGCGCCTCGCCCCTTGCCAGCATCTCCACAAAGCCGGCGATTTTCCGTTCCCGCGTGGACGCCTGCTTCACCGAATTCGTCCGGTAGATCAGGGCATACCGGTTCACTGAGGTGAGGACGTCGAACATGGCCTGGGCCGCGGGGACCGCAGCGATCGCTGCGGCCAGGTCCGGCGGGACTTCCGCCGTCGCCTGTCCCACGTAGGCTGCCTCCCAGCGTCCGTCCGCTTTGGCGGCGTCGACGGCAGCGCGGCCCGCGGCGGTCATCCTGCCGGCGGCCTCGAGCTTCCCGATGCGGTCCACATTCCGTGCCGACCAGACGCTCTTCGGGCCGCGGCGGGTCATCCGTTGGAAGGAGCTGTCGTCGTCGCGTCGCTTGCCCTGACCGTCGATCCAGCCAAAGCACAGCGCCTCCTGCAGCGCGGCTTCGTAGTCCAGCTCAGTGGTGTTGCCGCCCTTCTTGTGCAGCACCAGCCACACACCAGGGCTGGCGTTATGGTTGGCTTCCAGCCACAGCCGCCACTCCGCCGCGTCCGCTACCAGCAGTTCCTCGAGTTCAATGGCCATGGCCCTATTCTGCCTGCCTTCCGCTGGAAGTGGCATGATGGCCGTAGCCGAGCTTTCCCTGTTTCGAGGAGGAACCCAATGCTGCGTGTCCGTCCCGTCCATTTCACCTCCCAGCCGGACCGTTGGGAGCAGCTCCTCACGGCCCTGGGCCTGGCCAAGACCGTTGATCAGGGTCCGTGGCTGGAGTTCGACTCCGGGTCCGGCCGGCTGGCCCTGCATCTGGCCGACGTCGGGGCCACGGATGACGGCACAACGACCCTCGGCGTCGAGGTGGGCGATCTGGCCGAATTCGCCTGCCGCACCGCACTGGCCGCGGAAGAATCCGGAAATACCGTCGCCGAGCTCATCGCCGCTGACCATGGCGAGTCCTGCCGCATCACCGGCCGGGACGGCTTCAGCTTCCTGGCGGACAAAGGTGCGCGGGAGCCAAACTCGGCGGACGCTGATCCGGCACTGACCGTCGTCGGGGTCTGGTTTACGTCGGATCCCGGCGCCGCCGCGGTGACGCTGCAGGACATCGGTGCCAGGTTCCGCCCCGTCCCGGACGCCGACGAAACCGCCGACTTCACCACCAAAAACGGCGGGGTGCTGATGGTGCGCCCGGCGTCCGGCCCGCCGCGGTCAGGCCTGGGATTCGAGTACGACGGCGATCTGGGCGCCTTGCGGGACCGGCTCACCGCCGCCGGGCTGGACGTGAGCGAGACCGAGGAAGCCTTTGGCCGGACCCTGCACGTGGCCAACCCAGACGCCGCAGGCACTACCGCTGCCACACCCGCCCCGCATGTCCCGCCCACTCTCTGGATCTCACAGCGCCTCGCCGCAGAGTGAACCAGCCGAGGGTGAGATTTCGGCGCTTTGCACGGCGCTTTGCGCGACGCTTTACGCTGAGAGCTCACCCCTCAGCGGTCCCCGGTCCTCCGATGAGGTAGAACTTAACCATGAACGTTCGCACTCCTGACCCCAATCCCGGCTGGCTCTCCGAAGAAGACCTTTTTGAGGCCCGGGGGAGGCTCCCCATGATCTATGTGGAGGCCGTGCCGGTAAGGCTGGATCCGCTGGGTTTTGTGAACGAGGTTGGCACGCTGCTCCAGGCCGATGAAGACGGAAACATGATCCGGTCGCTGGTTTCGGGGCGCGTGATCTACCGCGAGACCATCCGCGCGGCGCTCCTGCGCCACATGGAAAAGGACCTGGGACCGCTCGCTTTTCCGCAGCTCCCCATCAGCCCGGTCCCCTTCACGGTGGCCGAATATTTCCCGGCCCCGTCCCAGACCGGCTTCACCGACGAGCGCCAGCACGCGGTGTCCCTGGCGTACGTCATCCCCGTGACGGGCGAATGCGAGCCCCGCCAGGATGCCCTGGAACTGACGTGGATGACTCCGGCCGAAGTGCTCAGCGCCGGCGTCCAGCTCGAATTCAGCGGCGGCCGCGGCGCCCTGGTCCGCCAGGCCCTGGCCTTTGCCGGAGTGGGTCACTGACGCCCGCGGGATCCCCGGCGTCCCCGACTTCCGGCGCCCCGCTTTGTAGACTGTAGGGCGGACCGCAAGAGAACTTAAGGACTCCCATGACCGAAAACCCAGCCGCCCGGCACTACAGCGAACAGCAGGCTGGATCTCTGACCACCGGCGATCAGCTCCTTCTCCCGGACGGTGAACGTACCGCCGAAATTCAGCATGTGGAGTTTGAACAGGATGATTTCGGGACCCCGGCGGTGGTTCTGGCAAACCTCACCGGCGGCGGCACGCTCCGCATCGCCGCCGGGTCCACCGTCAAGATCCTGGACACAACAGTCCTGGTCATCACGGTTCCGGACACGACCCAGCAGGGCGCAAGCCTTCGGGATGCAACGCCCGACGCCGTCACGCAGCTGCCGGTCTCGGCGCAACCCCCTGCCGAACAGCCCCAGCGCACCGGCGAAGGGGAGGCAGCCCCGGCGGCTCCCGCCGTCGTCGTACCTCCCCTGCCGGCCATCCCGCCCGCGGCGAGCGGACCCTCCGCGGAAGAACTGGCGCAGATTCCGGCGCCGCAGGGCACCCCGGAAGCGGTGGTGGAGGCTGCCGCGGAAGCCCACCCGGACGCCGTTGGTGTGCTGCTGCTGGCGGACAAGCTGGCCAAGGGCATCAACTTCAAGTCCGGCAGCTGCCTCAAGGATCTCAGCGACCTCGCCCACGAACTGTTCATCACACTGAAGGATCCGGACGGGGCGCTCACGGTGGCGGACCTGCTCAACGTCCTGCCGTTCGACGGCAACCCGGGCCGGTGGGCGTCCGTGGAGGCGTCGCTGGCCTTGTCCAGCTTCATCTGCCGCCAGGAACGGGAGGAGGAGCGCGCCGAAGTCTATGAAAAGCTGCTGCGTTTGCCCGAAAACCAGGAAACGGACCCGTTCAAGGCGCGGATGAACGCCAAGGTGCGCCAGCGTTCGCTGAACGAACCCAACCTGTACGACAAAGAGATCTTCCGCTCGATCGACAACTCCAACCATGAGGCTGAGCGGGAGTGGCGGCTGCTGCGCCTCGAATCCCTGCTTTTCCTGCGGGCGCACGGCGGGTCTGAGACGATCGGTGTGGGCGAACTCCAGCGCCGGATCAGCAACGAACTCGAGGCCGTCCGAGCGTGAGCTTGTCCGGGTGGGGGAATTACCCCCTACCCGGGGCAGCGCCCGCGTTGTAGATTCGGGCTATGACGAACAATCTGAGCGTGGTGATAAATGCTGACGCGCCGCAGGTCTGGACCATGCTGCGTGAACCGGCCAAAGTGGCCCAGTGGCACGGCTGGGAGGCCGATGAACTGGCTGATGAGATTGACGGGATCTACTTCAGCAGCAACGTCGTTGAAGCCCCGGACCACACCAGCCTGACCACCAACGGCGGCGACGTCTTCGACCTCAAGCCGGTCTCCGCCGGGACCCAGGTCAGTGTCACGCGTGCAGCCCTGGACCACAATTCGGAATGGGCGGCCTGGGATGAGGACATCACCCAGGGCTGGCTGACGTTCCTCCAGCAGCTCCGCTTCGCGCTGGAACACCACCCGCACGGCAAACGGCACACGTTGTTCTTCGAATTTCCCGGCACCTCGGACTCCGAAATCGAAAAGCTCGGGCTGTCGGACGTGCCTGCGCCGGGTGAGCCGTACGGGCTGACGCTGGCCACCGGCGAGGAGATCACCGGGAAGGTCTGGTTCCGCAGCAACCACCAGGTGGGACTCACGGTCCACGGTTACGCGGAGCACGGGGACGGCCTGCTGATCGTGGCGGACCAGCCCGTCATTGAAGGCGTCAGGCCCCAAGGCGGCGCCATGGTGATCGCCTCGACCTTTGATTTGGGTGCCCACAAACGGGAGTCCATTCATTCGCTCTGGAACCGCTGGCGGGCTGAGAACTACCCCACATCGGACGCGGCCCACTGAGGGATCGGCGGCGTTTGCTGGCACACTGGAACCGTGCCAGCCAACCCCGCCTCCGCTCCATTTGTCTCCGCAGCTGCAGCTGACCAGTCCGAGTTCTCCTTCACCGTTGGCACCCGCCTTGCCGACAGCTGTGCGCCATCGGCCGCCCAGGTATCTGCCAACGGCGGCGAATTCCTGGGCCGCACGGGGACCATCACCACTCCGCATGGCGAGATCCGCACCCCGGCGTTCATCGCCGTCGGGACCAAGGCCACTGTGAAGTCCGTCCTGCCGGAATCCATGGCGGACCTGGGGGCACAGGCGCTTCTGGCCAACGCCTACCACCTGTACCTCCAGCCGGGCGCGGACATCCTGGACGAGGCCGGGGGGCTGGGAACGTTTATGAACTGGTCCGGGCCCACGTTTACGGACTCCGGCGGGTTCCAGGTCATGAGCCTGGGCTCCGGGTTCAAGAAGGTCATCGACATGAAATCGGTGGACACCTCTGGGCCGGACGACGCCGTCGCTCCGGGCAAAGAACGCCTGGCCCACATCGACGACGATGGTGTCTGGTTCAAATCGCATCTCAACGGCGACCGCCACCGGTTCTCCCCCGAAATTTCGATGCAGGTCCAACACCAGATCGGCGCGGACATCATGTTCGCGTTCGATGAGCTGACCACGCTGCAGAACTCCCGCGGCTATCAGGAGGAATCGCTGGAGCGCACCCGGTTGTGGGCCCTGCGCTGCCTGGAGGAGCATTTCCGGTTGACCTCCGAGCGCGTGGGGAAGCCGTACCAGGCCCTCTTCGGCGTGATCCAGGGGGCGCAGTACGAGGACCTGCGCCGGAAGGCATGCCGGGACCTTGGTGCCATGGACTTCGACGGCTACGGCATCGGCGGGGCGCTGGAGAAGGAGAACCTGGGCACGATTGTGCGCTGGTGCAACGAGGAGCTGCCAGAGGACAAGCCGAGGCACCTGCTGGGCATTTCCGAGCCGGACGATATCTTCACCGCCATCGAGAACGGCGCGGACACCTTCGACTGCGTCTCCCCCACCAGGGTGGCCCGCAACTCCGCGTTCTACACGCCGGCCGGCCGCTTCAACCTCTCCGGCGCCAAGTACAAGCGCGACTTCGGTCCGCTGCAGGACGGGTGTGACTGCTACGCGTGCGCCAACTATTCCCGGGCCTACATCCACCACCTGTTCAAGGCCAAGGAGATGGTCTCGGCCACACTGATCTCCATCCACAACGAGCGTTTTGTGGTGAAGATGGTGGACGATGCGCGGCTGGCCATCGAAGCCGGGACTTTCTTCGAGTTCAAGGCCGAGACCCTGGCGCAGTACTACTCCTGAGCACCGGCCCTGGTTCTCCGCGCCGTTTCGACGGTTCCCTGCTCACTCGACGTTCGTAACCGTCTAGGGCGCAGGGAACCGTCGAACCGGGATTGTCCACATAGCCACGCCGCTGTCTTTTCGAGGCCGGGCAACCAGCGGAGGCTGGGGGTATGTCGAACGCATCGAGCCGTGGCCTCCCGATTGGAATGGACCTGTGGCGAACCGAGGAGCTTCTCGAAGCCGGTTTGAATTCCCGCGCCATAGCCGCAACGGTACGCGCCGGCGACCTGGTCCGGCTCAGACGCGGATGCTACCTCCGAGGCACTATCTGGGCGAGGCAGAAGCCCTGGGTGCGCAGTCGGCAGCTGATCGCTGCCCATGCTCATGGAACGCTGACGACGTCGGGCGGCGGCTTTGTCTATAGCCACACCTCGGGTGCCCGGCTCCATGGGCTGTTCCTCTGGGACGTGGACGATCTCGTTCATATCACCCAGCAGACGTGTCCTTCGGGTATATCCCACGGCAAGGACGTCGTGGCACACACCCGTGTCCTAGGGGCCGAGGACATCACGTTCGTGGACGGTTTGCCTTGCACGTCGCTGGAGCGGACGGTGGTGGACTGCTGCCTCATGCTGAACTACCGGCAGGCCCTGGTGTTGATGGACCACGCCCTGCGGAAGGGTGCGGATGTGGACAAGCTCCGTGCGATGTGCGCTGCATTGACTGGAAGAAACGGAGTCCAGGCACTTCGGAGGGCCCTGGAAGACAGCGATTCCCGTTCCGAGTCTCCGGGCGAAACCCTCTCCCGCGAACTGCTCCACCGGCTCTGCATCGAGCCACCTGAGCTCCAGGTAGTCGTCTGGTCCGCGGGGGGCCAGCACCGCCTCGATTTTGCTTGGCGGGACAAGAAAGTGGCTTTGGAATTCGACGGCAGGGTGAAGTACTTCGACTTCCAGCCCACGGATGAGGCCATCTTCGCCGAACGGCAGCGCGAGAAGGCGTTGATGGCCCTTGGCTGGACATTCATCCGGATCGAGTGGAAACACCTTTTCCGCGAGCAAGAGTTCAAGATGACCGTCCTCCAGGCGATCAGGAGGCAAACTGCGGCATAGCGTCAGGTGCCAATTCGATGGTTCCCTGCCCGCTCGATGACTGCGACCGTCGTGTGGGCAGGGAACCGTCGAAACGGCGCGAAAGCAGCAGGCGGAGCCTAGACCCCGTAGCTCGGTTCGCGCTTCTTGATCCAGCCGATCACCAGGGACGTCACCGGGACGAACAGGAACTCAACCAGGGTTTTGTAGACAAAGCCCACCACCACGTAGTTCAGGAACGTACCGAAGTCCGTTATGCCGATGACGGACGCGGCGATGCTGCAGAAGATCAGGGTGTCAACGAATTCACCCGCACCAGTGGAGCTCATCAGCCGCGCCCACAGGGACTTCTCGCCGGACCGGGCCTTCATCTTTACCAGGATCCACGAGTTGATGGTCTGCCCGGCCAGGAATGCCAGGAGCGAGGCCAGCACAATCTGTGGGACCGGGCCCAGCGCACCCTCCAGGGCTGCCTGCTTGGACGTGCCGAAGTCGTCATCAAAGCCGGGCAGGGCGATGATCACCCAGTAGCAGATCGAGGCGAACACTGACAGGGCAAAGGTGGTGAAGATGGCTTTGCGTGCCACCTTGAAGCCATACACCTCGCTGATCACATCGCCCAGAATGTAGGCCAGAGGGAAGAGGAAGAAGCCGCCGTCGGTGATGATCGGACCGATCGCGACGCCCTTGGATGCGCCGATGTTCGAAAGGATCAGGACCACGGCCATAAAGGCCAGCATGATGCCGAAGTACGGCGAGCCGATCGATGCGAATTTGGCGGCTGTGCCTGCGGGGTTGGTGACGGGCAAGGCGTCACGGCCTGAGGGGGAGGGCATGGGGGTGTCCGTTCATAGTGGTTCGCTCGGCGTACCGTTCCGCAGCCAAAGTTGCGCGGGTCGCCAGCTGTATTAGCACTGTCACGCCATTCTCCCACTGAACGTGTGCAGCTCTCGCCCCGGTGTTCGCCGTCAGGTTTTGAACACGTTCAGTTCCATGTCATACTCTTTTCTGAACACGTTCAAAAACGAGGGGAATCCGGTGGCAGCCAAAAGCGAGCAGACCCGCCAGCTCCTGGCGGATGTGGCACTGCGCATGTTCCGCGAGATCGGCTTCGAGAAAACCACCATGCGGGCCATCGCAGCAGAGGCCGGCGTCTCCGTGGGTAACGCCTATTACTACTTCGAGTCCAAAGATGACCTGGTCCAGGAACTTTACGTCCAGGTCCAGGCAGAGCATGCAGCCAAGGCTGACGAGGCCCTCGAAGGCCTCAAGGACCTGGGCAGCCGCCTGAAAGCCACGCTGCACGCAGGTCTGGACGTCATGGCGCCGTACCACCGCTTCGGTGCGGATTTCGTGGCCACGGCTATCCGGCCGACGTCGCCCGTCAACCCCTTCGCGGGAGAGTCGACGGCGGCCCGCGAAGCCTCGCTGGACATCTTCCGGGCTGCGGTGGAAGGCGCCAGTCCGCCGGCGCCGAAGAAGCTGCGCGCGGATCTGCCGGAGCTGCTGTGGCTGGGCTACATGGGGATCGCGCTGTTCTGGGTGTACGACACCTCAGAAGGCCAGCGCCGCACCCGGAAACTCGTGGACGGAGCCGTCCCGCTGATCGCCCGGGGACTCTCGCTCGCAAAGATTCCCGGCGTCAACAAAGTGCTGGACGATGTCCTCAGCCTGAGCCGCAGCGTCCGCGACTGAACGCACCACCGAACACAATGGGGGAAGACATGAACAACGCAAAGACCGTGGTGCTCGCCGGAGCCTCGGGCTTCATCGGAACCTACCTCCGGGAGCGTTTCGAGCGGGACGGCTGGACGGTCCGCACCATCGGCCGCCGGGCAGCCAAGGGATCGGCTGAGTCCGCAAACTGGGACGACGACGGCGCCATCACCCGGGTGCTGGACGGCGCCAACCTGCTGGTCAACCTCGCCGGACGGTCGGTCAACTGCCGCTACAACGCGCGGAACAAGGCGGCCATCCTCGGCTCCCGCATCGCCACGACCACCGCGCTTGGCCGCGCCCTCGCACTCTGCAAGGCGCCGCCGTCCACCTGGCTCAACGCCAGCACCGGCACCATCTACCGGCACGCGGACGACCGACCCCAAACAGAGTCCGACGGCGAACTCGGCAGCGGTTTCTCCGTGGATGTGGCGCGCGCCTGGGAAGCCGCCCTGGACGAGGCCCACACACCCGCGACTCGGAAAATCCCGCTGCGGATCGCCATCGTGCTGGGGCCAGGCGGCGGCGCGCTGCGGCCCTTCGCCACCCTTGCCCGGCTCGGCCTGGGTGGGCATATGGGCCACGGGAAGCAGAAGTTCAGCTGGATCCATGTGGAGGACCTTTACCGCACTGTGCGCTTCCTGCACATACGGACGGACATCTCCGGCCCGGTGAATGTGGCCTCCCCGGATGTTGTGGACAACCGCGAACTCATGCACCTCGTCAGGCGGGCCTATGGCGCCAGGCTTGGCATCCCCACCCCGGCCGGGCTACTCAAGCTGGGCGCTGTGTTGATCCGCACAGAGACCGAGCTCGTGCTGAAAAGCCGGTGGGTACAGCCGCAGAAACTGCTGGACGCCGGGTTCATCTTCCGGGAGCCCGAGCTGGGTCGCGCGCTGCTCACCATCGCCAAAGGGACAGCATGAGCCGGCCGTACCGGGTGACGTTCGGCTCCGGAGCGTTCCTGCTGGGCGCCACCATCACCGTGCTCCTGTTCGGCTTTCCGCACGGCGCGACGGGCTACGTTTTCGGAATCCCTGCCGCCCTGCTCCTCGGCATGCCACTGGCCCTGGCGACCGGAGTCCTGATGCGGCCCGTCCGTGACCAGTGGCTTCATGTTGTGGCCATCGGCGGGGCGGGGCTGGTCACAGGCTTCCTCACCCTCCTATTCCTCACGGGAACCCACTGGCACAGCATGTGGGGACTCGTTTTGTGGACCGGATTCTGCGCCGCCGTGGGAAGGCTGGCTGTTGTGGGCCTCGTGGACACACATGACGATAGTGAACTCACCGAGCTTGTTGGCCCGACGCCGGATGGCAGGATAGTGCCATGACTTTTGCTTCAGCTGCCCTCCAGTCCCCCGTGTCCGCTCCCGCCGTCGTCCTGACCATTGCGGGGTCCGAAGCCACGGGTGGCGCCGGAGCCCAGGCCGACCTGAAGACGTTCCAGGAACTGGGCGTGTTTGGCATCGCCAACCTGACCTGCATCGTGTCCTTCGATCCGAGCGACAACTGGAACCACCGCTTTGTGCCAGTGGACCAGCAGGTGATCGCGGACCAATTGGAAGCCACGACGGCGGCCTATGGTCCGGCGTCGGGCGTCACCGGCGGAGGTGCCTCGGTCGAGTCGCCGGCGCCGGGCCGGCCTGTCCTGAACACCGTGAAGATCGGCATGCTGGGCAGCCCGGCCACCATCAGCACGGTCGCAGCAGCACTGGAAACGGGCCGGTTCCGCAATGTGGTGCTGGATCCCGTGCTGATCTGCAAAGGCCAGGAGCCGGGCCACGCGCTGGACACGGACCAGGCCCTGAAAGCGCAGATCCTGCCGCTGGCCACGTTCGTCACACCCAACCACTTCGAGGCCGAATCGTTGTCCGGCCTGGCGATCACCGACGTCGAGTCGCTAAAGGCCGCCGCTATCCGCATCCACGAGCTCAGCGGCGCTGCCGTTCTTGCCAAGGGAGGCGTGCGGCTGGCAGGTCCGGACGCCGTCGACGTTTACTACGACGGCGAGACCCTCGAAGTCCTCAGCACTCCGAAAGTGGGCGAGGTGGCCGTTTCCGGTGCCGGCTGCTCGTTGGCCGCGGCCGTGACGGCCGAACTGGCCAAGGGTGCCACGCCGCTCGAGGCTGCCCGGACGGCGAAGTCCTTTGTCACCGCAGGCATCCGCAACCGGGTGGCCTCCGGCGCACCGTTTGACGCCCTCTGGCAGGGCGGCGCGCGCTAGCGTCCTGACTCTTCCAGCTGCGCGTCAGCCACCTGCACCTCGTCCACCTGCGCGTCCGCCAACAGGGCGTCGGCCACCAGCGTGGACGTCCGCACGATGAAGGCTCGACGGCAGTCCAGGCGGTCCGGAGCGGAGCCCGCCAAGAGCGAGTCGATCTGCGGCAGCACCGTCCAGCCATCGCACAGGGTCACGATGGTGAGGACCAGGTCGGCTGCGTCCGTGCGGTCGATTCCGGGCAGAACTCTCCGCATCTGGTCCACCTTTGCGGCGCAGTGGTCCGCGCGGGTGGCCCGGTTCACGGTATTTCTCCCGCGCTCCAGGCCTTCCCAGAACAGCAACCGGGGCAAGGCACCATCCGTGGTGTGGCGGTCGAAGAGCCTGCCGGCGTAGTCTCCGACGGCCAAAGCCCCGTGGCCTTCGATGGGGACTTCTGTCATCACGCGGACCAGCTCAGCGGCCAGCACGGCGTCGAACAGCTCGTCCTTCTTGCCGAAGTACTGATAGAACTGCTCCCACGTCAGCCGTCCCGGTTCAGGTTCCGGCTCCGCCCACGCCGTCCATCCACGTCCGCGCCGTCATCACCTGGCTGGCCATCTTCCCCCTGGTCGCCCTGGGCATGATGGGTGTGGCACCCCTAACAGAAGGCTGGCACCCGGTGCTCCGCGCGCTGGTCCTGACCCTCGTGGTGGTTCCGGTTGCGGTCTACCTCGTGCTGCCGCGACTCTTTGCCGGCCACGGCGCCCTCCTGCGCCGCCGCAGGTCACGCATGACCAATAGTTAGGCTCAGCCCGGGGCAGCCCCGGTTACCGCGGGTCGGCCACCGTTCCCATGAACAGCGGCAACCCGGTTTCCACGTGCACGATCTGGTAGTGGAATGGCCGGTCGAAGTCGATGGTCCGCCCGGGCTGTGGCGGAGCGCTGGTGACAGCTCCGTTGATCTGGGTCACCGCGGCGGCGATGGTGCCTTTTTCGGCAACCGTGATGTTGGCAGCCTGCGCGGCCTGGGTGATCATCATCTTGGGCTGGATGTTGTTGAAGTCCTCGGTCGTGTTGAGGGTCTTCTGCAGGCCGAGCGACTCAAACACCTTCCGCAGGTCAAAGCTGCATTTGTGGTCCCAGCGGGGCAGCTGGATCTGCACTGTCGCCAACCCTGCAGTGTCGAAGGAGTCCGCGATTTCCGTGAGCTTACCCCCGCCGAAAGCTGCTGAGGCAGGGCGGGACCCCGTGTCGCCTGCGGCGGCTGGTCCGGCCTCCGGCAGGACCAGCCGCATGACAAAGCCGTCGGCATAGGGAAGGTCCACGCCCTGCCAGCCGGCACCTTCCGCATACTTCATCTCCACCTCGTTGTGCATTGCGGGCGCGTCGATTTCCTCGCCGGCAGCGGCTGTGAAGGGCAGGTCCGAGGTGTCATTCGGGTCAAACGGCGAGTTCCAGGCGGCGGCAAAATACAGCGAATTGAGCAGGCTAAAGGTGTTACTCGGGTCGTACGTGGCGGGCGCTTCCTTGATCCGGCCGCCCGTATTCCTGTTGACCCAGGCATCGATGGCGGGCTTCGTTGCACCCTCATCGCTGAAGTCCACGGGATACACGCCAGTTCCGTAATGCCGGGCAAGAGTGTCCAGGAAGGACTCGCCGGTGGGGACGTCCTTGTCCACGAACAGCCCGTTGGCGGCGTGCATGACGGGTTTCCGGGGCGGGTTGTCCTCGTCCACTGAGCCGGGGTCGCCGTCGAACTTCTCGAGCGAAGTGAGGACCGCGTTCATGGCCTCATCACGATTCTCTGCGGGGAGTTCAAGGACGCTGTCCATCTCGGCCGCGCTCTCGCCCGACGCGCCGGCGCGAAGCATCGCGAGGGCAATCAGCAGGCTCCCGGGCGAAGACACCACGTTCCCGTTGGAGCCGTCGCCGCCGTCGGCCAGCAGGGCCTCCCCGAGCCCCAGCGCCGACGCGCGGAAGGAGCGCAGCTCGGCGGCGTACGCCGCACGGTCCACCGAGACCCGTTCGACGCCGTCGGCCGTGAGGAGCTACGGTGGCGCCGGGGCTGCACACCCTGCCACTGCCAGCACCGCTCCGAGCGCCATCATCCGTTGTAAACGAAACACTTTTAGTTGCCTCCCCCGGCACCAAGGGCGGGAATCCGCCTTCTCCCAGTCAACCAGCGACGGCGGTGCCAGACGATGCCGGCAGGGCAACGCTTTGCACTCACTTTGGTCACGCGAGACGCGCGGAACTAGCGCCGGGGAATGTTACGCAGGTTGCTCCGCGCCATACTGACCGCCTCACCGGCACCGCGGTTGAGCACCACTTTGGACATGGCAGTCGCGAATCCCAGCACCTGGGATCCGGAAATCTTCGGCGGAAGCGATAGCGCCTGCGGATCCGTGATGAGTTCCACCAGCGACGGGCCGGGATGGGCGAACGCGGCGCGGTACGCCCCCTCGATTTGCGCAGGATCCGTGACCCGCACGGCGTGGAAACCCAGGGCCCGGGCGACGGCGGCGTAATCGGCGTCGGGCACGTCCACACCAAAGTCGGGAAGCCCGTCCACCAGCATTTCCAGCTTAACCATGCCCAGCGTGGAATTGTTGAAGACCACCACGTTGACCGGCAGTTTGTGGGCGGCCACGGTGATAAGTTCGCCGAGCAGCATCGAGAGGCCGCCGTCGCCGGATACTGACACCACCTGGCGTCCGGGAAAAGCTAGCTGGGCGCCGATGGCGTGGGGCAGGGCGTTGGCCATGGAGCCATGAAGGTACGAACCAATCAGCCGGCGGGTGCCCAGCGGATTGAGGTAACGGGCCGTCCAGACGTTGCACATGCCGGTGTCCGCGGTGAAGATGGCGTCCTCGGCGGCCACCTGGTCCAGCAGGGACGCCGCATATTCAGGGTGGATGGGCTGCTTCTTCTCCACCTTGCGCGTGTAGGCGCGTACAGATTTGTTCATCAGCCTGTCGTGCTTCTTGAGCATCCTGTCGAGGAAGCGGCGGCTCTTTTTCGGCTTCAGCAGCGGCATCAGTGCGGCGAGGGTGGGCAGCACGTCGCCGTGGACTGCGATGTCGACGTCGGTCCGCCGGCCCAGCCTGTGGGCTGCACGATCCACCTGGGCGGTACGGGTTTCCGGCAGGAACTGGTCGTAGGGAAAGTCGGTGCCCAACAGGATCAGCAGGTCAGCGTCCTCGATCCCCTCGGCGGCAGCACCGTAGCCCAGCAGACCTGTCATCCCGATGTCGTAGGGGTTGTTGTACTGGACCAAGTCCTTGCCGCGGAGCGAGTGGCCGATGGGCGCGTTGATCAGTTCAGCAAGCGAGATCAGTTCTTCATGGGCGCCTTCCACGCCGGCCCCGGCGAAGATCGCCACCTTCCCGGCCTCGTTGATCGCCTCGGCCAACTCCTGGACGCTCGCCGGGTCAGGGATCAGGCTGGCCCGCCGGAAGGTGGCAGGCAGCGGCGTTTCGGCCGTCGCTTCCAGGCCCGCGATATCGCCCGGGAGCGTGACGACGGCGACTCCCCCGAGCCCGAGGGCGTGCTGGATGGCGCTGTGCATCACGCGCGGCGCCTGCTCTGCGGTGCTGACCAGCTCCGAATAGACAGAGCATTCGTTGAAGATACGGTCCGGATGCGTTTCCTGGAAGAAGCTGCTGCCGATCTGTTTGCTGGGGATATGCGAGGCGATGGCCAGCACTGGAGCGCCCGACCTGTTCGCGTCGTACAGGCCGTTGATCAGGTGGAGGTTTCCCGGGCCGCAGGAACCCGCACAAACGGCCAGCTTTCCAGTCAGCTGGGCTTCGGCTGCAGCTGCGAAGGCGGCGGCCTCTTCATGCCGGACGTGGATCCAGTCGATCCCGCCCTCCTTGGAGCCGCCGGTTTGCCGGACCGCATCGACGATCGGATTGAGGCTGTCGCCCACAATCCCGTAGATCCGCTGCACACCCGCAGCCTGGAGCTGTTCGATGAGCTGGGTGGCGATTTCCTTGGCCATGAGTGCACACTCCCGCGATCAGGTTGATGGGCTGTCAGGGCCAATATAGTCCCCCATACTTATCGAAACGCTCTCTCACTTAACGCAAGAAAACCCGGGGTGCTCTCTCACTTTCCACAAGAAAGTGAGAGAGCGTCCCGGGTTAGCTGCAGGATCTGAGAGAGCGTCTGGGGGTGGTGAGGGTACGACGGCGGGCGGCCACCCGCCGTCGTACGCTCACTGGAGCCTATACCCCAAGTCCCTAGGCGTTTATGGAGTCCTTGTCCTCGTCCTTTGCAGGCCGGTTCCAGGCATCGCCCTGTTCGCGGTCCAGGTGGGTGGCCTTCTTGTTCTTCAGGGCGAAGATGTAGACCAGCAGTGAGATAGCGATGGCAACGGTGACGTAGGTGAAGAACAGGTCCACGCGCTCGGCCTTCTGGAATGCGGCGCCGAGCAGCGGCACCGTTCCGCCGAAGAGTGAGTTCGCGATCGCGTAGCCCAGCCCGACGCCGAGGGCTCGGATGGAGGCCGGGAACAGCTCGGCCTTCACCAAGGCGTTGATGGAGGTGTAGCCGCCGACGATCAGCAGGCCGCCCAGCATCAGCAGGAATGCCGTGAACGGGTCCTTGGTGTTGGACAGGGTGGAAAGCAGCGGCCAGGTGAACAACACACCCGTGATGCCGAACCAGAGCAGCAGCGGCCGGCGCCCCACCTTGTCCGAGATGATCCCGTAGACCGGCTGGAGCAGCATGAAGATGAACAGCGCCCAGAAGTTGATCACGGAGGTGTCGGTCTTGGCGATCCCGGAGGTATCGTTCATGAACTTCAGAATGAAGTTGGTGTACGTGTAGAACGCCACGGTGCCGCCGAGGGTGACGCCGATGCAGATCAGCAGCGGCTTCCAGTGCTGGGTGAACAGCAACTTCATGGTGCCGGGCTGGGCAACGCCGGCCACGGCTGGAACCTTGGCGGCCTCGACCTGCTCGGCGGACACGGTTTCTTCCATCGAGCGCCGCAGCCACAGGACCACGAGTGCGGCGACGCCACCGATCGCGAAGGGGATGCGCCAGCCCCACTCAGTCAGGGCGCCCTTGTCCATGGTGTTCTGCAGGATGACGAGCACCAGCAGGGCCAGCATCTGGCCGCCGATCAGCGTGACGTACTGGAAGCTTGAGAAGAAGCCACGGCGTTTGGACGTGGCGGCCTCGGACATGTAGGTGGCGCTGGTGCCGTATTCGCCGCCCACGGAGAAGCCCTGGACCAGCCGCACAAGGATCAGCAGAATCAGCGCCCAGACGCCTATCTGCTGGGTCGTCGGCAGGATGGCGATGGCGAAGGAACCGGCGGACATGATCGTCACGCTGAGCGTCAGGGCAGCCTTGCGGCCCTTGCGGTCGGCGTAGCGGCCGAAGAACCAAGCGCCCACCGGGCGCATGAGGAACGACGTCGAGAAGACGGCCATCGCCTCGAGCCCGGCCTGCAGGTCGTCTTGGGAATTGAAGAAGTGCGACTGGAAGTACGCCGCGAATACTGTGTAGACGTAGAGGTCGTACCACTCCACGAGATTGCCCGCTGAACCCTTGAGGATGTTGCTCACGGCCCGGCGGGTCTGGGCTGCCTCGCTCTGTACTTCGGCCTGCTGGGTGCTCATCGCTGAACCTTCCTTGGCTGCGGCGCTTTTCTTACCTTCGTGCTGTCCATGGCTACGTTGCCCATGGTTCCTCCTCGACGTTGACGGTCCCCCTCAAACGCCGAGGGCCTCATTCAAGTTATGCGTGATCCAAGGCACATCCAACGTGGGAGGGCATTTCCTAACACTTCCTTAGGTTTCGCCGGGAGAAGGGGTAATCTCCAAAGCGGGCAGTTTGCGTTGCCCGCTCAGCGAATAAGGGAACCAGGCCATGGAGTTGCTCATCGTCGAGGACGACGACGCCATGGCGTCCGCCCTCGCCGCTGCCGTCGCGACCGCGGGGCACAATCCCACCCGGGTTGCCCGCGGAGCCGACGCCCTGCTGGTCCACCGGAAGTTCGAAGTCATCCTTTTGGACCTGGGCCTCCCCGATATGGATGGCCTGGACGTGCTGCGGAAACTGCGCCAGGTCACGCCGGTTCCCATCCTGATTCTCACCGCGCGCGACGACGAACGCAGCGTAGTGCTCGGCCTGCGGTCCGGAGCGGACGACTACCTCGTCAAACCTGTGAAGCTTGTGGAACTTCTTGCCCGCATCGAAGCCGTCACCCGGCGTGCCGGCCGCTATGGCGGCTCGCGGCAGCAGAGCGTGGTGCTGGGTGATCTTGAGATCGACCTTGAGCGGCGCGTGGCAGCCCTCCGTTCCGAGGTCCTGCCGCTGACCGCCACGGAGTTCGACCTGCTGGCACTGTTGACCAGCCATGCCGGCTCCGTTGTCACCCGCGAACAGATCCTGGATGCCCTGTGGGGCGACGCCTTTGTGGCGTCTTCCCGGTCCCTTGACGTGCACCTGACGGGGCTGCGGGCCAAACTCCAGCTACCGGGCTTCATCATCAACGTCCGCGGCGTCGGCTACCGGGTCGAAGCGGACCCGGCGTGAAACTGCGCGTCCTGGGCATTCTGAGTGTCCTGGCGGTGCTCATCGTCATTATCACCTCCAACGTGATCCTGACGTCTGCCGGCCGGGAGCTGACCCAGGAACTCCAGATCAACCGTGCCGCGTCCCTCAACCGCCTGGCACAAGTGGCGTTCGACGCAGCTTCCGCCGGCGAAACCGCTCAATTGCAGACGGAAATGGACAGGTATTCCGAGCTCTATGGCGAGGGGGTCCTGATCCGCCTCCAGCAGGGCACCCTGCGCTCCGGTGGCCTGAGCGAGGACCGTCCGGACGTCCGGGACGCGGTCGCCAGGGCCAACCTGAACCTCAACGACACCACGCTCACCCCGCTGCAGCCGTTCGGGCCATCCTCCGAGGTGATCTCCCGCTCCTTCGGCAGCGCGAGCCAGGTCCTGGGCGAAGCCGTCCTCGAGGTCAACCTGGACGCGGCCCGGCAGAAACTGCGGGAACGGTGGCTCGTCGTGGCATTGGCGGCGGCTGTCCTGGCCGCAGTTCTCCTGCTGGGTGCGGCCCGCGTGACCGAGTGGGTGCTGCGCCCCGTGCATCGGCTGAATGCGGCAGTTACGGAACTGGAGGCAACAGGCCGGACCGGTCAGCTTCCCGACGCAGGGCCACCGGAACTGCGGCAACTGAGCCGTTCATTCAGCACCATGGCGCAGACTGTCAGCCACAGCCTCGATTCGCAGCGGCAACTGATAGCGGATACATCGCACGAACTACGCAATCCCGTGGGCGCCCTGCGGCTCAGGATCGATCTGCTGCAGCTGGAACTTAAGACCGCCCGGGAGCACGACGCCGCGGCAGGGGTGCTGGCCGAGCTCGAACGTGTGGAGGAGATCCTGGACGGCGTTTTGCGGCTGGCGTCCGCCGAGCACAGGGCCTCTGAAGACTCCGTCCGGGGCCCGCTAGGAACCCCGTCGGCCGCGGCACAGGCGCCCCTTGAACCGTACCCGGTCCTGCAGGAAGAAACCGAACGGGCTGGGCCGGCCGCCCAGCGCAGCGGAGCATCGATCCTGCTGGCAGATCCGCCTTCCCCCGCTGTGCACATCGCGTGCAGCGCCGCGGAACTGGCCCAGATGGTGGGCGAACTTCTGAACAACGCCATCAAGTACGCTCCCGGCGCCCACATCTCGGTTGCTGCCCGCGAGCGCCACGGCACCGTGGCCATCGAGGTGGCCGACGACGGCCCCGGGCTCTCCGCCGAAGAACGGGCAGCGGCCACCAGCCGTTTCTGGCGATCCCCCGCGCACCGGACAATCCGCGGCACCGGGCTGGGCATGACCATTGTGGACAAACTGGCAGCGGCGAACGGCGGCTGGCTGGTGCTTGCCGAGGCCTCGCCGCATGGCCTGATCGCGCGCCTCGAGTTTCCGCGGGCCGCGGATGTGCCGGGAGCCCGCAATGACTGACCTCATCGGACCCGGAACGCCCCCGCGGCGGACCTTCCTCACAGCCGGACTAGCCGGGTTGTCCTGGCTGCTCCTGCCTGCCCTGAGTGCATGCACGCCCACGGACCGTCCTGGCACTGTCACCGTGGCCGGCGGCGAACCCGGCGGCTTCTACCTGGAGTTCGCCGAACTGCTGGCGGCGTCCCTCCAGCGTCATGGGGTGGCCGGCCAAGCGACGGCGCTGACTACCGGCGGCAGCCTGGACAACCTCGAACATCTGCTGACCGGCGAAGCCACGTTCGCCGTCGCGCTTGCGGACTCAGCGGCCCAACGCACAGCGGTGGGTGGGACGCCCGCCGTCGGACTTTCCGCTGTTGGAAAGGTATACGAGAACTACGTCCACTGCGTCATCCGCCAAAACAGCGGGATCCGGGACATTGGCGGGCTTGCCGGCCGGACTGTGGCTGTTGGCGAGCCCGGCTCGGGGACGTCTCTGACCACTCCCCGGCTGCTCGAAGCTGCCGGCCTGGGCCCCGCCGGCGGCGTGACGGTGCTGAGCCTTGGCCTCAACGAGGGTCTCGCGGCGCTGCGGGACGGAACAGTGGACGCGTTGTTCTGGTCGGGCGGTGTGCCTACCGCGGCCATTGCTGCCGCGAACGACGACGTCGGGCTTAGTTTCCTGGACCTGTCACCGCTGCTGCCGGCACTGCGGGCCAAACACGGCGTCTACTACGACCGGGTGCTGATCCCGGCCGGTGCGTACGAAGGCATTCCGGCCGTGTGGACCGTGGGCGTGGCGAATCTGCTGCTGTGCCGGAGCGACCTTGATGACCAGACCGTCAAGCGGACCGTCGAACTGCTGGTAGGCCATGCCGAGGAACTCATCCCGCGCTCCAGCCTGGGCGTTCAGTTCCTGAGCCCGGAGTCTCTGATCAACACTGGGGGTTTGCCCCTGCATCCGGGCGCTGTTGCCGCGTACCGGGAGCTCCACGGGTGAGCCAAACGCTCTCTCACTTGATGCAACAAATACGGGAACGCTATCTCACTTTCCCCAAGAAAGGGAGAGAGCATCCGCGAAAAACCCGACTTAAGCGAGAGAGCGTTTCCCGTGCTCAGCTCCCCGAGTGCGCCGCCAAAAAGCTGTAGACCTCGGTCTCGTCCACGCCGGGGAACGCGCCGGGCGGCATCGCGGCGAGCAGGTGCGAGTGGGCGCGGGCCGACGGCCAGGCGTTGCCAGCCCACTCGGAAGCCAGCGCGGCCGGGGGCCGCTTGCAGCAGTTCGGGTCCGGGCACGTGGACTTTTCGCGGGCCGTGGTTTCCCGGCCGCGGAACCACTTCACATGCTGGTACGGCACCCCGATCGACAGCGAGAACTCGCCGTTGGCCGAGCGTTCGGTCCGGGCTGTGCACCAGTACGTGCCGGACGGAGTGTCTGTGTACTGGCTGTACGCGCTGAACTTGTCGGGCACATCGAACACTGCCCGCGACGTCCACGCCTTGCACGACGGCTGGCCCTCGATGGCGCCAGTATGGTCCATAGGGAACGTCACGCCGTCGTTCTCGTAGGCCTTGAAGATGATGCCGCTCTGGTGGGTCTTCTGGAAGTGCGTGGTGATTCCCAGGTGCTTAGTGGCCAGGTTGGTGAAGCGGTGGGCAGCAGTCTCGTAGGACACGGCAAAAGCGTCACGGATGTCCTCCACCGCTATTTCCTTGGCAGCCTTGGCTTTCTGCAGGAAGTCCACGGCGGCCTGCTCCGGCAACAGCAAGGCGGCCGCGAAGTAGTTGGTGGCAACCCGCTGGGCGAGGAAATCGCCGTAGTTCTTCGGCGTCTCGTGCCCCAATACGTAGTGACCCAGCGCCTGCAGCAGCACGGACCGGGGGTCGTGGTCCTGCCGCTGGCTCTGCGTCAGGTAAATTCTGTGGTTCTTCAAATCCGTCACCGAACGGGTGGAATGCGGCAGGTCGCTCACATGGTGGAGGGTGAAGCCAAGCTTCTCGGCGATGTCGGCGATGACGTGCTGGCTCAGCGGCCCGCCCGTGTAGCCCACCAGCCCGAGCACCTTCTGCGCCTCGGCCTCATACTCCGGGAAGTAGTTGCCGCGCTCGCGCATCATGGCACGCAGCTCACCGTTTGCGCGGCGGGCCTCTTCCGGCGTCGCCACCTGCTCGTTAAGCTTGCGTTCGAGCTCGTGCAGCAGCCCTACCTGCGCCTCCAGCACATCGAGCGGAAGCCGCGCGCTGATGCGGATTTTGGGCAGGTTCAGGGACTCGTACAGGGGCCCGCGCTGGTAGCGTTCCAGCTCAATTTCCAGGGCTGCGCGGCGGCTTGGCGGTTCGGCGCCCAGCAGCTGGTCGATGCTCACGTTGAGCGCGGCGGCCAGCCCCTGCAGCAGCGAAAGTTTGGGCTCCCGCTTGCCGTTTTCGATCAGGCTCAACTGGCTGGGGGCGGTCCCGACGGCGGCGCTCAGGTCATCGAGCGTAAACCCGGCCTGCTTGCGCAGATGCCGCACGCGGCGGCCCAGGCTGATGACGTCCAGTTCCAGGGAGGCGGCGGACGACGGTGGCAGTACAACTTCGCGATTCCAGCTTCCAGGCGTCATTTCTTGAGCATACGCGAAGAAATGCATTTCTTTCCATTGTTTTCCCCTAGAGAAGTGTTGTGAAGTGCTGAAAAGTAGTAATCACGGAAAGAAACACCGCACCGGGGTAGCCGGCCGGAACTGCAACGAAGCAGCTCCGGCCGGCAGCTAACCACCCGGAGCTCAATCAAGGAGACAACGATGACTGCAGCATTTGAGCCCACCCAGCAGACGCCCGAAGAGCAGGCCGCAGCACTGGAGCTCGAGTGGGCCGCCAACCCCCGCTGGGAAGGTGTGACCCGTGACTACAAGGCAACGGACGTCGTCAAGCTCCGCGGCCGCGTCTCCGAAGAGCACACACTGGCCCGCCGCGGTTCCGAGAAGCTGTGGAAGCAGCTCACTGAAGAGCACAAGACCGGCGGCTACACCAACGCACTGGGTGCCCTGACCGGCAACCAGGCTGTCCAGCAGGTCAAGGCCGGCCTCCGCGCCATCTACCTTTCCGGCTGGCAGGTCGCCGCGGACGCCAACAACTCCGGCCACACCTACCCGGACCAGTCCCTTTACCCGGCCAACTCGGTTCCGACCGTTGTCCGCCGCATCAACAATGCCCTCCTGCGTGCGGACCAGATCGAATTCTCCGAAGGTATCCAGACTGTTGAGGACTGGATGGTGCCGATCGTGGCCGACGCCGAGGCCGGCTTCGGCGGACCGCTGAACGCCTACGAGCTCATGAAATCCATGATCCAGGCCGGCGCGTCAGGTGTGCACTGGGAAGACCAGCTCGCCTCGGAGAAGAAGTGTGGCCACCTCGGCGGCAAGGTGCTTATCCCCACCCAGCAGCACGTCCGGACCCTAAACGCGGCCCGCCTGGCCGCTGACGTCGCCGGCACCCCCTCGGTGGTCATCGCCCGCACCGACGCCGAGGCCGCCACCCTGATCACCTCCGACGTCGATCCCCGCGACAAGGAATTCGTCACCGGCGAACGCACCCCGGAAGGCTTCTACAAGGTCCGCAACGGCATCGAACCCTGCATCGCCCGCGCCAAGGCCTACGCCCCGTACTCCGACCTCATCTGGATGGAGACGGGCACCCCGGACCTGGAGCTGGCCCGCAAGTTCGCCGAGGCCGTCAAGGCCGACTTCCCGGACCAGATGCTCTCCTACAACTGCTCGCCGTCATTCAACTGGCGCAAGCACCTGGACGACGCCACCATCGCCAAGTTCCAGCGTGAACTCGGCGCCATGGGCTTCACGTTCCAGTTCATCACCCTGGCCGGCTTCCACGCCCTGAACTACTCGATGTTCGATCTCGCCCACGGTTACGCCCGTGAAGGCATGAGCGCCTACGTCGAGCTGCAGGAAAAGGAATTCGCCTCCGAGTCCCGCGGCTACACCGCGACCAAGCACCAGCGCGAAGTCGGCACCGGCTACTTCGACGACATCGCAACTGCGCTCAACCCGAACGCATCCACGCTGGCCCTGGTGGGATCCACCGAAGAAGGCCAGTTCCACTAAATTTCCCCAAGTAAGTAGCAGTAAGTGTCGTTCTGGAGGCTCAAAACGACACTTACTGCTACCCAGTTGGGCCCTGCACCAGGAGAGATTGAAATGAACAGCTTCACTGACAGCTTCACCATCAACGGGATCACTTTGACCGCGCAGCCCATTTGCCGGCAGGACGAGGTTCTTACTCCGGATGCACTGGAGTTTGTCGCCAAGCTGCACCGGGCCACGGCCGAGCGCCGGCAGGAACTGCTGCAGGCACGCCGGACCCGCCGGGCCGAGATCGCCGCCGGCCAGGACCCCAGTTTCCTCCGCGAAACCGAGGACATCCGCAACGACCCGTCATGGCGCGTCGCTCCCCCGGCCCCGGGCCTGGAGGACCGCCGGGTGGAGATCACCGGACCGGTGGACAAGAAGATGACCATCAACGCGCTGAACTCCGGCGCGAAGGTCTGGCTCGCTGACATGGAGGACTCCTCCACCCCCACCTGGCGGAACGTCATCAAGGGCCAGCTGAACCTCACCGATGCCCTCGAACGACGCATCGACTACACGAGCCCTGAGGGCAAGGAATACAAGCTCCGCCCGGCCGGGGAACTGCCCACCATCGTGGTGCGCCCCCGCGGCTGGCACCTGCCCGAGAAGCACATGGTCATCGACGGCGCTCCCGTGGCCGGCGGCATCGTGGACTTCGGCCTGTTCTTCTTCCACAACGCCCGCCGCCTCCTCGCCCAGGGCAAGGGCCCGTACTTCTACCTGCCCAAGATCGAGAACCACCTCGAGGCACGGCTGTGGAATGACATCTTCATCCTCGCCCAGGACCTGCTGGGCATCCCGCAGGGCACCATCCGCGCCACCGTGCTGATCGAGACCATCACCGCGGCGTTCGAAATGGAGGAGATCCTCTACGAACTGCGTGATCACGCCGCCGGGCTGAACGCCGGCCGCTGGGACTACATCTTCTCCCTGATCAAGAACTTCCGTACCCGCGGCCCGCGGTTCGTCCTGCCGGACCGCGCCCAGGTGACCATGACCCAGCCGTTCATGCGCGCCTACACCGAACAGCTGGTCCGTGCCTGCCACAAGCGCGGCGCGATGGCCATCGGCGGCATGGCCGCTGCCGTCCCCAACCGCAAGGACGAGGCCGCCAACACCAACGCGTTCGAGAAGGTCCGTGCCGACAAGACCCGCGAGGCCAGCGACGGCTTCGACGGCTCCTGGGTGGCCCACCCGGATTTGGTTCCGGTCTGCCGCGAAGTGTTCGACGCAACCCTTGGCGAGCGTCCCAACCAGCTGGACCGCACCCGTGAGGACGTCATCCCCGATGACCGCGCCCTCATCAACGTGGCCGCAACCGAAGGCACCATCACCGAACAGGGCATCCGGAACAACATCGAGGTAGGCATCCGCTACATCGAGTCCTGGCTGCGCGGGAACGGCGCCGTCGCCATCCACAACCTCATGGAGGACGCCGCCACCGCGGAAATCTCCCGGTCCCAGATCTGGCAGTGGATGTTCGCGTCCGCCATCACCGACCGCGGCGAAATCATCACGCACCAGTGGATCGAGGAGCTGCTCGACGAAGAGTTCGCACGCCTGGAACGCTTCGACGGCGACCGCTTCGAAGACTCCCGCGACATCTTCGAGGAAGTCACCCTCAGCCAGGATTTCCCCTCCTTCCTGACCCTCCCCGCCTACGCCCGCTACCTCACCGAGGCCCGCGAAAAGGCAACCAAAGAGGAGCTCGCAGCGGCTTAGACTGCGGCAGGCTACTGAATAGATTTCCGTCCGCCGGGCAGGCATGCCCTTCGCAACAGGCACCCCCGAGATCCGGGGCGCCCGCCCGGCGACGGAACACCCTTCATACAGCGCGAACGTACAGTTGAGGCCCTGGAATCTTCGGATTTTGGGGCCTCAACTGTACGTTCGCGCCGTCGTGGGGGCTCAAGTGTCCGTTCGCGCCGGGCGTGGGGTTGGGCGGCATTCGGGTGTGGCGGGAGGGAACGTACGACGGCGGGACGCGTCAGCGTCCTTTCGGCACCAGCCGCACGGCCAGGGTTGTGCAGACGAAGAACATCAGCACCGACCCCAGGATCACCAGCAGCGCCGGGGTCCACGATCCCGAGGTGTCGTGCACGAACCCCACCAACGGCGGGGCCACCGCACCGAAGCAGTAACCGAGCCCCTGGACCGTGGCGGACATCCGGCCCGCGGACGCCTGGTCCCTGGCCAGCTTGATGATGGCGATGAAAATCAGCGTGATCCCGCCGCCCTGCGCGATGCCGCCGAAGGTGGACCACAGCCACCACAGCTCCGGCGCCAGCAGCAGCCCGGCCGGCACGGCCGTCCAGAGCACGCCAATGGTGACTGCCGTCGTCGTCGTACTGAAATACTTGGCCGCGAACGGCACTCCCAGGCCGCCGACAATGGCGAAGATCTGGAACAGAGATGAACCTGCCCCGGCCTCCGAGGCGGACATGCCGAGCTCGTCGTTGAGGTAGCTCGGCAGCCACGCCGTCACTGCATAGTAGGAGAACGCCTGTCCGGCGAAGCCTGCGGTGAGCCCGGCGGTAATCCAGCCGGAACCCTTGACGGCCGGGTGTTCCTGCCCGCCGGCCACCACAGTGCGGGAGGGCACAAACGCGGTGCGGGCGCCCACTGCGAGGGTCCAGAAGACGATGGCAATCACGGCCAGGATGCCCACGGCGGCCAGTGCTACCCGCCAACCGGCCAGCTCGGCCAGGGGCGCCGTGACCATCGAGGTCAGGAATGATCCGATGTTCAGGGCCGCCGTGTACACACCCATGGCGGTCCCCTGGCGCATCGGGGAGAAGTCGCGGCGGATAATCAACGGCACCGCGATGTTGCCCACCGTGATGGCCAGGCCTATCATCACCGTGCCCACCACCACCGGTCCCGGGCCGCCGGCCGAGCGCACAATCACGCCTGCCAGGACGCCAAGGATGGTCAGCGAAACAGCGAACTCCGCGCCGAGTTTCCTCGTGGTCAGAGACGCCAGCGATGCTGCGAGCGCGAAGCACAGCACCGGGATGCTCGTCAGCAGGCCTAACATCACGGGGGTAAATCCGAGGTCGGCCTGCATCAGGTCAACCACCGGGGCAACGGCAACGAAGGGCCCACGCAGGTTCAGCGCCAGCAGTCCGATACAGGCCAGGAGGATCCAGCCCTTGGGAACTTTGGCCAGGAACTGTCCGCTCATGAGGATTCCTCGGTGGCTAAATAGGATTTCATCACTTCCATTGCTATCACGCGAGGTTGCGCCGGACGCGGCAAGCAGCGTCATGGCGCCCTGGCATACGATGAAGCTCACACCAGCCGGCCCTCTACGTGCGGGATACCAAGCCGCACCGTCGGACGGCCGCGCCCCTCGGACGAAGGAACTTCACATGCAGCAACGGCTTGCCATCCTCGACGACTACCAGGACGTTGCGCACGCCTTCGCCGACTGGTCCTCCCTGGAAAAATCAGGCGTTTCAACGTCCGTCTTCCGCGAGCCTTTCCAGTCCGAGGACGCCCTGGCAGCGGCGCTCGCCAACTATCAAGTCGTTATTGCGATGCGGGAGCGGACCCCCTTCCCCCGCACCGTGCTGGAACGGCTGCCGGGGCTCAAGCTGCTGGTGACCACTGGCATGGCCAACGCCGCCATCGATGTGGCCGCGGCAACGGATCTCGGCATCACTGTGTGCGGCACGCCCGGGTCCCCTACCGCCGCGCCGGAACTGACCTGGGCCTTGCTGCTCGCGATCGCCCGCAACCTCCCGGCCGAGGAGAACTCGCTGCGGGCCGGCACGTGGCAGACCTCGGTGGGCATGGAGCTGTCCGGCAAAACCCTGGGCATCGTGGGCCTGGGCAAGATCGGCCGGCGGATCGCGGCCTACGGGCAGGCGTTCGGCATGGAGGTGCTCGCCTGGAGCCAGAATCTCACCGACGAGGCCGCGACCGAGTCCGGGGTCCGGAAGGTCAGCAAGGAGGACCTCTTCAGGAATTCCGACGTCGTCTCCCTCCACCTGCGGCTGTCTCCCCGTTCCGAGGACATTGTCGGTGAGCGGGAACTGCGGCTCCTGGGGCCGGAAGGCATCCTGGTGAACACCTCGCGGGGTCCGCTGGTGAACCAGGATGCCCTGGTGCGGGCTTTGAACGAGGGCTGGATCCGGGGCGCGGCCCTGGACGTTTTTGACCAGGAACCGCTTCCCGCGGGACACCCGCTGCTCAGCGCCCCCAACACTGTCCTGTCCCCCCACCTCGGCTACGTGACAGCGGAGAGCTACCGGCAGTTCTACGGTGGCGCGTTCGAGGACGTCACGGCCTGGCTGGAGGGATCACCGGTGCGCGTGATTTCGGGCTAAAGGCTAGCCGGCCGCCTGGAGCGTCGCCTCAATGGATGCAGGAGACAACACGCACTGCGTGACCATCTGGCTCGCACCAAAAATCGCAGCCTGGTCCCCGGCCACGGACAGGGCGATCCGCAGGTGGCTGGTTGCCAGCGGCAAGGACCTCCGGTAGACCACTTCCCGGACGCCCGCCATCAGGTGTTCACCGGCCTGGCCCAGGCTCCCGCCGATGACAATCACGGACGGGTTGAGCAGGTTGACCACGGTGGCCAGCACGTCGCCCACATCCCGGCCAGCTTGGCGCAGGGCGTGGATGGCCTGCGGATTTCCCTCGCCGACCAGCCGCAGCACGTCGCTGCCCTTGCGCGCCGGCACACCCTGCCGCTCCAGTTCAGCGGCCAGGGCCGGCCCGGAAGCGAGCGCCTCCAGGCAGCCGTAGTTTCCGCACCGGCACAACACGTCGTCGCCGCGGGGCACGCGTACGTGGCCCAGATCGCCCGCCGTTCCGTTGGCGCCGCGCTGCAGTTCGCCATTGCTGATGATCCCGGATCCGATGCCGGTGGCAACCTTGATGAACAGGAAATTCCCGTGGTCCGGCCAGTGCGCCGTCCGCTCCCCCAGGGCCATGATGTTCACGTCGTTGTCCACCAGCACCGGAACTGGCAGTGAGCGCTGGACGTAAGGGACGACGTCGAACCCATCCCACCCCGGCATGATGGGCGGCTTGACGGGCTTTCCGGTGGCGTGCTCCACGGGACCCGGCAGGCCGATCCCCACACCGGCGAGATTGCGAGGGTCCCGCCCCGCCTGCTTCAGCAGCTCCAGGCCCTCCTTGATCACCCGGCCGAGCACCGTCTCGGGGCCGGCAGCCACATCCTGGGCCAGCCGCCGCTCCGCCAGGACCCGGCCGCTGAGATCGGTGACGGCAACAATCACGTGGGTGGCGCCGACGTCGACGGCCAGGACGGCGCGGGCCGCCGGGTTGAAGGCAAAGCGCGACGGCGGCCTGCCGCCGCTGGAGTTCGCCTCACCCGCCGCGCCCACCAGGCCGGAGGCGATCAGGGCGTCGATGCGCGCGGCGACAGTTGAACGCGCCAGTCCGGTGGTCAGGGCCAGCTCCGCACGCGTCCGCGCCTTGCCGTCCCGCAGGAGCTGGAAGAGGTCGCCGGCGCGCGCCAGGCTGACGCCGTGGTCTGGGGCGGCGTGCTCGGTTCCGGGGCTGAGGCTCATGGATCATGAATAACACATGAAACTTCTGCCTGTCACGCGGAATAAAGAATATCGGCATCCAGGCAACTTTTGCTTGACGATCGGCAAAAGTCATTCTAGCTTTAGTGGAAGTGGCATCGCCCTCAGCACGGCAGCACCCAATCAACGTGGATTCGTCTGCAATCAGGAGAACCAATGAACTACTCGATCCAGCTCTACACACTCCGGGACCAGATCCAGGCGGACCTGTCGCGCACCATCCGCAAGGTCGCGGAGATCGGCTTTACGAAGGTTGAGCCGTACAACTTCGTGGCGACAGCCAAGGAACTCGGCGCCGCGCTGAAGGAAAACGGCCTCACCGCACCGTCCGGGCACGCACCCCTGCTGAGCCAGGACCAGGACGAAATTTTCGCCGCTGCCAAGGAGTTGGGCATCACCACCGTCATCGACCCCTTCATCCCAGTCGAACGCTGGCAGTCCGCCGAGGACATCCAGGCCACCGCCGCCGGGCTCAACGCCGCGGCCAAAAAGGGTGCCGAGCACGGCATCCGCGTGGGCTACCACAACCACGCGTGGGAACTTGAATCAACCATCGAGGGCCGCACGGCGCTGGAGTACTTCGCGGACCTCCTGGACCCCGAAGTGGTCCTCGAAGTGGACACCTACTGGGTTGCCGTGGGCGGCCAGGATCCCGTCGACATCCTGACAAAACTGGGCGACCGGGTGAAGTTCATCCACATCAAAGACGGACCCCTGAACACAGACACCAAGGCGCAGCAGCCGGCAGGCCAGGGCAAGGTCGCCGTCCTGGACGTCATCGCCGCCGCCAGGTCCCTCGAGGTGGGCGTAGTGGAATTCGATGACTACGCCGGGGATATCTTCGAAGGCATCGCAGAGAGCCTCGCCTACCTCAACGCCGCACAGGGCGCCGGCACAACCGGAGCACGCGCATGAGCCACGCAGCATCGACCCGCCGCGGCCCTGTGGGAGTTGCCGTCATCGGCGCCGGGAACATCAGCAAGCAGTATCTGGACAACCTCACCGTCTTCCCGGACCTGAAAGTCCTCGTCATCGCCGACCTCTTTGAAGAGACCGCCGAAGCCCGCGCCAAGGAATACGGCATCGCGGAGTGGGGCGGCGTGGACGCGGCACTGAACCATCCCGACGTCGAAATCATCGTGAACCTGACCATCCCCGCGGCGCACGTGGAAGTGGCCACCGCCGCCGTCAATGCCGGCAAACACGTCTGGACCGAGAAGCCCTTCTCCCTGGACCGCACGTCCGGGCTCGGCCTGCTCAAAACCGCCGACGCCGCCGGGATCCGCCTCGGCTGCGCCCCGGACACCTTCCTCGGCGCCGGCCTGCAGACCGCCCGCCGGCTGATCGAACGCGGCGACATCGGCACGCCGCTCACGGCCATGACCACGTTCCAGACCCCCGGCCCGGAATCCTGGCACCCCAACCCGGCCTTCCTCTTCCAGACCGGCGCCGGGCCGCTCTTCGACATGGGCCCGTACTACCTCACCACGCTGGTCCAGACGTTCGGCTCCATCCGCAAGGTGGCCGCCGTCGGATCCTCCGCTAAGGCAACCCGCGTCATCGGTTCCGGGCCCAAGGCCGGCGAGGAGTTCACCGTCGAGGTGCCCACCCACGTGTCCGCCATGGCCCAGTTCGAAAGCGGCGCGTCATCGCACAGCGTCTTCTCCTTCGAGTCCCCCCGCGTGCACATGGGCTTCGTGGAGATCACCGGCAGCGAGGCAACCCTGTCCCTGCCGGACCCCAACAATTTCGACGGCGACATCCGGCTTTGGCGCGCGGGGGACGAGGACTGGACCACGGTTCCCGCGACCGGCCCCGCCAGCGGCCGCGGCATGGGCGTCCTGGACATGGCACGCTCGCTCCGTGCAGGCGTCCCCCACCGCGCCACCGGCAATCTGGCCTACCACGTCCTGGACACCATGGTCTCGATCACCGAATCCATGGAAACCGGCTCGTTTGTTGACGTTGAAAGCTCCGCTCCCGCGTCCCCGGCCCTCCCCGAGGACTGGGACCCGGAAACCGCAACGCTCTAGGAACGATGATGACCTCACCTGTGAAGCGCCCGCTGGGCGTCGCAATGATCGGCTATGCGTTTATGGGCAAGGCCCATTCCAACGCCTGGCGGAACGTGGCCAGCTTCTTTGACGTCCCGCCCTTTGAGCAGAAAGTCCTGGTGGGCCGGGACCCCGCCGGAGTTGAGGAAGCAGCTGCCAAGTACGGCTGGTCCGAGACCGCGACGGACTGGCGCACAGTCCTGGACCGCGATGACATCGACATCGTGGACATCTGCGCGCCGGGCTGGATGCACGCCGAGATCGCGATCGCCGCCCTTGAGGCAGGCAAGCATGTCCTGGTGGAGAAGCCGCTCGCCAACACCCTCGCCGAGGCCGAGTCCATGACGGCGGCCGCCCAGGCAGCACGGGCCTTGGGCGTGCAGTCGATGATCGGTTTCAATTACCGGCGGGTGCCCGCGTTGGCCCTGGCGAAGGAACTCATCGCGGAAGGCCGGGTGGGAACTGTCCGCCACGTCCGGGCGGCCTACCTGCAGGACTGGCTGGCGGATGAAACGGCGCCCATGAGCTGGCGGCTGACCAAGGAAACCGCCGGTTCCGGGGCGCTCGGGGACATTGCCTCCCACGCGATCGACCAGGTCCTTTTCCTGCTCGGGGACCGGGTCACCGAAGTGTCCGGCCGGACGCACACGTTCACCACGCGCCGCCCCGGTGCGGCGGGCATGGAGGATGTCACGGTCGACGACGCCGCCTGGGCAACGCTGTCCCTCACCTCCGGGGCGATCGCCTCCGTGGAGGTCTCCCGGGTGGCCACCGGCCAGAAGAACTCCCTGAAACTGGAGGTCTACGGGGACAAGGGCGCCATCATCTTCGACCTGGAGAACCTCAACGAACTCCGGTTCCTCGACGCCACCGCACCCGCCCGCGAGCAGGGCTTCCGCCGGATCCTGGTCAGCGAGCCCGAGCACCCGTATCTTGAAGCGTGGTGGCCGCAGGGCCACATCATCGGCTGGGAGCACACGTTCACGCATGAGATCCGCGACTTCCTGACCGCCATCAGCACCGGAACCCCGCCGTCACCGTCGTTCGAGGACGGCCTTGAGGTGCAGCGGATCCTGAACGCCATCGAAGAGTCCGCCGCCGCGAAAAGCTCCACCATCCCGCTGGCCCGCACCACCCCTGAAGGAGCCTGACATGTCCCGCCCCTATACCCTGTTCACCGGCCAGTGGGCCGACCTCCCGTTCGAGGAAGTCGCGCGCCTGGCCTCCGGCTGGGGCTACGACGGCCTGGAAATCGCCGTGTCCGGGGACCACCTGGACGCCTGGCGCTGGGACGAACCCGGCTACGTCGAATCCAAGCTCGCCATCCTGGCCAAGTACAACCTCAAGGTCTGGGCCATCTCCAACCACCTCAAGGGCCAGGCCGTCTGCGATGACCCCATCGACTTCCGCCACGAAGCGATCGTGGGCGCCAAGGTCTGGGGCGACGGCGACCCCGAAGGCGTCCGCCAACGCGCCGCCGAGGAAATGAAACACACCGCCCGCCTCGCCAAGGCACTGGGCGTGGACACCGTCGTCGGGTTCACCGGCTCCTCGATCTGGCAGTACGTGGCCATGTTCCCACCCGTCCCCGCCGCCGTGATCGAGGACGGCTACCAGGACTTCGCCGACCGCTGGAACCCCATCCTGGACGTCTTTGACGAATGCGGCGTCCGCTTCGCCCACGAAGTCCACCCATCCGAAATCGCCTACGACTACTGGACCACCGTCCGGACCCTCGAAGCGATCGGCCACCGGCCAGCGTTCGGCCTGAACTGGGACCCCTCACACTTCATGTGGCAGGGCATCGACCCCGTCTCCTTCATCTGGGACTTCAAGGACCGGATCTACCACGTCGACTGCAAAGACACGAAGCTCCGCCCCACCGGCCGGAACACCGTCATGGGCTCACACCTGCCGTGGGGCGACCCCCGCCGCGGCTGGGACTTCGTCTCCGCCGGCCGCGGCGACGTCCCCTGGGAATCCTCCTTCCGAGCCCTCACCGCGATCGGCTACACCGGCCCCATCTCCGTCGAATGGGAAGACGCCGGCATGGACCGCCTCCACGGCGCCCCCGAAGCCCTCGCCGCCCTGAAGAAATTCGACTTCCCCGCCTCGAACACCTCCTTCGACGCCGCGTTCAGCTCTAAGCCGTAGGAAGCGCACGTAGAATCCCTGCATGACCCACACCATCCGAAAGGCCACAACGGACGACGCCGGCCCGCTCGCCGAACTGGCGGCCGTCACCTTCCCGCTGGCCTGCCCGCCGTCGTCGTCACCGGAGGACATTGCCGCGCACGTGGCCAACACGCTCAGCGAAAGGCACTTCCGGGGGTACCTGGCGGATCCTGACGTCATCATGCTGGTCATCGACGCCGACGGCGCGCTCCGCGGCTACAGCCTGCTCGTCAAACGTCCGGCCCAAGACCCGGATGTGGCGTCGGCGCTGCAAGTCCTGCCGTCCGTCGAGCTCAGCAAATGCTACGTCCACCCCGACCATCATGGCCTGGGCGCCGCCGCGGAGCTGATGCACGCCAGCCTGCAGGCCGCCGCCGAAGCGGGCGCGGCCGGGGTCTGGCTGGGTGTCAACAGCCAGAACGCGCGGGCCCTCCGGTTCTACGAGAAGTCCGGTTTCCGGAAGGTCGGTTCCAAGTCCTTCAGGCTGGGAACCACGGTGGAACATGATTTCGTCCTCGAGCGGGCCGTACCGTAAGCGTCCTCCGGGAATCCTGCCGCTAGTCGCCGGCCTGGCCGCCCAGGCGCTCGTCGAGGGGCGGACGGGGTTCCTTCAGCAGTTTCAGTCCCGGCGGCAGGCCCTCGATGGTGCCCTCGGTCCGGTGCGCGCTGATGGAGATTCTGGCATGGCCAAGCCGTACGTTGTCAGCCCTGAAGTGCCCTTTGTCCTCGGCCAGGATAGGGGCCAGGTGGACAACACCGCGGGTGAAGTCCGGATCAAACCGGAGCAGGATGCGGGCAAGCTGGATGGGCGCCGCCGCCGCCCAGGCCTGTGG
The DNA here is from genome assembly GCF_055412785.1 of Pseudarthrobacter lactosi. Classification (NCBI taxonomy): domain Bacteria; kingdom Bacillati; phylum Actinomycetota; class Actinomycetes; order Micrococcales; family Micrococcaceae; genus Pseudarthrobacter; species Pseudarthrobacter lactosi. Next base: position 169,242 of record NZ_JBVAYS010000003.1, read on the forward strand.
GGAACACGCCGTCGGGTAGGGCACCGGTCCGTGGAACTCGGTCCGGTCGAAGCCGCAGAACAGTTCGGGCAGCTGACCGTCGAAATGGGCAGCCGCGTCGAAAATGCCCCGCGCAAGCAGCTTGGCCTCAGGCACAAAACCGTAGCGCATCAGGCCGGTGGCTACGAGGGCCGAATCATGCGGCCACACTGAACCGTTGTGATAACTCACAGGGTTGTAAGCCCCCATATTCGAGGCCAGGGTCCGGATCCCCCAGCCGGTGAACATTTCCGGCGACATCAGCCGCTCCACCACGGACGGCGCTTTGTCCTCGTCGACTATGCCCACCCAAAGGCATTGGCCCATGTTCGATGTGCAGGCGTCAACAGGCTTCTTGTCCTTGTCCAGCGCTACGGCGAAGTAGCCCTTGTCCGGCAGCCAGAATTTTTCATTGAAGGCTTTCTTCAGCGCGGCCGCGCGTTCTGCCCAATGGTTCTCTGTCTCCGTGTCCCCGGCCGCTCGGGCGAGGAGTGCGCGGGCCACGTAGGCTGCGTAGGCGTAGCCCTGGACTTCGCACAGCGCGATCGGCGGCTCAGCTATCCGGCCGTCCGCGAAATTGATTCCGTCCCAGGAGTCCTTCCAGCCTTGGTTCACCAGCCCATGGGTATTTGGGCGGAGGTATTCCACAAAGCCGTCACCGTCACGGTCACCGTACGTTTCGATCCAGTCAAGGGCCCGGTCCGCGTGCGGCAGCAGGGATTCAAGGACGTCATCGGACAGCCCCCAGCGGCTCAGCTCCCCTAAGACAGTGACGAACAGCGGGGTAGCGTCCGCAGTGCCGTAATAGGCGGTTCCACCCAGGGACAGCCCGGCTGTCACGCCCAACCGCACCTCGTGGGGGATGCGGCCGGGCTCCTCCTCGGAGTCGTCGTCGACCTTTGCCCCCTGGATGGTGGCCAGGGTTTGGAGGGTCCCGACCGCAAGCGTCGAGTCCACCAGCAGGGACATGTAGGAGGACAGGAGTGAATCCCTCCCGAACAGCGCCATGAACCACGGCGCGCCGGCGGCCACGGCTGCGCGGTCGGGGTGTTCGGCGTCGAAAATCCGCAGCGATCCCAGATCGGCCTGGCTCCGCAGGAGGGTTGCCTCGATGTTGCGGTCGCCGACAGAGATCCTGGGCACGTTTTCTTCCCACGCCAAGTGCCGTTGGACGCCTGCCCGGTGGCGTGGCAGCCCGGCTTCGCTGAAGGGTTCCTTCGGAGCCACACCGTTGATCAGAGGGACCACAATAACGCTCGTGGACCATTTGCCTCTCGCGGGGATGTGCGCGTGGAAACGCAACGCGCCAGCGCTGACGTCGGCGCCAGCCGCGCGGATGGCCGAGCCGCGGCGCTGGGCGTTGCGGACGGCTTCAATGACGAGTTCTTCACCCCGGACGCTTCTGCTCACGGCGGCGTCCGTGACAGGGCGGCCACCCTTAACGTCAAACAGGTCGGCCTGGTCCGCGTCAACCAGAAGTTCGATGTCACAGTCAACAGGTTCCGAGGAATAGTTCTCCAGCGTGATGTCGTCCTGGAGGCCCGGACCGATGTGGCGTTGCTGGCGGACCACGAGCGGGCTGTCGAACCTGCCGTCGGGCCACTTGGCACGGCCCACGAAGGTGGCCTCGTAGGCGTCCGGACGCTGCGCCACCAGGGCCTCGCGGAGCGCGCCGTTGATGCGCAGGATCCACTGCGACACCACCCTGGTGTCCTGGTAGAACGCCCCGCTCGTTCCACCCTCGGAGCTGATGTCACCACTGTGTGAAGAGATGCAGAATGAAGATCCTTCGACCAGGGTTACCGACTCTGTCCCGCCAACGTCTGCTTCCGTGTCTGCATTCCATGCAGTCATGGATGCGCTCCTTCCCTAAGGCCGCCGAGTAGAGACCGGGCCTGTTTCGGGCGCCCGGACAACCGTTCCCCATACCCGATTCTGGTGCAATGGGGAACCGTCCGGAACCCCCGGCAGCTGGCTCTTGTCCAAGAGTTTCGCGAAGAGATCCAGGTGGTTGCCCACCATCCTTTCGGTGCTGAACAGCTTGAGCGCCCGGTCCCTGCAGAGCGACCTGTCCAGCGTTGCGGCAAGGGGCAGGAAGCTGTGCAGCTGTTCGGTCGGCCCCAGGTAGCCGGTTTTGCCGTGGTCCACAATCTCAGGTGCGGCTCCGGTCGGGGTTCCCACTACCGGCGTACCTGTGGCAAGGGATTCGATCATCACCAGCCCAAACGGCTCGGACCATTGGATGGGGTTCAGGAACGCCATCGCCTCACCCATGAGCTGGAACTTGTCGGCGTCCCCCAGCTCGCCCAGGAAGACCTCGTTGGAGCCCAGGATCGGCTCAATGTCGGAGCGGAAGTACGCGATCTCGTCCGGCTCGCGCATTTTGGCTGCAATACGCAGCGGAACTCCTGCCCTGCGCGCGATGTGGATGGCCTCGAGCACGCCCTTGTCCGGGCACATCCTGCCGACGAAGCAGGCATAGCCGCCGGTGCCGGATCCGACCGGGACGGCAGAGACGTCCATTCCGTGGTGGATCACGCGGGTGATCGGAACGTCCGGCACACGGGAGGCCTGGTCACGTGAGATTCCGATAATGGCCGTGTCGGCAGCCATCGCGCGGTACAAATCGGCCGACGCCGGGGTGAGGGGGCCGTGAATGGTAGTCACCACGGGGGCGGTGGACCTCCGCCTGGCAGCCAGGGGCCCGGCCAGGGTGTGGTCGTGGATGATGTCCACCCCGCCCAGGCCGTCATATGCCCTGATGACATGGCTGAGCTCGGAGAGTGTGAACCCGAGTTTAGCCGGCTGTGAAGGCCTCATGCCTGATACCAAGGGGGCAGGACAGGTACTGTCCGACGCTGCGGCAAGCAACACCTCGTGCCCTTCGGCGATGAACCCCCGGGCCAGGGCGTCAACAACCCTCTCGATACCTCCGTAGCCGACGGGGGGAACGGGAATCCATGGTCCTGCAACAAGTCCGATCCGCATGGTTTGGCCTCCGGGGGATGGCGGCCAGGTCCCCCCGCGCTGGCACCTGAGTTGTTCCGATAGGCCTCTGCTTAACCTGTTGTTCCGACTATCGCCCCGCGCGGGGAGCGATTTCAAGGCCCAATGTGACAAATCCGACACTGCCTGCGGGGAATGGGCGCCTGACCTGCACAGTTGTGGCAAGCATGAAGATTGAGATCTGGTCAGACGTCGCGTGTCCGTGGTGCTACATCGGCAAGCGCCGGTTCGAGGCCGCCCTGGCCGAGTTCCCACACCGCGACGCTGTGGAGGTGAAGTGGCGCAGCTACCAGCTGGACCCCACCCTCCCGGAGCACTATGACGGCACGGAGCTGGAGTACTTAAGCACGCGCAAGGGCATGGCCCCGGCGCAGGTCTCGGAGATGTTTGACCACGTCGCCGCGCAGGCCAAGGGCGAGGGCCTGGACTACCGGTTCGACCAGGTGGTGGTGGCCAACAGCTTCACCGCCCACCGCCTGATCCACCTCGCTGCCGAGCACGGTCAGCAGGATGCCGCCAAGGAACGCCTGCTGAGCGATCACTTCGAGCACGGCAAGGACATCGGCAGTGCCGAATACCTCACGGCCCTGGGACAGGATCTGGGCCTCAGCACCGAGGCAGTCGCCGAACTCTTCACCACGGACAAATACGCCGACGACGTCCGCTTCGATTTCGAGGAAGCCCGCGCCCTGGGCATCACGGGCGTCCCGTTCTTCGTGATTGACCGCAAGTTCGGCCTCTCGGGTGCCCAGCCGGCCGAAACGTTCACTGCGGCGCTCCACCAGGCCTGGCAGGAGACCAACCCGCTGGTTCTGGTCAACGCCGCGGCCGGCAACGATGGCGAGGCCTGCGGCCCGGACGGCTGCGCGGTCTGACCGAGCCTAACGAGTTCTACTGGCCCGACGAGTTCTTACTGACACATCGCGGTAAAGTGTCTGCATGCCCAGGATTTCGGCGGCCAACAACGCCGCGCAACGCGCCGAGACGCAACGCCGGGTCCTGACAGCATTCGGGGAACTCCTGTTCACGCACGGCCTGCCCGGACTGACCATGACAGATGTCGCCCGGCATGCCGGGGTGGGGCGCACCGCTGTCTACAACTACTACGCGGACATCGAAGAGCTGCTGATCTCCTATGCCCTGGACGAGACCGAGCGGTTCCTCACCGAGCTGCGGGAGTCGCTGAGCACTCTCGAGAACCCCGTCGAACGGCTGGCCCTGTACGTGCGCACCCAGGTGGAGGACCTCAGCCGCCGCCACCTCCCACCCGGACCGGCGATGGCGGCGGTGCTGTCGCCGTCGTCCTTTGCGAAATTGGCCGACCACGTCGGGGAACTCAGCGTCCTGCTGCAGGGCATCCTCAGGGACGGCATGGCGCAGGGGTACCTGCCACAAGCGGACATTGGCCAGCAGGCGCAGCTCATCCACGGCACACTCTCCTCCAGCGCGGCGCGCGGCAGCAACGAGCCCGCCGAACTTGAGGCGCGGGTCGCCCGCACCGTGCGGTTCATCCAGCTGGGCGCCGGAGCACGGTTCGACGACGCCGGCGCACCCCTGCGCGTCAGCCTCCCCTTGCCGTGAACGCCAGCGTTGCTGTGTCACCTACGGTCGTCATCCGCCTGGTTTAGCAACCCGGTTTAGCAACCAGAAGTGAGAGAGCACCGGCAACAGGTCAGGGGCCTGCCGTTGGAATAACCGGCCATTTGGCGTCGTCAGCAATCCGGCGACTTTCACGCGGGCAGCTGAGCTTCCCCGGCGTCTGGTCCACGCGGTCCGCAGCGGCGAGCTCCCGGTAATCACTGGAAAGGATGACGTCGACGCTGGCGTCCGTCCGGCCATCCTGGAAGTAGTCGGAGCCCGGCAGGTTCCGCTGGACACTGAAGGCGGCAGACTGCCCGGCAGCCCCGGACACCACCGCAGCCACGCCGCGGAAGCCGGCCTCGGTGTTGGCCACGGCCCCCACCACAAACTTCCGGACCAGCAACTCATCCGCCACAGTGCGGGCCAGCCCGGGACGGCTGGTGGAGTTGTAGACGTTGAGGTTGATTTTGTCGTTGGGGGTGTAGTCAAAGGTGGCCGCGGGACAGGTGGTCCGGGGCTCATCGCTGCCCGCCGTCGTCGGAAGCTTCAGATGCCCGTTCACGATGGCCAGTGCAACGATGATGGCGCCCGCAATGAGGCCCAGCAGTAAGACCAGGACCACTCCATGCACCACGCGGCGGCGCAGCCGCACCGGATTGTCGGGGTCGCCGGCAGCCTCAAAGGTGGCCCGCAGTTCGGGGCCGGAAACAACGTGGTGGCCGTGCAGGACGCTGGCGTCCCTGGGCTTCCTAGCCATCTATGACCAGCACACGGGCGTGGATGGCGGTCCGCTGGTGCAACGCTGTCCGGACGGCGCGGTGCAGTCCGTCCTCCAGGTACAGGGTTCCCTGGTACTGCACCACGTGGGGAAAGAGGTCACCGAAAAAGGTGGAGTCTTCGGCGAGGAGCGCTTCGAGGTCCAGCGTCCGTTTGGTGGTCACCAGTTCGTCCAGGCGGACAGGCCGCGGCGGCAGCGATGCCCACTGTTTGGGCGTGTTGAAACCATGGTCGGGATACGGGCGTCCCTCGCCCACAGCTTTGAATATCACCATGCCACCCTAGGCAGCTTGGCGCCCTATGAGAAGTGTCCGGCCCGCACCATCCCAAGGTTGTAGCCAAACAGTGACCATCTGTCACATGCCGCGGACCTAGCACCGCCGGCGCAGGATCGGGGGCCTCCGGCTGACACAATGGAGCCATGACTGCGCCCGAATTCCCTGCCGGCACAACGCCCGGCGTCCGCCTGCCGTCCACCCCGCCCCTCGCCCTCCTGCTCGACGTCGACGGACCCGTGGCCAGCCCCGTGACCCGCGACGTGAAACCGGGCATCATTGCCGATCTGGTGGCGCTGGCCACCGCCGGGATTCCGGTCGTTTTCAACACCGGCCGCTCCGATGCCTTCATCCGGGAGCAGGTCATGGCGCCCATGATCGCTGCGGGAATGCCCGCCGGGACGGTCATCCACGCCATTTGCGAGAAGGGCGCCGTGTGGTTCAGTTACACCGCTGCCGGGCCCGGCCCCATCCACGTTGACCACGATCTTGCCGTGCCCAAGGCCTACGGCGATGACGTCCGCAGGCTCGTGGCCGAGGACTACTCCCGGCACATGTTTTTTGACGAGACCAAGCGCGCCATGGTGTCTGTTGAACAGCACATCGAGGTGCCTTCCGCCGATTACTTGGCCGAACAGAAGCTTTTTGACTCCGACGCCATGGACCTGATGACCCGCCACGGCCTGGGCGTGGTCCGGCTGGAGCACCACGCGCCGAATTCCGACGACGAGGTGGACTACCGTGTCGATCCCACCATCATTTCCACCGATATTGAGTCGGTGCGGCTGGGCAAGGACCTCGGCGCCAGCCGCGCGGTGGAGTTACTGGCGGCGCAGGGCATCACGCCGCAGGCCTGGCGGACCGTGGGTGATTCCCGCACGGACTATGCGATGGCGGACTGGTTGCACCACAATGACCATCCCGTGAAGCACGTTGATGTCCGCCCGGCGGACGGCGTTCCGGTCAAACCCTACGACGTGTTGACGGCCACCGATCTGGGGCTTGGGGAAGATGTCATTCACGACGACGCCGGCGGAGCTTTCCTGCGCAGCTGGCGGGAGGCAATGGTCAACTGAGCCCGTCCCCCGCCCGGCAGCGCCCGTTTCGGGCCTGCCATTTTGGGGGTCGCGCTATTATTCAGGTAAGAACGCTTACCATTTACCCGCGACGGAGACAACCATTACAGAAGCACCTGTCCAGGACGAGATCTACTACGGCGGCCAGGCGTCCGTAGAACCGCGAACCCACGCCGAGGTGACATCTCCGGCGGCTGAGGCGCGGCTCAAACACCGGCCCGATGTAGTCCGGCACAAGGGCAGGTATGCCCTGATCAACCACAACCGGACGCCGTACCAGGCCATGGTCGAGGACCTGTTGTTCCTGCGTGGTGTCCTGGCGGGCGAAGGCCTGGACTACCTGCTGGTCCGGGGCAACAACGACCGTCCGGTCATCGCCCTGGACTGGAAGGACCGCAAGAAGCTGCGGGCAGCCCTGGTGGAGGCCTGCCGCAACGAGCCGGTCTACTCCATGACCGTGGACGCGAAAAAGAAGTCCTCCGTGCTGGTGGCCGACGGCGATCTCTCCCCCAACCGCCAGGCCCGCATCTTCCGCCTCTACCGCCCGCGGGTTGAGCCCGACGGCGGTTTCGAGTTCGGTTCCTCCGCCGGCGTCCAGATTGAGCTCTGGAGCTTTGAGGGCGATCAGCTGATCCTCCCGATCGAAAACTCCCTGACCCGCCGCACCATGCAGTCCCAGGACGCTGTCCGTGGGACGGTTGAACGTTACGGACACACCTGGCCCACCATCGAGAACATGTTCGCCGATCACGCCAGCGACATCAGCTTCGACATCGATCTGGTCTTTTCGTGGGTGGACGGCAGCTCGCCCGATTACATCGCGGCCCGCCGCGCCCAGCAGAAGGGTGTGGTTCTCGGCGAAGGCGACGACAACGAAGCCCGCTTCCGGCAGATCAACGAACTCAAGTACGCCCTGCGCTCGGTGTACATGTTCGCGCCCTGGATCCGCCGCATCTTTATCGCCACGGACTCCCCCGCCCCGGAGTGGCTCGCCGAGCACCCGTCGGTGACCATCGTCCGCAGCGAGGAATTTTTCGCCGATCCCACAGTGCTGCCCACGCACAACTCGCAGGCCGTGGAATGCCAGCTCCACAACATCGAGGGCCTCTCCGAGCACTTCCTTTACTCGAACGACGACATGTTCTTCGGCCGGCCTGTGGGCCCGGACATGTTCTTCACTCCGGGCGGTGTCACCAAGTTCATCGAGGCAGAGACCCGGATCGGGCTGGGCGACAACGATGCCGAGCGCAGTGGCTTCGAGAACGCGGCCCGCGTTAACCGGAAGCTGCTCTGGAACCGCTTCGGGCGGATCACCACACGGCACCTTGAGCACACCGCCGCCCCGCTGCGGCGCAGCGTTGTGGCCCGGATGGAGCGTGAGTTCCCGGAGGAGTTCCAGAAGACGGCCGGCAGCAGGTTCCGCGCCGCGGACAACATCTCGGTCACCAATTCCTTCTACCACTACTACGCCCTGCTCACGGGCCGTGCGGTCACCCAGACCGCAGCCAGGGTGCGGTACGTGGACACCACCGCCCGCGCCGGGCTGAACTACCTGCCCAAGCTGCTGGCCAAGCGGAACATGGACTTCTTCTGCCTCAATGACGGCAGCTTCCCCGAGGTCCCCGCCGACGAGCGCGCCGAGATCGTGACCGATTTCCTGGAGAAGTACTACCCCATCAAGGCGCCCTGGGAGCTCTGAGGTCTGCGGCCCCAACGTTGGACTTGCCGACGTTGGGGGCTGCTGCCCGCCGGCCGAGCATGGCTAGATGGCGTAGTTCGGCAGGGCGACTTTTCTGGTGCCGGCTGTTTTTGCGTTGTCGGGGATGCTGACGCCCGCGGCGGCCAGGCGCTCGGCCGTCATTTCCGGGGTGACATGCTCGCCTACGGTGGCCGCATTCCCCAGCGGAACCACGGAGTGGACAATGGTGTGTTCGTAGACGTGCACCAAGTTGAAGGCCTGCCCGCCGTCCCGGCCGCGCGTACCGCCGACGGGGACGTTGAGGTCCTGGGTGTAGCACGTCGCCGAGGCCACGGAGACAGGAATCCCGGCAAAGGTGGCGGTGGTCGAGTAGTGCAGATGCCCGGCAAGAATGGTCCGGACGTCGGAGTTGCGGACCACCGAAGCCAGGCTGGCCTGATCCCGCAGTTCCACGAGCACCGAAAGGTCCAGGACCGACGGGACCGGCGGATGGTGGAGCGCCAGGATGGTGCCGTCGGGGGCCGGGGTATCCAACTGGCGGGTGAGCCAGCCCAGCTGTGACGGGCTTAGCTCGCCGTGGTGGTAACCCGGGACCGAGGTGTCCATGGTGATGATGCGCAGGCCATTGATGAAGTAACTTCGGTCCACCGGTGCATCACTCGCCGGCTCGTCCAGCAGCCCGGTCCGGAAATTGGCGCGGTTGTCGTGGTTGCCCATCGCCCAGATGACTTGGGCGCCCATGTCCTCGCAGGCGGGATCAACAATTGCCCGGAGCTTTGCGTAGGCTTGAGGGTCGCCTTGATCGGCGAGGTCGCCCGTGAAGATCACGGCCTCGGGCCGCGCGCCGGAAGCCCTGACCTCTTCGAAAAGCTGAATGAGCTTGGCTTCGCTGTCAACTGCGCCGTAAAGGGGATCCGGACCTCCCAACAGGTGGGGGTCGCTCAGGTGGAGGAGGAAGTGGCGTGGCCGGGGGTGTTCGGCCTCGATGTGCTTCATTGCTGCCTCTGTGGTTGGTGGGAAACGGCGTTTCCCTTCTACCCTTCAGTAACTATTATCCAACCAGATAATAGGAAAACTGTGGGTAAATCTGCGGCCAAGTTGGCAAAAACTAAAAGATTTACGATCCGGAACGTTCCGGGATCGCCCCCGGTCCGTCAAATTCGGCCAGAGCCGTTTCTACGGCATCGATAACCTCGGCGGAGTCCGGCTCCACGGTGGGCGCGAAGCGTGCCACCACTTCACCGTTGCGGTTGACCAGGAACTTCTCAAAGTTCCATTTCACCAGTCCGGGCAGCACACCGGTCTTGAACTTGGTCAGCTCGGCATAGAGCGGATGCTGGTCCTTGCCACGCACGTTGGCCTTGGCCGTCAGCGGGAAGGTGACACCAAAATTCCGCTCGCAGAACTCGGCGATCTCGCTGTCGTTTCCCGGCTCCTGGCCAGCGAATTGGTTGCACGGGACTCCGAGCACCTCGAAGCCACGCTCGCGGAACTTCTCGTAGAGCGTCTCCAGCCCCGCGTACTGAGGCGTGAACCCGCAATTTGACGCCACGTTCACCACCATCACCACGTTGCCTTTGAACCGGCCAAAATCGGCTTTGGTGCCGTCGTTGAGGGTGAGGGGAATGGTGTACAGGTCTGTCACAGCGCCGTCCTTTTAAGGTTGGTCATGCAGGTGATTCGTTGCCAACCATCAAGGGTACGGGTGCAGTCTGGGAGTTTGCCGTCAGCGGTTCGCCGTCTCGGACCCGGTTGCGGTGTCTGTAGGCGTGGCGGCGGCTGTTGCTGCTGTTATTGCTGTTGGAGAACCGGTGCTCGATGTGACTGGTGGCTCCACCGCAGGCGCCGGCGTCGGCGTCGCGCTCGACGTAGGCCTGAACGGCCGCGACCTGGAGACAGTGGGCGTTGGCGACGGGGACGCGCTCGTCGTCGGAGCAGGTGAGGTGCCCGTGGCGGTGGGTGACGTCGTCGTCGGTGTGGCGCTTGAGGTTCCCGTCGGCGATGGCGTCGTCCCGGGCGTGGACGGCGTCGGGGAGGGTGACGCTGTCGAAGTGGCTGTTTCCGTCGCCGTTTCGGTTGCTGTTTCTGTCGCAGTTTCCGACGCCGTGGGGTCCGGCGATGCGGATTCCGGCGACGTAGGGTCCGACGACGGCCCTTCCGTGGGTGCCTCATCCTGCGGTTCCGGCGTGGCTACCGGCGGTTCCACTGGCGGAGCTTCGGACAGTTCCTCTTCACCGCCCAGGACCGTATGGCTGTTGTCCTGAGTGACCGGGATGGCCCAGCGCTGCGCGCCGGCATCATCCGCCGGCTTGGCCTCATAGCTGACCATGGCTATGTCCTCGAGATTGTCCAACTGACGAATCCTGAGGAGTGTCCAGTTCATTGGGCTGGTGTGCTTGCCGTTGAGGATGGTTTCGAAATGCAGATGGCACCCCGTGGACCACCCCGTGGTGCCAACCCTGGCAATGACTTGGCCCACTTGCACGGAGTCCCCGGTCCGGACGGCCACCGCCTCCAAGTGGTTGTACGTGGTGATCAGCCCGTTGCCGTGGTCTATTTCCACGCGGTTCCCGCCGCCCCAGGGGTGCCAGCCAGCGGCCCTGACCACGCCGGCGTCGGCCGAATAAACCCTGGTGCCGCAGCCTGCGGCGAAGTCCTGGCCCAGGTGGAAATCGCCGCCCGCACCGGTGATCGGGCTGACCCGGAACCCGAAAGGAGAGCTTGGGGCGAGGAGTTCAAGGGGCGCCATGAGGGACCCCTCCGGCGGGCGCGTGAGCCCGGCCGAAGCCACATTGAGCGGGGCGCTCCCCCCCACGGCGATGGTCCTGACCAGAGTGCGGTTGAACGGAACCAAGGCCCGGCTGTCCGTCAGGAAAGCACCGGCCGGCCCAGTCAGGCCTACGTGTCCGGCACCGACAGGCACTGCCGGGCTGTGTTCAACGGGGGGCGTTCCAGGGAATCCAACGGCGAAGAGTGACGCGGCAACAATGGCGCTGGCGGCCAGCACGCGCACAGCCATAACGCAGCCGCCCGCAGGCTCCTTCGCCCGGCCGGATCCCCAATGATTGCCCACTCGCTACTCCCGGATTGGCCCATCAGACCCCGGATCCAGACGGACTTACCACTTCATGGGACCACAAAGCTCCGGGCATGTGAACCCCCGCGCCGATAAGGCTGCGGATATTATGTGGATCCGCATCGAAGCATGCCCGCCGGGCCGTGGGCGAGAATGGTGGCATGCGAAATTTCCTCAGGGAATGGCAAGGCGAAATCAAACGAGTATTCACCGGCAGCACGGACGGCCCGCCCGATTGGGTTCCGCGGCTGGCCGAGGGGGACGACGCCGGCTATCACTTGCCCGGCTCGGCCGTCTGGGCGGTGCACGGCTCTATGGCCACCATTGTGGCCGGGGTCCGGGCGCTCCTCATGCAGGCCTTGCATCCGGGAGCACTGGCGGGAGTCCACGAGCACTCCGATTTCCGCGCAGATCCGCTGAGCCGGCTGGCCCGGACCATCCGCTGGATCTTCACTGTCACCTATGGCCCGCAGGCCGCCGCGGACGAGGCTTCTTCCCGGGTCCGTCGCCTGCACGAGCCTGTGCAAGGGAGCTACGCTGACGGGCACGGCGGCGAGCGAAGCTACGCGGCCAACGATCCGGAACTCGCCCGCTGGGTCCACATCGCCTTCGTGGATGCCTTCCTCGCGGCCCACAAAATCTGGGGTGCCGAGATCCCCGGCGGCCCGGACGCCTATGTCCGTGAGTGGGCCCAGGCCGGGCGGCTGATGGGAATAGTGGACCCACCCCTCAGCGAGTCCGAAATGCGGGAGCAACTGGACCGCTGGTATAAGAACGGTGAACTCGTGGCGGACAGCAGGGTTGCCGAGACCGTTGAGTTCATCCGCAACCCGCCGCTGCATCCGTTGCTGCGTCCTGGCTACCGGATCATTTTCGCCGGCGCTGTTTACAGCCTGGAGCCGAAGTACCGCCGGATGCTGGGGCTCCAGGTCCCCCGGCTGGGGCCGTTTCCGCTCCCCGTGAGACTGGCGACGAAGGCGACTCTCGGCGTCGTACATCTTGCCCTTGGACGCGGGCCGGGACCCAGCGAGCAGGCGGCCCGGGAGCGCCTCCGCCGCCTCGGCTACGCGGACAGCTGACCCGGACAGCCAGCCTGGGCACGTGGGATCCAGCCACGGGACAAGGTTCCGTTTGAAGAAACGGCCCTGCTTGAAGAAAGCAAAAACCCGGCCCTGACGAGGTCAGAACCGGGTTTTTTGCTGGCGGAGAATGGGGGATTTGAACCCCCGAGGGCGTTAACCCAACACGCGTTCCAGGCGTGCGCCATAGGCCGCTAGGCGAATTCTCCAGCTGCTTTCGAATCAAAAGCAGATACTAGACTACCTGAACTTTCCGGCATCGCCCAATTGGCCCGGCGGACTATTACCGCGGCCACGCACCCCTCACTCCATTTGGCTGCTTAACGTAAAAATGGACGCCCCCAATGCGCCCATTCCTCCGATACGCCGTTGAGCTGCCGGGTCCGGCCCTCCAGCCAGGCCCCGCAGCTCACAACCTTGAGATTGCCCCAATCGGTGTACATATCCATGATCGGCCCTACCCGCCGGATAAGCAATGAAAATTGCTGCCGCTAGCCCTGCGTTCTTGGCAGGATGAGGCCATGACACAGCTGCACGCCTTGGTGGTTTACGTTCCTGACACCCACACGGAGGCGCTGCTCGCGGCAATCGGCGACGCCGGCGCCGGCAGGATCGGGAACTATTCACACTGCACCTTCACCTCCCCCGGCACCGGGCGCTTCACTCCGTTATCTGGCGCCAAGCCATTCATCGGGGCGGTGGACGCGGCCGAGCGTGTGCCGGAAACACGGGTGGAGTGCGTTGTGGAGGAAGAGATGCTCGACGCCGTTGTGCTGGCACTCCGCGCGGCGCACCCCTACGAGGAGCCGGCAATTATGACCTGGCCCGTGGACGGCTGTCGACGCTAGCTAGTTTGGCTGCAGGCTTTGAACCGCTTTCGTGGCCGCGGGACGGCACCCCAAAGAGGCTACGGACGGCCACCACACTGGCCGTCCGGACCTTCCCGAATCTTCGGGTAAACTTGTCTGCGGCCCCTCATGTGGCGTCATCCTGTTGAACTCCCCCAGGACCGGAAGGTAGCAAGGGTAAACGGGCTCTGGCGGGTGCATGGGGGGTCTTTACTATTCCCCCACAGGGCGGCAGAACGTCAGCCCGGATTGGTAGGGTTTTCTCGTGACTGTTACTACCACCGCCCTTTACCGCAGGTACCGCCCGGACTCTTTCGCTGACGTTATCGGGCAGGAACACGTCACGGAGCCGCTGATGACGGCGCTGCGGAAAAACCGCGTCAATCACGCCTACCTCTTCTCCGGCCCCCGCGGTTGCGGAAAGACCACCTCCGCCCGCATCCTGGCCCGCTGCCTCAACTGCGCCCAAGGCCCCACGGATACGCCCTGCGGTACGTGCCCCAGCTGCATTGAACTGGCCCGCGGCGGCTCAGGCTCCCTGGACGTCATCGAAATCGACGCCGCCAGCCACGGTGGCGTGGACGACGCCCGCGACCTCCGCGAACGCGCAACGTACGCTCCGGTCCGTGACCGCTACAAGATTTTCATCATCGACGAGGCCCACATGGTCACCTCGGCCGGGTTTAACGCGCTGCTGAAAATTGTTGAAGAGCCGCCGGAGCACATCAAGTTCATCTTCGCCACCACGGAGCCGGACAAGGTCATCGGCACCATCCGCTCCCGCACGCACCACTACCCGTTCCGGCTTGTCCCGCCGGAGCCCCTAATGGCTTACCTGGAGCTGCTCTGCAACCAGGAAAACGTTCCCGTGGCACCGGGCGTTCTATCCCTGGTGGTCCGGGCCGGCGGCGGCTCAGTCCGCGATTCCCTGTCTGTATTGGACCAGCTAATGGCCGGCGCCGGACCCACCGGCCTCGATTACGAGCTGGCCGTTGCCCTCCTTGGCTATACGCACGCATCGCTGCTGGATGACGTGGTGGAAGCTGTGGCTGCCTCAGATGCCGCCACCGTTTTCCGGGCTGTGGACCGTGTGGTGCAGACCGGCCACGATCCCCGCCGCTTCGTCGAGGACCTGCTGGAACGCTTCCGCGACCTCATCATCGTCCAGGCCATGCCCGAAAGCGCACAGGTCATCCTCCGCGGCATGCCTGCGGATCAGATCGCCCGGCTCCAGAACCAGGCGCACAACCTCGGCGCCTCCGAGCTGTCGCGCGCCGCTGATGTCACCAACACTGCGCTGACCGAGATGACCGGCGCCACGTCCCCCCGGCTGCACCTCGAGCTGCTCTGCGCCCGCATCCTGCTCCCCAGTTCGGAACAGACCGAACGCGGCATCGCTGCCCGGATCGACCGTGTGGAGCGGCGCCTGAATTACGCAGGGAACGACGTCGGTGCTCCCGCTCCGGCAGGCGCGGGAGTTTCGGCTGACCCCACTGCGGTTGCTCCAGTGCCAGCAGCGGCAGCGCAGGGTGCTGCTGCACCAGCAGCGGCAGCGCAGGGTGCTGCTGCACCGGCAGCGGCACCCGTTGCAGCACCACCTGCCGTACCACCCGCTTCTGCCCCACCCGTTTCTGCCCCACCCGCATCCGAGGCGCCAACTGCAACACTTCCGGGTGGTTCGGTTCCGGCCGCGGCGCCACAAGGTGCGGCGGCGCCGGTTCCTGCGCGGCAGCCTTCAGTGCCAGCCGCTGCCGGTCCCGGGCCTGCCCGGCCCCAGGCCATCGGAGCGGAAGACGCACGGCCGTCGCTGACGCCGCCCAGGGTCAGCACCAACGACTGGCCGGTTGACGAGTCCGCAGGCCGGCGGCCCGTTTCCACGCCGCAGGCAACCGGTCAGCCCACCCGGGAGGCCAGGCCTGACGCCACCCGCGACGTTCCTCCGGCCACCCCTCCGGCAAGCACGGACGCTGTCACGGCTCCTGCCACCGCGGCCTCTGCCTCGGCCGCAGCAAGCACAGGTGCGGCTGGCACCGGCGATGTCGAGGTTCTGCGCCGCGCCTGGCCGGAAGTCCTGCAGACGCTCTCCAAGATCAAGCGCAGCACGTGGGCCCTGGTTGAGCCGAACTCCCAGGTAGGGGCCTTTGACGGCCAGGTCCTGACGCTTTCATTCACCACCACCGGGTTGGCCGGCGCCTTTGGCCGGGCTGACCACGCTGAGAACCTGCGGCAGGCGATCCACAAGACGGTAGGCATTGACTGCCAGATCACGGCAGTCGCCGGTGGCGCCGCCAACAGTGCAGCGAGCGCTGAGCCAAACCCAAAAGCACCGGCTAGCCCGGAGGTTCCGGCCAGTTCGGCCGATGTCGCGTGGGGCCTGGCCCCTGCCAGCGCCGTTTCCACCCCTGCCGCCCATGCCAGCGCGCCCGCACCTTCCCCTGCCCCCTCCCCCGCGACGCAGGCTCCTGAACGTTCTGTGCTTCCTGCCACTCCTGAACCGGCTGTCCTTCCTGCCGCTGCGGCGTCGCCCGCCGCTGCGTCACCGTCCACAGTCCCAGCGGATCCCGTCCAGTACACCGGCGCCCTCAGCGCACCGGCAGCCACCGAGTCCGCCGAGGTACCAGCCGCCCAGGGTCAGTCGGAGCCAACTGAGCCTGATTCCACTGCCGGCTCGTACGCCTACTCCGATGACGACTGGGGCCCGCCGCGCGACGAAGATGCTCCGCCGCTGGACGAGGAACCCCCCATGGACTGGGATCCGTCGGCTCCTGTTGCGCCACTGCTATCACCATCACAGCCTGGGCCTTCGGCGGCCGCACCCGCCAAGCGGCCTGCTCGAGGTACCTCAAAGGCTGCAGCAGCAAAGACGTCCCCAGCCAGGACCTCACCGGCTACATCTGCCGCTGCTCCGTCACAGCCCGATGCGTCACTGGATCCGTGGGGCCGGGCCGTCGAGCAGGCTCCGGGCGTATGGGTTGTTGGTACCGAACCCAATGTTGGCAAAAGCCTCAACACGCCCGTCCCTGAAGAGGCCGCTAGCGCCGCTCCCGCCCCCAGCTACGAGCCGGCCACCGCCCAGGTCCCTCAGAAGTCACCTGTCGTTAGCCAGTCCGAGGCCGACGCCAGTTGGGGCTTGCCGCCCGTGGCTGGTGCCGCAACGTCCGGCGTTGCTGCGCAGCAACCAGCCACGCCACAAGAAGACGCCGCACCACCACGACCCGCACCAGAAACCGCGGCGCCCCGTAGTACGGCGCCAGCCGGCCAAGTCCCGGCAGCTCCGGCAGCCCACGCGGAGGAAGCGGTGGTTCCCGAACGGGCCGAGGTCCGTGAATACGCCATGGCGTCGACGGCTCCGGCCGCCGCGCCACTGCAGCCGGCACCGGCAACCTCCGAGTCCGCTGCTGCCGCCCGGCAGAGTCTTTACCAGCGCCTATCCAACAGCCCCGAGGCCGAAGCCGGGCGCGCCAAGGCTCCGGCAAGGGCTGCCGCCGCCACCTACGTCCAGGACATTCCGAGCGCGGACGACGAAACCATCGAGGAATCCGGCGTCTTCGGACGCGCCGCCGTCGAGCGTATTCTGGGCGGCAAGCTGATCGAGGAGCGATCCCCGGACGGAAGCCCCATCGTTTCGAGGTTCTAGGCACCTGCAGCACGTGCTCCCGCAACTCCCATCACCATCCAAGCCAACCAAAAGAGGAAAACGTGTACGAAGGTGCAGTCCAGGAGCTGATTGACGAGCTCGGACGGCTTCCCGGTGTCGGTCCCAAGTCCGCCCAGCGGCTTGCCTTCCACATCCTCGAAGCGGACCCCCAGGACATGAAGCGACTCGTGGAAGCCATCACCATGGTGAAGGAACGCGTGAAGTTCTGCACGGTATGCGGCAACGTCACCGAGCAGGAATTGTGCAACATCTGCCGCGATCCCCGGCGGGACCCGTCAGTCATTTGTGTGGTGGAGGAGTCCAAGGACGTCCTCGCCGTGGAGCGCACCCGATCCTTCCGCGGCCGCTACCACGTGCTGGGCGGGGCCATCAACCCCATTGCCGGCGTAGGGCCCGAGCAACTCCGGATCCGGGAACTCCTGACCCGGCTCAACGACGGCGCCATCCAGGAAGTCATTATCGCCACCGACCCCAACCTCGAAGGCGAAGCAACGGCCACGTACCTGGCCCGGATGCTGAAGACCATCGGCATCGTGGTAACCAGGCTGGCGTCCGGTCTGCCCGTGGGCGGCGATCTTGAGTACGCCGACGAGGTCACACTCGGCCGCGCCTTCGAAGGCCGCCGCAACGCCCTGACCTGATCTGGCCTGGCCTGGCCTGACCTGACCTGATCTGTTGGACGGGTTCAGGCGGCAGGGTTGAGCCGTCGTCGGGCAGCGCGGTGGCCGCCTGCCAACAGAATGCCTGCAGCCCCGGACTGCGTGCCAACGCCGATCAGTGCCAGCGGCATTTCAGCGCCTGTCTTTTCATGGTCCTGGCCCTCCACACAAGGCACCTGGGTGCCTTCCGCTGCGTGCTGCAGCTCCCCGGGGAGCCAATCAAAGGCATTGTCCTTAGACTCGGCTTCACTGGCAATCAGCGCCAGGATCACCATCGGATTGCTCGTTGCCATCCAGAAGATCCGCTCAGTATGGTAGACCTCGACGATGCCACGGAGCTCCGGCGAACACCTATACGAGACAACCGTGCCGAACTCGTCCCGTTGAATGTTGATGGCCACCAGCACCGGCTCGTACGCCCTCACGCTGGGCAGCAGCGCGATCACCGCTACGACATTTCCAACCAGAAGCAACGCTGCGACGCCCCACGCCAGAACCCTTCCCCGCTGACCTTCAAACCACAGCGCAGCGCCCACGCCAACGCCGGCGAAAACCAAGACTTCAAGCATCATCAGGACATACGTCACCCCGGCAACTGCGGGCGAGGACTCAGACCAGAACGCGAGCAGTAGCAGGAAAACGGCAGAAACGCTGGCGAAGACCAATCCTTTGGCACTGCTGCGCGCCCAGTCCACTATTGGGCCGTCCGCAGCACCCTCGACGGGATCCTGCCCAGCGCCGCGCCGCACGTTCCCCCACCGGACAGCGAGTACACAGCTCGCCAGCACCAGCATTGCGGCCGTGAGCAGGTACACCCACGTATGGGATTCCGGCGGCAGGTCGCCACCGGTGACTAGGACGATCACCAACAGCGTCCCGGTGCCCCAGCAGAGACCCAGAACGGCAGCGCTCCCCCACCAGAAGCGGCCAGAGCGGACAGTCAGCAGCGCCGTTGCCAACACACTGTCAACGAGCAACCGAATCTGGACGCCGCCCGGGGACGCGGTGTCCCCGGCGTCGTCTTCGTCGTCGTACTGGTTTTTTCCGGCGCCAATCGGTTCGTACAGAGGTTCGTCGCCGGCCGGATCTTTCCCGTCAGCCACGGGCCTCATCCGCCACTTTCCTAGCGGCCACGTGCCGCCTCCATCCCTTTGGACAGGCCCAGCCCCGACAGTCAGCTGCCACGTCGGCCAGCTAACCCAATCGTGATCCGCTGAAGCAGGCCTGTCCAGTACCCCGGCGGTCCAGTGACCCTGCCGTCAAGGTAGGGACTGTCACGGCAGGGGCACACCGGCTTTAGGCTATGCGGGTTCCGCGCGCCAGCCTGTGCGCCGGGGTGCGCAGCGAGCGCCAACCCAGCCACATCAGCAGCCCGGCAAGCAGCAACTGCAGGCCAAGCCCCAGCGGCCACAGGGGAGTGGACTGCGCCAAGTACTGCGGCTTGGCCTCGCCGTTGGCGCAAGGGTATGTGCCCTCCGGACCGGCCATGGCGTAGCGTGCACCCTGGCTGATGGATTCGATGGCCCCCACCGGTGACGACATGCCGAAGCCACTGTTAACGCGGACCGTGTAGGGGATGGCGTCAGCCACCACCACGTAGGGGTTCATGGCAAGCATCCACGCCACCCTTTCGGTGCGCACGACCGGCTGGGCGCGCAGCGGTCCGGAGCAGGTGTACGCCGGTTCCTCCGGCACCGTGTCGTCGGGTACCGGCCGCAACTGTTCATAGTTGCGGTACTGCGCCTGGTTGGCCATGACGGTGCCCTGCGAGAGTCCGGTGCCAAGGCCAAAGGCAATCAGTGAACCGAAAACCAGCCCGGCCACTGCAAGGTACGTGACCACAATCGAGAACAGCGGGCGCCCCGCCAACGCGGAAATTCCGACGCCGATGGCACACACCACGCCCACTTCGACGGCCAGCATCAGCAGGGCCACGAGAACATGGCCGGGCGTCATGCCGCCGAGGGCGACTCCAATGATCAGGAACGGAGTGCTGGCCACCAGGAATGCCAGGGCGGCGGCCCACGCGGCGAAGAACTTGCCCCACAGGATCTGGCCCGGCCGCAGCAGGGTCACCTGAAGGATGGCCAGGGTGCCGCCGGCGCGGTCACCGTTGACGGCATTGGCGGAGAGCGCGGGCGCCACCAGCAACGCGAAAAGCAGGACAAAGGCCAGGACCACTTCGAAGATCATGGACCCCGGCCCGGTGTCGGGCGGCATGTAGTTGGAGTAGGCGCGTTGGGCTTCGCGCTGGGCATTCCAGCTGGCCCACGTCAGCCAGGTCACCAGGCCCGTCAGGATGAACCAGATCGCCAGCATGATGTACCAGCCGCGGGACCGGAGCCGCTGTTTGAGTTCCAGGACCACCACATCCCGGATACCGGCAAGGTAGCCGGCACCAAAGCCGGACGCCGGCGGGCGCTGCGTTGTATCTGTCAGCTGGCTCATCGCCGCTCCCCCTCAAGGTTCATGTACGTCTCTTCCAGGGCACCAGACGCGGGGGCAAAGGAACTGACCCCGACGCCGGCCAGGACCAGGTCGCGCAGGAGGCGGGCGGCGTCGTCGTCGTTCAGCAACACCAGGCTGACGGCTGGCCGGCGGCCGTCCTCAACCCGGAATGCCAGGCCCAGTTCCGTGAGTTTGGCGGCGAGCGCGGGACCGTCGGTTGCCGAGATGGCGTAGCGCCTGCCGGAGGCGGAAGCCTCGTCAGTGGTCTGGTGCCGGACCGTCTTCCCCTGGTTGACGAACACCGCGGCGTCGGCAATCTCGTCCAGCTCGCTGAGTACGTGGGAGGAGACCACTATGGATTTGCCCTCCGCCGCGAGCTGCCGCAGCATCACGCGCAGCTCCACCCGCGATCCCGGGTCCAGGCCGGACGCCGGCTCATCGAGTAGGAGCACGGACGGATCGTGGATCAGGGCACGGGCCAGGCTGAGTCGCTGCTGCTGCCCTCTGGACAGGACGCGGGCCGGCTGGTCCGCCAGGTCGCTCAGGCGGACCCGGTCCAGCATCGCGGTGACGCGCTGCTGGATGCCGGCCTTGGGCAGCTGGTAGAAACGGGCTATCTGCGTAAGGATTTCGCGGGCAGTCAGGGACTCCCACACCCCGAGGGTGTCCGGCATCCAGCCAATTCTTTTACGCACTTCCGCGCGGTGGTGCTGCGGGTCCAGCCCATCCACCGTGATGGTGCCTGAATCCGGCGCCAACAGCGAAGCCAGCATGAGCAACAGGGTGGTCTTACCGGCCCCGTTAGGGCCTATCAGGGCGGTGACTTTACCCGCCGGAGCATGGAAATCCATGTGCTCGACAGCGTGCACCTGCCCGAAGCTGCGGCTCACCGCAGTGGCGCTGATGCCATCCTGGTGAGCGCTTTCCGGCTGGGCCGGAATGCCTATTTTCTCCCAATTTTCTGTCATTTTCCGAGCACCTGTCCCCCGAGCCGTTCATGCATACCGACTATACGAGCCTACGCCTGAGCCAACGGGCGCAGTATCCGCCGGAAGGCTGAGATTTGGACACAATTCCGCGTCCGGCCACAGGCGGCGATAAACTGGGCTGACACGTCACGCCGTCCAGCCGCAAGGCCGTGCCTGACCTCCAGAACTCCGATTGATCCAGTGAAGGTACGCGCATGAGTACGCCCACTTCCGAAGTGCACGCAGCAACGCAGCCACAGGAGCTGCCCGAATCCGCTGCCGTGACCAAACAGCTGATCGTGCAGAAGTTCGGCGGCTCCTCCGTGTCGGATGCTGAGGGCGTCAAGCGCGTCGCAAAGCGCGTGGTCGACGCACAGCGCGCCGGCAACGAAGTGGTGGTGGTCGTTTCGGCCATGGGCGACACTACCGACGAACTCCTGGACCTCGCCGCGCAGGTGACCGACTCCGCCCCTGCCCGCGAGATGGACATGCTCCTCTCGGCCGGTGAGCGCATCTCCATGGCCCTGCTGGCCATGGCCATCAACAAGTTCGGCGCCTCAGCACAGTCCTTTACCGGCTCCCAGGCCGGCATGATCACCGACGGCATCCACGGCAAGGCGCGAATCATCGACGTCGATCCGCACCGCATCCGTACGGCGCTGGACAAGGGGCACATCGCGATCGTGGCCGGCTTCCAGGGCATGAGCCGCAGCACCAACGAGATCACCACCCTGGGCCGCGGCGGCTCGGACACCACCGCCGTCGCCCTGGCTGCCGCGCTCGACGCCGATGTCTGCGAGATCTACACGGACGTTGACGGCATCTACACCGCAGACCCCCGCGTGGTGCCGTCCGCCCAGAAAATTGACACCATCTCCAGCGAGGAAATGCTGGAACTCGCGGCGTCCGGCGCAAAGATCCTGCACCTGCGCTGCGTTGAATACGCGCGCCGGTTCGGCGTGCCGTTGCATGTCCGGTCCTCATTCAGCCAGAACGAAGGCACCTGGGTCATCCCCAGCGCCGAAGACAAGATCACCACTCAAGAGGGAGTTGCCTTGGAGCAGCCAATCATCTCCGGCGTTGCACACGACCGTTCCGAAGCCAAGGTCACCGTGGTGGGTGTACCGGACATCCCCGGCAAGGCCGCGGCGATCTTCCAGGTCATTGCCGACGCCCACTCGAACATCGACATGATCGTGCAGAACGTTTCCACACATGGCACGGGCCGGACGGACATTTCCTTCACGCTCCCCATCGTCGAAGGCGCGGAGGCCCTGGCAGCGCTCAAGGCCGCGCAGCCGGACATCGGCTTCGAGAACATCGAATACAACGAACAGATCGGCAAACTGTCTCTGATCGGGGCCGGCATGCGCTCACACCCGGGCGTCTCCGCAACGTTCTTCAAGGCACTGTCCGACGCCGGGATCAACATCAACATGATCTCCACCTCGGAAATCCGGATCTCCGTTGTGACACATGCCGATCTCCTCGATGACGCCGTCCGTGCCATCCACAAGGCCTTCGACCTGGACAGCGAGGACGAGGCAACCGTCTACGGCGGCACCGGGCGCTAGGCGGAACGCTCCTTCCAAGACAACGCGGGGTCACTTTTGGCCCGATAACCTTCGTTTATCGGGCCAAAAGTGACCCCGCGTTGCATTTGTTCAGCCCTGCTTTTCCAATTCTTCGCGGCGCACTGCATAGTGATGACCTTCGGAATCGGTTTCCACTACGAAGTGGGAAAGGTCCTCATCAGAGGCCTGCTCGTAGTCATCATGCTTGTGGACGACGGGCGAATCCGTGTCCAGACGTGTTGCCGGCCCGAAGACAAAACGGAGCCTGTCAGTCACGTGCATAAAGCCGGTGAGCGCATGTCCCATTGTTTCCACCCCCTTCCCGCGTTGCGGGTGAAAGAGCCGCTACCTCCTGTTGGAGTCAGTGCCCCTATTTTACGCCCGCGGCCACAAAAAGCGCCTTGTGAGGTTCGGCCTGATGGGACGGCCGGGAGAGGTTCAGCGGAGGGACTGGTCGTCCGGGTTCCTGGGCACAACATAGGTACTGCCGTCCGGGCGGGTGAGCGTTTCCCATTGCTGGGTTTCCCGCTCGCGCTGAGCAAGGAGTGCCCGGTTATCTTCGGTCATGTCATGCACCAGGGAACTCCGGTTGGCCGGGCCGAAAATTGCCCGGAGCTTCCCGGTTGCCCGCATGAACCGCTGGGATGCGTTGCCTTTGTCCGCCGACTTGCCTGTGCCCATGAAAGTGACCCCTTCGATAGAACCATCTACTCGCTCCAGTGTACGCTAACAATTAGTGCACTAACTATTGGAGGAATGTGATGACGGTACGGGCCGGCGCCGCGCGGCAGCAGGACGATGACCTCCTCTTGGAGCAGCAGCTCTGTTTTGCCCTGACCGTGGCATCCAGAAGCGTAGTGGGCGCCTACAAGCCCGTCCTCGAGAAGCTCGGACTCACGCACCCGCAGTACCTCGTGATGCTGTGCCTCTGGGAATCGGCACCCCGTACCTTGCGCAGCATCAGTGACGCCCTGGTGCAGGCGCCGGCCACCATCTCACCGCTTCTTCGACGGCTGGAGGAGGCAGGCTTTATTACCCGCCATCGGGTGGACGGAAATGAACGCAGCCTTGCCGTGGGTCTGACCTCCGCCGGCGACGCGCTGCGCCAGCAGGCCATCGCCGTCCCCGGCACCATGATGGAACGCCTGGGGCTGACCCGTGAACAGGTGGGCGAGCTGCACAAATCCATGATGGGGCTCATCGCCGCCACCGCCGGAACCGACGGGCACCCCGCCGGGGAGTAGACCCGTCGTCGAGTATCCAGGCAAGGCGTAAAATGGCAGCAACCTAGGAGGGTCCATGCGTTTGCGAAAACTACGGCCACTGCTGGCGGTCCTCGCCATTGCCGGGCTCGCAGCGTGTACCGGCACGCCCGATGGGACCGGGACTTCGTCCGCCACCCCGACAGCCAGTCCCACAGCCAGCCCCTCCGCCAGCCAGGGCACTTCGGCCGCCCCCGCGCCGGACACCGAGACCACCGTCCCGGCACCGTCACCTTCCGCACCGCCGGCCCCGACGGCAGGCCCCGGCGCCGGAAACGCCGAGCTTGCCATCATGGTCAAGCCCTCTCCCACTGAACCGGCGGTGAACTACACACTGGTTTGCCGCGATGGCCTCCCCACCGCTGAGAGCAAGCACCCCAAGCCCGAGGCCGCCTGCGCTGCCCTCAAAAACAACGCGGCCCTCCTCAGTCCGGCTCCCAGGAGCAAAGACGTGGCCTGCACCGAACAATACGGCGGCCCGCAGACCGCCACGGTCACCGGGATTGTGGACGATACTCCCGTGGGCACCGCGTTCGCGCGCACCAACGGCTGCGAAATCGGTGCCTGGAACGCAGCCCAGGACGTCCTGGGTGCCAGCGGTGGAGCAACTTAGCCTGCTGACGGCCGATGCCTCGCGTGCCCGCGAAGAAGCGCACGCCCAACGCGTCCGCCGTTACTCTGATCCCTACCTTGCCCGCCGTTCCGCAGGCCGGAAGCACCCGGTGGAGGACTTTCTTTTCACCTACTACACCCAGAAGCCTGGCCAGCTGCTGCGCTGGCACCCGGGAGCCGGCGTCGTACTAACCGGCGAAGCGGCGTCCGCCCGCATGGGCTGGAAGCACTATAGAACGCTCGACGACGGCGAGCTCGCCTCCCTGGGGCTGCCGCCAGGAACCCCTGCCGTGACGTTTGACCGCGACAAATTCCTGGCCGACCGGCACGAGGCTGTGGCTTTCGCGGACATCATTCTCCGCGGCACCGCTGCCCGGCCTGCGCAGTTCGGCTGCTTCGGGCTCCACGAATGGGCCATGGTCTACCGCCAGGATAAGTTCGACCTGCGCCATGAATACCTGCAGCTAAGACTGGGATCCGCCGGCACGGACAAAGTGGTGGAGGACAACAGGATCCGGTGCTCACACTTTGATGCCTTCCGCTTCTACACTCCCGATGCCATTGCGCTGAACGAACTGGCGCCCAGCCGCGAAAACCAGCGGCACATGGAACAGCCCGGCTGCCTTCACGCCAACATGGACCTCTACAAGTGGGCGTACAAGCTGCTGCCCGCGCTTTCCAGCGAACTGGTCATGGATTGCTTCGAACTGTCCTGGCGGATCCGGGCCATGGACATGCAGGCCTCCCCCTACGACCTCGCGGAGTGGGGCTACCCGCCCATCCGGATCGAAACCGCTGGAGGCAAAGCGGCCTACGTTGAGCATCAGCGGGCATTCGCGGCCGAGGCTGCCGCGCTCCGCGGGCGCCTGGCGCAGGCCTTGGCACCGCTTCGACCTGCGGGGAGGACGGTATGAAGGATCTGGAGTTGACCATCAGGGTCACGGAAGACCCCTACGCCCCCGAGTACGAATTCCGGCTAATAGTCCAAAATGGCCGCCCCGCGGACGGTTGCACGTTGCCGGATCCGGCAGGAGCGTTGTCAGCCATGGAACGCTTCGGCGAGGACATCTTCTTCCCCAAACCGGGTCCCCCGAAGCTTTGCACGCAGCAATACGGCGGGCCGCAGGTGGCCGTTGTGACCGGCTCCATCAACGGCCGTCCCGTCAGTGTGACTTTCCGGCGAACTGACGGCTGTGAAATCTCCCGCTGGCGCGCCATGGCTCCCCTGCTGGGCGGGACAACGGGTTCCCGCGGCGAGACCTGACCTTCGGCGGAGGCCTCCGCCACCGACGGAAACGCCGCCGGACCCAAGCGGTCCGGCGGCGTCCCCGTGCTCATTCTGAAGAGTTAGAGATCCATGTTGCGGTTTCCGGAGAACTCCGGGACCTCCTGCTTCTTCTTTTCCTTTTTGACCTTGTCCGTCTTGTCTTTCGATCCCGCGGCAGGGTTATCGGCCGTTTCATCATCAGGGACCACCACAGCACTGCCCGGTGTGACCACCACGGAGACGAACGTCGGCACACTCGAACCGGCGAACGTCACCCGGCCGATATATGAGCCCTCCGCGAGATCCTTCCACTGGAGCTTCACGATTCCTGCTTGGCCATTACCGAGCCGCAGCGGATTGGGGGTCACCGTTGCATTTCCTACATTGGCTCCCAGCACCGCTGCGTCCACGGACGCCTTGGTGGGCTGCCCATTGGGGCTTGCATAGAGGTTCACAAAAATCGTGTAAACCCCTGGCGCCGGGTTCGGAACCGAAAGCGATTCACTGGCGGAGGCAGTCTGGGCCAGCAGCGCCTGTCCCGCCGGGTTGAAGACCACCATGTCGAAGTCGGCGGCCTGGTCGGCTGAAAAGACGGAGAACTTTGCCAACGGCGATCCTGCCGGAACGGTGACCTCCTTGGCGAAGTTGGACGCGTTCGTTTCGAGGGCCAGCGGTCCGGGCACCAGCTCGATGGCCGAGGAGTCAGCCTTGGACAGACCATCCAAGGTGATCTTCACGGGCGCGTTGGTGCCGGAAACCACCGGGATGTCACCCTGCCCCTGGCCGCCTTCCGAGGCGAAGGCCAGGTTCGCTGGCGCCACCACCGACTGCGGACGGACAGCCACCGGCGATGCCACGCTCTTGCCGGCACCCTGCCAGACGAGGTTGCCCATGGCAAACTGCCCCAAAGCAGCGCTGGTGTTCTCGAACTTGACCTTGAAAGTGCGCTTCTCGCCGGCAGCATTAAAGCTAAGGATCGACGGCGTGACCGTCACCTTGATGCCGGGAACATCGGCCTTGGCCCGGTAAACGCCCGGGGTCAGCGCGGTAAGAGTCCGGGTGACCTCGGTCTTCCCAGTAAGCGCCCCCAGCGCGAACGAGGCAACGTTCATGTCCCGCGGCGCCGTTGATCCGAGATCCGGGATGCCCAGGTCCAGGCCCGTTCCCTGAATGAACTTCAGGTAGTCGTCCGCTGAATTGTCATAGACCAAGCCGGGATCCAGGACCCGCGCAATGTCCACCTGGCCGGCGCCGGTGGCGAAAACGTCACCGTTCCGGCTGCCGTCTTCGTTCTTGATATCAGCTGCCGTGGTCATCATGGCCGACTTGACGGTGGCCGGAGACCATGTGGGGTTCTTGGCCAGAATCAACGCCCCGAATCCGGCCACATGCGGCGCCGCCATTGACGTGCCGGACATCATGCCGAACTGGTCGCCGCCGGAACCGATGGGCGAAACGCCTGCCAGCACCGCTACGCCGGGCGCCGCCACGTCAGGCTTGAGCAGGTCTGAGCCGGTGGCAAGCAGCGGGCCCCGGGAAGAGAAGCCGGCGATCTGCGGCTGCGGCGCGGCCGGAAGCCCCGTGGTGTCCGTGTTCGCCAGGGCGACCTTGATCCCGGGGTTGGCAATGATCTTGTCCTTGATCTGCTGTGTGGCCGGCGGGTTCACGTGCACGGTGGGGACTGCGTGGCGGTCAAGGTCCTCGGAGGAGGTGGTCACGTTGACCAGGATCATGCCGATGCCGCCGGCACGCTGCACCTCGGCGCTCTTGGCTACGCGGTCCACCACCCCACGGTCGCAGACAACAATCTTCCCTGCTACCTTGGCGGGATCCAGGGCATTGGGTGCGCACAGTTCCGGGTTTGCTGCGCTGGCGGCTGCGGCACTTGCCGCCAGCACAACGTTGCTGGCAGGAACGGGAGCGGCCATAAGACTGGCGCCGCGGTACTTGCTGCCGTCCTCAAATTCGACGGTGCCCTGCAATTCCGTGGAGAAGGAGCTCGCGGCCACTGTGGTCAGCCACGGCGCGCCGTGGTTCACGGTGCTTGCGGTCGGCCCCGAGTTTCCGGCTGACGCGGCAACAAAGATTCCGGCTGAGGCCGCGGAGAGAAAGGCCAGCGAAACCGGGTCCGTAGTGGTTGAGGTACTGCCGGAGATGGAGTAGTTCAGCACATCCACGCCGTCCAGGACGGCTTGATTGATCGCGGCAACGGAGGCGGAGCTGTAGCACCCTCCGGTGGCCGGATTGTCGTCCTCCCAGCACACCTTGTAGACGGAGACCTTTGCAGCCGGTGCCACACCGCTGGTGACACCCATATCGGTTGCACCCAGGTTGGCCCGGACGTTCGCGTTGCCCGCAGCGGTGCTGGCGGTGTGCGTCCCGTGGCTTCCCACATCCACAGGCGAAATCAGTTCTTCGGGGGCACGGTTCTCCGGTGCCACGTACGCCATGTAGTCGTCAGCGAAGTAGCGGGCACTCAGGACTTTGGAGTTGCAGGCGCTGCCGTCAAAAGCGGCCCCAGTCCCCTGGCCCTTTTGGCACTCACCGACGAAGGTGTCGCCGTCGGATTTGAGCATGGCGATGTGGCCGTCCGCGGTGCGGTACGGAGCCCCCACCTGGGCCTGGCCGGTAAGGGGTTGCACGGCTTCCCCGGCGAAGAACGGGTTGGAGGGGGTGTAGCCGGAGTCAATAACGCCCACTACGACGCCTTTGCCGGCATTTTCCTGCCCGCCGAAGGCAGTCTTCCAGAGGCCGTTTTCTCCACTGAGCCCAAGGAAGTCCGTGGTGGAGTAATCCGGCGCGTTCTCCGTGTCCGGTGCCACTACCAGGACGGACGGGTCCTTGGCGAGCTTAACGGCCTGGTCGGCAGTCAGGTCGGCCGAAAACCCGTTGATGGCAGCCGTGTACTGGCGCTTGATCCGGATGCTTTCGGATCCGGCCACGGCGTTCTGCCTGCCCTCAAGGTGAGCCTGGTACTGCTGGACTTCGGGCCGGTCGGCGTCAAGCTTGCGGCCGTTCTGGGGCTTCGTCGCTGCGAGTCCGGGAGACCCACCCTCGTAGGTGGCCGCCGGTTTCTCGGCCAGCACCACAATGTAACGTCCGGCGGGGTAATCGCCGGGGTTGATCTTCTTTGAGGCAACTGCCGTGTTTGCTTCAGCGGGCGCCGCGGTAGCGGGGCTCAACGCCATCGAAGAAAGGAGCAGCGGTAAGCCCACGGCCAATGCCGTCGCCTTCCGGATACCCCCGCCCCGAATGGGGCTTTTTCCAGTTGATTTCACGAGCGACTACACCTTTCACGAGGAACGGCCGGCCACGTTGCCGGTCTGGAGCAGCTGGGAACGGCACACGACATTACAGATTTTGTAATGCTGTGACCAGCCGTTACAAACAGTACAGACTGAGAGCTGAATATGACATAGGACACATCGGGTGCATACGTCAATCATGCAGCTACAAGGGCGGGGCGGGAAGGCACAAAAGAAGACCCCCACGTGGGCCGGACTTTGGGTAAGTCCGGCTCCACGCGGAGGTCTTCGTTGGTTCTAGGAAACCACCATGGCTCAGCCCTTCGGCGTCACCTGCAGCCGGTCAAAGGAAACCTGCTTGCCGTCCTTGTCCAAAACCACAACGTCGTCGCGGCCGTAGTTCACATCGGAGGGCAGGATGAACTCCACCGTGTTGTCCGTGGCGGGGAAAATCCAGCCGATCCGGTAGCTCGTCTTATTCAGGTACACGTAGTACCACTGGCCGTAATCGAGACCCTTCAGGGTCACCTTCTGGCCGTTGCGGTACTTGTCCTGCGTGCCGAGATCGACGGGAGCCGCCTGCCCCTCGAGGTCCTGGACGGCGAGGACGGGGACCGTCTCGGGCTGTGCCGGCTGGAGGTCCAGCAGCAGTGCGCCGCCGGTCACCGTAGCTGTGACATGCTTGGCGCCGTTGGTGGCCATAGCTTCGAACGAGAGGGCGTCGAGGCGGCCTGCCTCGATGTCGGCCGCGGTCAGGACGTGCTCGCGCGTGGCCGTCACAGTCCCGCCCACGGCCAGGTTCGGCTCATTGATCGAGGCGTCCGGGGCGCTGAGCCCGGTGACGGCAACATTGCCGGCGTTGCCAACGGTGTAGGTGTACGAGACGGCATCGCCTTCACTGGCGTAACGGTCGCCGTCGGTGTCGGCCCACTCAGCGGAAACGGTGCCTTCCAGCTTGGCGTCGCGGACCTTGAGGTCCACTTCGCCGCCGTCGATCGTGTAGACCTTGGTGCTCTGGCCTGCGGAACTGACCTCCCAGGTGGTCTTTGGAACGAAGTAGCCCTGCGCGGCCTCCTCCGCGGTCACGGTGTGGCGCGGCGTGGCGCAGGTGTAGCCCTGGCCGGCCGGCAGCACGCCGTAGCGGCAGTTACCCGGGCCTTCGGGGACGAACGGGCTGAAGTTGCCGGCGGTGGGAACCACTTTCTCCACAAGCGGGCTCGTGTTGCTCACGCTGAACGTGTACGGAACAGCGTCGCCGGCGGCGTACGGCGCGGTGGCGAGGTCACGGCCGGAGTCGGCACGGGCGCCGCTGATGCTGGCGGAAACCAGACCATCACGAAGGGCCACCGCAGCCCCGGTGAACGGAACCGTCTTGGTGAGCGACGGCGTCGCGCTGGCTGTGATGGCGAAGCTTGCCTGGGGAATGAAGTAGCCGCGCTCGATGTCCTCTGTGGTCACCGTGTGCTTGGCCGTGGTGCAGTTATACGTGGCACCGGCAGCCAGGTTGTTGAACCGGCAGTTGGCGGCACTGGGTGCGCCGGGCGCGGGAGGCAGGAAACCGGACTCGAAGGTGCCGGAAACTGGGACCGAATTCGCCGTGACGTTCGCCGTGCTCTTGACGGCGAACGTGTAGCTCAGCACGTTGCCTGCCTGGTAGGGGCTGGCGATAACGTCACGGGCCGGGGCGGTTCCGGTGATGGTGAGTCCCACCTGCGGAGCCGACGGGACAGTGGCGGTAAAGGTGAACTGCGAAACCCGGCCATCCGACGTCGTAAATGCCGCGTTGAGGTTCTGCGGGCCGCTGGCGTTCGCCGGCGAGGTCAGGGCGACATTGACCGTGGCCGAGGCGCCGGGTGCGACGGCGGGCACGGGCACCGTGGTGGCGGTCCAGCCGGCCGGGGTGTAGACGGTGGCGGTGGCGCTGGTGAGCGTGGTGGCTTCCTGGTTGGTGACGGTGACGGCCACCTGCGAGGTGGCGCCGGGTGTGGTGGTCACGGCGGGCACGGACAGCGGGGCGCAGGCGTAGTTCAGCCACGCGTCGTCGAACTTCGCGAACTGGATGTTGTCGGTGTAGTTGCCCTCATAAAGGACGCCGAACTTGCCGTCCTCGAGGCGGGACACGGTGGAGTAGGCGGAGAACCCGGCGCGGATGGTGCGCACGCCGGGCCAGGTGGCGCCGTCGTCGCAGGAGATGCGGGCGGAGACGTTCTCGCGGCCGGTCTTGGAATTGGAGTTTGTGAAGATGAGCTTCTTGGCGTCCGCCGAGCCCTGTGCCGCGGCGGGGAACATCCGGGCGATGGAGCCGTTGTTGGCCGGGTCCGGCAGTTCGGTGTCCTGCGTGACGGGACCGTAGGTGGCGCCGCCGTCGGTGGAGATGGCCACCTTGCGGTAGCCCTGGTTGGCGTTGTCGCGCGAGTTCAGCATGACGCGGCCGTCGGAAAGCTCCACGGTTTTGTTCTCGTCCATGCGGTCGCCCACGTTGGCGCCCTTGTGCCAGGTGGCGCCATGATCGTCCGAGTACACGCTGTAAGCCTGGATCTTGTTGGTGCCGTCGGCCTGGCGCACATCGCCGGCGTACTGCTGCACCAGGCGGCCCTTGTACTGGCCGTACTTGAGCTGGATGCCCTCGCCGGAGGACGCGAAGTTGGAGCGGACGTCGCCGGCTACGGGGCTCGTCTTGCTGGTGCCCGGCTTGGTGACCTTGGTGATGAGGCGCGGCTGGCTCCAGGTGACACCGCCGTCGGAAGACTCGATGACGGCGGAGGAGATCACGTTGGGGTCGGCGTCGTTGTTACCGAACTGGCTGCCGAAGAAGCCCTGGTCCTTGGAGTACACAAACAGTGCGAAGACCTTGCCGGCCTCGGCGTCGTAAATGTAGGACGGGTCACTGTATCCGTACTTCGGGCCTACGGCATCGGCCACGTGGCCTGCCGCGATGACCTGCACGGGGCCCCAGGTCTGGCCGCCGTCGGTGCTGCGGCGCTGCACGATCGAGTTGGGATTGGGGGCGTCCGCTGCGCTGCCGGGACGGCCGTCCCATGAGGCGAGCACCACGTTGTTGCCCACATAGGCAAGGGCGGGAATCCGGTAAAAGAAGTTCGCCGCTGTACGGTCGGCGCCGATGTTGGCCTCCGCAAATGACCCGGGAGGTGCGGTGGGGCTGTTTGAGGGGATCGATGCCGCCTGCGCGGCGATCCCGGATCCGGCCAGCAGCGCCAGCGCCACCAGCCCGGCTCCTGCGGTCCGGCCAATATTCCGGTACCGGCTCCGCTGAGTGAAAATTCGCAAATCCATATCCTTTCAAGGCGCCGCGGGGCGGCGGATCGGGAGAATTCGGCCGTGCGGGCGGTCTCGGCACCCACGGGGATACCACCTGCCACATACGACGTCCTATGACCATAGTGTCTAGAACGTCACATGGCTAGGAGGTTCTGAAACAAGCTTGGGAGAACTCTGGGGCCGCGGCGCGGGGCCGGCATTTTGCAGCGGTGATCTGGCGCACCCCCTGGCGCTGGGCACAAAAATGGGCGCCCCCAATCGGGGGCGCCCAGTGGGGCTTGCCTAAATTCCTAAGGCCCGGGCCAGTCCTTGGCCGCTACTGCCTGGGCGTCCGGACCACGTCGCTGATCCACTGGCGCGTCTTTTCGTCCATGGGGCCGGTCACGTGCGTTTCCCGGGCAGCCCGGTCTGCCTTGATCTTCTGCAGAACCATCCGGCCCAGCCCGGCAAAAACGGCCACGGCCATCACCGGCAACAGCAGGGATTTCGATTTTTCAGCCATGCCGCAATCCTAGTGACGCTGCCTCCGCGAGGCTATAGCCGCTGTCGTCCTTCACCTCTCGAAAGTACTCCCCGCCGAGATGACTGTTGCCGATCCCACCGAATACAGGGTGCAGCGCTCGGCCCGGTAGAATGGGCTAGCAAGCTCGCGGAGCGCCCGTCCACGCTGTTCTAGGAACACTGTTCTAAAGACACTGTCCAAAAACATCCCGGAACGGCGTAAGACGGCGTGACTCCGCTGCGCCCTTACCCAATGCTCACGCACAGGAGTTGCCGGATGCCCCGGATCGTTGTTGACGTCATGCCCAAGCCCGAGATTCTGGACCCGCAGGGGAAGGCCATCGTGGGTGCACTCCCCCGTCTGGGCTTCACCAGCTTTAGCTCTGTCCGTCAGGGCAAGCGCTTTGAACTCACGGTTGACGGCGAGGTGACCGACGCAATCCTGGCCCAGGCCCGCGAAGCCGCCGAGACCCTGCTGTCCAACCCCGTGATCGAAGACGTCGTCAACGTCGAGGTCGTCGAGGCCTGAGATGACTGAACTTCCCTTGATCGGCGAGGCAATCGCCGTCGCCGCCGAGCCCCGCTTAGCGGGTGCCCGGATCGGCGTTGTCACCTTCCCCGGCACCCTTGACGACCGCGACGCCGCCCGTGCAGTCCGGCTCGCCGGTGGCACCGCAGTGCCGCTCTGGCACGCGGACACCACCCTGGGTGACGTGGACGCCGTCGTGATCCCCGGCGGTTTCTCGTACGGCGATTACCTCCGTGCCGGCGCCATTGCCCGCTTCGCGCCGCTGATGTCCAAAATCATCGATGCTGCGAACTCCGACGCCAAGCTGCCTGTGCTGGGCATCTGCAACGGCTTCCAGATCCTGACCGAGTCGCACCTGCTGCCCGGGTCCATGATCAAGAACGACCACCTGAAGTTCATGTGCCGCGACCAGGTCCTTCGTGTGGAAAACAGCAACACCGCCTGGACTCTGGACTACGAGGCCGGCCAGGAAATCACCGTGCCGCTGAAGAACCAGGACGGCCAATACATCGCGGACGAAAAAGTCCTTGACGCACTCGAAGCCGAAGGCCGCGTCGTGTTCCGCTACGTGGGCTTCAACCCCAACGGCTCGCGCCGCTATATCGCCGGCATCTCCAACGCCGCCGGCAACGTGGTGGGCCTCATGCCGCACCCCGAGCACGCCGTGGAAGTTGGCTTCGGCCCCGAGACTGTTGTGTCCGGCTCCGCTGGCGTCGGCAGCTCAGACACCGACGGCTTGGGTTTCTTCACCTCCGTATTGAACAAGATTGTGGGAGGCAGCAAATGACCGAGATCAATTCGGTGGTCGAGCCTGTCGAGACCGCCAAGAAGTTCAACATCGACACCGTCGAGAACGCCGCCAAGACGCCGGACACCGAACTCCCCTGGGCAGAACTGGGCCTGAAGCAGAACGAGTTCGACGAGGTAGTCAAGGTCCTGGGCCGCCGCCCCACTGGCGCCGAACTGGCCATGTACTCCGTGATGTGGAGCGAGCACTGCTCCTACAAGTCCTCGAAGAACCACCTGCGCCAGTTCGGCGACAAGGTGACTGACGAGATGAAGAAGGACATGCTGGTGGGCATCGGCGAAAACGCCGGCGTCACCAACCTGGGCGACGGCTGGGCCGTGACGTTTAAGATCGAGTCCCACAACTCGCCGTCGTTCGTGGAGCCCTACCAGGGTGCCGCAACCGGCATCGGCGGCATTGTCCGCGACATCATCTCCATGGGTGCACGCCCGGTTGCCGTGATGGACCCGCTGCGGTTCGGCGCCATCGACCACCCGGACACTGCCCGCGTCATGCACGGTGCCGTTGCCGGCATCGGCGGCTACGGCAACTCGCTGGGCCTGCCGAACATCGGCGGCGAAATGGTGTTCGACTCGGTTTACCAGGGCAACCCGCTGGTCAACGCGCTGGCTGTTGGCGTTATGCGCCACGAGGACATCCGCCTCGCCAACGCGTCCGGCAAGGGCAACAAAGTGGTCCTGTTCGGTGCACGCACCGGCGGCGACGGCATCGGCGGCGCTTCGGTGCTGGCCTCGGAGTCCTTCGACGACACCAAGCCGTCCAAGCGCCCCGCCGTCCAGGTGGGCGACCCCTTCGCCGAGAAGGTCCTGATCGAATGCTGCCTGGAGCTCTTCAAGGGCTCGCTGGTTGAGGGTATCCAGGACCTCGGCGCCGCTGGCATCTCCTGCGCCACGTCCGAACTGGCCTCCAACGGCGACGGCGGCATGGAAGTTGAACTCACCTCTGTCCTGCTGCGCGACCCCACCCTGACCCCGGGCGAGATCCTGATGTCCGAGTCACAGGAACGCATGATGGCTGTGGTCACCCCGGAGAACATCGCCGCGTTCGAAGCTGTGATGGACAAGTGGGCCGTGGAGTATTCCTGGCTCGGCGAGGTCACCGACACCGGCCGCCTGATCATCACCTGGGACGGCGTAGTCATCGTGGACGTCGACCCGCGCACCGTGGCCCACGACGGCCCGGTTTACGACCGCCCGTACGCCCGCCCGTCCTGGCAGGATTCCGTACAGGCCGATTCCTTCACCGGCTCTGTGCAGGACACCGGCCGTCCCTCCGCCCCCGCGGAGTTGGCTGCCGCCGTCACCGAGCTCGTGGCCTCGCCGAACATGTGCAGCAAGGCCTGGATCACCAACCAGTACGACCGGTACGTGGGCGGCAACACCGCCCTGGCGTTCCCGGACGACGCCGGTGTGGTCCGCGTGGACGAGGAAACCGGCTTGGGCGTTGCCCTGGCCACTGACGCCAACGGCCGCTACACCTACCTCGACCCGTACCACGGCGCACAGCTGGCGCTGGCCGAGGCCTACCGCAACGTGGCCACCTCCGGCGCCGTCCCGATGGCCGTCAGCGACTGCCTGAACTTCGGCTCCCCCGAGGACCCGGACGTGATGTGGCAGCTCGCCGAGGCCATCCGCGGCCTGTCCGACGCCTGCATGGTGCTGGGCATCCCGGTCACCGGCGGCAACGTCTCGCTGTACAACCAGACCGGCACCACGCCGATCCACCCCTCCCCCGTGGTGGCAGTGCTGGGCAAGCTCGACGACGTCGCCCGCCGCACGCCGTCGGGCTGGAAGGAAGATGGCCAGGCCATCTACCTGCTGGGCACGACGGCGGCCGAGCTGGACGGTTCGGAATGGGCCAACATGCGCGGCCACCTGGGCGGGCTTCCGCCGAAGGTTGACCTCGCCGCCGAGCGCGCGCTGGGTGAGATCCTGATCAACGCGTCCCGCGACGGCATGGTGGACTCCGCGCACGACCTCTCCGAAGGCGGCCTCGCGGCAGCACTCGTTGAGTCCTCGCTGCGCTACGGCGTGGGTGCCCGGATCGCCCTGCAAGACGTCCTGGACCGCGACGGCGTGGACCTGTTCACGGCGCTGTTCTCCGAAACCCAGGGCCGCGCAATTGTTGGCGTGCCCCGCTCGGAAGAGGTCCGGTTCAAGGACATGTGCACGGCCCGCGGCTTTGCCCACACCCGCATCGGCGTGGTGGACGCAGCCAGCGGCAACCTGGAGATCAACGGTGTAGACACCATGTCGCTGGACGCCCTCCGCGAATCCCACGAGGCGACCCTGCCGAAGTACTTCGGCTAGTCCCCACCCATAAAACCAACGCGGGGTCACTTTCCGCCCAATAATCCCCTTGGGATGGGCGTCAAGTGACCCCGCGTTGGTTTAGTCATCGCTGTGGAGCTCCCGCTGCCTCGAGCTCAGCAGTTCAAATTCGGGCCGGGCGGCCACAAGGCGTTCGACGGCGGTGAGCACCTCCACGAGGTGCGCCCGGTCTGCTGCCACCAGGCCCGCGCCCACCTGCGAACGCCGGTACTGATCGTGATCCCCCACCTCCGCGACGGATACATCGAAGCGGCGTTTGAGCTCGGCCAGCAACGGCCTGATGACGGAACGTTTCTCCTTCAGGCTCTGGACGTCGCCGAGGAGGATGTCGAATTCAATCCAGCCGATCCACATGCAGTAATCGTATCCAGTGCTCCGACGATGGTCAGATGGTGAGTTCGCCCATCCGGTCCCAGCCCTCGCCGTCGAGCTGGCGGCTGATGATCCGCGGTGTTTCGGCCAGGGCCTGCGGCATATCCGCCATCGCCTGCTTGAAGTGCCTGCTGTTGACGTGGTCCCCGGCTGCGTCGTCCTTGAAGGCTTCTACCAGCACAAACTCATGCGGGTCATCCACACTGCGGGACCAGTCGAACCACAGGTTGCCGGGCTCCGCGCGGGTTGCCTTGGTGAAGCCGTCAACGAGGCCGAGCCAGCGCTCGGACCAGTCGGGTTTGACCTTGAATTTAACGACGATAAAAATCATGGGGTGTTCCTTCCATTGCGGGACATGGACTTTCCCGCGGCGAGCTGACGTGCCCCTTCAACGTATCGCGAAGTCACGTGCCGTTGCGCGGCCCTGGTCACCAGGCCGCCTGCCCGGTAGAACCAGTTGGCGGGCCTGCTGAAGGCAGTGATCTTCAGGAACACCCGGCCGGTGTCGTCAATCTCCACCTCAAATGCCTCCTCGCCGCGCGCCGGATGGCCGGGCAGCGTGCCGTAGCCAAAACCGGCCGACTGCGGGCCGTCGCCGGGCACCGGCCGCCGGACCCACACCACTTCGCAGGGAGCGTTGATGCGGAAGGGCCCGGCGCCGAATCCGCTCACCACGCGTGCGCCAGGCCGGACGACGTCGGACTCGGTCCGGACGCGCAGCCCGGAACGCCGCTGCAGCTCCCAGGTCAGAATTCCCTGCGCCACCCGGCGGTACAATTCCAACCCGTCGCCCAGATAGGCCTGGGACACCAGGCTCGGGTATCCCGCCGGCGGGCGGCCATTCTCCGTAGCGCCGACACCCGGGTAATCGAGCCGGCCGCGCGCAATCCGTTTCTCAGCCAACAGACCCGTCCCGGGATCCAGTCAGCCGCGCCCACCCCAGCTGGTCCTGCTGTTTCCTGCTCAATCCGGCTACGACCAGGTCGTAGGAGTCCTCCACCATGTCCCGGATCATGTCATCCGGCAGTGCACCGTCCAGCCGTACACCGTTCCAGTGCGTTTTGTTCATGTGCCACGCGCCGGTGATTTCGGGGTGTGCGTTCCGGAGCTGTTCGGCCAGGGCAGGTTCGCATTTGAGGTTCACGTGCCAGTCCGCGGCGTCCATGGCGGACAGCGCAAACATCTTCGCTTCGTGCCGCGCTCCCCCGGAAACGGCAGCCCGGACCTTAAACACGGAGGTCTCGGGACCGAAGGGGAAATCCTCAAAGGAACCGGGAAATGACAGGCAGATTGCCTTGAGTTGCGCTGCGTCCATGGACCGAGCCTACAAAGCCCTTCCCTGCGGTGCTAGTCTGCGAAGATGTCACCTGATCAGGCCACGATTCCCGTTCTGGACATGAGCGCTGCACGCCAGCCGTACGGCTCCTTCAGCCCCGATTTCATTGAGGAGCTGCGGGACGCCGCCCACAATGTGGGCTTCTTCCAAATCACTGGGTACGGCGCGGCCCCCGGTCAGGCCGAGGAGCTCCTGGCCCTCATTAAACGCTTCTTCGAGCTGCCCCTCGAGGAGCGGATGAAGCTGGACAACAGGATTTCACCGCACTTCCGCGGCTACACCCGGATGGGCACCGAAGTCACGCAGGGACGGGCCGACGCCCGCGAGCAGATCGACTACTCCCCGGAGCGTGAACCCGTCCACGACTACCCTGCCGATCAGCCGTACTGGCTCCTCCAGGGTCACAACATGTGGCCCGATGAGGCACTACCGGAACTCAAACCCGCGGCCATGGCCTGGGCCGACCTGATGTCCAGCGTGGGTATGGAACTGCTGCGCGGCATCTCGGTTTCGCTGGGACTGCCCGAGGACCACTTCGACGAACCCTTCGGCAACGAACCGGCCTGGATGGGCAAACTGGTGCATTACGTCGGCGGCGTGGTTAAGGCGGCCGGGAACCAGGGCGTGGGCTCCCACGCTGACTACGGTTTTGTCACCCTGCTCCTCCAGGACGAGGTGGGCGGACTCGAAGTGCTGCCACCCGGGACAACTGAATGGGCGCCGGTTGAGCCCATTCCCGGGGCACTGGTGGTGAACTTGGGCGAAATGCTGGAGGTGGCCACGGAAGGTTTCCTTGCCGCCACGATCCACCGGGTCAAGGCGCCGCCACCCGGCGTGGACCGTTACTCAGTCCCGTTCTTCTGGTCGCCGCGGCTGGATGCGGTCATCGATCCGGTGCCCCTGCCGCCCGAGCTCAAGGCCCAGGCACGCGGCATCTCCGACGACCCATCCAACCCGATGCTCGCGTCCTTCGGCCTGAACATGCTCAAGGGCCGCATGCGCGCCCACCCGGACGTGACCGAACGCCACTACCCGGAACTCATGCAGCGCTGATCAGAGGTTGTACTTCCACGCCTGCTGCGCGGGGCAAACGTTCATGACCACGTCCAGGCCGGCGGCCTTGGCACGGTCCGCTGCCGCTTCGTCGATAACGCCGAGCTGCAACCACACGGCCTTGGCACCTACCGCAATTGCCTGATCCACCACCGCCCCGACCTTGTGCGAATTCACGAAGCAGTCGACGACGTCGAGGGGTTGCTTTTCAGCGGGAATCTCACCCAGTGTGCGGTACCCGGTTTCGCCGTGGACAGTGTCCCCAGGAAGGTTGACGGGGATGATCTCCATCCCGAGCCGGTCGCGGATAAACAGCGAGGTGTCGTAAGCTGCGCGCCACTCATTGGTGGTCAGGCCCACGATGGCCCACCGCCCTTTGTTTCGCATCAGGCGCTCAATAACGGCAGGCTCGTTGGCGTGGCCCATGAGGCAAGCGTACAGCGTCCCCGGACTAGCCCATGATCGAATATTTGACTGATTGACTGGCGCCGGAGCCAGGCATGAACGAATATTACATTCCCAGGCACCCCGATTTGGCGCAGGGTGTGCGGTCGGCTGTAGTGGAAGTGACCATCCCGAGCGGCCAAGAGACCTGGATCGATGAAGCCGCAGCATCCCTGGGCGGCTTGCCGCCCTCATAACCGCACCCGTTGAGGCGACCATCCTCGGCACACAGCGAAGGGTGCTACCGCCAGGATCGATGGAGCACATTTATGACATCAGAAGTATCTTCTGCCACCCCTTTGCCCACCCTGAGTCCCGCCAGCGCCGCAGCGGCCACCGCGAAGCACACACCGGATCTACCGGACAATGTGGCCTTCTGGGAAGAGCAGGCCCTCCGCCTGGACTGGGCCCGGCCGGAAGGACTCCAAGACGGCAAGCCGTGGCACACGGCCCACCGCCGGGTCCCGGCCGATGCCGCAGCGGGCAAAGGCCCGGAGATCGTCTGGTTTGAGGGCGGCAAGCTAAACGTCGCCTACAACTGCGTGGACCGCCACGTAGCAAATGGCCGCGGCAACAAGGTTGCCCTCCACTTCGAAGGCGAGCCTGGGGACCGCCGCGCCATCACCTACGCGGAGCTCCAGCGCGAAGTCTCCAAGGCCGCCAACGCCCTGCTGGCCCTGGGCATCACCAAGGGCGACCGCGTGGTCATCTACCTGCCGGTCATCCCCGAAACGGTCATCATCACCCTCGCCGTAGCCCGGATCGGCGCCATCCACTCGCTCGTTTTCGGTGGCTTCTCCGCGGACGCCCTGAAGTTCCGCGTCGAGGACACGGGAGCCAAGCTCCTGGTGACCACGGACGGCCAGTTCCGCCGCGGTGTCGCCGTGCCTGTCAAGGACAACGCGGATTCAGCCGTCGCCGGGGACAACGCGATCGAACACGTCCTGGTCATCAACCGCACCACGGCGCCGGCGGACCTGGCCGCCGTCCCCATGACTGAAGGCCGCGACGTGTGGTGGCATGACGCCGTCGGGAGCGCCGCAGACGTCCACGAAGCCGAAGCGTTCGACGCCGAAACGCCGCTGTTCATCATGTACACCTCCGGGACCACCGGTAAGCCCAAGGGCCTGGTCCACACGTCCGGCGGTTACCTGACACAGGCGTCCTGGAGCTTCGAGCACCTGTTCAGCAACCCGGACCCCGCACTCCGTGACCAGGACGTGCACTGGTGCACGGCGGACCTCGCCTGGGTCACGGCGCACACCTACGAGATCTACGGCCCGCTTTCGAACGGCGTCACCCAGGTGATCTTCGAAGGCACGCCCAACACCCCGCACCCGGGCCGCCACTTCGAAATCATCGATCGCTACGGCGTCACGCAGTACTACACCGCGC
Source organism: Pseudarthrobacter lactosi (assembly GCF_055412785.1). Classification (NCBI taxonomy): domain Bacteria; kingdom Bacillati; phylum Actinomycetota; class Actinomycetes; order Micrococcales; family Micrococcaceae; genus Pseudarthrobacter; species Pseudarthrobacter lactosi. The sequence continues at coordinate 210,417 of NZ_JBVAYS010000003.1, forward strand.
CCACCCTGGTCCGCTCCCTCATGGGCTGGTTCCCGGACGGCGTGCCGGACAGCTACGACCTCTCCTCGATCCGGATGCTGGGCACCGTGGGCGAGGCCGTGAACCCTGAGGCCTGGCGCTGGCTGCGGCAGAACGTCGGAGCCGGCACGGCACCTGTGGTGGACACGTGGTGGCAGTCCGAAACCGGAGCCACCATCCTCTCCCCCGCACCGACGGATAGCGAGTTCAAGCCGGGCTGCGCGGCCCGCCCGCTGCCCGGCGTCAGTACCAGGATCGTGGACGACGCCGGCAATACAGTGCCGCCGGGCGTCCAGGGTTTCATTGTGGTTGACGCCCCCGGGCCCGCCATTGCGCGCACTGTCTGGGGCAACCCCCGCCGCTACTACGACTCCTACTGGAGCCAGTATGTGGAGCAGGGCTGGTTCCTCGCCGGCGACGGCGCGAAATACGACGCCGACGGCGACATCTGGATTCTGGGCCGCGTTGACGACACCCTGAACGTTTCCGGCCACCTGCTCTCCACCATCGAGATCGAGTCGGCCCTGGTGGCTCACCCGGACGTCGTGGAGGCCGGCGTCTGTCCGGTGGCCGATCCCAAGACCGGGCACGCGATTGTCGCCTTTGTGGTGCTGAAGGCAGGGGTTTCGACGGGCTCAACCACCGAGGAACTCCGGAACCACGTCGCGAAGGCGATCGGCCCGATCGCCAAGCCGCGCGACGTCGTCGTCGTTCCTGACGTACCGAAGACCCGCAGCGGCAAGATCATGCGCCGGCTGCTCACCCAACTATTTGAGGGGACCGCCCTGGGCGACACCACCTCACTCCAAAACGAACCGGCGATCGCCGGAATCCAGGACGTCCTGCGCGAGCGGGTCCTAGTAAAGGAAAACTCATGACAGACATCAGCAACGTTGCACGCCTTTCAGAGCCGCTCAAGTTTGCTTACTGGGTGCCGAACGTTTCCGGCGGCCTGGTGGTCTCCACCATCGAGCAGCGCACCGGCTGGGACTTTGACTACAACAAGAAGCTCGCCCAGATCGCCGAGAACTCCGGCTTCGAGTACGCCCTGACACAGACCCGTTACGCCGCGTCCTACGGAGCCGACAAGCAGCACGAGGCAACGTCCTTCTCCCTGGCCCTGCTCGCCGCCACTGAGCGTCTAAAGGTCATCGCCGCCGTCCACCCGGGCATGTGGCACCCTGGCGTCCTCGCGAAGTTCATCATCACCGCGGACCACATCTCCAACGGCCGCGCCGCCGTCAACATCGTCTCCGGCTGGCTCAAAAACGAGTTCACCAGCTTCGGCCTCGACTGGCTGGAGCACGACGAACGCTACGTCCGCACCGAGGAATTCATCAGGGTCCTGCGCGGCCTCTGGACCGAGCAGGAGTACAGCCAGGCCGGCAAGTACTACAACATCACCGATTTCACCCTGAACCCGGCACCCGTGGATGTTCCGGGCCGCCCGCACCCGGAGGTCTTCTTCGGCGGAAACTCGACGGCGGCGCAGGCCACCGCGGGCCGCGTGGCCGACTGGTACTTCTCCAACGGCAAGGACCTGGAAGGCTTCAAGGAGAACATCGCCGGCGTGGTCTCTTCCGCAGGAGAAAGCGGGCGCGAGACCGGCCGCGGAGCCCAGGGCACCGACAGCGCCCTGCCCGCCGCTTTGCCCTCCGCCTTGTCCGCTCCGCGGTTTGGCCTGAACGGCTTTGTCATCGCCCGCGATTCCGAGAAGGAAGCCCGCGAGACGCTCCGCGAAATCGTGGCGAAGGCACACAAGCCCGCAGTCCAGGGCTTCCGCGACGCCGTGCAGGAAGCCGGTGCGTCCACCAAGGACGGCAAGGGCATGTGGGCTGACTCGAGCTTCGAGGACCTGGTCCAGTACAACGACGGCTTCAAGACCCAGCTGATCGGCACCCCGGAGCAGATCGCCGAGCGGATCGTGGCATACAAGAAGATCGGCGTGAACCTGTTCCTCACCGGCTACCTGCACTTCCAGGAGGAGGTGGCCGCGTTCGGCCAGGACATCCTGCCGATCGTCCGCGAACTCGAAGCCGACCTGGCCCGCAAGAACGGCACCGAACTGGTCCCCACCCGCACCCTAGCCTCGCAAGCTCGGCCAGGGAACCCTGCGGGCGTGGGCCCATCCGGGACGCCCGCCGCCGAGTCGGTGGCCGTCTGATGGCTGACCGCAAGTTCGGTTTCCGCACCCGCGCCCTGCACGCCGGCGGCACCCCCGACGCCGAGCACGGTGCCCGCGCGGTGCCCATCTACCAGACCACGTCCTTCGTGTTCAAGGACACCCAGGATGCCGCCAACCTGTTCGCGCTGCAGAAGTATGGCAACATCTACTCCCGCATCGGCAACCCCACCGTGGCAGCGTTCGAAGAGCGCATCGCCTCGCTTGAGGGCGGCATCGGCGCGGTGGCGACGTCGTCCGGCATGGCCGCGGAGTTCATCACCTTCGCTGCGCTGACGCAGTCCGGCGACCACATTGTGGCAGCCTCCCAGCTGTACGGCGGCACGGTCACCCAGCTGGACGTGACCCTCCGCCGCTTTGGCGTGGACACCACGTTCGTTCCCGGCACCGACCCCGCGGACTATGCCGCGGCGGTGCAGGAGAACACCAAGGCGATCTTCGTCGAGGTGGTGGCCAACCCGTCGTCGGAAGTCCAGGACCTGGCGGCCCTGGCGAAGGTCGCGCACGACGCCGGAGTCCCCCTCGTGGTGGACGCCACCTTGAGCACGCCCTACCTTGTGCGCCCGATCGAACACGGCGCGGACATCGTGATCCACTCCGCCACCAAGTTCCTCGGCGGGCACGGCACCACTCTGGGCGGCGTGATCGTCGAGAGCGGCCGGTTTGATTGGGGCAACGGCAAGTTCCCCACCATGACCGAGCCAGTGGCGTCCTACGGAAACGTCTCCTGGTGGGGCAACTTCGGCGAGTACGGCTTCCTCACCAAGCTTCGCTGCGAACAGCTGCGCGACATCGGCCCGGCGCTGTCCCCATTGTCGGCCTTCCAGCTGCTGCAGGGCGTGGAAACCCTCCCGCAGCGACTCGACGAGCATCTCAAGAACGCCCAGGCGGTGGCCGAATGGCTCGAGGCCGATCCCCGCGTGGCCTACGTGAACTTCTCCGGGCTTCCCTCGCACCCGCATTTTGAGCGCGCGAAGAAGTACCTGCCGCTGGGCCCCGGCTCCGTGTTCTCCTTCGGGGTGAAGGGCGGGCGCACTGCCGGGCAGAAGTTCATCGAATCCCTGCAGATTGCCTCGCACCTGGCCAACGTGGGCGATTCACGCACCCTGGTGATCCACCCGGGTTCCACTACACACCAGCAGCTGAGCCCCGCCCAGCTGGAGTCCGCGGGCGTGCCTGAGGACCTGGTCCGCATTTCCGTGGGCCTGGAGGACATCGATGACATCCTGTGGGACCTGGACCAGGCTCTGGACGCGGCGTCGGAACCGGCGGTCGAGACCGGGATTTCAACGGGCTCAACCACCGAAGCGGACTCCTGCACGATTGGGGCGAACGTATGAGCACCAGCGAACGCACCTGGACCGGGCCTTCCGCTCCGGAGCGCCTGAACCTGCTGCGCGCAGCCACATCGATTGCGATCGTGGGCGCCTCGGACAAACCGTCCCGGGCGAGCTATTTTGTGGCGACGTACCTGCAGTCGTCCACGCGGTACAAGGTGTACTTCGTGAACCCCGTGGTCAAGGAGATCCTTGGTGAACCGACCTACGCCTCACTGGCCGACCTTCCCGAAAGCCCGGACATCGTGGATGTGTTCCGCAAACACGATGACCTCCCGGGCGTCCTGGACGAAGCCATCGCCGCCGGTGCCAAAACCCTGTGGCTGCAGCTCGGCTCCTGGCATGAGGACGTGGCCGCGGGCGCGGAAGCCGCCGGGCTCAACGTGGTGATGGACCGCTGCGTGAAGATCGAGCACGCCCGGTTCCATGGCGGGCTGCACCTGGCCGGATTCGACACCGGTGTGATCTCCTCCAAGCGGCAGCTGCTTTCCTGACGATTGGTGGTTCCCGGCGGAAAGGCTCTTCCTGGCGGAGAACCTGACTACCGGTTGAACTTCTTCAGCCAGTTTGAACCGGGTCCGGCATTGCCGGGCCCGGTTTTTTCCGTCAATGCCGGTGGGACAAGGGCTGACGTCAGGGACTCTGCCGCTGTTGCGGCTTGGGTCAGGGTACCGGCAGCCAGCTTTCCGGCCTTGTCGAACTCGGCAGCGGCGTCGGAGGCGGCCTCAGTATTACTGTTGCGTTCCTGTGCGGCAGTGTCACGAGTGGCTGCGTCACGAGTGTGTGCGTCCCCAGTGTGTGCGTCCCCAGTGTGTGCATCCCGGGAAGCAGCGCCGCCAAGGGTGGCGCCGGCGGCGTTCCCTGGCGCGCCGCCGTCGTCCGCCTTTGCCTTGCGGGGCGCGGTGTTGTTTCCGGGGCCGGCCGGCTCCGTGCCCGCGTTCTGGCCTGCGTTCTGGCCTGCGTTCCGGCCTGCGTTCCGGCCTGCGTTTTCCGGACGGTTGCCTGGCTGGCCGGTTCCCAGTTCAGCAGATTCCGGCTGCGCCGGCGCTGGGGTGTCGTGGGCTGCCGGCTCTCCGGGCAGCTGAATCTCGGCCGGGCCTGCGGCACTTCCGCTGACAGGCGGAGTCCCGGCGACGGTCCAGGCAGGGGCCCAGTCCCGCAGCAGCTGCTGGATGGAATTGCCGGCCTGCGCATCCCGAGCGGTGCCGGTGGCGGCCACTCCGGTGACGCCGAGCCCCATCCCTGCGATGACGGCCAGGCCCACAACGGTGGTCCGGTGCTTGCGGAGCAGGCGGTGCCGGGCGAGCTGGTGGGTCTGGCCTGACAGGAGTGCCGCGAGTTCGGGGCCCGGCTCGGGGACCGGCAGGGAGGCAAGGGAACCTACCGCGAGCAGTGTTTCGCGGAGCCCTGCGGTTTCATTGAGTCCTGCGGCTTCACGGAGCCCCGCATCGTCGGTCCAACCGGCGTCCAGGAGCATTTCATCCACGGTCCGGATCAGGGAGCTGGCATTGGACGTCATGGCGCCACGTACTCCTTCACTGCGGACTGCTCGCGCAGCCGGATCAGTGCGCGGCGCTGGAGCTGTTTGACGGCGCCGGCGCTCTTTTCCATCACGGCAGCCACCTGGTCCACGGTCAGGCCCGCGACGAGGCGTAGCGACAGCACCTCGCGCTGCTCAGCCGGCAGGTCGTCCAGGAGATCAGCAACCTCCTGCGGGGAGACCCGCTGCAGCACGTCGGCCTCAGCGGATGACTCCCGGCGTCCGTCCAGTTCCGGTTCGAACGGAAGTTTGATGGGGGTGCGTTGCTGCCTCCGGTGATCGTCCACCATCCTGGCGTGCGCCACAGAGAAGACAAAAGTACGCAGCCCGGCGACGCCACCGGTGACCGTCTGCAGCCGCGGCAAAACAGCGAGGAAGACTTCCTGCATAACCGCCTCCGCATCTTCTACCCCGCGGGCTGTGAGGTAGCCCAGGACCTGTGGCGCATAGGTTCTGTACACGATGCTGAAAAGCTCCGGATCGCGGGCGCGCGCACGCAGAACGTCGTCTGTCAGCGCATCTGTCACGGACACAGGGCCTTCGGTGGAGGGGACTGGGCTTGCTCAGCATGGGGCCCGCACGTCCTGCGCGGAATGCCCTCGCCAGCTAACCTTACCCTCCAGTAACAAAAGAGCCGGGCTGGAACATGATGGGGGACAAGTTCCAGACCGGCGCTTCATAGGGGTAATCGCTCCAGGCCTCGCTGGGGTTACGCCATCGGGCAAAAACTTTCCGGGACCGTACCGCTGGCCGGGCTGCCTACGTCCAGCGCGACGCGGTCAACCCCCGGCGCGATCCCTTGGCAAGGACAAACGTGTGCGTCCTGGTGGCGGGAACGCGCTGGTCTCCACAGTTCGGCTCGAGTTGGGCACGAACCACCGCTGGAGCGGCCGGCGCAGCTGTGGCGGCCGGGCAGAGATCGGTGACCAGCCCTGTCCCGGCGCATTCGCGGACGGCGGTGATCCCGGCAGCCACGGCGACCTTGTCTTCAAATGCGCCGGACACGGCCATCACGGTGCCATCCGGTGCCATGAGGCGGAACCTGAATCGTGAATCCGAGTCCAAGAAAACTTCAAACTTCCCGGCCATGATAATTCCTTCCGGTCTGCGGCCCTCACCAGGCGACGGCTACGTCACCGGCCGGCGCGGAAGCATCCCTGCGTCCGGTACCTGCGGGGTCTGGTTGAATGATCTGCTGATCGGTTCAGCGTGTGCTTGAGAGCCTGTCCGGTCCGCCTGCAGCCTCACAAGACCGGCCGCGTAAACCCTGTGTAAATTGCGTACAACGCCAACCCAGACCAGCGGAAACAAGGTTGGGCACCGCTCCCATCCCAACTAGGTAGCAGTAAGTGTCGTTATGAGCGCTCAAAGCGACACTTACTGCTACCCACTTGGGTGAGCAGACAACAAAGGCGGGCCACCTTTTTCAGGTGACCCGCCGTCGTCGTGCTTTACAGGCTGTTAGTCGTTGATCAGATCGTGGACCACGATGGTCTGGTCGCGGTCCGGGCCGACGCCGATCGCGGAGAAGCGCGTGCCGGAGAGCTTCTCGAGGGCCAGCACGTAGTTGCGGGCGTTCTCGGGGAGGTCCTCCAGCGTGCGGGCACCGGTGATGTCCTCGGTCCAGCCCTCGAAGTACTCAAAGATGGGCACTGCGTGGTGGAACTCAGTCTGCGTCATGGGCATTTCGTCGTGCCGCACACCGTCGACGTCGTAGGCAACGCAGACCGGGATCTGCTCGATGCCGGTGAGGACGTCCAGCTTGGTGACGAAGTAGTCCGTGAAGCCGTTGACGCGGGAAGCGTGGCGGGCCAGGACGGCGTCGTACCAGCCGCAGCGGCGCGGACGACCGGTGTTCACGCCGAACTCGCCACCGGTCTTCTGCAGGTACATGCCCATCTCGTCGAACAGTTCGGTGGGGAACGGTCCGGCCCCAACACGGGTGGTGTAGGCCTTGATGATGCCAATTGAGCGGGAAATCCGGGTGGGGCCGATACCCGAGCCGACGGACGCGCCGCCGGCTGTGGGGTTGGAGGAGGTCACGAACGGGTAGGTGCCGTGGTCCACGTCCAGGAACGTGGCCTGGCCGCCTTCCATAAGCACAACCTTGCCCTCGTCCAGGGCGTTGTTGAGGACAAGCGTGCTGTCGATGACCAGCGGGCGCAGGCGCTCGGCGAAGGCCAGGAAGTAGTCCACGATCTCGTCCACCACAATGTCCCGGCGGTTGTAGACCTTGACCAGGAGTTCGTTCTTCTGGCGCAGGGATCCTTCCACCTTCTGGCGGAGGATGGACTCGTCAAAGACATCCTGGACGCGGATGCCCAGGCGGGCCACCTTGTCCATGTAGGCCGGGCCGATGCCGCGGCCGGTGGTGCCGATGGCGCGGCTGCCCAGGAAACGCTCGGTCACCTTGTCCAGGACCTGGTGGTAGGGCGCCACGAGGTGCGCGTTGGCGGAAATGCGCAGCTTGGACGTGTCCGCACCGCGGGCTTGCAGGCCCTCGATCTCCTGGAACAGGGCCTCAAGGTTCACCACGCAGCCGTTGCCGATGATCGGAATCGCGTTGGGGCTCAAAATGCCGGCCGGAAGGAGCTTGAGCTCATACTTCTCACCGCCTACGACGACGGTGTGCCCGGCATTGTTGCCGCCGTTGGGCTTTACGACGTAGTCAACGCGGCCGCCCAGAAGATCGGTGGCCTTGCCTTTTCCTTCGTCGCCCCACTGGGCTCCTACGATCACGATTGCTGGCATGGGATCCTCCCCCATTCGTTCGGGCCGCGCAGGTCCGTCCACCGAGATGGCAAGCCTGCCTAGCGCCGTTCATGAGAATGCCCCGGAGGCCATAGCCTGACCGGACCGCCACTGCGGCCAACCACGCAAGAGTCCGGGGCTCTTACCACCCAAGTTTAGCCGATGCGGGGGTTTCCTCCACCCGTTCGGCCTGCGGAGGCTGCCGCGCCATCAAGGATCGTCCGGGTGTTTTCCACTCCAGCTGCGGGGCCCGGGGTATGCCTTTCATCACGCAATGTCACCGGAGGGGGTCCGCATTTCGCGGGGCTTGCTAAACTGATAGAGATCGACCAGGAATCGGTCCACACCACATTTGAAACCACGCCGGAAACGGCGCGCCCATCACGCGCCCATTTTCCGGATTGGCAGCATCGCCGAGCCCCGCAGGAGATATTGCACTATATGACAGCCCTGGCCCCAGAATCCCTCCGTGAACAGCTCCTGAGCCGCCGCTACGAGCCCAACGTTGCCGCCGTCAACGAGCTGTGCGATTCCCTGCAGAGCGTCAAGCCCCACACTGAAGTCCCCTACGTTGACCCTATGCACGACGTGGACGAGTGCCGCATCATCAGCCTCTACTCCAACATCGGTGAAGCTGACCCGTCCGGCTTCATCACCGCTGGCGACGACGACGCCGCCACCCGCATGCTCGGCATCCAGTGGACACTGGGCCTGCGCCCCGAGTTCGTGATGCCGTGGAACGTGCACCCGTGGCACACCCCCGGCGAGGTCAACGGCAAATTCACGCCGGACCAGATTTCGGCCGGCCTCAAGCCGCTGCTCAAGTTCCTCGCCGTGGTCCCCCGCGCCTCGGTGATCGTGGCGCACGGCACCGAAGCCAACCGTCTGGCCAACCTGCTGCTGAAGACCGAAGTTCCGCTGCTCTGGCGCCGCGGGCTCAAGACCTACAAGGTCCGCTCCCTCAGCGGCCGCGCCTTCGCCGGGACGCCCGCGCGGCAGGAACAGTACCTCGAGGAAATGCGCGTCGTCTACACCGACGCCATGGCCCGCACAGGGCTCGCGAAGGTCTAACCACCGGTGGGCCCACGCCCGCAGGGTTCCCTCGCCGAGCTTGCGAGGTGAGGGTGCGGGTGGGGAACGACGGCGGGCGGTTACCTTTCTTCTGAAAGGTAACCGCCCGCCGTCGTTCGCTTCTTAAGCCCCAACGCGGGGTCACTTCCCGCCCAAAAACGACGGTTTATTGGGCAGGAAGTGACTCCGCGTTGCTCTTCAAACTACTTGGCCTCGATGGCTGCCTTGGCTGCCGGGTCCGAGTCGTTCAGGAACTTCTCGATGCGTTCCGGTTCCTCGGCTTCGCCGATGGCGGCGGACGCGCGGCCCAGCGAGTAGAGCGCCCGCAGGAAGCCGCGGTTGGGTTCGTGCTCCCACGGGATGGGGCCCACCCCGCGCCAGCCGTTACGGCGCAGCGAGTCCAGCCCACGGTGGTAGCCCACGCGCGAGTAGGCGTAGGAATCGATGGTGCGGCCCTCGGACCACGCCTCCTCCGCCAGGACAGCCCACAACAGTGACGAGGTGGGGTGCTTTTCCACCAGGTCCAGTGCTTCGGCGCCGGCGTCCAGCTGCTCGTAGACGTCCGTTTCCGGAGGCAGGAGCGTCGGCTCCGGACCCATCAGGTTCTTGCGGAACTCGTCGGACATTCCTAGAAGGTCTTTCCGGCGGAGCCGAGCTGCTTAGTTGCCTCGACAACTCGGGCGGACAGGCCTGCCTCGGCGGAGGCACCCCAGACGCGCGGGTCGTAGAGCTTCTTGTTGCCCACTTCGCCGTCAACTTTCAGCACGCCGTCGTAGTTCTTGAACATGTGGTCCACCACGGGACGCGTGTACGCGTACTGGGTGTCGGTGTCGATGTTCATCTTGATCACGCCGTAGGAGACGGCGTCGGCGATTTCCTGGTCGGAGGAACCGGAGCCGCCGTGGAACACGAGGTCGAACGGGCTGTTCTTGCCAAGTTTGGCTCCCACCTGGGCCTGGATGTCCTTGAGAATCTCCGGGCGCAGCTTCACGCCGCCGGGCTTGTACACACCGTGCACGTTGCCGAAGGTCAGGGCCGTGATGTAGCGGCCGTTCTCGCCGGCGCCGAGGGCTTCAATGGTGGCCAGGGCGTCCTCGACCGTGGTGTACAGCTTGTCGTTGATGGCGTTTTCCACGCCGTCTTCCTCGCCGCCCACGATGCCGATTTCAACTTCGAGGATCATCTTCGCGGCGGCGGTGCGTTCCAGCAGTTCGCGCGCGGTGCTGAGGTTCTCGTTGAGTGGCTCGTGCGAGCCGTCCCACATGTGCGAGTTGAAGATCGGGTTGCGGCCGGCCTTAACCTCGGCCTCGGACGCGGCCAGCAACGGCAGGACAAAACCGTCCAGCTTGTCCTTGGGGCAGTGGTCGGTGTGGAGCGCGATGTTGACGTTGTGGTTCTTCGCCACCTCGCGGGCAAAAGCGGCGAAGCCGAGCGAACCGGCAACCATGTCCTTGACCGACGCGCCGGACCAGTACGCTGCGCCACCGGTGGAAACCTGGATGATGCCATCGGACTCAGCCTCGGCGAACCCGCGGATGGCTGCGTTCAGGGTCTGTGACGAGGTCACGTTGACCGCCGGGAACGCAAAGCCTCCGGCCTTGGCGCGGTCGATCATCTCGGAGTAGATCTCTGGGGTTGCAATGGGCATGGTGACTCCTATGCTGAGTTTTCGTCTGTGGGTTGTGACCCTGGAGAGTAGACCTCTTACGGCTAGCCACCATCCTAGCCATTTCTGTGCAGGGGCCGTGTTTCGGGTCACGCGAGCCGGTAACAGTTACGCTCACACGCCGCGAAGTGGCGCGGGGTCAGACGGGCTGGCTGAAGACGTGCCGGCGGATCCAGGCGTGCATGGCGATCGCGGCGGCGGACGCGGCGTTGATGGAGCGGGTGGAGCCGAACTGCTCGATGGACAGGGTTGCCAGGGCCGCGTCGTGGACCTCCGGCGTCAGCCCGGGCCCTTCCTGGCCGAACACCAGCACGCAGTCCTTGGGCAGTTCATACGTCTCCAGGGGCACGGAGTCCGGGAAGATGTCGATCCCGATGATCGCGAGTCCCTCCCCCTGGGCCCAGGCCACAAAGTCTTCCACGGTGGGGTGGTGGCGGACGTGCTGGTAGCGGTCGGTGACCATGGCGCCGCGTCTGTTCCACCGGCGTCGTCCGATGATGTGGACTTCCTTGGCGAGGAACGCGTTGGCGGTGCGCACCACCGTGCCGATGTTCATATCGTGCTGCCAGTTTTCGATGGCGATGTGGAAGTTGTGCCGCTTGGAATCGAGGTCCGCCACGATCGCGTCGTGCTTCCAGTAGCGGTACTGGTCCACCACGTTGCGGCGGTCCCCGTCCGCCAGCAGTTCGTGGTCCCAGTGGTCACCTTCGGGCAGTTCGCCGTTCCAGGGCCCGACGCCGACCTCCGGCTTTGGTGCGTATTCCTCCTCAGGCGGCGGAACGGGCAGCGGCGGAGTTTGAGGGTGGTCAGTCACCCTTCAACTCTAGCCCGCGTCAGCCTTGAAGCTTCCAGCGGTTGGCGCGGTACGAGTTGGCGAGCTGCTCCATTACCTCAGGGTTTTCGTCCCAGTACGTCGAGTGGCCGCTGACGCCCACCATCTGCGGCGTGCCCCACGGCGTAACACTGAAAAGGTTCACTGCCTGGATGGTCTCGCCGCGGGCGTTGAGGCACGTAAAGCCGATCACTACGGCCACCGTCCGGCGAAACTCGCGGGTCTCGGGTTGTGTTGTTTCGAAATTGCTGGTGCATTTGTGGCCTACGAGGTGCTGCGGCAGTTCGGCCGCGGGCATCGCGGTGAACTTGGCCTCGATCTCCTTGATGGCGGCCTGTACCTTCGCCGGCTCCTTGCCGTACTTGCCCTCTTCCGCCTCGGCGAAGAAGGCGTAGGCCACGGCGATGCCGTCCCCGTCCCGTTCCTCGGTGCCCTGCGCTTTTTGCTGCATGGGTGCACCGGTGGTCGGGTCGGTGGTTATCCCGAAAGTGTCGTCGCCCGTCCAGGATGCGAGGTACTGGAAGGACGACTCTCCCGTGACAAACCGGCTGAAGAGCGGATCGCCCTCGGCCGGAATATTCGCCGGCCCCTGCAGATCTGCCCAGCCCGGCGGCAGCGGGAAGGCTCCGGCCGGCACATCATCCGCGGTGGCACCGTCCGACGGCGCCGCCGATTCTTCCGGAGCAGCGCTTTCCTCCGTTGCACTGGACGTTGCCCCGGGAGACGGAGAGTCCCCGGCCTGCGGCTTGGCAAAGGTGGGTATCACCCAGGCGAACACTGCCACGAGGGCGACAATCACAACGGCGGCAATAATGCCGAGAACGATGAAAAGGTGCTTATTGCTGTGCGGGGGCTGCGGCGCTCGGGTGTATTGCTGGCCCGGGTGCTGCTGCAGAGGCAGCGGGTTGCCCTCTGAGTCCCTGGGCGGTGGCGGTGGCGTGCCGTAATTGTTGCTCATGGCGGTCCCTTTCAGGTGCTGGCAGGCATCCTGCGGTTCGCGCTCGGTGCCCGGTGATTTTCCGACGTCGGGGACCAGCCGGCGCATGCCGACATCAACAACCACCGCGGCTATCCCCCGATCCGCAGCCGATGGGCACTCTCGTGCCGGTTACGAGCCTAGCCGACCTGCAGGGCCACCAAAGCCCCCGGTCCGGCCGTCATTTCCCCGGTTTCGAGTGTCGCCAGGCAAGAAGCGAGTGTTTCCGGGCAGGAAGAATGAAAGACTGGATCAGGAATAGGCACATCTCACGGAGGTAAACGTGGCAGAAGCAGACCAGGTACAGGGTTCACCGGCGGTTTACCGCAACGGCCAGGAGATCGAATGCTGGCTGACAGACATGGACGGCGTGCTGGTCCACGAAAACCATGCCGTCCCGGGGGCCGCGGAATTGATCCAGCGCTGGGTGGACACGTCCAAGCGGTTCCTGGTGCTGACGAACAACTCAATCTTCACGCCCCGCGACCTCGCCGCCCGGCTGCGTGCCTCCGGGCTGGAGATCCCCGAGGAAAACATCTGGACGTCTGCACTGGCCACGGCCCACTTCCTGAAGGACCAGGTGCGGGGTTCCGGCTCCGGGAACCGGGCCTATACGATCGGCGAGGCAGGGCTGACGACGGCGCTGCATGAGGCCGGCTTCATCCTCACCGACCAGGACCCGGACTTCGTGGTGCTCGGCGAAACCCGAACGTACTCCTTTGAGGCCATCACCATGGCCATCCGACTGATCCTGGCCGGGGCCCGCTTTATCGCCACCAACCCGGACGCCACCGGACCGTCCAAGGACGGACCCATGCCCGCGACCGGAGCCATCGCCGCGCTCATCACGAAGGCCACCGGCCGCGAACCGTACATTGTGGGCAAGCCGAATCCCATGATGTTCCGGTCCGCCATGAACCAGATCGATGCGCACTCCGAGACCACCGCCATGATCGGGGACCGGATGGACACCGACATCATTGCCGGCATGGAGGCAGGCCTGCACACGGTCCTGGTCCTCACCGGCATCACACAGCGCGAAGACATCGCCGCCTACCCGTTCCGGCCCAACCAGGTGCTGAACTCCGTGGCCGATCTGAAGAACCAGATCTAGGGGAACCCTAGCTAGAAGACCGTCACCTTAGAGCCGCCGCGGGGCAGCGGGAAAAAGTCGTCCATCAGCCGCTCCACGATGGGCCGGTAGATGAGCGGGTTCCAGCCCGGGCTCGCGTGCGCCGGCAGGGCACCGTCCGTTTGCAGGTCCGTCGAGACCATGTGCGGGTGGAACGCTGCCGACCACGCGTCCTTGGCCGTCTGGTATCGGACGGTGCGGTCCTTCGGGTTGCCGACGTACGCCATCCGCGTGTCGCCGAGCTTGTCCACAAACCGGTTTCCGTCGAAGTGGTAGATGTAGGCCGACTCGGACTGGATGAGCACACTGGACGGGGCGATCGGGGACAGCTGCTCCATGGTCTGGTCAAGGATCTGCCGCCAGGTCCGCTCGTCCTTGTGGATGACGCGTTCCCCCAGTTCGTAGCTGCCGCGGACCACGGAAGGGACCCGGAAGCCGTTCTCGTACAGGAAGACGACGCCGTCGAACCAACTGTCGTCCAGCACGTCGCTCCGGCTGTACGGGCTGGAGTCCAGCAGGATGAATTCGACCTCCACACCGTGGATTTCCCGGAGCCGCGCGGCCACCTGGGTGGCCACCATGCCGCCGAAGCTGTGGCCGTAGAAGAAGAGTTTGGTGAGCTTTTTCGCCCGGACGTGTTCGATGACGGCGATCACCACCTCATCGATGTCCAGCCCCTGGTTGGAATAGCCGACGGCGGCGAGCTGGCCGCGCTTGTTCAGCGCACCGCGCATCGCGTTCAGGATCCAGAGCGCCTCTTCCCAGCTGGTCTTGTAACCGGGGAAGAGGAACCAGCTGGCGTTCGGGTAGTAGGCGTCGGCGAAGTCGTCCGCGACTGGCAGGATCCTGTTGACCCGCCGCTCCGCCTGGACGCGGCGCGTGACCAGCATGTCCGCTGCCAGCAGTGCCGAGGCTCCCGTGCCGGCCAGGAACCCGCGGCGCGAAAACCGCTTGAGTGCGGCGGCGTTGGCCAGCAGCCGGGCATGATGAGCACCAGGCTGTTCCTGCGGTTCTGCTTCCTCCCTGTACGGCACACCTCTACCGTAGCCACAGCGGAAGCCACCGCTGCAAACCCGGGGCCGGGGAGCGTTGCACGGGGGCCGCTGCCATTCCCGCCCGGAGGGGCCGAACCTGCTAGGAGAGGCCCAGCTCGTCCTTGCCGAAAGCGAACAGGTAGGGCACGCCGGTCTCGGCTTCGATTCTTTCCTTGGAGCCGGTGTCCCGGTCCACAATGACGGCCACGGCAACCACGTTGCCGCCGGCCTTCCGGACACCCTCAACAGCGGTGAGGGCGGAGCCTCCTGTGGTGGACGTATCCTCCAGCACCAGAACGTTGCGGCCCTCAACCGACGGGCCCTCAACCTGGCGGCCCATGCCGTAGGACTTCTGGGCCTTGCGGACCACAAACGCATCCACGGTGCGGCCGGCATCCACGGCGGCGTGCATAACGGCGGTGCCCACGGGGTCAGCACCCATCGTTAGGCCACCGGCGCACGCAAAGTCGATCCCGGCGTCGTCCGTCAGTGCCAGCATGACCTGGCCCACCAGCTTGGAGGCTTCATGGTGCAGGGTGATGCGGCGCAGGTCGATGTAGTAGTCGGCCTCGGCACCGCTGGAGAGGATCACCTTGCCGTGGACCACGGCAAGTTCCTTGATCAGTTCCAGCAGGCGGGCACGGGCAGCAGTGTTGGAAGCAGCATCAGGGGTGGCAGTCATGGTCTCCAGTTTACTGGAGGCCTCGACGCGGAAATGGCCTTGTGACGCAGAAACGGGATGGCGCTACGCGTATCCGCGTAGCGCCATTCCACCTGCGAGTCGTCAGTCTGAACCGCAGCAAAAACCCTAGAGCCGGGTGTCGAAGGAATCGCAGAAGACGTTCTCGTTGAACGTCCCCTGGAACTCGGACTCGCCCATGATCTTCCCGATGGTGGCCCGAATGGCCTCCACAGTTCCCGCATGGGCGTGGATGGCGGTCTTGACCATCGGCACGTCGATGAGGTGGTTGGGCTGGTTCAGCGACACAAACACCGTGGGAACCTCGGTGACGTACCACGGGATTTCCGCGGCCATCGGGGTGGACCATTTGATCCGGATGGCAGCTTCCTGTGCGAAGCCCTTGACGTTGGCGAAGACGAACGCGGCGTCATACTTCTCCGCGTAGTCGCCGGTGGCTTCCTCGGAGATGACCGACATAAAGTTCACACCGGTCTCCCCTGCCGCTTCGCGCTGGTCCGCCGTGCGGAACAGGTGCACCTCGAAACCGGCGTTCTCCAGCTCGTCCTTGACTGTGTCCAGGTACGCCAGCGGGTCCGCCCGGGTGAAGTCCGAGCCGCCGGAAATGCCGTACAGGCGGATCCGCTTGTGCGTTTCCGGCCGGATGGGCAGGTTGTTGGCGGTGTCCTTGACCAATGTGACGGTCTTGTCTGCAATCTCGGCCGCGATTGCCCGGTGGGCGTCGCTGCCGATCTTTGCCAAGGCTTCCACCGGAGGAACCAGTTCGTTGCGTGCCTTCAGGTGCAGCCCCAGCGAGGCTTTGAGGGCCAGAATGCGGCGCAGGGCGTCATGCAGTCGCTGCTCAGTAATAACGCCGGATTTGTAGCCGTCCAGCATGTACTGGAAGTCTTCGTCGGCGTTGCGGAAGAACAGGAACATGTCGCACCCCGCGGCAATGGTCGCAGGAACCAGATCCTTGCGCTTCATGGCCTGGGTGAGCCCGATCATCTGCGAAGCGTCCGTGAGGATGAGCCCGTTGAAGCCGAGTTCGCCGCGCAGCAGGTCCTGGAGCAGTTCCGGTGCCAGGGTGGCGGGACGGATGTCCTTGTCCGCCAGGCCCGGGCGGAAGTGCCGGGAAAGCTCCGGCGCGCCGATGTGCCCGATCATGATGGACTGCACGCCGTGCCCGATCATTTCGCGGTAAACGTGCCCATAGGTCCGGTTCCACTCGTCGTAGCCGAGCGTGTTGTAGGACGTGACCACATGCTGGTCGCGCTCGTCCATGCCGTCGCCCGGGAAGTGCTTCATGGCACAGGCGGTGGGCGATTCACTGATGCCGTCGAAGTATTCCTTGGCCCGTTCCACCACAATCTCCGGCGTGTTGCCGAAGGCCCGGGTGGAGATGACCGTGTTCCGCCAGTTGTAGTGGATGTCCACGATCGGGGCGAAGGCCCAGTTGCAGCCGAGGGCCGCGGTTTCAACGCCGGCTACCTGCCCCATCTGGCGTGCGATGGACTTGTCCGGGTGCGAACCTGCCTGCAGGTGCGTGGAGACAAAAGTGCCGTCATCGCAGCTGCCTGCGCCACCCATTTCCGGGTTGGAAGCCACCAGCAGCGGCACCTTGGACTTCGACTGCGCGTGCCGGATGTGTTCCTGCACGGCAGCGGACGGGCCCGGCCGGTAACGCATGCCGCCCACGTGGAAGTTCTCCAGCACACCATCGAGGTACTCCGGGGAGTAGTCGTTGTTGTGGTTGATGAACAGCTGCCCGATCTTCTCCTCAAGCGTCATCGATTCCAGGATGGTGTTCACCCAGGTGATCGCTGCGTCGTCGAGGTTGAACGGCGCGGCCTGGAGGTCGACGTCGAACTGGCGCAGTGCGGTGCCCACCGCACCAGCGTTGGCAGTTCCGTCACCGGCGGTGGAGCTTCCAACGGCGGCAGTCACCGCAGCTGCGATGCCCGCCAACGCGTCGGCCACGACCTGGTCCACCGGCGCGGCGATGTCCACAACAATGCCTGCCTCATCAGCCTCCAGTGCTTCGAGGGTGGCCAGCTGGGATTCCAGCAGCGCGGGCGGCATGAAATGCCCGGAGCGGCCTTCAGTCCGCGCCCTAAGAACCTCTTTGCTGCCGTGCAGGTGCAGGAACACCGTGTCCGGCGCCTGGGCGCGGATGGCGTCGCGGTAACTGCGCCGAAGAGCCGAGCAGGCCAGCACCAGGCCGCCCTTGGCAGCTGCCAGTTCAGAGCCCACCGTGGCGAGCCACGGCCAGCGGTCCTCGTCGGTCAACGGAGTGCCAGCTGCCATCTTGGCGACGTTCTCCACCGGGTGGAGGGAATCGCCGTCGAGGAACTCGACGCCCAGATCGCGGGCCACAAGGTCACCGATGGTGGTCTTGCCGCAGCCGGAGACACCCATCACGATGACGCGGGGACCGGTATTTTCTCCGGCTGGGGAGGAAGATGCAGCGGCGGTCACCAGTCGTGCACCGTTCCGTCTACCAGGCGGTTGTACGGCAGGTAAGCCTGCTGGTACGGGTACGCCGCTGCGGCTTCCTCGTTGAATTCGACGCCGATGCCGGGCTTGTCGCCGGGGTGCAGGTAGCCGTCCTTGAAGGTCATGGACTGCTCGAAGACCTCGTTGGTCTTGTCCGAATGCTGCATGTATTCCTGGATGCCGTAGTTGTGGATGGCCAGGCCCACGTGCAGCTGCGCCGCGAAGCCCACGGGGGAAATGTCCGTGGGGCCGTGGAAGCCGGACTTGATCTGGTACTGGGCGGCGAAGTCCATGACCTTCTTCAGCGGGGAGATGCCGCCGAAGTGGGTGGAGGCTGCGCGCACGTAGTCGATCAGCTGTTCCTTGATCAGCGTCTGGTAGTCCCACACGGTGTTGAAGATTTCACCGATGGCCAGCGGGGTGGTGGTGTGCTGGCGGACCAGGCGCAGGCCCTCCTGGTTTTCGGCCGGGGTGCAGTCCTCGAGCCAGAAGAGGTCGTACGGTTCCAGGGCCTTGCCGAGCTTGGCGGCCTGGATGGGCGTCATGCGGTGGTGGCCGTCGTGCAGCAGCGGGATTTCCGGGCCGAACTCGTTGCGCACGGCTTCAAAGACGGTGGGCAGGTGGCGCAGGTAGGCGCGGGTGTCCCAGTCCTCTTCCTGCGGGAACGCGCCGCGGCCGGCGGGCTCGTAGTCGTAGCGTTCGCCCGAGGCCTGGGCCTGCGCGGCCACGCCGTAGACTGCCTTGATGCCGGGGACAGCGGTCTGGATGCGGATGGACTTGTAGCCGAGTTCCAGGTGCTCACGGACCGAGTCGAACAGCGAGTCGAGGTCGGCGCCGGACGCGTGGCCGTAAGCGCGCAGGCCATTGCGTGACGCACCGCCCAGGAGCTGGTACACCGGCATGTTCGCCATCTTGCCCTTGATGTCCCACAGGGCCATGTCGACGGCGGCGATTGCCGCCATGGTGACCGGCCCGCGGCGCCAGTAGGAGCTGCGGTACAGGAACTGCCAGGTGTCCTCGATCCTGTGCGGATCCTTGCCGATCAGCAGCTGGGCCACGTGCTCTTTGAGGTACGCGGCAACAGCCAGTTCGCGGCCATTCAGCGTGGCGTCACCGATGCCGGTGACCCCGTCGTCCGTAGTGATGCGCAGGGTCACGAAGTTACGTGACGGGCTTGTCACGAAGACTTCAGCGGCAATGATTTTCACGGCAGATCCTTTCGGGGACTTCTGGTCAGATGATGGTGCTGGAAGTTAGTGGCCGGCAGTTGTGCCGGCACCAACCGGCGTCCCGGCGTCGGCGGTGGTGCCGGTGGCAGCGGCGGTGGCGTCAGCGGCTTCGCCGGCGTCCACAGTCTTGGTCCGGCGTTCCTGGATTTCCCTGAGGATCTCCGCGTGCTTGGCATCGGTCAGGGTGTACTTGGACATTACTAATACGGCAAGGATAGTCAGCACGGCAGGGATCGCGCCCGCCGCAATCTGAATGCCGAACAGGGCGTCCGCGGTCTGGGCCGCGCCGGACTTGTAGCCGCCCAGTGCCAGGGCGTATGCCGCCAGGGCGCCGCCCACAGCCTGGCCGGACTTGCGGGTAAAGGAGAACAGGGCGTAGGTGATTCCTTCGGTGCGGATACCGGTCCGCCATTCGCCGTACTCCACCGTGTCGGCTTCCAGGGCCCACACCACGATGTTGACGGCGAGGACACCCACCAGGCTGATCACGAGGCCGGTAAAGCCGAGCCAGACCTGCCCGGCCGGGGCGAAGAAGATCATTGCGCCGCCGAGGACAGTGACCAGCGAAGAGTAAATGTAGACGCTCTTTTTGCCGACGTTACGGACCAGTTTGGGCATAAAGGCAGCCAGGAAGAAGGTGAGCGCCAGCTGGATGATGGACAGTACCGGGTACAGGTCCAGGCGGCCCAGGACGTCGCGCAGGTAGTACAGCTGCACGGAGGTCAGGGCGAGGTAGCCGGAGAGGAAGAAGAAGGAGCTCAGGCACAGCATCAGGAGGGGTTTGTTGCCCTTAAGCGTGTCCACGCTCTGCTTGAAGGTCACCTTGGGGACGTCGCGGTGCACGCGTTCCTTGGCGGTCAACGCGGTGAAGAAATACAGCGCCGCTCCGATGACCACAAAAACCAGGGTGATGGTGGTGAACATCGACTGGAGGTCGGCGCCGGGCTTGATCAGTGGTGCAACGAAGATACCCAGCGACGAGCCCACCAGGAGGCCACCCACCATGCGGGCCGAGCCCAGCTTGGCGCGCTCCCCCGGATCCTGCGTCATGGCGCCGGCCAGAGAGCCGTACGGAATGTTCACGAGGCTGTAAGCAAGGCCAAAGGCAGCGTAGGTGACGTACGCGTACAGCAGTGTGCCGGATTCACCCAGCTGCGGGACGGAGAACGTTGCCACACTCAGCAGGAGCAGCGGGATGGAGCCGAACATGATGAAGGGACGGAACTTGCCGAAGCGCTTGCTGTAGGTCCGGTCAACCATCCGGCCGGCGAACACATCAGCGAAAGCGTCAAAGAGCCGAACCACAAGCAGCAGGGTTCCGGCGGCCGCTGCGGAGATGCCGGCAACGTCCGTGTAATACACCAGCAGGAACATGGTGGCGGTGGTGAACGCGAGGTTGTTGGCTGCATCGCCGGCGCCATAGCCGATGATGCTGAGCTTGTTTAGCTTTTTCATGAATTGGGCTCCTTTACCCTTGCCGCCGTGTAGGCCAGCGAAAATTTATTGAAATGCTATGAAGCAGTAAGTCTTTGGTGCCGCCGGATTCCGCAGAATCCGCATCCGGCGGGCGTACCGCCGCGTGTTTCCCGTAGCTCTAACCCTAGTCACTTGGCAATAAAATGGCAAGCGGTTGCCATAAATTTCTGTTGAACCTTCATGAAACTGCACGTCGCTGAAAAGCACTGCCCGGCCCAGGAGCCTGGACCGGGCAGTGCTTTTCTTGAAGCAGAAGCGCCGTCGGGCGTGATGCTTAGGCGTCCGCCGAGAATGTGCCGAGCAGGCCGGAAACGAGCTCGACGACGGCATCGTCCCCTGCAATGGCAGGATCCACCAGCGCCAGGACAGCCCGCACGCGCTCCGCGCCTGCCAGCTTGTTGGCCGCGGACACCTCAGTTGCCAGCGGATCGTGGAACTCCTCGGCCGCGGCGCTGAAATCAATCCAGGCAGCGATCATCAGCGCCGCCGCGGCACCGGACCTGCCCTGGGCCCGTTCGGCCAGGAGGACGGGCACTGCGCGCATGCGCAGCTTGGTGCTACCGTCCATGGCGATCTGGGCCAGGTGGTGGGCAATGCGCGCGTTGCCGAAGCGGGCCAGCAGAGCAGCGCGGTACGCGGGGATCTGCAGGTCCGCACCATCGGCCGCGGCGCCGGAGAGATTCGCTTCGGCCTCATCCCAGAAGTTTTCGACGGCGGTCAGGCACTGCGGGTCCGCGAGGGCCTGCGCCACCGTGGTGTGTCCGCGGAGCTGGCCGGCGTAGGCCAGCAGGGAATGGGCGCCGTTCAGAAGCCACAGCTTGCGGTTCTCGTAGGGTTCGATATGGTCAACGAAGACCGCGCCGGCCTCCTCCCAGCGGGGCCGTCCGGCGGGGAAGTCGCCGCTGAGCACCCAGTTGGTGAAAGGCTCAGCCACTACCGGCGAGTTGTCGCGGTACCCGCAGGCGGCCTCGACGGCCGCGATGTCCGCTTCCGTGGTGCGCGGCGTGATGCGGTCCACGGACGTGCTGACAAAGCTGACGTTTTCCTCGACCCAGGCAGCGAGTCCCCCATCCCAGGCCTGCGCCAGGCCCGCCACGGCATTGCGGGCCACCGTGCCGTTATTGGCGAGGTTGTCGCAGCAGACAACGGCGAGCGGCCCGGTTCCGGCTGTGCGGCGCGCGGCGAGGGCGTAGACGAGGCGGCCCAGCGGCGTGGACGGGTTTCCGCTTCCTGAAGCCAGCAGCGCAAGGTCGCTGGCGACGTCGGACGCTGTAGTGTCCAGCTGTCCGTCGGCACCTATCCGGTACGCCGCTTCGGTGACCGTCAGGGTGACCATGGCGGTGGCAGGCGCCGAAACGAGCTCTGCGAGCCGCTGCACGTCCGCACCGTCTACCGCCTCGACGATGCTGCCGACGACGGCGAACGAGTCGCCGCTGTCAGCCCGCTCCACGAGCGTAAAGAGGCCGTCCTGCTCGGCAAGAGCCAGGGCAGCGTCCGGGCGGCGGCCGGTGAAAGCGGCAATGCCCCAGTCCGCGGCGTCGCTGGCCTGGCCTGTGTACCAGGCCTGGTGCGAGCGGTGGAAGGCACCGAGTCCCAGGTGGACGATCCGCACCGG
Source organism: Pseudarthrobacter lactosi (assembly GCF_055412785.1). Taxonomy (NCBI): domain Bacteria; kingdom Bacillati; phylum Actinomycetota; class Actinomycetes; order Micrococcales; family Micrococcaceae; genus Pseudarthrobacter; species Pseudarthrobacter lactosi. Next base: position 232,451 of record NZ_JBVAYS010000003.1, read on the forward strand.
CGGCTTGGCGGAAGCGTGGACGGTCCGGTTCAGCTGCGGAAGGGATTCCGCGGCCTTGCCTGTGGCGTCGGCCTGTTCGATGCTCACAGTTTGAAAACCCTTCGCGGGGAGGAGTCGACGGTGTCCACGATGATTTCGTGGGCACGGTCTTCACTGACACGGTGCTCGGCCACGAGGCGGGCCAGGAAGGAGGCCTCGATCCGGCGGGACGCATCGTGGCGGGCGGGGATGGAGCAGAAGGCCCTGGTGTCGTCGATGAAGCCGGAGGAGCGGGAGAAACCGGCCGTTTCGGTCACTGCGGAGCGGAACCGCAGCATGGCGTCCGGGGCGTCCAGGAACCACCAGGGTGCGCCGAGGTAAACGGATGGGTAGAAGCCGGCCAGCGGTGCGAGCTCGCGGGAAAACACGGTCTCATCCAGGGTGAACAGCACCAGGTGGAAGTCCTTGGCCGTGCCGAAGTCCTGCAGCAGCGGCCGGATGGCCTCGGTGTAGTTGGTGGCGAACGGGATGTCGTGGCCGGTGTCCGCGCCGAAGGCCTCGAACGTGGGTGTGTGGTGGTTCCGGAACGAACCCGGGTGGATCGTCATGACCAGGCCGTCCTCCACCGACATACGGCCCATCTGGTACATCATGTGGGCTTCAAAGGTGTTGCGATCCTCCGCCGTGGCCTTGCCGGCTCGGGCGAGTTCGAAGATGCGCTCGGCTTCGGCGCGGTCCAGCTTGAGCGTCGCCGGGGTGGCTACACCGTGGTCTGCCGAGACTGCGCCGTGCTCCACGAAGTGGCGGCGGCGGTTTTCCAGGGCGGTGATGTAGCCCGCGTAGCCGGTGGCACCGTCAGCGGCGGTTTCAATCAGGCGGTCAACGTTGGCGCTCCAGGTGGGGTGCGCAATGTTCAGGTAGGCGTCCGGGCGGAACGTGGGCAGGACGCGGCCGTTGAAGCTGGCGTCCTCGGCGATGGCCTTGTGGCTGGCGAGGTTGTCCAGGGGATCGTCCGTGGTGGCCAGGACCTCAATGTTGAAGTCCTTGAAGAGCTGGCGGGGACGAAAACCGGGCTCCACGAGCTTGGCGGCGATGGCGTCATAGCTGGCATCAGCGGACATCTCGCCCAGGTCTGCGCCCAGGTTGAAGACACTGTCGAACTGATTGCGCAGCCAGTAGCCGGAGGCCGTGCCCTCGAAGAGCGGCCAGGCATCCACGAAGGTGCGCCAGATTTCGCGCGACCCGGACGCGTCGGGCCCGCCGGCCCGCAGCTTGTCCAGGGAGGCGCCGTTGGCATGGATCAGGCGCGTGACGTAGTGGTCCGGGCTGACGAGCAGCGCTGCCGGGTCAGGGAACGGCGTGTTGTGCTCGATGACGGCGGCGTCAACGTGGCCATGCGGGGAGATGATGGGGAGGTCCTGTACGCGCGCCAGGAGGTCCCGCGCAATGCTCCGCGTTCCTGGGTCGGCGGGCAGGAGCCTGTCTGGGTTGGCAGCAATCGACTGTGACATAGATCAATAATCTGCCTGGCGCCTTGTTTTGTCAACCGGTTGCCATAAATTGCCAAGTGCTGGAATCGGCCCGTCCAAGGCTCACTTCGCGGGCAGGATCCTACCGCTGGACCCGCGAAGCACCAGCTCAGTCTCCACACTCAAAGTGCCGGCCTGTTCCCCGCTTCCGTGAAGAAAGTCCAGCAGGCGCTTGGCGGCTGCCTCGCCGCACTCCCCCAGCGGCGAACGCACGGTGGTGAGCGGTGGCGTGGTGAAATCCGCGCCGAAAATGTCGTCAAAGCCGATGATGCTGATGTGGTCCGGCACCACCACGCCGGCAGCCTGGAGCTCCTGCATGAGCCCGATGGCCAGCAGGTCGTTGTATGTCAGGACCGCGGTGGCGCCGCTGGCGCGGACATCACGCGCAGTCTTCCGGCCGCCGTCGACCGTTGGTTTGGTGGATTCGAGCCGCACTGCCTCGAGCTGGGACCAGTCGCAGGCTGCCTGCACACCCTCCCACCGGCGTTCGGACATCCAGGATTCCGGCGGGCCCGCCACATAGGCAACCTTCGTGTGGCCGTTGGCGGCCAGGCTGCGGACCGCCTCGCTGATCCCCTTGTTGACGTCCGGGACCACGCACGGCACGCCCTCCACTTCGCGGTTGATGACCACCACGGGTTTGTCCTGGGCAAGGGCGCGGATGTTGTCATCATCCATGCGCGGGCTCGCCAGAATAAGGCCGTCCACTGTGGCCATAAGCCGCCGGGCGGCAGTCAGTTCAGTTGCGGAGGACTCCGCCGACTCGGCGAGCACCAGCGTGTAGTCCCGGCTGGTTGCGGTGGTCTCGGCGCCGCGGATGATGTCAAAGAACGTCGGGTTGGTAATGTCCGCGACGATGAGGCCGAACGTGTTGGTCTTGCCCGTGGGAAGGGCGCGCGCAAACGGATTCACCTGGTAGTTCAGCTCCGCGGCCGCGTCCTCGATGAGTTTCTGTGTTTTGGAGCTGACCCTGCCCGGCTTGCTGAGCGCCCGGGACACCGTGGACGCGTTGACGCCGGCCATCTTGGCGATGTCGTAGATGGTGGCGTTGGATTTGCCGTCGCGGCGGTGCTTTTTGACCGAACCAGCTGAGGGGGCGGTGTCCGGCGTTTGGGGTTCAGTCACCGCCCCATCCTAACGATGAAAGCACATCAGCAGGTCGCAGCTGTGGCCGTTTTGATGGTCCAAAACGGCCACAGCTGCTGCTCAGCTCCCCTGCTCACCCGGGAGGTTATGTGCGCTGCGCGAACTTGCCCTCTTCGGCGATGCGCTTGTTGAGCTCGGCGAGGAACTCGTTCTCGTCGAAGTCCAGTCCAACTTCCTTGCCGGTCCAGGCGGAGAGGTGGATGGCGTTGGCCAGGCGGACACCGTTGATGCCGTCCGAGCCCGGCGCCAGCAGCGGCGTGCCGTCCAGGATGTTGGCGGCGAAGTTCTCCAGGACACCGGCGTGCTGCCCACCCCAGACGGACTCGAACTCGATGACCTCGGTGGTGTAGTACTGCTCCGGGTTCAGCTCGCCCATAAACAGCTTGCGGACATCGTTCATGTCCATGCCGTTACTGAGCTCACGTTCAGGCTTGTGCAGGCGTGTGACCGTGGCGGTCTTGCTGCCTTCGACGACGATCTTGCCCTGGTCCCCCAGGATCTCGAAACGGTCGGTCCCGATCAGATCGTGCGTGGCGGTGACAAATACACCGGTAACGCCGTCGCCGTAGTCAACCACCGCGGTAACTTCATCTTCGACGGCGATGTCGCGGCGGAAGCCGAAGGCAACCTTGGAGTAGACGGACTTCGGCACGCCACAGATCCATTGCCACAGGTCCAGCTGGTGCGGCGCCTGGTTGACCAGGACACCGCCGCCTTCGCCGCCCCACGTCGCGCGCCACTCGCTGGAGTTGTAGTAACCCTGCGGACGCCACCAGTTGGTGATGATCCAGTTGCTGCGGCGGATCGCACCGATTTCGCCGTTTTCCACAATCTCTTTGAGCTTCTTGTACAGCGGGTTGTTGCGCTGGTTGAACATAATGCCGAAGGAGAGTTCCGGCTTGGAGGCAGCGAACTCGTTCAGTTCCTTGACCTGCTTGGTGTAGACGCCGGCCGGCTTCTCCACCAGCGCGTGGATGTTGCGTTTGAGGGTCTCGATGCCCATTTCGGGGTGCAGGAAGTGCGGCACGCAGGTCACGACGGCGTCAACGTCACCGCTTTCCAGCATGGCGATGTAGTCGTCGTAGAAGGGGGCGTCCGGGTACGTTGCCGAGGCAAGTTCCTTCTTGGCCGGATCGGTGTCGCAGATAGCCCCGATCACCATGTTGGGGACCATGCCGTCGGTGATGAACTTGGCGTAAGCGCCGCCCTGCTGGCCCAGGCCGATGATGCCGAGGCGTACTTTCTTGCTCACAGTAATTTCCTTTTTCGTTGGTTGAGCTTGTGTCGAAGTGGGTCCGGTTAGAAAAGCTCGGACTGCCCCAGTGCAACCAGGTTGTCGTAGGAGGTCTGCAGCGCTTCCCAAACCGTGCGGCCGTAGAGTTCGTCCTGCTCCACCAGAAGGTACTGGGCGCCGGCGGCCTGCGCGGCCGGGATGATGGAGGCGAAGTCCAGGTTGCCTTCGCCCACTTCGGCGAACTGGACAACGTTCTTGAACTCCGTCATGAATCCAACGAAATCCCCCGAATCCAGCAGCCCCATGGCCGACTCCGGCATTTGGCCGATCCGGTAGTCCTTGAGGTGCACCATGGCAGTGCGGCCCGCGTACTTTTCCAGCGTTCGAACCGGGTCCAGGCCGCCGCGCTGGACCCAGTGCACGTCGATTTCCATGCCCATGGCCGGGGAGTTCTCGGCGATGATGTCCAGCATGTACTTGCCGTCGAACTTCGCGAACTCGATGTGGTGGTTGTGGTAGTAGAGGCCCAAGCCCTGCTCGTGCAGACGCTCGGCGTACTCGTTGGCCTTCTTCGCGAAGTCAATCACCGCGCCGATGGACGTCATTGCCTCGAAGGGCAGCATACCGATCCGCAGCAGCTTCGAGTCCAGGCGCTTGGCGTCATCGACAATCTTGTCAAAGTGCTCCGCCAGGGAATCGCCGGGCCGGCCCTTGGGGGCCTCCATGGCCACGGACAGGGCCGCGATGTCCATGCCCAGCTCGCTGCGAGAGCGGTCCAGTTCGGCGACGTTTTCCGGTGTCATCGGAATCTGGGAGATTTCGACGGCGTTGTAGCCGATGTCGCTGACCTTGCGGAGCGTTTCGAACGCCCCGATTTCGGTGAAGCTGTCCTTGAGCATCATTGCCTGTACGCCAATTTTGGCCACGTTATTCCTCCTGTTGTATCTGTTCATTGGTTCTGGTTGCAGCCCTCTAGGCGAGGGAAGCGGCCTGTTCGTTCTGCTGCCGCTGGACGTCAAGCAGCCGGTGACGGTCGGAACGGCGCTTCTCCTGGCGGTCCGGATCCGGCACCGGGGAAGCGAGCAGCAACCGCTGCGTGTAGGGGTGCTCGGGGTTGCGCGTGACGATCTCCGCCGGCCCCTGCTCCACGATTTCGCCACGGTACATCACGGCAACACGGTGGCTGATGTGGCGGACCACGTCAAGGTCGTGGGAGACAAACAGATAGGAGACGCCGGTGTCCTTCTGGATCTGCAGGAAGAGATCCAGGACACGAGCCTGGGTGGACAGGTCCAATGCGCTGACCGGCTCATCACAGACGATGAGCTTGGGAGACAGCGCCAGGGCGCGGGCAATCGCCACGCGCTGACGCTGGCCGCCGCTGAACTCGCGCGGAAGCCGGTGGATGGCGTCCGACGGGAGGCCAACCTGGTCCAGGAGCTCCTTCACGCGCTTCTTTGCTGCTGCCTGCTCCATGCCCTGCACGCCCAGCGGTTCAGCCAGGATGGCCCCGATTTCCAGGGCCGGGTTCAGGGATGTGTAGGGATCCTGGAAGACCACCTGCATGTCACGGCTGAGGACACGGCGCTGCTTCCGGGAGGCATGGCTGATGTCCTGGCCTTCGAAAGTGATCCTGCCGCCGCTTACGGGCGCGAGTCCCAGGACTGCGCGGCCCAGGGTGGTCTTGCCCGATCCGGACTCTCCCACAAGACCGAGGGTCTCGCCCTGGCCGATGCTGATGTTGATGTCCGTCAGTGCCCGGAATTTCCGTGCACGGAACCCTTTGCCGGGGTACTCGACCACCAGGTTTTCCACCCGAAGGAGTTCTTCGCGTGCCGGCGCTGATTCCGCGGCGCTGAAGGCTGCAGTTTCGGTCACAGTAGGTTCTCCTTCGCAATTGACGATGCAGTTGATGACGAAGCAGCTGCAACCAGCATGGTCATCGGCTCTTTGCCTTCCAGCATCGAAGCCAACAAAGTCTGCGTATAGCGTTCCTTGGGTTCGCGCAGGATCTCCCGTACGGGGCCTTCCTCAACAAGCCGCCCGTTCTGCATCACCACAACGCGGTCGCAGAGGTCAGCCACAACGCCGAAGTTGTGGGTCACCAGGATGACGCCGACGCCGAGCCGGCGCTGGAGGTCGCGGATGAGGTCCAACACATCGGCCTGCACAGTGACGTCCAGTGCCGTGGTGGGCTCATCGGCAATGATGAGGTCCGGTTCGCAGCTGATGGCGCCGGCGATGAGCACACGCTGGGCCATGCCACCGGAGACCTCGTGGGGGTAGGCCTTGAAGGTCCGTTCGGGGTGGACGATGCCGACGTCCGCGAGCAGCTTCATGGCCCGCTGGGTGGCTTCAGCCTTGGAAATGCCCAGGACGCGCACCATGGGAGTGACCAGCTGATAGCCGATGGTGAAGGCGGGATCCAGGTTGCTCATGGGCTCCTGCGGGATGTAGGAGATCCGCTTGCCACGGAGCTTGGAGAGCCGGTCCTGGTTCACCTTGTCCTCACCCGGTGCCACGGTGTAGTTGCCATCGAACTGGATGGCACCGGCAACAATCCGCGCAGTGTCGGGCAACAGGCCGAGGGTCGAGAATGCCGTCTGGGACTTGCCGGAGCCGGATTCGCCCACGATGCCAAGGATCTCGCCACGGTCAACATGGAACGAGACGTCGTCGACCACTTTCTTGACCGATCCATCGGACTGGGGATAGCCGACGCCGAGGTTGGTCACCTTGACCAGGTGATGTTCTGTCCCGGCTTCGACGGCGGCGACGGTCCTGCGTGCTGCCTTGGCGGCGCTGGCTGAGGCAGCGTCTTCGGCCTCATGTACTTTCTTCCTGCTGTGCTTGACCTTCTCCTGGTCTTCCAAAGCATCGCGGATGGCGTTCCCCAGGAGCACCAGCGCACCGATGGTGAGCGCCATGGCAAATGCCGGCCAGAAGAGCAGGCTGGGCGTGAGGTAGACGTTTTTGAATCCCTCGCTGAGCATCACGCCCCAGGATGCCTTGGCCGGATCACCCAAGCCGAGGAACTCAAGGCCTGACTGGATGGCGATTGCAACGCCCGCGATGGCTGCCGTCTGGATAATGATCGGCGCTCGCACCACCGAGAAGATGTGGCGGGTGATGATGCTGAGGTCAGACAGGCCTGATACCCGCGCTGCGTCGACATAGAGTTCGTTGCGGACTGACTGCACTGCTGAACGGGTTAGGCGGAAATAGGACGGGCTGATGAGGACGCCGAAGGCAATCATGGCTATCCAGACCGACGGCCCGAAGGACGAGCGGATGGTCAGCAGGACGATGAGGCCCGGGAGGCTCATGAGGATCCCGACTATCCAGTTGGAGACGGCCTCGAATTTGCCGCCGTAGTACCCGGCAATCAGGCCTGCGGGCAGGCCAATCGCGATGGCGACGGCGGCACATAGCAGTGCGGAAAGAAGCGTCAGCTGGGCACCGTAGAGAAGCCGGCTCCAGACGTCGCGTCCCGAGCTGTCGGTCCCCAGGATGTTGACCGAGTCCGGGGCTGCGAGTGTCTTGGAGATATTGGCGAAGTTCTCCTCGAACGGCGCCAGGACACCGGCGAACGCGGCCAGGAGACCCATGGCCACCAGGATGACCATCGATAGAATGCCAAGGGGGTTCTTGAACAGGCGCTTGAGCGCTGTGGACCGGACAACGGTTCCGGTCTGGCCGGAGGTACCAGGAAGGGGCGTCAGGGCTGAGGTTTCGACGGACTCGGTCACGAGGCACGCACCTTCGGGTTGAGCCAGCCGTTGAGCAGGTCAACGATGAGGTTGACCACAATGACAACGGCGACGGTGTACATAACGATGCCCATTACCACGGGCTGGTCGCTCTGGCTGGTGGCGGCCACGGCGAGGGGGCCCATGCCGGGAAGGGCAAAGATCGTCTCGATGATGACCACGCCGCCGAGCATGCCGATCAGCTGCAGGCTCAGGACTGTCAGGCCTGCCGGGGCGGCGCTCCGCAGGACGTGCTTGAAAAGGATTTCCCGCTCCTGGATCCCGCGGCTGCGGAGAGTCCGCACGTAGTCGCGTTCCAACTGCTTGATCACGGCGCTGCGGATCTGCTGCGCACCGCCGGTCACGCCGTTGATCAGGAGTGCTATGACGGGCAAGGTCAGCGAGAGCACCCAGGCCTCTGCTCCTGCACCGGGGAAAATGGTGCTGGTGGCAGGGAACAGGCCCATCTGGATGGCCAGGATGGTGACCAGGATGATGCCGATGACAAAGCCGGGAATAGAGTCGCCGATAATGGCGCCAATCTGGACCACCCGGTCCACCCAGCCACGCTTCACTGCTGCGGCAACACCGATGACGGTGGCGATGATGGCAATCAGGATCATGGCCGCGAACACCATGGTCATGGTGACGGGGATCCGCGTGGAAAGCGCGGCGGCCACGGGTTCGGAAGTGAACCAGGAGCTCCCCAGGTCACCCTGCAGCGCATTGATGACCCAGTCGAAATAGCGGGTGAGAATGGGCTGGTCCAGCCCGAGCTCTGCCTGCTTCAGCGCCACCTGCTCCGGGGTGGCTTGGTCGCCGACGATGTTCCGGGCGACGCTGCCGCTGGAGAGGTAGAGCAGGAAGAACGTCAGGGCCGAAACAACGAACAGGACCACTAGTTCGTTGCCGAGGCGTTTAAGGATGAATCTGATCATGGCTGGCTCCGTTGAACTGACATGGTTTGACTGCCTGGTCCGGCAGCCCGGGCCGGCAGCCCGCCACCGTGGTGGTCGGGCTGCCGGACCTGCGCCGGTTTATGGTGCTGGCTGACCCGAGCCTTATTTGGCGGGCGAGTAGTTGTAGATCGACGGAACTGCCTGCTGAATCTGGGGCGTTACGGTGATCTTGTCGTTGTGGTAGTACATCTGGTTGACCCGGAACAGCGGAGCGAACCATGCCTGTTCCACCACGAACTTGTTCACTTCCTGGGCCAGCTTGCCTGCGTCCGTGCCGCCGTTCTGCACAGCCTCGATCTTGGCCTGCAGTTCAGGGGTGGTGTTCTTGAACGGGTTGTACAGCGCCTTGGTGGAGACGATCTGGTTGATAGCCACCCAGGGCTCACCCTGGAAGAGTGAGAAGTACATGCTGGTGAATTTCTGGGCCGCGACGTCGCTCGTGAACGTGCTGGTGATCGCTGCGCCGACGTTCAAGGTTACTCCCACATCTGCCAGCTGCTGCTTGAGCACCGCGAGCTGGGTTTCGAAGCCCGGAACCGAGGGGACCTCAAGGACCACGTCGGTTTCGTGGCCGGCTTCCTTCAGCAGGGCCTTCGCCTTTGCCGGGTCATACGGGTACTTGTCTTCAAGTTCGTCTACCCAAGCGCCGCTCTCCTTGCCGAAGGGCTGGGACGTGGGCGTTCCCTGACCCAGCAATACCTGGTCGAGGATCGTCTTGCGGTCAAAAGCATGGTTGATTGCCTGGCGGACCCTCACGTCCTGGAGTGCGGGGTTCTTTGTGCCGTCGCGGTCCAGGAGCAACAGCCCCTGCCAGTCCACCTGGTTGGTGACCAACTTCATCTTCGCGCCCTCAGCCTGCCTGCCGGTCTTGGGATCCAGCAGCGTGCCGTCCACCTGCCCCGACACCAAAGCGTTGGTCCGGGCAGTCGGGTCAGTCAGGATCTTCAAGGTGACTTTCTCGAACTTCTGGAGATCCTTGTTCCAGTAGTCCTTCCGGGCTGTGAACGCCGACTGTGAATCCTTGACCGTAGCGGCCTTGTCCATGACGTACGGGCCGCTGCCCACCGGCTCGGTCTTAATGCCTTCAGTACCCAGCGCCTTGGGGCTGCCCATCAGGCCGGCTGCCTGGCTGAGGTAGAACTCCAGGGAGGGGTCGGGAGCTGACAGGTTGAGCTCGATGGTGTCCGCATCAACCACGGCCACGTCTGCAACTGCGGTGAGCTGGGCCATCTGCGGGCCGTTGGCCTTTTTGAAGTGGTCCAAGTTTGCCTTGGCTGCCTCGGCGTCGAACTTGGCGCCATCGCTGAACGTGACGTCTGTGCGGAGGTCTACGGTGAGCTTGGTCTCCGCCTCGTTGTACTTCCACTCGGTGGCGAGCATGGGGCTCAGCTTGCCATTCGGTTCCCGCAGGAGCAGAGAGTCATAGGCCACCTGATAGGGCTGCAGGACGTGGCCCACATGCGCTTGCGCAGGGTCCCACGAAGCCAGGTCCCTGACGGTGCCAAGGGTGAGGGACGTTGTCTTAGGGGCACCGGAATTGCTGGTGCCCGCACTGCCACCGCCGCCGCAGGCTGTCAGCGCGAGGGCCGCGCTGGTGATAAGGGCGGCTGCTGCCGCCTTGGGACCTAACTTCATTGTTGGCTCCTTGATACGTGGAACGGGACTGTTTCGTGTGCCGGTGTGGCGTGGGCCACACCGGCTTGTGAGATTCACAATACGCAGGATTGCCAACTTTGGCAACCGATTGTCAGAATTGTTGCAATGTTGGCGGAAATGGCCGCTAATAAGAAGTTCTAATGGCTATCAACCGGTTGCCATGAGGCGGTCAGGAAACAGTCGCCGCCGTGTCCGGGTAGCTCTGGCGGTAAATCTCCTTGACGATCCTCAGGGATTTCTCGGCTTCATCAGGATTGATCCAGAACGGGCCCTCGTCACCCAGCCGCGCATAGAAGTCGGCGATCAGCAGTTCGTGCGAGACACCCCAGTAGGCGCGGCCGCCGGACTCCACCACTCGCTCCGGGACCACGTCCACGCGGCCGTCCGCATACGTGACGGTCAAATCCCCGCGAAGGCTGAGAGTCGCTTTTTCCGTGACAATGTCCAAAGTGACCGGCGCGTTGACGGCGTTGGCCAGGGTGGCGTAGAAGGCGCTGCGGGCACCGTTGGCGTGCTCGGCAACAAATTCCGCCGTATCCTCCACCTCGATGGCTTCGCCCAGGAACCTGGTTGCGGCGTTGCCGGACAACGAAACGACGTCGCCCACCAGCCACTGCAACAGGTCAACGGTGTGGATGGCCTGGTTCATCATGAGCCCGCCGCCACCACCTGCCCAGGTGCCGCGCCACGGCCGGCTGCGGTAATAGTCGGCGTCGCGGTGCCACAGCACCGTGGCCGAAGCCCCGACTACCGCGCCCAGTTCGCCGGAGGAAAGCAGTGCATGCATCGCCTGCGCGGTGGCGTTGTAGCGGTTCTGGAAGCAGACGGCGATCTTGGCAGCGGACGCTGCGGCAGCCTCCACGAGACGGCGGCCCTCCTCGAGCGTGTGCGCCAGCGGCTTTTCCACAATCACGTTCACGCCGTGCTCAAGGCAGTCCGCCGCGATGGAGGCATGCATGTTGTGCGGCGTCGTAATGTGTACAACATCCGGGCCGATAGCCTCGATCAGGCTGAGGTGATCGGGGAACCCCGGGACGCCATAGGCAGCCACAGCAGCCGCAAGGCGGCCGGGATCTGAGTCGCAGACCCCAGCCAACCGCGCGCCGTCGAGCTTTGCAATGGCCTCAAAGTGAACTGCCGACACATCACCGCAGCCAATAACTGCGGCCTTGAGGCCGGTCACGAAAGTTCGATTCCGTTCTTGGCAGCAAGGACCGCGAAGGCGCGCGCAGCCGTGCCGAAGGCAACCGGCCCGGAGAAACCACCCAGCTCGTGGTGGCTGGCGAGGTGCGGTTCGAGTGAGGCAAAGCCTGCGTAACCGTCCGCCTTCAGGGCGGCAATGGTGGCGTCCAGTTCGCCGTCGCCGTGGCCGGAAGGCACAACCTCACCCGTGGCCATGATGGCGTCCTTGACCTGGAGGTATTCGAGGTAGGGGCGGAGCATGGCGTAGCCGTCGGTGTAGGGCCGGACGCCGACCTGGACGAAGTTGGCGTTGTCCCAGGCGACGCGCAATGCGGGAGAGTCCACGGACTCCATGATGTCCAGGACGCGCTGCGGCGTATCGCCGTAGATGTCTTTTTCGTTCTCGTGCAGGAGTACGACGCCGGCGCTTTCCGCTTCAGCGGCCAGTGCCCGCATGCGCGTGATGACGTCGTCGCGGATTCCCTCCGGCGTCTGGGTTTCACTCCGGTAGAAGGAGAAAATCCGGATGTACTTGGTATCCAGGCCCTTGGCCACGGAAATGATCTGGCGGAGGCGCTCCACCTCGTGCTCCACGGGCAGACTGATGTCCACTTTGCCGATGGGGCTTGCGACGGCTGAGACCTTCAGGCCCTTGGCGTCCAGGAGTTCCTTGAGCTCGGAGACCTGCCCAGGCGTCAGCTCGGAGACGTTCACACCCCAGGCGCTGCGTACTTCGATGTAGCTCGCGCCGAGTGCCAGCATGACAGCGGCCTGGATGGCGGGGTCCGTATCCACCTCGTCGCCGAATCCTGAGAGCGTCCAGACGGCGGTTGCTGTTTCAGTTGTTGCTTCGGTCACGGGAATCTCCTTGGGTATGCCCGCGACGGGACAGCCTTGGTGCCGCTCCGGCGCGCGGGTGACTCAGTTCACAAAAAAGTGCTGCCCTAAGTCTAGACACGTCAACCGTCAATGACAACCGATTGCCAATTGATTGCATTCTGTGGCAATCTAGGAGCTACAGGGCTGTGGCAACCGTCACAAGCCCCCTGTCATCCCGTTCAGTGAGGAGCGCGCCATGGCGATGCAAGCAGCCGGAACAGACCGCCCTGCCACCATCCACGACATCGCCGCGATCTGTGGCGTGGCCGCCTCCACCGTATCCCGCGCACTATCCACTCCGGACCGGGTCAACATCCGCACCCGTGCACGGATCGAAGCGGCGGCAGCCGAGCTGAACTACACGCCGAACAGCCAGGCGAAAGCACTGAGCTCCGGCCGCACCGGTGCTGTCGGCGTCCTGGTGCCTGACATCACCAACCCCTTCTACTTCGACCTCATCCGGGGTACCCAGCTGCAGCTCAAGGCAGCGGGCTACACCCAGCTGCTCGTGGACACCGAAGAATCCGACGAGGTGGAGGCCTCCAGCATGGAGCAGCTGCGCAAGAGCGCTGACGGAATCATCGTCGCCGCATCCAGGCTCACTGATGAGGCGCTGCTGGCCGCTGCTGCCAAGATCCCCATGGTGACCGTCAACCGCGACGTAGCCGGCGTTCCTGCCGTCGTCATTGACACGCCGTCCGCCACCAGCCAGGCATTGGACCACCTGATTTCTTTGGGCCACACCCGCATCGCCTACATGGCCGGCCCGCTCACGTCCCAATCCAGCACTCTTCGCTGGACAGCCCTGGCCGCCGCCGCCGAGGACCGCGGCGTGGACGTGCGCAGGCTGGGCCCGTTCGCCCCCAAGACGCAATCGGGTGCCGCCGCAGCAGACGCCGCCGTGCACTCCGGCGTCACCGCGTGCATTGCCTTTAACGACCTCATCGCCATCGGCATGCTCCAGCGGCTGCGCGAACGCGGCATTCGGGTCCCGGAGGACATGAGCGTGGTGGGCTGCGACGACATCTTCGGCGCGGACTTCTGCAATCCCCCGCTGACCACCATGGCTTCCCCGATCGAACAGGCAGGCCGCGTCGCCGTGTCCATGCTCCTGGCCCAGCTCAACCCGCTGGCGGGCGGAGGCAGCCGCAGCCGTTCACTGATGCCCACGCATCTCACGGTCCGCGGTTCAACCGGAGCGGCACCGGGAACGCGGTAGCCCCGGGCCCGAGGTGTCCGTTCGTGCTGAGGTGCTGAAGTGTCCGTTCGCGCCGAAACGTTCGTGGTTCGCGTGGACATAGTTGAGCGTTGTTGACAGCGCTGACTAGGCTGGATCACATGCGCGAACTCCAGGCCACCATCATCGAAGAAATGGGCGTGCAGCCCCGGATCGACCCCGTCGGGGAGGTGCGCAAACGGGTGGATTTCCTCAAGGATTACCTCCGGGCTACCCAAACGAAGGGCTTTGTCCTGGGCATCTCGGGCGGACTGGATTCCTCGCTCGCCGGCAGGCTGGCCCAGCTGGCTGTGGAGGAGCTTGAGGCCGAGGGTGTGGAGGCCAACTTCGTAGCGGTCCGCCTTCCGTACGGCGTCCAGCACGACGAGGAAGATGCCCAGGCCGCCCTTGACTTCATCCAGGCCAAGACGGAGTGGACCTTCAACATTTCCGCCGCTGTGGATGGCTTCGAGGACGAGTTCGAGAAGACCGTTGGAAACGAGATCTCCGATTTCCATAAGGGAAACACCAAGGCCCGCACGCGGATGATCGCCCAGTACGCGCTGGCCGGGGAACACAACTACCTGGTGATCGGCACGGATCATGGCGCCGAGTCCGTCACCGGGTTCTTCACCAAGTTCGGCGACGGCGGCGCGGACATCCTGCCGCTGTTCGGCCTGAACAAGCGCCAGAACCGCGAACTGCTCGGCGAATTGGGCGCCCCTGCCCGGGTCTGGGAAAAGGTTCCCACCGCCGATCTCCTGGACGGCAAGCCCGGACGCACCGACGAGGACGAACTGGGACTGACCTATGACCAGATCGACGATTACCTGGAAGGCCGGGAAATCCCCGAGGCGGCCGCCGAGCAGATCGAGCAGAAGTACCTCCGCACCCGCCACAAGCGCACCGTCCCGGTCACCATCTTCGATACGTGGTGGAAATAGGCGCCGCCCATCGCTGGAATTCCCCACCTTTGGGGCACGACGACGGCGCGTCGCCGCGAACGGGCGGCGCGCCGTCGGCGTACCTTCCCTAAACCGGGGAGACTCAGCGCCCGCGCGTCGAACCGCTCCCGCCCAGTGTGGATGTGATCCGGTGCGCTTCCTCCATGAGCAGTTTGCCGAGGAACTCCTGCCGTTCCGGCCGGAACCGGGGTTCGATGCCGGTGAGTGACAGCGCGCCGACCGGTCTGCCCAGCTGGTCGAACACGGCAGCCCCCATTCCCCAGCTGCCCTCAAGCACCAGGCCGGGATTCACCGCGAAGCCATGCAGCCGGGTCCGTTCCAGATTTCGGCGGACCACGTCCAGTCCGTGGCCTGCTGCGAAACCACCGGCGTGCTGGTCCCAGCCGGACAGGATGGCGTCCTGTTCCTCGTCCGGGAGGAAGGCCATGATCGCAGTCCCGGCCGAGGCCACGCCCAGCGGAAAACGGACTCCCTCGTGCAGCACAAACGAGCGTACCGGGAAGCTTCCCTCTTCCCGCAGCACGCAGACTGTCTCCTGGCCCCTGCGGATGGAATAGAAGGCGCTCTCGCCGGTCTCCTCCGCCAGCCGGCGAAGGCTTGGCCGCGCCAGGTCCTCGAGCGGGAAGCGGGCCGCGGCCACGGATCCCAGCAGGAAGATCTCCGGGCCCAGGATCCAGTTTCCGCTGCGGGCATCGTGGTCCAGGAGGCCCTCCGCGGCAAGGGAGGCCAGGAGCCGGTGGACGGTGGGACGGGTCAGCCCCGACTCCCGGACCAGGCCGGAAATCGAGCTGCCCTCGGGCTTCCGGCCGACGAGCCGGAGCAGTGAGGCCACGCGCCCCACGACCTGCGTTCCTTGGACTGGATTTGCCATTCAGACCACCAACTCTCAAAAAATCCTCCACAATGTGGACACCGCAAAGCCTACCGTCCACGCTGTGAAATATCTGCCCTATGGGGCGGATTGCGACGTTGACCAGCTTTCGCAAGCGCCCTAGGCTCCAATATCAGGCCGGTTGTCCACAACGTGGATAATCCGAAACGCTTTGCATGCTCGATGACGAGGAGACGGGATGTCCAAACTGAAATCCAACGCAGCCGCTACCCTGGCGGAAGTGCTCCGGGACGGCATGACGCTCGCCGTCGGCGGCTTTGGTCTGAGCGGCATCCCTGCGGACCTCATCGAGGCCGTGCGCGATTCCGGTGTGCGCGACCTGACCGTGGTGTCCAACAACATGGGCGTGGACGGGAAAGGCCTGGGTGTGCTGATCGAAGCCGGCCAGGTCCGCAAGGTCATTGCCTCCTATGTCGGCGAGAACAAACTTTTCGCCGAGCAGTACCTCGCGGGCCTGCTCGAGGTGGAGTTCACGCCGCAGGGCACCCTGGCCGAGCGCCTCCGCGCCGGCGGTGCCGGCATCCCCGCCTTCTACACGAAGACCGGTGTGGGAACACTGGTCGCCGAAGGCAAACCGCTGGCAGAGTTCGACGGCGAAACGTACGTCCAGGAGCGCGCCATCCGCGCCGACGTCGCACTGGTCCACGCGCACACCGCGGACACGGACGGGAACCTGATCTACCGCTTCACGGCCCGGAACTTCAACCCCGTGGTGGCCACCGCCGGCGTGGTGACCATCGCCGAAGCTGAAGTCATTGTGGAGCCGGGCGCACTGGATCCGAACCACATCGTCACGCCGGGCGTGTACGTCCAGCACCTGGTCCAGGCGATCGGCCGGGTGAAGGACATCGAACAGCGCACCGTCCGCACCCGGGAAGCGGCACCGGTCCCCGCCTGAACGCGCACTACGGCCCGACCCCGCACTCCGCAGCGCGAACGAACACTTAAGCCCCCCCCCAAACTTTGAACCCCAAGGAGAACCCCATGGCCTGGACCAGGGATGAAATGGCTGCCATCGCGGCCGAGGAACTGAACGACGGCGACTACGTGAACCTGGGAATCGGCATCCCCACGCTGGTGGCCAACAACCTGCCCGACGGCGTCCGGGTGGTCCTGCAGAGCGAAAACGGCCTGCTCGGCATGGGCCCGTTCCCTTATGACGGAGACGAGGACGCGGACCTCATCAACGCCGGCAAGCAGACCGTCACGGTCCTGCCCGGCGGCAGCATCTTCGACTCCGCCACGTCCTTCGGCATGATCCGCGGCGGGCACGTGAAGGTCGCCATCCTGGGCGCCATGCAGGTTTCCGGCAACGGCGACCTCGCCAACTGGACCATCCCCGGAAAAATGGTCAAGGGCATGGGCGGCGCCATGGACCTCGTGGCTGGAACGCCACGTGTGGTGGTCCTGACCGAGCACAACGCCAAGGATGGCACTGCCAAGATCGTCACCGAATGCACCCTGCCGCTCACGGGCCTGCGCTGCGTGGACCGGATCATCAGCGACCTCGCGGTTTTTGACATCGTCAAGACCGAACAAAAAGCGGACGACGACGGCGGGCGGCAGCTCACGCTGACCCGCCTGGCGCCGGGGGTCACCGAGGAGGAAATCCGTGAAAAAACCGACGCTGTGTTCACTGTCGCCCTGGAATCAGCCCTGGACGAAGCAGTCCTGAACGACGCAACCCTGGAAGGAGCCACGGCATGAGCCTCAAGGAACAATTCGGCAAGGACGTCCTGCTCACCGGCTGGGGCCACAGCCGGTTCGGCAAACTGACCGATGAGACCCTCGAGTCCCTGATCGTCCAGGTGGCCACCGAGGCCATCAGCAACGCCGGGATCGAGCCCGGCCAGATCGACGAGATCTACCTGGGCCAGTTCAACTCCGGCATGATGCCGCTGGCCTTCCCGTCGTCCCTGGCGCTGCAGGTCTCACCGGACCTGGCCAACGTCCCGGCCACCCGCGTCGAGAACGCCTGCGCCTCCGGTTCGGCCGCTTTCCAGCAGGGCACCAAGTCGCTGCTGGCCGGCACCGCGAAAACCGTCCTGGTGATCGGCGCCGAGAAGATGACCCACGCCGGCGCCGACGTTGTGGGGGCCGCCCTGCTGGGCGCCGACTACGACATGGCCGGCCAGACGTCCACCACCGGCTTTACAGGCCTGTTCGCCGACGTCGCCAAGCACTACGAAAAGCGCTACGGTCGCGGCGACGGACAGCTGGGCGACGTGCTGGGCTCCATCGCGGCCAAGAACCACCGCAACGGCGTGGACAACCCTTACGCCCAGCTCCGCAAGGACCTCGGCGAGGAGTTCTGCCGCACCATCTCGGACAAGAACCCCATGGTGGCCGATCCGCTGCGCCGCACCGACTGCTCCCCCGTGTCCGACGGCGCCGCCGCCGTCGTGCTGTCCGTCTCACCGACCGGAGGGGCCACTGCGCCGGTCCGGCTCGCCGGGTTCGGCCACGCCAACGACTTCTTCCCTGCCGAACGCCGGGACCCCACGGCTTTCGAAGCCACCCGAGTGTCCTGGCAGCGCGCCCTGGCGATGGCCGGCGTCGGGCTTGAAGGCCTGGACTTCGCCGAAGTCCACGACTGCTTCACCATCGCCGAATTGCTGATGTACGAGGCCATGGGACTGACCGAACCGGGCCAGGGCGCCCGCGCCGTGCAGGAAGGCTGGGTGTTCAAGGACGGGAAGCTGCCCATCAACGTCTCCGGCGGACTCAAGGCCAAGGGCCACCCCGTCGGTGCCACCGGCGTGTCCCAGCACGTCATCGCCGCGATGCAGCTCACCGGCACCGCGGGTGGCATGCAGCTGGCGAATCCGCGACGTGCCGCCGTCCAGAACATGGGCGGCGTGGGCATCGCCAACTACGTCAGCGTCCTCGAGGCCGTCTAGTAAACCAACGCGGGGTCAGATATTGCCGTTCCGGACAGGATTATCGGGCCGTATCTGACCCCACGTTGGATTTTCCGGGCAGTTACCGGCCGCGGATCAGCGCTGCGATCTCCACAAAGCCCAGGCGTTCGGCGTTCTCCAAGGCGGTCCGCCCCTGGGGATCCCGGATGTTGGGGTCCCCGCGTGCCTCGAGCAGCAGCCGGACCACTTCCTGCTGCTTGGGCCCGCCGTTGTTGAGCAGGATGGCCTCCTGCATGGCGGTCCAGCCCAGGTTGTTGACGTGGTTCACGGGCACCCCGGCGGCCAGGAGGATGCGGACCGTCTCCACATGGCCGTGCTCGCTGGCGGGTATCAGTGCCGTCCCGCCGTACCGGTTGGTGCTGGCAACGTCCGCACCGGCGGCCAGCGTCAGCCGGAGCACCTCGTTGAATCCCTCGGCTCCGGCGTAAAGGAACGCGGAATCCTGGATGGCGTCCTTGGCGTTCACGTTGCCGCCGCGGCCGATGAGTTCACCTACCAGCGCCACGTTGTTCGCCTTCGCGGCGGCGATCAGCTCCTGGTTGAGCCTGCCTTCGGCTTCCGCTGACATGGCTGGCGGCTTAGTGGCCGCCGGTGTACCAGTCACCGGCGCAGAGGTGACCGGCGCGGCAGTAACCGGCGCACTTGTAGTGGGCGGTGTCGGTTCGGACGAGGACGACGACGGCGACTCCTGCCGCTGCGGCTCACCGGGACCCGCCTGGCACGCAGTCAGGGAACCTGCCACTGCAGTCGCCACGATGACCATGGCTGCTGCCCCGCGTGCCCGGAGCCGGCTCTTCACCCGCCAACTCCTGAAACGCCTCATGGAGCCGAGCCTACTTGGCCGGGCTGGCTGCCAGCGCGGCAATGGCCTCGGCCCCGGCGGTGGCGCAGGCCTCGTCCAGGTTGCCGTCGGGGGCACCGCCCACGCCGATGCCTGCCACGGAGACACCGTTCACCTTGAGCGGGACGCCACCGGCAAGGAACAGGGTGCCGGGGAGGTCCGCAATGCTGGGCCCGTTGCCGTTGACGCGCTTGGCCAGCTCACTGGTGGGTGCACCGAACGCGGCCGCGGTGTAGGCCTTCTGCTTGGCTGCCTCGATCGTGTGCTCGGCGGCGTTGTCGCCGCGCAGGAGTGCCTGGACGGTGCCGAACCTGTCCACCAGGGCGACCGTGACGAACGGCAGTTTGTCCGCCTGGCATTTGGCGAGCGCTGCGCTGACAGCGTCAGACGAGGCGCCTACGGTGATGCGGTTCTGTGCCACCACAGTCTCCGGCGCCTGCGGGATATCGACGGCGGGTACCGCAGCCGGGGCGGCGGCAAGGGCGGGCACGGCGGCAGAGGCGGCAGCCTGGCGGGTACCGGCATTGGCTGCAACGGTCAGCCCTCCGGTCAGCAGCAATGCCCCGGCGGCAGCGGCGGCGGCAATCTTGTTGGACTTCTTCATGGTGATCTCCTTGGGTTGATTCTGATGGGCGTTGGCTCCCTCTATCCTGTCCAGGCCAGCCGGAACAAACATCGGGCCTTCGGCTGCGCCTCACTCCCCCGGAAAGCCAGCAGCATCAGCCAAAAGGCTGAGAGACCAGCAACGGCGCGGGCAATAGCATGGGAGAGGAACTCTCCCTGACCTGAACCGGACCCCATGCCTTCCCCTGCCACTCCCCGTGAAACCCTGACAGCCGGATCCCCACTGACCACCGGGTCCGCGCTGCCTGCCGACCCTGCTCCGGCAACTGGCCGGTTCGGCCGGATCGACGCCGCCGTCCATCTGGGCTTCGCTCTCCTGCTTGTCGCGTCGGCCGTCCGCTACGTCATGCGGCACAGCCTGCCGGACAACCTGCTGGTCCTCGGCCTGGCAGCAGCGGTGTGCGCCCTGTACGCCGTGATCGCTGTACTGGCCCGGCAGCGACGCCCGTGGGCAGTCTGGATGCTGGTGTTTGTGGCCGTCTGGGCTGTGCTGGTCGTTGCCGCACCCAGCTTTGCGTGGTGTTCCTTTGCGATCTTCTTCCTCTGCCGCACGGCTTTCACCGGCGCCGTGGGCTACGTGGCGGCGGGCGCGACGGCGGCCGCCACCGCCGTCGGTCTGTTCCGGCTCAGCGACGGCACGGACCTCGCGATGCTGCTGGGGCCGCTCGCTGTCGGCGTGATGCTGACCCTGATTTATGACCGGATCGAGCACGACGCCACGGAACAGCGCCGTCTCCATGCCGAGGTATCGCTGGCACAGGGTCAGCTGGCGGCCAGCGAGCGCCGGGCCGGCACCATCGCCGAACGCGAACGGGTATCGCGCGAGATCCACGACACCGTGACGCAGGGCCTGGCCAGCAGCCTGCTCCTCCTGGAGGCCGCTGACCGTTCGTGGCCAGGCCAGGCATCGCGCCAGGAGCTCAGCCAGGCGACGGAGCTGCTGCGCCGGAACCTCTCCGAGACCCGCAGCCTGGTCCACGAGCTCGCCGCCCCGGGCCTGGACGCGTCACCGCTTCCCGAGGCCCTGCACCAGGCGGCCACCCAGTACGTCCCGCATGCCCGGCTCCTGGTCACCGGAGAACCGAGGGACGTCCCGGCCGAAGTCCGGCACACCCTGTTGCGTGTGGTCCAGAGCGCGGCCGCGAACATCCAGCAGCACGCGCGCGCCAGCACCACCACCGTGACGCTGGGGTTCCTTCCTGGCTCGGTCACGCTTGACATCTACGACGACGGAACGGGCTTTGACCCGTTGGCGGCAGCACCGCCGTCGGACGCCGGAGGATACGGGCTGCGGGCCATGCGCCAGCGTGTGGAGCAGCTGGGCGGCGTATTCTCGGTGGAAAGCACCCCCGGCGAAGGGACCATCGTGGCCGCACAAGTGCCGGTTCGGATGCAGTCAGCGCCCGCTGCGCAGCAGAGCACGCAGGATGACGCATGACCGGCATCACCGTCCTCCTGGTGGACGACCACCTGGTGGTCCGGAGCGGACTCAAGGCACTGCTGGGCACGCAGCCCGACTTTGACGTGGTGGCCGAGGCCGCCTCCGGCGAGGAGGCCCTGGAGCTGGTGGAACAGCACTCCCCGGCAGTGGTGGTGATGGACCTGGCCATGGGCGCCGGGATGGACGGGATCGAAGCCATCAAGCAGCTGCGCCAGCGCAACAACCGGCAGGCAATCCTGGTGTTCACCACATACGATTCGGACGCCGACATTGTCCGGGCGGTGGACGCCGGCGCCATGGGCTACCTCCTCAAGGACGCCGCCCCGGACGAAATCTTCGCCGCCATCCGCGGTGCCATCCAAGGGAAAAGCGTGATGAGCGCCCCCGTGGCCTCCCGGCTCTTCCAGCAGCTGCGCAACCCGGACGAGGTCCTGACGCCCCGGGAAGCGGAGTTGCTGAGCCTGCTGACCGAGGGGCTGAGCAACCGCGAGCTGGGCCAGCGGCTCTTCATCTCCGAGGCTACGGTCAAGACCCATCTGGCGCACATCTACGCCAAACTCGGGGTGGAGACACGCGCCGCGGCCATCGCCACAGCCATCCGCCGGGAAGGTATGCGGTAGCCCTGGGCAGCCGGGAAACACGGCCCCGGAGCCGGTGGCAGCTGACTTCGGCGGCCCGAATAGGACCAATTCCCGTGTACCACTTCTGTAACAGGGGTGACACTTGATGACTGTAGCTATTGCACGCCCACCGCGCAGCCCCTAGGTTTGAGACAGCGGACTACAGACTCCGCGTCTGCCTGCCGTCCGAGCAGGACCAGAAAAGGGTTACAAAGGAAGTTAGCAATGGCAACAGGCACAGTTAAATGGTTCAACGCTGAAAAGGGCTTTGGCTTCATCGCTCCGGACGACGGATCCGCCGATGTTTTCGCGCACTACTCCGCAATCTCCAGCAGCGGCTACCGCTCACTGGACGAGAACCAGAAAGTCGAATTCGATGTGACCCAAGGTCCCAAGGGCCCGCAGGCAGAGAACATTCGCCCGCTCTAAGGTTCTGATCAACTGCCCTGGCCGTGCTGCAAAGCATGGCCAGGGCAGTTTTTTGTTAAGTTCCGTAGTACCCGTGAATGTCTATACGAAGGCCGATTTTCCGGTGACGGCCCGGCCCACAATCAGCGAATTGATTTCGTAGCTGCCTTCATAGGTGTAGAGGATTTCGGCATCACCAAACAGCTTGCCCATCTCATAGTCCGAGCTGATCCCGTTGCCGCCCAGCAGCGACCGTCCCATCGCCACCGACGCGCGGGCCAGCCGGGTGCACGTGGACTTTGCCATGGCCGCCTGCGCCATCTCCAGCTTGCCGTCCGTCTGGATCCGGGCGAGCTGGGCCATCAGCGCCAGTGACGCGGATGCGTTGCCGAGTATTTCCGCCAGTTGCTGCTGGACCAGCTGGAAGCATGCCAGCTGCTTGCCGAATTGCCTGCGTTCCAGGGAGTAGGAACGGGCGACGTCGAACGCGGCCAGCTGGATCCCGGCACCTTGCCAGCCAACCCAGGCTCGCGAGTCCCGCAGCAGGTCGTTGGCTTTGGAGAAATCGGTGGCGCCCGGCAGCATGTTGGACGCCGGAATCCTGACGTTGTCCAGCACGATGTCCGCGTTCTGCATGATCCGCAGGCCGATCTTGTTGGCTATCTTGGTGGCCCGGTAGCCCGGGCGGTCCGTCTCCACAATGAAGCCCTTGATGTGCCTGTCCGCTTCGTCGCGTGCCCACACCATGGCAAAGTCCGCGATGGTCCCGGATCCGATCCAGCGTTTGGCGCCGTTGATCACCCACTCACCGTCCTCGAGCCGCGCGGATGTTTCCAGCCCGCCCGCAATGTCCGAGCCGTGCTCCGGTTCGGTCAGGGCGAAGGCGCCAAGCTGGGTAAAGTTCTTCAGGCCGGGCAGCCACCGCTGCTTCTGCTCCTCGGAACCGAGGGCGTCGATCATCCCCACGATCAGTTCGTTGTGGATCCCTACCAGGGCCGACAGCGAAACGTCCGCCCTGGCAACTTCGACGTACATCAGGCCTTTGAAGAGCTTGGACGTGCCGTCCGTCTGCAAGGCGCCAAGCCCGTGCTTGCCCATCTCCGCCAGCAGCCCGAACGGGAATTCCTCGCGGTTCCAGTAGTCGATGGATGCCTGCCGCACCCTGGACTGCAGGAATTCCCGGATCTCCAGATAGCGCACACGCTCCGCCGCGGGCAGGAGATCCACGATGTGCATCAGGTCCGCCTCGGGAAAGGGCGGGGCTTCGGTCACAACACGCTCACGTCCTTGTGGCTGCACGCTTCATATCCCTTCGGTCTTCCAAACCCTTGGATGTCCTAGTATATTGCACAGGATGGATCTTTAGTGATGCGCATCACTGGACGAAAGGTGTCCCCTTGTCAGTCACCGATGACTTCCGCGCCGCACGCGACCGCCTGCTGGCCCTCCACTCCGACTACCACCAGGCCAGGCGCGAGTTCGTGTGGCCGCGCTTCACGGAATTCAACTTTGCCCTCGACTGGTTCGATCAGATCGCCGCCGATCCTGAGAGGGCCAACAACCCGGCCCTGGTCATCGTGGAGCAGGACGGCTCGGCCACCCGCCGGAGCTTTGCGGACCTGGCCGCCCGGTCCAACCAGGTGGCCAACTGGCTGCGAAGCCAGGGCATGCGCCGCGGCGACCGCATGATCGTTATGCTGGGCAACCAGGTGGAGCTCTGGGAGCTGATGCTGGCCGGCATCAAGCTCGGCATTGTCCTGATCCCCACCACCACCCTGATGGGTCCCGAGGACCTGGCCGAACGCGTGGAGCGCGGCGAGGCGGGCTGGGCCGCCGTCGGGCGTTCCAACATCGGTAAGTTTGCCGGCGTCCCCGGCGATTACCGCCTGATTGAAATCGGCGCCGGTGACGGTTCAGCGGGAACCCCCGGCGCCCTCCAGTACACGGATTCGACGACGGCGGCAGCCACCTTCACGGCCGACGCCCCCACCCAGGCTGACGAGACGCTGCTTCTGTATTTCACCTCCGGAACCACGTCCAAGGCCAAGCTGGTGGAGCATACGCACACGTCGTACCCGGTCGGGCACCTCTCCACGATGTACTGGATTGGCCTGGAACCAGGCGATGTCCACCTGAATGTGGCCTCGCCGGGCTGGGGAAAACACGCCTGGTCCAATTTCTTCGCCCCGTGGATCGCGGAGGCCTGCGTTTTTGTCTACAACTACGAACGGTTCGACGCCCGTGCCCTGATGGAGCAGATGGACCGGGAGCACGTCACCAGCTTCTGCGCCCCGCCCACCGTCTGGCGGATGCTGATCCAGGCAGACCTGAAGGTGCTGAAAACCCCGCCCACCAAGGTGGTCTCCGCGGGCGAGCCGCTGAACGCCGAAGTGATTGACCAGGTGCACCGCGCCTGGGGCCAGACCATCCGGGACGGCTTCGGCCAGACCGAAACCACGGTCCAGGTGGCCAACACGCCCAGCCAGCCGGTCACCATCGGCGCCATGGGGCGGCCGCTTCCCGGCTACGACGTGGTGCTGGTGGACCCGAACACCGGGGAAGAAGCCGACGACGGCGAGCTGTGCCTCCGCCTGGACCCCCGGCCGGTGGGGCTGATGAAGGGCTACTACGGGGACGCGGAGCGGACCGCCGAGGCGTTCCGCGGCGGTTACTACCACACGGGCGACATGGCCAGCCGGGACACGTCCGGCGTCATCACCTACGTGGGCCGCGACGACGACGTCTTCAAATCCTCCGATTACCGGCTCTCGCCGTTCGAACTGGAGAGCGTGCTGTTGGAGCACCCGGCCGTGGCTGAAGCTGCTGTGGTTCCGTCGCCGGATGCGCTGAAGCTCTCCGTCCCCAAGGCCTACGTTGTCCTGGCGTCCGGACTGGAGCCGGGGCCCGAGCTGGCGGAGGACATCCTGCGGTACTGCCGCGAGCACCTGGCGCCGTTCAAGCGGATCCGGCGGCTGGAATTCGCGGCGCTGCCCAAGACCATCTCGGGCAAAATCCGCCGTGTGGAGCTGCGGCACCATGAGGAGCTCCGGCACGGCGGGGGCACGCATCCCGACAGCTTCGGTGTGGAGTACTCCGAGGCGGATTTCCCCGGGCTGAAGGGCTGAGGATGGCCGCTCCACTGCCCCGGGACCCCATCGCCGACGCCCAACGGAACTGGGAGGAGCACGGCTGGGCCGACGTCGCCGCGCCCATGGCGGCGATCACCGCGATCATGCGCACCCAGCAGATCCTGCTCGCCCGGATCGAGGGAGCGCTGAAGCCGTTCGGCTTGACCTTCGCCCGGTACGAGCTGCTCGCACTCCTCAGCTTCGCCCGCAGCGGCGCGCTGCCCATGAACAAGGCGAGCGCCCTGCTCCAGGTCCATCCCACCTCGGTGACCAACGCCGTCGACCGGTTGGAAGGCTCGGGACTCGTGGCCCGTTCGCCGCATCCTACGGACGGCCGCACCACCCTGATCGAGCTCACCGCGGAGGGGCGCACCGTGGCTAAACGCGCGACGGCGGTACTCAACACCGAGGTGTTTGGCCAGTCAGGTTTCGACGCGGCCGACGTGGACCAGCTGATCGGCATCCTGGGCACCTTCCGCCGGAATGCCGGGGACTTTGCGGACTGAAGCCCTTAGCGTTTGGCGGCGTTGCTGCGCCGGACACTTCTGGCAACGAGCCACCCCACGGTCAGCACCAGCGTGGCGTAGACGGCGTAATTGAGGAAACGTGAATACTGTTCGATCACCTGGTACTGCGAGCCCAGCGCGTAGCCCAGGCCAATGAGGGCGCCGTTCCACAGTCCGCTCCCGGCGAGGGTGTAGAGGCTGAAGGTGGCCAGATGCATGTCGGATGCTCCGGCGGGCAGGGAGATGAGGCTCCGCACACCGGGGAGCAGCCGGCCAAAGAAGATCGATGACCGGCCGTGGTGGCGGAACCAGTCCGCGGCATTCTCAAAATCCTCCCGGTCCAGCAGCGGAAGCTTCGACAAGCCCCGGATGGAACGTTCGAGCCCCAGCTTGGCTCCGAGCCAATACAGCAGGAGCGCACCGAGGTAGGCGCCCAGCGTGCTGGTGACGAAAACGAGGACCAGGTTCAAGGATCCCTGCTTGGCCAGGTACCCGGCCAGTGGGAGGATCACTTCGCTGGGAATGGGCGGAAGGAGCGTCTCAGCGAGGGTGAACAGTCCCACGCCCCACTCGCCGAGATTTTCAATCCCCCGCGCCGCGACGCCCACCAGGCCGCCCAGGTTGTCAGTTGAGCCTGCTGCCGCAACGGCCGTTTCCCACATCTGCCTGTCCCCGTTCCACTGCGTAGCCACGTCCGTGCCGATTCCCATGCTCCCGCCCTACGAGTCTAGGAGACCATCCGGTGGCGGAGGAACTGGCGGCAGACGTCACCGCCCACAGGGAAACCTATCGATACGGCGGGTCAGCGGTGGTTAAACCCGGGCTGGCGCTTCTCCGTAAAGGCGGCCATGCCTTCCTTCTGGTCCTCGCTGGCGAAGAGTGAGTGGAAG
The DNA here is from genome assembly GCF_055412785.1 of Pseudarthrobacter lactosi. Classification (NCBI taxonomy): domain Bacteria; kingdom Bacillati; phylum Actinomycetota; class Actinomycetes; order Micrococcales; family Micrococcaceae; genus Pseudarthrobacter; species Pseudarthrobacter lactosi. The sequence continues at coordinate 259,216 of NZ_JBVAYS010000003.1, forward strand.
ATCCGGCGCTCGAACAGGACCCCCTGGGCGAGTCCCGTTTCAAAGGCTGCGTTGACGGCTTCCTTCGCGAGCATGGCCACCGGCTTGGACTTGGACGCGATGACCTCCGCGGCCTTCAGCGCCTCCTCCACCACATCCTCCGCGGGCACCACGCGCGAGACGAGGCCGGAGCGTTCAGCCTCCTCGGCGCCGATGAAGCGCCCGGTGAGGATCATGTCCATGGCCTTGGCCTTGCCCACGGCGCGGGTGAGCCGCTGCGAACCCCCCATGCCCGGCAGCACACCGAGGTTGATCTCCGGCTGGCCGAACTTGGCGTTGTCCCCTGCGATGATGAAATCGCACATCATGGCCAACTCGCAGCCGCCGCCCAGGGCGAAGCCGGATACCGCCGCGATGACAGGGATCCGCAGCCGGGTGAAGTCCTCCCAGCCCCGGAACCAGTCGGCGGCATACATGTCCATGTAGCCCTGCGACGCCATTTCCTTGATATCGGCACCTGCGGCAAACGCCTTGCCCGAGCCCGTGACCACCACCGCGCCCACGCCGGGGTCGGCGTCCATGGCGGTGACGGCTGCCACGAGCTGGTCCATGGTGGCCTTGTCCAGGGCGTTGAGCGCCTCAGGGCGGTTGAGCGTGACCAGCCCTACCCGGCCGCGCTGTTCCACCAGGATGTTCGTGTACTCCGTCATGCCCGACCTTTCAGCTGTTCGTGGATGTTGCGTCCTGCGGGTGTTGCGTGCCGCAGATAGTGCTCAATGCTGCGATCTGTCGCGGATATCCGTGATGATTCCGGAGAAGTCCCGGCCGGCTCCGCCTTCAGCGGCAAACGTATCGTAAATTTCAGAGGCGAGCGGTCCCAGCCTTGCGGCCACCCCTGTGCTTTCGAGTGCATTCAGCGCGAGCCGCAGGTCCTTCGCCATCAGCGCTCCGGCGAAGCCGGGCTGGTAGTCGCGGTTGGCGGGGCTGGTGGGGACGGGACCCGGGACAGGGCAGTTGGTGGTCAGGGCCCAGCATTGCCCGGAGGCGTTGGAGGCGACGTCGAACAGCGCCTGGTGCGTCAGGCCCAGCTTCTCACCCAGCACAAAGGCCTCGCTGACCGCGATCATGGAGACGCCCAGGATGAGGTTGTTGCAGATCTTCGCAGCCTGGCCGCCGCCGTGCGCGCCGCAGTGGACCACGCGTTTGCCCATCACCTCGAGCAGCGGCCGGACGGCCTCGAAGTCCTCCGTCTCGCCGCCCACCATAAAGGTCAGCGTGCCGGCTTCCGCGCCCACCACGCCGCCGGAGACAGGCGCATCCACGGCACGGTGGCCGGCCGCGATGGCGAGCGCGGAGGCTTCCCGTGCCTCGTCAACGTTGATGGTGGAGCAGTCCAGGAACATAGTGCCCGGCTTGGCTTCGGCCAGCAGGCCCGGCTGTCCCTCCGCGCCGCGGTAGGCGTCCAGCACGTGCTGGCCGCTGGGGAACATGGTCAGCACGACGTCGGCACCGGCGATGGCGTCCAGCGGGCTTGCCGCCGTGGGGACGCCGTGTGTTTGGGCGGCGTCCAGGGCGGCGGGGACCACGTCGAAGCCCGCCACGGCGTAGCCGGCACGGACCAGGTTCACCGCCATGGGCCCGCCCATGTGGCCCAGGCCCAGGAAAGCGATGGTGGTTTGTTCAGGCATTGTCCGGCTCCTTTGTGTGCAGGTTGAGCTCCCGGTCCCCCAGCAGCGCGAAGAACCGTTCCACGTCCGCCGCCTGCACCTCGTGCAGCGTGGCCGGCTTCCATTGCGGCGTCCGGTCCTTGTCCACTACCTGCGCACGGATCCCTTCGCGGAAGTCCGGCGCAACCAGGAACCGAAGCCCCACCCGGTATTCCTGCGCCAGCGCTTCGTCCAGCGTCAGTCCCTTGGCCCGGCGGAGCGACTCCAGGGTCACCTTCACGGCCGTGGGCGACTTCGCCTCTATGGTCGTGGCAGCCTCGGTTGCCTCGGTTGCAAGCTCCGCGCCCGGGGCGCCCCCCGATTCCCCCTCCGCAGTCCGCAGCCGACGGACAATGTCCTCCACGTCATCGCTGGCGTAGGCGGCATCGATCCAGTCGCGCTGCGCCTCCAGCCCGGAGGGCGGCGGGCCCTGGGCAAAACGTACGACGGCGGCTTCCGCACTTTCGTGTTCGAGCACCGCCGCCAGCTCCGGCAGGCTCTCCGACGGGACAAAGTGGTCCGCGAGGCCCAAGAACAGCGCATCCGCCCCGGTCAGGTGGGCTCCGGTCAGCGCGGCATGGGTGCCGGTCTCTCCAGGTGACTTCGCCAGCAACCAGGTCCCGCCGACGTCGGGCACAAACCCGATGGTGGTCTCCGGCATTCCCGTCCGAGTCCGTTCGGTGACTACCCGCACCGAGCCGTGCGCGGAGATTCCCACGCCGCCGCCCAGCACCAGGCCGTCCATAAAGGCCACATACGGCTTGGGGTACGCGGCAATCAGGGAGTTCAACCGGTATTCGTCCTGCCAGAAGTCAGCCGTTTCCGTGCCGCCGCCCAGAATGTCCCGGTAGATCGCCACAATGTCGCCCCCCGCGCAGAGGCCACGCTCGCCGGCGCCGTGCACCAGGACGGTGGCCACGCCGTCGTCGTGCACCCAGGCGGTGAGCTGTTCCAGCATGGCGTCCACCATGCCGGCGTTCAGCGCGTTGACTGCCTTGGGCCGGTTGAGCGTGATGACGCCCAGGTGGCCGCGCTTCTCGAACAGAACCTCCGTCATCAGCTGCCTTCCGGCATGATGAAGCTGGCGCCTTGGCGGATCCCGGACGGCCAGCGTGTGGTGACTGTCTTGGTCTTGGTGTAGAAACGGAACGCATCGGCGCCGTGCTGGTTCAGGTCACCGAACCCGGACGCTTTCCAGCCGCCAAACGTGTAATAGGCGATGGGCACCGGGATGGGCACGTTGATGCCAACCATTCCCACCTCCACCCGGCTGGCGAAGTCCCTGGCGGCGTCGCCGTCGCGGGTGAAGATGGCCACGCCGTTGCCGAATTCGTGCTCGGAGCACAGCCGGAGGGCTTCGTCGTAATCGGCGGCACGGAGCACACTGAGGACGGGTCCGAAGATCTCCTCCTTGTAGATCTTCATATCCTTGGTGACGTGGTCGAAGAGCGTGGGTCCCACCCAGAAGCCGTCATCGTAGCCATCCACCGTGAGGCCGCGCCCGTCGGCCAGCAGGCTGGCGCCTTCGTCGACGCCGGACTGGATGTAGCCTTCGATCCGTTCCTTGGCACTCGCCGCCACTACCGGCCCGAAGTCCGAGTCCTTGTCCAGGCTGTGGCCCACCCTGAGGTGTTTGACGCGTTCGGTCAGCTTGGCTACCAGCGCGTCCGCGGTCTTCTCCCCCACGGGGACGGCCACGGAAATGGCCATGCAGCGCTCGCCGGCGGAGCCGAAGCCGGCGCCGATGAGGGCGTCGGCTGCCATGTCCAGGTCCGCGTCGGGCATGATCACCATGTGGTTCTTGGCCCCGCCGAAGCACTGGGCGCGCTTCCCGTGGGCAGCGGCGGTGGCGTAGATGTATTGTGCGATGGGCGTGGAACCCACAAAGCCGATGGCCTTCACACGTGGGTCCTCGAGCAGCGCGTCAACGGCTTCCTTGTCCCCGTTGACCACGTTGAACACCCCGTCCGGCAGCCCGGCCTCGGTGAACAGTTCGGCCAGGCGCAACGGAACCGAGGGGTCCCGTTCGGAGGGCTTGAGGATGAAGGCATTGCCGGCGGCGAGGGCGGGTCCGGACTTCCACAGCGGGATCATGGCCGGGAAGTTGAACGGGGTGATGCCCGCGACCACCCCGAGTGGCTGGCGAAGCGAGTGGACGTCGATGCCTGCACCGGCGTCGTCGGAGAACTCGCCTTTGAGCAGGTGCGGGGCACCGGCCGCGAACTCCACCACTTCAATGCCTCGCTGGATATCGCCCTTGGAATCGGCGAACGTCTTCCCGTGCTCGGAGGACAACAGCGTGGCGAGTTCATCCATGTTCTCGTTGACGAGGTCAACGAACTTCAGGAGGATCCGGCCGCGGCGCTGCGGGTTCATGGCGCCCCACTGGACCTGCGCCTTCTCCGCGGCGGCCACCACGTTCCGGACTTCCTCCCCGCTGGCCAGCGGCAGGCGCGCCTGGACCTGGCCCGTGCAGGGGTCAAAAACGTCACTGAACCGGCCGGAGGTCCCGGTCGCCCGTTGGCCGTCTACGTAATGGGATAGTTCGCGCACCATGATGCAATGCTCCTTCGCATGTGATCCAGGTCATCTCTGCAAGCGAATATACTCGGACTTCCTACTAAATTCCATACTGCCGCGAACGCTCGTGGCGCACGCAGTCGCCGTCGCCCGTCATTTTGTAACGGCAACCGCCCCGGGGCACTTTGACCCGCATCCGGGGCGCAGCAACACGATTCAACGGCGTGTCCGCGCCATGGCGCCCCGTTTCTACGGGCACCTTCCCGCCGCGGCAACACCTCAGGGCAACAAGTTCGGTAAGTTAGGGACTGTGAAGATTGCTACCTGGAATGTGAACTCCCTCCGTGCCCGCGCTGACCGTGTGGAGGCCTGGCTGCAGCGCAGCGACTGCGATGTCCTGGCGATCCAGGAGACCAAATGCAAAGACGAAAACTTCCCCTGGGAGCTGTTCGAACGCATGGGCTACGAGGTGGCGCACTTCGGCGTCAGCCAGTGGAACGGCGTGGCCATCGCGTCCCGGGTTGGCCTCGAGGACGTGGAGCGCACCTTCCTGGACCAGCCCGCATTCGGCAAGGAAGGCAAGGACCCCGTCCAGGAGGCCCGCGCCATGGCCGCCACGTGCGGCGGCGTCCGGGTCTGGAGCCTCTACGTGCCCAACGGCCGATCCCTGGATGACGAACACATGCCGTACAAGATCAAATGGCTCGAATCCCTCAAGGACCACGCCCAGAGCCTGGTTGCCGCGAACCCGGACGCACAGGTTGCCCTCATGGGCGACTGGAACATCGCGCCCCTGGATGAGGACGTCTGGGACATCGACCTCTTCCTGTCCCAAGGCCATACGCACGTCAGCCCGCCGGAGCGCGCGGCTTTCCACGCTTTCGAAGAAGCCGGCTTCAGCGACGTGGCACGCCAGTACACACCCGGTCCCGGCGTGTACACCTACTGGGATTACACCCAGCTGCGCTTCCCCAAAAAGGAGGGGATGCGTATTGACTTTGTCCTTGGCTCCCCGGCCTTGGCTGCCCGTGTCACCGGCGCCTCGATCGACCGCGAGGAACGCAAGGGCAAGGGCGCCTCGGACCACGCCCCCGTCCTGGTGGATCTGGCGGACTGATGGCTGCAGCCGGGGCCCAGGAAGGGAGACTGTAATGACGGGAAACCTCTACCGGGGCCAAGCCGGCCTGCCGTTCTCCTCTACCCTGCGCGTCTACGAACCGCTGGATGCCTTCCCGGAAGGACAACGGGACGCCATCCGGACCGCCGGGGCCCGCACGGCCTCCCGGGCCGCCGTCGAAAACGCCGAACTGCTGGCCTCGCTGGGCCGGATCACCCGCTCCGGCGGGGACCCCTTCCCCACCGGGCGGACGGACCTGGTCCGGGTCACCAGCATTCCCGGTGTACCCCCGGGCCGGACCCCGGAGGCAGGAACGCCCGACGCCGGTGCTGCCGCCGGCCCGGGTGCCGAGTCCGGCCTGGGTACCGAGATAGGCGACGGTACCCGCCTTGGGCCCGACACTGGGGGCGACGGCGCGCGGGACGCTGGAGCCGGGCGCACCCTGCTGTACTGCCCCAGCCAGCTGGTCCTGCGCGCCGGCCTCGCCGCCAATGCCCTCATGGAAGGCATCCACGGCCCGCTGGCCGAGATGCTGATTCCGGAGGAGCAGCGGGACAAACACCAGGAACGCATTGACCAGGTCAAGGCACGTGACGGCACCATCCGCGTGCATACGCGTGCCTCCACCTGGGGCATCCCCTTCAGCTGGTTCTCGCTGTTTATGGAAGGCGACCATAAGGACGTGGTGGAATCAGGCGGCCGCATCCTCACCGTGAGGGTGTGGGCTCCCATCACCGAAGCCATGGAACGCGCACGGTACGCTGTGGCCCACCTTGCGCTGGCCGCCCCGGACCTGGACATGCTGGACGACCTCGCGCAGCTGACCGAATGGCTGGAGCTGTTCCACGTCAATTCCATGGTGGAACTCGACTACGGCGCCGTGGCGGACAAGGTCTACCCGGACGAGTCGCCCATGGACATCCGGCTGGGCATCGAATGCCTGGCAGAGGGCGACATGACGGGCGCCGCGGCGGCCTACCGCAGGCTGGCCTCCCGCTGGATTCCCATCCGGCAACTCGCCCGCGCGTCCTGACCCAGGCTTCCTGGACCGTATGCGACGCAGCGCCTCCTCAGGAAGGAGGCGGCGCCGTCGTACGCCTGACAATGAGCTGATGGGGCGCGACGGCGGACTGGACCGCTCCGACGGTGCCGTCCAGCTCATCGATGAGCATCTTGGTGGCCAGCTCGGCCTGTTCGTCGGGCCGTTGTCCCACCGTGGTCAGGCCCATCGCGTCGGCGAAATCGTGGTCATCGATCCCCACCACCGAAAGGTCCTCAGGGACCCGCACGCCTACGCGTGCGGCTTCGAAGATGACGCCCATGGCCATTTCGTCGGAGGCGCAGAAGATGGCGGTTGGCTTGGGGCCTGACAGGGCCCAGAGGCGCCGGAAGGCTTCTTGTCCGCTGCGGACCGTGAAATCGCCCCATTCGTCCCACTCGGGGCGGGTGGGCAGCCCTGCTCCTGCCATGACGTCCTTGAAAGCCAGGATCCGCACTCGGGGAACGTCGAAGTTAAGGTCTGTTTCGTCGTCGCCGTGCAGGAGGGCGATGTCGCGGTGACCGAGGTCGATCAGGTGCCGGACGGCGGCGGATGCAGCGGCGTAGTCGTCGATGCCGATGTACGCGCACTCCTCCACATGGCCGCCCACCACGATCAGCGGGATATCAATCTTCTGGAGATGGTCCAGTTCCTCGTGGCTGAGCGCCATACAAAGGACAAGCAGGGCGTCAATCTGTTTGTACACCATGGTCTTGCTGAACAGGCGCTCACGGTTGCTGCCGTGACCTCCCAGGTTGAAAAGGGAAAGGTTGTAGTGGCGGGCGTGAAGTTCGCGGTCCGCTCCCTCGATGGCCTTGGAGAAAAACCAGCGGCTCACGAACGGCGCCAGGACGCCGATGGTCTTGGTGCGGCCGGTGGCCAGTCCTGACGCCGACGATGATGCCACGTAGCCCAGGGCACTCGCCACCTCAAGGATCTTCTCCCGGGTTGCGGGCGAAACCCTGGGCAGCCCGCGCACGGCCCGGGAAACGGTGGCGGTGGATACGCCGGCGGCCGCTGCCACGTCCTCAATGCTGACGCCGCTGTGGCCACCCCGTTGAGACCTCTCAGCCATCCGCGCCACCGTTCCCCTCATGGGCTCAAACTTTATATCCGCTATGCAATTGCCCCCAAGCCATGCTAGGTGGCGGGCCGCCCGGCGTCACAGTGTTACCTGTCTGCCCGCCACCTTGCGTCTGACCAGCCCGTATGCGGGTCAGCCTGGCGAGCAGTCAGCCCTTGAGGCCGCCGGCCAGGAGGCCACGGACGAAGTAGCGCTGCAGCCCGAAGAACACAGCGAGCGGCACAATGATCGACACGAACGCAGCCGCAGGGTTCAGGTAGTCCCTGTTTCCACGGGTACCTGAGATCTCGGCGAGCCGCTGGGTGATGGGCGCTACGTCTGCTGTTCCACCGGAGAACACCAGCGCCACGAGCAGGTCATTCCAGACCCACAGGAACTGGAAGATGGCCAACGACGCCAAGGCCGGCACGGACAACGGCAGGATGATCCGCCAGAAAATGGTGGTGTGGCCTGCCCCGTCCACCTTCGCGGCCTCGATAACTTCGCCCGGGATCTCCGAGATGAAGTTATGCAGCAGGAAGATACCCAATGGGAGCCCGAACATGGTGTGGGCGATCCAGAGCTGGGTATAGGATCCGGGCGGAATCTGAAGCACCTGGGTGAAAAGCGTCAGCAGCGGAATAAGGGCCATCTGCAGCGGGATGATCTGCAACGCGAAAACGATGATGAACGCCCACTCGCGGCCCTTGAAATTGCCCCATGCGAACATGTAGGCCGCCATGGACGCGAGCACCAGGACAAACACGGTGACGGGGATGACGATTGCCAGGGAGTTGACGAAGTACTGCGAAAGGTTCGCAGACTGCGATCCTGCCGCGGCCGTGACATCGACGTAGTTCTTGAAGGTGAAATCCCAGTCCGCGAAAAAGTTCCACCAGCCATCCGAACGCGGGCCCACCTGTTTGGCCGCCGGACGGATGGAGGATACCAGGAGACCGAACGTAGGCACGGTCCAGATCGTCGCAATGATCACGGCGGCCGCGGTGGCCCACCGTGAGGTCAGCTTGGTCTTGACCCGCCGCATTATCGGCGCAGAATCCTCCGGCGTCGCGGGGCGGGCCTTGTCTTTGCGCGTCTGGGTCCGGGAAGCGTTGGCCGCCTCATCCGGCGCTGGCATGACGGTCATCGGATTTCCCTTTGCTGACGGAGTACGCGGGCGTTGTAGACCACGATTGGCAGGACGAGGAGGAACAGGATGAGGGCCAGTGCTGCGCCCCTGCCCGGTTCGCCGGCACGGAAGGCCTGCGTGTACATCTCGTTGGCGACCACTGAGGTGTCGTAGTTGCCCGCCGTCATGGTGCGGACAATGTCGAAGACCTTCAGCGTGGCTATGGTGATGGTTGTTAGCACCACAACCAAAGAGCCCCGGATGCCGGGAACGGTCACGTTGCGGAACTGCTCCCAGGCGTTGGCGCCGTCGAGGCGAGCTGCCTCAACCAGTTCCATGGGAACACCCTTGATGGCAGCAGAAAGGATCACCATGGCAAAGCCTGTTTGGATCCAAACCATCACGATGATCAGGAAGATGGTGTTTTCCGGGGCATCCAGGAGGAACTGCTTGGGATCCATTCCCAGCATGACGCGCAGGGCGTTAATAACGCCGGTCTGTTCGATGCCCGGGCCACGGTAGTCGTAGACGAGCTTCCAGATAATGCCGGCGCCAACGAATGAGATGGCCATCGGCATAAAGACCAGGGCCTTAAGTACTTTTTCGCCACGGGCTTTATCGATGAACACCGCGTAAGCGAGGCCGAAACCGGTGGAAAGCAACGGCACCAGCACCGTCCATATGACGGTGTTGCGCAGCGTCACCAGCGCCTCGGGCTGGGTAAACATCCAAACGAAGTTATCGACTCCGTTTGGTTGTCCGGAGGCATTCGTGAACGCCAGGATCGATGTCTGCACGGCTGGATAAACCAGGCCGACGAGCATCAGGATTACCGCCGGCGCCAAAAAGCCAACGATCGTTAGTTTGTCTTTGACTGATTTGGGAGCCCTGTCCACAATCAGCATGATCAGCCCAATTAGTGCGGCAAAAACCGCTAAGGCGATAAAAACTTGAAGAAACTTTCCTCCAAGAAACTCCATTGCCCAACCTCCGTGGTGTGCGTGGATCAATTCGTTCAGGGTCAACATTGCGCCCTTGGGACTCGGAGTCCCAAGGGCGCAATGTGAGGAGGTTAGCTCTTAGGCCAGCTGCCTTCGATGCTGTCGGCAACCTGCTGGGCGGGAGCGCCGTTGATCCATGCAACGATGCCCTTCCAGAAGGAGTTGGAACCTACAGCACCGGGCATCAGGTCAGAGCCGTCGAAGCGGAAGACCGTCTTCGGATCCTGCAACAGGGCGATCGACTGCTTGTCGAGTTCCGTCTGGGCGCTGGCCGGGTCCAGTCCCTTGTTGGCGCTGATCGCCCCACCGAGCTTGACACGGTTGTTGGCGAAGTCGGCACTGGCCATGTAGGTCAGGAACGCCTGGACTTCGGGGGTGTCCTTGTAAGCGCCCACCATCTCGCCGCCGCCAGTGATGGCCTGGCCCTTGCTGGCGTCAATTGGCGGCGCCATGAAGGCCCACACATCGCCGTCAGGGGAAACGTTGGTGCCTTCCGGCCAGTTGGCGGCCTGGAAGTTGGCCTGGTGGTGCATGGCGCACTGGCCGTCAAGGACTGGCTGTCCTGCCTGCGCGAAGCCGGTTGTCAGGATGGAGCGCACATCGCCAAAGCCGCCGTTGACGTACTTGGAGTCAAGAAGGATCTCGCCGGTCTTGTTGAACGCATCAACGATTTTGGGATCGTTGAAGGGGATCTGATGGGTCACCCACTGGTCGTAGACTTCGGGGCCTTGGGCACGGAGCACAACATCCTCGACCCAGTCGGTGCCCGGCCAGCCGGTTGCTTCGCCGGATTCAAAGCCTGCACACCACGGCTTCATGGCGCCGTCATCGGCAACCTTGTTGGATAGCGTCAGCATCTCGTCCCAGGTCTTGGGAACTTCCCAGCCCTTGTCCTTGAAGGTCTTCGGGGCGTACCAGATGTAGCCCTTAACATTTGCCAGCATCGGCGCGGTGTAGAAAACCCCGTCAACTGTGCCGTACTTCTTCCAGTCAGCGGACCAGTTCTTGTCCACCAGGTCCGAGACCGCCTTGGGAGCCGGTTTCAGGTTCCCGGCCTTGGCCTGGTCGGCCATGAGCCCGGGCTGCGGGAAGATCGCGACGTCCGGGGCGTTTCCGGCCTTGGCCCGGACCCCGATCTGGGTCTCGAATTCCTTGCTGCCCTCGTACTTGATGGTGGCTCCGGTGCAGTCCTCAAAGGGCTTGAACGCGGTTTCCAGGTTCGTGGCTTCCGTGTCCACGATGGTGGAGTAGACGGAGATGGTCTTGCCGTCGAGCTTGCCGTAGCTCGAGTAGGCGGAGCAATCGCTAGTGGTGGTGGTGCCGCCACCGCCCCCGCCGGAACTACATGCCGTCAGGGACAGTGCCAGAATTCCGGTGGCAGCTACCGGAAGCAGGTATTTGCGGTTTTTCATGCTGAGGACTCCTCGATGAGTTACAGAACTTCAACAGGTGAGACAAAGGTGACCGACATCTTCACGTGGTATGCACCACACACTAATCAGGCCCCGGCAAGAAATGCAAGCGTTTACACACGGTTGTGTCCGAAAGGAGATCTAGGCCCCGGCCCGGGAGGGTTGGGCGCGGCGGCGCTGTTGTCCCAACCGGCGGGGAGCCTTGGACGTGCGGCTATGCTGCCACGGCCGCACGACGGAAGGGCGCCGCGCTCCCGAGGGATCGCGGCGCCCGTGTAGGCATCGTGGGGCATGCCCCAGGGATGGTCCTATTTGCCGCCCTTGAACAGACCGGCGATCTTGGCGCCAAACCCCTTGACGTTCTCGGTCACATTGCCCGCCAGTTCCTTCGCGTTCCCAGCAACATCGCCAGCGAGTTCCTTCGCGTTTTCGGCCACGTCAGCGGCGAGCTCCTTGGCGTTCTCAGCCACGTCACCGTCGAAGAACTCCTTCACGTTCTCCGCAGCTTCGCCGGCGAACTCCTTCACGTTTTCCGTAGCTTCGCCCGTGAACTCCTTCACGTTTTCCGTAGCTTCGCCCGCGAACTCCTTGGCCTTTGCTGCCGCGCCTTCGACGCCTTCGTTTGCCGCTCCGCTGCCAGTTACGTGCTCGCCCATGGTGTTCTCCTAGATTCCCCGGTTATTCCATCCGGACAGTAGTGGTGGCCTATTACCAGGCGATGTCCGCCGGCATCGGCACAATCAGATATCTCCCGCATCACACTAACGGACGCGTTCGGCCCGGCTGAACCGTGTCCTGGCACCGGCACCGATGTGGATCAGGACGGGCGTCCGTTTTCCCACCACTTGGTCCAGCGCATCCACCAAGGCCGAGACCTCGGCCGCCAGGAGATGCGGCGCCACGCCCTGACGCGGCTGGAGCCGGATTTTCAAGGCGGGGCTGCCCTGCACATCGTAAGTTGCGACCGTGGCACCTGCCAGATCGGGCCGTTCAGCCAAGGCGTGCTTCAATGCCTGCTCCGCCACTCCCCCACTGATTCGCACGTCTCCGGCTACTGTCCCGGGATCGTACTCGGCCACCAGCAGGTTGCTCCGGCCTTTGCCCTGCTGGGCGATCCAGGCGACCATCAGGCCGATCAGAACCACCAGGGCAACCGCCATCACAATCCAGAGCCAGCTTTCCGGACGTCCCGGAAAGCGGGTGTTGTCGAAGGACTGGTTGACGCTGCGCCAGGCCGCGCCGGACCAGGCATGCCACCAGGTGCCCAGGGGCGGAACGGTTGCCAGCAGGACGAGCAGGATGCCCACCGCGAGCAGCTTCAGTCCGAGGATACCCAGCAGGATCCTGTTGAGGAGCGAGGGTGTGGCCGTCATGCGCCAATCACTCCTACGGTGGAAATGTTGACGCGGACGTCAGGCACCGGGACAAGCGACATCCCGCCGAGCTCTTCCTGGACCGCGGACAGCACCGCTGCTTCGGCCACTGGAACACCTGACGTGGGGCGCACGTTCACGATGACCTGCCGCCGGGACACCACCACCATGACCTGTTCCGGGGTGACATTGGCGGCGAGCCGGGCGCTGCGCGCCAGGGCGGAGGCGATGACCTCGTCATCGACCACCACGGCGGACGAACTTCCGGTGCCGTTCAGCACGTGCCGGGCACGACTTCCCGGCAGGACGGCGTTGAGCAGGAAAAACAGCCCCACCATGGCTAGTACGGCGCCGCTGGCCCCGAGCAGCAACGGCGGGATACCCGCCGGCAGGGCAACGATGCGCTCCGCCGCCAACTGGGGTTCGATCAGCCATGCCGGCTGCCCAATGGCGTGCACGGCCGCCTCGAGGAGACCGTAGCCAGCCAGCCCCATCACCAGGACGGCCGCCACCGTTGCCACCGCAGCCCGCGAGGAATGTGTTTCCCGGTAAACGACCCGGCGCATGTTGGGTTCCGGCCGGGCCCGGGCGCGGCTTGTTGGCCTCGAATCCGCCACGTCTCCGTCCACTGTTCCGCCGCTCACTGAACCCTGCCTCCCTCAATCGGCTTGACCCCGCTGATACGGATATCCACCCTGCTCAGACGGGCGCCGCTGAGGGCCGTTACCGTCGAAAGGATCCTGGCTTTGGCATCGACCGTCCGGTCCCAAATGGATCCACCGAACGCGGCGACCCGGCCTGCGTCCCTGAGCACGGTGGCCAGCGGCGGGATCCTGATAGGTGACACCAGCGACAACGCCAGCAGGCCGTCGTCGTCCGCCCATTCCGCCCGGACATCGTGGGGCTCCACACCGAGGGCTTCCGCGGCCGCTGTCTTGGCAAGGCTGGTCAGGGCCTGCGTGCTGATGCGGTTGTGTCCGCTCTGGACCCGCCCTTGGATGGATGGTGGCGCTGACGTCATGACGAGGAGCGCCGGCCGATGATGGCATCCAGGACGCCGCGCAGGTCCAGTTTCCCTTCCGCAGCGCGGCCCAGGAGGGCGCCGATGGCCATAAAGAGAAGCGAGACCAGGAAGCCCCACAGCCCGAACTGGAAAGACATAAACGCTACGAACGCGCCCATGGCGATGCCCACAACGGTCAGATTCACAGCAGTGCCTCCCTCTCGGCGACGGCAGGGGCTCCGGCCTTCGCCGGCGGCGCCACGTAGACATCGGTTATTTCGACATTCACTTCAATGACCTGCAGGCCGACGAGTTCCTCGACCGCGCGGTAAACGGCTGATCTGACCTGATCGGCCAGGGAATGCAGGGGCGTGCCGTAGGAGGCCACCAGGCTGATGTCCACCGCCACCTGCGTCTCGCCGACCTCGGCGCGGACACCGGCAGCATGGTCCGAACTGCCGACGGCGTCCCGGATGGCTCCCAGCGCCCGTGACGGGGCCGAGCCCAACGAGTAGACGCCGGGCACGGCACGGGCAGCGATGCCGGCTACCTTTGCCACGGCGGTCTCAGCGATCACGGTGCGGCCGTGTCCGGGCACGGGCGCCAGGCTGGCGGCATGGTGGCTGGTAGCAACCTGGCTGGTAGCGAGCCGGCGCTCGACGCCCGCATCGGGTTGTGGGTTCTGGTATTCCATCAGACACTTCCCCTTCTGTTGTTCCCAACCCTATCCCCTGCTTGTGGAACGCACGGGAATCTGCGGCGAGTCAGGACAGCTTCCGGCCGATCAGCGAAAATCCGGCTTTACCGGTTTCGCTGAACACCGAAGCGTCCGTGTCGGAAAATTTGGAGTTCCCTGCCGCTGACCGGTCAACCGTCAGCGTGCCGGACTGCGCCTGGTAACTGATCGTGAGCCCGCGCAGTTCGATGCCTGCATCCAGGGCACTGCCCGGCGTCAGTTCAACATCGAGGAGCTGGGACCGTGAGGCGAAGTCCTCCCCCAGCGGCTGGCTATACGCGGCGGACTGGGCCTGGGAGCCTTTGGGTAGCGGGGCATTGTCCTTTTAGGCGCTCGTATATAAGGCCACCATGGCCGGCTGGGCCTTGCTGCCCAGCCCCGAGGTGTTGTCAGTGCCCCAGGTGCGCGGCCAGTCGCCACGGGTCATTGGCCGACGACGTTCCGGCACTTTGGCCGGAACCCTCACCCGGGCGGCGTCGGGATTCCCGCCCTGATTCTGCGCGAATCAGCGGTGCAGCCAACAGCAGCCACTGCCAGGAGCAGGGCGGCGGCGGCCAGCGCCGGCCTGCCGGACCTGCGTCTGCCCGGGCTGCTCTGGTGCGGCCGGGAAGCGGCGAAGAAGAACACGGGGTTCCTAAAAATTGAGGCGGGGACGCCCGTGAATGTCACGGACGTCCCCGTTTACTGACTTCGCCCCGATCAGGGGCGGTGCTGGCTAGCCATGGTGCTCGCTAGCGATGGTGCAGGTCACTTGTAGTGGCCAGCACCGCCAACGTTGAGGTTGGTGGGCAGGTAGCCGAACGGGCCAAGGCCGTTCTGGCCGAACGTGCGGTCAACCTGTGAAATTCCGTCGCGGAAGTTGATCTTCACGGTGGGTGACAGGGATCCGCCGCGGACACCGTTCACGTTGTCGATGAAGGACTGCACCAGGCCGCCCGGCTGCACGTAGTGCGAATAGGCCTGGAACTGGCGCCCATTCTGGCTGGGGGTTGGCCGCTCCGGGGATTCGGACGGCAGGTTCAAGTCCGTCGGTGAGGCAAGGGACAGGCCGCTGTTGTTCATCGGCTGGTAGTCCGAGCGCACGCCGTCGCCCACGAAGCCGTAGACGCCGTCGGGGCCGCGCATTCCGGCCGCGTAGGTGAACTGGTGGCTGATGGTGAACAGGTAGTACTTGTTCTTGCCGCCTTCGTTCTGGATGAAGATCTGCGGGCGTTCCGTCTGGTCGTTCACGCAGTTGGCCGAAAGGAGGGGAGGCAGGAAGGACCACTTGGTGAGGTCCTTGTTGTCCGCCACTGCCAGGCCAACGTTGGCGGTCTGGTAGTAGGCCCCGATGCTGTTGACCTCGTCGAGGTTCTCGGCGTTGGGATCTCCCGGCTGGTAGCCGAGGTCCTCGGCCTTGCACTCGTATTCTCCACGGGTACCGCCGGTGTTGCCTTCGAAGACCATGTAGGTCTTGCCGGGGTGTGCCGGGTCCTCGAACGTGTACGGATCGCGGAAAGCGAAGCCGGGGTTCTGCGCCTTGTTCTGGTACATCTTGCCGTCCGGCTCAAGGAGCTTGGTGTGCGTGAAGCCATCGAAGCTGACGCCGTTTTTGTCGGCGTGGATGTTGCCAAGGGCCTTGGCGATGGCAGCGTCGGGGGCGATGCCGCCGCCGCCCGCGTTCCGCTCGGCCACGTCGTAAAACGTGGTGGCCGTGTAGAACATGTTGACCTTGTTGCCCTGCATCAGGCGGGTGGAACCGGACCACTCGGTGTTGCCGATCGAGGCGCCGTCGGCGAAGACATGGCCGCCGTAGTTCCACTTGTCCTTGGCCGGGTCAGCGTTGGTCTTCCGGAAGAAGTAGCCGATCCGGGCGTTCCAGTGGCGCTGGTCGAAGCCGTAGCCCGCCTTGCGGTCGGCGACGAGGGAGAAGATGACGTCCCAGCCCTTGTAGCTGATCTGGTTCGCGTTTTCGTCCGTGAGCGACCAGGTGTCCCAGACCCAGACGTCGTCATTCATGGTGGGGAAGTCTTCGGGGATCTCCGGCATGGTGACGTCCGGGCTCATGGAGTTCGTGCCGGGAGCAACCGTGGAATCGCTTTGCGCCATGATCTGCTTGGCGTCCGCACGGGTCCACTTCGAGGTGAAGTCCGACGCCGGGTCATATGCCTGCTGGCTGTGCGGGGTGGGCAGGGGGAACCCTGGTGTTGGGGCGGGCATCTGCTGCACGGCCGGAGGATCCGACGGCTCGTTGGCCTGTGCTGAGGGAACGGTCAGGAAGACCGAGGCTGCCACAGCTGCCGCCAGTGCTGCGGCGACAGAGCGCCACCGCAGCATCCGGGGTGATTGGGGGTGCTTGTGCATTTTTTGCTCTTCTCGCGGAGTTGTAACTATTCGTGGAAGACGGGCTAATGCCCTGTTCCCCGAAACTCCGGCGACCCGAAGACACAACAGGCGTCATCGAGGACGTCGTTGTATCGAGGGGATACGGGGCTGGGTAGGGCCCCGTGCGTGGCCAGGAACGATATCTGCTGTCTGGCCAACCTCTACGCTATGCACCCTGCGGGGGCCTGCCAAACCGTGTTTCAGTAGCCATTAACCGCTGCGGGCGCCGATTTGTGCAAGCGCTTACATTTCTCAGTACGCGCGCGTTTCATATCGGCGTGGCTGCGTCAAATGTTGCAGTTTCGAATCTGTCTTAGTGACAAGATTCACGCGCCGTTTGCCTGCTGCTCGCCCTGCACCGGCCGCGGCGCCGGCGCAGGCATCAGGGAAGAGCGGTGACCTTGACGTCCTGGTACGCGGCACGACCGTCGAAAACGTTCAGCCCTACTTTTCCCGAAGCTACAGCGGTATCAACCACGTTGATCAGCCGGGCGCCGTCGAGGCTCACGGTAAGCTGGCCGTCCTCTGCCTGCGCTTCCAGCCGGTAGCTCACCCCGTGCGTGAGGAGCAGTGGAACGCTCGCCAGGACACTCGTGGTGGGGTTGAAGGAGCCGTTCTCCAGCTTGAAAATGCGGGCCAGGCGCAGGTTCGGATCCAGGTTGACGTAGTAGGCGGTGGAGGCATCGGCTGACGACCTGAGCAGGACTGAGCCGGCACCCCCATAGCCGCGTTCGGGTGCCCTGTCGCGGTTGAGCAGTGTTCCGCCATATGGCTGGCCGCCGAAACGGACTGTCGCCTCGACTTTCACGTTGGCGTACGTTCCAGCGCTCAGCACTGTGGAATCTTTGTCAAACGTTCCTGCCAGCCCGGCTCCCGTACTTTCCCAGCGGCCCCCTGGAACCACGGAGTAGGAACCCAGGTTGTGGCGTGCCGCGCCTGCTGGTGCCGGCAAAACCTGCGACGGCGGTGCTGTGGTCAGGCGGGACGTGTCCGCGAGCTGGTGGACCTTCGCCGATACCAGCCGGGCCGTGCCGCCGCTGGCTCTGAAGGACAACCCCGTGGCGGTCGGGTCGGGGAAGATCAGCGAGGTCAGTGCCTCTGTGCCGTCACCCCCGAAGACTTCCACGGAGGACGAATCCACGAGGACCCGCACTTTGATCCGGCGTTCTGTACCGCCGCCGGCCAACGCAACAGTGGAGGAATGCCACAGCGTGCCGGAGTTATCAGCCGGATTCCCGGCAAAATACTTTGTGAAGTCCTTTTGGCCGGACGCGGCGCGGTCCACGGTCAGTGTTCCGGCGCCGGCGTCGTAGCGAAGGAGGGTCTCCTGTGCGGCACTCCCGCCGGTCCCCTTGCGGAGTCCGAAGGAGAATGCCGACGCGCCGCCGGCCGAGGGGATGCCCACCTCTGCATCAAGCTCAAAGGACCGCCCGGCAGCGGCTGCCAGCGGGTTGGCCGACGCGGGAGTGACCGTGACATCTGTGGCCTGCCAGGTGGAGGTCCGCAGGCTGGTGAGTTCCGGTACGGGTTCCTGGGCGAGTCTGAACCCACGTCCCGGCACGTCCTTGAGGCTGACTTCGCGGGGAACGCTCAGCTGGCCGTTCCAGCGGCCTGTGGGCGGGCTGAAGGCGTAGTCCCAGTTGCTCATCCAGCCCAGCATGATGCGGCGGCCGTCCGGAGCACCAAAAAAGCTCATCGCCGCGTAGTAGTCGCGGCCCGCATCGGCCTGCAGCACCTGCTCCGGGCCGGTATCGGGAGTGAACGCCGTCCCGTTCCAGGCACCGGTGACATACTGGGCCGCCGAACCGTTAGTGGACCGCACAGCCCCGGTACTCCACCAGAGCACCCAGCGCTTCACGCCGGGCTGGCCGTCGACGGGAAGTTCAAAGAAGTCGGGGCATTCCCACACTCCGCCGCGCACCCACTGGCCATAGCCGAACGTGCTGGCGAAGGTCCATTCCAGCAGGTTGGCGGAGGTGTAGAACCGCAGGTGGTCGCCGGCGGCCACCACCATGATCCACTGTCCCGCCACAGCGTCCCAGGTGACCTTCGGGTCCCGGAAGTCCCAGCCGCCGTCGGGCCCGCCGGGATTCTCCACCGCTGGCGCATCCTGGACAACCGCCCAGGTCCGCCCGCGGTCCTTGCTGTACGCAGCCCGCACCGACTGGTTTCCGTTGGGGGCGTCGTGGTTGAAGCTGGTGTAGAAGGCCACCAGGCCCTGTCCCCCGCCGAAGAGCCCGCTGGCGTCGGTGGTGTCCACCACGGCCGAACCGGACCAGGATTCCCCGGCCGCCAGGTGCGGCAGCGCGATGGGCAACTGTTTCCAGTGCAACAGGTCCGTGCTCACGGCGTGGGCCCAGCGGCCGCGGTCCTGGTGGAACAAGTGGTATTCGCCGTCGAAATAGACCAGGCCGTTGGGATCCGAGCTGTTGCCGGAGTTCTGGCTGTAGTGGTATCCGGGCTGGTACAGGCCGTTCATGTAGGCGACGACGTCATCGGCGCGGACGTTCTGGAAATAGGCGCCGCCACCGCTGACACGCAGCCCGAAGCCACTGCCCGCGGCGCTCCCGGCCGGCCCGCTGACAACCTGGATGCCGTTGATCAGGGCGGTGGCCTCCGTCCCCCGGACGGTGAGCTGGATGCGGTTCAGCTGGCCGACGGCGAAGCTGTCCAGCGGCAGGGGGCCGCTTGCGAGCACCGTTCCGGTGGTCCGCTCCTTCAGGACCGCGGTCCGTGCCCCGGGGTCGATCCTCAGTTCTGTACCGCCGCTGCCGTCGGCACCGCTGCGGACCACGACGGCGGCTGTCGCCGGGGCGGCGACGTCCAGGTCCAGGGACGCCACGACGTCGGACGCCACTGCCGGGATGAAGCGCGCGGCTTCCGCCCCATCCGCGGCGCCGCGCAGGCCTCTCGCGTCGGGTTCCCAGCCGCCGGAGGCAGTCCGCCAGCCCTGGAGGGAGCTTTCCAGCCCCTTGAGCGTGAGGCTCTGAAAGACGGACTCCCCGTTGTAGGAGAGGACTCCCACGTGCCCGGAGCCATGGGCTGCGTCCTCCGCGGTGATGACCGGGGCGAAGCCGTCCGGGTCCAGGAAGTCGGTCTGCCAGTGGACGGCGAGCCGGCCGCCGTCGGCCGTCACCCGGAGCCGGTAGACCTGGTTGGCGGCGATAGGGGTGGTGAAGACGCCGAGCGTGGCGTTGTCTTCAATCCGGTACAGTCGCAGCCGCCCCGCATTCGGATCCACCTCCGCGGCATAGCCCGCACTGCCTGCACTGTTGCTACGGAACAGGACGGCTCCCACGGCATGGGCGGAAGTTATCTGGACATCCGTGGTGAAATCCGTGACCTGCGGGCTCTGGTCACCAGCAATGGCCGTGAGATTCGCACCGGCAGCCGCCACGCCCCGGAGGCCTGTGGCGGATGCCTGCCAGCCGGCGCCGGAGGCGGTCCAGCCCGTGACGTTCGCCTCGATGGAGCGGGCGGACGGTTGCCCGAAGTGCACCTCGCCGTTGTAGGCGTGCAGGCCCAAGTGTCCGCTTTCATACCGCTGGTCCATCGCATCCAGGCGTTCCACTCCGTCCACCACAACGTTGATGCGCGGACCGTCCACGTGGACGTCAACCGAGTAGTTCTGTCCCGTGTCCAGGGGCAGGGCGGCCGGCGGAACCACGTCTTCGCCGGTGGCAAGGTCAAAGAGCCTGACCCGGTCAAGATTGGGGTCAATCGTCGCCGCATAGCCACTGCTGGCATCAGCGGCGGCCCGGAAGAGCAGTGCGCCCACACCGTGGGGACTGCCGGGGTCCACGGACACTTCGGCCGTGTACCGGCCGGTCCCATTGATCAGTTGTTCGCTGACGGCGGCGGCATTCTGCCCCGACGGCACCACGGCGGTGTAGCCGCCTTGGACATTCCGCGTCCAGGATCCGCCAAGCCCCACGGCATCGGGAATAGGACTGGTGGTGCTGTTCACCGTGATGGGCGCGCCAGCGGAAGCCTGCGCTGGACCGGCGAGGATTGCCGGTGCCAGCACGGCCCCGGCGGCGAGCGTGCCGAGCCCAAGGGCGGCGGCAGTGATTCCTGCAACGAGTCTCTTTGACATTCAGATCACCTTTGATCATGGAAATAGGTTGCAGCGGTATCTAGGGGAACAGGGGGCGCGGTTCGCCGAAGATCCCTTCCATCCGCCAGGCGTCGAGCTGCCGCAGGCGCACGTTCCCGTCGGCGGACAGCCGCACGGCAGTCCCGCCCAGGGTGGGATAGACGCGAGCGGTCAGGGGCTTGCCGTTGGCGAAGATCTCCAACGCCGAGCGGTCCACGAGGACTCGAAGGTGAAGCTTGCCGGCGGGGAGCCATACCGGCCCCGACCGCTCCTCCGCGTCCACAGAGCGGTCCAGGCTGCTGCCCGAACGGTCCAACCGCAGCCAGGACTCCCCGCTGCTTCCGGCGGCGCGGCCCACCTCGATGACCGTCTCCTCGGCCGGGCAGGGGCGGGTTCCGGCCGGAGTGACGCCGGAAGCCAGAATCCCGAGCCGGAAGACACTCCCCGGCTCCAGTTCAACGTCCAGTTCCAGGTCCAGCTGGTTGCCGGACACGCCGGCGAGAACACTGCTGCCGGCGACTTCCCGGGGCCCGATCCTGACGTGGTCCCGGCGGAGCGACTCGATCTCCGGCACGGGGGTGAAGGCCAGTTCCCCGTCTGCATCCAGCGTCGTCACGCGCGGCAGGCTCATCACGCCGGACCAGCCGGCCTCCACCATGGCCTCGTCCGTCCGGCCCTCCTGCAGCCAGCCGAACATCACACGGCGGCCGGCGTGGTCGGCGAACGACTGGGGTGCGTAGAAATACCGCCCACCGTAATCGAGGCGGCGCAGCGCGGCGGGCTCGAAGGAGTCTCCGGAATAGCGCCCGGTCCAGTACAGCGGGTGCCGGGTGTCGCCGTCGTCCCAGGCGGAGAAGACGAGCACGTCGTCGGCCGGGCCACCGTCCCCCAGCGGCGCCGCTGCATCCCCCAGCGACCCGGGGCCGGCACGGAACAGGTCCACACACTCCCACATGGTGCCCTCCCAGTCCGTCGCCGCGGGATCACCGGCGGACGCGTCGCCGATCAACAGCGGCCCGATGTAGTTCCAGGTCCGGAGGTCCGCCGACTCATACAGGAACGCCGTGCCGCCGCGGCCCCGGATGCCCGAGCCCACCAGCTGGCGCCAGCGGGAACCCTCGCGCCACACGCAATGGTCACGGTAGGCGGTGACGTCCACCCCGGCCGGCGGGGCGGCGATCACCGGGTTTTCCGGCGCTTTGGTCCAGGTGAGCAGGTCCGGCGAGCCGACCGCCACACACGGCAGTTCGCGTTCGCCGCGCCGGCCCGAATACACCAGGGTGGGCGTGCCGGCGTCGTTCACCAGCACGCCGGACCAGCAGCCGTCAGCGTCCGGAGAGTCCGGCCCGTCCGTGGGTTCCAGCGCGACCGGCTGATCCGTCCACGTGACCAGGTCGGTGCTGGTGGCGTGGCCCCAGAGGATGCGGTGGTGGAAGGCGCCCTCCGGGTTGTACTGGTAGAAGAGGTGGAAAGTGCCGTTCCACTGGCTGACCCCGTTGGGATCGTTGAGCCAGCCCGCGGGCGAGACGAAGTGAAAGCGGGGCCGGTGCGGGTCTGCCTCGGCGCGGATCACGAGTTCGTCCTGCGGCACGGTGGCCAGTGGATGGGCCAGGCCGGTCATGCGGAAGCCATCTCTTCCAGGGGGTCGGTGGCCAACGCGTGGCTGGATGCAGCGGCTGGCGGGCGGTAGAGATGGCAGCGGACCCAGTGCCTGTGGGCAGGATCGCCCACCTGGTGCCGCACGGGTTCGGCGGCGGAGCACAGCTGCTGGGGGTCGCCGTCGTAAGCGCACGACGTCGGTTCCATCACCGCCGCCCGCAGCTCGGCCCGCTCGGACGGATCGTAGGATCCGGTGCGGGCAGGGTCCGGAACAGCCGATACCAGCAGCCGGGTGTAGGGGTGGGCCGGGTTCGCCAGGAGTTCCAGCGATTCGCCTTCCTCCACGAGTTCGCCGGCAAACATCACGGCGATGCGGTCCGCGAGGTACCGCGCTGAGGCTAGGTCGTGGGTGATGTAGAGCATGGAGATGCCCTTCTCGTCCCGGAGCCCGCGCAGCAGGTTGAGGATGCCGATCCGGACCGAGACATCCAGCATGGAGGTGGGCTCATCGGCCAAAATCACCTCGGGTTCCACGGCCAGCGCCCGGGCGATGGCCACGCGCTGGCGCTGGCCGCCGGAGAGCTCATGCGGGTAGGAATTGAGCATGTCCGGGGTGAGTCCCACGGTGGTCATCAGTTCGTCCAGCCTGGTCCGCAGCTGGTCCGGGGTCCCGGCTTTTCCGTGCAGGGTGAGGGAACGCGTCAGGAAGTGTTCGATCCGGTGGACCGGGTTAAGCGAGCCGAAGGGGTCCTGGAACACCATTTGCACCTGTGCCCGGTATTCCTTGGATGCCTGGAACCGGTCCCGTTTCAGGACGTCGTTTCCGTCCAGCAGGATCTGGCCGGCGGTGGGCCGTTCCAGCCGCGCAATGCAGCGGGCGAGGGTGCTCTTGCCGGAACCCGACTCGCCCACGAGGGCAACGATTTCACCCCTGCCAATGCTCAGGTCCACCCCGCCAAGGGCTCGCACGGCCGCGCGGGAGAACAGCCCGCCGCTGTGGAAATCCTTGACCAGGCCCCGTACCTCAAGGGCTGGGGCTTCAAGGGCCGGTGTTTCGCTGTGCTTGCTCATGAGTGAGCTCCTTCCAGGGCGGGCTCGTTCTGGGCCGACTGAGCCTGGGAGACCGGGGCGACAAAATGCCCGGGAGCCGCTTCCCGGAGGTCGGCGATGTTGCTGAACTTCACGCCGTCGGCCAGGCCGGTGAGCGGCACACGAGGTCCCGTCAGGGGTGGGAACGCTCCCATCAGCGCCTGCGTGTACGGGTGGCGCGGAGCGGTATGGATGTCCCTGGACTTGGCCGTTTCCACGATCCTGCCGCCGTACATCACCGCCATCCGATGCGAGAGTTCCACCATGAGGGACATGTCGTGCGTGATGAAGAGGACGGAGAAGCCCAGCTGGTGCTGCAGGTCCTTGATCTGGGCCATGATTTCCTGCTGCACCACCACGTCCAGGGCGGTGGTGGGCTCGTCGAGGATCAGCAGCGAGGGCTTCAGCGCCACGGCCATGGCGATGACAGCCCGCTGGCGCATGCCGCCGGACAGCTGGTGCGGGTAGGACTTCAGCCGGGCGGGATCGATCCGGACCAGTTCCAGCAGTTCGGCCGCCCGCCGCAGGGACTCCTTGCGGGAGTAGCCGGCGTGCGTGGTGAAGATATCGACGATCTGGTCGCCGATGGTCATCACCGGGTTCAGCGAGTTCATGGCCGATTGGAAAACCATGGCCACGTCCTGCCAGCGGAATCGGCGGAGCTCCTCCTTGCCCAGCGTCAGGACGTCCCTGCCGCCGAAACGGATGCTGCCGCCGGCGATCTCCGCGGGGTCGCGTAGCAGCCGCATGATGGCGTTCGCGATGGTGGATTTGCCGCAGCCGGATTCACCGGCCAGGCCAAAGATCTCGCCAGCGCCGATGCTGAAGGAGACGCGGTCGACGGCGGTGGTGGACCGCGTGTCGCCGCGGTACTTCACGGTGAGGTCCTTGATCTCCAGGACGGGCTGGTGCGAGCCGAGGGAGGTCTGTGAGACGGTCATGCCGCTGCTCGCTTTCCGGTGGGGACGGGCTTGGGTTTCTTGATTTTCCTGAGGCGGGGGTTTGTAACCTCGTCCACCGCGTAGTTGATCAGCGCCAGCGAGAAGGCCACCAGCGCGATGCACACGCCGGACGGGACAAAGACCCACCAGCTGCCGGTCAGCAGCGCACCTTCGTTGCCGGCCCAGTAGAGGTTGTTGCCCCAGGAGACCGTGCTTACATCGCCCAGGCCCAGGAACTCCAGGCCGGCCTGGGCGCCGATGCCGTAGATGATGCAGGCCAGGAGGGTGCCCATAACAATGGACGCCATGTTCGGCAGGATTTCGCCGAACATGATCCTGAGCGGCCGTTCGCCGGTGACCACGGCAGCGGCCACGAAGTCCTTGGACCGGATGGACAGCGCCTGGGAGCGCAGCACCCGGGCAGAGCCGGCCCAGCCCGTGACCACCAGGACCAGGATGACGGTGCCAAGGCCGGGCGGCAGGAACGCGGCAAGGATCACCAGGAGTGGCAGGCCCGGCAGCAGGAGGAACACGTTCGTGGTGAGGGAGAGTGCCTCGTCGATGAACTTACCGAAATAGGCCGAGGCGAGGCCCACCAGGATGCCGATGAACGTGGAGGCGAACCCCACGGTCAGGCCCACAAACAGGGAGCTGCGGGAACCGTGGATGGTCAGGGCCAGGACATCCTGGCCCTTGGCCGTGGTGCCCAGCCAGTATTCGGCGTCGGGCTCCTGTGACGCCATGCCGGTGATCTTGGACGGGTTGTCCGGGAACAGCACCGGGGCCAGGAGCGCCAGCGCGATGAAAACGAACAGGATGGCCGCGCCGGTCATGGCCTTCTTGTTGGTCAGCAGCCCGTGCAGGAGGCTCCGGTTGGATTGCCGGACGGAAACCGCGGGCGGAAGCCCGGTACCGCCGTCGGGCGTTTTGCCGGTGAGCGGGTCTGCCGCGCGGGTCTCGCCGGGCAGGCTGGAAGCGGTGTTTTCGATGGAAGTGGTCATGATCAGTCCTAGTTGCTGCGCACGCGCGGGTCGAGGCGGACGTAGAGGATGTCCACCAGGAAGTTGGCCAGCAGCACGGCGGCCGTGATGGTCAGGAACAGGCCCTGCATAAGCGGGTAATCGAGTCCTTGCACGGCGGCCAGCAGCTGGTAGCCGACGCCCGGGTAGGCGAACACCACCTCGGTCAGGAGGGCACCGCCCACCACAAACCCCAGGCTCATGCCGAAGGCGGTCACGGATGGCAGCATGGCGTTGCGGGCGGCGTAGCGGAACATGATCCGGCCCGGGCGCAGGCCCTTCGCCTCGGCCATGGTGATGTAGTCCTCCGCGTTGGTGGCGATCATCGTGTTGCGCATGCCCAGCATCCAGCCGCCGATCGAAACCAGCACGATGGTGAGGGCCGGCAGCACCAGGTGCATGCCGACGTCGGACACGAACTCCCAGCTGAAGCCGGGGGTGATGGTGTCGCTGAAGGCGTGCCGGATGGGGAACCAGCCCAGCGTGACGCCGAACAGGTAGAGGGCGCCCATCGCGAGCCAGAAGTAGGGAAAGGAGCCGATGAAGATCAGCAGCGGCGGGAGCGCCGAGTCAACGGCGCCGCCGCGGCGCCACGCCGCCAGGATTCCCAACAGGTTGCCCACGACGGCGGCGATCACAAGTGCGGTCCCGCCCAGCAGGAGCGTCCAGCCCACCTGCGAACCGATCACTTCCGTGACCGGAGCGGGGAAGCGGGACATGGAAACCCCCATCTGGCCGGTAAGCATGTTGTGTAGGTAGCCGAAGTACTGCTCCCAGAGCGGCCGGTCGTCCACGCCGAGCAGTTTGCGCAGCTGCTCGATCTGCTCAGGCTGCATACGGTCCTGGTTCCGGGCGAACATCCGGGAGACGGGGTCGCCGGGCATAAAGCGTGGGAGCAGGAAATTCAGGGTGATGGACACCCAGAAGGCAATCAGGTAGAAACCCAGGCGGCGCAGGATAAAGCGCACGGTTTCCCTCCATTCGGGAATTGCGGAAAGTTTTTGGGTGGCGGACCCGCGCCCCATTGGAAGAGGCGCGGGCCCGCCAGGAGAAAGGGTGGCGACGCGCTACTTGCGCGGTTCCAGCGTCGTCAGGACCAGGACGGTGGTGGGCGACTTCACCGAGAGGGTCGCGTAGGGATTGTCCTCCGTGGGCCAGCCGGTGAACCGGGTGTCATTGAAGGCGCCCCATTCCGGGCCGGAGAACAGCGGCACCACGGGCGCGGCGTCGTTGTATTCTTCCTGGAGTTTGTCGGCGATGTCCTGCTGCTTGGCCTCGTCGGCTTCCGCGGCGAACTCGGCGAGCAGCGCGTCTGCTTTGGCGTCCCCGAAGCGGTGGTAGTTGTCGAACGTCTTGGTCCCCACCGGCTTGACCGATGCGGTGCCCATTGCGTTGTTGAAGTACTTGTACGGGCTGGGGTCGTTGGCGCTCCAGACGATGCCCGAATCGAAGTCGCCCGTCTCGTAGCCGGCTACAACAGCCGCCCAGTCCGGGGAATCAACCTTGGCCGTCACGCCGACCTCGGCGAGGTTCTGGGAAATCACGTTGGCCACGGAAAGCCAGTCGGACGAAGAAGCGCCCACGGAGATCTTGAACTCGAAGGGCTTGCCGTCCTTCAGCGTGCGTTTGCCGTCGGCTCCCTTGGCAAAGCCGGCCTTGTCCAGCAGCTGGTTCGCAGCGTCCACGTCCAGTTTGGTCCACGTGCAGTTGTCCTTGACGGTGGCGTTCTTCCACTTTTCATAGTTGCCGGACAGGCCTGTGCAGTCGGCCGGCTTCGCGTAGCCGCTCATGCCGATCTTGGTCACCTGGTCGCGGTCCACGGCCATGCTGAGTGCCTTGCGGACGTCGACGTCGTTGAAGGGTGCCTTGGTGGTGTTGAGTTGCCAGTTGATGGTCGCGCCCGTGGCCGGGAACCAGTACTGGCGGTGTTCCTTGTCCTTGGAGACGAAGGTCTTTTCAATGTTCGGAATGTACTGCGGCGCCCAGTCGACGTCGCCGTTCGCGGCGGCGAGGTTGGCGCCGTCGTTCCCGGCGAAGGCAAGCATCTTGATGCCGGCGATCTTCTGCTTTTCCGGCTGCCAGTAGTTGGGGTTCTTCTTCAGCACGAAGGACTGGGCCTGGAAGCTGTCCACCTCGGTGTACGGGCCGGTGCCCACCGGCGTTGCGTTGGTGTCCTTGCCCGGGTCAGCAAGCGCGGACCAGATGTGTTTGGGCAGGATGGTGAGCTGGCCGAGGTCGTACAGGGCCGGCGACCAGGGCTTGTTGAAGCTGAAGGTGACCTTGTTGGCGCCGTCGGCGGTCACCGTTTCGAGGTATTCAAAGCCGCCCTTGATCTTCTTCTGCAGTTCGAACGTGTACGCCACGTCTTCTGCGACGAACGGCTTTCCATCCGACCACTTCACTCCATCGCGGAGGGTGAAGGTGATGGACTTGCCGTCGGCTGCCGCCTGCCACTCAGTGGCGAGCCACGGCGTTGTGTCCCCCTTTGCCGGGTTGAAGATCAGAAGGGACTCGTAGATCGACTGCTGCACCATGGGGTTCACCGTGGGTGCGAAGGGGTTGAAGTTCTGGACGAACGTGCCCATGTCCTCGCGGGGAATGGTCAGGAATGCGCTCTCGGCTGAGGCGCCGGTTGCACCTGTTGTGCCCTGGTTGGCTGAGCAGCCGGTGAGCAGGAGGGCTCCCACGGCCAGGCCGGCCGCCGTGATTCGGGCAGCCCTGAAGAATCGCTGTTGTGTCATGATGGGTATCTCTTTCCTCTCTTCATCGCTGAAGGTGTGGTTGGGGTTTGCTTTTCAGGTAATGATTTGCCGTCAGACTGAAAAGCGTTCTAGCAGCGGACAGTCGACCATTTGCTGATGGGCGATGATCGGCTGTCCTGCTGTAAGGCTTGCGAGTGTCTGGACACCCAGCGCACCCATCTCCTCGAAGGGCAACGCAACCGTGGTCAGTTTTGGCCTGAGGTAGGCCGCAATGAGTTCCTGGTTGTCGAAGCCGATCACGGCGATGTCTTGGGGGATGGCGAGCCCGCGCTCCTTGATGGCGTCATAGGCGCCCA
Source organism: Pseudarthrobacter lactosi (assembly GCF_055412785.1). Classification (NCBI taxonomy): domain Bacteria; kingdom Bacillati; phylum Actinomycetota; class Actinomycetes; order Micrococcales; family Micrococcaceae; genus Pseudarthrobacter; species Pseudarthrobacter lactosi. Next base: position 287,460 of record NZ_JBVAYS010000003.1, read on the forward strand.
TGGCCATCCGGTCGTTGAGGCAGAACAGGGCAGTTGGCCTGCCGTCCCCAGCGGGATATCTATCAAGAATTTGGCAGGCTGCCTCGTAGCCGCCGTCCGCCGTCGCGTATCCCGAGACTAGAAGATCAGGGTCCAGTTCCAGCCCTGCTGCGGCGAGCGCTTCACGGCACCCCTCCAGTCGTCCGACGGCGGCGGGGATGTTCGGATCCAGGTTGATGACACCGATTCTGGAGTGGCCTGCCTGGAGCAAGCGCTCGACGGCGACGCGCCCACCTGCGCGTTCGTCCGGGACGATCGAGGGCAGCTTCCCGTCCGCGTCGAAGCAGTTGATCAGGACAGTGGGCACCTCATGGGCGCTTTCCGGAACGTGCACGGCCCGGTGGAAGGTGGCCGCGTACAGAAGTCCTTCCACCCTCTGCTCCAGTAGCTTTTCAAAGGCTGCATCCTCCATGCCCTGGTTGGGTCCTACGGCATCGGCCTGGTCGGAGGGCGCGATGAGCAGGAACCGGCGGGACAGCCAGGCCTGGTCCTGTGCGCCCTTGATGATGTCCACGGCGAACGGTGCCGTGACAATCTCCGTGACGATGCCGTACCAGTCGCTTCGCTGGGAGGCCAGGGCCCGAGCGCCGGCGTTGGGACGGTAGCCGAGTGTTTGGACCGCCTCAAGGATGCGGTGCTTGGTGTCCTGCGAGACGTTGGCGTGCTCCCGGTTGCTGAGGACGAAGGACACAGCGGTGCGGGACACCCCGGCGTGCTTGGCCACATCCGCCATGGTGACTCCACGCTGCGCAGGGGCTGCCGCCGTCGTACCTGCTGCGCGCCTCTTCGCGGCAGGTGCGGGTGGGTTGCTGTTCGCCATTGAATGCTCCGGGACTTCTGCGTGGGGCCTGTCTGGTGACCGGCCGGATTCATTTAGTAACGCGCGTTACATGCTGCGTGTGATTTAGGTTACGCGCGTTACATGGGACCTGTCAACGGCTGGCGTAAAGAACTTTCCGTGGTGCATGGCTTCGTCGCGTGGAACCCCTATGACGCGCAATTTCCCCAGCGACACGGAAAATCCCTGACGCACCTATATTTCGGTGTCACCAGGGAATGTGCGCGTCGGCAAGGAATGTGCGCGTCATGGACCGGCCGGGAAGCAGGTGGTTGTTAAAGAAGAAAAGCACCAGTTCCGAAGAACTGATGCTTCCCAGTGGTGGCTCCGACCGGCGTCGATCCGGTGACCTTTCGATTTTCAGTCGAACGCTCTACCAACTGAGCTACAGAGCCTAGGTGACATGTCACCTTGACCGCCGGAATTTCTTCCAGCAATCAGAGCGACCCTGACGGGACTTGAACCCGCGACCTCCGCCGTGACAGGGCGGCGCGCTAACCAACTGCGCTACAGGGCCTTGATTTTCTTGCTTCGCGGCATCGCTACCGCTTTTTTCAAGGCTTCCAGCTTACCAGACGTTTTCAGCCTGCCAGACCAGTTCCTTGCGTACCCCCAACGGGATTCGAACCCGTGCCGCCGCCGTGAAAGGGCGGTGTCCTAGGCCGCTAGACGATGGGGGCCAGAACCCGTTCGGCACAAAATAAAAGGCTTCAAGCCGTGGCTCTCAGTCTTCTCGTTTGCAGTTGCTCCGAACTGGACTCTAAAACTATAGGGCCTCGGTGGGAATAACTCAAAATCGGCTCCCGGACACCTGACTCAAGCGGCCGGAACACGCGAAGATGGACAGATGGATGCCGTCGCCGCACTCAATGAAATTGCCTTCTGGCTGGAACGGGAACGCGCTGCCACGTTCAAGGTCCAGGCCTTCCGGAAGGCCGCCGGGATTATCGCCGGGCTTGACCCGTCCGAGGTGGCAGCCAGGGCCCGGGACGGCAGGCTCAAGAGCATGAAGGGCATCGGCGACAGGACCTACCAGGTGGTCCGGCAGGCCGTGGACGGCGAGGTGCCCGAGTACCTTGAGGATCTTCGCCAGCGCAGCGCGGCGCCTCTTGCGGACGGCGGGGCCGCACTGCACGGAGCCCTCCGGGGCGACCTCCACAGCCATAGCGACTGGTCCGACGGCGGCTCCCCCATCCAGCTGATGGCCGATGCCGCCCGGCTGCTGGGCCGCGAGTACCTGGCACTGACAGACCACTCCCCCAACCTGACCATCGCCAACGGGCTAACCGCGGAGCGCCTGACCGAACAGCTCGACGTTGTGGCCGCCATCAACGCCGCCTCGGCAGGTGAGAGCTCGGCAGGTACCGCCTCCGCAGGTGACGGCGACGGATTCCGGCTCCTGACCGGCATCGAGGTGGACATCCTGGAATCCGGCGAATTGGACCAGTCGCCGGAGATGCTGGACCGGCTGGATATTGTGGTGGCCAGCGTCCATTCCAAGCTTCGGGCGGACCGCGCCACCATGACCCAGCGGATGCTCCAGGGCATCCAGAACCCCCGGACCAACGTGCTGGGCCACTGCACCGGACGCCTGGTGGAGGGTTCCCGTGGCACGCGCCCGCAATCGGACTTCGACGCCAGGAAGGTCTTTGCCGCCTGCGCCGAAAACAATGTGGCGGTCGAGATCAACTCGCGCCCCGAGCGGCAGGACCCGCCGGACGACCTGATCCAGCTGGCCCTCGACGCGGGCTGCCTGTTTTCGATCGACAGCGACGCCCACGCTCCGGGCCAGCTCGACTTCCTCCAGTACGGGGCCGCCCGTGCCGCGCACAACAACGTGCCTACGGAGCGCATCGTGACCACCTGGCCACTGAAGCGGCTGCTGGAGTGGTCGGCCCGGGATTGGCAGAAACTCGACTAGACGTGACCGATTCCCGCCAGCTGCCGGCGTTGCCGCGGGGATAGATTGGCAGCATGGCTTCAAGCACCCCTCCCATCGCAGCAACATCAACCGCGCTTCGCCCGCCACCTGGCCGTTCCAACGCGCTCGGCGTCGCTGCCGTGGTGGTCACCGTGGTGCTCTGGGCGTCGGCGTTTGTGGGCATCCGGGCGATCGGGCCTACCTTTTCCCCTGGCTCCCTGACCCTGGGCAGGCTGGCGGTTGCCGCCGTCGTGCTCGGCGCACTGGTGCTGCCACAACTGGCCAAAAGCAAGCTGCTGCCGCGGGGCCGCGAATGGTGGCCCATCCTGGGGTACGGCGTCATGTGGTTCGGCGGCTACAACGTGGCCCTGAACGCGGCGGAACACCTGCTGGACGCCGGGACCGCCGCCTTGCTGATCAACGTCAACCCCATCCTGGTGGCCATTATGGCCGGATTCTTCCTGAAGGAAGGCTTCCCGCGCTGGCTCATTATCGGGAGCCTGGTGGCGTTCGGCGGGGTAGCGCTGATCGCGCTCGGCTCCGGCACGGGTTCCGGGGAACGTTCGACGGCGGATGTGGCGGGCGTGCTGCTTTGCCTCCTTGCCGCCGTGCTCGCCGCCGTCAGCGTCATCATCCAGAAGCCCGTGTTGCGGAAGTTCCCGGCGGCCCAGGCCACCTGGTTCGGCATCATGGTGGGGGCCGTCTGCTGCCTGCCGTTCAGCGGCCAGCTGGTGTCTGAGCTGCAGTCGGCACCGCTGCCGGCAACACTGGGCCTGGTGTATCTGGGCATTTTCCCCACCGCCATCGCCTTCACCACCTGGGCCTACGCGCTGTCCCTGATTGATGCCGGAAAATTGGCGGCCACCACCTATCTTGTGCCGGGCACCACCATCCTGATCTCCTGGCTGCTCCTCAGCGAAGTGCCCGCATTACTGGGCCTGGTGGGCGGGGTGGTCTGCCTGGTGGGTGTGGGCCTGACCCGCCGCAGGTCCCGGTAGGGGCGCCGCTCAGCGAAGAGTCGGGCTCGCCTTTGCCGTACCCGCGATGATGGGCGTCGCCAGGGCAACAGCGGGGGCCTCCAACCTGCTGACCTCCGTGAATTCGAACCCGGCCTCGCCGATGGATGCCACCGTGTTCCGATTGAGGTGGCACCCGGGCGCCACGCAGCGGCCCCACAGACCGTCGAACCTGTCCTGCCAGCGGGCCGCCCGGCCCTGTCCGCGGACATGCTCCAGCACCGCTAGTGTCCCGCCGGGTTTGAGCACCCTGCGCGCCTCCAACAAGGCAAGCCGCTGATCCGGCACCGAACAAAGTACCAGGGTGAACACAACAGCGTCCGCCGCGCCATCCGGCAGCGGCAGGTGCTCCGCATCGTCGTCGGAAATCTCCACCGGAACCGATGACTCCCCGAGCCGTGCGCTCAATCTGGCCCGCATGTAACGGTCCGGCTCTACGAGGATTACCCGCTCAGCGTGGCGGAAGTGCCGCAGGTTCGCCCCGGTGCCTGCGCCGACGTCCACCACGGTTCCTGTCAGCCCGGAAAGCAGCAGCGCCCGGCGAGGGGCGAGCTCCCGGCGCTCCACAGAGGCCGATAACGCATCGTAAGTTGCGGCGAATAGGCGATGGCGGACGGACATCCGGCTCCTCACAAGGCGGTCAGTGACGGGTTTCAGTATGCACGCCCACCCGGCTGCGGACTAGAGTCTGCTTATGCCCGCCAACCTGCCGCCCGGCCTGCCCATCATCCCGGATGGCCCGCAAGAGTCCGGTCCGTTTGAGATGTCCGCTGACGATTTCGAAGCCGCTGTCACGGATGCCCTGGGACTGATTCCCGCCAAGCTGGCGGCCGCCATGGACAACGTCGCCGTGTTTGTCGAGGACGACTACGTGCCCGGCCCAGGCGAGGACCCGGACACCGTTCTGCTGGGCCTTTACGAGGGCGTTCCCTTGACGGAAAGGGATTCGTGGTGGGATGCCGGTTCGCTGCCGGACCGGATCACCATCTTCCGCCAACCCATCCTGGACATCTGCGGGTCCCGCGACGAGGTGATCCAGGAAGTGGCTGTGACTGTGGTCCACGAGATCGCCCACCACTTCGGCATCGATGACCGGCGGCTGCACGAGCTCGGCTGGGACTAGCCTTGTAGGCATGGGACACGACCACAGCCACACGCACGGGATCACGGCAACGGGCCGGCACCGCAAACGCCTCATCGCCGTCCTGGCCATCACTCTTGCGGTGGTGGTGGTCCAGGTGATCGGCGCGGCGCTGTCCGGATCACTGGCCCTGCTGGCGGACGCCGGCCACATGCTTTCAGACGCGGCCGGCGTGACCATCGCGCTCCTGGCCGCCTGGATTGCGGGACGCCCGGCCAGCGATCAGCGGACCTACGGCTACCAGCGTGCCGAGGTCCTGGCAGCCCTGGCCAACGCGCTGATCTTGATTGTCATCTCCGTGGTCATCTTCACCGAGGCCATCCGCCGGATCGGCTCCGCACCCGAGGTCCACACCGACATCATGCTCTTCGCCGCCATCCTGGGCGCGGTGGCCAACCTGGTCTCGCTGCTGATTTTGCGCGGCGCGCACCAGGACAGCCTGAACGTCCGGGGCGCCTACCTTGAGGTCCTGGGCGACCTGCTGGGCTCGGTCGCCGTGATCGTTGCTGCCCTGGTCATCATGTTCACCGGTTACCAGGCCGCCGATACGATCGCCTCCGTACTTATCGCCCTGATGATCCTGCCGCGGGCCTGGAGCCTGCTGCGCGATGTGGTGGACGTGCTGCTGGAGGCGACCCCCAAAGGCGTGGAGGTGCAGATGATCCGAGAGCACATCCTCAGCGTTGACGGCGTGGTGGATGTCCATGACATCCACATCTGGACGATCACCTCCGGCGTGCCGGTGTTTTCGGCCCACGTGGTGGTGGAGGACGGCGTCCTCAATGCCCGCGGCGCCGATCAGCTCCTGGACAAGCTCACCACCTGCCTGGGCTCCCACTTTGACACCGAGCACTGCACTTTCCAGCTGGAGCCCGCCAGCCACTCGGAGCACGAATCGCGCCAGCACGCGTAGCAGGACTCCCAGCAGGACGACGACGGCGGGGCATTCAGTGGGTCAGCGGGGACCGCTTAGCCAGACCCAGCGGCGGTGACTACCGGCTGCCCACCACCGGGCACCCCCAACGCGCACGCGGCGGAGCCCAACCCACGAGGCCGGGATTCGTTCCCCCTCCGGTCCCGGCGCAGTGTCCATCCGCAGCATCAGAGCCTCCCTGGTGGCAGCTGCGGGGAGGTTCCCCGACGCATCCAGAAAGTCGATCAGGCCTGCACCATCGGCGAAATAGCCGGGCCCCGGGTGGTGCGTAACGTGCCAGCCGAAATACAGGTCCCATAGTGCAGGATCGGCGCGTATGGCGGCCACCAGCGCCGGAAAATGCTGCCCCAGGCCACCCAGCCGTTTGCGGGCCAGCCCCAACCGGACGGCAGCCACACGCTCGGGATCAAATCCCTCGGGCACAGGACCGTCGGCCACCAGTGCGGTCACCAGTTCCTGCTGCCGTGCGGCCAACACCGAACGTGCCGCCGCCAGCGCGGATTCGACCCCCATCAGGCGATGCCCCTGGCCTCAGCCACCGGCGTCACGCGCGGAGTTCCGGCGGCGTCGGCAATAGCGTCAAGCTCAGCAAAGAAGACCTGTTCCGGCGGGAAATTGCCGTCCCGCTCCAGCATCAGCGGCAGGGGCCCCGTGACCCTGACGAGTTCGGCGGCTAGTTCCAGGACTTCCCGGGGCACCGGCTCCTGGTGTGTGTCCTGATAGAGGCCATCCAGCACGGCTCCCCCGGCTATGTGGCAGTACGCGATCCGTTCAAGCGGAAATTCAAGGAGGGCTTTCAGGGGATCACGGCGGTTGTTTACGGCGTTGGCGTAGACATTGGCCACATCGAGCACCAGCAGCGCACATGTCCGCTCCAGCAACTCGGTCAGGAACTGTCCCTCGGTCAGGGTGTTGTCCGGCCATTCGGCCAGGGCCGCGATGGGCTCCAGGGCGAGCGGCACGTCAAGGCCGGCCTGTGCCTGCCGCACATTGGCTGTGAGGACCAGCAACGAGTCGTTGTTCCGCGGCACGGGCAACAGGTGGCCGGCTTCAAGGAGATCGGCGTGCGGCGCCCCTGCCGGGACGTGGCCGCCGGAGCGGACGAAGGCGATGTGCTCGCTGACGAGCGGAGCGCGGACCGCCTCTCCGGCTTTCCGCAGGTGCGACAGCCGGGCTTGGTCCACCTCGCCGGCCGACCCCAGGGACAGCGAGATGCCATGCGCGACGACGGTCGCTCCGCCGTCGATCAGCTCTTGCAACGGTGCGGGGACCTCGATGCCCCTGCCGTGATCGTGCAGGTTTTCGGCCACCGCCTCAACAAAGGACAGGCCTGACAACCGCGCGATGGGTCCGGCCAGGCCCGGCCGCCAGCCGATCCCAAGGCCGGGCGATAGAAGCCCGCCGTCAGCCACCGCAGCCGCCGCCACCACAGCTGCCGCCGCCGCTGCTGCAGGACGAGCTGCCGCCGCTGCCGGAGGATGAGTCCGAGGATGACACCGGGTCCCCGTAATAGGTCCCCGCGCCTGCCCCCGCGCCCGCCACCGGAATACCCATCGTGGCGGCATAGGCGGGGGCGGCCACCCACAGGCCGGCCGTGCCAAAAAGCGCCGCACCCAGCGCAACCCGGGCCGGGACGGCTCCGGAGTAGCCGGCTGGCCTGTCGGGCCTGAGGTCCTGGTTCTGCCGCCGGAGTTCACGAAGCACCTGGATACCGGGCTGCGTGATGGTCGGGATTTTTATGGCCAGGACAAACAGGGCGAAGAGGCCTGCGATGATTGCGCCCACCAGGTCGGTGGTTGCACGGCCGTTCAGGATGCCCGCTGCCACGCGCACCACACCGAGGATCAGAAGCAGAATGATGGCCCATTTGAGGGCCCGGAGGACAACCATGACGCCGCGGCTGCGCAGCAGCCCTAGCCGGGCCAGCCGGGCGTGGCGGTCATTGAGGCGCCCTTGGACAAAGGCATCCGCGAGGCACGACTTCGGCGTAACCGCGGCGTTCCGTACGCTGGCGCCAACAGCCTGAAACAGGGGATCCTGCCAGTTGGCGTCCAGGAATCGCCGTTCTTCCGGGGAGTACTGTTCGCTGCTTGGGTTGGTGGCGAGCCAATGGCTGACGGCCACAGCGTGGAACGGTCCGCCGCTCAGGTAGGCCAGATCGAGCGGAGCGAGGGAATGCGGGTCAACCTTTCGCCGGAGCGGGAGCAATCCGCCGGTGAACAGGCGGAGCAGAAAAATACACACGCCAAGCAAGAACCCCAACGCCACGTACCACGCCAGAAAGTCTGGACCTTCAATGCCCCATGTCGGCTCCACGGTTAGCTCCCCCATCGCTGTAATACTCCCCCAATGCTACGGTTCCCGCGTCAGTTCCGGCATGGAGAGATCTCCCCTGCGATGGGATCGATTCGCGACACGCCGGATCGATATGTGCCGGAACCGCACTCTTGTTGTTTATGTTATTGATGTGACTAGTGTTGCCAAAGTGCACACGCTGACGTAGCCTCGGACTGCTGGGAGATCAGCAGAGGGGCTCCTTGTGCCGCCACCAGACCTCGCTCCCCCAGCCTTACTGCGTGCGAGGTTCTGCGAATGGGATTGACCGGATCCGGCCTGAAGGCCGCCGTGCTGTGCACCGCCGTCGTACTTTTCGGCACCATGACCCTTCCGGCCCAGGCAGCGCCGCCGCAGGCTCCCAGTCTCCAGCGCCCGGCGTCGCCGGAGCTTCCCACCCCGGAGGACATCGCCACAGCCAAGGCGAGTGAACGCGCGACGGCGGATCAGGTCACCATCATCGAACGCCTCCTGGCGGACGCCAAGAGCGCCCAGCAAGCCACGTTTGCCTTGTCGCTGCAGGCCAATAACGCCTACGGCGAAGCCCTGGTTGAACTGCAGGACCGCCGGACGGCGGCGCAAGTGGCAATGGCGAAAGCCACCGTGGCCACGCAGGAACAGGACAGGACCCGGAAGCAGGTGGGTCAGCTCGCCGGCGACCTATACCGCAACGGCGGGCTGAACCCTACGCTGGGCACGTTCGTCAGCGGCAACGCCGAAGCCTTGCATCAGGCCGCAACGCTGGAAGCCATCTCGGCCAGCCGGAGCCGCGCCTTCGAATCAGCAGCCTCGGCCGCGTCCGCAGCGCAGTCCCTGACGGCCGCCGCCGACGACGCCAACCGGGCCGCCGACGACGCCGCCCAGAAGGCCGAAGCCCGCAAGGAAGAGGCTGAACAGGCCAACGCCACCCAAGCGAAGGCCGTAGCCGAAGCCGCGGCGCAGCGGACAATCCTCGTGGATCAACTCGCCCAGCTGCGGGACACCACAGTGGCCCTCGAGTCAGCTCGCATTGACGCTTTGGACCGGCAGCGGGAGGAAGCCAGGCTCGCCGAGCTCACTGCGGCTGCTGATCGGGCTGCGGCGGCGCAAGCAGCAGACCGGCCCGCCGACGCTCCGGCACCCGCACCCGCACCGGCCCCTGCTCCAGTACCCGTACCGGCCCCAGCACCCGCCCCCGCACCTCTTCCCGCACCTGCGCCCGCCCCGGCGCCAGCACCGGCGCCTGCGCCCGCGCCTGCTCCTGCTCCTGCTCCTGCGCCAACACCGGCCCCATCGCCGGGTGGCTCCAATGAGACGGCTGTCTCCGTGGCGATGTCCAAGGTGGGGTCGCCGTACTTCTACCAATACGGCGGCACCGGCCCCAACGGTTTTGACTGCTCCGGCCTCGTGCAAACGGCCTTCGCCGCCGCGGGCAAGTACCTGCCGCGCACGGCTGCGCAGCAGTACGCGGCCGCTCCCGTGCACGTGCCGATCTCCCAGGCACGGCGCGGCGACCTGCTGGTCTGGGGCTCAGCACCGGGCTTTTATCACGTGGCCATCTACCTGGGGAACGGCCAGGTAGTGCAGGCACTGAACCCGGACGAGGGCATCGGCGTGACCCAGTTGAGCTGGATGGCCGGGATGCAGCTCCACCCTTACGCAGCCCGCTACTGACGCGGCCAGGGCTCCTGTCCGGGACTTCAACTCAGGGCTCTGGCCTCCAGAGGTCAAAGCGTCACCAGGGGTCAAAGCGCAGGTCATCCAAACCCAGGGCTTCGAGGCTCAGGACAGCACGTCCTTGGTGACGAACCGGCCGTAGGCGAGCGCCCCGAACACGGCCACGTAGCCCGCCTGCAGTAGCGCGTTGCTGGCAAAAGAGTCCCACAGCACCGGCTGGCGCAGGACGTCTGCGAAGCCGAACCAGTAGTGCGTAAACAGCCACGGGTGCAGCCATTCCAACTGGGGCAACTGGTCCAACACTTGGGAGACCACCGAGAGCACCACTGTGGCGGCCATGGCGCCCACCGGGACCACCGTCAGGGTGGACAGGAACAACCCGATCGCCGAGAGTCCGGCCAGGGACACCGCGAGGTACGCAGCGATGAGGACCAGCCGCAGGGCGGCCTCAGGCGGCTGGACGACGTCGCCGGACAGGAGCGTGACCGGGCCGACGGGGAACAGCGAAGCCCCGATCGCCGCCCCGGCAAGGGCCACCGTGACGGGCGCGGCAATGCAGAACGCCAGCGCTCCGGCATACTTCACCAGCAGCAGGCGCACCCTCCCCGCAGGCGCCAACAGCAGGTAGCGCAGGGTGCCCAGGCTGGCCTCGCCGGCGATGGTATCCCCCGCCACCACGCCAATGGTCAGGGGTAGGAACAGCGGCACGGAAACCAGCATCGCCGTGACCGCCACAAAGAGCCCGTTCTGGCTGATCCGGTCCAGGAACGCCGGTCCCCTCCCGGCCGGAACGGATGACGAGAGCCGGACGGCGACGGCGATCAGCACCGGTATCGCGGCCAAGGCCACCAGCATGGCGGCGGTCCGGCGGCGCCGGAACAACGTCTTCAGCTCAGACGCCAGCAGGGACAGGCTCGAGGGCGTACTTGGAGCGCTGCCGACCTCAGACCCACTGCCGGTGCGCGAACCACTGCCGGCATCAGGAACGCCACGGGCTGCCGGAACACTGCCGGCTGCAGAAGCACTATTGGGCAATGTCGAACCCCTCCCCCGTGAGCGCAACAAACCGCTCCTCCAGGCTCTCCCGCTCCACGGTGAAGCCACGGACCCGCACCCCGGCCGCCACCAGCTCCGCCACAATGTCCTCCGGGGCCTCCAGTCGGGGCGCGGCCGCGACCGCGGTCAGCACGCCCCCGTCCGGTTCAGATGTTCCCGTTCCCGGGGACATGCCCAACCGCAGCAGGACCTCACTGGCCGTCCCGGCGTCGGGCGTTAACAGGCGGATCCGCGTTTCGCCGGCCTGGCGGAGCTCCGCCAGCGGCCCCTGCGCCACCAGCCGTCCGGCGCTCATGATGGCCGCGTGCGTGCAGATCTGTTCCACCTCAGCGAGGAGGTGGCTGGACACAAAGACGGTGGCACCGTCGGCGGCCAGCGACCGGACCAGGCTCCGCACTTCCCGGGTTCCCTGCGGGTCCAGCCCGTTGGTGGGCTCATCGAGCACCAGCAGTTCCCGCGGCGACAGCAGCGCATTGGCGATCCCCAGCCGCTGCTTCATGCCCAGGGAGTAGGCGTGGACCCGCTTGCCGGCAGCGTGTGAGAGACCCACGCGGTCAAGCGCGGCGGCCACGCGGGCGGTCCGGGTAGCGGGGGCCGCATGCCGGCTGGCGGCGTCCAGGCGGTGCAGGTTGGCGGTGCCGGAAAGGAACGGATAGAACGCCGGCCCCTCCACCAGGGCACCGACGCGCGGCAGGACCTCGTGCAGGCGCTGCGGCATCGGCAGTCCCAGGACACTGACGGTTCCGGCCGACGCCGCGGCAAGGCCCAGCAGCATCCGGATGGTGGTGGTTTTGCCGGAACCGTTGGGGCCCAGGAAGCCGAACACTGCACCGTGCGGCACGGCGAGGTCCACGTTGTTGACCGCCACTTGGTGGCCGAAACGCTTGGTCAGGCCTTGGGTTTCGATGGTCAGCCCGGCCGTCCCGCTCCTTTCAACGCTGGTCCGGGCGGCCGCTAGCCCGGCAGCCGTCCCCCCGGCCGCGGTCACGCCGTGCCGGCGGCGGCCTGCAGCCGCTCCGCCGGGACCATCCCCACAAAGATCCTGCCGTCGTCGGTCAGCAGGACGTTGACCAGCGACGTGGACAGGAGCCGTCCACCGGGCACGACGACGGCGGCCTGGGACAGCAGCGGATCCTTCAGCAAGGATTCAGTCCAGGCAGCCCCTTGTCCGTCGGGTGCCGCGGGGAACCCGATCACGGTTTCCCAGCCCTTGCCGGTCACCGTTGGTCGGGTCGTGTCGCGGTGCCGCATGCCGGCGCCGCTGCCTGGAACCTTATCCGTGTCGGGTTGGTCCGCGGCGGGCGGCCCTGCCGGGAGCGGGGGTTGATCCGGTGCCGTTGGCTGGTCCGGCGCGCTGGGCTGGTCCGGGCCCCCGTCAGGGACCACGCCCGGAGTAATCCCGCCGGGAACGGGAGGGAGGACCGGCATTCCGGGCTGGAGCCGGAGCGGTGGTACCTGCAGCTCTTTGACCGTGGCGCCTGGCGGGGCAACGAACGTAAACACCGAGCTGTCAGGGGCTGCCAGGGACAGGCTGGTGAAGCCAGACTCGAAGGCCGGTTCTGCCTGGCCGCGCGCCATCACCGATACCCGCAGCGGCATTCCTGTCTCGCCGTCAACGGCGATGGCAATTTTCTCAACCAGCGTCCCCTGCGTCCTCGGCGCCAGTGTCAGGCTGTAGGCGGCCCGGCCGGCGACTTCCACGTCCGGTCCCACCGTCACTTCGGTGGAACTGTCCACAACGGCGAGGAACTTCCGGGCCAGGTCCTCGGGTGTCGGCATTACCGGTGGGGCGGGGAGGTCGCCGGGCAGGATGGGCATGGACGGAACGGGCAGCGGCAGGTCCCGGCTCGGCAGGTCACCGGGCAGTGCGGGAACACCGGGCGGCAGTGCGGGAACACCGGGCGGCAGTGCGGGAGCACCGGGCAGTGTGGGAAATTCAGGAACGGGCAGCGGCAGGTCACTGGCGAACGCGGGCAAGGCGAGGTGGGCGGCGCTGTTGTCCTTGGAGTTGTAGAACCACACATCGCTATCGCGCCGGATGACGTCCCGTTCAGCCAGCCGGTCCATCACCTGGACCCGCATTTTTGTTGGCCCATCCATAAAGATCCGAGCGGTGTGCTCACCGGTCAGGAACTCCAGGATTGAGGCAGCTCCGCCCGCCGAGACCGGTCCGGAGGTGGGACCGGCAGCCGGAAGTTCGGGCAGGCCGAGCTCGGCGGATTGCTCGACCGTTCCGGAGAATGACCTGGTGTTGTGCTGGCCAAGGAGGGTCAGGACCTCAGCCGGCGACTTCTGTGGCAACGGATCGCCGGCCCTCGCCGGAATGGATCCCACCAGCACGCCGGCGGCGATCACTGCAGGTACAGCTGCGGCCGGCACCCAGCGCAGCCATGCGCGGTTCATGCCAGCCCCGCGTCATCCTTGGAGCCCATACTTCAGGTTACGCCTGGGGACGCCTGCGCACACGTCTCTTCTGGAAGTCCTGCCCCGGGGCTCGCCGGCTACGAAGGCACCACGGTTCCGGCGCCGCCGTCGACCGTTATTTCCTGGCCGGTTTCGAGCCGAAGCGTGGCGTCCGGGACGCCCACCACCGCCGGGATACCGTACTCCCGGGCCACCACGGCCCCGTGGGAATTTGGCCCGCCCATCTCCATCACCAGTCCGCCCGCGGTGAGGAACAATGGCGTCCAGCCCGGGTCCGTGGACGGTGCCACCAGGATTTCTCCAGGTTCCAGGTGCGCGCCCACGGGGTCGAGGATCACGCGGGCGGTCGCCGTGACAACACCGGCCGACGCCGGACTCCCGCTCAGTGCCCCCGGCACCGTGGATGCCGCGGCAGCGTCGCCGGACGGTATGGCTTCGGGCTCCGTGCCGTCCGACAGCAACACCCTGGGTATGTGGCGCCGTTCGAGTTCCGCGGCGTAGTCCGCGCGCCGCTGCGCCACCAGATCGCGGAAGTCAGTTCCGGAACTTAGACCGGCTCTGGCTTCGTCCAGGTCCAGGAAAAAGATGTCATCCGCCTCGGCTACTACCCCGGCCTCGGCCAGGGCCGCACCGGCCAGGGCCAGTTGTTTCCGCACCTCGGCGAGGCCCACCACTAACTGGTACTTGGGAAGCTCGCGCAACCCGGCAAAAAGCCGGGTCCGCCGAAGCGCTGCCCGAACCACCGCCCCGCGCAGCCGGCCGCGGCTCCGCGCCTCCGCGACGAGACGGTTAACGCAGGCTTCGGCTTCCTCGGCGGCGTTGCTGAACTGGACATCCGGCGGAAGCGCGGAAGCCTCGAGCCGGAGATAGTTGGCCAGGATACCGAGGATGTGTGTGGGGTCGTCCGACCAGCGCGGCATGCCGACGTCGATCTCGGCCACGGCGCGGTGCCCGTACTGGCCCATAAACCGCGCCAGCCCGGACTGCAGCACCGCGGGCAGGTGGCCAGCGCGGAAATCTTCGGCCAGCTCGGCGGGTTTCCGGCCCGTCAGGGCGGTGCGGGAACCGCCATCGTTCTTAATCACCTGGGCGAGGCGCCACAGCTCCAGGTCCATCTCGGTGGTGACGTTGTTGGGCAGCCCGCGGAGCACAACCTGCAGGTCATCCCACCGCCCGCCGCCCAGCAGTTTTCCGGCCAGCGCCAGCGCAGCGAAACCCAGTGCCGGGAGCGGCAGGATGGACGGCACCACCGAGAAGATGCGCGTGCCGAGCAGGTGTTCGGCGTGGTCCAGGCACTGCAGCGGGGTGAGCCCGGCCGGCGGTTCAACTGAGTCGGCGAACTCGCGCGCGCGCCGGTTGGTCCGGCGGAGGGCAGCATCCGGGCGGAAAACTGCCCGGAGCAGCGTCTCCGGCACCCCGGCATGCACAGCCGCCGGAACCACGTGCCGCAGCAAGCCCAACGGCGTCCTGCGCGTCACGGAAAACCGCGGGTCCTCGAACACCCTGCGCAGCACCGTGGCAGAGCGTGCTTCCATCACGTCAAAGACCTTGGGAACAATCCGCCGGCCGGTGGTGCTGCGGGCCACCGCGGTCAGATCGAAATAGATCCGCTGGCCCGCCACTGCGTACGGCGACGGACCCTTGCGCGGCTCCGGCACGTCGAATTTCGCCGCGCGGGCCACCGAGGAGGCAATAAGGCGGAAAGCAGCCAGGCCCATGGGCGTGATGGGGCGGGTCAGGCCCTGCGCCAGGCTGAAGCACAGGTAAACGCGCGTGCCGTCCCCGCCTGGAGTGCCTGCTCCGGCCGGCTGCGGGACACCGACACGCTGCGGGACGGGGAACAGCGTGGTGATGGGCCTCGACTGGGTCAGCCAAAGGCGGCCGTCGCCGGCGATGGCCCATTCGATGTCCTGTGGCGAGCGAAAATGGCCCTCCACCCGGTGGCCCAGCGCTGCCAGTTCGGCGGCCTGCTTGTCCGTCAGGCAGGCCGCAGCCCCGCCATTGCTGACCGCGAGCGTCCGGGTGCCGCCGCCGGGGATCGGCCGGACAGCGATGCGTTTGTCCCCCAGCCGGCGTTCCAGCACCCGCCCGGTGAGCGGGTCAACCACGAAATGGTCCGGGTTCACGGCCCCGGACACCACGGCCTCCCCCAGCCCCGGGCTGGCATCGATCACGGCCTGCTTCCGGCGGCCCGTCAGCGGGTTGGCTGTAAAAAGCACACCGGCGGCGGTGGCATCCACCATCCGCTGGACCACCACGGCCAGCGCCACTGTAGCGGGGTCGATCCCCCGGCTTGCCCGGTAGCTGACGGCCCGGTCCGTCCAGAGCGAGGCCCAACAATCACGCACGGCTTCCACAACGGCGGCGGCACCCACCACATTGAGGTAGGTGTCCTGCTGGCCGGCGAAGCTCGCCGAGGGAAGGTCTTCGGCAGTGGCCGAGGACCGGACGGCCACCGGAACGTTGTCGCCCAGGGCTGCGTAGGCCGTCTCGACGGCGGCGGCCACCTCCGCGGGGACAGGCGCGTTTTGGATCATGTCCCGTGCCTGGGACGCCAGCGCAGCCAGGGCAGGGAGGTCGCCGTCGGGCGTTGCTTTCAGCGCCGCGTGGACCTCGGCGAGTGGACCGCCGCTTCGATGCGCATCCACGGTGGTCGCCTCACGGTAGGCCTCCGTGGTGAGGCAAAAGCCGTCCGGCACGGGCAGCCCAGCGGCGAGCAGCTCCCCCAGGTTGGCAGCTTTGCCACCCACCAGGGGAACCATTGCTGCGGTGACGGCCTCCAATCCAAGGATGGGAGGCGGGCTGCCGGTGTCAGGCATTTTCATGCCTCCTGCCGCGAAGGTGGTGCGAGGTGTCGGGTCAGGCTGCGCCGGGGATCGGTCCGAACTGCGCCCGGTCCGCCAGCCGCGGATCGTCGCGGTCCGGAACCACCAGGACCGGACTCTTGGCATGGTGCAGCACGCCACCGGACGTGGAACCCAGGAGCATGCCGGTGAACCCGCCACGGCCCCGGGTGCCCACCACTACGAGTTCTACGTGCCGGCTGGCCTCCACCAGGACGTCCACAGCCGAGCCGTCCAGCAGCTCCGACTCCACGGACAGGTTCGGGTAGTGGCTCTTGAGCCAGGCCATCCCGGCGTCCAGTTGGATCCGGATGTCTTCGAAGAGGGCTTTGCGGTCCATGGGGGCCGGAACCCAGGCCAGGGAGCCGCTGAACTGCGGCACTGCGCAGATCACGCGCAGGGTTGCCCCGAGCCGTTCAGCCTGGTCGGCAGCCTCCAGCACGGCGATCCGTGCCTGCTCTGACCCATCCACGCCCACCACAACAACGTTCTCGACCTGCTTGTGCCCTGGCTTGGCCTGCTCGGCCCTGATGCGTTTGTCCTCCGTGGTTTCGCCCAGCCGGTCCGAACACACCAGCGGCACCGTGACGGTGGGGCACTTGGCGTGGGCCGGCAAGGCGCTGCTCACCGAGCCCAGCAGGCGTCCCACAAAGCCGCCCCGGCCGCGGGTGCCGAAGACGAGCAGATCAGCCGTCTCGGACATTTCCAGGAGCACACCCGAGGCGTCCCCGTTCTCCACGGAGCCCTCAACCTCGATGTTGTAGCCGGAAACCTTGTCCAGCGCCTGCTTGACGATCGCTTCGGCGCCCTCGCGGATCACGGAATCGTCCACGGTGGCGTAGCCGCCGTCCAGCCCGGACGCCGCAAATATCGGCACGGAATAGGCGGTGACAATATGCAACGGCCGACGGCGGCGCTCGGCTTCCCGGGCTGCCCACACCAAGGCGCACTGGCCGTGGTCGGACCCGTCTACGCCGACAACAATCCCCACCGGAGCCGCCGAATTTCCGGCCCTGTCCTCTTCCGGATCCGGATGCAACTCATGTGCGCCCATGGGGCCGCCTCCTCGCGATACTGCCTTATGTTGCGGCTATTCTGCCAGACGCGGCGCCCTCCGCCCGCACCGGCCGCGATGTGTGCCCCGACGGGCTGGAGAACCCTGCTTCCGCTTCTCACTATTCTCGGTCCGCGGACACTTAGCAAGCGGCCGCGGCCGCTGAGTGGCCGGTTATCCACAGCCCACGGCGAACGGAGCGGAAAGCGTATTCATCGGGGAGAAGAATGTTTGTGTTTGGGCTATCCATGGCCCTTAATGTTCTGTAGTCTTCGAGGCACTGCCGGTCCGCCGACGCCCAATTCACGGTGCGTCCCGGGCCGGTGCTGCGGCCGGACTTTGGGGGTAACGGAACGCATGCGGGGCGACGCTGCCTGCATCCGAAAGCCTTTGAAGGAGGAAAACTGTAGTGTCAAGCATGCCTGTGAATGGCGGGACCGAACGGACCACCACGGTGATCATCGGCACGGGGCTCTCAGGCCTGGCTGTTGGCGCGGAACTGCGCCGCCGCGGCGTGCACGCCATCGTGGTGGACGGGCTCGACATCCTCGGCGCCGGACAACCGGCCAACACTGCTTCACTGCAGCGCTGCGACGCAGCAGACTCCGATTCCCTCCGGGAACGCAACGAGATCCTTCGCCACCTGCGCAACTATGCCGCCAGCCACCACATGGACGTCCGCAACACCACGCGGGCGGTTCAGCTGATCATGGTGGGCGGCGCGCCGGGCGGAACCAGCACGGAACCGGGCACGGGAATGGCCGCGGGGTCTCCGTCCGGCCAGTGGGAAGTTCATACGCCCAACGGAATCCTGCTGGCAGACAACATTGTGCTGACCCGGTGCGCGCACAGCCAGCTGCGGCGAATGCTCAGCGACTTCGGCATCACGGTGGGCCGCAACCTGGTGGCCGCGATGCGCCAGATCGGCATCTACCTCGTGGGAGTGGGCGAGCTCATCACGCCCTCACCCAAGGAAGTCCTGCGTCAGGCGAAGACCGTGGGCCAGGCCATCTCGGCCTCGGTCAACCCGGAAAGCGCCGCCGCGGTCTAGGCCTGCTCGGTTTCGTCGTCGTCGCTGCCTGTGGTGAGGCGGCGCTTCGCGAGGATACCGATGGCCACCAGCAGTCCCACGGCCACTGCAGCGAAGACCACCAGGCTCCAGGGGAACGGCTGGGACGCGTTTTCGGCCGGCGCCGGAGTCGCCACGGTTCCCGGCTGCGCGCTTCCCATCGTGGGAATGGCGGCCGACGGCGATGCTCCCGCCGCCGATGTTCCCGTGGGCGAATTTCCCGACGGCGCGGCTCCCGCCGCAGCGGCGGCGGCCGTGAAGCCGAACGTTCCCTCGATCGGGTGGGAATCCGAGCTGACGACGCGCCAGGCCACGGTGTATGCACCGGCCGGTGCGCCGGCCTTGAGCTTCTGCGTGGCCGTGCTGTCCACGATCACAACCGCGCCGTCGGCCCACTCGGCACCGGCGGAATCCTTGACGGAGAACTGTGCACCGATGCCCAACGGGTTCTTGTTGAACGTGACAGACACCTGCCCCGGCGCCGTGGGCACCGTGGCGCCCTGCGCGGGGCTGCTGGACTCCGCGGCATCGTGAGCCGAGGCCGGAGCCGCGAATCCCAGGACCGCGGCTACGAAAACGAAGGTCCCGAGCACAACGCTCAGCAACTGGCGGCGGATGCATCGCATAGGTGTACTGCTCCCTTGGGTTGACTGGTGCCTTCCATTCAGCCTAGGCGAACTTCACTGGGCGGGCTTCCGGGCTGCGGCAGCGCACGCTTCCCGGGCACCGGCATTCAGCCGGCGGGCGTTCAGCCGGCGGGTGTTCAGCCGGCGGGTGTTCAGCCGGCGGGTGTTCAGCCGGCGACGTACGCCGCGAGGTGCTTGCCGGTGAGCGTGGACTTGGCGGCCACGAGCTCGGCGGGAGTCCCCTCGAAAACGACCTTGCCGCCGTCGTGCCCTGCCCCCGGGCCGAGGTCGATGATCCAGTCGGCGTGCGCCATGACCGCCTGGTGGTGTTCGATGACGATGACCGATTTGCCCGCTTCGACAAGCCGGTCAAGGAGACCGAGGAGGTTTTCGACGTCCGCGAGGTGGAGGCCGGTGGTCGGTTCGTCCAGGACGTAGACGTCACCCTTCTCCGCCATCTGCGTTGCCAGCTTGACGCGCTGACGCTCGCCACCGGACAACGTGGTGAGCGGCTGGCCGAGGGTCAGGTAACCGAGTCCGACGTCGACGAGCCGGTCCAGGATGGTGTGGGCCGCAGGCGTGCGGGCTTCCCCTTCGCTGAAGAAGACCTCGGCCTCTGTCATGGACATGGCCAGCACCTCCGAGATGTTGCGGCCACCCAGCTTGTATTCCAGCACTGACGCCTGGAACCGCCGGCCCTCGCAGTCCTCGCACGTTGACTCGACGGTGGCCATGACGCCCAGCTCCGTGAAGATGACGCCCGCGCCATTGCAGGTGGGGCAGGCACCTTCGGAGTTGGAGCTGAACAGCGCCGGCTTCACGCCGTTGGCTTTAGCGAACGCTTTCCGGATCGGCTCGAGCAGGCCCGTGTACGTGGCGGGGTTGCTGCGGCGCGAGCCCTTAATGGCGGCCTGGTCGACTACCACCACGCCGTCACGCCCTGCCACCGAACCATGGATCAGCGAGCTCTTGCCCGAACCTGCCACCCCGGTCACCACGCAGAGCACGCCGAGCGGAACGTCGACGTCGACATCCTGGAGGTTGTGCGTGGAGGCGCCACGCACCTCGAGGACACCGGTCGAACTGCGCACGGATCCCCGGACCCTCGCACGGTCATCGAGGTGACGGCCGGTGATGGTGTCGCTTCGCCGCAGCCCCTCCACAGTGCCCTCGAAGCAGACGCTGCCGCCTGCGGTGCCGGCGCCGGGGCCGAGATCGACCACGTGGTCGGCGATGGCGATGGTCTCGGGCTTGTGTTCAACCACCAGCACGGTGTTGCCCTTGTCGCGCAGCTGCAGCAGCAGCTGGTTCATCCGCTCGATGTCGTGCGGATGCAGGCCGATGGTGGGTTCATCGAAGACGTAGGTGACGTCCGTGAGGGACGAGCCAAGGTGCCGGATCATCTTGGTTCGCTGTGCCTCGCCGCCGGAGAGGGTGCCTGCCGGGCGGTCCAAGGAGAGGTAGCCCAGCCCGATTTCGGTGAAGGAATCCAGCAGGTGGCGCAGCCCCTTGAGGAGCGGCGCAACCGACGGCTCGTCGAACTTGCGGACCCACTCGGCCAGGTCGCTGATCTGCATCTCGCAAAGATCGGCAATGTTCTTGCCGTGGATCTTCGCGGACCTGGCCTCGGGGCTGAGCCTCGTGCCCTCACACTCGGGGCAGGCCTGGAAAGTGATGGCGCTCTCCACGAAGCGCCGCACGTGCGGCTGCATCGCCTCGACGTCCTTGGACAGCATGGACTTCTGGATCTTGGGGATGATGCCCTCGAAGGTGAGGTTGATGCCCTCAACCTTGATTTTGGTGGGCTCGGCGTACAGCATCGTCTCGAGCTGCTTCTTCGTGAACGTGGCAATCGGCTTGTCCATCGGCAGGCCCATGCCCTCGAACAGGCGGCCGTACCACCCGTCCATGCTGTAGCCGGGAACGGTCAGGGCACCGTCGGCGAGGGACTTGGTGTCGTCGTACAAAGCGGTGAGGTCAAAGTCGGAGACCGAGCCCATCCCCTCGCAGCGCGCACACATGCCGCCCAGGTAGACAGCGTTCTGCACCACGGCCTTCTCCACCCGGCCGCCGGCCTTCTCGGTGCTCATCACACCGCTGGCCTTACGCGTGGGGACGTTGAAGGAAAACGCCGTGGGCGGGCCGACATACGGGCTTCCCAGCCGACTGAAGAGGATCCGGAGCATGGCGTTGGCGTCCGTGGCAGTGCCCACGGTGGAGCGGGGGTTCGCGCCCATCCGCTCCTGGTCAACGATGATCGCCGTGGTGAGCCCTTCGAGGTGGTCCACGTCAGGCCGCGCCAGGTTGGGCATAAACCCCTGCACAAAGGCGCTATAGGTCTCGTTGATCATCCGCTGGGATTCAGCGGCGATCGTCGCGAACACCAGTGAGCTCTTACCCGATCCGGACACCCCGGTGAATACTGTCAGGCGCCGCTTGGGGATCTCAATGTTGATGTCGTTGAGGTTGTTCTCCCGGGCACCCTGCACACTGATCAGATCGTGGCTGTCGGCGACGTGCGCCGCGGGGAGCTGCTGGTCTGTCGATGTGTCAGTAGTCATGGTGTCTCCAACATTGCTCGGCATTGTGAGGTTCCTGACAGACATTCTAGGCGCGCGCCGCCGCCCTCTAGGATCGAGTAACCCCCAACAACACATCCGGAGGACTAATGCTTAAGCAGGGCTCTGCCTTGGACCGGTACTTCAAGATCTCCGAGCGGGGGTCCAACCTCTCCCGCGAGATCCGCGGCGGCTTTGCCACGTTCTTTGCCATGAGCTACATCGTGGTGCTTAACCCCCTCATCCTGTCCGGCCCGGATTCCAGCGGCAACACCCTGGGTTTTGCCGCGGTGGCCGCTGTGACGGCTTTTGTGGCCGGCATCCTCACCATCCTGATGGGCGCCTGGGGCAGGCACCCCTTCGCGCTTGCCGCAGGCCTTGGCGTCAACGCGTTTGTGGCCGTCACGGTCGCCACGAACCCGGGCCTGACGTGGCCGGACATGATGGGCCTGGTGGTCCTGTCCGGCGTGACCATGCTGATCCTGGTCCTCACCGGGTTCCGGACCGCCGTCTTCAAGGCCGTCCCGGACGGACTCAAGACCGCCATCGTGGTGGGCATCGGCCTGTTCATCGCCCTGATCGGGCTGGTGAATGCCGGCTTTGTCCGCCGGATCCCTGACGCTGCCGGCACCACTGTTCCCGTGGGCCTGGGCTTCGACGGCAAGCTGCTGGGCTGGCCCACGGCTGTCTTTGTTTTCGGCCTGATCCTCACCATCGGCCTGGTGGTCCGCAAGGTCAAGGGCGCCATCCTGATTGGCATCATTGCCTCCACCATCATTTCCGTGATCCTTGAAATGACACTCCACATCGGCCCCAGCTTTGACGGCACCACCGCAAACCCGCAAGGCTGGTCCCTGGTGGCGCCGTCCTTTACAGGATGGAGCGCCCCGGACCTGTCGCTGATCGGTAAAGCCAACCCGTTCGGCGCTTTTGAACACCTGGGCTTCGTGGCCGCCACCCTGCTGGCATTCGTGATCCTGCTCAGCATCTTCTTCGACGCCATGGGCACCATGGTGGGCCTTGCCAACGAGGCCGGCACTGTGGACAAGGACGGCAACATCCCGGACGTGGACCGTGTGCTCCAGGTGGACGCGCTCGGCGCGATCGTGGGCGGCGGCGCCTCCGTCTCCTCGAACCAGATCTACGTTGAGGCCGGCGCCGGGATCGGCGAGGGTGCGCGGACCGGCGTGGCGTCCATCGTCACCGGCCTGCTGTTCCTGGTGGCCATGTTCTTCACCCCGCTGATCAACCTCGTGCCGTTCGAGGCGGTGGCCCCCGCACTGGTGGTGGTGGGCTTCATGATGGTCTCCCAGGTGGGCAAGATCGACTGGCAGGACTGGGGCATCGCCATCCCGGCCTTCCTCACGTTCACCCTGATGCCGTTTACCTACTCGATCGCAAACGGCCTGGGTGCCGGATTCATCGCGTTTGTCCTGATCCGGACGTTCCAAGGCCGGGCTAAGGACGTCCATCCGCTGATGTGGGCGGTGGCCGGCGCGTTCCTGCTGTTCTTCGCTGCCGGCCCGATCGAGGCCGCGCTGGGCATGCCCTAGCCTCGGCGCCCGCGCGTCCGCACGGCGGCTGAGACGGGAGTTCGCGGCAGTGTCCGGGATTCCGGACAGTCCGACGGCGGCGCCGCTGGTTTTTGGGCCCGGGCTGCGGTGAGCTAGGGGGATGGTTTCTCCTGAGCTCACCGTTGACCTGTCCCCGCAGCCCTGGACGGGGCGGTTCGATGGCGACGGCGCCGAGCACCTACGTTGGTGGCAGGCGGTTTCGCCCTACGCACCCGGCGCTGAATCGGCTGACCGTTCAGGACACGATTCTGCGGCACCCCTCGCCGCGGTCCCCGCCGTGATCCTGGGCTTCGCCAGCGACGAGGGTGTGCGCCGGAACAAGGGACGGACCGGAGCCGCGCTGGCGCCCGCAGCCATCCGGTCAGCGCTCGGCCCGCTCGCTTTCCACCTGGACCGCACCGTGTCCGATGCCGGGGACATCGTGGTTTCGGACGGAGCTTTGGAGGCCGGCCAGGCCCGCGCCGGGCACGCGATCGCTGCAATGCTCGACGCTGGCCACCTCACCGTGGTGCTGGGCGGCGGGCACGAGACCGCGTTCGCCAGCTATCTGGGCGTGGCCGGATCCGATGCAGTGCGCCGCGGCAAACGGCTGGGCGTCCTGAACCTGGACGCGCACTTCGACCTCCGCGACGAACCCCTCCCCAGTTCGGGCACGCCGTTTCTCCAGATGGCCGGGGCGGAAGCCGCCGCGGGGCGCGAATTCCGGTACGCCGTCGTCGGGATTTCCGAGCCGAACAACACCCAATCACTCTTCAACACAGCGGACGAACTGGGCGTGCGGTACCTGCTGGATGAGGACAGCACGGCAGAGCGCGTACGGGCGTTTGTGGCGGACTTCCTGGCAGGCGTGGACGCGCTGTACCTGACGATCGACCTGGATGTCCTGCCGGCGTCGGTGGCCCCCGGCGTGAGCGCCCCCGCCGCCTACGGCGTGCCGCTGCCCGTCATCAGCGCCGTCTGCCGGCAGGTGGCGGAAAGCGGCAAGCTCCTGCACCTGGACGTGGCGGAACTGAACCCGGAGATCGACGTAGACGGCCGGACCGCCAAGGTTGCCGCGCGGCTGGTGAACACGCTGCTGCGCTAGCTAAGCCTTAAGCACGTAGCGCCGCTCGGGCCTGCCCACCCCGTACTTGAGCCGGACATCCAGCACGCCCTCATCGTGGAGGTACTCCAGATACCGGCGTGCACTGACCCGGGAAGTGCCTAACTGGACGGCCACCTCGTTGGCGGAGAGGTCGCCGTCGGCCTTCTTCAGGGCTGCCTCCACGAGCTTCAGCGTTTCTATGCTGCAGCCCTTCGGCAGCGGCCGATCGATCCGGTCCAGCCCGAACACGCGGTTCACGTCCGACTGCTCAGCCACATCCTTGACCGAGTCGAGGCCCTGATAGGCGCTTCGGTAGTGCTCCAGCCGTTCCTGCAGGTCAGTCTGCGAGAAGGGCTTGATGAGGTAGTGCACAATCCCGCCGCGGAGGGCCTTGCGCACCGTGTCCACCTCGCGGGCGGCGCTGATCACCAGGACATCCAGTTCAGGGGCCACTTCGCGCAGTTTGTGCATGAGGTCCAGGCCATTGATGTCCGGCAGGTGGATATCGAGCAGCACCAGGTCCGGTTGCAGCCGCCCGGTTTCGATGACCGCCTGGGCACCAGTGTGGGCCACCCCGACGACGGCGAAACCCGGCGTGCGCTGGATGAACCCTGCGTGGACCTTGGCCACCATAAAGTCGTCATCGACGATCAGGACTTTGATCATTGCTGCGGTCTCCGTGTTCGTTCCAGCCGGGCGGTGAAGACCGCTCCATTGTCGTTGGTTACTGTGAGGTCGCCGCCGCTGCGCCGGCAGACCACCCGGGAGAGCGCCAGTCCGAAGCCGCGACTCCCGCCGGGGCCGGGGTCCTTGGTGGTGAAACCCTGCCGGAAGATCTCCGCCGGATCACCGGTGACGCCGGGTCCGGAATCGCGGACGGTGACCGTGACGCCGTCGCCGGTGTCCTCAACGAGAACCCTGACCAACGCCTCCGGAAGCCCGGTGACGGCGTCGAACGCGTTGTCCACCAGATTCCCGACGACGGTGGTGAGGTCCCGGGACAGCTCGTCGTCAACGCGCTCCAGCCCGGATTCCGGATCGAGCTGCAAAGTGACACCGCGTTCGGTGGCCAGGCTCGACTTGGCGATCAGCAGCGCGGCGAGCGCCGGGTCCTCGATGCGGCTGGTGACCTCGTCGTTGAGCCGGGTCCTGTCCAGGGTGGCGCCGTTGACGAACTGGACCACGGAATCGTATTCGCCGATCTGGATGAGGCCTGAGATCACGTGGAGCTGGTTGGCGAATTCGTGGGCCTGGGCACGGAGCGTGTCGGTGGCCGTCCGGGTGGCTCCGAGTTCCCGCTCAAGTGCGGACAGTTCCGTACGGTCGCGAAGCGTGGTGACGGACCCGATGTCGCGGCCGCGCGAAAGGATGGGAACCCGGTTCAGGACCACCAGCCGGTCGCCAACGAGCACCAGCTGGTCCGGCTCCGGCTGCTCACGGGTGAGGACGTCCTTCAGTGCGGGCTCCACGGCCAGGCCGGCGAGACGCTTGCCCACGCAGTCCGCGGGGAGGCCCAGGAGCGCACGGGCGCTGTCGTTGGCGACGGTGATGCGCTCGTGCGGGTCCAGCGCCACCACCCCTTCCTTCAGGCCATGCAGCATGGCCTCGCGGTTTTCCACCAGGCCGGTGATTTCGCTCGGTTCCATGCCCAGGGTCTGCCGCTTCACCCGGCGGGAGAGCAACAGCGAGCCGGCGACACCCAGCACGCTTGCCACACCGAGATAGGTGAGGAGGTTGGGCACGGCATCCCCCAGCCGCTCCAGAGGGGAAGGGTAGTTCCGGCTGACGGACGCAATGCCGATAATTTTCCCGGCGTCGTCCAGGATCGGAACGTGCGCGGACAGTTCCTCCGCGCCGGATCCGTCCACTACGCCTGTCCACGCGCGGCCTTCGAGCACGCGGCTGGCGCCAAGTTCCAAGGGCTGGCCCAGCAGGCTGGGATCGGACGATGCAACCACCGTGCGGTCCAGCTTTGCGAGCGCCACGTTCGAGGATCCGGACACCGTCCGCACCGACTCGGCGACGGCGGGAAGGGCTGACCCGCCGCGTGGTTCGGCGTTGGGAAGCAGCTCACGCACCGTGGGATTGGCGGCGAGCGCTTCGGCGGCGGACAGCGCGCGGCGGCCTTCGATCCGCTCAAACGCGGCAGCGGACTGCGCGAGCGAAATGGCCACCACGGCGACGAGGACCGCGAGGACAATCAGCAACTGCAGAACCAGGTACTGGCCCGCGAGGGACATTCCTCTTCGTCGAGTCACTGCGGTTCTTCCCTCTGGTTGGGCGGTCCCTGATTGTCGGACCTCTGGTGGTCAGGCTACCTGAACTATGCCTGCAGCAGGGCCACGGTGGCCCCCGGAGGGACAACGGAAACGTGAACGCAATGAACTTAACTTTCTCTGCGTACACAAGAGTGATGGCCATCACTTACCGGCCTAGCATCGAGACTACAAGTCAGCCCTGCTGATCAGTTTTGATCGAAAAGAGGAAACACCATGCGCCAAATCCGCGCATTGCGAATCGCCGCCGTCGCCGCCGGCATCGCCCTGATGGCCACCGGCTGCGGTGCCACCGGGAAGAGCTCCACCGACGGCGCCAGCTCCGGTGCCGCAGCGGGCCCCGTGACCGGTCTCCAGATCATGGTCCCCAACACTCCCGGCGGCGGTTACGACACCACTGCCCGCGTGGCGGCAAAAGTTCTCGACGACGAGAAGGTCGCCGCCAACACCGAGGTCTTCAACCTGGCCGGCGCCGGCGGAACCGTTGGCCTGGCCCGGATTGTCAACGAAAAGGGCAACGGCGACCTCACCATGCTCATGGGCCTGGGCGTGGTGGGCGCCAGCTACACCAACAAGTCCGAGTCCAAGCTGACGGCCACCACACCGCTGGCCAAGCTCATCGAAGAGCCCGGCGCCATCATGGTCAACAAGGATTCGCCCTACAAGACCATCGACGACCTGGTCACCGCATGGAAAGCCGACCCCGGCTCCATCAGCGTGGGCGGCGGCTCCTCCCCCGGCGGCCCGGACCACCTGCTGCCCATGCAGCTCGCCGGAGCGGTGGGCATCGATGCCACCAAGGTGAACTTCGTCTCCTACGACGGCGGCGGGGACCTCCTCCCGGCCATCCTCGGCAACAAGGTGGGCTTCGCAGCCTCCGGCGCCGGCGAGTACCTCCAGCAGATTCAGTCCGGCGAGGTCCGCGTCTTGGCCACCAGCGGCGACAAGCGGCTCGACGGCGTGGACGCACCCACGCTGAAGGAATCGAACATCGACCTGGTATTCACCAACTGGCGCGGCATCGTGGCCCCTCCGGGCATCACCGACGCCGACAAGGCCAAGCTGATCGCCGCCCTCGAAAAGATGCACGGCACGGCCGCCTGGAAAGAAGCCCTCAAGACCCACAGTTGGACCGACGCCTTCATCACCGGCGACGAATTCAAAACCTTCCTGGCCGAGCAGGACAAGCGGGTGGCGGACGTCCTCACGAAGCTTGGCCTGACGTGAGCTCCTCACCAACTTTGGCCTCACGGCTCAAAGGCCGCTCCGAGCTGGGGGTAGCCCTCCTGCTCGGAGCGGCGGGCGTCCTGGTCCTCGTCGACGCCATTGCCCTGGTGACCCCGTACTCGAAGTCGGACCCGGTGGGACCAAAGACCCTGCCCTACCTCGTGGCCGGACTGCTGATCGTCTGCGCCGTCCTTCTGGCCATCAACGTACTCCGCGGCGGCAAAGGCGAAGCGGAAGGCGGCGAGGACGTGGACCTTACACACCCCGCCGACTGGAAGACCGTCCTGCCGCTGGTCGGAGCGTTCGTCGCCAACATCCTGCTTATCGACTGGGCAGGCTGGGTGATTTCGGGAACCATCCTGTTCTGGGGCAGCGCCTGGGCCCTGGGAAGCCGGCACTACATCCGTGACGGCATCATCGCCCTGGCCCTGTCCGTGCTCACCTTCTACGGCTTCTACCTGGGCCTCGGAATTCCGCTACCCGCAGGCCTCCTGGAAGGGGTTCTCTGATGGACGTCTTCTCCTCCCTGATGGACGGCTTCGCCACCGCCCTGACCCCCATGAATTTCCTCTACGCCGTCATCGGCGTACTCCTGGGCACCGCCGTCGGCGTCCTCCCGGGCCTGGGCCCGGCCATGACCGTTGCCCTGCTGCTGCCCGTCACTTACGTCCTGGAACCCACCAGTGCCTTCATCATGTTCGCCGGCATCTACTACGGCGGCATGTACGGCGGCTCCACCACCTCCATCCTGCTTAATACGCCAGGTGAATCATCCTCGGTGGTCACGGCCATCGAAGGCCACAAGATGGCGAAAGCCGGCAGAGCCGCGCAAGCCCTGGCGACGGCAGCCATCGGTTCCTTCGTGGCGGGTACCATCGGCACAGCCCTGCTGGCAGTCTTTGCGCCGATCGTGGTGAAGTTTGCGGTCAGCCTGGGCTCACCCAGCTACTTTGCGATTATGGTGCTTGCCCTCCTGGCAGTCACCGCCGTCCTTGGATCATCCCGGCTGAGGGGATTTGCCTCACTGGGCCTCGGCCTCGCAATCGGCCTGGTGGGCATCGACTCGGTGACGGGTCAGCGCCGGCTCACTTTCGGCCAGCCATTGCTGGCTGACGGCTTGGACATCGTGGTGGTCGCGGTGGCCATCTTCGCCGTCGGCGAAGCACTGTGGGTCGCCGCCCACCTGCGCCGCAATCCACTGCAGGTTATTCCCGTAGGCCGTCCGTGGATGGGCAAACAGGACTGGAAGCGGTCCTGGAAACCCTGGCTCCGTGGAACGGCGTTCGGTTTCCCTTTCGGCGCGCTTCCGGCAGGCGGGGCCGAGATCCCCACGTTCCTCTCCTATGTGACCGAGAAACGCCTCAGCAAGCATCCCGAGGAGTTTGGCCACGGCGCAATTGAGGGCGTGGCCGGGCCGGAAGCAGCCAACAACGCTGCCGCCGCCGGCACCATGACTCCCCTTCTTGCCCTGGGCCTGCCCACCAACGCCACGGCCGCGGTGATGCTGGCAGCCTTCACCTCGTACGGCATCCAGCCGGGGCCCCAGCTTTTCGCAAGCCAGGGACCGCTGGTGTGGGCGCTGATCGCGAGCCTCTTCATCGGCAACTTCCTGCTCCTGATCATCAACCTGCCGCTGGCACCGCTGTGGGCCAAGCTCCTGCAACTCCCCCGGCCCTACCTCTACGCGGGCATCCTCTTTTTCGCCACGCTGGGCGCCTACTCGGTGAACCTGCAGGCCTTCGACCTGGTGCTCCTGCTGGCGCTCGGCGCCCTGGGCTTCATGATGCGGCGGTTCGGACTTCCCGTCCTGCCCCTCATCCTCGGTGTCATTCTGGGGCCGAGGATCGAAGGTCAGCTTCGCAAGACGCTGCAGCTCAGCGCCGGCGACCCCGCCGGCCTGTGGAGCGAGCCGATCGCTATTGGCGTCTACATCATCATCGCCCTCATTCTTCTGTGGCCGCTGCTGTTCAAGCTGATCCGCCGGAACCGCCCGGCAGCAGTGCCTGCCGGAATACCTCCGACCGGCTCAGGCGCGTCCGCACCAAGGGAGGCCGGCGGCAACGTCACGCACGGCAGCCACCGGGGCGATGCCACCGCTGATGGTGAAGGGGACGGCGAGGGCTAACCAGCCCGGGGGCAGCCGCCCCCGATCCGTCCAGCAGCAGAATCAACTTTAGAGAAAATGAGGTACAGCCATGACGATCGTGGTGGGATACGTCCCGACCCCCGAGGGCGAGGCGGCCCTGACACAGGCCATCGCCGAGGCCAAGAAGAGCAACACCACCCTGCTGGTCATCAACTCCTCCAAGGGTGATGCCCTAGTGGATAACCGGTACGCCCAGGAAGAGGAGATGCAAAGCATCGACCAACGCCTGGCATCCCACGGGATCGACCACGTGATCAAGCAGCCGGTCCGTGGACATGATGCGGCAGCGGAGGTCCTTGACGCCGCGGAGGAGCACAACGCATCACTGATTGTGATCGGCCTACGCCGACGCACCCCAGTGGGCAAACTGATCATGGGCAGCGTTTCCCAGCGGATCCTGCTCGAGGCCGATTGTCCCGTACTGGCCGTCAAAGCGGGCATAGCGGGCTGATCAGGGCAGCACGTTCAGTCCGAAGTTTGTTCGCGGGACCCGGCCTTGACGGTGAGGTCCTGCGAACAAGCTTCGGATTTTTGGCGTTAAGGCGGGCGATAGAGCAGTCATCTTACATTTGTGACGCCGTAGCGGGTACAGTTGGTCGAGCCCTTTGGCACGATTCACAGAAAGATTGGCACATGACTACAGCTACATTGGAACGCCCCCTGGCCGCCGTCGCGACCGTCGAAGCCCCGGCTGTTCTGTCCATCGACCTGCAGTTTTCCACTGCGAACGAGATGCACGAGGGCCTGGACAACGCTGTTGCCACGCTGATCGAGCCGGCAAAAGACGCCGCCTGTGGCATCCTTGTGACGCGGCTGCGCCCGGGACGCTTCACCGTGGCCCTGGACGAAACGGTCCCCTTCGGTGAAACGTACGAAAGCATTGCGGCCTGAGCTATTCAGACAGCATTGCGGCTTGAGCTGATTCAGACGTAGATTCGGGCTTCGATCCCTGCTTGGATCCAGCCCGCGATCCACGCCCGCGATCCAAAAAGAGTCCCTTCCTTCCGATGCGGAAGGAAGGGACTCTTTTGTGTTTTTGGTCTTTCGGCCCTAACTCCTGCGGACTTCTACACCATCGGATTTAAGGAAAAGTTCCTTTTCAGACGGAGTGGCCGGTACGAGCCACAGCACGTTCCCGCTCTGCGATACTTCTTCCACTTCGCCCGCCGCAATGACGTGCGCGTGTTTGATGATCTCCACCCGGTCCCCAGCTTTGAGCGTTCCCCACTCCGAGATGGTGGCCGAATGGACATTTCGCCTCGACAGGACAGCCCCGCGTGCTTTCATTTGAACTACTACCCCTTTGTATACGTTCTGCGCCACAGCCTCTTTGATGTGACTTTCACTACATCTTCATTTCTACTACACTCCCGGTGCCGAATATGTACGTGTCGCACCATATTTCGACATTGGTTGAATTTCGCAGCAGGACCGAAGAATATTCCCGCTCAGGCAAGAATCCCGACGGCGGATTCGGCAGCCTCACGAACCTTTCCTGAGGCAACCAGACGGTCAGCCGCCTCCAGCTCCGGTGACAGGAATCGGTCGGTTCCAGGGCCTTCGACGACGGACCGCAGTACCCCGATCACGGCAGCGCCGGCCGGGCCCGGAACGAGCTCGCCGTCGGACAGCTGCGTCCGCATGTCGATGGCGCGGGCGCTCGTCACCAGTTCGATGGCCAGGACACGGCGGAGGTTCTCCACGGCCTTGCGCAGCTTCCGGGCCGCGTGCCAGCCCATGGACACGTGATCCTCCTGCATGGCGGAGCTCGGAATTGAATCCACCGACGCCGGGACGGCCAGGCGTTTGTTGTCCGACACCAGCCCGGCCTGCGTGTACTGGGCGATCATCAGGCCCGAGTCCACGCCCGGATCCGCCGCCAGGAACGCCGGCAGCCCGTGCGAACGCGCCGGGTCCAGCATGCGGTCCGTCCGGCGTTCGGCGATGGAGCTGAGATCCGCGACGGCGATGGCCAGGAAGTCCAGGACGTACGCCACGGGTGCGCCGTGGAAGTTGCCGTTGGAACTGACCCGGCCGTCCGGCAGGACAACCGGGTTGTCGATGGCCGCGGCAAGCTCACGGGACGCCACCAGGGCGGCGTAGTCCACCGTGTCCCGCGCGGCGCCGGCCACCTGGGGTGCGCAGCGCAGCGAGTAGGCGTCCTGGACCTTGGAATCCCCCACCCGGTGCGAGGCCACGATCGGCGAGTTGGACAGCACGCGCAGCATGTTGTCTGCGCTGGCGGCCTGGCCGGGGTGCGGACGCAGCGCTGCATGCAGCTCCGGCACAAAGACCTGGTCTGTACCGAGCAGCGCCTCGACACTGAGCGCGGCGGTGATGTCCGCCGTCGTCAGCAGTTGGCGAAGGTCCGCGACGGCCATCAGGAGCATGCCCAGCATGCCCTCGGTGCCGTTGACCAGCGCGAGGCCTTCCTTCTCGGCGAGGGTGACCGGTTCGATGCCGTGGCCGGCGAGCAGCTCAGCGACAGGCGCCTCACCGCGCCCGCCGTATGTCACGCCGTCGGGCCCTTCCGCTTCCCCCTCGCCCATCAGCACCAGGGCACAGTGGGACAACGGGGCGAGGTCGCCCGAGCAGCCGAGCGAGCCGAACTCGCGGACCACCGGGGTGATGCCGGCGTTGAGCACGTCCACCATGGTCTGCAGGACGACCGGCCGGACACCGGTGCGGCCCGAGGCGAGGGTCTTGGCGCGCAGGAACATGATGCCGCGGACCACCTCGCGTTCCACGGCCGGGCCCATGCCCGCGGCGTGGCTGCGGATCAGCGATTTCTGCAGCTGGGTGCGCAGCTCGCTGGGGATGTGCCGGTTGGCCAGCGCCCCGAAGCCGGTGGAGATGCCGTAGGCAGGGGTCTCACTGTGCGCCAGTTCGTCGATGTGCGCGCGGACCTTGGCAACCGTATCCAGTGCGTCCTGGGCGATGGTCACCTGGGCGTTGTGGCGGGCGACGGCGACAACGTCCTCGGGTGTGACGCCGCTGGAGCCGAGGGTGACGGTGAGCGGTGAGTGGGTGGTGATGGTCACTTTGCTGTTCCTTCGTTCATCGGGATGCGGACGCCGCGTTCCTTCGCGACGTCGAGGGCGCGGTCGTAGCCGGCGTCGGCGTGGCGGATGACGCCCATGCCGGGGTCATTGGTGAGGAGGCGTTCGAGTTTCTGCGCGGCGAGGTCGGTGCCGTCGGCGACGGAGACCTGGCCGGCGTGGATGGAGCGGCCGATCCCGACGCCGCCACCGTGGTGGATCGAGACCCACGTGGCACCGGAAGCGGTGTTCAGCAGGGCGTTCAGCAGCGGCCAGTCCGCGATCGCGTCCGAGCCGTCAGCCATGGCCTCGGTCTCCCGGTACGGGGACGCGACCGAGCCGGAGTCCAGGTGGTCGCGGCCGATCACGATGGGCGCCTTGACCTTGCCTTCCTTGACGAGCTGGTTGAACAGCAGGCCGGCCTTGGCGCGGTCGCCGTAGCCGAGCCAGCAGATCCTCGCCGGCAGGCCTTCGAACTCGACCCGTTCCTGTGCGGCGTCGATCCAGCGGTGCAGGTGCTTGTTCTCGGGGAAGAGTTCCTTGATCGCAGCATCCGTGACGGCGATGTCCTCCGGGTCACCGGAGAGTGCGACCCAGCGGAACGGGCCCAGGCCCTCGCAGAACAGTGGCCGGATGTAGGCCGGGACGAAGCCGGGGAATTCGAACGCCCGGTCGTAGCCGCCCGTGCGGGCCTCGTCGCGGATGGAGTTGCCGTAGTCGAAGACCTCGGCGCCGGCGTCCTGGAACTCGACCATGGCCTGGACGTGCCTGGCCATCGAGGCCTGGGCCTTCTTGGTGAAGCCTTCCGGATCGGCGGCGGCCTCGGTGTGCCACTCGGCCACGGTGATGCCTTCGGGGAGGTAGGACAGCGGATCGTGCGCGGAGGTCTGGTCCGTGACGATGTCCACGGTGAGCTCCCCGGCGTTGTGGCGGCGCAGGATCTCGGGGAAGACCTCGGCGGCGTTGCCGACATAGCCCACGGACCAGCCTCGGCGCTCTTCCTTGGCCTTCAGGACTTTGGCGATGGCCGTGTCGAGGTCGGTTTCGACCTCGTCGAGGTAGCGTTTGCCGGCGCGGCGGCGCAGGTGGCTTTCATCGACGTCGACAATCAGGCAGGCGCCCTCGTTCAGGGTCACCGCGAGCGGCTGTGCCCCGCCCATGCCACCGCAGCCACCGGTCAGGGTCAGGGTCCCGGCGAGGGTGCCGTCCTCGTCGCCGGTGAGCTTGCGGGCGATTGCGGCGAACGTCTCGAAGGTGCCCTGCAGGATCCCCTGGGTGCCGATATAGATCCACGACCCGGCGGTCATCTGGCCGTACATCATCAGGCCCTCGGCCTCGAGCCGGCGGAACTCGGGCCAGTTCGCCCAGTCACCCACAAGGTTGGAGTTGGCCAGCAGCACACGCGGCGCCCACTCGTTGGTACGGAACACACCCACCGGCTTACCGGACTGGACCAGGAGCGTCTCATCCTTCTCCATGGTTTCCAGGGTGCGGGTGATCGCGTCGAACGCGGCCCAGGACCGGACCGCCCGGCCCGTGCCGCCATAAACCACCAGGTCATCGGGACGCTCGGCCACCTCGGGATCCAGATTGTTCATCAGCATCCGCAGCGGGGCTTCCGTCTGCCAGGACTTGGCGGTGAGCTCGGTGCCGCGGGCAGCTTTGACCGGACGGGCACCGGTAGTGAAATCGGCGGGTGCCATGAGGGGCTCCTTCGTGTTCTGGGCGAGTGTGTGGTTTCGCCATATTGGGAACTGGTTCTGTATCTACTAAAGCCGTTCCAATCCGGACCGGACAGGGCTTTCGGAGGGGCGGTGTCCGGGATTCCAGACCGCTGCAATTCCTGCCCGGGGCGATCGGGGGAACGAGACCGGCCGGTCGGCGGGCAGCGCTACTTGGCCGGGCGGCCGTGGATGCGCACCGACAGCTCGTCGGCGACTTTCTGGACCCGCCCGGCGAGCGCCGGCCATTGGTCCGCCGGCAGTTTGTCCTCGAGGAACGTGACGGCTACTGCCGCCGTCGGCCATCCCACGTGGTCCGTGACAGCGGCGGCGATCGAGCCGAAGTTGGGCGTCACCTCGCCGTGTTCGGTGGCATAGCCGCGTTGCCTGACCTGGTCCAGGTGGGAGGACAGCGCGGAGTACTTCATGATGGCCCCCGCCACCTCATGCCGGGCAGTGAAGGCCTCGGCATTCGGGTAAAGCGCCCGGACCTGCGACTTGGGCAATGCAGCGAGAATGGCGCGCCCGCTGGCGGTGAGGTGGCTGGGGAGCCGGACGCCGACGTCGGTCACCAGGGACGGGCGGTTCTTGGCCCGCTCCTCCACGATGTACAGCACGTCGCGCCCGTGGAGCACCGCCAGGTGCGCGCTCTCGCCGATCACGTCCACCAGCGACGCCAGCAGCGGCCGGCCCAGGCGTGACAACGGCTCCTGCCGCGAATACGCGGAGCTCAGCTCGAAGGCACTGATCCCCAGCCCGTAGCGCTGCTCCTCGTGCAAGTGGAGGACAAAACCGTTCACCTCCATCACCCCGAGCAGGTGGTAAACGCTTGAGCGCGGCAATCCCAAGGACGTGGCAATGCTCGACGCCGCCATCGGCCCCCGCTTCGAGGCCAGTAATTTGAGGATACGGAGAGTGTTCTCAGCCGCGGGGACTTTCGACGTTGCCCTTGGTTCACCGCCGGCCTCAGGCCTGGCTTCCGTGCTCGACACCACTGTGCCCTCCATCGTTTCTCGCGGGGCTTCCGGCCATGTCCGGGATCCCGTACTTAACCTTGCGCCCCTGGCCCGCTTCGTGTGTGCCGTCCACACGTAGTCATTGTCCGGGATACCAGACTATTCCTCGGCTGTGAAGGACCGGGATCTGTGCCCAAAGAAAAGCTGGCCGTTCGGTAGAGTGCCCGCTATGGATGGAAAAGACACGCTGCATCGCTACCTCCGGGTCCGACGGGACAACCTGCTCGGCAAGCTGGACGGCCCGAGTGCGTACGACGTCCGCGGGCCACTCCCTCCGACCGGCACCAATCTGCTGGGCCTGGTCAACCATGTGGCAAGTACGGAACTCGGCTGCTTCGGCGAGGTCTTTGGCCGCCCCAGCGGCCAGCATCTCCCATGGTTCGACGATGACGCCAGCCCAGATGCTGACCTCTGGGCTGGCGCCGAGGAAGGCCGTTCTGAGATCGTTGAGCTGCAACAGTTTGCCGCAGCGCACAGCGACGCCACCATCGAGGCTGCGGCGAGGCAGGCATGAGCACCAGCGACGTTCCTGCGCAGATCGGGGACCTGCCGCCGATCGGCCGGCCGGCAAACGGCGCCCTCCTCCATGCGGGCATCACTTCCTTGGCTGAGGTGGCCTTGCTTGGCCGCAGGGAACTGCTTGCCATGCACGGCATTGGTCCGAAGGCCTTGCGGATTCTCGAAGCGGCCGCCACCGAGCGCGGGCTCACCTTCACGCCCTGAAGTCGGGTTCGTGCCTAGGTGACTGAGGGCATCCCGGAGGTCAGAAATGACGCCTCGTCCGGGTGGGACTCCTCATCCAGCGGATCGTCTGGCGGGGCGCCTCCATCTGGAACGGCGCCTGCGTAGAATTCCGGGTCTTTCAATTGTGGCCAGGTTGGTGGTTCCCAGTCGGGGTGTTCGCTGGTGTAGTGGCGTCCGGTGGGTGATGTCCAGCCGGGTGGTTTGTTTTTGGTGGCGGTGGTGGGTTTCCAGGCTGTGGTGTGTCTGAGTCTGTGGTGTTTGTGGCAGGGCTGGCCGAGGTTGCTGATTCCGGTGGTGCCGCCGTGGGCCCAGGCAAGGAGGTGGTCCGCTTCGTTGTCGAGGGAGTGGTTGCTGCAGCCGGGGAACGGGCATTTCCCGTCGCGGAGTCGGAGCCATTGGCGTTGGGCTTTCGTGACCCGGTAGCTGCTCCGCCCGATCTCCAACGCAGCACCATCACGCGGGTCGATCAGGACGCGGTGGAAGGACTCGGCGCCGTCGGCGATGAGCTGCCGGGCCATGGAGGGTGGGATGGGTCCGTATCCGTCGAGCATGGCTGGTTCATCGGTCAGGCCCATCAGCGCGAACACCGGCACGGTCACGAGAACTTGCGCCCGCGGCGAGGGGACACCGTCATTCCCATCCACGTCCCCGGCCGCATCGGCTTCCTCGCCCAATAGCCAGGTGGCGACGGTGTCGGCGCGGAGCTGGGTGAGGGTCCGGTCCTCGTCCGGTCCTTGGAGGGCGCGGGCTGCGGTGGTGGTGCGGTTCCAGATCCCGGCGGCGGTGTCGGCGGGGAGGTAGGCGGAGAGCCAGGCCATGCCGTCGCGGTCCGGGGCATACTCCACCCGCCGATCCTGGACACCGCGTGCGTGGCGTTTTTCGATGCTGACCGGATGGTGCCGTTCCCGCCAGGTCCGGGCCTTGGCCCGGAACCTCCCGGGGATGAGTTCCCCGGCCAAACCACCCCTCGCCGCGTTCACCGCGTCGGGGTCCAGGAAATGTGCCTCCAGCGCCTGGGCACCGGCGGGGTCCAGGTTAGTGGTTTCGTCGACCATGATCCTCGCGTGCTGCCACGAAATCGTCCCGGCCTGCAGCGCGGACAACGTCAGCGGCAGGGCCGTGGTCAGGGAGTGGGCTTCGCCGAGCAGGGCACCGGCAGTGCGTTCGCTGACGGTCATGGCGCAGGCGACCTCGGCGACCACGGCCATCTCCTGGCCCCGGTGGTCCTGCGGGGACTCAGCCGGGCCCGCCAGAGCCTCGGCAGCGGCGCTGTAACCGGCAGCCAGCCAGACTTTCAGGGCGGCACTTTTCGCGTCCAGTCGTGAGATCTCGGCCAGCCCGTCCAGGAATCCATCCGCCGCCCGCCGCAGCGGATCAGCCCCTCCGGAACCATTGCAGTTTGCCCCGCCACGGAGCCGCACAGCCAGCTCAGCGAAGGACACCGAAAGGGCCTCCGCCGTCACCACAGCCGCTCTGCTATCCATACTCAAATCATCCCGTGAGGGTCTGACAAAAACAGCGAGGATGAACGCCTATGTGCATAACTCCGCTGACATCATCTTTGAGGTGCCGGCGGAGCAGTTCAGGGCCTAGCTGTCCCTTCGCAACGAGGGTGGAAGGGCGATGAGGCGGGTGGTTGAAGAGCCTCAGATCCTGACCACTACCTTGCCGCGGGACCGGCCCTCGTGCATGTATTCAACCGCGGCTGGCGCCTCAGCGAGCGCGTAGACCTTGTCCACGGCAGGCTTCACGCTGCCAGCTTCAATGAGCGTGGTCAGCGCCTCGAGATCGCGATAGTTCTCTGTCGAAACAAGCCCTTTGAATTTCTGCCCGGAGAACAACGATGCCAGCGGCGCAGCCATCGAGCGCTCAAATCCGCCTGTAACCTTCCCGCCGCCCTCACCGCCGACAATCACCAGCGTTCCCCGCGCGGTCAGCACCCGCCGCAGGACTGAGAGCGGCCGGTTGCCCGCGGTGTCCAGAATGACGTCGTAAAGCAGCCCGGCGCGTGCAAAGTTGTCCTGGGTGTAGTCGATGACATGATCAGCGCCGAGGGACCGAACAAGGTCAACTTTTCCGGTGCTGCAGACTCCTGTGACCTCAGCTCCGAATGCCTTCGCCACCTGCACCGCAAAGGACCCGACTCCCCCGCCGGCCCCGATGACCAGCACCTTCTGGCCGGCACTGACCTGCCCGGCGTCGCGGACAGCCTGCAACGCCGTAACACCAGAAATTGGTGCTACCGCGGCCTCCTCGAACGTGAGGTTTGCGGGCTTCGCGGCCACACGCTTCTCCTGGGCGCAGACGAAGCCGGCGAAAGACCCCTCACAGGTGCCGAACACTTCATCGCCGGGCTGGAAGCGTGTCACGCCTGCCCCCACAGCCTCCACGACGCCGGCCACCTCGCGTCCGCGAACGGGCACCTTGGGCTTCTTCAGCCCGAACCCGAAGAGCCGGAGCAGGTACGGCCGCCCGGTCATGAGGTGCCACACGCCCTGGTCAACGCCGGCCGCGCGGACCCCGATCAGCACTTCCCCAACGCCGGGCAGCGGCTGCGGAATATCCCGCAGCTGGAGCACGTCCGCATTCCCGTAAACGTCTTGAACGATAGCTTTCATGATGCGTCTCCTTCGTGGTTCGGGTACTGGAACACGTCCTCAAGCGGCACGCTGAGGACATGGGCGATCTGGAAAGCCATCTCCAGGGACGGCGAGTACCGGCCCTGCTCGATGGCAATGACGGTCTGGCGGGTGACGCCCACACGGTCGGCGAGTTCGGCCTGCGTCATCTC
This sequence comes from Pseudarthrobacter lactosi, assembly GCF_055412785.1. NCBI lineage: Bacteria > Bacillati > Actinomycetota > Actinomycetes > Micrococcales > Micrococcaceae > Pseudarthrobacter > Pseudarthrobacter lactosi. The sequence goes on from NZ_JBVAYS010000003.1 coordinate 326,586, forward strand.
GCCCCGTTCGAACCGGAGGCGCCGGATGGAATTGGTTACCCGCGTTGGCTTCACCACGGCTGGAACCCCCGGCGATAGGCAACGATCTTGGCTACGGAACCCAGGATCGCGGACAACACAAACGTCAGGTAGATGACGTTTGCAATCCAGAAGTGATCCACCTCCGCCATCGCCAGGAGCAGCGCCGTGACACCCCCGATGACCACAAAAGACTGGCCGATGTACTCACCGAAACGGTAGATCTCCCTGTCGCGCTGGTCCTTCTTCCCGGCCTCCCTGGGCGAAAGGATGCCCAGGAGAGCGTGCAGGGCGATGGACGCAGCAATGGATGCCCCGATAGTCCACAGCAATGGAGCCACGTAGGGAACGTCAACTAGGGGAATGGTGCCTGCCAGGCCCAGGACGATGGCCAGATACACGCCATAAGAGCCCACGGCCACCACCCCCATAATCCAGGCGCTCTTCTCTTCGAAGGACATTTTCCGCTCCTGCCATTACCACCAAATGTAAAACAAAGCTGACATCTCAAAAGTAAAGAAAACCAGACATGATGTCAATAGTTTTGGACTCCACAAACAGAAAAAGGCCACACGCCGCCCCCAGTCTGAGATGGAAGACACCAACCGCCCGTGAGTCTCATCACCTCGGGCGCCAAAGTGGTCTGCTGGTTGGCGATCCCCCTCCCAATGACGAGAAGGTATTTGTATGCAGCCCGCCGCCACCAGACAAGACACAGCCGCCACCCAAGACGCAAGCCCGGCCGAAAGGCCCAAGCCGGGATCCGCCGTCGCACACGCCCTGAACCGGGGACTGAACGTCCGCCATATCCGCTTTATGGCCCTGGGTTCGGCGATCGGAACCGGCCTGTTCTACGGCTCCGCCTCCGCCATCCAGAAGGCGGGCCCGGCAGTCCTGCTCGCCTACATCATCGGCGGCGCGGCAGTGTTTATGGTCATGCGCGCCCTCGGCGAGATGGCCGTCCGGCATCCCGTGTCGGGCTCGTTCGGCCAGTACGCCAGCCGCTACCTCGGGCCGCTGGCAGGGTTTGTGACCGGCTGGACCTACGTCTTTGAAATGGCCATCGTCGCCATCGCGGACGTCACGGCCTTCAGCATCTATATGGGCTTCTGGTTTCCACAGGTGGACCGCTGGATCTGGATTCTGGCCATTATCTGCTTCCTGGCCGCAATGAACCTGCTCAGCGTGAAGGTCTTCGGGGAGCTCGAGTTCTGGTTCTCGCTGATCAAAGTGGTGGCCATCATCGCCATGATCGCCGGCGGCGCCGCCATCATCGCCTTCGGTTTCCAGGCGGGCGGCTCCACGGTGGCGCCGGGACTCGGCAACCTCGTGGAGCACGGCGGGCTGTTCCCCCACGGCTTCGAGGGGCTCCTGGCCTCGTTCGCCGTCGTGATGTTCGCCTTTGGCGGGATCGAGACACTCGGCATCACCGCCGGCGAGGCCGCAGACCCCAAGAACGTCATCCCCAAGGCCGTGAACACGGTCCCGGTCCGCGTCCTGCTGTTCTACGTGCTGACCCTCGGCGTGCTGATGAGCCTGTTCCCGTGGAACGAGATCGGCACTAACGGAAGCCCGTTTGTCCAGATCTTCAGCGGCCTCGGCATCCCGGCCGCACCGCACATCCTCAACGCCGTGGTGATCACGGCCGCGCTCTCCGCCATCAACAGCGACATCTTCGGCGCCGGACGCATCCTGTTCGGCTTGTCCAACCAGGGCCACGCGCCGGCAGTTTTCGGCAAGGTCTCGCGCCATGGCGTGCCGTGGATGACGGTGGTGATGATGGCGGGCATCCTTCTGGTGGGCGTGGTCCTGAACGCGGTTATTCCCGAAGACGTCTTTATCCTGATCGCCTCGATTGCCACGTTTGCCACCGTCTGGGTATGGGTCATGATCCTGGCTTCCCATGTCGCGATGAAGCGGGAGATCGCTCGGAAGGGCCTGCCGGCGTCGGAATTCCCGTCCCCGTGGTGGCCGGCGGCTTCAATCCTGACCATCGCGTTTATGGCGCTGGTCATCGCCGTCCTGGGCGCTTTCGAGGACACCCGCGTGGCGCTTTACGTGGGAGCGGTGTGGCTTGGGCTGCTGGTCCTCGCTTACCGGTTCTGGGTCAAAGGGAACGGACGACGCCGGGCCGAACTTGTGGACGAAACCTCACCGCTGCCGGTGGTCACCTCAGCCCGCGGCCACTGATGCCCGCCGGGCCCCGCCGGAGCTAAGATCAGGCATGGTTCCCTTCTCAAACCTGCTGGCGTTTGCGCTGGCATCCGTGGTGCTGATCGCCGTTCCCGGCCCCAGCGTGCTGTTCGTGATCGGCCGTTCCCTGGCCCTGGGCTGGAGGGGAGGTGTCCTGACGGTACTGGGCAACGCGACCGGGCAACTGGTGCAGGTGGCTGCAGTTGCGTTCGGCGTGGGCATTATTGTGGCGCAGTCCGTTGTCCTGTTCAGCGTCGTGAAGCTGGCAGGGGCTGCCTACTTGGTCTATCTGGGCATCAAGGCCATCCGGAACCGGCGGCACAACTCATTCGCCGATCGTCAGCCAGTGGCCTCCTCCCCACGACGGCTGGTGTCTGAAGGCCTGGTAGTGGGTCTCACCAACCCGAAGTCAGTGGTGTTCTTCGTAGCGGTACTGCCGCAGTTTGTGGACTACCCGTCCGGGGCCATTCCGTTCCAGCTGGCGCTGCTGGGGGCGGTGTTCCTGCTGATCGCCATAGTTTCAGACAGCCTTTGGGCCGTCGCCGCAGGTTCAGCCCGCCAATGGTTCGCCCGGTCGCCCCGCCGGGTTTCAGCGGTGGAGGCAACGGGAGGAGCCTTGATGATCGGCCTCGGCGGAACGTTGGCCCTGACCGGCAGCAAGTCCTAGTTGCCCCGCCCTGAAGGCAGGGCAACCAGGCCGCTTGCTGTTTAGGCCGAAGCGAGCGCGGAACGGACGGCAGCCGGCATCGGCGTCGTTGGCCGGCCGATCAGTGTACGAAGGTCCGAGCCGCTGACCAGGAGGTCACCCCGGGCAATGCCAAGGTCCGAGTCCGCCAGGACGTCGGCGAAGAGCTCCGGCACGCCGAATCCGGCAAGAAGTCCGGCGTAGTCACTGGCCGGAAGGTCCTGGTACACCACGGGCTTGTTGGCCGCGGCGCTGATTTCCTGCGCCAGTTCGGTGAGCGTGAAGGCGTGGTCCCCACCGAGCTCATAGACCTTGCCTGCCTGGTTTTCGGCAACAAGCACGGCGGCGGCAGCTTCGGCGTAGTCCGCCCGGGCCGCGGCGCTGACCTTGCCTTCCCCGGCGCTGCCGGCAAGCGCACCCTGCGCCAGCGTGCCCTGGAGCTGGTCGGTGTAGTTTTCGAGATACCAGCCGTTGCGGAGGAGGGCGAACGGAACGCCCGCATCCTTCAGGATGGCCTCCGTTGCCTGGTGCTCGGCGGCCAGCTTCATGCCGGTGGTGTCTGCGTTGGCGATGCTGGTGTAGGCGATCAGCTCCACGCCCGCCGCCGCTGCTGCCTCAATCACCGTGCGGTGCTGGTCCACGCGCTGGCCAACCTCGCTGCCGGAAATCAGGAGGACCTTGCTGGCGCCGTCCAGGGCCTGTGCCACGGACGCGGGGTCCGCATAGTCCATTGACCTGACCTGGACGCCCCGGGCTGCGAAGTCGGCAAGCTTTTCAATGGACCGGCCAGCGGCCACTATCTCTGCTGCCGGAACGTTGCGCTGCAGGAGCGCCTCGACGACGTGGCGGCCAAGCTGTCCGGTTGCTCCTGTGATAACGATGCTCATGGGTTGGTTCCTTTCACCATTCCTAAGGGGGTCACCCTGCACAACCAGCCATCCTTGCCATTACTTCCCAGAAGAGAGTACGCACTTTGAGGTAAGGTACTCACCTTTTGGTAAGTTATGGGTATGGAAGCAACTGTATGGCCCGCCGTCCTGCCGGCAGATCTCCGGGCCCACCTGCCGGAAGGACTGGCCGACGGCGTGTTCCCGGCCGGATGCCCCAGCCGCATTGTCCTGGACCACATCACCAGCAAATGGGGCGTGCTGATCCTGCTGGCGCTCTCGGAAGGCGAGCAGCGCTGGAGCGAACTCCGGCGCCGCGCCGAGGGAATCAGCGAGAAAATGCTGGCACAAACCCTCAAGACCCTGGAGCGCGACGGCCTGGTGCTGCGGAAGGCCCAGCCGGTCATTCCGCCCCGCGTGGACTACAGCCTGACTGAGCGCGGCTATGAACTGTCCGGCCTGCTGGTTCCCCTGGTCACCTGGGCCTTCAACAACGCTGACGAGATCGTAAACGGCGAGCGCTGACCCTAAAATCCCCTAAGTAGGGCCCGTCCACGAAGACAGGTACTTGTTACTGGTGTGACTGGTGGGAATAGCGCCTACGATATCTGTAAGGTGCCAGCCAGGAATAGGAGGACCATCCTCTGCTGGGAGCTTTCCGGCTACCGCACCGAGGTGAGCGGCTCCACGCCGCTTCAAGGAGTGGTTCGCATGGTGAAAGCACATGTCCAGGACCTGGCCAGCATGGGGCGGCCCGTCAGACTTTCTGCCCTTGTCCACCGCGCCCGCGGCCGGGTTCTCGCGGCGTTCCGCCCGCGGTGCCCCTATCGCGTGGGCGATGCCGTGGTGGGTGACGATCCCTTCAACGGCCGGCACGCGGGGATCATCATGTCCCACCGCGGTCCGTCCGTGGAACTCGGCGCCGAGGCTGGGGTCTTCTTCTACGACCACCGCCACCTGAGGCCGCAGGATTAGCTGCCTCAGGTGGCGGGATTGCAACGGCCCGAAGCCGGCAGGCCGGACTGCGCGTGGGGGCAGCGGAGGCGCCGGATGTCAGCGCGCTGACCAGCCGCCGTCCATCACGTAACTGGACCCGGTGACCATGCCAGCGTGATCGGACGCCAGCCAGGCCACTAGCGAAGCAACTTCCTCCGGTTCCACGAGGCGTTTCACGGCAGACTCGGTGAGCATCACCTTGGCCAGGACCTCGGCCTCGGGGATGCCGTGCACTTTGGCCTGGTCCGCAATCTGCTTTTCGACGAGCGGGGTCCGGACATACCCCGGGTTGACGCAGTTGGAGGTGACTCCGTGCTCCCCGCCCTCAAGCGCCGTCACCTTGCTCAGCCCTTCGAGGCCGTGCTTGGCGGAAACGTACGCGCTCTTGAACGGGGAGGCCCTGATGCCGTGCACGGAGGACACGTTGATGATGCGGCCGAAGCCGTTGGCGTACATGTGCGGCAGCGCGGCCCGGATCAGCAGGAACGGTGCCTCGAGCATAAGCGCGATGATCCGGCGGAAGTCCGCCGGATCAAACGCTTCGATGGGGCTGATGCGCTGGATCCCGGCGTTGTTCACCAGGATGTCGCAGTCCAGGCTCAGGGTGGAGAGCGCGTCCGCGTCCAGCAGGTCAACGGCCCAGGCAGTGCCGCCCACTTCATCGGCGAGTGCGGCAGCGCCGGCGGAGTCGACGTCGGCAACCACCACTTTTGCCCCACGGGCTGCGAGCTCCCGGACACAGGCGGCGCCGATCCCGCTGGCACCTCCGGTCACCACAGCCTTGCGGCCGTTCAGTGTGTTTTCCATTGATCTTTTCCCATCGTGTGCGCGCTCAATTTCCCTGCGGTGAACTGCTCAAGCAGCTCAGCGTGAGCCGGCCGGGAGCAGTCCCTCGCGGGCGGCGTCGGCCTTGTCCACGTCTTCCAGGGCAATGCCCTTGGTTTCTTTCAGGCTCAGCACCGCCACTGTGGTGATCGCGCAGGCAACCACCAGGTAGATGGCGGTGGGCAGCCAGGAACCGGAGTCCTTGAGCCACTGGGTAGCCAGCAGCGGCGCCAGCGAACCGGCGAAGATCGAGGTGACCTGCGAGCCCAGGGATACGCCCGAGTACCGCATCCGGGTGGGGAAGAGCTCGGCCATGATCGCAGGCTGACCGGCGTACATAAACGCGTGCAGGCACAGGCCAATGGTCACGGCCAGGACAATCACTACGGCGTTGCGGGTATCGAACATGGGGAAGGCGAAGAACGGCCAGGCCGCACCGGAGATGGACCCGATGAGGTAGACGGGCTTCCTTCCCAGCTTGTCCACGAGGCGGCCCACCTGCGGGATGACAAGGAAGTGGATGACGTGGGCGATCAGCAGTGCCAGCAGGAGCGAGGACGTGTCGTACTTGTGCACGCTCTTGAGGTAGACGATCGCGAAGCTGACCACCAAGTAGTACATGATGTTCTCGGCGAAGCGCAGCCCCATGGCCTGGAGGATGCCCTTGGGGTACTTGCGGACCACTTCGAAGACGCCGTAGCTGACAGCCTGCTCCTTCTCCACGAGGGCTTTGGCCTCCAGGAAGATGGGTGCCTCGGTGACGTGCGTGCGGATGTAGTAGCCAACGAAGACGATCACGGCGGAGAGCCAGAAGGCCACACGCCAGCCCCAGCCAAGGAACGCCTCGGGGCTGAGGGTGGAGGACATGACGAACAGCACCAGCGTGGCGAGGAGGTTGCCCACCGGCACGGCGGCCTGCGGCCAGCTGGACCAGAAACCTCGGGACTTGTTGGGGCTGTGTTCTGCAACCAGCAGCACGGCGCCGCCCCATTCACCGCCGAGCGCGAAGCCCTGGATGAAGCGGAGGGCAACCAGCAGCGCCGGAGCCAGGTAGCCGATGTCGGCGAAGCCCGGGAGGCAGCCCATTAGGAACGTAGCCACACCGACGATCACGATGGTCAGCTGCAGCGTGGGCTTGCGGCCCAGCTTGTCGCCGATCTGGCCGAAGACGATGCCGCCGAGGGGGCGCGCCACGAAGCCCACTGCGTAGGTGAGGAACGCCTGGATGATGCCGTCCAGCTCGTTGCCGGTGGCGGGGAAGAAGTACTTCCCAAAGACCAGGGTGGCGGCGGTGGCGTAGAGGAAGAATTCGTACCATTCCACCACTGTGCCCACCATCGAGGCGGCCACAATCTTCTTAAGCCCGGATCCCTTGGGTGCGGATCCGGCGGCATTGTCTGCCGAGCGCTGCTCTACGCTCATGAGTTTCTCCTTAGTGTCCACTTTGACACGCGCTGTGATCCACAGCACTAATGGCTCCACTGAGTATTACTGCACAAACATGCGCCTTCAATACCCAATCCAGCACCAGCTATGTGCACAATTGCAGATATGAAGGCGAATCCCGATGACCTGCTGGTCCTGCTGGCGGTATCCCGCTCAGCTAAATTTACGACGGCGGCGCAAGTGTTGGGGCTGAACCACACCACCGTTTCGCGCCGGATAGCTGCCCTGGAAAAGGCGCTCGGCGGCCGGGTACTGGCACGGGCGGCCGGCGGCTGGGAGCTGACGGAGCTGGGCACGGAGGCCGTCCGGGTTGCCGAACAGGTGGAGGCTGCGGTGAGCGCGCTGGGACAGGCAGGCCAGGCACCGGACCCGATTACCGGCGTCGTTCGTATGACGGCGACCGACGGCTTCAGCGCCTACATCGCCGCACCCGCAGTGGCGCGGCTACGCCGGAGACACCCAGGGCTGAGTGTGGAAGTGGTAACCATGACCCGGCGCGCACTGCAGCAGCGCTCCGGCCTGGACATCGAAGTGGTGGTGGGCGAACCGCAGGTCCACCGGGCCGAAGCCGTCCAACTGGGCGAGTACATGCTGGGGATGTACGCCTCGCGTGCCTACCTCGCCGAGAACGGGACGCCGGCGAGCGTTGCCGAGCTGACAGAGCACCCGCTGGTGTATTTTGTGGATTCGATGCTGCAGGTGGACGATCTGGACGCACCCCGGCGGCTGGTGCCTGCCATGCGCGAAGGACTCACGTCCACCAACGTGTTTGTCCATGTGGAGGCCACCCGTGCCGGCGCGGGCATCGGATTCTTGCCCTGCTTTATGGGCAATCTGCACAACGACCTGGTCCGGCTGCTCCCCGACGACTTCGCCGAGCTGCTCCCCTATTGGATGGTGCTGCGGCCGGATTCGATGCGCCGCCCTGCCGTGGCCGCCGTTGTTCAGGCACTGCGCGACCAGACGGTGGCGCACCGGGATGCACTGCTGGGGCGGGGACACACATCGATTGCTCCGTAACGGCCCTCTTCGCGCCCCAAAAGGGCCGTTACGGAGCAACCGATGGTGTTGCCGACGGGGCTGCCGGGTCGTGACGCACCGGGGAGTTTGCAGCGAAGGCTCGCACCTGGGCGTCGTTCCAGATGTGGGCCGGGACGGCGCCGCCTAGCAGCCGCCGGGCCAGCTGCGGGTCTCCGTCGAGCGGGCTGTCGCTGCCGGCCATGACCATGTTGCCGTAGCGGCGGCCCTTCAGCATGGCGGGGTCGGCGATGATGACGGTGTGTGCGAACGCGGCCGCGATGGTGGCGGCGTCTTCCCGTGCGTTCTTCAAATCCGGGGCGTCGCCGGAGTTCACTACATAGATACCGCCCGGAGACAGGACCCGCTTGATGTGGTCATTGAACTCGGCGGTGGTGAGCGGCCGGGGCGTCAGTGAACCGGCAAAGACGTCGCGGATGATGAAGTCACGGCTGTCCGGCGTGAGCGTCTCGGTGACCTCGCGGGCTTCCCCCACCCGCAGCCGCAGCAGCGGAGCCTTGGGCAGGTCGAACCAGCCGCGGACATACTCGGCCAGCTTGCCGTCAAGTTCCACCACCACCTGCCGGGCGTCCGGATAGGCGGTGTGGAAGTAACGGGCCAGGGAACAGGCCCCGCCGCCCAGATGCAGCCCGCGCAGCCGCTCGGCCTCGCCCGTGGTGGGTGCGGCCGCCTTGGTTCCGCCCTTTCCGGATTTCGGCGGCCACCGTGACTCAATCAGCGCCGCCATCCAGCGCATGTACTCAAAATCGAGGAACAACGGATCGGCGAGGTCGATGTGGGAGCTCATGACACCGTTGATCTTAAGGAGCCACCCGTTGGAGTTGTCCTGATCCGCAATGAGCTCGCAGTCACCGGTATCAATGTAGTAGACGCCCTCAACGGGGCCATCAGGACGGGTACCCTTGGGCACCTCGATGACACCCGCCGTCGGACGCTGGCTGTTCCGCCCGCCTGACTTGCCGCGCTTTGCCATTACCCGTGTGCCGCTTCAGTCATGGATCAACCCTAGTTGCACACCCCAAATCGGCCCGCCTTCATGGCAGGCCGCCAGCGCCGGTCGATGAGGAGGGCCCAGCCCAGTCTCAGTCCAGACCAGACCTGTCCAGGCAGCGACCCTGGCTATGTTGCGAGCGGCCTGTCCCGATCTGTCCTTTCCTGGTCCCGCCGCAGGGCGTCCGCCCGGGTGGCGTCGGTGCGGGTGGCGTCAGTTTGCTCGTCGGCTTCCGGGTTCACGTTGGACTCCGGCCGGAGCGCCTCCGCCCGCGTGCCGTCGATTCGGGTGGCGTCGGTGCGTGCGGCGTCAGTGCGGGTCGCGTCGGTGCGTGCGGCGTCAGTGCGGGTCGCGTCGGTGCGTGCGGCGTCGGTTCGAATGGCGTCGGTGCGCGGCCTGCCGTCGATGCGGGGGGCGTCGTCCGGATGCACGTCGGTGTCGGCCCACATAGCGTCTGCGCGGGCGTCGCCGTCGTGACTTACGTCCGGGTCTATCGCGTTAGCTTTTTCGGTCTGCCTGACCACATCGTCGCGGAGAGATCGCGCATCGTTGGCCTTCTGCTCGGCTTCCTGCTTCAGCCGAGCGGCATCGACCTGCGCCTGCTCCGCGTCGGCACGGGCCCGGCTCGCCCGGGCTTCCTTCTCACGCGCATCGAGCTCCACTGCCTCCGCCTTCCGGCGCATTTCGGCGGCCTTTTCGCGGTTCGAATCGTCCCGCTTCTGCTCTAGCGCCCGACGGCGACGCCCCGTTACCAGGAACAACACGATCAGAACCACCACTACGATGCCAACGATCACCCAAACCCACGATGTTGTATCCACAACTACTCGCCTCTTTCCACTTCGTTGTGACAGGGTCCCTGCGATGCCAGGCCGGCAGGCGATACGGACCCCTTTTAAATTCAGGTAGGAAGGGTACTTACCTTCCATTACTAATCATGCTTACTATTTTATCGCCAGTATCGCTGGTTCTTGATCAACAAGAGGTCTTCTTTGGAAAGAGAGAGCGAAGATGACAGAGAACCAATGGCCCGAGGATTCGGCTTACCCGGCTCCACCGGCCACCCGCGGAACCACAGGAGAACGTGCGCCCGGTACGTTCCCCAGTACGTTACCCACAGCAGCGCCGCAGACGGGCGGTACGTACGGGACTTCCCGCACTGATGCTGTCAAGGAGGAAGCCGGGGACGTCGCGCGGACTGCGGCGGATTCCGCGCAGAGCGTCGCTGAAACCGCCAAGTCCGAAGCGGCCAACGTCGCTTCGGAGGCGAAGGCGAACGCCAAGGACCTCCTCCACCAGGCACGCCACGACCTCACCCAACAGGCCGGCGCGCAACAGCAGAAGGTGGCCACCGGCCTCCGGTCAGTCTCCGACGAACTGCACGCGATGGCGCAGGCGTCGGACCAGCCCGGAGTGGCCACGGATCTGGTCCGCCAGGCAGCGGAGCGTTCCGCGTCCGTCGCGTCCTGGCTGGACGGCCGCGACCCCGGATCGCTCCTGAACGAAGTCAAGAGCTTCGCCAGGCAGCGGCCCGGAACCTTCCTGCTCCTGGCAGCCGGTGCCGGGGTCCTCGCCGGGCGGCTCAGCCGCAGCCTGAGCGCAGGCGCACCGGAGTCTGACACGACCAGGGCCGGCGGCCAATACGACGCGACCGGGCAGTACGGCACTGGCGGACAAAGCGGCGCCGGCGCGTCCGGCTATACGCCGTCGGGCGGTGGCACCGTCCCGCCCCCGCCGGTACAGCTGCCCGGCCCGTCCACCACCACGGCAGGGTTCGACGGCGGCGCTCCGGGAAGCAGCTACGGGGACCCGTCGCGTCCCGCCAGTCCTTTGGACAGCCCCCAACTCGCTCAGCAGCCTTCCTCCGGGGACCGCCTCGCCGGCGATCCGCTGGGCGACCGCGAGCTCGCCGACGATCCAATGGCCAACGACCCCCTGACCAAGGACCGCTCGGCGGACGGCCAGACTGGCAGGCTGTGATGAGCAGCCAGATACCGGAGCCTCCCCCCTCGGCTGCGCACGCGAAGGCGGACAACACGTCGTTGGGTGACCTGCTCGGTGAGGTGACCCGCGACCTGTCCACGTTGATGCGCCAGGAAGTGGAGCTGGCCAAGGCCGAACTGAAGGAATCCGCCAGCAAGGCCGGTAAAGGCGGCGGCATGCTGGCAGGCGCCGGAGTCGCCGGTCATTTCGTCCTGCTGTTCCTTTCGATCGCCCTCTGGTACGCGTTGGGCGAGCTGATGGGACTCGGCTGGTCCGCCGTCGTCGTCGCAGTCATCTGGGGCGTCATCGCGGCAGTGCTGGCGTCAGTGGGCCGCCGGGAGCTCAAAACTGTAAAGGGCATGCCCCAAACCGCTGAAACACTCCAGGAAATTCCCCCAACCCTAAAACCCGGTGAGGTAAGACGATGAGCGATAACCCGGACGATATCCGTTCAGATATTGAGGCAACCCGTGCCCGGCTGGGCACGAACGTGGACGCGGTCGCGGACAAAGTGACGCCGTCGAACATCGTCCATCGTCAGACAGACAAAGTGAAAGACGCCGTCTTCGGAGTGAAGGAGAGAGTCATGGGAACAGCCGACGACGTCACCAACCGAGTGCACAGTGGCGCTCACGCCCGCACCGACAGTGCCGGAAACGCACTCAGCGATGCAGGCGCCGCCATTGGTGACGCGCCGCACCAGGTGAAGACCAAGACCCAAGGGAATCCTCTGGCCGCAGGCCTGATTGCGTTCGGGGCCGGCCTGCTTCTGTCCTCACTGATCCCTGCCAGCGAGAAGGAGCGCGAAGCAGCAGATGCCCTCAAGTCCGCGGCCGAACCGCTCACCACCGAGCTGACCGAGGCCGCCAAGGACATGGCCGAAGGCCTGAAGGAACCGGCACGGGAAGCCATGGAGAACGTCAAGGCCACGGCAACCGATGCCGCCGAGCATGTCAAGGCCGAAGGCCAGATGGCGGCGGCCGACGTTAAGGACCGTGCTACCGACGCCAAGGACCACGTCCAGAACACGTAACGGCACCAGCCCTAGCACCGGCGGCAGCCCCGCCAGCAGGACAGACAGGCCGGTTCCGCCTCCCCCGGCGGAACCGGCCTGTCCATTTTCAACCCGAGAGGACACCCCATGGCCGCTCAAGACTCATCAGAAACCAGCACAGCCAAGGCGGACCAAGCACCGGCGCCCGACGACTCCCGGAAACCGGACAGCCCCACCGACGTCACCAAGCCTTCCTGGAAGTACATCGCCCAAAAGACCCTTCGGGAGTTCACCAGGGACCAGTGCCCGGACCTCGCGGCTGCCCTGACCTACTACGCAGTGCTGTCCTTGTTCCCTGCGATGCTCGCGCTCGTTTCCCTGATAGGTCTTTTCGGGGACCCCGCGAAAACAACCACTGCCCTGCTGGAGATCGTGCGGGGCTTCGCCCCTGCTGAGACGGTAAGTACCGTTAGCGGCCCAGTTGCGGAGTTGGCCAGCGCTCCGGCGGCAGGGCTGACACTGTTCCTCGGCCTCGCCACCGCGCTCTGGTCCGCCTCAGGATACGTGGGCGCGTTCGGCCGGGCCATGAACCGGGTCTATGAAGTGGACGAGGGCCGTCCCTTCTTCAAGCTTCGCGGGACCATGCTGGCGGTGACGCTCCTCGCCGTGGTCATCGTGGCCCTCCTGGCGGGCATGCTGGTGCTCAGCGGGCCCGTGGCAGAGGCAGTCGGCGGACTTATCGGACTCAGCGGTGCATTCCTCAACGTCTGGAACTTCGCCAAGTGGCCAGTGATGGTGGCGCTGATCATCGTCATCATCGCGGTGCTCTACTACGCCACTCCCAACGTCAAGCAACCCAAGTTCAAATGGATGAGCCTGGGCTCCGGCATAGCACTGTTGATCTTCCTGCTGGCTTCGCTGGGGTTCGGATTCTACGTTGGCAATTTTGGGAATTACAACAAGACGTATGGCGCGCTTGGCGGCGTGATCGTTATGTTGCTCTGGCTGTGGATCCTGAACATGTCGCTGCTGTTCGGGGCAGAATTCGACGCCGAGATGGAGCGGGGACGGCAACTCCAGGCGGGAATCGAGGCTGAAGAAACCATTCAGCTCCCGCCGCGGGACACCAAAAAGAGCGAGAAGATGCAGGAACAGGAAGAAGACGACATCCGGCGCGGCCGCGAGCTGCGGGAGCGCCATCAAAACGGCACCAAACAGTCAGGATCGGACGGCGCCGTGGGACGAGACAGCGCCACGCGGGACTAGGCAGGGACCACTACTTGGAGGAAGATCAATATCAACAGATTCCTCCAGGGTTTCCCGGTTGCTTGGTGCCCCGGGTATCAGGCGGGGTCGGCGGCGAGGTGGCCTCTTCTGAGACCGAGGCCAGTCCCCCCAGTCGTCGTCGGCCCCCTCATTTTGTTAGCGGCTCAGCATGGATATGGCTTCAACGGTTCATGCCTGCTCAGCGTTCGAACGCCACAGCGGACTCCATGCCAAGGGCCAGCAGATAGGCGCCGAATCCCTGCGGTGCCCGGGCCTCGGTCCGCCCTGAGGTCACTACCCGGACCGTATCCGTGGCAGTAATTCGGTACCCGTAGCGGCGCAGCCGTGCGGCCAACGCCCGGTCCTCCTGCGAGCGCTGACGGGGAAAGCCACCGGCGCGAATGTAGGCCGAGGCCCGCACCCCGAAGTTCGCACCGTACACATGGGGGTGTCCCTCCCCCAGCGGATGCCGGGCGTGCCAGCGCCGCAGGAGTTCGCCGTCCATCCCCGCCGGATCCGGCTCCACCGTCCCCAAAACTGCGTCGGCGCCGCGGTCAGCCAGTTCTACCTGGCGCAGGAGCCAGTTTTCCGGTACGCAGGAATCGGCGTCGGTATTAGCCAGCCATACCCGTCCGGCCGTCCGCGGGCGGCCCGCCGCCACATAGTCCGGCAAGCGTCCTGCGAGGAGCAGATTGATGCCTGCACGCCGGCTCCTGCCGACGCTCTGGAAGCCGACCCGGAGCAGGGTGATGCGGTGATCCGCAGCGGCAAAACGCGCCGCAACGGCGTCCGATCCGTCCGTGCAGGCGTCCAAGACCACCACGATGGCGACCCTCATGTCCGGTTGGCTGTGCTGCAGGGCATCGGCTGCGGCACTGACCGCAGCCAAGGCACGTGCCAGGTGCGGTTCCTCGTTGTGGACAGGAATAACCACGCCAACCTGCTCGATCCCGTCCACTTCAGGCCACCGGCGGTCCGGGATCGCCGGCATCACGGGGAGCTACGAGCGTTTCCAGCACAAAATCACGTTCCTGGTAGAAACCGGCGGTGGGCCACCGCAGCCGGCCCCGGGCCAGCGCGTGGACCGAGTCGCCGTCGAGCGCCCATCCGGAAACCGGGTGCCGCCAGTGGCACAGCAACAGCGTGCCGCCCGGCGCCATCGATTCCTGGATCCGCTGCAGCAGCAGCTCAAACTCCGCAGGCGAGAGGTAGTAGCCAACCTCGGAGACCACCACGAGGTCGTAGCTGCCGCCCGGCCAGTCAACGGGGAGCGTCAGCCGCCGCGTGGAGACCCCGGGAAACTGCGCGAGCCGTTGGGCCGCGAGCTCAAGCGCGGTGCTGCTGGCATCCACGGCAAGCAGGCTGGTGCATCTGGTAGCCAGTTCGGCTGTCAGGGTTCCGATGGAGCATCCGATTTCCAGGCCCGACTGGTACTTCTCCCGGGGCAGTGCGGCGAGCGTCAAAGCGCGCTTGCGCCTCTCGTACCAGCTTGTGGCGTACTCCCAAGGGTCTTGGGACTTCGAGTGCACGGCATCGAAGATCCGCTGCGCGTCGGCGCTGGTATGTGGCAGGGATTGAACCGGGATGGCCCGGGGCGGCGTCCAGGCGAATGTCTCAAAGGCGCGCCTGAAATGTTGCAGCAGGCCCTCGCCGAGGAGCACTTCGTCCCCGGGCAGCCCAGACAGCGGACGTATCTGGCTCGTGTGTGAGGCCATCGCCGACGTCTTGGCCGCCTGCTGTTCAGTACTCAGCGGAAGGCGCTGCCAGGACTGCCAGGCCGGGTCCTCCGGGGAAGCCCACAGCCAGTACCAGATGGGATATTCCAGCAGGGCGTGCCCACCTTCGTTGGCGACGTCGGCGGCTACGGCTCCGAGGGCGTTGTGGTCCGCGTGTCCGTCGTCCCGGTACGGTGCCACAATTGCCAGCTGCTGCGGTGGTCCGGGGAGCCGGCAGATGGCCTCGCGCAGCAGGACAGCGATTTCCGGCGTCAGTTCTTGCAGGCCCCGGTCCGGCAGCCCGAGGAAATGCCAGCGTCCGGCCAGCCCCAGGACCCCCATCGCTGCAGCAAACTCCTCAAGCCGCACGGCGGCGAGCTGGTCAGGCGTAGTTGTCGCCGAGTCCGGGTGCGAACCTTCCCCCGCCGTGCACAGCAGCACCTCGACGTCGGCGCCCAGCGAGTGCAGCAGCGCCAGCAGCCCACCCGCGCCCAGTGTCTCGTCGTCGGGGTGCGCTGCCAGCACAACGAACCTCATGGCAGCCAATTCGTGCTGGCCCAAGGGCAACTCCGCCATAGCTGCGAGCCCGCTCGCCGCCCAGCGGGCCTCGTCGGTCCCCTGGTCTGTGTGCGAGAAAGTCACCACAGATACTCCCCCTTCAGCGTCAGGCTTCCCAGCTGCGCATCGTCCCGCATGCCATGGTGCTGGCGCACGTAAAGCGCCAGGTCGGCCATACGTTTGGCATACGGTTCGTCGAACGCCAGCGGCGCCGGTCCGCGGTTGCGGCTGACCAGGGACAGGACACGCTCGACGGCGGCCGCTATAGTTCCGCGCACGCGTAGCGCTTCGCTCCACGCGGTCCGTTCCACTGTGGAGCGCGATCCCGCCTCCAGTGCGTCTTCCCCGGCGAACAGACTGCCGTGGTTGGACAGCTGGCCGTCGTCAATGAGAGCTGCCGTTCGCGCCAGGTACTGGAGCGAGGCAGTGAGGATCCTGTCTGTCTCACCCAGCGCGGCCAGCGCAATCTGGTCAGGTTCGCGGCCGGACTGAGCGGCGGCGGCCAAGGAGTCCTTGTAGTCCCGCGCCACGCCCACGGCGCCCCCGAGCCAGCAGGCAGCTACCCCCATGCCGCCCCAGGCAAAACCGGGCCGGCTGAAATACCAGCCGCCGCTGCCAAGCTGCTGTGCTGGCACCTGGCTGAAATGGACCGTTCCGCTGGGAATCTCCCGCAACCCGCGGGCCACCCATGCCGGCTCCTCACACGTCACTCCCGGATGCCGAAGGTCCACCGCAAAAGCGGCTCTTCCCCCGGTTTCGGCGTGGGCAGTGATGACCGCCCGGTCCAGGAGTGGCGCCAGTGAGCACCACGGTTTGGACCCGCTGAGCAGGATTCCAGTGTCGCCGGTCTTGGCATCGAGACGGAGCCCCGGCCCCTCGGCGGCAAACACTCCCCACGCACCCGCCGGGTCGGTGGGAGCGTCGGTGGGAACATCGGCGGGAACGTCGGTGGGAACAAGGCCCGCAGGAACAGGGCCCGCCGGATCAAGGCGCGGCTGATAGTTCCCCGTCTGAGCCTGTCCCGTCTGGTCCATGCCCACTTGGGCAAGGATCGCTTGGGCATCCATATGCGGTTCAAAAACGCGGCCTGCAGCAACGTCAACGGCCGAGACGGAAGCGAGCAGCTCCCAGAGACGGGCAGTATGCCCGCCCCCTGGCTGCGGCCAGTTGCCCCCCGCGTCTTGAGCCAACAACAGCAGCGCGGGAACATCGCCTGCCGCGGAGGCCACGGAGTCGAGCAGGGGCACTGCCCCAGCCAGTTCCGCTTGTGTTGAGATCAGCCGGACGGGCCGGTGGGATGATGCAGGCATGGTCGCTTTTCTCCGGCCCGGCCTACTTTGGCGCCGGTTCGGTGACGGCCGCGGACGGAGACATGGTTTCGGCGTTGACCATCCACGCGAGCTGTTCCAGGCGTTCGATGCCGGCATGCAGCAAATCGGCGCTGGTTGGATCCTCTTCATCTACCTCATCGTGGACATCCCGCATGGTCTTCACCGTTCGCTCCAGCCGGGCGGTGACGAGTTTGACGGCATCCTTCGTGGAAATCAGTCCGCCGTTGAGCTCTTCGAGGCGCGTGTCTGCGGCTACGCTGCGGCTCCGTCCGTCGGGCAGGGCGTGCAGTGCCCGCATCCGTTCCGCCATCTGGTCGGCAAACAGCCGGACGCTGGCGATGATTTCGTCCAGCTGCAGGTGAAGGTCACGGAAGTTGGTGCCCACGATGTTCCAGTGGGCCTGCTTGGCCTGGAGATGCAGCTCGATCAGGTCCGTGAGGACCATCTGAAGGTTGCTGGCAAGGGCCGGTGACGCTTTCATCGTGTTCCTCCACTGCAGGCGGTTCCGGACGGGACATCATCCGGACAGTCATTCTAAGCATACTTAGCAATATTCGGGGAAGGGTCCGGTCCGCGCCAAGACTCAGCTGCCGGGGGTCACGAGCTCGCGGTCAATGCCTGCCGTTAGATGCTTGCGGTCAGTCCTCAGCGGACGCGCGCCAGGGCGAACCCGTCCCAGCCTTTGGACCCGACCGTCTGGATCACGGTGGCATCGAGCTGGGGATGCAGGCCCAGCAGTTCCAGGGCGCTGATGATCCCCGGGGCGTTGACCTGGTCGATGGAAGGATCCAGCACGGCGCCCTCCCAGACGGCGTTGTCCAGGACCACCACGGTTCCCGGCCTGCCCAGGCGCACGGCCCATTCGAGGTACGCGGCGTCGTTTTCCTTGTCCGCGTCGATGAACACAAAATCGAACGGCTCCTGGCCCTCAGACTGCAGCGCGGCCAACGTGTCCAGGGCGGCGCCTACGCGGACCTCAACCTTGTCCTCCAACCCGGCCGCCTCCACATTCGCTTTGGCTATGTCCGCATGTTTGGCGAGGTATTCACACGTCACCAGCCGTCCGCCGTCGGGCAATCCCTGGGCCATCCAGATGGTGCTGAACCCGGCCAGCGTGCCGATTTCCAGCACTCGCCGGGCGCCGGACAGCTGGACCAGGAGCTTAAGCAGCTTGCCGGCGTTGGGGGTCACTTCAATGGGCGGCATCCCGGCGTCGACGGCGGAGCGCGCCGCCTGTTTATGCGCAGCGTCCGGGTGCACCACTGTGGTTGTGAGGAAGTCCTCCACAGCCACCCATCCCGGCTGGGTCTTATGCTCAAACATGGCCACAGTCTGGCACGCAGGCATGTGCCGGTCTAGGACCCGGCGCAGGAAACCTGTTTAGGAACCGTCGGAGAGTGCCTCTTCGAGGCGGTCCACCTTGGCACTGAGCTCGCCCTCATAACCGGGCCGGATGTCGGCCTTGATGACCAGTGAGACACGGCTGCCAAACTTGCCCACCGCTTCGGTGGCGCGCTTAACGACGTCGAACACCTCGTCCCATTCTCCCTCGATGGTGGTGAACATCGAGTCCGTCTGGTTGGGCAGCCCGGATTCCCGGACGATCCGCACGGCGGCCGCAACGGCGTCGTGAACTGATGCGTCGGTGGGACGGGATCCTCCGGCGGGCGTACCGGACGGGGCGACTGAAAATGCAAGCAACATAGGGCAAGTCTGTCACGCAGCCCAACCCGAAACGGTTTTGGCGAGGCGGGCGAAGCGTCACATAGCCGACTACCCTCCGGTAACCATGGTGGCTGCCTGCGGCGTTGCTAACCTTAACGAATGAGCATTGCTGTCGTCCGCAAGCCACTACGCGCAGACGCTGCCCGGAACGTGGACAAGATCATCCTGGCCGCGCGCCAGTGTTTCCGCGAGCATGGGCCCGACGTTCCCCTCCAGACCATCGCACTGACCGCTGGCGTTGGCCCGGCCACCCTGTTCCGGAACTTCGCCGACAAGGAAGAGCTGGTCCTTACCGCCCTCAACCGGCAACTCCGCGAGACCGTGGACCCCGTCATGGCGGGGGCTTTGGCTGACATCGACGCAACTGCGGGGCTGCTGCGCGTCCTCGAAGCCATCATGGCCGCGGCCAGTGCTGATGCCAACCTGCTGGGCGCCGTTGCGGGCCGCCGCGAACTCCTCACCGGCATCACCGGCTCACTGATGGATTCCATGAGCGTCCTGCTGGGCCGAGGCCAAGGTCAAGGCACGTTGCGTTCCGATATTTCCATGACTGACATGTTCCGCCTGCTCGCCATGCTGATCGGCGTTGTGGACACCATGGAGCCGGGTTCCGACGCCTGGCGCCGCCCCTTGGCACTGATCGAGGACGCCATCCGCACGGAACGGCCCCGCCGCCCGCTGCCAGCGCATGTGCCGTTACCCGCCCCGCAGCTGCAGGGCCCGCAGTTCACCTGACAGCCCACGCCTGAGCACCTGCGGGCGCGTGCCTGAGCACCAGCGAGCACCCGCGTGCCCGGGGGCGCCCATTGTTGGTGCCCAAACGTTGGATTAGACTCAGGTAGGGTTACGCAGCCAGCCTCTGAATCTTCAGTGGGAGCACTCGTGAAATACGTCCAGCGCAGCCAATCCAACACCATCGTCCGCCGATGAACCAAGCGCACTTGTCGCGGCTTATTCACGACCCCCGCGGCCCGGTGAAAATTCTTCCTTCGCTGGCAGCGGAGGAACTGGCCAATCTGCTGGACGCCCTCTACCAAAACCTCGACACTCCCACTCCGGTGTTCGGTGCGCAGGCGTGGTACGAGCTGGCCGTCGAAGAAAGCGCCCGCCGGACCGGGACGCCAGAGGACGAGCAAACGGCCTGACCGGCCTACGCTCCGAGCCTCGGGGGTGGAGCTGGAAAGCCGACGGTAGCGAACCCCGTCCTAGGGCTGGAGTTCTTCGGGCGGGGCATCCTGGCGTCCCGCGGTGTCTTTCCCATCCGGCGTACTGGGCCCCTGCTCCTGCTCGTGATGCTCATGATCGTAGTCGTGGGGCACGTGCTCCTTGGCCTCCAACAGGTGCTGCTGCAGCTTCTCCTCCGCGTCGCGGCGGCGGCGGGAAGTATCCCGCAGTTCCCGCGTCGATTCGGAGACACTGGTGTCGTACACCGGCCGCGGCTTCGGATCCGAACCCTGCGGGTTAGCGGTGCCGACGTCCGGGTCAGGCGCGTTGGAATCAGGCTGATCATTCATTTATGTGGCTCCTTTAGGCGTTGCAAACCGGATCACGGCGAAATTCTTCCGGCTTTCAATCGTCCGGTTCCATTTCCCGGTTTCGGAGTTCGGCCCGAACCGCCGCGTGCAGGGCAGTGATATTCGTTTCCTGGCTGACGTCCAGAGCCAGTCGTATGCGCTCGGAAAGTAAATCCAGATCCTCTGGCGGCAGATCGGCCAGGGACCGGAACCGGGTAAAGAAGCGCTTGACCGGCAGACCTGCGCGCCATCCGTCAGATGCTCGACGGCGGGCCTTGCCGGGTCTTGAACCAGCTGGGTGCAGGCATATTTCCATGGTCAGCGCTCTCACGAGAGTCCACGGCCAACTGCATAGCCAGCCTCATGCTACAGCGCATGTGAGCCGCACCACCACTGTTTTGGTGTCGGTTTCATCCGATGGACGGTCAGTTCCATCCGATCAGCCGCAGCAGGGCTGCAGCGCCGGCACCCACCACAACCACCACGAGGAAGGGCGCACGGAAAGCCAATGCGAGGGCTGCGGCCGCGAGCGCCCCCAGCCGCGCGTCGGCGGCCAGCGTCTGGCCGGACGCCACGGTATTGACGATGGTCAGGGAGGCAAGAAGTCCGATGGTCATGGTGCCGGCAATACGCGACATCCGGGGGTCCTGCAGCAGCTTCGCCGGGACGAAATAACCCACCAGCTTCCACGCGTAGGCAAGGACGCACGCCAGCAACAACCAAATCCAGAGATTCATGTGCCCGCCTTCCCCGCCTGGCCGAGGCCGTCCCCCTGCTTGTCCCGACGCGAGTCCAGCTGTGTGTTCCGATTTTTGTCCCGGCGCCCGTGGTGCTCGTCGTAGGGATCCACATCCGGTTCCAGGCCTTCGTCACTGCGTCCGTGGCTGAACCAGCCGATCAGGGCAGCTACGACGGCGGCAATCAGGATAGGCACGCCCGCGGGAACGAAAGGCACGGCCACGACGGTAGCCAGGGCGCACACCACGGCAATCGCCGCCGGTTCCCGGCCTTTGAGCCGCGGCCACAGCAGGGCCAGGAATGCGGCCACCGCGGCACCGTCCAGGCCCCACTGTTTGGGGTCGCCCAATCCGCTCCCGGCGAGGGCCCCCACGGCGGTGAAAAGGTTCCAAAGGATGTAGATGCCGATACCGGCCGTCCAGAAACCGCGGCGTTGCTCATCAGGATCAGTCTGCCCGCTGCTGGTGGCGGTGGACTCGTCGATGGTGATCTGCGCGGCGACATACCGCCGCCAGCCTGTCGGATGCAGGAGAGCGTTGAGCTGCATGCCGTAGATGCCGTTCCGCATACCTAACAGCGTGGCCGCGCTCATGGCGGCAATACCGGATCCTCCGCCCGCCACCACACCGATGAACGCGAACTGCGAACCGCCGCTGAAGAGCAGCAGGCTGAGCGCCATGGTCTGCCAGAAATCGAGTCCTGAGGTGACGGACAGGGCGCCGAAGGAAATCCCGTAAAGTCCCGTTGCAATGCTGATCGAGATTCCCACCCGAACAGCGGGCGAGGCGAGCAGCTTCATCGCCGTCGTCCCGGTTTCCGCAGGCTCCAGGCCCACAGGATCAGCGGCACCTGCAGCGGCAGCCGGACGGTGTGCACTTTGCGCTGCGTCAGCGAACCGGCAGGACCGTAGGCGCGGCGCAGGGCGTCCAAGTGGCCGGCTAGGAAGACCGCGAACATTGCTGTCACGGCGGTGGCAGTTGCCCGCCGCGTCACCGGGATCAGGAGGCCGACGGCGGCACCCGCCTCGAGCAGTCCGCTCACCGCAATCCATTCCTCCCGTGACATGACGGCCAGGGGCCGCGTACCGCCGTCGTGCGCTGGTACTCCATTCCCCTCCGGCGACTCGCCAACAGCACCCGGAGTCTCGCGGCACAGGTAATCGGGGACCACCTGCTCGAAGAACCCGGGCTCACGGAAGTGCTTCATGGCGCTGGTCATCAGGAGCGCGCTCATGGCCGCCGCGGAGGCTGTCTGGGTGGCCCGGGCGGACCAGCGGAAAGGCATGGGTCCACTCAATCACAGCGCCGCCCCGCCCGCTAAACAGCGGTGGCGAAATAGCAGCAGCTCAGGACGGCAGCTGGACCTGTTGCCCGCTCGACTGGAGCTGCGCCAGCACACTGGCTGGCTTGTTCGTGGTGATCTCGTGGATCCCCAGCCCCTGACAGAGCGCCACATCCCGCTCCGAATCCACGGTCCACACGCGGAAGCGGCGGCCGGACTCCAGCCAGCGCTGCACGGTCCGGGCGTGCTCGCGGATGTATATGATTCCCGGCCCCGCGAGCCCCACCTCGCAGTCATCGAGGATGCGTTCGCCTTCCAGCTGCGCGGCCTTCATCACGTTGGCGAGTGCGCCGCCCGCCAGGTGGCCGAGGCTCAGTTCGTCGCGGAGTTCGTCGACGTCGATGTCGTCCACCAACTGGCAGATGAATTCGGCCGGCACGCTCCGGAGCAGGTGCTTCACCGAGTCCGGACTGAAACTCATGAACGTCACCCGGACGTTGTCCACCATGGAAGTTCCGGCGTCCCAACCTTCGGCCCGGAGCACGTCCAGCACCCGGTCTTCCAGTTTCAGCTGGTAGGGACTGGGGTGCTTGAGCTCGATGGCCAGTCCGATCGGGCGCCCAACTCCGCGCAGGATGTCCAGGAGCTCGGGCAGGGTGAGGAACTGCTCAGACCGGGCGCCGTACTTCTCCGGGATCCTGGCGCCTTTCCACGACGAAAAGTCCAGCTGCCGCAGCTCCGCCAGTGTCCGGTCCGCAACTGGCCCGGTCCCGTCCGAGGTCCGGTCCAGGTTGGCGTCATGGAGCAGCACGGCGTGCTGGTCCCGGGTGAGGTGGATATCGCACTCGACCCCGTCCGCACCATCGGCAATCGCCTGGAGATAGGCGGCGCGCGTGTGCTCGGCAAATGCCGCGCTGGCGCCCCGGTGGGCATACACCAGTGGCCGTTCCGGCTCAGACTCCTCGAATGTCATGAGGACACGCTAGCGGACGCGGCCCGGCGGCGCGGGGCTAGGCTGGGCACATGCAGGTGAACTCTGAGCCAACTACCCGCCAGCCCCCGGCCGGGCCCGCAGGTCCCGCCCCGCACTCCCCCAAGGCGAGGGCCGCCGTCGTCGGTCACCAACTCAGCGCCGGGGACGCCGAGAAGGCGGCAGCGCTGCGGAAAATGAAGCTGCTGGCGCTGGCACTCCTCATTGCCATGGCGGTCATCTTTGTGTTCGCGTTCGCGCTGCAGAAGGAGTATCCGTGGCTGCAGTACGTCCGCGCCGCTGCCGAGGGCGGCATGGTGGGCGCGCTGGCCGACTGGTTCGCCGTTACCGCGCTGTTCAAGTACCCCATGGGCATCAAAATCCCGCACACCGCCATTATCCCGCGCCGCAAGGACCAGATCGGGGCGTCGCTGGGTGAGTTTGTGGAGACCAACTTCCTGTCCGAACAGGTGGTCCAGGACAAGCTCGCAAGTGTCAACGTCGCCCGGAAGGCCGGCCAATGGCTGTCCGGTCCCGGCGGCGCCGAGCGCGTGGCCAAGGAGGGCGCCGCCGTCATCCGCGGTGCGTTCAAGGTTTTGAACGACGACGACGTCCAGGCGGTCATCGAGGGAATGGTGCGTAGGCACCTGCTGACTCCGCCGTGGGGACCGCCCGTAGGCAGGATGGCGGAACGGATTTTTGCCGACGGGCACCACCACAAACTGGTGGACCTGCTGGTGGACCGCGCCGCGGACTGGGTGGACGACAATCACGAAACCGTCAGCCGGCTGGTCTCGGACCGCTCCCCCACCTGGGTGCCGCAGTTTGTGGACGGGCTGGTGGGCGACAAGGTGTACGTGGAGATCCTCAAGTTCGCGCGCGCCGTGCAGTCCGATCCGAACCACCAGGTGCGGCAACAGATCGACAAGTACCTGAAGGACCTCGCGCAGGACCTGCAGCACGATCCCGCGATGATCGCCCGGGCTGAGGACATCAAGGCACAGGTCCTGGGAGACCCCGAGGTCCGCGAGCTGGCCTCCCGCACCTGGGGAACCGTGAAGAGCGCCCTGCTGTCTGCGGTGGACGATCCGGACAGTGAACTGACAGTGCGATTCAAGACGGCAGTGCGCGATTTCGGCTCACGGCTGGTGAACGACGCCGAACTTGCCGGCAAGGTCAACGCCTGGATCGGCGACGCCGCCGGCTACCTGGTGCGGACCTACCGCTCCGACATCGCCGGGGTGATCACCGATACCGTGGCCCGCTGGGATGCCGAGGAAACGTCGCAGAAGATCGAACTCCAGGTGGGCAAGGACCTGCAGTTCATCCGGATCAACGGCACGGTGGTGGGCTCACTGGCCGGGCTGGTCATCTTCAGCGCGGCGCACCTGGTCTTCGGCTAGCCGCGCCTTCCAAAGCAACGCGGGGTCACTTAACGCCCGATAAACGGCCCCCGGTGGGCAGTAAGTGACCCCGCGTTGCAGTGGGCGGCGGGACTACGCGAAAGATTCCAGCCCTACACCTGCCGCTTCGAGGCCGGCGCGAACACCGGCGGCCATCTCCACGGCCCCGGGGGTATCGCCGTGGATGCACAGGGAATCGGGCCGGACCGGAACCACCGTTCCGTCCACGGCCACCACTTCGCCCTTCGTCGCGAGCCGCACGGCCCGCTCAACGATCGAGTCGACGTCGTGCAGCACCGCACCGTCCTGGGAGCGCGGCACCAAGGTCCCGTCCGCCTGGTAGGCGCGGTCCACAAAAGCCTCAACAAAAACCGGGTGGCCTGCCTCCTTCGCCTGGATCAGCAGCTGCGAGCCCGGCAGTCCGAGGATCGGCAGGCCGGGGTCGTAGGCCTGGATGGCGGCAACCACGGCGGAGGCCTGCTCGGCGTCTTGAACCAGTCGGTTGTACAGGGCGCCATGCGGCTTGACGTAGTCAACGGAGGCACCCACGGCGTGCGCCACGCCGTCGAGCGCGCCCAGCTGGTAAAGGACGTCGCCGAAAAGCTCGTCGAAGGACATGTCCAGCGACCGGCGGCCGAACCCGGCCAGGTCCCGGTACCCCACGTGCGCACCGACGGTCACGTCAAGCTCGAAGGCGGCGCGGCAGCTGTCCAGCATGGTGATGGGGTCGCCTGCGTGGAAGCCGCAGGCCACGTTGGCGCTCGTCACCAGCCGGAACATCGCGGCGTCGTCCCCCATGTTCCACGAGCCGAACGATTCGCCGAGGTCAGCGTTAAGATCCAAGGTTGTTGCCTTCCAGAGTAAGTTTTTCGGGTTCCGCGGCCACAGCTTTGAGTTCCCCCGGGATGGTGTCCGGCATGGGGCCAAAAGCGTCCTTGGCATTCGCCACCACGGCCCGGCCCATTATGAGGTTACCGGCACCGCCCACCACCGCTCCGATGCCGAACGGAAGCGCCCGGCCAAGCAATGCAGTGCCCTGGCGTTTGAGCAGGTTTTTGAGGAAGGCCTTCTGGATCTTGTTCCGGATGGCACCGAAACCCGAGGGCATGGACTTGGTCAGTACGTTGCCCCACGCCTGCGTGGCACTGGACCCCTTGCCCATGGCCTGGCCGCTCAGCGTCCCCAGCAGGGCGGTGCCTTCTTCGCCCAGCATGATGGCCATGACCATGGTGCTGGCCTTTTCCGGGTTGGTCAGCCGGATGCCGTGAAGTTCCGCCAGCGAGGTGGCATAAAGTGCCGTGGCTTCCAGGAACCCGACGGTAGCCGCCGCGGAGAGTCCCAGGGAGGCCACGGTTCCGACGCCGGGCACAACGGCAGTTGCCCCGACGATCGCACCGCCGCCGGTCACCGCCCGCAGGTAGTCGCGTTCGAGGATGTCCGCGAGCCTGGCGGCGCTGGCGCGCGGGTGTTTGCGTTGCAGCCGCCGGACGTAGGCGAGCACCAGCGGCCGCTGGATTTCGACTGCCCGCAGAAGCATGTTGTGCACTCCGGGTTTCGGCTTGCCTTCGGCGTCGAACACCGCGTTGTGGGCGGTCTCCTGGGCGATACGTACTGCGGGATTGCTGCGCTTGGCCATGGTCACCTCTGCTTCTGTACTGCTTGTGTCCGCCGGCAGTTTTGGCTGCGGCCCTGCATTAACACTAAGGGTGCTTAAGACTAAGCCGTCCCGGCCCACCCGAACTATGCCTTTGAGTTCCGCCAGAAACCGGCCGAGCCTAGACTTGCCCTATGCCCACCCTCCAAGCCCTGCGGCCCTTTGCGCACCGCGAGTACCGGGTCCTCATCGCGGCACTGGCCATCTCCATTTTCGGATCGGGTATGTGGGCTGTCGCCATGGTCTACCAGGTGATCCACCTCGGCGGCGGACCGCTGGAACTGTCCCTGGTGGCCACTGCCGGCAGCATCGGCTTGGTGGCTTTTGTCCTCGCCGGCGGGATCGCCGCCGACCGCGTGCCGCAGCGGTTCCTCATCATTTCCGTCGAAGGCGCCAACCTGGCCGTTATCGCGGCGATCAGCGGGCTGGCGATGGCAGGGTGGCTGCAGCTGTGGCACCTCGCCGTGGGCGGCTTTGTCCTGGGTGTGGGCGCCGCGTTCTTCTTCCCCGCCTACTCCGCGATCCTGCCGCGCATCCTGCCGCCCGAAGATCTGCTCGCCGCGAACGGCATGGAGGGGACCATGCGGCCCATCCTCCAGCAAGCGGCCGGACCCGCCGTCGCGGGCGTGGTGGTGGCGGCGCTGTCGCCGTCGCACGCCATCACTGGGGTGGCCACCTGCCACCTGCTGGCGTTCATCATCCTGAACTTCCTGGGCCGCCATGCCCTGGCGGCGCCCCACAACGTGGCCGACGGCGGGGCTCACGGCGGGAGCGATCTCGGACGCGCCGACGCCGACGCCGGGACAACGGGCGCCGCGAAGACGTCCGTCTTCCATGACCTGCGCGAGGGCGTCAGCTACACCATCCGCACCCCGTGGTTGTTGTGGACCTTGCTGTGGGCATGCGTTTCGGTGCTGTTCCTGATTGGCCCCATCGAAGTGCTGATGCCGTTTGTGGTCCGCGACCAGCTTGCCGGCGACTCAAGCATGTTCGGCTTCCTGCTCGCCGTTATGGGCGTAGGCGGGGCTGTCGGCTCGCTGGTGACCGCGTCCCTGAAACTGCCGCGCCGCTACCTCACGGTCATGATGGTGTCCTGGGGTGCGGGCAGCCTTCCATTGGCCGCCGTCGGCATTCTGGACAGCTTCTGGACCTTAGCGGCCGCGATGTTTGTCTTCGGGGCCACCGGCAGCGTAGGCATGGTCATCTGGGGCACGCTGCTGCAACGACGCGTGCCCGGCCACCTGCTGGGACGGGTCTCCAGCCTGGACTTCTTTGTGTCCCTCGCCCTGATGCCAATCTCCATGGCACTGGCCGGACCGGCTGCCGAGGTCTTCCCCATTTGGGCGATTTTCCTTGCCGCCGGCGTCGTCTGCCCCGTCCTTGCGGTGATCGCCATGATCGCCGCCCGGATGCCCACCGACGAACTGGCCCACCCGCTGGACAAGCCAGCAGAAGTGGAACGCACGACGGCGGCAGGAGACTGACGCTTCAGCGTCACCTCACGCGCGCAGTCACCTCAGGAGCGCAGTCACCGCAAGCCGGTCACCCCGCGACTCAGGCGCGAGACCCCACAATGGGGAGGCTCGCCGTCGGGGGTCCGCTGGGGAAGACAGTACGCTCCGGACACACAACAGGCTCCAGGGCAATCCGGACCGCTTCTTCACCGATGGTGTGCACCTGGCCTCGGACATCCACGTCAAGCGGTCCGCCGCTGCGGACGCTGAGCGTGAGTGCGCCGGCGTCGAGCTCCACCAGCAGCAGCCGGCCCTGGATCTTCAGGTGGAAGGACAGCGTCTCCCACTCCGCCGGAAGCCGCGGATCGAAGTACGGCAGGTGGCCCTGGTCCCGGAGCCCGGCGAAGCCGGAGACCAGCGAGCTCCAGACACCCCCGGTGGAGGCGATGTGCACGCCGTCGATCGTGTTCCCGTGGGTATCGTCCAGGTCGATGAAAACGGCGTTCGTGAAGTGCTCCAGGGCAGCCTCAGGGTGCCCCACCTCGGCAGCCATGATGCCCTGCACGCAGGCGGACAGGGTGGAATCGCCGGTGGTGATGGGGTCGTAGAAATCGAACGCGCGGCGCTTCTCGTCGGCGGAGAAATCCTGCCACTGCAGGAACATAGCCAGCACAGTATCTGCCTGCTTCAGCACCTGGTGCCGGTAGATCACCAGCGGGTGGAAGTTCAGCAGCAGCGGGTACTTCGACCGCGGCGTGGTCCAGTCCCACGGCTCCAGGGCCATGAAGTCGTTGTCCTGCGAATAGACCTGCATGTCCTCGTCGAAGGGCAGCTGCATGCGGTTCGCGGCCTGCTCCCACAGCTCGCGTTCCGCGTCGTCGATCCCTGTGTGGTCCAACGCTGCCGCGGCGCGCAGGTTAAACCGGGCCATCACGTTGGTGTAGAGGTTGTCGTTGACAACGGCCGTGTATTCGTCCGGACCGGTAACACCGTGGATGTGGAACTGCCCGTCCTTGCCGAAGAAGCCCAGGGAGCTCCACATGCGGGCGGTTTCGATCAGCAGCTCGGCGCCCATGCCCTCGCGGAACGTTTCGTCGCCGCTGGCCCACAGGTAGCGGTTGGTGGCGAAGGCGATGGCGGCCGCGATGTGGAACTGCGCGGTGCCGGCAGCGTAATAGGCGCTGGCTTCCAGGCCGTTGATGGTGCGCCAGGGGAACAGTGCGCCGTCCACGCTGAGCTCCTTGGCCCTGATCTTGGCGGCCGGCAGCATGTCATGCCGGAACTCGAGGACCTGGCGGGCGCCGTCGGGGTTCGTGTAGGTGAGGTAAGGCAGGAGGTAGACCTCCTGGTCCCAGAAATAGTGCCCCTCATAGCCTGATCCCGTGACGCCCTTCGCGGGGATGCCGGCGATGTCCGCCCGCGCAGTGGCCTGGGCCAGCTGGAACAAGTTCCAACGGATGGCCTGCTGGAGCTCGGACTGGCTGCCCACCACTATGTCCGAGGTGGCCCAGTACGCGCGGTAGTGCTCCCGGCTCTCGGTGAAGATGTCCTCGACAGACCGGAGCCCGGCTTCGGCGGCCTCCGCCGCGTCCCGGTCCGAGTCCTGGACGCCGCGGCCGGCGGCGTAGCTGACGTTCTTTTCCAGCCGGAACGGCTCGTCAGCGCGGACGGCAAGGACGTACCGGACGCTGCTGTCGTCTACGTCTGCCAAGGTCTCGAAAGGCTGGTGGCCGGCCGATGTCCAGTGGTCCACGGCGATTCCGACGCGCTGCCCGGATTCCGCCGCTTCCCACGAAAGACGGAGCGAGCCGTCGCCGCCGTCGGTCCTTACCGGCAGCAGGACCCGGCCTGCGTGGCGGCCTGCCCGGCGCGGGTCATGCGCCGAGTGGTCCTCCACAGGCTGGTCCTGGCGGTTGATGACGGAGGACGTCACGTCGGCGGAGACCTCGCGGTCCGAAGCTACTTCCAGCGAGATGCCCAGGCTGCCCCGTGAGGCGAAGCCCACGGCGCGGCGTTCGGTGGTGGTCACCGTGGCGCCGGACCGGCACAGCCAGGTGATCCGGCATTCGTAGATGCCGGTGGCGAAGTCAACGGACCGGCGGTAGTCCAGGACGGCTGATTCGGCGAGGGTGAGGCTCTCGCCGTCGATGATAACCGTGAAGTTGTTCGCATCCGGGATGTAGATGATCCGCTGTCCGGTCCGGGCAAAACCGAACGCGTTCTCCGCATGCTTGATGTCCCAGATCTCGTGCAGGCCGTTGATGAAGCTGCCCGGAAGATCTGCGTCCGCCGCCGCCCAGTGCGCACCGCGGATACCCAGATGCCCGTTACCCAGGGCAAAGAGCGTCTCCAGCGTGCCTGCGCTGCCCGGCTGGTGCTGTGTTTCCACTAGCTGCCAGGGGTTGTTGGGGAACCGTTCACGGTCCGCGGTAATAAGTGCCATGGTGTTGGGGTCCTTTTGGCGTTGTGCGGGGGCGGGGAGGTGCGTCGTGCCTGAGGCCGGGGAACGTCTGGCGGCGATTGGTGCTAGAGCAGTTCGTCGAGGTCGTTGACCACACTCGTGGCCCCGGCGTCGAGCAGGGTCTGCCGGCCGGCGCCGCGGTCCACGCCGATCACCGAGTGGAACTGTCCCGCGTTTCCGGCCTGGACGCCCGAGACAGCGTCTTCAACTACCACGCATTCTTCGCTGGGCAGGCCCAGCAGTTCGGCGGCGTACTGGTACGTGGCCGGGCTCGGCTTGCCGGGCAGGCCCTCGGCCGCAGCCACCACGCCGTCAACCACTATTTCGAAGTGCCCGCTGAGGCCGGCAGCCTTCAGGACAGCAGGGGCGTTCCGGGATGAGGATACGACGGCGACCTTGAGTCCGCGGTCCACGGCGGCTTCCAGGAAGCGCACCGAGCCTTCAAACGGCTCGACGCCGGCGCTGACGAGGTCGTTGAAGACCGTGTTCTTCCGGTTGCCCAGACCCTGGACGGTGGCGTTGGCGGCGTCCAGACGTGTGACATCCTGCTGGGCGGCGTCGGTGGCAGCCTGCTCGGTGGTGCCGTCACTTGGCGCGCCTTCGGGGAGCACGATGCCGCGGGACGCCAGGAAGTCCCGGACGCCGTCGAACCGTGGCTTGCCGTCGATGTGATCGAAGTAGTCGCCTTCGCGGTAGCCGGGCACATCCGGACGGGATGCCAGGAAGCCCTCGAAGAGTTCCTTCCACGCCTGTTCGTGGACCGTGGCTGTGGGCGTCAGCACTCCGTCGAGATCGAACAGGATGGCGGAGGCCGTGGTCCAGCTGGTGCTTTGGGTTTTCAGAACGTCAGTCATGCGCGGTGTCCTTTCAGACGGCGGGCAACAGGCGGGATGTCACGGGCGGTTGTCAGTGGGCGGTACGTCAATAGGCAGAAATCGAACTGGAAGAAAATGTCGAGCGGGCAGAAAAGCGCTGGGCAGCAATGAGGGGCCGAGCAGAAGCGAGGAGGGCGGCCACGATGCCGCCGGGTCAGCAGGGGCGGCTGGGGGCCAGGGTTAAAACCCAGGCGGGCCGGTGGGCTGCTGTTGAACGTCTTCTTCCATCATGAGCGCCTTGGCACGGCCTGACAACCTGACGGAGCAGGGCCGGCAGCGCAAGGCAAACGGGAGGCATGGCACCTGGCATGTGTCCGACTTCCCTTCCGATGGTTTCAGCGGCCCGCAGGAGTGGGCCAACGATGAGTGTAAGCGCTTACAAATTTGACGCGCAACTGTTTTTACCTGGCGTTCGCTTCGCTCACTCTTCGGCCTGGATTGTGACGGAATTCTCGTCGGGAACGCGCCCGATTGGCCGAGCACACAGCTCAACCAAGCAGACCGTTCAGCCGAGGACGTATTGGCGCAGGAAAGCGCTGACGTCCACCATCTCCCTTTTGCTCATGGCGTGGCCCATGCCCGGATATGTCCTTGCGGTCAGTCGGGTGTTTTCGTTCAGCCACTGTTCGGTGTAGGCGGTGGCGTCCTCGTTGATGACCAGATCAGCCTTGTCCCGCCCCCAGAAAAACGGCGGCGGAGTGGTAAATGTTTCGCTGAGGGACAGGAGCTCGTTTTCCAGCACGAAGCCGGACAGCCCCACCGTCGCCGTGTAATCGTTGGGGTGCAGGCGCAGGAGTGTGCTGGCCATGGCCATCCCCTGGGAGTAGCCGAGGAGGCTCACGCTGCTGTGCTGGCCCCTGACCACGTTGATCCAGGTCTGAACGGCGTTGGTGGCGGAGATGACATCCGCGAAATCGTTGGCCAGGAAATAGTCCAGCAGGAACCAGCCGTAGTGGTCTCCGATCACCATGGGTGCCCGCAGCGCCGCACAGGTGAATTCGGACGGCAGGTACTCGAAGAGCCGCACCATCCGGGATTCGTCAGTGCCGTAGCCGTGCATCATGACCAACAGCGGGGTTCCCGCCCGTTCAGCCTCCGGCTTGGACCAAACAACTGTTTCCATCGGATCAGCCTAACGATCGGCAGGCCAGTCGCACGCACCGACAATTGCCGCGAATGTGCCGGAAAGCGGTTGTGCGTCAGATTTGCAGGTCGGTGAGCTTTGGGATGGTTTCCGGGGTCGTGTGGCGGCTTCGTGGAAGCGGGCGGTGGCCAGGTTCCAGATTCAGTGCGCCCCGTCGCCGAGGACGACGATTTGGCGGATGTGTTTGGAACCGCGGCGGAGCGTCTCAGGAATTGAGCGTGCCCCTGACGATGCTGACGCTTGAGTGCGCTGGATTCCCGTCCAGGGGCTCGTCCGAGACGTCCACAATGGGGAAGTCGGCAAGTTCCAAGCCCGCTGGCACCGCAAACGTACCCGAGTCCGCATTCATGATGCCAAGGCTGATCAGCCGCGAGAGGTCGGGGGCTATTAGCCAGACTTCCTGGTAGCCCTGGGCTTCGTCCTTGCTCAGCTTTACTTCCAGCGTGCGGGAGCCGTCAGATGCCCTGACCACCTTGGCGGAGCCTGTGGCGGAGTGCTGGTCCAGCGGTGTCAGTTCCGCTTGGGCCAGCGGCATGGGGGCCTGATTCAGACTCCATACGGCAGCGCCAGCAAGGAGCAGCGTTGCCGCGGCGGCCAGCCAGGTGCTGGGGCGCTGCCACCAGGGTGTGGACCTGCGCGGGAAACGTGCGGCCCTCGTCGGTTCCCGCGGCTGCGTCGCTTCAGGCAACTTCGTCGGTTCCCGCGGCTGCGACGCTTCGGGTGCTGGTCCAGCTAGGGGGATCCGGGCAGTTCGCCCGGCTGGTGCCAAGGGATCTTCCTGCACTGCCTGGGACAGGCCCAGCTCCCGATGAATGCCTGCCCACACCTGCGCACCGGGGGCCTCGAGGCTGCTGGCGTCCGGCGTAGTTTTCACGGCGTTCACTGTGCGGCGCAGGGCCGCATATTCCGCCGAACAGACACTGCAGCTGCGCAGGTGCTCCCGGCCGTCCTCGTCCAACCAGTCGTCGTACAGCGCGAGGAGGCTCAACCGGTCCGGATCAAGATGCGGCATGGTCTACCTCCAATCTCTTTCTCAAGTGCGACAAGCTGCGGCGGATATGGCTCTTGACGGTACCAAGAGGAAGTTCAAGTTTCCGGGAGATCTGCTCATGCGTCAGGTCTTCAAAGAAAGCCAGCTTCATGATGGAGCCTTGGGGTTCGCCGAGCCTGTCCAGTTCTCCATCCAGGAGCAGCCTGTCGGCCAGGACCTCGGCAGCTTCCTGCGCCGGGTCTGCCTCGCCCGGCCCCCGTACCCCGGCGACCGCCAGGACCTTCCGGATTTCCCGGGTTGAGGCGGACTGGGCGTCCGCAATGACGTTCCGTGTAATGCCCACGATCCAGGCGGGGAGCCGTGCCACCTGCGGGTTGAAGGTGCTCCGGGAACGCCAGACCCGGATAAAGACCTCCTGCGTCACGTCGTCAGCCGCGGATCGGTCCCGCAGGGAACGCACAGCCAGCGTATGCACCAGCGGAGCGAACTCCCGGTAGGCCGCTGCCAAGGCACGCTCATCTCCCGCCACGAAGGAGGAGGTCAGCCCATCGTTCCACCCGGAAGACGCCTGGTCAGGGAGTGCCAAACTGGACTCCTTCCCGGCATCGGTGACGAGAACCACGGCTGGATCACCGTTCACTCAAGGACCGCGGTGACAATCACATTGTCGCTGTAGTCCATTCGTTCGTCCAGCCACCGGCCGCCGCAGGTGACTACTTTCAGTTCGTGCGGGCCCGTGCGGCGGAAGAGTGAATCACCGTCAAAGCTGTCCTTCGCCATCAGATCCACACTGACTACCCGGTAGGTCAACGCAGGCGCACCCTGCCGGCCCACTTGCATGGCGGTTCCCGCGGCCAACGTCGTCAGTTGGGAAAAAGGCGCCCGGTCGGACGTGGTGTCGATATGCCCTGCGATGACCGCGGTGCCTGCGGGCGCTCCGGGAGCCGGGCCGTACCGGTACCAGCCCGCCTGGTCGAAAGCCTCCGGTATTTCCATGGCGGCCTTGGCTGCCACGCCCACCGGCACAACGGTCATGTTTATTGACGTTCCGGCCACGGTGAGCGATGTCGGAGGCGGCACAATGGTTGCCGGAGCTGGGGGCGCTGCGGGCCGCACCGGAATTGTGGCGCGGGTTCGGACCGGGGCCGTGACTTCTGCCGGTGCAGTGATTGCAGCCGAAGGATTCCCGCCTACTGCCCTATCGCCTGTGGCCGCCGTGGAAGGTGCCGCCGGCACGGACGGCGCTTCGGGGGCGCAGGCGGGAAGGAGCAGTGCCGCCGCTGCGGCAAAAGCAACCCGCCACAAAACGGAAACACGACGGCGGGACTCCCCTGCCGTCGTCGTGCTTTTCTTCATGACGTGCCTTCCCGCAACAAGCGCTTGCTGCCTTGGCTGATGAGGGGTAGCCCGGCCACCTGATTGCGCCGGCGGCCGGGCTTCTTCTTGCTGCTCTTGCCTCGCTGCGTGTCGCGCTGGTCTCACCCTTCCCGCAGTTCGGCGATGGTGCGGGCCATACCGATGCCGCCAAGGAGCAGGACCAGGGCTGCAGCGGCGAATCCGACCGTGAGGACGACCTGTCCTGCCGAAGCGCTGCCCGGGAAGCCGCCGGCGGACGTGCCGTTTTCCGATGAGCCATCACGGGCTCCCGGTACCGATCCCGGAGCCGAGTGCAGGCCTTCGATGGTCTGCACGGCCAGCTGCAGGTTGTTGTCCGCCAGGCTGCCCCAGGCATAAACAACGGTGTGCGTCCCTTCGGAGACGGTTACGTCGGCCGGGCCGATCACCGGGGTGGTGGTGCCGGTGGCGGCGACTGCAGCCGAGATGGTTCCCGGGTCCAGGGTGAGGGTTTGTTCGCTGGGGTTGGCAAGGTTGGACACCACGGCGGCGCCACCGGCGAGCACATCCACGGCGGGCGCCGCGGCAGTGTGCCGGACGGTCAGCTTGCCTTTGCCCGGCTCAATTTGTGACACATCATTGGTGAAGAGGTTGGCCGTTGGTTTGCCGGCAGCGTCCAGGTTGGCGACGGCGGTGTAGTTCCCGCTCGCGGCCAGGGTTACGCTGACAGGTCCGATGACGGGTGCCGACGCGTCGGCGGCATCCGAAGCGGTGATGGCGAGTTCGTAGGCACCGGGCGGTAGTGCCAGCGGGCCCGCCAGGCTGCCGGGGGCGAAATCGTCCAGGGTGCGGTCGCCGTTGACCCAGACGTCCACTGTCAGCCCCGGCACGCCGTGCAGAACTGAAAGCTGGGCGTCCCCTTCGGCCGCCTGGGCCGGGCCGGCGAGGGCGATTGCTGCCGCAATTGCCGCTGCGCCTGCTCCTGCTGTGAAAATGCTTTTGCGCATGTCCTTCTCCTTCATCGGCCCGCTTGGCGGGCGTTTTGCTTACACCCCTACTACTGGCGCAGCAGCGGATATGGATGCGCATGCACAGAAATTTCTTCAGGAGGTTTTTACAGCGGCGGCCCCTGGAGCCACGATGTCTCAGGGGATCCCGTCAACCAACGAAATCCCTGCTCCTTTCTGCCGCCAGGGAATTGAGGCCGGCCTTCCACCCTTCACGGGGACACATGATGTAGCCTGACGCTGGAAAGCATGCTTAGTAAGTGCGGCGCACAGGACGCTGCGCGCGTAGTACCGCCCCTCCAAGATCAGCGGACAACAAGGAGCAAGTCATGAGAATCGGTTCTTCCATCTTCCTTATCGCACTCGGCGCCATCCTGGCCTGGGCCGTCGCCCCGGGACTGATCCCCTTCATAGACCAGGTCATGGTGGGCTACATCCTGATTGTCGTCGGCGTGATCGGGCTCATCGCCTCCCTCATCCTGGCCTCACCGGGCCGCAGCCGCCGGGTCAGCGAAACCCGTTCAGTGGTTGATCCCAACACCGGCGAGCGCATCACCCGCAACGAAAGCCGCGACGGCGGCATCTAGCGTTCCGGACCGGAAGCGCCCGTCATGAAACCGGCTAGGCCGGGCTGGACCCCCCGGGGTCCGGTCCGGCTTTTTCGTCCCCCGGACCGGCTCGTCCATAAGACCGGTCCGCCATCTTTGTTTCGGGTGGGTTTCCATTGACAAACCAACATAAGCAAAGATAAAGTCAAGTAATTCCACATCATGTGATACCAGTCACGGATGGAACCCAGACTTTACGCAATGGAGGGTACGTGTTCGCCGAGGAGCGCCAGCAAAAGATTGCCGAGCTTGTTGCCGGCACCGGCCGGGTCAGCGTGACCATGCTGGCTGAGCGCTTCCGCATCACCACCGAAACCGTCCGCCGCGACCTCGCCACCCTTGAAACCACAGGCACTGTGCGAAGGGTCCACGGCGGAGCAGTTGCGGCCGACCGCTTCAGCACCACCGAAGAAAGCATCAACGAACGGGCCATCCAGCGCCCGGACCAGAAGATGCGCATCGCGCAAGCGGCCCTTGCCCTGATCCCCCAGGCAAAGTCCGGCAGCATCCTGCTCGACGCCGGTTCCACCACCGAGGCCTTGGCCGACCTCCTCTCCCGCCGCGTCGCCGTCGAGCCTTCCGCCGAAGCCGGTGCCGAACTGGTGGTCATCACGCACGCCGTTCCCATTGCAGCGAAGCTGTCCAGCACCCCCGGCATCGCCCTCCAGATCCTGGGCGGCAGGGTCCGCGGCCTCACCCAGGCCGCCGTGGGGCAGGCAACGGTGGAGGCGGCGCAGCGGATGCGCCCGGACATCGCCTTCATCGGCGCCAACGGCATCCACCCCAGCTTTGGCCTCAGCACCCCCGATCCTGAAGAAGCCGCCGTCAAGGCAGCCTTCGTCCATTCGGCCCGCCGCATCGTGGTGCTGGCCGATTCCTCCAAGCTGGACGCAGAAACCCTGGTCCAGTTCGCCTCCCTGAAAGATCTGGACACCTTGATTACAGACAGCGAGCCCAGCCCCGAGCTGGCAGCGGCCCTGGCCGAGGCCGGCGTTGACGTGGTGATCGCATGATCGTCACCTTCACGGCCAACCCCAGCCTGGACCGCACGGTGGCCCTGCCCGGACCCCTGGAACGCGGCGAGGTCCAGCGGGCCATCTCGGTCAGCCAGGAATCAGGCGGCAAGGGCGTTAACGTGTCCCGGGCGCTGGTCGCGTCGGGCCTGCAGACCATCGCGGTACTCCCCGGCGGCGACAGCGATCCCGTCCTGGCCGGGTTGCAGCACGACGGCGTCCCGTTCGCCGCCCTGCCCATTGACGAGCCGCTGCGCACCAACGTGGCCCTCACCGAGCCCGGTGGCGTGACCACCAAGATCAACGAGCCCGGGCCGTTGCTCAGCGAAGAGCAGCAGGAAGCCTTGATCGCCCTGCTGCTGGAGCGCGCCCGCAACGCCAGCTGGGTGGTCCTGGCAGGATCCCTGCCGCCGGGCTTCCCGGCCGACTTTTACGCCACCGTCACCCGGCGGTTGCGTTCAGCTGGTTCCGGGGCCGACGGCGGCGTGCCGCTCATCGCCGTCGACTCCTCCGGGGCGCCGCTCGCCGGCGCCGTCTCCGGCACGTCGCTGGATGGCATGTCCGGGAAACCGGACCTCCTCAAACCCAACGCCGAGGAACTGGCGGAACTGGCTGCAGCAGCCGGCTTCGCCACGGCGTCCACCGCAGACGAACTGGAAGCGGATCCGGAGGCTGCAGCAGCGGCCGCCGCCGCCGTCGTGCGTTCCGGTGTGGGTGCTGTGCTGGCAACTCTCGGATCCAAGGGAGCTGTCCTGGTAACGGCCGACGGCGCGTGGCTCGCCACGCATCCGCCGGTCGCCGCGGTCAGTACGGTCGGCGCGGGCGATTCGTCGCTGGCTGGCTATCTGCTCGCCCACGGCCAGGGCGCCGCCCCGGCCGATTGCCTCCGTCAGGCAGTGGCACATGGTGCCGCCGCCGCTTCGCTGCCGGGTTCCACTGTCCCGGCAGTCCACCAAACCACCCCGGATGCCGTAACCATCACGGCCCTTCGAAAGGATTGACAGTGACTCAGCTCATCACCACCGAACTGGTCGAGCTCGACCAGAACCTGGGCACCTCGCCCGAGGACGTGATCCGGCACCTGGCCAGCAAAGTAGCGGCCACCGGACGCGCATCAGAGGTTGAAGGCCTCTTCGCCGACGCCTTCGCCCGGGAGCAGAAGACCGCCACCGGCATCCCCGGAGGCATTGCCATCCCGCACTGCCGCTCTGCCGCGGTCATCGAACCCACGCTGGCCATGGCCCGCCTCAACCCCAAGGTGGACTTCGGCGCCAAAGACGGCCCCGCGGACCTGATCTTCTTCATCGCCGCCCCCGACGGCGCCGATCAGGAACACCTGAAGTTGCTGTCGAAACTGGCCCGGTCCCTGATCAAAAAGGACTTCACGGCGTCGTTGCGTGCGGCTTCTTCCCGCGAGGAAATCGTGGCACTGGTGGATGGCGCTTTGGCGGACAAGCCGGCCGCGCATGCTGCTCCTGCGGCTGCTGCGGCTGCTGCGCCTGCTGCTTCTGCTGATGCGGCGCCTGCCGCCGGCGCGGTTGCAACAGGCTCAACCACCGCGGGTCCCAGGCGCCTGGTGGCCGTGACCGCGTGCCCCACCGGCATCGCCCACACGTACATGGCCGCCGATTCACTGGTTGCCGCTGCCCAGGAAATGGGCGTGGACCTGCAGGTGGAAACCCAGGGTTCCTCCGGCGCGAAGCCGCTTGACCCCGCCGTCATCGCCGCCGCCGAAGCCGTGATCTTCGCGGTGGACGTGGATGTCCGCGGCAAGGAGCGTTTCGCCGGCAAGCCAGTCATCAACGCCCCCGTCAAGCGCGGCATCGACGAGCCCGCCAAGATGGTCCAGGAAGCACTCGCTGCGGCTGAGAATCCGAATGCGCGCCGCGTCCCCCACTTCGGGGCGGAGGAGCAGGCCGAGAACGAGGCCACCGAAAAGGGCGAGCACATCGGCCAGAAGCTGAAGAAGGCCCTCCTCACGGGCGTCAGCTACATGATCCCGTTTGTGGCCGGTGGCGGCCTGCTGATCGCGTTGGGCTTCCTGCTGGCGGGCTTTGACATCGCCCTGGGCACCAAGGCCAACGACATCCTGGCCAATAACACTTTGTTCAACCTGCCCGACGGCAATTTGGCCCTTTACCTTGGCACCGTTTTCTTCAAGATCGGCGCCCTGTCGATGGGCTTCCTGGTACCGGCGCTGGCCGGCTACATCGCATACGCCATCGCCGACCGGCCCGGAATTGCACCGGGCTTCGTCGCTGGCGCGGTTGCCGGATTCATGGGCGCCGGCTTCCTCGGCGGCATTGTGGGCGGCCTGCTGGCCGGCTACATCGCCCACCTGATCGGCACATGGCAGGTCGCCCGGTGGCTGCGGGGCCTGATGCCAGTGGTCATCATTCCTCTGCTGGCATCGATCGTGGCCTCGGGGCTGATGTTCCTGTTCCTCGGCGGACCGATCGCTGGTATCACGCTTGGACTGAACACATGGCTGTCCGGCATGTCCGGTGCGTCCGCCGTCGTTCTGGGCATCATTCTCGGCCTCATGATGTGCTTCGACCTCGGCGGCCCCGTCAACAAGGTTGCCTACGCCTTCGCAGTGGCCGGCCTGAGCGCCGGCAGCGCCACCAACCAGGCCCCGTGGCAGATCATGGCAACCGTGATGGCCGCAGGCATGGTCCCGCCGCTGGCAATGGCCCTGGCCACTGTCCTCGATAAGAAGCTCTTCAGCCTGGCTGAACGCGAAAACGGCAAGGCAGCCTGGCTGCTGGGCGCCTCCTTCATCTCCGAAGGTGCCATCCCGTTCGCAGCGGCCGACCCGCTGCGAGTGATCCCCGCCAGCATGGTGGGCGGCGCCCTCACCGGAGCCCTCTGCATGGCCACCGGCGTCACCTCCCAGGCACCCCACGGCGGTATCTTCGTGTTCTTCGCCATTGGCAACCTGGCGATGTTCGTCATCGCCATCCTGGCCGGAACCGTGGTCAGCGCGCTGGCAGTCATCGCCCTCAAGCGATGGGCCGTCCGCGAGCCCGCTGCTACCGTGGAGTCCGTTCCCGCAACGGTCTGACACTGCCTTACCCACCACAGATTCACGGCGCTGAACCCGGCGCCGAAAGACAAGAAGGAGCAATAATGTCAGAACGCACCGCAACCGTCGCCAGCCGAGTAGGCCTGCACGCCCGCCCCGCCGCCATCTTTGCCGAGGCCGCCGGCGAGTTCGACCTGGACATCACCATCGCCCGCCAAGGCGAGCCGGTCGATGAGGCAATGGACGCCGCGAGCATCCTGTCCCTCATGAGCCTGGGTGCCGCCCACGGCGATGTTGTGGTGCTCCGCGCCGAAGGCACAGGCGCGGATGACGCCCTGGAGCGTCTGGTCCAGATCCTGGAAACGGACCACGACGCCGAGTAAACAGCCGGACGCCAGCGGCCGCCGTCGTGCCTGTCCCCTCTCGTAGGGCAGGCACGACGGCGGCCGCTGGCTTTTCTCGTGCACTTTCAGTTTTTCTCGTGCACTTTCAGTAGGGGCGGTTAGCCGCGTTCGGCGATCTTCTTCACGTCCGCCACGAGCATGTCCCACATGCCCTTGGAGTGTTCCGCCGCGTCTTCGCTGGCGTTGTTGTCCTGCGACAGCGTAAGCACTGTTGCACCGTCCTGGCCCTCGAGGGTCCAGGTGAGCGTGTGGTAATTTTCCGGCATGTCCTCCTGGCCGCCCAGCGGACTGAAGTGCGTGTGGACCAGCTTGCGGCCAGGATCCACCTCAAGGATCTCGCCCTTATCCTCGTAGGGTTTGCCTTCCCACTCGCCACGCCACGCGATGGGGCTACCCTCCGTCCAGTCCGTCTCCAGGTCCGCGCCGAACATAAATTCCTTGACGGCGGCCGGATCGGTGATGACTTCCCAGACGCGGTCCGCCGGAGCATCAATGGTGATAGTGGATGTGGCCACAAGGTTCGTGGGCATTATTTGGCCTTCCTGGCGGTCAACAGCAGATATTCCCATTCCATCTGCCATACGGCGTCGCCGTGCGCGTCGCCGAAGGAGTCGGCAAGTTCGGTGAGGGCCATGTCCAGCGCCTGGACCTTGTCCTTGTCGTCGCCGATGAACTTGTACACCGAGATGGTGGGACCGTAGTGGGACTTGAAATAGCGCAGGAAGTCCTCCGGCTGGTGGAAACTGCGGATGGCCAACGTGCGCTTTTTCGCCTGGATATCGGTGATCCTGTCGCCGAAGAGTTCCCGCACATGATCCTCGCTGCCCCACAGCGGCGGCGGCTGGGCTCCGGGCGGAGGCGGCGGCGCGAACGGCTTCATGGTGGCAAACATCCTTCCAATGAAGCCTTCGGGCGTCCAGCTGAGCAGGCCGATGGTGCCGCCGGGCTTGCACACCCGGACAATTTCGTCCGCTCCGGCCTGATGGTGCGGAGCGAACATCACGCCCATGCAGGACGTGACCACGTCAAAGGCGTGGTCCTCGAACGGCAGCGACTCGGCGTCTGCTTCCAGCCATTCAAGCCTGGCGCCGCGATCGGCAGCCTGCCGACGGCCGGCGTCGAACAGCTCCGGGGTGAGGTCGCTGGCCACCACATGGGCGCCCATCATGGCCGCAGGAATGGCCGCGTTGCCGGCACCGGCCGCCACGTCCAAAACGTGCTGCTTCGGCTTGATTCCGCAGGCATCAACCAAAATGGCCCCGAGATCCTGGACCAGTTCACTGGCAAGTGCCGGGTAATCCCCGGAGGCCCACATGGCCCGGTGCTTTTGCTTTAATGCCCGGTCTGCCTCGTCTACGTCCGCTTTGTCATTCATGGTGGCGCCCCTCTCCTTTGACAGGCTTTTCCCTTGACAGGCTTCCAGTGACAGCACGCTGTTCCACAGAGCTGTAATGCGACCCATTGTGGCCGCAGCGGTGCGGGCTGTAAAGCGTCTGGAGCTACAAACGGTGTCATCCCAGAAGTCGTCTGCACGGCCGCCAGGTCAGGGCTGGTCCTGCTGCGCGATTCCCTGCAGAACCTGATCAACCAACGCCTCGACCGTGGACCTGTCCAGAGGCCCGTGTCCGAACAACAACCGCAGGTACACGGGTCCGTAAAGGCCGTCGAGTACGACTTCGAGGTCGAGATCAGCACGCAGTTCTCCACGCTTAATGGCGCGGATGAGGACCTCGCGCCCCACTGTCCGCCGCGGCTCAAGCCAGCCCGACCGAAAGGCCGCCGCCAACTGAGTGTCATGTTGGGCCTCGCCCAAGAGCGCAACAGCCATCTGCCCCAGACTGGTTTCTCCGAGCACGTGCGCGAGAGCGGACACCTGTGCGACAAGGTCCTCCCGCAGGGTTCCAGTGTCAGGAAAAGCAAGGTCAGCTTCGACCTCTGACAAGAACGCCTCCAGCAGTATCGCTCCCTTACCCGGCCACCACCGGTAGATGGTCGCTTTACTCGCGCCAGCCCGGTCCGCGATCCCGTCGATGGTCATGCGTGAGTATCCAGATTGTTCAAATAGCCCAATCGCTGCCCTCAAAACCGCTTCCTGCGTGCGTGACGAACGCCGAGACGGAGGGGTCGGCTTCTCGCGGTGCTGATCGGTCATGACGTGAGTCTACCGAAACGAAACGATTCGTGTAGGCTGCAAACCGAAACGCTTCGTTTCGTCAGAATCTAAAGGACCACCATGTCTCAGATCGCCGTATTCATCACGCACCGGACCAAGCCTGGTCAACGCGATGCCGTTCGTGCCATCTGGCAACGGCATATGGCCCCGGCCGTCCAGGCCAACGACGGCCATGACGCCTACTTTTACTGCGTCGACCCTGCCGACCCAGACGTCGTGTGCGCCTTCCAGTTGTACCGCGATGCCGCCGCCTCCGCCGCTTTCCTGACCACTGCGGCCTACCGCGACTACCAGCACGAGGTCACCCCTTTGCTTCTGGGCCCCCCTGACGTCAAGCAGCTTGTCCCCGTCTGGTCCAAGCCGTGCCCAATCACCTAATGGCGAGACCGTTCGTTCGACGAGCTGGCCGCATGACGGACGCTCTGCGAACGCTCTTTGAGCCGACCGACCATGGTCGATGACAAAACCGGTCCGGGTGATTCTGCGCCGGATGACCGGCAGGAAATCGACGACGCCATTGTGCTGAGGTTGCTTCCTTGTGTTTCCAGAGTCCCGGAATTAGCGTGGAAGCCTGACCAGCCAATACGGTGCGACGGCGTCCGGGATTTCGACAGGCACAGTCACCGGAGATTGAGCCTGTCGAAATTCCGGACGCGGTGAAGGAGGACGACATGCCCGGAAAGAAAAACCCGAGCCTGAAAGATCCCGAACTCTACGAGGAGCTGCGCGACGACGGCGCGTCCAAGCAGAAGGCCGCCCGCATCTCGAACGCGGCCGCCAACAAAGGCCGCTCCGCGGTGGGACGCAAGGGCGGCAAATCCGGCGATTACGAGGATTGGACCGTCCCGCAGCTGAAGGCCAAAGCCAAGGAAATAGGCCTCACCGGTTACTCAGCCAAAAAGAAGAGCGAGCTTATCTCCGCCCTGCGGAAATCCTAGGCGGCGGCCATCTCCCCCAACGCAACGTGTTCGCGCACCGCATCAAGCACCCTTTCGCGCCCGCGTGGTGGTGGCCTTCACCGCAGGCTTCGCAGCGGCGGCCGTGGTGGCGGACTTGGTGGCGGACTTGGTTCCGGAGGACTTCGCCGCAGCCGTCTTGGCACCGGTTGTCCTCGCCCCTGCAGTCTTGGCGCCGGCTCGGGCTGGAGCCTTCCCGCCGGAACTGCCGGCACTTTCTTCCGTGCCGGCGTCGTCCGCGTCCCCGGAGGCCGCATCCGCGGTGCCCGCATCCTCAGCGGCGGAAGGCTTCCCGCCGCCGCGCTTCCGCTCCAGGCTGCGCTTCAGCGCCTCCATCAGGTCGATGACCTCGCCGTTGCCGCCCTCACCGGCTTCTGCGCCAAACGTTTCATCGGTATCGAGCGAATCGCCCTTCTCCAGCTTGGCCTCGATGAGCTTCCGGAGCTGCACCTGATAGTCATCGGTGAAGTGCTCGGGCTCGAAATCGGCGGCCATGGACTCCACCAGAGCGGCGGACATTTCGCGTTCCTGGGCGGAAATCCGGATGGACGTATCCAGGGCCGGGAAGCTGGCCTCCCGGACCTCATCGGGCCACAGCAGGGACTGCAGGACCAGGACGTCGTCCTTGATGCGCAGCGCCCCCAGCCGGGTCTTCTCGCGCAGGGCGAACTGGACGATGGCCACCCGGTCCGTATCCTCGAGCGCCCGACGAAGCAGGACGTAGGCCTTGGGCGACTTGGAATCCGGCTCCAGGTAGTAGCTCTTCTCGAACATCATGGGTTCGAGCTGTTCGGACGGAACAAACTGGACCACTTCGATCTCGTGGCTGTTTTCCGCCGGGATGGATTTGAGTTCATCCTTGGACAGGACCACCGTCCGGCCGTCGTCCTCGAACGCCTTGTCGATGTCCGAATAATCGATGATCTTGCTGCACACCTCGCAGCGGCGCTGGTACCGGATCCGGCCGCCGTCGGCATTGTGGACCTGGTGGAGGCTGATGTCGTGGTCCTCGGTG
The DNA here is from genome assembly GCF_055412785.1 of Pseudarthrobacter lactosi. NCBI lineage: Bacteria > Bacillati > Actinomycetota > Actinomycetes > Micrococcales > Micrococcaceae > Pseudarthrobacter > Pseudarthrobacter lactosi. The sequence continues at coordinate 371,258 of NZ_JBVAYS010000003.1, forward strand.
GCGCTGTAGACCTTCACGGGCACGTTCACCAGGCCAAACGCAATGGCACCTTTCCAGATGGCTCTCATCCCTCAAGTGAACATCACGCGGGGCCGGAGGTGAAGACCCATGGCCGGTCCTAAGGAGCGTGTCAGGGTGGCGGGCCGGGAACTGACCCTCACCAACCTGGACAAAATCATCTACCCGGAGACCGGCACTACCAAGGCCGACGTCCTGGCCTACTATGCCGCCGTGGCCCATGTCCTGATTCCCGCAGCGGCCAACCGGCCCGCCACGCGCAAGCGGTGGGTCAACGGCGTGGGCACCGCCGGGCAGCCCGGCGAAGTGTTCTTCCAGAAGAACCTGGAGGATTCAGCGCCCGGCTGGCTCCCCCGGGCTGCCATCAAGCACAAGGACCGGACCATCTACTACCCGATGGTGAACGATCCCGCCACGCTCACCTGGTTCGGCCAGATCAATTCCCTGGAAATCCACGTCCCCCAGTGGCAAGTGGACTCCCACGGCAGGCAGCTCAATCCGGACCGCCTGGTCCTGGACCTCGATCCCGGCGAGGGCGCAGGCCTGGCGGAATGCGCCGAGGTGGCGTTCCTGGCGAGGGCCATCCTGCAGGACGTGGGCCTGGAACCTGTGCCGGTGACCAGTGGCAGCAAGGGCATTCACCTCTATGCCGGCCTTGACGGCACCCAGACCTCCGATCAGATCTCGGATTTTGCCCACGAATTGGCCCGCGCGCTGGAAGCGGACCACCCGGATCTTGCCGTCAGCGACATGAAAAAGACATTGCGCAAAGGCAAGGTTCTGGTGGACTGGAGCCAGAACAGCGCCGCCAAAACCACCATCGTGCCGTACTCCCTGCGCGGCCGGCTCACCCCCACGGTGGCCGCCCCGCGGACCTGGCAGGAGATCGGCTCCCCCAAGCTCCAGCACCTCGACTACAACGCCGTGCTGCGCCGGGTGAAAGCGGGCAAGGACGCCTTTGCCGCCGTCGGCCGCGGTGCCGGGCACCCGGGGGACGCCGGGGACCATGGCTCCCCAGACGGGAAGACGGACGACGGCGGCGCGCACACCCGTCTGGAGCGGTACCGGTCGATGCGGGACCCCCACGCGACGCCGGAACCGTTCTCCGGCGCTTCCGGAAACGGCGACACCTTTGTGATCCAAGAGCACCACGCGAGCAGGCTGCACTTCGACTTCCGGCTGGAGCACGAGGGCGTGCTGGTGTCCTGGGCCCTGCCGAAAGGCGTCCCGGAATCCGGTGGCAAGAACCACCTGGCGGTCCAGACCGAGGACCACCCCCTGGACTATGCCACTTTTGCGGGCACCATTCCCAAAGGCCAATACGGCGCCGGTGAAGTCACCATCTGGGACCACGGCACGTATGAACTGGAGAAATGGATCAACGGCCGGGAGGTCATCGCCACCCTGACGGGCTCTGAGGGCGGGGGCCTCGGCGGCACCAGGAAGTTCGCCCTCATCCACACCGGCCGCGGGCAGGGCAAGGACGCCGAAGGGCAATGGCTCATCCACCTGATGGACAAGGACCACCACACGTTCCATCCGCGGCGGGCCCACATGGAAGATGAACCGGCGGAGGAACCGGACGATGCTTCGACGGCGGATTCCGCGGCGGGTGATTCGGCGGCGGGTGATTCGGCGGACGGCACTTCCAGGACTGAGCCGGCCGCCGCAGTTGCCCCGGCCGCAGCCACGCCTTCCCCGCCACGTCGCGCGGAGGATTTCAGTCCCATGATGGCCACTGCGGGCACCGCCGCCGACCTCCACGGCAGCGACTGGCAGTTTGAGCTGAAGTGGGACGGTGTGCGTGCCCTGCTGGTCGCGGACGAAAAGAAGGTCCGTATCTTCAGCCGCAACGGCATTGATGTCACCGCAACCTACCCGGAGCTGACGGACCGGGCCTGCTGGCCGGCGAGGCCGTTCGTCGCGGACGGTGAGATCATCGCCGTCGGGCGTTCCGGGAAGCCCGACTTCGGGCTGCTCCAGGGACGCATGAAGCTGACCCGGCCCGGCGACGTCGCAAGGGCCCGCGCAGCGATTCCGGTCCGGCTCATGCTTTTTGACCTCCTGTCTGACGGCGGCGAGGACCTCCGCCGGCTGCCTTTCGCGAAGCGGCGGCAGCGGTTGGAGGAGTTCCATCGCCCGTCGGAGTCTCCCGTGGAGCTGTCCACCATCCTGGACGAGAGGATCGAGCACATCCTGGACAGCGCACAGGAACTGGGCCTCGAGGGCGTGATGGCCAAGCGGACCGACAGCCGCTACGTCAGCGGGCAACGGACCCGGACGTGGATCAAAATCAAGCTGGAGCAGACGCAGGAAGTGGTGGTGGGTGGCTGGCGGCCGGGCAAAGGCGGGCGGCAAAGTTCGGTAGGTTCGCTGCTGGTGGGCATCCCCGAGGGCAACAAGCTGCGCTATGTGGGCCGGGTGGGCAGCGGGTTCAGCATGCGCGAACTGGAGGAACTCCGGCGGAAGGTGGACGATCTGGCGCGCAAGACGTCACCGTTCGACGACGTTCCCCACGAGGACGCCTCGGATGCCCATTGGGTGACGCCCCGGATGGTGGGCGAGGTGACTTTCGGGGAATGGACGGGCAGCGGCAAGCTCAGGCATCCGGTGTGGAGGGGCTGGCGGCTGGACAAGTCCCCGGACGAAGTAGTGCCGGAGGGGTAGCCACGGCTCGCCCATGACGCGCAAATTTTCCTGGGACACCGAAACGGCTTGACGACACCCGAATTCGGGTGTCGTCAAGCCGTTTCTGTGTCGTCAGGTTAGATCCGCGTCGTCAGCGGGATTGTGCCTAGGACGAGTGCGGCATCTGGGGGCGGCCGGTGCGGTGCACGGCCGTGACTGCAGTTTCCTGCCCCATGCGGCCGTGGCCTGTACCCCGCTCTTTGGGGTGCCGGCGCTTGCCGTTGCCGTCCGGCCACTGGCGTTCGCCTGCCATGGCAGTAGTCACCGCAATGGTGGCCGGGTCCGGCATGGACGGGGTGTCCATGGCTGCCGCGAGATGGCCCGCGACCTCCGGTTCGATCTTTTCTCCAGCATGTTTTTCAGCCATTTTTTCTTCCTTCCGCAATGAAATGAAGTGGTTACCAATAGTAGGTCTGGCGTGCTGTGCCGGCGCTGGAATTACCAGCGGACCTTCTTCTCCGCCGGGCCCTGCTTGCCGCTGGCATGCGTGGGCTTGTGGCTCTTGCCGACGCTCTGCAGCCCGGCGTCGCCGCCCCGGGATTTGCTGGCGAGCATGGCCCGCTGTGCGTCGGTGAGTCCGGCCCGGATGCCCTTTTCGTCGGCCTCGTCCTGCGCGGAGTCGGGCTGGCTGGGAGTGTTGTTTTCAGTCATTTGGTGGAACCTTTCTGAGGAGAATCAGTGTGTCTGACGAGATCAGCTGGACGGGGCCGGTGGTACCAGGCCGCAGGCGTCCGCCTACTCAAGAATCAGTGTTCCCATGGCTCAACAATAGGCAGTTTCAGGCTCGGTTGTGAACCCCCGGCTTCCGGCCTCTACGTGGGGCCGGATGACGGTCTGCAAGGCAGGCAGGACCGCAGCCCGGACGGCCGTGGCGGCTGTCACTTTTCCGCGTGATTCAGGGGAAAAATGGTCCCGAAAATGCGTCCGGAACAAAAGATTCGATAACGATGAGCCCGAATCGCCAGAATCCCAGTAACGACGGGGCGAGACCCGCCAAAAGAAATCGCTCAAAACCAGTGGAAACGCTCTCTAAGGAGGGAACTTTACGGCATGAAACTCTCAATTGCCACGGAAACCGCGTAAAATTGAAGGCCTGCCCAGAGCGGGGCAGCTACAAGTCGCAAGCAAATGACCTCCATAGGAGTCGCCCAAATGCCCACAGACCGAAGCACGACCGACTCTTCAGCAGGCGTGAACAACGCCGGCCGACCCAACGATGCAGGACCCAACAACGCACGACCTACCGCGCCAACAAGTGCGCGGAAACCTAAGATCCTTTCGCGTCGCCGACTCAAAGAGTCCGACGTGAACGTGGTCAACCAGCCCATGCTTAAGAAGGCGCTCGGCGGAACCATCGTGGGTAACACCATGGAATGGTTCGACGTCGGCGTGTTCGGCTACCTGATCACCACCATGGGACCCGTCTTCCTTCCCGAAGCCGACAAGTCCGTCCAGACGCTGTTCCTGCTTGGAACCTTCGCCGCCACGTTCATCGCCCGTCCACTCGGCGGCATCGTGTTCGGCTGGCTCGGCGACAAGATCGGGCGCCAAAAGGTCCTCGCCGCAACACTCATGATCATGGCGGCGAGCACGTTCGCCGTCGGACTCCTGCCCGGATACGCGCAGATCGGCATCTGGGCCGCGGCACTGCTGGTAATCCTGAAGCTCATACAGGGCTTCTCCACCGGCGGTGAATACGCCGGCGCCACCACGTTCGTCAGCGAATACGCTCCGGACAAGCGCCGTGGATTCTTTGCAAGCTTCCTGGACATGGGCAGCTACCTCGGATTTGCCCTGGGTGCGGCACTGGTTTCCGTCCTGCAGCTGACCCTCGGCCAGAGCACCATGGAGGAATGGGGCTGGCGCATTCCATTCCTGATTGCAGGTCCGTTGGGCCTCATCGCGATCTACTTCCGGAACAAGATCGAGGAATCCCCTCAGTTCCAGGCCACCCTGGACGCGCAGGAATCCATCGGACAGGCCGCCGCAGCAGCAGCAGCTGACGTGGACGCCGCCAAGACTCCGGTCGGAATCGTCAAGGCTTATTGGCGCTCACTCCTCGTGGCGATGATCCTTGTCGCCGCTGCCAACACCGCCGGTTACGCCCTGACGTCCTACATGCCCACGTACCTCACCGAGTCCAAGGGCTACGACGAGGTCCACGGCACGCTCCTGACCATCCCCGTGCTGGTCATCATGGCGTTGTGCATCCCGCTGACGGGCAAGTTGTCCGACCGCATCGGCCGCCGTCCGGTCCTGTGGATCGGCGCCATCAGCACCGTGGTGCTGGCTACGCCGGCCTTCCTGCTCATCGGTGTTGGTGAGGTGTGGTCCACGCTGGCAGGCCTCTCGCTGATCGCCTTCCCCGTGACGTTCTATGTTGCGAACCTCGCGTCGGCATTGCCTGCGCAGTTCCCGACAGCCAACAGGTACAGCGCCATGGGTATCGCCTACAACTTCGCCGTTGCCATCTTCGGGGGCACCACCCCGTTCATCGTTGCTGCGCTGATCAAGGCCACCGGCAATGACATGATGCCGGCGTACTACCTCATGGTGACTTCAGCCATCGGGGCTGTGGCCATCTACTTCCTGAAGGAATCAGCCAAGCGTCCGCTGCCCGGCTCCATGCCCAGCGTGGACACCCAGGCGGAGGCCAAGGAACTGGTTGCCACCCAGGACGAGAACCCTCTGATCAACCTGGCCGACATGCCGTTCGAATCCCAGGACGTCACCGATGCCGCGGCCGCCAAGGTTCCTGCCGGAGCCTAAGCACCGCACAACAAACCGGCCTGACTGGGCCGTCTTGTAGCCCGCGCTCAAAGGCCCGTCCTACGCGCTTCCCTTGGGGGGAAGCACGAAGGGCGGGCCTTAGCCGTGCCCGACCCGCCCTGATCCGGCCCGGCCGGACGGGCTTTGATCCGCCCGGCCTACGCGACGCCCTGTGACCCAGCTAATGGTGGCCAGTCCGGGCGTCTGCTAATTTTCGAACAAGAGTCTGAAGGATAGGTGGTGTTGGCGGTGCGCAGAGTCATGGCCCATGCCCGCACCATGCACGTCCTGGGTCCGGCGCACAACGACCGGCTCTCGGCCGTACGGGTTGCCCTCAGCGTGGCAGTGCCATCGCTGGTACTCCTGGCCATCGGCCGCCCCGAGCTCACCATGTACGCAGTATTCGGTGCCTTGACGGGCATGTACGGGCGCTCGGAATCCCATCAGCTGCGCCTCAAGCACCAGGCCCAGGCGGCAGTGGTCCTGGTCAGCGGCATCACGGTAGGCGTGTTCCTGTCCGTCAACCACATCCACTCCTGGTGGCTGGTGCTGGTGGAGGCCTTGCTGGCCGGCGTCGGGTCCCTGTTCTCCGACAAGGTGCGGCTCAAGCCGAACGGACCGTTCTTCGGCATCCTCGCGTTAGGCGCCTGCGCCTCGGTCCCGACAAGCGTTCCGTTCCTGACGGCCGTGCTGATCGGTGCCGCCTCGGCTGCATTCTCAATCCTCGTGGGCTTCGCCGGCTGGCTGCGGGTACGTGCCTGGCAGGCTGGCGCCATGCGGGACGTTCCGCGTCTCAACGGTGAACTCCGGCAGGCCGCGCTGGTGCACGCCGCCCGCTATGTCCTGGCCGTCGGTGCCGCCGGCGCCTGCGGGGTGCTGAGCGGCAGCGGACACCCGCACTGGGCGATGGCCGCGGCCGCTGTTCCCCTCGCCGGAGCCGACCTGCCCAGCCGCGTCCACCGCGGCATCCACCGCATCGTGGGGACGTTCGTCGGGTTGGCGCTGGTCGCCGTCGTACTTTTCCCGGGGCCGCTCTCTCCGCTGCAGTATTTCCCCGGCCACACCGCCGCCGTGCTGGCGCTGCTGGTGATCGCGTTCCAGTTCCCCACCGAACTGTTCATGGCGCGGCACTACGGCTGGGCCATGGTCTTTTTCACTCCGGTGATCCTGCTGATGACGCAGCTTGCCGCGCCCGCGGACCCGGGCCTCCTGGTCACGGAGCGCGCGGTGGAGACCTTCGTGGGCGCCGTGATCGGTATCGCGGTGGTGGTGGCTGTGCGCGCCCCACGGAAAACTACTGCTTCGGACGCCGCGGCGGCCCGGAGGTAAACCGTGCCGGCAGTACGCGTGAGATGGCAGCCACCAGTTTGTAGCGTTTGGTGGGGATCGAAACGCCCTTCCCGCGGGCGTTGTCCGCCAGTCCGTCCCGGACCACCCAGTCCGCCCGCAGCCACATCCAGTGCGGGGCGACCGACTTGTCCATGCCCATCCGGTCATGGAATTCGGTGTGCGTGAATCCGGGGCACAACGCCGTGACATGCACGCCCTTCGGTCCATAGGCAAGGTTGGCCCAGCGGCTGAAGCTGACCTGCCAGGCTTTCGCAGCCGAGTAGCTGCCGCGGTTGGCGAAAGCCGCCACGCTGGCCACGTTGATGATCCGGCCGGAATGCCGTTCAAGCATCCCCTGCAGGGCGGCATGGCAAAGCTCCATGGGGGTCGCCACGTGCAGCCGCAGGTGCCGTTTCTCGTCGTCCAAGGAATTGTTTTCGAAGGAATGCAGGAGCCCGATCCCCGCGTTGTTGACCAGGACTTCTACCGGCCGCGCGGCGTCCGTGAGGCGCCCGACGACGGCAGCCACGCCGGCGTCGTCCGTCAGGTCTGCAGACAGCACCTCCGTGGAAACGCTGTAATCACGCTCCAGTTCTTCGGCGATCTGCTGGAGCCGGGCGGCGTCGCGGGCCACCAACACCATGTGGTGGCCTTCCTGCGCGAGTTGGCGGGCGAACTCCGCCCCCAAGCCTGCGGTTGCACCTGTTACGAGCGCTGTGGTGGGAGTCTCCATGCGCCCCAGACTACGGAAAAATTTTCATGTTGTGTCGATCCGGCCTCGCGCCGTTCGACCTATGGGTGAGAAGGTCGAAGGGCGACCTTCCATAACCAAGGAGTGCGAAATGGCAAAGTACATGCTGATCATGCGGGCAACCGACGAGTCACTCGCGGAGTTCACGAACGTCGACTTCACAGAAGCCATGAACGCCATGGGCAAGTTCAACGACGAGCTGATCCATGCAGGCGTCCTGTTGGCGGCCGAAGGCCTCGACGACCCGAAGGAGGGCGTTGTGGTCGACTTCACCGGCGAAACACCCGTGGTCACCGACGGCCCCTACGGCGAAACCAAGGAATTGTTCGGTGGCTTCTACCTCCTCGATGTGGCGTCGAAGCAGGAAGCCATCGAGTGGGCCAAGCGGGCCCCGATGACGGCCGGCACCAAAACCGAAATCCGCCGTGTGCCCACCATCGACGAGTTCCCGCAGGACAACGAATGGATCCAGAAGGAACGCGCCTGGCGTGAGCAGACCGGGCAGCTCTGAACGGCAGCCCGGACCTGCAGCTGTGACCGACAGGTCTGACCGGTAATGAGCGGTGCTGAGGCGCGGGGCGCCGTCGAGGCGGTGTGGCGGATGGAGTCTGCCCGCATCGTCGGCGCCCTGGCCCGCTATACAGGTGACTTCCCCTTGGCCGAGGACCTCGCGCAGGAGGCACTCGCCGAGGCCCTCGTCTCCTGGTCCGTCGACGGGATACCTGCCCAACCGGCGGGATGGCTGCTCACCACCGGCCGCCGTCGCGCGATTGACACCTTCCGGCGGCGGGCCGCCAGGGACGAAAAGTACGGGCTGCTGGCCCGCGATCTTTCGGCGGAAGAACCCGGAGCGGATGCACTTTTCGACCCCGCTGCGATCGACGACGACGTACTGTCACTGATGTTCATCTCCTGCCATCCGGTGCTGTCCAAGGAGGCCCGGATCGCTTTGACGCTGCGAGTGGTGGGCGGCCTGGCCAGCGAGGAGATCGCCAAGGCTTTCCTGGTGCCGGTGGCCACCATCCAGGCTCGCATCACCCGCGCCAAGAAGACGCTGGCCGCTGCGCAGGTGCCGTTCGCGGTCCCCGAACCGCGCGAGCGGGCTGAACGGCTCGGGTCTGTCCTTCAGGTTATCTACCTGATCTTCACGGAGGGCTCCTTCGCGTCGGGCGGCGCCGAGTGGATCCGTACGGACCTAGCCGGCGAAGCCCGCCGCCTGGCCCGAGTGCTGGTGCGGATCTCGCCGGAGCCCGAGGTGTTCGGGCTGATTGCGCTTATGGAACTCACCGCCGCGCGGTTCCCGGCCCGGCTCGACACGTCCGGGCGCCCGGTGCTTCTGGAAGACCAGGACCGACGGCGGTGGGACCAGGCCGCGATCCGGCGCGGACGTGCAGCCCTCGCCAGGGCGGCAGGGTCCGCCCGCGGTCTGGGGACTTACGGGCTCCAAGCGTCCATCGCCGAGTGCCACGCGGTGGCCCAGTCGGTTGCCGAAACGGACTGGCCGCGGATTGTCATTCTCTACGAAGCCCTGGGCCGGCTCGCCCCGTCTCCTGTCATCGAACTCAACCGAGCGGTCGCGGTCGCGATGGCCTCCGGCCCGGCGCACGGGCTGCAACTGGTGGAGGCCATCGCCGCGCGCGGCGAACTGGCGGGCACGCACCTGCTCCCCGCGGTCCGCGGCGAGCTGCTCACCCGGCTCGGCCGGCGTGACGACGCACGGACCGCACTCCTGCAGGCCCTTGCCCTTTGCGCGAATGCCGCCGAGCGCGCGGTGCTGGAGCGCAAGGTGGACGAGCTCAGCTGACTTCGACCGCCGAGCTCACAACACAGCGCGAACGTACAGTTGGGGCCCTCGCCGCGGGGCGCCAACTGTACGTTCGCGCTTCATCAAGGGCGGTTCAGCGGGCGCTAAGCGAACCTGGCGAGCGGGTTGGCGAGCCGGCCTGCCATCTGCAGCCCGCCGGACGGGTCCGTGAGGTCAAGCATCTGCTGGTTGTTCCGCAGCTGCAGCCGGTTCAGGCACGACAGTTCGAAGTCCGCCGCGAACAGGTCGTGGCGGGCGAACTGGTCCGCGAGCTCCGGGTTCTCAGCCTGGTAGTCCTGGATAACCCGGGCGGCCGTGCCCCAGAACTCCTCCTCGCTGAGTTTCCCGTCCTCCACCAGCAGGGCACCGAGGAAGCGGAAGATGCAGTCGAACACATCCGTGAAGATGGCCAGCACCTTTTCGGTGTCGGGAATGTCCACCTGGATCCGTGACACCTCCTCGGGCAGGTCCAGCCGGCGCCCCATCACCACGATTTCCTCGGCGATGTCCTTCATAACGGCCCGTACTGGGACGCCGTCCTCCAGCACCAGGATCACGTTCTCGCCGTGCGGCATAAAAGCGAGTTCGTACCGGTAGAGGCAGTGGACCAGCGGGACGAGGTAAGCCTCGAAGTAGCGGCGCAGCCATTCGACGGGTTCTAGCCCGGAGCGCTCCATCAGGGCAGACACCATCGGCTTGCCGGCCGAATCGACGTGCAGCAGGGACGCCATGGTTGCCAGCTGCTGGCCGTCCTCCAGCAGAGGGAGCGGACTTTCCCTCCACAGCGCAGACAGCATCTTCCCGTAGGGCGAGCCTTTGGCGGACGCGGCCTCGTAGTAACTGTTGTGGTAGCCGATCGCAGCGATCTCGCTGATCATGGCCAGGCCGCGCTTCTGCAGGGCCGCGTCTGACCGGATCAGGTCCTGCAGCCAGTCATTGATGGCGGGGGTTGCCTTCATGTACTGGGGCGAGAGTCCACGCATAAAGCCCATGTTCAGGACGGACATCGCCGTCTTGACGTAGCTCTTTGCCGGGGCGTCCGTGTTGAAGAACGTGCGGATGGACTGCTGGGCCTGGTAGCTGTCAGTTCCCGTCCCCAGGTGGATGATGTGCTGCTGGGCGATCTCGGCCGCGAACGTGACGGTGAGCTTGTTCTCCCACTGCCAGGGATGCACCGGCATCAGGAAGTACTGTGCGGGGTCAACGCCCTGGTCCGCGAATTCGGCGTCGAAGGAATGCAGCGCAGCGGCGCCGAGCTCGGCCTCCAGGTGGGCGCGGTAGTCCAGTCCTGCGCTGGCGGTGAAGACAGCCTTGGTACGGTGGACCCCGATCCACTCCAGGCGGACGGGGGCTCCGGTCTCCGGCGCGAACGCCCGGTAGTCGCTGATGCCGAAGCCCAGCCGGCCGTTGTTGGCCACAAAACACGGGTGGCCCTCCGTCATGCTGCGTTCGATGGCCTGGAAGTCGGCTGCGGGGTCTGTTCCGCCGGTGACTCCTGCCACGAGTTCTTCTGCTGACGGCTGCCCCAGCCATTGTTTGTAGGAGTGGCCGGCCAACGTGCTGCTGATCTCCTCAAGGTAGACCGGAAGCATCTCGTCGCGGATCCCCAGGGTGTCCTTGAACTCGGTGATAAAACGCAGGGCATCGGGGGCGGCATCCTCGCCGCCGCGCGTGCAGCGGATGGAACCGGCGTCCACGGACCAGTGCTCCAGCTCCAGGACGCGGGCGGTAAATGAGTATGCCGTTGAGCCGTCATCGCTGCGGACCACGTACACCGCGGGCTCCTCCTGACCTGCGGTACCCCCGCCGGAGCGTAGGCGCTGCGGCTCCAGGATGCGTTCGTGCAGGAATTCGGCGAGTGCCTTGCGGACCAGGTGGCGGTTGGCCGTGGCCCAGCGCTCGGGTGCGAGGTGGGGAACGGTGTTGGCGGTGCTGTCCGGCCGGTCCGCGGCGGTGTCAAAATCGTCCGCGGCGTCAATGACAGCGGCGGGGTTGAGCTCGATGGTGGTCACAGTGATGCTCCCTGGTGGATCGGGGCGGAAAGGTCTTGGGGGTGGCGCAGGGCCGCGCGGGCGGCGAGGTAGTCCTGGCGTGTGCAGAAGCTGAGCAGCGCTTCCTTGTCCGGCAGGTTGACTACCCCCGCCGGCTGGAAGCCCAGCCGCTCGTTGAGCACATGGATCTTGGAGTTCCTGGCGTCCGGTTCCACCACCACGCGTTCCACTCCCGGTTTTTCGAACAGCCGCTCCAGCACGGCGTCCATCACCGCGGACGTGTACCCCGGTTGGGGATCTCCCGACGGCGGCGCCACCAGCAGGTGCATGCCAATGTCACCCTCCTGCACGGCATAGACCGCGGCCAGCGGCGAGGCGGCCGGAAGGTATTCCTCCATCAGGAAGGCGGGGATGCCGTCGTCGTTGATCCCCAGCAAGGCATGGTGATGCCCCGTTGCCTGGATTTTCGAGTACTCCTCCACCACGCCCTCCACTGTGGAGGACAGCATCCCCCAGAACGACGCGTACGGCTGGGTCACCCAGCTGTGGAGGAGGGGTGCGTCGGCAACGGCGTCAACACAGCGGAACGTGAAGCTCATGCTGACACCCCTGCTTTTCCGGTTGCGAGCCTTTCGGCAGATTCGGGCAGGCCACCCGGCGGGCCGAACTGCTGGAACGCGATGCTGCGCTCCACGCGATAGACCTCGCGGCCGGTGATCTCACGCAGGATGCACGAGTTGCGGTAGGCGGCCATGCCGAGGTCCGGGGTGACAAAGCCGTGCGTGTGCAGTTCGGCATTCTGGACGAAGATTTCGCCGGGTTCGACGCCGGTGCTGTAGTTGCGTGCCACGGCGAACCGGCCGGCGGTGTCCCTGGCGATCCGGTCCTGGATGCCGGCAAGGAATTCCGGTTCCCGGTAGGTGTAGCCGGTGGCCAGGACCACGGCCTCGCTGTCCAGCACATAATCGGAGCCCTGCTCCTCGTGCCGGAGCTGCAGGGTGTGGGCGCCTGCGGCTGGATCCCACACGGCACCGGTGAGCGATGAGTGGGTCATGAGCTGGGTGTCCACCATGCCGGAGAGGCTCTTGGTGTACAGGAGGTCATAGATGGCGTCGATCAGCTCGGAGTTGATGCCTTTGTAGAGGTTCTTCTGGCTCTTGATGAGGCCGTCGCGCTGGTCCTGAGGCAGCCCATGGAAGTAATCCACGTACTCCGGCGACGTCATCTCCAGGGTGAGCTTGGTGTATTCCAGCGGGAAGAAACGCCCGGATCGGGTGGCCCAGTTCAGCTGGTAGCCGTAGGTGTCCATGTCCTGCAGGAGCTCGTAGTAGATTTCCGCGGCGCTCTGGCCGCTGCCCACGATGGTGATGCTGCGTTTGGCCTGCAGTTCACTCTTCCTCGACAGGTAATCGGCGTTGTGGAGGACAAGTCCCCCGCCGTTGGCGGCCGCTTCGACTATTCCGTCACAGGCCGCCGGCACGTACGGCGAGGTGCCGGTGCCCAGCACCAGCCGCCGCGCCAGCAGCACCTCGGGCCCGTCCGGACCTTCTACCGCAAGGCGGTACACGCCGGCGTCGTACGTTACATCCAGCACAGCTGTGCTAAAACGGACGGACCGCAGCTGGCCGGCCACCCACTGGCAGTACTGGTTGTACTCCGCGCGCAGCGGATAGAAGTTTTCGCGGATATAGAACCGGTAGAGGCGGCCGGTCTGCTTGAGGAAATTCAGGAACGAATACGGCGAGGTGGGGTCGGCCAGCGTCACCAGGTCCGCCATAAACGGTACCTGGAGATGGGCCGGCTCCAGCATCATGCCGGGGTGCCAGTCGAAGGATTCCCGTTGTTCCAGGAAGACGCCGTCCAGCCCGTCCACCGGCTCGCTAAGGGCGGCGAGGCCCAGGTTGAAAGGCCCGACGCCGATCCCGGCGAAGTCGAAAATGCGCGCTTCTGCAGAACTGTTAAAGTCCGGGGTGCTCATGCGGACACCTCGCTGGTGCTGGGGCTGGCATTGTCGCTGGCCAGCAGCTGCGAGCCGGTGCGGCGCAGCAGTTTGATGATCTGGTTGATGTCCTCCAGGGTTGCTTCGGCATTGAGGAGGGTGAACTTCAGGTAGTGCCTGCCGGCTACCTTGGTGCCGGCCACCACGGCCTGCCCAGACGCGAAGACCGCCGCGCGGATGGCCGGGTTGAGGGTGTCGGCCGCGTCCTCGGACAGCCGCCCGTGAGCGTCGGACGCAGCGCCGGTGAGTTCAGTACCGCTGAGTTCAGTACCGGAGACCCGGGGCCGGTACCGGAAGACCAGCGTGCTGAGCTGCGGAGCGGTGGCGAGCTCAAAGTCATCGTCGGCGGCCAGCACGGATCCCACGCGCGCGGCGAGATCGATCGCTTCATCAAACAGGGCGCCAATGGCATCCGCGCCCATGATGCGCAGGGTCAGCCACAGCTTGAGTGCGTCAAAGCGCCGGGTGGTCTGGATGCTTTTGTCCACCTGGTTGGGGATCTCGGCCAGGGCGGCGCTTTCCGGGTTCAGGTAGTCCGCGTAGTAGGTGACGTGCTGGAGCATGGCGCGGTCGCGGACCAGCAGGGCGCTGGAACTGACGGGCTGGAAGAACGTTTTGTGGAAGTCCACGGTGACGGAATCGGCCAGGCGGGTCCCGTCCAGCAGGTGGCGGTAGCGGCCGGAAACCATCAGTCCGCCGCCGTAAGCCGCATCAACGTGGAACCAGGCACCGTAGGCGCGTGACAGGGCGGCGAGGTCCGCGAGCAGGTCCACCGCACCGAAGTCGGTAGTCCCGGCGGTGGCCACAACCGCCATCGGCACCAGCCCGGCGTCGTGCGTTTCCGCCATGGCCCCGGCAAGCGCTGCCGGGTCCATCTTGTGGTCCGCGGTGCAGGGGACGGAGATGACGGCGTCGAAGCCCATGCCCAGCATGGACGCGGACTTCTGGATGCTGAAGTGGCTGTCCGCTGACGTGAAAATGCGCAGTTTTTCCAGTAAGGCAGGCAGCCGGAGTCCGGCGTTGGCCGGCTCCTGCCGCAGCCCGGCAACGGCGTGGTTGCGCGCGATCAGCAGTGCCTGCAGGTTTGACTGGCTTCCGCCGGAGGTGAATACGCCGTCGGCTGCAGCCCCCAGCTGCAGCCGTTCGGCGGTCCAGTCGATGAGCCGGCGCTCGATCATGGTGGCCCCGGCGCTCTGGTCCCAGGTGTCCATCGACGAGTTCACCGCGGACAGGATGGCTTCCCCTACCAGCGCCGGGATCACCACCGGGCAGTTCAGGTGGGCCGCGTACTTGGCATCGTGGAAGTAGATGGCGTCTCGGAGGTAGACGGTCTCAAGCTCCTCCAGGGCCGCGGCGGTGTCCGGGAGCGGCTGGTCCAGGTCAACGGCGCCGATGCGCGCCTTCATTTCGGCAGGCCCGACACCGGTGAACGGCCGGGTGGTGCGGTCCAGCTTGGTGGCCACGGCGTTGACGCCCTGCAGCACCTGCGCCACGTACCGGGTGGAGTTCCTGGTGTTGAACAGATGGTTGGTGGCAGCGAGGGCCAGTTCCACGCGGGAGCCGAAATCCTGCCCAGGCAGGGTTTCCCTCACCCGATTTTCGTCCACATACATCTCATCAACACGGGGCAGCAGCGGCACAGTGGTCATCCTTAGTTCGACGGTGGGGTTGTCTTTAGCAAGGTAAGCCTTACTTAGGTGAACCTTTTCGTCAAACTTTAGTGACTTATTTATCTTAAGCTGCGGGAATACGGGCTTTCTCAAGGCGGGAACGCGTCATTGACTGGCCCTCGTCACTGATCGGGTGCAAAATACTCCGCACGCCCTGCCCGGAACCAAGCCACGCGGGGTCACTTCTTGCCCGATAAAGTCCCGTTATCGGGCAAGAAGTGACCCCGCGTTGCGGTTAGCAGGTGGGCGGGGGCTTATAGGACCGTTCGCGCTAGTCGTCCGGCCAGTCGATGTGCTGTTCGTAGCCGCCCTCATGTTTGCGGAGGTACCCGGCGATGAAGGGGCAATGCGGGATGATCCGCTTACCCGAAGCCACCACGTCGTCGAGCGCGAAGTGAGCCAGCACCTTGCCCAGGCCCTGGCCCTTGAAGTCTTCGGCGGTGTCGGTATGGAGGAAATCCACATGTCCGGGCAGGTCCCGGAAGAAGGACTGGACCGCGATCTTCCCGCCCACCCGCAACGCGTAGAAGTGGTGCTCGTCATCCCTGGAGAGCGAGACGTCAGGGCTGAACTGGTCCTCGGTGGAAATCATGTTCTCAGTCATGGTTCGACACTGGCACTACTTGGCCCGGCTGGCAATGGCCCATCCGGCTGCCGTCCGTGGTGGGCGGCCCGTTCGGCACCGACATCGCCCGGAACGCGTTCCGGCATCCTGCCCAGCAACAGGACGGCCATCACAAAGCATGCCGCGCCGCCTCCGAGCAGTCCCAGCGTCAGGCCGTTCAGGGCAGCGTCCGCCACCGGAATGAAGACGACGACGGCGGCCGTCACCACCGCGGCGGCGGGCCTGCCGCGGGTGTGGACAGACGCCGTCGGACGTTCCTCAAGGCGACCGAACGCGCCCAGCACCGGGAGCAGGAGGGCCACAACCCCCAGGAAGACGAGTGGGCGGGCCCACCACCATTCAGCGGTGCCTGCCGCGGGTTTGGGGAAATCTGTGAGGAGCAGGAGTCCGGACATGGCCACGAGCAGCGGCAGGTGCCAGAGGTACACGGTCATGGAGCGGCGGCCGGCAACCATCACCACGGCACGCACCCAGCGGACGCCGGAAACCCAGCCCAGCACCGGCCGGAAAAGCTGCAGCACGGCGGCCTGGGACACGCCCAGGAGCAGCAGGCACAGGTTGGGCGGGTTGAGGTTGACCAGCATGTTTCCGGAGTAAAGGCCCAGGCCGGTGATCAGCCCGAGCAGCAGGTTGGCCGCCAGGATGATCCCCACCAGGCCGGACCGCGACAGCCTGGCGAGGTGACCGTCGGCCATCAGGAAACCGAGCTGCTGCACGGCGCACCACAGGAAGACAAGATTTGCGTAGGCGAGCATGGGGAGGGCCCCGCGGAAGCAGTCCACGGCCACCACCAGGGCTGCCAGGACGGCAACGGTCAGCCAGGGCGCACGGCTGTGGAACCGGGCCAGGAGCGGGATGTTGAGCTGGGCTGCCAGGTAGGCGGCGAGGAACCACAGGGGCATGCCGGCTCCGGTGGCCATCAGCTGGACCACCTGGGGATCCACACCGAACAGGAGCGCAGCCGAAAGGCCCAGGAACATTACCGCCAGGAGGGCCGCCGCCGGACGGACCAGCCGCAAAAGCCGTGCCTGGGCAAACTCGAAGCCGGTGCCGCCAAGGGCCTGCAGCCGCTGCCAGGACTGAAGCCCGGTGGTGCCGCCTGTCACGAAGAAGAGCGGCATGACCATAAAAATCCAGATGACGGGCACGAACCACGGCTGATCGCCGAGGGTGTTTTCGGAGGTCACGGTGCCGTTCCTTTGGAGGACTGGGCTGACCATCATGCAGTGACCCACCACCACCAGGGCCAGGCAGAAGAACCGGACAAGGTCGATCACCAGGTCGCGCTGGACCGCCTGTTCACTGTGCGGGGCCAGCCCCTTCGCACCACTCATGTGCAGTCCCTACAAGCGCCGATGCTGCTGTTGACTCAATTGTCCGCCCGCGATGTGCTCCCGGCGAGAAAAGTGTTCTCCGGGCCGGAAAACAGGTAGTGCGTCGCCTCGGCAGTAGTCGGTTCCGCAGTCAGTCAGCCAATAACGGCCAGCGACCCAAGCACGACGGCGAGCAACGGCGTCGCGCCTTGCGCCACCGCGGGGCGGAGATACTTTTTCCCGCTGAGTGCCAGCACTGCGGCGGCGAGCAGCATGGACCCGCAGCAGCTGAAGATCAGCGTCCAGCCGACCAGGTGCTGCGGCGAACCGTCGGCGCCAAGGGCCAGGCAGCCCACTCCGATGAACGCGCCGATAGCCAGGAACAGGTTGTAGAAGCCCTGGTTGTAGGCGAGGGGTTTGGTGGTCTCGGCGTCGGCCTGGGAGGCGAGGCCGAAGCGTTTCCAGGTGGCCGGGGTGGTCCACGTGAGGGACTCCATGGTGAAGATGTACACGTGGAGCGCGGCGGCGAGGAAGGCAAAAAGCAGGGAGGCCAGGATCATGTGCTGATCCTAGCCTCCCTTCCGGACACCGGCCGGTACCACCCTCAGCGGGTGAGCATGCCCAGGGCCGACGTGGCGAATTCCCTGGCCGAGGTGTTCCAGTGGCCCAGCAGGCCCTGGAGGTTTTCGCCGTCGGCCCGGTGTGCCGGAAGCTGCTCCTGGAGCGTGGACAGCACGCCCGTGCGGAGCTCGGTATTGAAATTCACCTTGCCCACGTTCATCGCGGCGGCCTTGACCAGCTCCCCCGCCGGAATGCCGGACGCGCCGTGGAGCACCAGCGGGATGTGCGTCCGCACGGCAATGTCCTGCAGGACATCCCAGCGAAGCTGCGGCTCCCCCTTGTACTTGCCATGGACGTTGCCCACCGCCACAGCCAGCAGTTCCGCGCCGGTCCGGGCCACAAAGTCCTCCACCTGGGCGGAGTCGGTCAGCCCGGCCACTGCAACACCGGCTTCATCCGCACCAAAGGCACGGTCCTCGTCGCCGGCCAGACCGCCGAGTTCCGCTTCAAGCACGACGCCGGCACCCAACGCAGAGCGCGCCTCACGGACCAGCGCAATGTTGTCCTCAAACGGCAGGGAGGAGCCGTCCGCGAGGACCGAATCCGCCCCCGCGGCGACGGCGTCGGCCATCACTTTCACGTCGGTGGCGTGGTCCAGCTGGACCGCCACGGGAACGGATGCTGCGTCTGCCAGGCCGCGGAGCGCGGCGATCAGCCGCAGGCCGTTGGGCGTGGCGGCCGTTCTGGGGGCCACCAGCAGGATGACCCCGTGGCCGGCGTCCTCTGCCGCGCCCACCACAGCCAGGGCGGTGGTGAAGTCGTAGCAGGTGAACGCGGGAACGGCAGAGCCCTGCTGGAGGGCGGAGGTGACCAGGTGGTCGAGTCGGGTGCGCATCAGACGCTCAGGCCTCCCACCAGGATCCAGGCCACGAAGGTCAGGAGGAAGCCGGCCACGCCCAGGACGGTGGTGAGGACGGTCCAGGTCTTGAGGCCATCCGAGACTGTGAGGCCGTAGTAGCGCACCACGGTCCAGAAGCCGGCGTCGGTCACGTGGGACAGGCCAAGCGAGCCGAAGCCGATCGCAATAACGATCACGGCGATCTGGGCGGGCGAGTAACCGCCTTCCATGACGGCGGAGGTCAGCAGGCCGGTGGTGGTGACGATGGCGACGGTTGCCGAACCCTGGGCTGCACGCAGTGCCAGGGAGATCACGAAGCCAAGCACAATCACCGGCAGGCCCAGGTGGTCCAGCGTCTGGGACAGCGCGGCACCGATGCCGGAGGTCCGCAGGACTTCACCGAACACGCCGCCGGCCGCGACAACCATCAGGATTGATGCGATGGGAGGCAGTGCGCCTTCGAAGATCTCGCCGGTTTCCTTCAGGGACCAGTTGCGGCGGACCGCCAGCAGGAAGAAGGACAGGGCCACGGCCACCAGCAGGGCGAAGAACGGGTTGCCGATGAACGCAGCGAGGCCGTACCAGGAGTTGTCCTTGGGAATGGTGAGCGTGCCCAGGGTACCGATGAGGATCTGCACGATCGGGGCAGCGATGAGGAAGATGATCAGGGCCGGACGCGGCGGGGCGATGCCTACCGCGCCGGGGCCTTCGTGGCCAACCTTGACCAGGGAGTCGGAACCGAATTCGTCCACCTGGGCCTTGACACCGGGGAGGAGTTCGTATTCCTTGCGGTTCATGATGCTGGCAACCCAGTAGGACAGGAACCCGAGCGGGATGCAGATGAGCAGGGAGATCAGCGTGATGAGCCCGATGTCGGCGCCGAACACGCCGGCGCCGGCCACAATGCCCGGGTGGGGCGGCACGGCGACGTGGATGGAGAGCATAATGCCCGCCATCGGCAGGCCGAACTTGACCGGGTGCACGTTGGCGATCTTCGCAAAAGCGTAGACGATCGGGACGAGCACAATGATGCCCACCTCGAAGAACACCGGAATGGCCACCAGGAAGCCGACGGCGGTGAGCGCCACCGCGACGCGCTTGGCGCCAAGCTTCTCGGTGAAGTGCGCGGCCAGCGACTGGACGCCGCCGGAAACCTCGATCATCCGGCCAAGGACGGCGCCGAGCGCGATGAGCAGGGCCACCTTGCCCATGGTTCCGCCCACACCAGTGGCGACGACGGTGAAGACGTCCTTCAGCGGGATCTGCGAGGCTACGGCCACGGCGATGCTCACGGTCAGCAGGGCCACGAAGGCCTGGATCTTGAAGCGGATGATCATCACCAGTAGGACGGCGATGCCGATCGCTGCGATGGTGAGGAGCAGTGGAGTGCCAAGTTCTACTGCCGGTTTGATGGCGGGGGCGTCGGCCGCCCGCACTATCAGGGGGTTCATCAGGTGGTTCATGACGGTGTCTCCTTTGACGAGCCAGTCTTCCAGAAGACGGGCAATCAGGCGCTAACTGTTTCTATTGGGGAACGCTGGAAGATACGACGACGGCGGAGGGGGGACCGCCGTCGTCGTACGTTTTTAGGGGGTGCTTTAGCCGGCGTGCTTAGGGCGAAAGCGCTTAGGCGGTGCGCTTGGTGGGCGCGACAACCTTGATGACGGCGGAGTCATCGGCGGCGGCGAGGCCCTGGGCCTGGCCCAGGAGGTACAGCTGCTCGGCCGCGGCGGCAACGGGGGCTGCCAGGCCTGCGGCGCGGGTGGCTTTGCCCACGATGCCCATGTCCTTGACGAAGATGTCCAGACGGGACAGGACCTCGGCGCCTTCCTCGGTGTAGGCCTCAAGGATCCGGGGGCCGCGGTTGGAGAGCATAAACGAACCCGCGGCACCCGCTTCGAGGGCTTTGAGGGTCTTCTCCTGGTCCAGGCCCAAGGCGTCGGCCAGCGCCAGGGCCTCGGCGGCAGCGGCGATGTGGACGCCGCAGAGGAGCTGGTTGACGGTCTTCAGGGCCTGGCCGTCGCCGGGCTTGTCACCCACCACGGTGAGCGTCGAGGCGAGCAGTTCGAGGGCCGGACGGGCCTTCTCCTGGGCTTCCGGGGAAGCGCCCACCACGATCAGCAGGTCGCCTTCGCCGGCCCGTTGGGGTCCGCCGGACAACGGCGCGTCCACGAGCTCAACACCGTACTCGGCCAGTTTGGCGACCGTGGCGGGGATCGCTTCTGTGCCCACGGTGCTGCCGAGGATGACAACGGCGCCCGGCTCCAGCACGGAGGCCACACCGTCCTCGCCGAAGAGGACGTCGTTGAGTTGCTCGCCATTCCGGACCGCCAGGAGCAGGGCGTCAGCGCCCTTGGATGCTTCCCGGGCGGAGGCGAAGGTGCGGATGCCGGCTTCTTCGGCGAGCTTCAGGCGCGGCTCGGCGATGTCGAAGCCGTGGACGGTGAGCTCGCTGGCCAGGCGCGTGGCCATGGGCAGGCCCATGGCGCCGAGGCCCAGGACGGTGATGGTGTAGGTGCTGGTCATGGTGTTCTCCTTTGAATACTGGCGGGATCAGAAAGTGTTGCTGAGCTTGCGGGTGACGGCGGCGAGGGACTGGTCATCGCCCACGTTGCCGGCGAACACGATGTACGGGATGCCCTTGGCGGGGCCGTCCACCGGCTCCCAGAGCGAGACGATGCCCGGCAGCATGGGGCCGCGGACAATGGCGTGGCGGATTTCCAGGCCGTGGGCGGCGACGTCGGAGGACGTGATGCCACCCTTGGCGATGACGAATCGAGGCGGGAAGGTCTTGAGGGTCCGGTTCACCACGGCGACGACGGCGGCGGACACCGTTCGCGCGATCCGCAGGCTTTCGGCGGGGTTGTCAGTCTTGATCAGCAGGCGGCTGGTGTGGACGATCACGTCTCCCCCGTGGAGCGCCTCCACGACGGTGCCGACGGTCTGGTCCAGGTAGGCGTCCGCAGCTGCTTCGGTTTCGGCGGCAAGCAGCTTCTCGACGTCGATCTCGACAATCCGTGCGGCGCTGTGCTGCTCGGTGAGGGCCTTGAGCTGGCGGGTGGTGACGCCTACGTGGGAGCCCACCACGATCAGGCCTCCTGCCTCGGACGGGGTGTTGCCGGCGTAGGCTTCGGCGCCGGTGAGTTCGGCCCGGATTTCCTGGCCGATCCGGGCGCGGACAAACGGCGGTCCCACGCGGTAGAGGAGCTTCTTGCCGCGCCGTTCGGCTTCTTCCAGGCCCAGGGACAGGGCGCGGAGGTCGTTCTCGGTGACGATGTCAGCGACGATCGGCGTGGAGTCCGTGGCGGGCTGGATCGCGTCGGCGATGGCCTTGGCGGTGACCTGCGGATCGCCGTCGGTACCGTCGCTGGAGGCTCCCGCGCGGATGATGTTCAGGTCAAGGACAATCACGGATTCCGCGGCGAATCGTCCCCGCGACTTCTCCTCCACGTACTTCTTCAGGTCAGAGTTTGCGAAGCCGAAGCTTGCATCCTTGGCGAATTCGGTCTCAGCCACGGGGGTGAGCTTGCCGGCATCGTCCCCGGTGCCGCGCATGTAGTGCACGCCGCCGATGGTCACGCGGCCGGCGTCGGGGAACGCCGGCACCAGCACAACGCAGTCGGTGGCTTCTCCGCTGGCGTCAGCAACGGTGGCGGCGATAACGTCGGGCTCCAGCGGGTAGTGGCCGCGGAGGGTGGAGTCGCTGCGGCTCACAAACCCGAGTCGCAGGCTCGAACCGGCACTGCCCGAACCGGAACTGGCATCTGCGGAACCGGCGGCGGACAGGGCGTTACGGACCACTTCCTCGTTGCGGGCTGCGGCTTCAGCGGGGTCCAGGCTGCGGGTGTTGGTCAGCACGTATACGGCGGGCTTCGCTTGGCCAAAGGCCCAGATGAAGTCCTCCACTTCCCAGCGGGTGAGCACGGGCAGATCCGCCACGGACTGCGTTCCGGTGGGGTCGTCGTCGAGCACTACGAGCATCCGGGGGTTCTCCGCGCTGGACGCGGCGACGGCGTCCGCAACAAGGCGGGCGGAAATCCGGACTTCGGCCGGGAAAGCGGCCAGGATGTCTGCTTCAAGCGTCACAGTGCACTCCGTTGTGTGGAAATCTCTAAGTATTGACGTAACTGTAAGATGTCTGACATCTTACATTTGAAAATAGTGTGGCACAGGACATAGAAACGCGCAAGTAGACTTGTCTGACATATCTGGCGAGGCCGCAAGGGGGACATATGGCACGGAAATCACTGGTCGGCGTTGTTGCAGACGAGCTCCTGGACCGGATCATTGCCGGGGAGTTTCCGGCCGGATCCAGCGTGCCTGGAGAGCTTGAACTCAGCGCCAAACACGAGGTGAGCCGGATGACCGTGCGCGAGGCCATGAAAACCCTGGAAGCACAGCGGATCCTCAGCGTGGAACGCGGCCGCGGCACGTTCGTTAACCCGCTGAACCGGTGGGCGTCGCTGGAAGCAGTCCTGCGCGCAGCGTCGGAGGGCCAGAACGAAGCCGCCGCCTCCGTGCAGCTCATCGAACTGCGCCGGATGCTGGAAACCGGGGCGTGCGAACTCGCGGCAGCCCGAATCAGCGACGCGGACATCCAAGCACTTTTCAGCCATGTGGCGGCGATGCGGGCCGCCCATGAGGTCAATGACTTGGCCGCGTTTGTGGAGGCTGACCTGGCATTCCATGACCTGATCCTGCGCGCTTCGGAGAACGTTTTTGTGGCGGTCCTTTTCGCGCCGCTGCACCGGGTGCTGGAAAAGCGCCGGGCCGAAACGTCGGCCGTGCCCGCCATCCAGGAGCACGCCATCGGGCACCACCAGAACATTGCCGAGGCGCTGGAATCACGGGATCCGAGCCGGTCGCGGGAAGCCATGGACCTGCACATGCAACAGACCCTGGATGACCTCAAGAACCTGGTGCTCGAGGCGCCCTGACCAGCATCCACTCCGAAATATTGGGTCTGGCCACGCCTGAGAAGTGCCACTAGTGTTCAAGGACGGCCCGCAACCGGGAATCGAAGGCGATCACGAGGAGCGAAGTTGTCCAACCACACGTACAGCATTACTGAAATTGTCGGTACCTCCGAACAAGGCGTGGACGAGGCAGTCCGTAACGGGATCGCCGAGGCCTCCAAGACGCTGCGCAACCTTGACTGGTTCGAGGTCAAGGAAATCCGCGGTCACCTCGAAGACGGCAAAGTTGCCGACTGGCAGGTGCGGATCAAGCTCGGTTTCCGCCACGAAGGCTGACCTTTCCAGGGTCTGAACAGTGATGGCCGCGTCCTTTGGACGCGGCCATCACTCTTTGGCTTCAGTTGGAGGAGGAAACGCCTGCGGCGCGCCGGCGCCAGACGGTGGGTGCGCCGTCGAATGCCGGAAAAACATGGCCCTCGAAAAACGAAAGGACCGTGTGGGGGTCGGCTTCCGGGCTCCAGAGGCCGGAAGCCGGGCAGTGTGAACCGGTCTCGGCCTGAGTATTTCTGGCCGAGTGGCTGGCGGCAGTGGCCTGGCGTTCGTTGAGCAGGGCGATGCGTTTCATCGTTGAGACCATCCTTGGGTGTGAAAAGTTCGTCACTCCAGCCTAGGAAAAACCCGCAGACGGTCCCATGGACTGCTGGCTAGAATCAGCGTTGTCAGCTGGGCAGACGCACAGCCCGCCGGTGGCGCACTAACGGCAGAGCCGTCAGCTTTCGGCGGTGGCCGGAGGGAGTGCCTCCGAGTCCAGGGTTGTGCCCGGACGGGCCACTGCGGAGCCGGTCCCGGCATCGAGGCCAAGGCTCAGCAGCGCCAAGGCGTCCGACGACGGCGAGCCCGGTTTTGCGGAATATACCCTCAGCGTCTGGTCCGGATCGTCCGAAAGGACCAGGTTTTCAAAGTTCAGTTCCAGGTCTCCGACGGCGGGATGATGGAGCCGTACGCTGCCGGCGGACCGTGTGGCCACCCGGTGCCCTGCCCACCATTGCCGGAAATGCTCGCTGTGGACGGCGAGTTCGCCGACCAACTGGTTGGCCTCCGGGTCGTTGGGGTGCCGGCCGACATCCACGCGGAGGGCACCGGCCGCATCCGCGGCCACGGTTTTCCAGTCGCGGAAGAGTTCCCGGGCACCGGGATCGAGGACCAGCCACCGTGTCAGGTTGCGTTCGTGCGCCGGCAGTTCCCGAAAATCGGTGAACAACAGGTAGGCCATCCGGTTGCCCGTCAGCACGTCGGTCCGACGGCCCAGCACCATGGCCGGGATGTCCCCCACCGCCTCCAGGAGCTGCCGCAGGGCTGGCCGCACTGCCTGCGCCGGTCCGGGTGACCGCGGACTGGCGGCGCAGTTTTCCAGGAGGTCAAGCATGTGCGCGTGTTGGCCCGTGTCCAGCCGAAGGGCGCGGGACACTGAGTCAAGCACCGAGCGCGACGGGTGGATGTTCCGCCCCTGCTCCAGGCGGATGTAGTAATCCGTGCTGACACCTGCAAGCCTGGCCACCTCCTCACGCCGGAGGCCCGGAACCCGGCGCGCACCCGAGGTGGCTTCGGCCCCCGCGTCTTCCGGACTCAGCCGGGACCGCATGGCCTTCAGGAATTTTCCGAACTCGGCACTCTGACCCATGCCCCTATTCTGCACGCCCCGGCAGCCACGCTCTACAACGAAGGTAGGACTGCCAGTCCTAGGAAAAACAGGGACATGGTCAAGGACTGACTATCGGCGCGAAAGTACATAGGCTCGTACCGGAGCAATTCCCGAAAGCGGTTTCTGGCCGGCCATCCCGCGCCAGGAACCACCGTTCAGCACTACGAGGAGTCCCCCATGTCAGAAATCTCGCTGAATAACGGCGTCACCATCCCCCAGCTCGGCTTCGGCGTTTTCCAGGTCCCGCCGGAAGACACCCAGCGGGTCGTCGAGGATGCCCTCGCAGCCGGCTACCGCCACATCGACACCGCCGCCGGCTACCGCAACGAAGCAGGTGTGGGAGCTGCCATCGCCGCCTCAGGCCTTCCGCGCGAGGAAATCTTCGTGACCACCAAGCTCCGCAACGGCGACCAGGGCCGGGCCCGGGACGCATTCGCGGACACCCGCGAGGCGCTGGGTCTGGACTTCGTGGACCTCTATCTCATCCACTGGCCGGTTCCGTCGCAGGGGCTCTACGTCCAGGCATGGAAGGAACTGGAGGCGCTGTATGCGGCCAAGGAGATCCGCGCCATCGGCGTCTCGAACTTCCTCTCCGACCACCTGGACACCCTGCTCGAATCCACGGACGTAGTGCCCGCCGTAAACCAGATCGAGCTGCACCCCAGCTATCAGCAGGCCGAACTTGCCGCCAAGAGCCGCTCCCTCGGGATTGCTGTGGAGGCCTACAGCCCGCTGGGCCAGGGTGGCGACCTCAACGGAAACGCTGTCACCGCTGTCGCGCAGGCCAACAACGCCACCACCGCGCAGGTGGTCCTTGCCTGGCACCTTGCCGCCGGCACCATCGTCATCCCCAAGTCGGTCAACCCGTCCCGGATCCGCGAAAACTTCGCTGCCGCGTCCCTGACACTGACCGACGACGAACTCGCTTCCATCACCGCCCTCGAGCGGGGCGCGCGCATCGGTTCCGATCCCGCCGTCGCCGCTTTCACACAGCTCTAGCCGCCGCTAGGTCCACCCACCAACGAAGGATTTCCCCATGCAGTACACGCACCTGGGCCGGTCAGGCCTGAAAGTTTCCCGCCTGTGCCTAGGCACCATGAACTTCGGCCCGCACACCGACGAAGCTGACGCACACAACATCATGGATTCCGCCCTGGACGCGGGCATCAACTTCTTCGACACGGCCAACGTCTATGGCGGCAGCGGACACCGGGGCTGGACCGAGGACATCATCGGCCGCTGGTTCGCGAAGGGCGGCGAGCGCCGCGAACGGACCGTCCTGGCCACCAAGCTGTACGGCACCATGACCGACCGCCCCAACGAGTCCAAGCTGTCCGCGCTGAACATCCGGCGGGCCCTGGACGCCAGCCTGAAGCGCCTCCAGACGGACTACATCGACATCTACCAGTTCCACCACATTGACCGGGACACACCCTGGGAGGAGATCTGGCAGGCCATCGAAGTGGCCGTCCAGCAGGGCAAGATCCTCTATTCCGGCAGCAGCAACTTCGCGGGCTGGCACATCGCCCAGGCACAGGAAGCCGCCCGCCGCCGGAACTACACCGGACTGGTCAGCGAGCAGTCCATCTACAACCTGTTCCGCCGCGAGGTGGAGCTGGAGGTCATCCCCGCGGCACAGCAGTACGGCCTGGGCCTGATCCCGTGGTCCCCGCTCCAGGGCGGGCTGCTGGGCGGCGTCCTGAAGAAGGAACGCGCGGGCGTCCGGCGCACCGAAGGACGCGCCGCGGAAACACTCAAGCAGCACCGGGACCAGATCCAGCAGTTCGAGGATCTTGCGGATGGACTGGGCCACGAACCCGGCGACGTCGCGCTCGCCTGGCTGCTTCACCAGCCCGCTGTCACCGCACCGATCGTGGGGCCTCGCACGCAGGAACAGCTCGACGCCGGCATCCGGGCGTTGGAGGTCACGCTCGACGCCGATGCCCTCAAGCGGCTCGACGACATCTTCCCGGGACACCGGCCGGCGCCGGAAGACTACGCGTGGTGACCCTGTTGGAGCCCGCCGCGTCGGATCCCGCGGCCGACACCGTGGCACCACGGAGCGTCCTCTTCCTGGGCGGCACCGGGGTGATCAGCGCCGCAGCGGTGGAGCGCGCCGTCGTACTGGGACACCGGGTGGCCATCCTCAACCGCGGCCACTCAGGCAAGCCGGTACCGGATGGCGCAGAGGTGCTGCACGCGGACATCCGCGACCAGGACGCTGTGCGGGCTGTGCTGCAGGGCAGGGAGTTCGACGCCGTCGCGGACTTTATTGCCTTCACCCCGGACCAGGCACGGTCAAGTATGGAGCTGTTCCGGGGCCGTACCGGCCAGTACGTGTTTATCAGCTCGGCGTCGGCCTACCAGAAGCCGCCCACCCGGCTGCCGATCCTGGAGTCCACTCCCCTGAAGAACCCGTTCTGGCAGTATTCTCGGGACAAGATCGCGTGCGAGGACCTGTTGTTCGAGGCGTACCGGTCGGACGATTTCCCGGTCACCGTGGTGCGCCCCTCCCACACCTACGACCGCACCAAGATCGCCATGGTGGGCGGCTGGACGGACGTGCACCGGATGCGGGCAGGACTGCCGGTGATGGTGCACGGCGACGGGACCTCACTGTGGACCCTCACCCACAGCCGCGACTTCGCCAAAGCCTTTGTGGGGCTGTTGGGCAGGCCGCAGGCCGTCGGCGAGAGCTACACCATCACCTCCGACGAATACCTGCCGTGGAACCAGATCTACCGGTTGTTCGCCCGGGCGGCCGGCGTTCCCGAGCCTGAGCTGGTCCACGTGGCTTCGGAAACCATCGCCGCGCACAGCGCCGAGCTGGGGGCCAACCTGTTGGGCGACCGCTCCCACTCGGTCATTTTCGACAACACCAAGATCAAGTCCCTCGTCCCTGGCTACACCGCCACCATTCCGTTCGCAGACGGAGCCCGGGAGATCGTGGACTGGTATGACGCCCACCCTGAACTGCAGGCAGTTGACCAGCAATTCATGGACCTGAGCGATCGGCTGGTCAGGTGGGCGCGAAGGGCGGCTGACTGACGGCGCCGCGGCACTAGGTCTTTTCTACCCACTGGGCCCGCCATTCGGGCGCCTCGAAAGGCTCGCTCCAGTAGGCCGTCTCCTTGGCAATCCGGCCGTCCCGGAATTCGAAGATGAACACCGTTTCGTACTGCGGCCCGTTGTAGTCCAGCAGGGCTTCGGCCACCACCAGGTTGCCGCCGCTCAGCATCCGGCGGGGCGTAATGGTGGGCAACTGCGGGAAGGCGTTGTAGATTCCCCGCCGGTTTTCCGCGCCGCGCACAAGCTCCCCGGATTGCGGCCAATGCATCACCGCGTCGTCGTGAAACAGCTCGTCCATGATCTCTATGCGGCGGCTGTTGATGCATGCGATCAGCCGGTTGACTACGTTCTCATTAGCGTTTGCTTCAGCCACGGTGTTGACCTGATTCCTCGACGATGGTGGGGACGGCTAACCCTTGAATTGTGCTCCTGAAATCCGGTATTCACCACGGTCACCAGCCACTCCCCCGCAGGCCTGCGTGCTCCGGCCCATGCAGGGTTCTTGCCGGATACATCGAATATCGATAGACTTCCGTTGTTATTCGATACCCAAGGAGATCCAATGGGAAAGCTGCTCACCCTCGCCCTGCACGCCGTGCTGGCACTTGCGCTCGCCGGCTCACTGTTTGTCCAGGTCTGGATGGCGCCCCTGCTGTCCATTGATCTAGAGGAATCCGGCACCGACGCGGGCGTGCGCATTCTGGCCCTGGTAATTGTGGTGCTGGGCATCGCCACGGTACAGGTCACCCTGGTGTGCGTGTGGCGCCTACTGACGATGGTGCGGCGCGGGACACTGTTCTCCCACGCCGCCTTCCGGTACGTGGACGTCATCTTCTGGGCCGTCGCGGCGGCGTCGGTATTGGTGTTCGCCCTTGCCGTGATGCTCGCACCGGGCGACGCGGCTCCCGGTGTCGTGCTGCTGATCTGCGGGATGTCCCTGTTGATTGCGGGAGTGGCCCTGATCGTTCGGGTACTGCGGGTACTGCTGGCCCAGGCCGTGGCCCGCGACGCCGAAGCGAATCACCTACGCGCCGAGCTGGGCGAGGTGATCTGATGCCGATCATTGTTGACATCGATGTGATGCTGGCAAGGCGCAAAATGCCCGTGGGTGAACTGGCGGACCGGATCGGAATCACGCCCGCCAACCTTGCGGTTCTCAAGAACGGCCGCGCCAAAGCCGTGCGCTTCACCACGCTCGCGGCGCTGTGCGACGTCCTCGACTGCCAGCCCGGGGACCTGCTGCGCTGGGAGCCCGGGGAAGAGGAAGCCGCGCCAGCCTGACCGGGGAGCCCGAAGCCGCCCTCCACGCCGGCCGCGTCATCCCCGGCAGGCCATTTACAACGTTCTAAATACTCGGGATCCCCGCCGCGCGCAAGGGTTGATTTATGGTGCCTGCCCCCACTAAGTTACTGGGGAAGCGTTTTCCCAATCCAAAATTGAAAGGATTCACCGATGAATCCGAGCAGGAGATCCGTGCGCCACTTTTCGGTGGCCACCGCTGCGGGCCTCGCCCTGACGGTGGGGTGCCTCGCCACTCCGGCAGCCGCCGTCGAGCCTTCCGCGAAGCCCGCCTCCGCGGGAGTCCAACTGGACTACCTGGACCGCGGGCTGGTCGCTGCCGGCACATCGGAGGGCGTCTTCCTGAGCTGGCGCCTGCTGGGCCACGAGGCAACCGGCTCGTCCGCCACGGGCCTCACCGGCACCGACTTCAACGTGTACCGCGACGGACAGAAACTGGCAACGGTCACGGACAGCACTAACTACCTTGACGCCGGCGGAACCGCGCGGTCGGCGTATGACGTGCGTGCCGTCGTCGGCGGTGTTGAACTGGACCGGAGTGCAACTGCCACCTCGTGGGGCGGCAACTTCAAGGACATCCCGCTGAAGAAGCCGGCCGACGGCGTGACGCCAGCTGGCCAGGCGTACACCTACTCGGCCAACGATGCTTCGGTGGGCGACGTCGACGGCGATGGCCAGTACGAGTTCGTGGTCAAGTGGGATCCGAACAACTCCAAGGACGTCTCCCAGGTGGGCTACACGGGCAACACCTATGTGGACACGTACAAGGCCGATGGCACACTGCTCCACCGGATCGACCTGGGCGTCAACATCCGGTCCGGCGCCCACTACACCCAGATGCTGGTGAACGATTTCGACGGCGACGGACGCTCCGAAATGATGTTCAAGACAGCCCCGGGCACCAAGACCACCGCGTACAACCCGGACGGCTCTGTGGCCGCCGAGTCCTTCATCTCGCTGCTGCAGAAGGACCTCGACTCGGGTTACGCCAACACCGACGATTACCGGATGAGCGCGCCCGACTACTACCAGCACATGGTGGACACGTTCATGGGCTGGAGCGACCACCCCGAGGTGAAGGCCGGCCGCTGGCCCGCCACCCTGGAAGAAGCGTTCGGCACCGCCCCGAAGTACCAGTACCCCCTGTCCCGGACAGATGCCGAAGCGGTGACGGACTACTTCATGGATGTCTACGCGCCGGCCCGGAGCGCCCGGAACGCCCTGCGGGCCTTTGAGGGCTTCATCGTTTCCGGCCCGGAATACCTCACGGTGTTTGAGGGCGCCACGGGCAAGGAACTGAAGACGGTGGCGTACGAGCCCGGCAGGCACGACGACGGCCTGATGTGGGGCGATTACGCCATGGCCCGGATCGAGCCCGGCAACCGCGTGGACAGGTTCCTGGCCGGCGTCGCATATTTGGACGGCAAGAAACCGGCCGCTGTTTTCGCCCGCGGCTACTACACCCGCAGCACCCTGGCGGCCTACACCTGGGACGGCTCCAACCTCAGCCCGGTGTGGAACGTGGACTCGGGCTGGACGCCCATGACGAACCCCTTCAATGACAGCCCGCACGGCCGCGACGGCACGGACCCCGAGTTCGGCACGCTCACCACGCAGGGTGTCCATTCGCTCAGCGCCTCGGACGTGGACGGTGATGGCAAGCAGGAAATTGTGTACGGCTCGGCCACCATCGACGACGACGGGTCGCTGTTGTACAGCTCGTTCGACACCATGCCGGCCGGCAGCGCCACCCCGGGAGAGGAAGCCCGGCTGGGTCACGGCGACGCCATGCACGTCACGGACATCGATCCGGCCCGCCCGGGCAAGGAGATCTTCACCGTGCACGAGGGCGGCACCTACGCCCCCTACGGTTACGCCATGCGCGACGCCGCCACCGGCGAGGTGCTGTTTGGCGCCTACTCCGGGAAAGACACCGGCCGCGGCATGATCGGCGACGTGGATCCGGCCGTCCCCGGCATCGAGAACTGGGCCATTGGCATGCAGTCAGCTGACGGCGACAAGCTTTCCGCCGCCGCTCCGGGCACCAACATGAGCATCAAGTGGGCTGCCGACATGACAACCCAGATCATCAACGGCTCCGGCGACCAGACCCCCACCATTGACGACTGGAAGCGCGGCAGGCTGCTCACCGCCACGGATACCCGGACCAACAACGGCACCAAAGGCACGCCGAGCCTGGTCGCAGACGTGGTGGGTGACTGGCGGGAGGAAATGCTGGTCCGGACGGCCGACAGTTCAGCGCTCCGCATGTACATAAGCACCGAAGTGACCAACCACAAGCTCTACACACTCATGCACGACCCGCAGTACCGGGCGGAGGTTGCCCGGCAGAACACCACCTACAACCAGCCGTCCTACACGGACTTCTACTTCGCCTCAGACATGCACTTCGGTGACGTGCCGCTGCGGGCGGCCTGGCTCCCGGGCAGCGTGAAGGCCCTCCAACAAACGTTGGCGGACCTGGTTGAGTCCGGCGATGTGGCGGGCCCGGTCGCGAAACAGTTGGCCGCGAGTGTGCAGCAGGCGGCAAAGGCAGTGGACAACGGCGATGCCTCCCAAGCGGCGCAGGCCATCCAGCGCTTCGTGCCGTTCCTGAACCAGCAAAAGAAGCCCGATCAGGTATCCGGCGTGGCACGGACAGTCCTCGACTACCAGGCCGGAAATATTCTCCGGGCATTCGAAGGCTAGGACGCCGAAACCACGGCAGACTGTTGAAATGACTCTCTCACCGCTCATCATGCTCAACGACGGCTACAGCATCCCGCAGCTGGGGCTCGGCACCTGGCCGCTGGACGACGACCAGGTGGCCGCCGCCGTCGTACATGCCCTGGAGGCCGGGTACCGGCACATCGATACGGCAGTGAAATACGGCAATGAGGAAGGCGTTGGAAACGGCATCCGCGCAGGCGGGGTGGACCGAAGCGAAATCTTCGTCACCACCAAGCTGGATGGCCAGTTCCAAGGCGGGGACCGTGCGGTGGCAGGCCTGGAGGGGTCGCTGACGCGCATGGGGCTGGACTATGTTGACCTGCTGCTGATCCACTGGCCGCTCCCCGCGCGTGGTGATTTCGTCTCGACGTGGAAAACATTCGAGCGGCTGCAGACGGACGGCAAAGTCAGGTCCATCGGCGTCTCCAACTTCAAGCCGGCACACCTGGAACGGCTGCTGGCCGAAACCGACGTTGTACCTGCCGTAAACCAGATCCAACTGAGCCCGGCCATTACCCGCGAGGCGGAACGGGAGTTCAATGCCGGGCACGGAATCGTCACCGAATCGTACAGCCCGCTGGGCGGGTCGGGGGCCAGCCTGTTGGGCGCTCCCCTCCTTGCGCAACTGGGCGAAAAGTACGACAAATCGCCCGCTCAACTGGTGCTTCGCTGGCATATTGAGAAGGGACTTGTAGTCATTCCAAAATCCGGAAATCCCGAGCGGATGCGGGACAATCTGGACATCTTCGATTTCTCCCTGGACCGGCAGGATCTCGCGGAACTTGCCATCCTGGACGAGGGGCCCGGCGCCGGCAACGATTCGGACGCCACAGGACACTGAGGGGCCCCGAACAGGCATTCCGCAGAGATTCGGAGTGGCGAAATTAAAGTAAGCATGATTAGTATTAGGGCAGAGGGATGAAGCGTGCCCGGGATCCGGGCACCTCCCTGATGTAGGAAGAAGGAACGAAAAATGGGTTTCTTTGCATTTTTGATTCTTGGCCTTATTGCCGGCGCTATCGCTAAAGCTATCCTTCCGGGCAAGCAGGGTGGCGGCTGGATCATCACCCTCATCCTGGGCGTCGTTGGTGCGTTCCTCGGCGGCTGGCTTGGCGGAATGATTTTCGGTACCGGCCTGCAGGAGTTCTTCTCGCTGCAGACCTGGCTGCTGGCGATCGCCGGCTCGATCATCGTGCTGCTGGTTTACGGCATGGTCACGAAGCGCAGCGTCCGCAGCTAGCGTCGTCACCGGCATGAAAACCGGCCCTGGGACACCTTCCCGGGGCCGGTTTTCTTTCCCCCGGCCAAGCGGACCGGGGACCGACACCTTCTCAACGAGCAGGAGTTCACAATGAAATCAAAACTTCTTTTGGGTATTGGAATCGCGGCTGGCTACGTTCTGGGATCACGGTCCGGCCGGGCAGCCTACGACAAGCTCAAGGCCAGGGCGGCGAGTATCTGGGACAGCAAGCCGGTGCAGGATAAAGTCAGCGCCGCCACGGAGGCCATCAAGGAGAAGGCTCCCGACGTGGCGGACCAGCTGGGTGAGGCCGCACGCCGGGCGGGCACAGTCATCAGCTCCGCCGTCCACCACGACTCCACGGCGGGTAACAGCGCGACGGGAAACAGCAAGTCCAAAACGTCCGACGCCGGCGCCTCGGTGGGTGCCTCCGGCACCGCTGCCAGTGGCAGCGGTGCGGCTGGTACTACTGCGGTTGGCGATCACGTTCCCGCCCACAGCACGCACCCGGAAACGGTGAACCTGGGGACCTCGGACGTCGAGTCCGACCCCGCGCTTAACGACACCCAGGGCCAGGACTGGTCCGACGAAGGCGGCGCCACTGCTGCCGGCGCAGCCACGAACGTTGACCCCCGGCGGGGGTGATCCGGGATCGTTGCCGGGACGTTACGCGGGATTCGCCGTGTGACACGGAAGCTGCGTTGAAATTGTGCTAAAAATGGTCGTTGCAGGCCGCCGCGCTCCTTGGGGGGCGCGGCGGCCAGCAACGTCTCAGGCCAGGGCCACCTACCGGCTCAGTTGAGCAGTGCGGCAGCACCGAACGACACGCTGAACTGAACGCACCAGAGGTCAACTGACGGGTACTTCGACAGATCCACGTCGGCCGGAATCCGGTAAACCTGATTGCCCTGGTTTCCCTTGATCGGGCCGAGGTCATAGTGGTCAGCGGAGCCGGCGGTGAACCACCCGGCAGTCCCTTCCACCACCGTCGCGGCGCTTAACCAGACGTGAACATCCGGGCCGTTGGACGTATCCAGGTTTTCGAGCGTGAGCAGCCTAACCCCATCAGGCTGCTGGACGATCCGGACCATTCCCGTGGTGGCGTGTTCATGGCTGATCAAAGTACCCACAGCTAGCTGCACCGGACCCGCGGGCGTGGGTGCCGGCGTCGGACCCGGCGCAGGGGGTGTAGGCGGGGCCGGTTGTGCTTGCGCGGGACCGCTGGCCACGATGGGGAGCTGTTCATCCACGGT
Source organism: Pseudarthrobacter lactosi (assembly GCF_055412785.1). NCBI lineage: Bacteria > Bacillati > Actinomycetota > Actinomycetes > Micrococcales > Micrococcaceae > Pseudarthrobacter > Pseudarthrobacter lactosi. The sequence continues at coordinate 405,883 of NZ_JBVAYS010000003.1, forward strand.
CACGTCCACAAACAGAAGCCAGGGCTTGAACAGCACAAGCCCAATCACCAGTCCCAACGCCGCAACGACCGCCGCGATGATCCAGGTTCGGCGCCGGTTTGGAGCTTGCGTTCCGCTCATGGATTTTCCCTCATGGACTCATCGTCCGCGCATCAGCTGACCGACGCAACGGACCGGCCGCAACTGATAGGCCATCCAGGCGCCCTGTCTCCCGGGCTTCACCGGTGCGGACTACGCTCCCCAGCGCGCAGTTCCACCCACCCAGCTGCCAATGAGCTGATGCTCCTTGGCGGCCTCGTCCACCGTTCCGGCAGCCCTCAGGAAATCAGTTCGCGGGTCATCCCGAAAGGAACCTGGTCTGACAGTGTTGCGGTGTAGCGGCCCGGGGCGATGCGGGTCACCAGGATGCCATGCGTTCCGGCGGGGAGGGCGATTTCCTGAAGTCTCCGGACGGCAGCATCCAGCTCTTCATCCAGAAGGTGCCGGCTGGCGACATCTATATCGATGCGGTCTATGGGGGTAGACATATCAGTTCCTTATTAATAGTTGGGGCAGGGGTTTTTGGTCACTCAGGCTTGACTGCGGAAACGGGGACCGGGCGGTCCTTGGTTTGGTCCTTCGTCCCCGCGGTTGCCTGGGATTCCGACGTGGCCGGCGGAGAAGTCCTGAGTTTGAACCGCTTCCCGATGGTGCTGCCTCCGCCACCACTGCGGTTCTTGTTGAAGATGTCGAAGCCGACAGCCAGCAGGAGGACCAAGCCCTTGATGAGCTGCTGATAGTCGGTGCCAAGGCCCAGGATGGACATGCCGTTGTTCAGCACGCCCATGATCAGGCCACCGATCATGGCGCCGGCCACCGTGCCGATGCCGCCCTGGACGGCCGCGCCACCGATGAATGCAGCGGCGATGGAGTCGAGTTCGAAGCCGGTGCCGCCGGCGGGCTGTGCCGAGTTGAGCCTTGCGGTGAACACCAGGCCTGCCAGTGCTGCCAGGACGCCCATGTTGACGAAGAGCCGGAAGGTGACGGCTTTGGTTTTAACGCCGGAGAGCTCCGCAGCGTGCAGGTTGCCGCCGATCGCGTAGGTGTGGCGGCCAAAGACGCTGTTGTTCATGAGCGCCGTGTACACGATCACCAGGACGGCCAGCACGATCAGGACGATCGGCGTGCCACGGTAGCTCGCGAGGAGGAACGTGATGATCAGCATGAGCAGGGCCACGAACGTGGTCTTGGTGGCGAACCAGGCCATGGGTTCGTTTTCGAGGTCGAACTTCTTGCGGATCCGGCGTTCCTTGAGTGCCTGGATGAGCAGTGCAACAGTGGCACCGACGCCCAGGATGACAGTCAGCCATTCCAGCACCGATGTTCCCCCGGAGATGTCCGGGAGGAAGCCGCCGCCCAGTGCGCGGAGTTCGGACGGGAACGGGGTGATCTGCTGGTTCTTCAGTGTGATCAGGGTCAGGCCGCGGAATATCAGCATGCCGGCGAGGGTGACGATGAACGCCGGGATGCCGACGTAGGCGATCCAGTAGCCCTGCCAGGCACCGACGAGCGCTCCCACCAGGAGGCAGGCCGGAATGGCAAGCCACCAGGCCCAGCCCCAGTGGACCATCATGACGCCGGCAACAGCGCCGATGAAGCCGGCGATCGAGCCCACCGAGAGGTCGATGTGGCCGGCAATAATTACCATCACCATGCCTATGGCGAGGATGAGGATGTAACTGTTCTGGACCACCAGGTTGGTGACGTTCTGCGGTTCCAGAAGGATGCCGTCGGTCAGTACCTGGAACAGCAGGACGATCAGGATCAGGGCAACGAAGATGCCAACCTGCCGGAGGCGGCTTGTCAGGAAGCCGAGGGATTCTCGTAGGGCGGACATGGTCCTATTCCTTCTCTTGGGTCATGTAGTGCATGAGGGTTTCCTGGGATGCTTCGGCGATGGGCACTTCGCCGGTGATGTGGCCGGCGGACAGGGTGTAGATCCTGTCGCAGATGCCGAGGAGTTCGGGCAGTTCCGAGGAGATGACAATGACAGCTTTTCCCTCCGCCGCGAGCTTGGCGATGATGGTGTAGATCTCGAATTTTGCGCCGACGTCGATCCCGCGGGTGGGTTCATCGAGGATCAGCACGTCCGGGTCCGAGAACATCCATTTGCTCAGGACCACTTTCTGCTGGTTTCCCCCGGAGAGTTTGCCGGTGATGGCTGCAACTGAGGGTGCCTTGATGTTCATGCTCTTGCGGTAACCGTTGGCCACCACCGTTTCGCGATTTTTGTCCACCCAGCCGCCCTTGACGAGCTTGCGGAGCGCGGCCATGGAGATGTTCCGCTGGATATCCTCGATGAGGTTCAGGCCGTAGCGCTTCCGGTCTTCGGTGGCGTAGGCGATCCCGTGCCCGATCGCCTGGGACACCGTGGAGGTGTTGATTTCCTTGCCGTATTTGTACACCTTCCCGGACACCGCAGTACCGTAAGTGCGTCCGAATACGCTCATGGCCAGCTCGGTCCGGCCGGCTCCCATCAGGCCCGCGAGGCCCACCACTTCGCCCTTGCGGACGTTAAGGCTGGCGTTGTGCACCACCATGCGCGTGTGGTCCTGCGGATGCCTGACGGACCAGTCCTCGATCCGCAGGACTTCCTCCCCGATTATCGGGTCCCGGTCCGGGTAGAGGCTTTCCAGGTCCCGGCCCACCATGCCGCGGATGATCCGCTCCTGCGTGATCTGGCCTTCATCGAGCCGAAGTGTCTCGATGGTTTTGCCGTCGCGGATGATGGTGACGGCGTCTGCTACTTTGCGGATTTCGTTGAGCTTGTGGCTGATGATGATGCTGGTGATGCCCTGGCCCTTCAGATGCAGGATCAGGTCCAGGAGGTGGCCGGAGTCCTCATCGTTGAGCGCCGCTGTGGGCTCGTCCAGGATGAGGAGCTTGACTTCCTTCGACAGCGCCTTGGCGATCTCCACCAACTGCTGCTTGCCCACGCTGATGTGCTGGACCGGTGTGATGGGGTTTTCGCTCAGGCCCACCCGGGCCAGCAGTTTGGCGGCCTCCAGGTTGGTCTTCCGCCAGTCCACCCAGCCGTTTTTGGCCTGCTCGTTTCCGAGGTAGATGTTTTCGGCGATCGAGAGGTAGGGGCTCAGGGCGAGCTCCTGGTGGATGATGACGATGCCGCGCTTCTCGCTGTCGTTGATGCTGGCGAAGTTGCAGGGCTCGGTTTCGAAAAGGATGTCCCCGTCGAAGGAGTTGTGCGGGTAGACCCCGGACAGGACTTTCATCAGGGTGGACTTGCCAGCCCCGTTCTCTCCGCAAATGGCGTGGACCTCGCCACGGTTCACGTCCAGGGTGACATCCTGCAGGGCTTTCACGCCCGGAAAGGTTTTAGTGATTCCTCGCATTTGAAGAATGGGTGTGTTCATCGTCAATTCCCACTGACTGGTTGGAAAACTGGACCGGCCTGCGGCTGCAGGGGCCTACGGGAAAGGGTTGCGGCCAGGCCGTGCGGCCTGGCCGCAACCCCGCAAGAAGCGTTACTTGACGTCGGCGTCGGTGTAGTAGCCGGAGTCGATGAGTTCCTTCTTGTAGTTTTCCGCAGTGATGATCACGGACTTGAGCAGGTAGGCCGGAACCACCTTGACCTTGTTGTTGTAGGTCTTGGTGTCGTTGACCTCCGGCTCCTGGCCCTTCAGCAGGGCGTCAACCATCTTCACTGCCTGGGAACCCAGCTGGCGGGTGTCCTTGAAGATGGTGGAGTACTGCTCACCGGCGATGATGGACTTCACGGAGCCCTTCTCAGCGTCCTGGCCCGTGACGACCGGCAGGTCGCCCTTGGCGTAGCCGCCGGTGCTGGTCAGTGCGGAGATGATGCCGATGGAGAGGCCGTCATAGGGGGAGAGCACACCGTCGAGCTTGGTCCCGGAGCTGTACGCCGCGGTCAGGACGTCCTCCATCCGCTTCTGGGCAACAGGGGCCTGCCAGCGCAGGATGGCTGCCTGCTCGAACTTGGTCTGGCCGCTGGGGACCTTGAGGGTTCCGGCGTCCAGGTACGGCTTCAGCGTGTCCATGGCGCCGGTCCAGAAGAAGTTGGCGTTGTTGTCATCCGGGCTGCCGGCGAAAAGCTCAACGTTAAACGGGCCCTTGCCCTCCACCTTCTTGCCGCTGGCATCAACCAGGCCTAGACCTGTCAGCAGGGACGTTGCCTGCTGCACGCCCACCGTGTAGTTATCGAACGTGGTGTAGAAATCAACGTTCGGGGTGCCGTTGATGAGGCGGTCGTAGGCGATGACCTTGACGTTCTGTTCCTTCGCCTTGGCGAGCACATCGGTCAGGGTGGTTCCGTCGATGGCGGCGATAATGAGCGCCTTGGCGCCCTTGGTCAGCATGTTCTCGATCTGCGATACCTGCGTGGGGATGTCGTCGTTGGCGAACTGCAGGTCAGTCTTGTAACCAAGCCCCTTCAAGGACTTTTCCACGTTTCCGCCGTCGGCGATCCAACGCTCGGACGTCTGGGTGGGCATCGAGATACCCACCAGGGACTCACTGGGATTCGCTGTGGCTTCCGGGGTGGCTGTTCCGCCCCGGCTTCCGCACCCTGTGGCACCCACAGTGACTGCGAGGACGACGGCGACGGCGCCCAGGAATTTCCTAATTCTCACGATTTCTCCTCCCGCGGAAGCTTGTCCGCGAAGTGGTGCTGGGTCGGCAGGCGTCTGCGCTTGCCGGTAGAGCGGTACTGCCTTGGTGTGCAGGGCCCGAGCCCTGGACATCTGAAGAGCTGCCAACAGGCAGGCGCTGAGGTCTCGTGTCCCGGAAGCCTATTTCCGCCTTAGTGTTGTTAGCGCTAACAAGAAGGGTATTGCAGAGTTGAATGTGAGTCAAATCACTTTATATCTGCCCGTCCGACTACAACGGTGCCGTCCAGTTCTTCCGAGCGGACAGCCCTGACCGCGAAGCCTGCACCCGCCAGGATAGACCCCGTCCCCGCGGCCTGCCGCTCACTGGTTTCGATGATGAGGTTTCCGCCCGGCTGCAGCCATTCGTTGGCCTCGGCAGCGACGCGGCGGTGGAAGTCCAGTCCGTCCGGGCCGCCGTTGAGCGACCACAACGGCTCGTGGTCGCGTGCCTCGTGCGGCATCGAATCAATGGCACCGGTGGGGACATAGGGGGCGTTGACAGCCAGCACCCGGATCCGTCCCCTGATGGTGTGCGGGAGTGCCTCGAACAGGTCGCCCTGGTGGACCTCACCACCCAAACGGCCAATGTTCCGGCGGGCGCAGGCCACAGCGGCCGGGTCAATGTCCGCCGCATGGAGTTCCAGGCCTGCAATCCGGGCGGCGATGGCGGCACCCACGGCACCGGACCCGCAGCAAAGGTCCACGACTATGGCGGGCTCCGAACCATGCCGGCGCTCCCGCCCCGGGTCCGCCCAGAGCAGCGCTGCGGCCTCGTTCACCACGAGCCCGGTGCGCCGGCGCGGGACAAAAACCCCTGCATCGAGCTCAATCCGGAGTCCGCAGAATTCTGCCCAGCCGAGGATGTGTTCCAGCGGATACCCGGCAACGCGCCTCTCCAACGCCGAAGCGACGCGGTCGGGGCCAGACACTTCGGCGAGGAGAAGGCGGGCTTCCTCCTCCGCAAAGACGCACCCTGCCGCGCGAAGCCGCTCAGCGATCCCCGCAAGGGTCTCAACATGAAATTCCGTGGCTGACATGAGTACACCTTCCGCGAACTGATGGCTCCGGGCGCCGTCGCCCGCCTCTGAATGTACGCGAAGGTAGCCTCCGGCGGCATGTCTAAAAAGACTGGATTTATTCGGTGCAAGCGCTTACAGTGTGCCGTGGTTCACCTGGCGATCGTTCCGTAATCGCCATCGCGAACCGCACACCTGACCGCCAACTGACGCCCGCACTCACATCTCCCCAGCACATGTCCCAGCAGCCTGTACAGCAACGCCGCTACCAGGAAGGTCTCCTGACGTGAACACACGCACCCGCAGAGGCTCCAACCCACGCCTCAACCACCCCACCACACCATGGCTGGGACTGCTCGTCGCAGCCATGCTCGTGTCCACTTCCGTCCTCCCGGCGCACGCCGCGCCGGGCCCGAAGGACCCGGGGTCGCCGTCGGCCCTTCACTCCCTCCGCGCCCCGGTGACGGACGAGAATTTCTACTTTGTGATGGCTGACCGGTTCAGCAACGGGGACACAACCAATGACGACGGCGGCCTCGGCACCGACCCCATGGTGTCCGGCTTCGACCCCACCCAAAAGGGTTTTTACAACGGCGGCGACCTGGCCGGGCTGCTGGACAAGATCGACTACATCCAGGGCCTGGGAACCACGTCCATCTGGCTCACTCCCAGCTTCAAAAACAAGGCGGTACAGCCCGAGGACAAGTCAGCCGGCTATCACGGCTACTGGATCACCGACTTCACCCAGATCGATCCCCATCTGGGCACCAACGACGAGTTGAAGGCCCTTATCGACGAAGCCCATTCGCGCGGCATGAAGGTGTACTTCGACATCATCACCAACCACACCGCGGACGTGATCGGCTACGAAGAGGGCGCCCGCAAGACCTACGTCTCGAAGGACGCCGAGCCGTACAAGTCGGCTGCCGGCGACGAGTTCGACGACCGCGACTTCGCCGGGTCGAAGGAGTTCCCGGAGCTTGATGCCAAGACGTCTTTCCCCTACGTTCCCGTCCTTGACCCGGCCGAACAAAACCTGAAAGTTCCCGCCTGGCTGAACGATCCCACGCTGTACCACAACCGCGGCGACACCACCTTCCAAGGTGAGGACTCCTATTATGGCGATTTCTTCGGCCTGGATGACCTCTTCACCGAGAACCCCAAAGTGGTGGACGGCATGGAGGAGATCTACAAGTCCTGGATCGGCGATTTCGGCGTGGACGGCTTCCGGATCGACACCATGAAGCACGTCAACAACGAGTTTTGGCAGGAATTCGGCCCGGAAATGCTCAGCTACGCCAAGGCCCAGGGCAAGGACGAGTTCTTTATGTTCGGCGAGGTCTTCGACACCACCAAGTCCTTCACCTCGCAGTTCACCACCCGCAACCAGATGCAGGCCGTATTGGACTTCCCGTTCCAGGAGGCGGCCCGGAACTTCGCGTCCAAGAGCCATGACACCCGCTCGCTGGAGACTTTCTTTGCCGGCGACGACTGGTACACCGACGCCGATTCCAACGTCTACCAATTGCCCACCTTCCTGGGCAACCACGACATGGGCCGGATCGGCAGCTTCATCGCGGCCGACAACCCGAGTTCAGCCGACACGGAGCAGGTGGCCCGCGACCAACTGGCCCACGAGCTGATGTATTTCTCCCGCGGCAACCCGGTGATCTACTACGGCGACGAGCAGGGCTTCACCGGCCCCGGCGGCGACCAGGACGCCCGGCAGACGCTCTTCGCCAGCCAGGTGCCGGAGTACCTCGACGACGACCTGTTAGGCACCGAGGCCACGCACGCCACCGACAACTTCAACGCCGGCCACCCGCTGTACTCGAAGATCAGCCAACTCGCCGCCCTAGCCAAGGACCACCCTGCCCTGCGCGACGGCGCCCACCAGCACCGCTACGCCGCCGAGGGGCCCGGGATCTACGCCTTCTCCCGCACCGACGCGGAGGACCAGCGTGAGTACGTTGTGGCCCTGAACAACAGCGAACAGCCGCAGACCGCCGAGGCTCCTACGTACATCGGCAAGCGCACCTACACCCGGATTTACGGCGACGCCGCCGAGGAATCCAAGACCTCCGCAGACGGAAAGCTGACGGTCACCGTCCCGCCGCTGTCCGCTGTGGTCTACGAGTCATCGGGCCGCATTCCGCACTCCAAGGCGGCTCCTGCCGTCGCACTCCAGGAACCTGCCGCGGCACCGGCGGATAACGGCCGGATCAACGTAACGGCCGACGTCGGCGGTGCTTCGTTCTACGAGGTCACCTTTGAGGCCAGGACAGCGGGCGGTGGCTGGGCGCCGATCGGCACCGACGACACTGCGCCGTACCAGGTGTTCCACGATGTGGCCGCCTTGGATGCAGGCACCGCCCTGGAATACCGGGCCACCGTCCTGGACAACGGGGGCCACCGGGCCACCAGCCAGCCCCGGGCGGCCGCAGTTCCGGCGCCGGTCCTGACAATGCAGACGCCTTTGGAAGGAAGCAGCGTGAAGGGGGCCGTTGAACTCGGTGCCACGGCCGATCCGGAAAAATCCAGCCACGTGGTGTCCTTCGAGCGCAGCGTGGCCGGCGGCGGGTGGGCGGCCGTGGGCTCCGACGATTCCTCGCCGGTGTACTCCGTGGTTGACGACCTGGCGGCACTCGAGCTCGCGGACGGCACGAAGGTGCAGTACCGAGCCAGCATGAGCGGCGCCGGCTTCAGCGTGGTCAGCGAGACGCGGACAGTCGTTGTGGGTGAGGCCCCGCAGCCCGATTCGGTGACCGTGGCCGGGACGCTGAACTCCGGGATGGGCTGCCCCGCGGATTGGGACCCGGCCTGCCCGGCGGCGTTCATGACCCTGGACCCGGCGGACAACATCTGGCGGCTCACGGCAGACCTGCCAGCCGGTCAGTACGCGTATAAGGCAGCGCTCAACGGCAGCTGGGACGTGAACTACGGCGCCGGCGGAGTGCTTGGCGGCAGCGACATCGTGCTGGACCATCCCGGCGGGGCCGTCACGTTCCGCTACGACAACAGCACGCACGTCCTCAGCGCCGGGTATGCCTCACAACAGCCGGGTGCCGTTGCCATCGCGGGAAGCCTGGACAACGAACTCGGGTGCGCTGCCGACTGGGAGCCCACCTGCGACCAGGCCCAGTTGACGCTGGACCCGGCAACGCTGGTGTGGAAGCTGTCCGCGCCGGACCTGCCGGCCGGCACGTACGAGTTCAAGGCGGCGCTGAACCGCAGCTGGGACGTGAATTACGGGGCTGGCGGGGTTCCCAACGGCGGCAACATCTCCTACACGCACGACGGCGGCCCGGTCACCTTCCGCTACGACCACACCACCCACCTGCTCACGGCGGGCTAGCTCACCGCGGGTTGGCGACTACTCCTGCAGCCCCGACGGATACTCAGCCTCTGGGCCAGCTGTTCCCCCCATAGCGGCGACGAGCCGTTCACGCGCGCGCCCAAGGTGCTCGTCCAGCAGTTTGGCGGCGGCCTCGCCCTGGCCGCCCTCGATCAGCTCGAGGATCTTCTGGTGTTCGGCCAGTATCAGCTCCGTGTCCAGGAGGTGCAGCGACTGGACCCGGACCATACACAGCCGCACCTCACCCACAAGCGAGCGGTACATCCGGCTGATGCGTTCATTGGCCACTGCGTCGATCAGGCTTGTATGGAAACGCATGTCCGGTTCCACAACGTCCAGCGGCGCGCCCGACTTCACTGCCGCGATATCGCGGTTGGCCTGGACCGCCCCTTGCGGAACGTCTTTGGTGCGCGCCAGCCGGCGGAGTACTTCGCTTTCCAGATAGGCGCGTGCCAGGTAGATGTCCCGCACTGATTCCGGCCCGAGATCAACAACACGTGCTGTCTTGTGCGTGCCGCGGTCCAGCAGCCCCTCCGCCACGAGCTTCTCAATCGAGGCCTTGGCGGTGGGGCGTGCCACTTCATACGACGTGGCGACGTCTGTCTCAGTGAGCGCCTCGCCGGAACCCAGCTCACCCGAGAAGACGCGGCTCCGCAGATCCGCAGCGATGGCGTCCACGATCGAAACTGCTGCAATACGGCCGACCATGCGCGTGTCCTCCCGAACCACCAAACCAACTGAACCAAAACCCAATTCCTTCAATCTTGCCAGACAAGTCAACACATGCACTTGACCAACATGTGTACTTGTTAGACAATCGAAAGGCGCCACGGTGTTGTGACGCCTAACACAATCTGGAGACACATGTTTCAGCAGATCCTCGACCCCATTGCCGGGTCCCTAGTGCTTTCCGCCCTTTTCGCGGCGCTTCCCCTCGTCCTGCTATTTGTTCTGCTGGGCGTTTTTAGGGTCAAGGCACCCAAAGCAGCCCTGTCCAGCCTCGCCCTGTCCCTCGTGCTTGCCATCGTTGGCTGGCAGATGCCGGCGGCCCAGGCCCTTAGCGCCACCGCGGCCGGCATCTTCTACGGCCTGTTCCCCATCCTGTGGATCCTGGTGAATGCGCTGTGGATCTACCGCCTCACCGTGGCCACGCCTTGGTTTGAAGTGCTGGGACGCACTATCCGTTCCATCTCGAACGACCTCAGGATTTTGTCCATCCTGATCGCTTTCTGCTTCGGGGCCCTGCTGGAATCCCTGGCCGGCTTTGGCGCGCCAGTTGCCATCTCCGCCGCCATGCTGATGGCTGCAGGAATGAAGCCGCTGAAGTCAGCAATTGTCTCGCTGCTGGCCAACACCGCCCCGGTAGCGTTCGGCGCGATGGCCGCGCCGATCATCGCCCTGAACGGCGTAACAGGCCTGCCGCTGAACGAGCTTTCCTCGATGGCCGGCCGCCAGACTCCGTTCATCGCCCTGATCGTTCCGCTGCTGCTGGTGTTCATCGTCGACGGCCGGCGCGGAGTGAAGCAGACCTGGCCCGTAGCCCTCGTGGCAGGCGTCGCCTTTGGTGCGGCGCAGTTTGTCACCTCCAACTACTTCGCCGTGGAACTCACTGACGTTGTGGCCGCCGTGGTAACAGTGGCCGCCGTGCTCCTGATGCTGAAGGTGTGGCAGCCGAAAGAAACCATCGGAATGGGTGGCTCAGTTCAGGCTGCACCGGAAGCAGCCGAGGCAGCCCCCGTCGGTTCCCGCGCAGGTGGCGGTTCAGTGAGCCGAGCCAACTCGAAACACTCTGCCGAACAGCCCGCCACGGGCAGTGCTGAACGAACTGACAGCGCAGTCCCCACGGATAACTCGCGGCCCGAGCCTCGGCAGATCTGGATGGCGATCGCCCCTTACCTGATCATCATCGCGGTGTTCTCGGTGGCGCAGATTCCGTTCGTCAAAGCCTGGCTGAGCCAGGTTGGCAGCGTCACGTTCGCGTGGCCGGGCCTGGACATCACCGATTCGGCCGGCAAGGCAGTCGCGGCCACGAAGTTCAAGCTGGACCACCTCAAGGCGACCGGCACGCTGCTGCTGTTCTCCGGCCTGCTCACCATGCTGCTGTACAGAATCACCGCATCACAAGGCCTGCGCGTCTACCGGGACACCCTGGTACAGCTGCGCTGGACAATCGTTACCGTCACGGCCGTGCTGGGCCTCTCCTTCGTCATGAACCTCTCCGGCCAGACCACTACCCTTGGCTTTGCGCTGGCCTCCGCGGGCGGTTTCTTCGCCGTCCTTTCGCCATTGATCGGCTGGATTGGTGTGGCACTCACCGGCTCCGACACATCCTCCAACTCGCTGTTCGGCCAGATGCAGGCCACCGCGGCGGAGCAGACCGGCCTGTCACCGGTGCTGATGGCAGCCTCCAACTCCTCCGCCGGGGTGATGGGGAAGATGCTGTCGCTGCAGAACCTGGCCGTAGCCTCGGCGGCGGTGGGCCTTGACGGTGCCGAGGGAACCCTGTTCCGGAAGATCCTCGGTTGGAGCCTTGGCCTGCTGGCGCTCATCACCGTGCTGATCTTCCTGCAGTCCACCCCCGTCCTGGGCTGGATGGTCCCCTGATGGCGCCCGTGGACTTGGCTGGCCTGCGCGCGGCGGTGAAGGATCCCGCCCAGGTGAAGACCCGGGCGATCGACCTGCACTCGAACGCCCATGATGCGTCGCACTTCCTGCTGATCCCGCAGGCAGTGGTCACGGCGGGGAGCGCCGCCGAGGTAGGCGGACTGCTCCGTGCGAGCGCCGCCCAGGGCGTCCCTCTGACGTTCCGCTCCGGCGGAACCAGCCTCAGCGGCCAGGCGGTCACCGATGGCGTGCTGGTGGACGTCCGGCGCAACTTCCGGGACATCGAAGTGCTCGACGACGGTGCACGGGTCCGCGTCCAGCCCGGCGTCACGGTCCGGGCCCTCAACGCGAGGCTCGCCCGCTATGGACGGAAGTTCGGCCCTGATCCGGCCAGCGAGGCGGCGTGCACGATCGGCGGCGTGGTGGCCAACAATTCCTCCGGCATGAACTGCGGCACCGTGGACAACACCTACCGCACGCTGGAGTCCCTGACCGTGGTGCTGCCCTCCGGCACAGTGATCGACACCGGAGCGCCGGACGCCGAGCAGAAACTCCGCGCCCTCGAACCGGAACTCTACGCAGGCCTGGCCCGGCTGTCAGAGCGGGTCCGAAACAACGCGGACTCCGTGCAGCGGATCCGGCAGCAGTTCTCCATGAAGAACACCATGGGCTACGGGCTGAACTCCCTCCTGGACTTCCAGACCCCAGTGGACATCATTGCCCACCTGATCGTCGGCAGCGAAGGCACCCTGGGTTTCGTGGCGGAGGCGATCTTCCGCACCATCCCAAGACTCCAGCATGCCGCCGCGGGCCTGCTGGTGTTCCCTGACCTCGAGGCCGCCAACGCGGCGCTGCCTGCCCTCGTTGAAACGGGGGCCGCCACCATTGAGCTGATGGATGCGCTGTCATTGAAGGTGGGCCAGACGCTCAAGGGAACTCCCGCCGTCGTGCAGGACCTTGACGTGCGGGACCATGCCGCACTCCTGGTGGAGTATTCTGCCGGCAGCGCAGGGAACCTGGCCGAGCTCCAGGTCAACGGCGAGGGCATCCTCGACGGCCTCGGGCTGTCCGCCCCCGCCCGCTTCACCGGCGATTCCCGCGAACGCGGCCAGCTCTGGCAGTTGCGCAAGGGCCTCTACGCCTCCGTCGCCGGTGCGCGCCCCCAGGGCACCACCGCGCTGCTGGAAGACATTGTGGTCCCCGTCCCGGTGCTGGGCCGCACCTGCCGGGAACTGATCCGGCTTTTCGACAAGTACAGCTACGGCAACAGCGTGATCTTCGGCCACGCCAAGGACGGCAACGTCCACTTCATGCTCACCGACGGTTTCGCCACCGCCGCTGAACTGGACCGTTACAGCGCCTTCACCGAAGACATGGTGGACCTGGTTCTCGCCGAGGGCGGATCCCTGAAGGCCGAGCACGGGACAGGGCGCGTCATGGCACCCTACGTCCGCAGGCAATACGGCGATGAGCTCTATGACGTCATGCGCAGCATCAAGCGGCTGTTTGATCCTGCCGGGATGCTTAACCCGGGAGTGCTGATGGACGAAGACCCGTTGGCGCACCTGCGGCACATCAAGACAGCCCCGCCGGTCGCCGAGGAAGTGGACCGCTGCGTCTCTTGCGGCTATTGCGAGCCGGTGTGTCCCAGCAAGGACATCACCCTGACGCCGCGGCAGCGGATCGTCACGCTTCGCGCCATCGAATCCGCGCGGCTGGCCGGGGACGCGGCGCTGGTCAAGGAACTGGAAAAGGACTACGAGTACGAGTCTGTGGATACGTGCGCCGTGGACGGGATGTGCCAGACCGCCTGCCCGGTGGACATCAACACCGGATCGCTCGTCAAGAAGCTGCGGCAGGCCGACGCCGGCCCGCTCGCCAACGGCGTGTGGAATGCCGCCGCCAAGCACTGGGAGGGCGTCACCCGGGGTGCTTCGCTGGCCCTGACTGTGGTCAATAAGCTCCCTGCCGCCGTCATCGCCCCGCCCAATAAGGCCGCGCGGGCAGTGCTTGGGCAAGACACAGTCCCGCTGTATTCGGCCGAACTGCCGGGCGGCGGTTCGGTGCGGAAGCGTCCGACGCCGGCGGGCGAAGCGGACGCTGTCTACTTCCCTGCGTGCGTGGGGACCATGTTCGGGCCTGCGGCTACGGTCCAGGATCGCCAAGGGAAAGGCGTCCAATACAGCTTCGAACAGCTTTGTGCCAGGGCAGGGCTGATTCTCCTTGTGCCGGAAGGGATCGACGGCCTCTGCTGCGGCACCCCCTGGTCTTCCAAAGGCATGGCCGCCGGCCAGGAAGCGATGCGGGAGAAGACCGTCGCAGCGCTCCGGGAGGCCACCAGGGACGGCGAGCTGCCGATCGTTTGCGACGCGTCCTCCTGCACCGAGGGCCTGCGCCATGCCGTCGAATCTGACACGCCGGCACCAGGGCAGCGTCCACTGCGCATGGTGGACGCCGTGGACTTCGTTGCCGACCGGATCCTTCCCGGACTGCCCAATCACGGGAAGCTGGAATCGTTGGCCCTGCACCCCACCTGCTCCTCCACCCGGATGGGGCTCAACGATGCCCTGGGTGCCGTGGCCGGCGCGGTCGCCGATCGCGTGGAGGTCCCGGAAAACTGGGGCTGCTGCGCATTCGCAGGGGACCGTGGCATGCTGCACCCGGAGCTGACGGCATCAGCTACCGCAAAACAGGCCGCGGAAGTGGCGGACATGGGCGCTGCGGCGCACGCTTCCTGCAACCGGACCTGCGAATTGGGCATGACGCGGGCAACCGGCGCGCAGTACCGCCACGTGCTGGAACTCCTGGAGGAGGTTACCCGCTGACCCTCTGCAAGTGGATTACCGGTCGAGGACAGCTGCAGCAGGGGTCAGCTGCGGCAGTGCTCAGTTGCCGCATGGTCAGCTGCGGAGCGCCTCCGCAACCGCACCCAGCAAAGTGTTGAACCGCGGATTGGCAGGAAGGTCGTCGATGAACACCGGGCTGCCGTCCGGACCGCCGAGCGGGACCTGCCAGTTCGGGTACAGCGCCTCGGTGGTGCCCGGCTGGTTCTGCACGCGCCGCTCCCCCACGGCGTCCACCAGCGCCACTCCGAGAAGGACCGACGGCGTCTGGGCCAGCAGGCGGTGCAGCGCCTCTATGGTGCGTTCCTCGCTACCGTCGCCGCCGTCGGGACCGCTGCCGCCAGCACCACCCTCCGGCAGCAATCCGCGTTCCCGCAGCAGCCCCATCATTTTTTCGAGCGTGGCCGTGTGCTCCGCACGTTCCTCCGCCTCAGAACGTTCCAGCAGGCCCAGCCTGCTGCGGAGGGCCACGTGGTCTCCCGCCAGGTAGCCGGCGGTGGGCGGCAGGTCGTGGGTGTTGACGCTGGCGAGGGCCTGCACCCGGTACCGTTCCGGTGGCAGGGGTGAATCGCCGTCGTTCTCGAACCAGAGGATGGAGGTGCCCAGGATGCCGCGGGCAGCGAGGTAGTCGCGCACCCATGGTTCGAAGGTCCCCAGGTCCTCGCCGATCACCACGGCGCCGGCGCGCTGGGCCTCCAGCGTCAGGATGCCGATCAGGGCTTCGTGGTCGTACGTGACATAGGCGCCGTCGCGCGGGGAGTTGCCGGCCGGCACCCACCAGAGGCGGAACAGGCCCAGCACGTGGTCCACCCGGATGCCGCCGGCGTGCCGGAGCACGGTGGAGAGCATGTTGCGGAACGGTGCGTAGCCGGCCTCCGCGAGGCGGGTGGGATGCCACGGCGGCTGGTTCCAGTCCTGGCCCAGCTGGTTGTACATGTCCGGCGGCGCCCCCACGCTGATCCCGGGCGCCAGGACGTCACGGAGGGTCCAGGCATCGGCGCTGCTGAGGTCAACGCCGACGGCGAGATCGTGCACCACACCCAGCCGCATCCCGGCCCGGCGTGCCGCCTGCTGCGCGTTCTCAAGCTGTTCGTCGCAGATCCACTGCAGCCAGCGGTGGAACCCGATCCGGTCCGCAAGCTTCCCGCGCAGCGACTCCGCTTCAGCGGATCCCAGGGCGCAGTCCGGATCGGTCCAGAGCGGATGGTCCGGTGCCAGGTCTTCCCGGATGGCGGACCACAGGGCGAAGTCATCCAGTCCGGAGCCGGAGATCCGGCAGAATTCGTCGAACGCTGCCTGCCGTGCCAGCGAGCGCCGGGCGTGATACAGCAGTTCCAGGGCCTGGAGCTTGGCTGCGTACACGGCGTTGCGGTCCAGCCGTTCGCCGTCCTTGTTCAGGGCCTGGACCTGTTCCTGCAGCCTGTCCACCGTTGCGCGCTTGCGCGGCTTCAGGTAGGCGATTTCCGGGATGGCCTCCACCCGGATGTACAGCGGGTTGAAGAAACGCCGCGTGGACGGCGAGTACGGCGAGGGCTGGACCGGCGGCACGGGTTCGGCGGCGTGCAGCGGGTTGACCAGGACATAGTCTGCTCCGCGGGCGCCGCTGAGCGTGGCCAGGTCCGCGAGGTCGGCGAAGTCGCCGATCCCCCATGACCGTTTGGACCGCACGGAGTAGAGCTGGGTGGCCAGGCCCCAGCCGCGACGCTCCGTCAGGGAATCGGCGGTGGTGAGCCGCGCCGGAACCACCACCAGCGTGCCCTCGGCTGTGACGCCGTCGGACTCTGCCCGCAGCGTGTGCCAGCCCAGCGGCAACCCCTCCGGTACGGCGAAGGTGGCCCGGCCGGTGGCCACGCCATCCACGTCCTGGGGTGCCACCCAGACATCCTGCTGGACTGCCTCCACGGGACCGCCCGCGCCCGTTTCAAGCTCCACGTGCAGGCGTGCCGTGGCGCCGTCCCGGACGTGGACGGGAACCACCGCGGCTTCGCCCTGCTGAACCACGACGGCGGGAGGCAGCATCCGCCGCCACGGCGCCGCTTCCGCCTCGACCAGGGCGGTTTCGATCAGCTGGTTGGTGTGGGCCGGGACGCCGAGTGCTGCCAGGACCTTGATCAGTGTCTCCGCGGCGACGCTGTGCGGCAGCCCGTCCCAGCCGTGGAACGACGTGCCAACGCCGTGAGCGTCGGCGAGGCGCTGGAGAAGGTGCTGGTCCACGCGCCCATGACCGGCCGCATTAGCGTCGCCCGGAGGTACCGGTGTTCCGAAAATTTGAGCTTGCTGGTGGTCTGGAGCCTTCATGGAATGTCCGCCTCGCCTGGTGTGTGGGGCCCGAACTTACATTGCTGCTTTGCACGCCGGGGCTTCGCTGCGCCCCGGACACACGTTGGTTCCGATTATTGCAGGGGCCGCACCGGTCTGCTTCACCATCGGTCCATGACCGCTTCGAACCGTTGACTTGTCTTGTGGACATCCCCTACCGTTCCTGTCACTGACAACGTTGTCTATCCACTAGGCACGCGCGATGAAGGGCAACCCCTATCCATGCAAATCAACAAATCCCGAACGGTCATGACGTGTTCGGCACTCACCCTGGCAGGCCTCAGCCTCGCCGCAACACTCGCCGGGTCGGTCCCGGCCTGGGGCGCAGCGCAGGCTTCCGCTGAAACCCAGGCACCAGCCGCGCGAACCGTTTCCGAGGCCGACGCCGGTTCCGGAACGCCCCTCGGCGGGGAACAGTACCGGCCGGCCTTCCACTACTCACCGAAGCAGAACTGGATGAACGATCCCAACGGAATGGTCTTCCACAAGGGCGTCTACCACCTGTATTACCAGCACAACCCTTCGGGAAATGCGTGGGGCAACATGTCATGGGGGCACGCCACCTCCAAGGACCTGACGCACTGGACGGAGCAGCCGCTGGCCATCGCCACCGATGACCAGCAGGACATCTTCTCCGGCAGTGTGGTGGTGGACAAGGACAACACTTCAGGGTTCGGAACCGCCGAGAACCCGCCGCTGGTGGCCGTCTACACCAGCGCGTACAAGCCGGGCTCGCCCTATCAGGGACTGCAGGCCCAGTCGCTGGCCTACAGCCTGGACGACGGCCAGACGTGGACCAAGTACGACGCAAACCCGGTGCTGAACCGGAACTCTGCAAACTTCCGCGACCCCAAGGTTTTTTGGTACAGCACCCCGGGTGGCGGCGGCTACTGGGTGATGGCCGCCGTCGAGGCCACAGACCACAAGGTCCTGCTGTACAAATCCGGGAACCTCAAGGACTGGACGCTCCTGAGCGAATTCGGGCCGGCCAACGCCACCGGCGGGCTCTGGGAATGCCCGGACCTCTTCCCCCTGGCCGTCGACGGCGACCCCGCCAACATCAAGTGGGTCATGGTGGTCAACATCAACCCCGGCGGCGTTGCGGGCGGATCGGCCGGACAGTATTTTGTTGGCGACTTCGACGGCACCACCTTCACCTCCGAGACAACCAAAGCAAGCGATACCCTCCCCGCCGGAACCCCGCTCGCCGGCTTCAACAACGGCAGCTACGAGGGCTGGGCAGTGGCCAACGAACCAGGAAACTGGAAGAACGGCCCGTTCGGAGATGCTCCGGCCACCGGACCGCTGCCGGGACAAAACACGGTGAGCGGCTTTGCCGGGGCCGGGCTGATCAACTCCTTCAACGACGGCGACTGGCCCGTGGGCACCGCGGAATCACCACAGTTCACGGTCAGCAGCGACTACCTGAACTTCCTGGTGGGCGGCGGCCAGCATCCCCGCGTCTCGGACAAGCTGGACAACACCCCGCCGGCCGGCGACCTGCTGTTCAACGGGTTCGAGGTTCCGGACGGAACGTCAATGGCCGACGCCGGCTGGACCGGTACCGCCGACCTCGCACCTTCGTTCCAGCCCGCCACGTCCGGCGGTGACTTCTACATCGGCGCCAAGCGGATCAACACGTTTGATACCGGCGGCGCACCGGGCGACGACAGGCAGGGAACCATGACGTCGCCGTCGTTCACGCTCTCCCGGAACTTTATGAGCATGCTGGTGGGCGGCGGCCAGCGGGCCGCCGGCTCAGGTCAGCAGCTGGAGGTTCAGCTGCTGGTGGACGGCAACGTTGTCCGCAGCCTGGCCGGCGATGACGCGGGCGCCCTGAACTGGAAGGGCTGGGACGTTTCCGAGTTCGCCGGACAGCAGGCCCAGCTGCGGATCGTGGACCAGGCCACCGGCGGCTGGGGCCACCTGACACTGGACCACGTGATGCTCACCGACCAGGCCGCGGTGCCGCGGTCAGACGAGACCACCGTGAACCTGGTGGTGGACGGCCAGGTGGTCCGGACCGCCACGGGCGCCAACAGTGAGGTCCTGGACTGGGCGTCCTGGAACGTTGCCGAATTCAAGGGACGGCAGGCCAGCATCAAGGTGGTCGACAACAACCGTTTCGGCTGGGGCCACATCCTGGCCGATGAGTTCATAGCTTCGGAGCAGGCGGCCACACCGCGGATCCAGACCTACGACTGGCTGGACTACGGCCGGGACTACTATGCCTCGGTCTCCTTCGCCAACATGCCGCAGGACAAACGCATCATGCTGGGCTGGATGAACAACTGGGACTACGCCCAGGCCATCCCCACCTCGCCGTGGCGCAGCGCCATGTCACTGCCCCGGGAAGTTGCACTGACGCAGACTCCGGCCGGACCGCGCCTCACCCAGAAGGCCGTCAAGCAAGTGGATGACCTTGCCTCAAAGGCGAGTTACGCAGAGAAGCGGGCGCGGGACATTGCCCCCGGCACCACGGCGCTGCCTGCGGCGGCCTGGGGCCAGACCCAGCGGATTGATGTCACGCTCGCACCGGGCACGGCGTCACGGGCCGGAATCACCGTGCTGGGGAACGGTGGCACCGCCACCGAGATCGGGTACGACCGGACCACCGGCGAGGTGTACGTGGACCGGCAGAACTCGGGAGACACCAGCTTCCACCCGCTCTTCACCTCAGTGGACTCTCCGCCCGTCACCCTCGACGCAGACGGCACCGTGACCCTCCGGGTGTACCTCGACAGGTCCTCAGTCGAGGTCTTCACACAGGGCGGGCAGCGGACCATCACAGACCAGGTGTTCCCTGCAGCGGGAGCCAACCAGGTGGCGCTCTTCGCCGACGGCGGCACCGCGCAGCTGAAGTCGATCACGGTCACGCCACTGGCCCAGTCAATGTTCAGCACGTTGACCAAACCGGGGAAGGACCGCCAGAAGTAGGCTAATCCGTCCCGGGCTTGTCCTCGGTTCCCTGCCTTGAAGGTTAGGATCGCGGACAAGCCCGGGATTTGGCGTTAGTGAACCGGCTGGAGCCAGGTCAGCACTGAGCCGTCCTCTTCGATCAGATCCGCGAGCTCGCCGTTGAATCGGGCACCGTAGTCTGCGCTGATGTGCTCCTGAAACGCGGCGTCGTCGTCGTAGACCTCGAACACGAAGTACTCACGGGGGTTCGTTTCCCGGGTGTAGGGCAGGAAGAGCTGGTTTCCCGGTTCACGCCTTACCTCGTCGGTCAGTTCGCGCATCATCTCCGCCACCCGGTCTTCGCTGCCGGGCTTGACGGTGAATTCGGCGTAGAGCGTTTTAGTCATGGTTGTCCCCTCTGGATTGTTTGGATCTGCTGGTGGTTGGGTCTGCTGTGCATTGGATCTGGGCTCAGCCTGCGGGCGGCGGGAGCTCCCCGGAACCGCGCTGGATGAGCTCGGAGGGGACAACGTAGGTCTGCGGCGCACCGCCGTCGCCGTCGATCCGGGCCAGCAGCCGTTCCGCGGCGAGCTTCCCGATCCGCTCCGGGTGCTGGGCGATGACGGTGATGCCGGGCTCCATCATGTCCGCCAGGGTGAAGTCGTCAAAGCCCACCAGTGCCACACGGCGGCTGGCGCCAAGTTCCTTCAGCGCGCGCATGACGCCGAACGTGATGAGGTTCTGGCTGGAGAAGATCGCCGTGGGCGGATTCTCTGCCGTCAGGATCTCCAGGGCGGCCAGCCGGGCTGATTCCTCGTTGTGGAGTCCTTCCCGCACCGGCACGGCGGCCGTCGCCTGCCCTGCCCGGCCCAGTTCCTCAATGAATCCGCGACGCCGTTCCCGGGCGGTCTGGATGTCGGGGCGGTCGCCCAGATAGGCAAGCTTCGTGTGGCCATGCGCCATGAGATGGGCTGCCGCCCGAGCCGCGCCGACGGCGTTATCCGTCACCACAGAGTCGGCCTCTATGCCCACGGGCTCGCGGTCAATGAACACCATGGGCAGGTCCCGGGAATGTTCCGGGATGGCGTACGCCTGGCTCCGGGCAATGGGGGTCAGGACCAGTCCGTCCACGCGCCGGCCGAGGAACGCGGACACGAGCGCCTTTTCCCGCTCGGGGTCATCGTCCAGGCTGGCTGCGAAAACGGCTATCCCGCGTGCCGCCAGGGCGTCTTCCATTGCCCGGTGGATCTCACTGCTGAAGGGGTTGGCCACGCTGGGGAGCAGAAGCCCGATGGAAAGCGTCTGACGGCCCGTGCGGCGCAGGCTGCCCGCCGCCATATCCAGCTGGTAGTTGAGCTGCTGCGACGCCCCGAGCACCCGTTGCCGGGTGGCCTCTGAAACGCCCACTTCATCGTTCATCACCCTGGAGACGGTTTTGATGCCCACCCCGGCCAGCGCGGCGACATGGCGCATGGTGGGCCGGTTCTTGGCGGAGTCCGCCTGGTAACGATTCGACATCGTTGTCATTAACTCGCCCTTCATCATCGAATTTGTCTTGACTCTACCCTGTGACGTTGATTACATAGCTTCTGACATCGTTGTCAGGCACAGGATGTGCCACGAACGTAGGAGATTCAATGTTGAGTTCCAAAGCCACACCCAAGCTTTCACACCGCCTGCTGGCCATCGGCGCAGTCCTGACCCTCGGTACCCTCAGCCTCACCGCCTGTGGCGGCAATTCCAGCGCACCCGGGGCCAGCGGAGGTACCGCTGACGAAAAGATCGGCGTCTCCCTGATCGTTAAAACCACCACTAACCCCTTCTTCGTCTCCATGCAGGAAGGCGCCAAGAAGGCAGCGGAGGCAGACGGCGTTGACCTGAAGCTCGCCGCCGGCAAGGCAGATGGCGACGAGGACACCCAGATCCAGGCCATCGAGAACGCCATCTCCAAAGGTGACAAGGGCATCCTGATCACCCCCAACGGCCCCTCCGTGGTGGATGCCCTGAAGAAGGCCAAGGACGCCGGACTCTTTGTCATTGCCCTTGATACCCCGCCGGACCCCGCCGACGCCGCGGACATCACCTTCGCCACCGACAACTTCGCTGCCGGCGAGCTGATCGGCAAGTGGACCGCCGCGCAGCTTGGCGGCAAGAAGGCCACCATCGCCCTGCTGGATCTGTTTGACGACAAGGTTGTCTCCGTTGACTACAACCGCGACCAGGGCTTCCTGACCGGACTCGGCATCGACACCGCCGACAAGAAGAAGAACGGCGACGAAGCCAAGACCGGCAAGTACACCGGCGGCAAGGGCGGCGAGTACGAGATCGTCGGCAGCCAGGCCTCCCAGGGCGCCGAGGACGGCGGCCGTACCGGCATGGAGACCCTGCTGTCCAAGAACCCCAACATCAACGTTGTGTACACCATCAACGAGCCCGCGGCAGCAGGCGCCTTCGAGGCCCTGAAGTCCGCCGGCAAGGAGAAGGACGTCCTGATCGTCTCGGTCGACGGCGGCTGCGCCGGCGTGGACAACGTCAAGTCCGGCGTCATCGGTGCCACCGCCCAGCAGTACCCCGTGAAGATGGCCGAAATGGGCGTCAAGGCGATTGTTGAACTGGCCAAGACCGGCAAGAAGCCTGCCAACACCGCGGGCCTGGACTTCTTCAACACCGGCGTTGAGCTGGTCACGGACAAGCCCGCAGATGGCGTCAAGAGCATCACCACGACCGCGGCTTCCGATATCTGCTGGGGCAAGAAGTAGCCACCCAGCGTCACGCGGGGAGACCGGAGCCGCTTTCGGTCTCCCCGCAATCCATCCACCGAGCTAGCTCCGCCCTAGCAGCCATCACCAAAGATCAGGATCCATCGTGACCCAGCAACAGACCGCCGGTCCGCCCGCCGCAGGGCATGCCGACCTGGCGGAGGAATTCCTTGACCGGCAGACGCCGCTTAGCCGGATACGCAATATCCTCCACCGTTACCCCGCCGTCAGCCCCGCCCTCGTCCTCCTCATCGCCGTCGTCGTATTCGGACTTCTCAATGACAGGTTCCTGCGGGTTGAAAACCTCTCCCTGATTACGCAGCAGGTGTCCGTGGTGGGCACCCTTGCCATCGCCCAGACGCTCATCATCCTCACGGCAGGCATCGACCTTTCCGTCGGAGCGGTCATGATCCTCTCCTCCATGGTCGTGGCCCAAGTCGCCGTCGACAACGGACTACCCGCACCTCTCGCGCTGCTCGCGGGCCTCGTCGTCGGACTCGCCGCCGGAGCCCTCAACGGATTCCTGGTCACCAGGTTCCGGCTCCCCCCGTTCATCGTCACCCTCGGCACGCTGAACATCTTCATCGCACTGACGCTCCTCTACTCCAACGGAGCGACAGTGCGCGGCTCGGCCATGCCGGACCTGCTCACCTGGACAGGTACCACTTTCCCGGTAGGCCCGGTCAGGATCTCCACCGGCGTCGTCGTGATGCTCCTGCTCTACATCGCCATCGCGTTCATCCTCGGCAAGACCGCCTGGGGCCGGCACGTCTATGCCGTAGGCGATGACAAGGAAGCCGCCCGCCTGGCCGGCATCGCGGTGAACAAAGTCCTCATGAGTGTCTACCTCGCCGCCGGCGCCGTCCTGGCCGTCGGCGCCTGGATCCAGATCGGCCGCACCAACGCAGCCAGCCCCAACGCCGGCGTCGAACTGAACCTGGACTCCATCACCGCCGTGGTCATTGGCGGGACCAGCCTCTTCGGCGGGCGCGGCTCAGTCTGGGGAACCCTGCTGGGCGCCCTGATCGTAGGCGTCTTCCGCAATGGACTCTCCCTCGCAGGCCTCGATGTGCTCTACCAGACCCTCGCAGTGGGCGTCCTCATCATCCTCGCTGTGTCCATCGACCAGTGGATCCGAAAGGTGAAATCATGACCGCCATGCATCTGGAGTCCGCGGGGACGGAAGTCCGGCAACCCATCCTGCAAGCCCGGAACCTGGTTAAGACCTTCGGTCGCGTCGTAGGCCTGGACGGCGTCAGCCTGGACCTGTACCCGGGTGAAGTCCTGGCAATCATCGGCGACAACGGCGCCGGCAAATCCACCCTGATCAAGTGCCTCACCGGAGCAGAAGTACCGGACTCCGGCGAACTCTTTGTCTCGGGACAGCCGGTGCACTTCAAGCGGCCGCAGGACGCCCGGGTCCACGGCATCGAAACCGTCTACCAGAACCTGGCGGTCTCGCCCGCGCTCGATGTTGCCTCCAACCTCTTCCTGGGCCGGGAAGAACGCCTGGCCGGACCTCTCGGCAGCATCTTCCGGGTCCTGGACACCAAAGGCATGCGCCGCAAGGCAAAGGAGGAACTGACCCGGCTGGGCATCTCCACGCTGCAGGATGTCACCGTCCCGGTGGAAAACCTTTCCGGCGGCCAGCGCCAGGCAGTGGCGGTGGCCCGCGCCGCGGCCTTCGGCTCCAAGGTAGTGGTGCTGGATGAGCCGACGGCGGCGCTCGGCGTCCGGGAATCCAACCAGGTCCTGCAGTTGGTCAGGGACCTCCGGGACCGGGGACTGCCCGTCATCCTGATCAGCCACAACATGCCCCATGTGTTCGATGTGGCGGACCGGATCCACATCCAGCGCCTGGGCAAGTGCGCGGCAACAATCACCCCGCAGTCCCACAACATGACTGACGCCGTGGCCATTATGACCGGTGCCGCCACGGCCTGACCGCACCGTCTGGCCCTGCACCACCCGATTCACTCCCCACCTCCGTCCGCGGGCCTGCACCAGGCCCGTGGACGGCCCTATGAAAGGCTCCACCGTGCACAGCAACTCCCCCAGCCCCCTGTCCGCGACTCCCCCCGCTGCCCCGGCGGCCGCCGTCGACGTGGTCGTCATCGGCGAAGCCCTCGTTGACGTTGTCGCCTCAGCCAGCGGCCCCGTCGAGCATCCGGGCGGCTCGCCGATGAACGTGGCCTACGGCCTGGGACGCCTCGGCGTTGCCACCGCTCTGCTGACGTCGCTGGGCGCAGATGCCCGCGGCGAGGCGATCGAGGCGCACCTGCGGCGTGCCGGCGTCGAACTCCTGCCGGGCTCAAAGTCCGCGGCGCGGACCGCGTCCGCTACGGCAACGCTCGCCGCGGACGGCTCCGCCACCTACGATTTCGACATCAGCTGGGAACTTCCGGCAGTGGCCCCTGCCCACCTGCCCAAAGTCCTCCACACCGGATCCATCGCCACGTTCCTGGCTCCGGGCGCGACGGCAGTGCGGACACTGCTGGAACAGTCGCACCGCGACTGCCTGGTCACCTACGATCCGAACATCAGGCCGGCATTGCTGGGCAGCCAAGCAGAGGCCGTGCGCATTTTCGAGGACCTGGTTCCGCTGACGGACGTGGTCAAGCTCAGCGATGAGGACGCCGCCTGGCTGTACCCGGGAGTCACCCTTGACGACGCCGCCGAACGGATCCTGCGGCTGGGCGCCGGACTGGCAGTGGTCACCCGCGGCGGGGAAGGTTCATTGTTGGCGACGCCCGCCACCCAGCTTTTCATCCCCGCCATCCGGTCCACGGTGGCGGACACCATCGGTGCGGGTGATTCGTACATGGCGGCCCTGATTTACGGCCTGCTGTCGCGCCGCACCGAGGGCCTGGGACAGGATGTCCTGACCACTATCGGGCGCATGGCGTCGAAAGCAGCCGCCATCACCGTCCGCCGGCCGGGCGCGAACCCGCCCACGGCCGCCGAACTGACGGCGGACCTGCCGGAAACGGACCTGCCGGAGACTGCCTTGCCTGGCGCGGAGATGCGCGAAGGAACGACGGCGGCTGCCGCCGTCGTTGTCTAGAGGAGCCGATGTCCGGCGGCAATCCTCAGGGCGCAGAATCCCGGATTTTCAGGACAAAGCCCGCCTCCGCATGGACGCCGTCCTCCCTGGCTTCCAACCCCTCAACCCGGTCAATCAGCAACCCGACAGACCGTTCCGCAATCTCGTCCATGCCGGGCGAGACGGTGGTGAGCGCCGGCGAGGCGAACCGCGCCTCCTCGATATCGTCAAAGCCCACCACCGCAGCATCCTGGGGCACCTTTACGCCACGGACGAGCAGTTCATGCATGGCGCCCAAGGCGAGGGCGTCGTTCAGGCCGAAGACGGCATCGAACGGAATTCCGCGCTGCAGGAGGCCGGCGACGGCGGCTGCTCCCCCGTCGCGGCGCCATTTACCGGGTGCCACCAGGGCCGGGTCAAAGGGGACGCCGGCGTCCTCCAGTGCGCTCCGGTAACCGTTTAGCCGCAGTCCGGCAGAGCCGGCAGACTCCCCAGGCTGGGCGCCGAGCACGGCGATACGACGGCGGCCCGCCGCCAGCAGGTGGGCGGTAAGGGCATGGGCGGCGTCGTGGTTCCTCATGGTGACCAGATCCAGCCGGGGATCCAGAATGTGCTCCCCGAGCAGCACCACCGGCTTGGTGCCGCGGAGGGAGGCGACGGCGTCGGCCCCCATCACCAGGGGTGTGAACAGCAGGCCGTCGGTCAGCTGCCGCAGCGGACCTTGCAGGGCGCCGATTTCGTTGGCTTCCAGGGCGCCGGATTGTTCCACCAGCACCCGGTAGCCGCGCCGCTCCGCCGCCGTCATCACCCGCGATGCCAGTTCCGCGTAGTACGGTGCGGCAAGGTCGGACAGCAGCAGGCCCAGCATGCGGGTCTTCCCGGAACGCAGGCTGCGGGCCGTCAGGTTCGCCTCGTAGCCCAGTTCGGCGATGGCGTCCTGCACCCGTTGCTTGGTGGCCGGCCGGATGAACTCGTAGTCGTTGAGCACGTTCGACACGGTCTTCAACGACACTCCGGCGGCGCGCGCCACATCGTTCATGGTCACTGCCATGCGCGGTCAGCCCTTGGCAGCCTTGGCCGCCGCCTTTGCTGCCTGCTTGCTGGCCCGCACCTTGGCGAGCGATTCAGGACTCACGATGTCCGCAACCGAAAGGAAGGCATCCTCCTGGCCGTAATGGCCGGCGGCCTCGCGCCAGCCGGGGGCGCTCAGCCCGCGCTGCTTCCCCAGGAGCGCAAGGAAGATTTTTGCCTTCTGCTCCCCGAATCCCGGCAGTGCCTGCAGACGCCGCAGCACCTCCGGGCCGTCTGGATCGCCTTTGGTCCAGATCAGCGTCGCGTCGCCGTCCCAGTCGTGCTGAACGCTTTCGGCGAGCGCCTGGACGCGCCCCGCCATCGAGCCGGGGAACCGGTGCACCGCGGGCCGTTCCTTGAACACCTCGACGAAGGCCTGGGGTTCATACGCGGCCACCGCGGCCGGTTCGATGGACCCGATCCGGGCCCGGATCTTCTCCGGCCCCGCAAAAGCGGATTCCATGGTCACTTGCTGGTCCAGCAGCATGCCTGTCAGCAGCGCAAACGCATCATCTGTCAGCAGTTGGTCGGCAGCCGGATCCCCGGTGATATGCAGTTCCATGGCCCTCATCTTTCCACCTCCCGCGGCTAGGAATCGAGGGCCAGCCGGATCATGGACCAGGACACCGCCGGGAGTTCCGCGGTGAGCCTGCCGCCGTCGGCCTTGACGCTCCCGTTCTGCGCTGGCAGGACCGACGTCGAGTCCTCCGCGGTGGCCTGCCAGTATGGGTCTTTATTCGCGTAGGTGACCGCTTCCACCACCCGGACGCTGCCGAGGCCGGCGACGGCGGCGTCCAGCGTCAGGGTGTCGGTGGCCGAGCGGTTCACCGCGAAGATGACTGCCTCGCGCTTGTCGGCGTCAAGGGTTGCCACCGCGGACAGCGCGGGGAAGTCCGCTGTTGTGCCGCCGCTGACCAACGGGGATTCAACGGCGAGCTGCAGCACCGTGCCGGCAGCGTGGCGGCTGGTAAGGGCGAACGGGTGGAAGGTGGTCTGCTTCCACGCCCGGCCTCCCGGTTCGGTCATGATGGGGGCAATGACGTTGACCAGCTGGGCCAGGCTCGCTGCGTGCACGCGGTCGGTGTTGCGGAGCAGGATAATCAGGAGATCCCCGACCACGACGGCGTCCGCCACTGTGTATTTGTCCTCCAGCAATACCGGGGCCACCGGCCAGTCCGTGCCGGTTGGCGCCTTTGATTCGGCGCGGCTCATGTGCCAGACGTTCCACTCGTCGAAGGAGATGTTCACCTGCTTGGCGGACTTCTTCACCGACTTCACGTGGTCAATGTGGGCCACGATGTCCCGGATGAAGGACTGCATCTTGTGCCCCGCGGCCAGGTGTTCCTGCAGGTCACCGGCATCCTCGAAATACTGGTGGGCGGAGATCAGGTCCACGAGGTCGTAGGTCTCAGTCAGCACCACGCGCTCCCACTCGCCGAAGGTGGCCATGGTGGGTGCCGAACTGCCGCAGACCACCAGCTCAAGGTCGGGATCGACCATACGCATGCCGCGGGCGGTATCGGCCGCGAGCCGGCCGTATTCGAGGGCGCTTTTGTGGCCGATCTGCCATGGTCCGTCCATCTCGTTGCCCAGGCACCACATTTTGATGCCATAGCCGCTCTCAGCTCCGTTGGCTTTGCGCTGGTCCGAGAAGGCCGTGCCGCCGTCGATATTGCAGTATTCGAGCAGGTCCAGCGCCTCCTGGATCCCACGCGTGCCCAGATTGACCGCCATCATCGGTTCCACGCCCGCCTTGCCCGACCAGTTGGCGAACTCGTCAACGCCCACCAGGTTGGGGTCAGTCGAGTGCCAGGCCAGATCAAGCCGTGCCGGGCGCTGCTCCACCGGGCCAACGCCGTCTTCCCAGCGGTACCCGGACACGAAGTTGCCGCCCGGGTACCGCACTGTGGAAACACCGAGTTCGCGGGTCAATTCCAGGACGTCCGTGCGGAACCCGTCCGCGTCCGCCTGGGGGTGTTCCGGCTCGAAGATGCCGGTGTAGACGCAGCGTCCCAGGTGTTCCACGAAGGCGCCGAAAGTCCTCCGCCGGACGGGGCCTACGGTGAACGCCGGATCGATGGTGATCTTGCCGGCGGTGGTCTTTGCTGTGCTCACGGTCAGTCCTTTGTTTCCAAGCATTTACAACGTTATAGAAGCTAAGTCTTGGCGCTGTCGGCGTGAGAGTCAAGGAGTTCGGCGGAGGAGAAATATTTGAAGGTGGCCAAGAAACCAAGTACTACCTAATTTGAAAAACAAGTACCGATTACGCGGTCGCTGGGTACCACGCCCGAACTACCGTCTACTAGGAGCAAAGACTCACACATCGCACTGGATTGGATGTCTCACTAGGGGGTTGTGAGAAGGATGAATACACGACCTGGCAACCGCGCTTTCCCGTTCCAAGGGGTACGGGAAGTAAGCGGGGCCGGCGACGAGGAGGTCTTCGAGACCAAGGCCTCTCCCCCAGCCGTCGCCGGCCCTCCGATCTCCGCTGATCACATCCACCGAACGCCACCAACTGGATCCCGGCGGACCATGGCGAGACGGACATGAAGTCCCATTCCGAAGCTGCCCAGGCGCACACGACGGCGGGCAGGCGTCCGGCGTCCGCTCATCCGACGCAACACGTCATCCAGCATGGCGTCCCCCATCCGGGGCCGGCAACAGTCCCGGACCGCAGATCCAACCCGGCGCCGGGCGATCACCCGGGCACGGAATCGGCTGCGAAAGCGATCACCCTCGGGATGCTCGGTACCGACGGACTGATCCCCGATCTGGTCACCGGCTCGACGGACCTCTCCGACTCCCTGGAATCCCTGGTCCACCTCGCGGCGGCCGCCCTGAGCCGGCTCGCGGGTGTCCCCATCGAATGTGCGCTGGTCCTGAACCGGGTCAAACGCGCCCGGTCCACCGCCGGAACCGGCACGCAGACCGCAGCTTTGGCCCGGCTGGAAACGGAGGTCGGCGAAGGCCCCCTGACCGAGGCCCTCACCGGCACGGGTACCGCGGCCATGAACCACGTGGCCTCCGACTTCCGCTGGGCCTGCTACAGGCCGTACCTGCAGGAGGCGGGCTTCGCCAGCGTTCTGGGTCTTCGGCTTTCCCTGGATGAGGGCACCGAGGCTGCCCTCGCCTTCTTCGCGGCCAGCTCCCAGGCGTTCCCGCTGCCCGTGATCGCCGAGGCCCGCAGCTTCACTGACCTCGCTTCCCGCGGCCTCAGGCTGGCCCTTGAGCTGCATTCGGCCAGCACCAGAGCGTCGGACCTGCAGTCGGCCTTGGAAAGCCGGACGTCCATCGATATTGCCTGCGGCGTCATCATGGCGCAGAACAGGTGCTCCTACAACGACGCGATTGCCATCATCTCCAAGGCATCCAGCCACCGGAACATCAAGCTCCGCAAGGTGGCGGAGGGGATCCTGGCGAACCTGCCGGGCGGTGCGCCGGTCACTCATTTCGAACATTAGGCTGCCAGTTAACGGAAGAAGACCAGAGACGGAGTGTCTCTGGTCTTCTGCGTGGGTGGGCCCTGTGGGGATCGAACCCACGACCCACGGATTAAAAGTCCGATGCTCTACCAACTGAGCTAAAGGCCCCAGCCGAACGGTCAAGCGACCGATCAGCCCAGTCCATTTCTGGACGTAAAATACTTTACCCCACACACGGGGCGGGTTTGGCACGCAGGCGTGCGCCGCCGTCGTACGTTCCGGGTTCCGCGCAGCGTCACCGGCACTGGCACGGCGTATCCCGGCTACGAACAGCACTCGATTTCCCGCGCGGCACAGGAGTAGCGTGGGGGCATGAGCGAACAAGCAGGACCCAGTCACTACGGCGGAGCCAACCGGCATCACAAGCCCAAGCCGTTCGCCCCCATCGACTTTGAGCCGTTCGCCGGCGGCCCCGATCCTGCGCGCGTCTCCGAGGCCGCACACCTCGCCGCCCAGGCGCTGGTGCGCCACGGACGCGACAGCGACGACCCCGTCATCACCGAACGGCTGGTCAAGCTGACGGACGAACAGGGCCTGGAAGCCATTGCGGAGATGTGGGCCGAAAGCCCAGCGCGTTCGCTGCCCGGCGCCCTCTGGCGGCTGTACGCCCTGCGTGCCGCCACCGTCCAGGACCCGGAACGGATCTCCGTGTACTTCCGCGCCGGCAAGGACACCGCGCAGGTTTCCCATGTGGTGGCCGGTGCCGCCGAACCGCCGGGAGCCGAGGAGATGCGGGCCATGGCTGACGCCATTCTCTCCGGAGCGTTCGACGGCGAGTTCGACGTCGCGCTGGAACGTTCCGCCGCGTTCTGCCGCGTCGTGGCGCTTGGCCAGGCGACCATCGCCGACGGCGCCGAGATCGGCAACTCGGCCCATGCCAGCAAGCTCACGCGCAACTCGCACCAGCTCGTAAAGACCGCCGAGGACCTTGAACACGCAGCAAATGCCTGGCGTCTGGGCGAGCTCGACTGAACCACTAGCGCCGATCTGTCAATGTTGACTTGGACCGGGCAACGTAGAACACTGAAACTGGTGTCGAGCCGCGAAACCCCCGGGCTTCAACAAATAGCCGCCTAGAGCGGCCTACCGCCGAGAGGCGTATCCGGTTCGGCACCATTTTTTCTGCCTGTTTACAGGCTGCAGGCGCTGGCCGGTAGAATCTACACAGCTGCTGGCCTGCGTCAAGTCACAAGTGGGCGGCCCCCGACCCCAGTACACCCCCGGAGACCGGTATCCCAACGTGAAGCTGCGCCTTTTCCCCCAGGAGCCCGCAGGGCTGACCCTGCTGTCCCAGATGGCCCAGCAAATTGTGAACGCCAGCGCCACCATGGCAGAGATCCTGGGCGTCCCCGCGTCCGAGCACGCCAAGCTTGTGGAAGACATGCATAACCACGAGGCCGCATCCGCCGAACTGCACTTTGCCCTCCTCACCCACATGCGCACGAGCTTTGTGAACCCGCTCCCCCGCGAAGACATGTACTCACTGTCCCGCTACCTGAACGAGGCCCTCGAGAAACTGGACGGCGCCGCGGAACTTGTGTCCTTCTACCAGCTGGACCGCCTGCCGCGGCGGGCGGCAGACCAGCTCGAGATCATCAGCCGACAGGCCGAACTCACCGTCGACGCCATGCGCCGGCTCAACAACCTCGACGACCTCGAGGACTACTGGATTGAGATCCTCAGGCTCGCAAAACGCGCCGAACGGACCCACAGGGTCTGGGTAGCGGACATGATCCGGGACATGAAGTGGGCGCAGTATTCCCGTAACCGGGACGTCGCCAACCAGCTGGTCGAAGTCACCAAGGACATGCGCCGCATCGCTACCCAGGTAGGCAGCATCATCGTCAAGGAATCCTGACGTGACAGCAGTGATTTTCGGCGCCGTGGTCCTGTTGACCGCAGCGTTTGCCTTCCTCAACGGTTTCAGGGACGTCTCCACGTCCGTGGCGCTGGCTGTCCGCACCAGGGCTCTCACGCCCAGCGTCGCTGTTCTGCTGGCCGCACTTTTCAACTTCGTGGGCGCGTTGATCAGCGCTACCGCGGTGGTTGCGATCAGCCACACCTGGATCCATTTGCCCGCCGGCGTGAGCGGCCTCAGCATCCTGGTGGCAGCCCTGGCCAGCGCGTGCGCTTGGGGCCTGCTTATGTGGTGGCGAGGCATCCCGGCTTCCTCCACGCACGCCCTGGTGGGCGGGCTGGCAGGGGCCGGCCTCGCCAGCCTGGCCGTGGGCGGAGTGGGAGTCGGCGGCGTAAATCATTCCCTGCTGGTCCAGGTTCTCCTGCCGCTGCTGCTTTCGCCCGCCGTCGCTTACATTGGCTCGTACCTGCTGGTTTTCCCGGTGACCTGGGCGGCGCGCTACGCCCAGCCCAGTGTCGTCAACCATCGCTTCCGCCGCAGCCAGGCCATCGCGGCCGGAGCTGTGGCATTCGGCCACGGCCTGCAGGACGGCCAGCGGGTGGGCGCCGTACTTCTGCTTGCCCTCCTCGCGGCGGGCTATTCCGACGGCGACAGCATCCCCCTGTGGGTGGCGCTGGTTTCCGCCGTGATGATCACGGCCGGAACACTCTTTGGCGGCTGGCGGATTTCTCACACCATCGGCTACAAGATCACCAGGGTGGACCCGTTGCGGGGCTCCGTGGCCCAGACATTCAGCGGCGTGATGCTGTTCATGGGGGCGATCGCACTGCATTGGCCCCTGTCCACCACCCACACTGTGACTGCGGCCGTGCTGGGAGCCGGCGAGAACCAGCATTTCTCAGTCACCAACCGGAAGCTGGTCCTGCAGATCCTGGGTCTGTGGGTCCTCACGCCAGCGGCAGCCGCGGCCGGGGCCTTCGTGCTGGCCCTGGCGCTGTCACCGCTGACACCCTGAGCGCCACCTACCTGGCTTAAACGCCGCATCGATTGTCCCCACCGGCTCCCTTGCCTCGCAAGCTCGGCCAGGGCACCCTGCCGGCGTGGCCCACAGCCGCAGGGGTCCCCTGGGGAGCCTGGGGAGCCTGGGGAGCGGCTGGGGCCTACCCGAAGCGGCCGGAGACGTAGTCCTCAGTGGCCTTCACGGTGGGGTTGTTGAAGATGGACTGGGTGTTCCCGTATTCGATCAGCTTGCCCGGCTTGCCCGTACCCGCGATGTTGAAGAACGCCGTCTTTTCCGAGACGCGGGCGGCCTGCTGCATGTTGTGGGTCACGATCACCACGGTGTACTGGTCCTTGAGGTCGTTGATGAGGTCCTCGATGGCCAGTGTGGAGATGGGGTCCAGGGCCGAACACGGCTCGTCCATGAGGATCACCTGCGGTTCCACGGCAATGGCACGGGCGATGCACAGGCGCTGCTGCTGGCCGCCGGACAGGCCGGATCCGGGCTTCTCCAGGCGGTCCTTGACCTCGTTCCAGAGGTTGGCGCCCTGGAGGGACTTTTCGACCAGGACGTCGGCCTCGCCCTTGGAGATCTTCTTGTTGTTCAGCTTCACGCCGGCCAGCACGTTGTCCCGGATGGACATGGTGGGGAACGGGTTGGGCCGCTGGAAGACCATGCCGATCTGCGAACGGACCGTCACCGGGTCCACGCCGGGGCCGTAGAGGTTCTCGCCGTCCAGCAGGACTTCGCCTTCAACGCGGGCGCCGGGCAGTACCTCGTGCATGCGGTTCAGGGTGCGCAGGAACGTGGATTTGCCACAGCCTGAGGGACCGATGAAGGCCGTCACGGACTTGGCCTCAATAGCGATGCTGACATCCTCCACGGCCAGAAAATCGCCGTAGTACACGTTCAGGTCTTTGACGTCGATGCGCTTAGACATGGTGTTCCTTCACTTGCTGGGGTACGGATTGAAGTCTAGGGTTTGGCCGCGCGGACCGGAATGGCCTGCTGGAAAGCTTTCAGCGGCCGGTCTTGGGTGCAAAGGTCCTGGCGATCAGCCGGGCGCCAAGGTTGAGCACCATCACCAGGATGATCAGCACCAGGGCGGCGCCCCAGGCCCGCTGCGAGGACGGGTCCGGGTTGGCCGGCGAGGTGGGGTTGAGGATCTGGGTGTAGATGAATGTGGGTAGCGAGGCCATCCAGCCGCCGAACACGTTGTTGTTGATGCTGGTGGCAAACCCGGCGGTGACCAGGATGGGCGCAGTCTCACCGATCACGCGGGCGATCGCCAAGGTGACGCCGGACGCGATGCCGGAGATCGCCGTCGGGATAACCACCTTGAGGATGGTGCGCCACTTGCGCACCCCCAGCGCGTACGCCGCTTCGCGCAGTTCGTTGGGGACGATCTTGAGCATTTCCTCGCTGGAGCGCACCACTACGGGGATCATCAGGACGGAAAGTGCGACGGCGGCAACGGCACCGGTTTTGGTGCCGGGCCCCACCACAGCGAAGAAGAACGCGGCGGCGAACAGGCCGGCCACGATGGACGGGATGCCGGTCATGACGTCCACAAAGAACGTGATGGCGCGTGCCAAACGGCCGTCGTTGCCGTACTCCACCAGGTAAATGGCGGTCAGCAGGCCCACGGGCACGGAGATCACGGTGGCTACCAGCGTGATCTGGATGGTGCCCAACAGGGCATGGTAGATACCGCCGATAACGGGGGCACCCTCTTCGACGGCCCTATTGTCGTAGACGCCCGTGACGCCGTTCATGGAGCTGGTGACGAAGCCCGGGGCGATCAGGCCGGGAACGCCGTTGACCAGCACCGTCCAGATCACGGAGATCAGCGGGAGCATCGCAACCAGGAACGAGCCCACCACCAGGCAGGTGGCCAGCTTGTCCTTGGCTTTGCGGGAGCCTTCCACCGCGGCGCTCCAGCCCACCAGGCCGGCGGCGAAGAGGATGGCCGAGACGATGCCCCAGCCGAAGGCGTTGAAGCCGATCAGTGCCAGGATCGCGGCGCCCACGATGAGCGCGAGCGCCAGGACAACGTACGGTGCGTACTTGGGCAGCTGGCCTTTGGTGAGGGCAGAGCGCTTACTGCGCACGGGAGTGAGAGTGGAGGACATTTAGTTTGCTCCCGAAAATTCTTTGTGCCGGGTGATGATCCAGCGCGCGATCATGTTGACTCCCAGCGTGATCACAAACAGGACCAGGCCTGCAGCGATCAGCGTGCTGACCTTGAGGCCGCTGGCTTCGGGGAAGTTCAGGGCGATCTCCGCGGCGATGGTCTGGTTGCCGGACGTAATCAAGCTGGCGGTCAGGGCACCGGAGGAGAGGACCAGAGCAACGGCCATGGTCTCGCCCAGCGCGCGGCCCAGGCCCAGCATTACGGCGCTGATGATGCCTGGGCGGGCGAACGGCAGGACCGACATTTTGATCATTTCCCAGCGCGTGGCGCCGAGGGCCAGGGCGGCTTCCTCGTGGAGTTTGGGCGTCTGCAGGAAGATTTCACGGCTCAGGGACGTGATGATCGGCAGGACCATCACCGAGAGCACAATGCCAGCGGTCAGGATGGTTTTGCCGGTGGCGGAGGCGGGGCCCTGGAAGATGGGCAGCCAGCCCATGTTCGCGGCCAGCCAGTTGTAGGCCGGGGATATTTCCTTGGCGAGGAATGCCGCGCCCCAGGCGCCATAAACCACTGACGGGATGGCGGCCAGCAGGTCCACCACGTAGCCAAGGCCGGAGGCGAGGCCGCGCGGCGCGAAGTGCGAGATGAACAGGGCTACGCCGATTGCGACGGGTGTTGCGATCACGAGGGCGATGATGGCGGCAATAAGGGTGCCAATAACGATCGGCCAGATGTAGGCGAAGAAGCCTTTGCCGCCCTGGATATCGGCAGCCGGGGCAGTGAGCGCCGGAATGGCCTGGACAACAAGGAACAGGGCCACGCCGAACAGGACAGCGAGGATGAGGCACCCGGCGGTCAGGGCGGCGCCGGAAAAGATTCTATCCCCGGCGCGGCCTGCGCCCTGGGAACTATTCAGGGGGGTGGCGGTCATTCCAGACCCTTCGGTTGTGGGCGGTGCCTAAATCGAGCGTACAAAGCCAAGTTCCCCGCCCCGCCTGTCGGCGTGGCGGGGAACGTGGTTCAGGTACAGGTACTAGGACTTGACCTTGATGGATTCGATGGCCTTGACGGCCTTCTCGGCGAGGGCCGGGGAGAGCGGCGCGGACTTCGCGGAGTCAGCAGCCGTCTTCTGGCCGGCGTCGGAAACTACGTAGCTTTCGAAGGCCTTGACGAGGTCAACGGTTTCCTGCTTGTCGTAGGTGGTGCAGACAACGTGGTAGGAAACCAGGACCACCGGGTAGGCGCCCTTGGCGGTGGTCTTGCGGTCAAGCTTGATCGCGACGTCAGTGGCGGAGCGGCCATCGACGGGCTTGCCGGCTTCAACAGCCTTAGCAGCTGCGTCGGCGGAGATCTTGACGAATTCCTCGCCCACCTTGATGGAGGCGGTGCCCAGCTTGCCGCCCACCGCGGAGTCATCCGCGTAGGTCACGGCGCCCGGGGTGTCGGTGACGGTCTTGACAACACCGGAGGTGCCCTTGGCGTTCTCGCCCTGCAGGGTTGCGGGCCAGATGCCGGCAGCCTTGTCGGTCCAGACATCGGCAGCAGCAGCGGCCAGGTACTCGGTGAAGTTTGTGGTGGTACCGGAATCGTCAGAGCGGTTCACCGGGGTGACCTTCAGGTCAGGCAGGGTGACGCCCGGGTTCAGGGCGGCGATTGCGGGGTCATTCCAGGTGGCCACCTGGCCACGGAAGATCTTGGCCACGGTGGCGGCGTCAAGCTTCAGCTCAGTGACACCGGGGAGGTTGAACGCGACAGCGATCGGGGAGATGTAGACCGGGATGTTGATGGCACCTTCGGGGCCGCACTTGGCCTTGGAGCTGGCCAGCTCTTCATCCTTGAGGTACGCATCGGAGCCGGCGAACTGGGCCGAGCCGTCGATGATTGCCTTGCGGCCTGCGCCGGAACCGTCCGGGGAGTACTGCACGGTGGCGCCGGGGTTGGCGGTGGCGAAACCGGCCTTCCAGGCGTCCATGGCCGCGCCGGTGGAGGATGCTCCGATGCCGGTCAGCGTGCCGGTGACCTTGGGGCCGGCAGAAGTCTGGTTGCCCGCAGGCGTGTTGCCCGTGGCGTTATCTGAACCGCAGGCGGTGAGCGCGAGTGCGCCGGCAGCGATTACAGCAATAGCCGCGTGGCGACCGAAACGGAGAGCCTTCACTAGATGTACCCCTTCCAGGGTTATTCAGTTGCGGGCAGGACCCGGAGAAGCCCTGCAGCGCGATGCGTATGTTTTGTACCTTCATCGAAGTTAGGTCCCGCAGGTTAAGCGATGGGCGGCCATAGGTGAACAGAAGATTAACGACGGCGGCATATTGGCTTACAACTGCGGCGCCACCATTGCGCGCGTCACATTTTCGGTCTTGGGTGCCCGGGCGGCAAATAGACTGGAGAACATGGCCGCAGCAGCAGGACTCTCAGCAAGCAGGCGTTTCCTGCGCGGACGCATCCGCACCGGCCTGGTCCGGAGCCGGAACTCTCTTCTCCCCGCTATCCAGATGACCGCGTGCGCGGTGGGGGCCTACGCCTTCGCCGAGTTTGTCCTGGGGCACTCCGGCCCGCTGTTTGCGGCCACATCGTCACTGATCGCCTTGGGCTTCTCGCGTGACCCGCGGCTGCGCCGGGTCATGGAGGTGGGCCTCGGCTGCACCATCGGGATCGCGGTGGGTGATCTGCTGCTGCACTGGCTGGGCAGCGGAATCTGGCAGGCCGCCGTCGTACTTCTCTTCTCCATCCTGCTGGCCCGTTTCCTGG
The DNA here is from genome assembly GCF_055412785.1 of Pseudarthrobacter lactosi. Lineage (NCBI taxonomy): Bacteria > Bacillati > Actinomycetota > Actinomycetes > Micrococcales > Micrococcaceae > Pseudarthrobacter > Pseudarthrobacter lactosi. The sequence goes on from NZ_JBVAYS010000003.1 coordinate 443,680, forward strand.
ACAGCGGCAACATCTTCACCACGCAGCTGGGGCTGCAATCCTTGCTGGTGGTGCTGCTGCCGGCGCCCGACGGCGGGCCGTTCACCCGCAGCATTGACGCCATTGTTGGCGGGGTGTTCGCGCTTCTGGTGACCATCCTGATTCCGAAGGATCCGCGCCGGGAGCCCCGCAAGGATGTGCGGAAGCTGCTGCACGAACTGGCCGAAGTGCTGAGGGAATGCGCCGGCGCCCTGAGCAACAGCGACTCCACGCAGGCGTGGCACGCGCTGATCCGCGGCCGGAACTGCCAGCCGCTGGTGGACGCGATGCGCCATTCCCTGCGCGCTTCCGGCGAGGTGGCCACGCTCGCGCCGGCCCACCGCCGGCACCGCGACGAACTGGACCGGCTCAAGCAATCTCTGGACTCCATCGACCTTGCGCTCAGGAACAGCCGCGTCTTCGCACGGCGGCTGACCAGCGCCATCAACCATGCCGCGCTTTCCGATGAGGCAACCGAGAACATCGCGGAGGTGCTCGAGGATACTGCGGCTGCGATTGATGAGCTCTCGCTGGGCCTCGCCGAAACGCACGACGGCGCGCGGCGGGCCCATCTGCGGACGGCCCGGCAGGACTTCAGCGAGATTGCACTGCGGCTGCACCCCAGGCTGCTGGAAGTCCAGCGGCTTGAGGGCGAGACTGTGGTGATGCTGTTCCGGCCGCTGATGGTGGACCTCCTGGAGGCCACCGGGATGGATCCGATCGAGGCACGGGACGTGCTGCCGGGGCTATAGCCGGTGCTCCGGTGGTTGAGCGGACCGGTGGTTGAGCGAAACCCGGCACCAGAGGAATGTCTGCCCCCGCCAGTAGGGTGGAACCCATGGCAACAAAGACTTCCCGCGCGTCCAAGGCGCCGGCATACAAGTGCGCCGAATGCGGCTGGACCACAGTCAAGTGGGTGGGGCGCTGCGGCGAGTGCCAGGCGTGGGGCACGGTTGAGGAAACCGGCGCCGCTGCAGCGCGCACGACGGCGGCAACAACGGTTCTGGAGCCGGCCCGCCGGATTGCCGAGGTGGATGCCACCACGGCGGCTTTCCTGCCCACCGGCGTGGACGAGCTGGACCGCGTGCTGGGTGGCGGTCTGGTCCCGGGCGCAGTCATTCTGCTGGCCGGGGAACCTGGCGTGGGCAAGTCAACGCTGCTGCTGGACGTCGCGGCCAAGTTTGCCCGCACCGCCCAGGATGTCCTGTATGTCACGGGCGAAGAATCCGCCGCGCAGGTGAAGCTGCGCGCCGAGCGGATCGACGCCGTCGCCGATTCCCTGTACCTGTCCGCCGAGACGGACCTGGGGCAGGCGCTGGGGCAGGTGGAGAAGATCGAGCCGCGGCTGCTGATTGTGGACTCGGTCCAGACGCTCAGCAGCGCTGACGTGGACGGCAGTGCCGGCGGCGTCTCGCAGGTGCGTGAGGTGGCGGCGTCCATCATCGCGGCTGCCAAGCGCCGGAACATGACCACTTTGCTGGTGGGGCACGTGACGAAGGACGGGTCCATCGCGGGACCGCGGCTGCTCGAACACCTCGTGGACGTGGTGTGCCAGTTCGAAGGCGAGCGTCATTCCCGGCTCCGGATGCTGCGCGCGGTGAAGAACCGGTATGGGCCCACGGACGACGTCGGCTGCTTTGACCTGAATGAAAACGGCATCGAAGGGCTCACGGACCCCAGCGGGCTCTTCGTCAGCCGCACCAAGGAACCCGTGTCCGGCACGTGCATCACCGTGACCATGGAAGGGCGGCGGCCCTTGCTGGCCGAGGTGCAGTCGCTGCTTGCCGAGAGTGCAAACTCGCAGCCGCGCCGGGCCACCAGTGGCCTGGACAGTTCACGGGTGTCCATGCTCCTGGCGGTCCTGCAGCAGCGTGCCGGCTGCCTCCTGCATAAGGACGATTCCTATGTGGCCACGGTGGGTGGCGTGAAGCTCAGCGAACCGGCCACTGACCTCGCCGTTGCCCTGGCCGTCGCGTCCGCGAAGGCCCGCAAACCCCTGCCCATCCGGCTGATCGCGTTCGGCGAGGTAGGCCTGGCCGGCGAGGTCCGGCCCGTGCCCGGCATCAACCAGCGCATCCAGGAAGCACACCGTTTGGGTTTCACCCACGCGGTGGTCCCGGCCAGTCACAACGGGCCCGGCCCCGTGCCGCCAGGTTTCTCAGTGCGCGAAGTGGAACATCTCACGGAGGCGTTGAGCCTGCTGATCGGGTAGGCGCGCTAGGCTTTCACAACGACCCTTCAGGCAGCCGGAGAGCGATCACGGCTGTGTCTGAGGGACAGGCGGCTGTGTCTGGGGGGACAGACTGATGCATCGAACGCAAGGAAGTGGCTCGACGCCGGGCCAGGAACCGCCAAACGACGGTCTCCTCGCGGGGAGGATCGACGCGCTATTCGGGGGCCTCGGCGCCCGGGGGCAGGTGGTGATGAGCCAGCTGCCGCTGACGGTCACTGTGGTGCTTATGGTGGCGGCCGCCGGGCTGTTCAGCCCTGAAACCTTCGTGGATGAGCGGTTCAGGCTGGCGCTAGTAGGCCATGCTGCCATCTTTGCCGCATGCGTGGCGATCCCCTGGGGACGGCTGCCTGCCGGCGTATTCGCCGTGATTCCGGTCCTGGATTGCCTTGCCATCGGCTTTACGAGGGAAGCCGGCGGGCCAAGCTTCAATGTCCTGGGCCTGATGCTCGTCTTCCCCGTGATCTGGCTGTCCGTTGGCCGCCAACGCGGCCGGGTTCTGCTCGCCGTCCTGGGCACCCTGCTCAGTACCGTCGTCCCGGCAGCGGCCCTTGGCTCCCCGCCCGCCCAGGGGTCGATGATCCGGACCATCTTCCTGCCCCTGGTGATGGCTGCGATCGCCGTCTCCGCGCACATTGTCTCGGGCACTCTCCACAGGCAGCGCAAGGCGCTGCTGCGGAAAGACCAGGCTCTGGCGGAAACCCTCGCAGAGAGCGTGGACCGCCAGCGGCTCCTGGACGCCGTGCTCGCCGCGGTGGGAGTGGGCGTCTGGGTGGTGGACAAGGACGGAAACAATGTACTGATCAACCGGGCCATGCGCGATGATCCGACGTTGGCCCGACTGACCGAAGCGAAGGGCACTGCCACCCTGCTGCATGGCGACCGAGCCAGACCGGTGGCTCCCGGCGGGTTCCCTGCCGCCCGCATTGCACGGGGCGAGGCATTCACGGACGAGCTGATGTGGGCAGGCGATGAGAAGGACCAGCGCGCCTTTTCCGTGAGCGCCCACGCCATTCGCTCCAAGGACGGCGCGCGCAGCGGCGGTGTCATAACGTTCGTGGACGTGACAGCGCTGATCACCGCGCTCGCTGCCAAGGACGACTTTGTCGGCACCGTTTCCCACGAGCTGCGCACTCCGCTCACCTCCATCCTTGGCTACCTCGAACTCGTCCTGGAGGAACCTGGGCACGAAGGGATCGAAGCTGAATTGTTGGTGGTGCACCGGAATGCGACCCATCTCCTGGGGCTCGTGAACGATCTTATTGCCGTGGCCTCAGAGCGTGTGGATCTTTCCCTGCAGGAGGCCGATCTCGCCCGTCTCCTCGCCGACGTCGTCGATTCAAGGCTCCACCAGGCGACCAGCCGGGGCCTCGAAGTGGTACTGGAGGTCGAGCCATCGCTCACCGCCCGGATGGACACCGCCCGGATCCGCCAGGTGGTCAACAACCTGCTCTCGAACGCGATCAAATACTCTCCCGACGGCGGCCGCATTACCGCCCGGGCGCACCGCACCGGCACGGACCTCGTCTGCTCGATCACCGATCCCGGCGTCGGCATGAGCGCGGAAGACCAGGCGCAGGCGTTCACCACATTTTTCCGCTCCGCGCGGTCCCGCGAAACGGCCATCCCCGGGGCGGGCCTGGGGCTCCCCGTCAGCAAGACCATCGTCGAGGGCCACGGCGGTTCCATGAGCCTGACCAGCGCCCCGGGCGCTGGCACCACAGCGACATTCGTTCTGCCGGCGTCCTGAAGCGCGAACGTACACTTCGCGCCCCAAATCCCTCTGGGCGCGGGGCCTTAAGTGTGCGTTCGCGCTCAAACGTCTCAGTCTCAGCTTGCGGGCGTGAAGTTGAGGAGGACTTTTCCTGATGCGGCGGAGTTTTTGGCGGTTTCGAAGGCTTGGAGTCCTTGGCTGAGGGGGTATTCGTGGGTGATGACGGGGTTGATGTGGAGGGTGCCGTCGGCGAGGGCGGCGATCACGTCGTCGATCTCGTTGTTGAAGCGGAAGGATCCGCGCAGGTCCAGTTCCCGGGTGATGGCCAGGGAGATCAGGACCGGCTGCGGTCCGGTGGGCAGCAGCCCGACCATGACCACGGTCCCGCCCCGGGCGGCACCCTGGATCGCTGAGGCCAGGCCGTGGTGGCTGCCCGAGGACTCAATGACCACATCGGCCTGCACCGCCGCGATCGCGTCCGCGTCCCCGGCCTGCAGGATCTGGTCCGCGCCGACCGCCGCGGCGATCTCCAACGGCTTGGCATGGACGTCCACGGCGGTGATCCGCCCCGCGCCGGCACGTTTAAGGACCGCGACCGCCAGCGCACCGATCGGCCCGCACCCGATCACCAACACACTCTTGCCCGCCACATCCCCGGCCCGGGACACGGCGTGCCAGGCCACGGAGGCCGGCTCGATCAGCGCCGCGGTCCGCAGATCCACACCGGCAGGGAGCGCCCGCAGCATCCGGGAGGGCAGGTTCACGTAGCGGGCGAACGCGCCGTCGGTGTGCGGGAACCGGGCCGCGCTGCCCAGATACGTACATCCAGGGGAGAGGTTGGGCCGGTCCGCCGGATACCGGATGCCACCGTCACCGGGGCCGGGGGTGGCGGGGTGGACCGCGACCGCGGTGCCCACTACCGGGCCGGTCCCGTCCGCCGCGGCCGCCACCACGGTCCCGGAAATCTCATGCCCCAGCACCATCGGCGCCCTCAGGATCGACTCCCCCGCCGCGCCGTGCAGCCAGTAATGCAGATCCGACCCGCAGATCCCACCGTACGCCACCTCGATCACGGCCTCGCCCGGGCCCGGTGCCGCCAGCGGGACGTCCTCGATCCGCAGATCCCCGGCCGCATACGCCACCACCGCCAAACCCGACACCGGCAGGGCTGTTGCTTCGGTTCCCTGAGCCACTGTTTCGATGTCCATCAGACCACCACCGTCATTCCGCCGTCGATAAAGATCGTCTGCCCGTTCACAAAGTCCGAGCCGTCCGAGGCCAGCCATACCGCGGGGCCGGCCAGGTCCTGCACCGTGCCCCACCGGTGCGCCGGGGTCCGGCCCAGGATCCAGGTGTTGAACTGCTCATCGTCCACGAGGTTCTGCGTCATCCCGGTATGGATGTAACCCGGGGCGATCCCGTTGATCTGCAGCCCGGAGCCCGCCCATTCCGCCGTCATCGCCCTGGTCAGGTTCCGCAGCCCGCCCTTCGCCGCCACATACGGGGCGATCGTGGGCCGGGCCAGGTCAGTCTGCACCGAACAGATATTGATGATCTTGCCCTTACCGCGCGGGATCATGTGCCGGGCCGCCTCACGCCCCACCAGGAACGCACTCGTCAGATCCGTCCTGATCACCCGCTCCCAATCCGCGACATCGAGTTCCAGCATCGGCACCCGATGCTGGATCCCGGCATTGTTCACCAGGATCTGCAACGGCCCCACATGCTCCTCCACCCACAAAACACCCCGCGCAGCCTCTGCATCACTCGTAACATCGAACGCGACACTATGGACCTGCCCCGGCGCGAAGTCCGCGGCCATCACCGCCTCCGCAGCCTTCAACCGCTCCGCATTAATCCCGTTCAACACCACCGTCGCCCCCGCCCCGGCCAACGCCCGCGCCAACGCATTCCCAATCCCCCGGCTCGACCCCGTCACCAAGGCAACCCGCCCCGTCAAATCAAAAAGTCCACTCATGCGAAGGGACCCTGCTGGACGAGGTTGGCCGGGAGGCGGCCAGCTGCCAGCGCTTCCAGCTGCTGCGACAGGAGCTTTACGATCCGTGGTTCGAAAGCGGACGCGTTGCCACCAATATGGGGTGTGATCAGGGCATTCGGTGAACCCCACAGCGGGTGGTCAGCCGGGAGCGGTTCCGGATCCACCACATCGATGGCGCACTGCAGCCGGCCGGACGTGACTTCCTTGGTCAGTGCGGCCGTGTCCACCACGGCTCCCCTGCCCACGTTGACCACGAGCGCGCCGTCGGGCAATGCTGCGAGGACCTTCTCCCCGATCAGGTGGTGCGTCTGGTCACTCAGCGGCAGGACTGAAATGAGGATGTCGTGGGTGGCTGCGAGTTCCGCGAGTTCGGAGGACGCGTGCACGTGCCCCTGGTCGTCGTCGCGCGTGACGCTTCCCACCCGGGTGACGGTCACTTCGAAGGGCTCCAGGCGCTTTGCTATCTCCTGCCCGATGCCGCCAACGCCGGCCAAGAGTACCCTGCGGTCCGCGAGGGATTGCCGGCGCTCCGGCCGCCAGGCCGCCTGCAGCTGGTCCCTGACCGCCTGGTCAATCCCCCTGAGCTTGGCAAGAATGAGTCCCACCGCCAGTTCCGCTGTGGCCGCAGCGTGGACTCCGGCGGCGCTGGACACACCGGCCGCAGGACCAGCGGCTTCCCGGACACCGTCAAAGCCCGTGGACTGGGTCTGGACGAACTTGAGCCCTGGAACGTTGGCCAGCGCCGGCAGCACCGCCCCGGCGTCGATGTAGGGCAGGATCACGGCATCGATCTCATCCAGGGTCCCGCCCTGGGGATCGGACCGGAGGTCCCAGACGACTCCCCGAAGCCCGCCCGGGAGCGGCTCCAGATCGGTGAGGAGCTTCTGGTCGGGGAAACTGACCGTACGGATGTTGTGCATCGGGGGACCTATGGTTTTCTGCTGTTGGCGGTGCGCGGACGGTTGCTGGCCCGTGGCGGTTGCTGGTGGCCGTTGTCAGATCAACGGCGCTTGTCAGGTCAGCGGCGGTCGAAGGTGAGTCCGCCGGGGACCTGGAAGGTGGGCATCAGTTCCAGCATGCCGACGTTCACGTGCTGGGGCGTTTCGACCGCGTAATCCAGCGCGTTGACGATGTCATCAGTTGTGAGGGACTCATAACCCTCGTAGTAGGTCTTCCATGCTTCCTCCATGGCCTCGGGTGTGCCGCCCATGTTCCGGCCGAAGATTTCGGTCTCCACCCGGCCGGGGCAGATTTCCGTGACCCGGATGCGTTTGCCCACGGTATCGTTGCGCAGCTGCCGGGAGACCTGGTGCACTGCCGCCTTGGTGGCGTGATAGACGGTGTGGCCGTAGAAGTTGTAGACGCCGGCGATGGAGCTGATGTTGACGATGTGGCCCTTGTCCCGCTCCACCATTCCCGGAAGCACCAGGCGGGTCAGCTGAAGAAGGGAGCGCAGGTTGACGTCCACCAACTCGTCGATGTCATCTGCGGTGGAGTCCAGGATGTTTCCAGGGCGGGAGACGCCGGCGCAATTGACGAGGACGTCCACGTTCAAGCCTTCCACCGCTGCGGTCAGCGCCAGAGTGTCCGTGAGGTCGACGGCGTGCGGGATGGCTCCGGTTCGGTCCGCCAGTTCCTGCAGGCGTTCTTCATTGCGGGCGAAGGCATGTACTTGGAGTCCGCGCTTGGCCAGGCGTTCAGCGATGGCGGCGCCCATGCCGGTGGAGGCGCCAGTTACGAGCGCTGTTGAATAGTCTGAAAATGACATGGAAGTCTCCAATGAGTGGGTTGGCAAAGAATGACGGGCTTGGACACAGGGGCCAGAGCCCCGGCTCGGTGAGTGGTTCAGGCGTCCCGGAGTGGCTGGTGCGCCCGGTCTTTGACCGTGCTGACGGCGGCCAGGGTGCCCAGGGCGGTGACCACCGCGTAGAACGCCGGCATGTAGATGTTTCCGGTGGATGAGATCAACCAGGTCATCAGCAACGGCGCCGTGCCGCCGAAGAGGGCCGAGGAGACGTTGTACCCGAGGCCGTAGGCCGAGTACCGCACCCTGGTGGGGAACAGTTCAACAATCAGGATGTGGATGACGGCGGTGTGGCCGGCGAAAACGACTGCCATGATGCATGCGCCGAGGATGGCCAGGGCCATGTTGCCGGTGGCGATGAGGGCGTACGAAGGAATTCCGACGACGGCCATAGCGATCGCAGATCCTGCAATCACCTTCTTGCGGCCGATCCGGTCGGAGAGCGCACCCATAAACGGAATGGCGATGCAGATGACTACCAGGCTGCAGGCGGTGACCAGGAGTGCTTCGCCGATGGTGAAGTTGAGCTGCTTGCCCTTGAGGAACGTGGGCATGTAGGAGAAGAGGACGTAGTAGCCGGAGCCGTTCATCAGCGGGATGAAGAGGGCCAGCAGCATGGCACGGCGGTGTTCGGCGGAAGCGAACGCTTCCTTCAGCGGGTTTTTGGAGAGCCCGCCTTCTTCCTTGAGCTTCTCAAAGTTGGGGGTATCGCTGATCGCCTTGCGGATGTACCAGCCGATGATGCCCATGGGGATGGCGACCAGGAACGGGATGCGCCAAGCGAAAGAGCCAAACCCGCCGCCGTCGATGGCTGCCTGGGTGAGCCACGGGGACATGGAGTAGGCAACCATCGTGCCGGTGAGCAGGGCTGCGAAAGAGGCGATCTGCGCGTAGGAGGTGATGATGCCGCGCTTGCCTTCCGGCGCGTGTTCGGCGAGGAACGTCATGGCGCCGGCGGATTCGCCGCCGACGGAGAAGCCCTGCAGCATGCGGAGCAGCACCAGAAGCGCCGGGGCGGCGACGCCGATTGCCGAGTAGGCGGGCAGCAGGCCGATGCCGGCCGTCGCCACACTGATGAGCAGGATGACGAAGACCAGCAGTTTCTGCCGGCCGATGCGGTCACCCAGGTAACCGCAGACCACGGCACCCAGGGGGCGCACGAAGAAGGACACGGCGTAGCCTGCGAAAACAAAGAGGAGGGCGTTGTCCGGGTTGCCGGGGGCCAGGAACACTAAGGCAAGGGTTCCTGCCATAAAGGCGAAGATGCCGTTGTCGTAGAGTTCCACGAAGATGCCCACACAACCGGCGGTAACCACCTTCCGGGTTTGCCTGGCATCCAGGCGGTCGTTCTGCGGACCGGCCGCTCGTGTTGACGTTGACATCTTAATCCTTACTTGTTTCTGGTGACTGAGGCGGGACATAACGGGGTCTCAGATCCCGGACGCCGGTATGAGTTCCCGCCAGCTTGCCGGGGCTCCCACACCCAGTAAGCCAAAGACTGTATTTACTGACGTGCGCAGCGCCTCAAGTTCCCGCATTGCGGCACGGTGCCGCGCAGTGGCTTCGGCCACCGTGGTCTTCCGGAACCGGATGGTGTGCCCCGGCCTGGCCTGGGCAAGGACATCCAGCGAGCGGCTGGTGACAACGCCCAGTACCGGGTATCCGGCCGTCACGCCTCGTCCCCTGTGAAGTACCAGGAGCTCGTCCCTTGACGGGACCTCGATGGCCCCGACCGGGACGCCCCTGGAAAGGACTTCCGCGGTTGACTGCCGTTCCGGAAGGGCCCCGCCGAGGCGGAGGCCGATGTGGTTGCTTCGTCCGCTCACGGTGTAGCTGGTGTTGAACAGGAGATCGGCGGTGTCGCCGAATTCGGCGATGTCCGGTCCGTCCGTGACGTCGATGACCGGGCTGGCGCCGGTTCCCGGGCGGGACAACGCCAGCCGGAACAGGGGAAGGTCAAAGTACGGGTGCCTGATTGGCGGAACGCTTTTGCGGGCCCCCAGGACTGTGCCCTCCGTAAGTTTCAGCCCGAAGCCGACGACGGTGTCCGGCGCGCAGCTGCCCAGCAGCATCGGGGCGTCCAGGGCGCCGTGGACTGCGATGTAGGCGCGCAGCCCGGTGGTCATACCGCGCAGGGCAACGGTTTCCCCGGCGAGGACCGACACCGGCTCCCACTGCGGACATTCGCGTCCGCCGACGGTCAGGGTCAACGGTGCACCCGTGACGGCGATGAGCAGGTCTGAGTCTGCCCGCATCCGGAAGTCCAGTGCTGTGACTTCGAGGAGGGGATCGTTGTCCAGGTTGCCGGCCAGGATATTGGCTGCCCGTGCAGAGAACTGGTCCAACGCTCCGTTTACGGGGAGCCCATACCGTGGCCCCTTGAACCGGCCGAGGTCGGTGACGACGGAGTGGCCGGCCTGCTGGATGGTCAGGGTTCCGCTCATGCGGATGCCTCCAGTTCAAGGCCGGCAAAGCGATCGAATTCTGCGGCCGGCAGCTCGTGGAACCGGAGCAGGTCTCCGGGCATGTACGGAACCAGGGGCTGCTTGTCCGGGTTCAGAACGGTCAGCGGCGTTTGGCCGATCACGCACCACCCGCCGGGAGCTGAGGCCGGAGCGATGACTGCCTGCCGGCCGGCGACGGAGACGGCGCCTGCCGGCACGGAAAGCCGGGGGTCCTTCAGCCGGGGTACGGGCAGGGGGAAGTCGGGGCCGTCCATCATGGGCGATCCGGCTGGAGCCCCCAGGCAGCGGATGACGTAGGACTTGGCCGTGTGGAGGGCGATGATCCCGGCGACGGAGAGTCCCTCGTGGTCCGCAACCTTCTGGAGGTCGGGTCCGTACTCGCCGCCGTAGACCACGGGGACATCGAATTGCCGGGGCGTGCGGGCCGGGGCACCAACGTAGTCCAGCTGGCGCATGCCCAGCAGGACAAAGGCCCTGATCTGGCGGGCGGATGTGACGTAGGGGTCGAACTCCACCAGCACCGAATCGTAGGTGGGAACCGCGCCGTGTACACCGTCGACGTCGGCCGTCTCAAGCCAGGCCGCCAAGGCATGGACCGCAGCCCAATTCCGCTCCCGGTCAGGGGAAGTGGCGACGACGCGGAGGGCGGCGTCACCTGATTCGTACACCTCGATGGGGGTTGAAGCGGACATCTCAGGCGGCTTCCGCTTTGGCCGCGAGCACCTGGGGCAGCGGGGCGATGCTAACGCCGGCAGCGGTGAGCTCCTTACGGATGCGGCGGGCCAGGTCCACGGCGCCCGGGTTGTCCCCGTGCAGCAGGACGGTGTCTGCGACGACGGGGAGCTTCACGCCCGACGCCGACTCGATGATTCCTTCGCACACCATGCGGATGGTGCGGTCGACGATGGTTGCCGGGTCATGAATGACGGCGCCAGGCTGGCTGCGCGGCACGAGAGTTCCGTCGTCCTCGTAGGCCCGGTCAGCGATGCCCACGATGGCCACGGGCAAACCGCGGCCGGCGGCGGCCTGCGCAAGTTCGCCGTCCTGGGCTAGGACGATCAGGTCCGGGCGGAAGCGGCTGGCGGCATCGGCGACGGCGAGGGCGTAGTCCTGGCGGGTGGCGACGAGGTTGCCCAGCCGGCCGTGCGGGGCGATGTGGGAGACGCTGGTGCCGTGGTAGGCGGCGAAGGCCGACAGGGCTCCGAGCTGGTAAAGGACGTCGGTGCGGACTTCATCGGCGGTCAGATCCATGGCGCGCCGTCCGAAGCCCCTCAGATCCGGGAAGCTGGGGTGCGCACCGATGCTGACACCGCGGCGGACGCATTCGGCAACCGTGCGGTCCATGATGTCCGGATCACCGGCGTGGAATCCGCAGGCGATATTCGCGCTGGAGACGATTTCCAGAAGTGCGCTGTCGTCACCCAGGGAGTAGGCACCGAAGCCTTCACCGAGATCTGCCACAAGATCAACTGTGCGATCCATAGTGTGTGCCTTCCTTCGTTGTGTTTCTGAGCTGTTGTGCCCCGGGTGGGGCTGAAAATCTTGGGGGGAAGCGGGTGATGCGTGGTGAGTCACCGCCAGCGCTCATGGCTGGAAACCGCAGTTCCGGCCCTACCCAAAAGTCTGGCACCGTGCGCTGCCCCACACAAAGACGTAATCCATGTCACGGGATAGGCCAGGGTTATGACCCGGGCCTACCCCGGGCGCCTAACGCAGGGCTTTGCGCAGGCCCATAACTCGCTCAACGACTACGACGACGGCGAGGGAGATCAGGATGAGGATCACGGACAGTGCCGCCACGGCGGCGTCGGCAGAGTTCTCCACGTACCGCAGGACCTGCACGGGCAGCGTCGGCAGCCCTGATTCGGCAACAAACAGAGAGATGACTGCTTCGTCGAAGGAGACGATGAACGCTATGACACCGCCGGCGATGACCCCGGGCTGGATGATCGGAAGGGTGATTCGCCGGAAGACGGTCCAGGACCCGGCTCCGAGGATCCTCGCGGCCGCCTCGCAGGACGTGTCGGTGGTGGCCAGGCTCATCAGCGTTGTCCTGATCACGAACGGGATGGTGATGGCCACGTGGCCGATGATGATGCCGGTGTAGGTGTTGTTCAGGTTCAGCGGACCAAACAGCAGGACCATGCCCAGCGCCAGGACGATGCTGGGGATCAGCAGCGGCGAGAGGAAGAATGACTGCACCGCCGCCTTGGCCTTGAACTCAAACCTGTCCAGCGCCAGCGCCACCGGAACTCCGAGCGCCAAAACGATGGCCGTGACGATCACCGCGACTATGAGGCTGACCCGCATGCCGTTCATGAAGGTGCTTTCCTCCGGCAGCATCTCGTACCACTTGAATGTCAGGCCCTCCGGCGGGAAGGACAGGTACTGGTTGGAGGCGAACGAGACGACAAAGACGATCAGCAGCGGCGCGAGGAGGAACAGGTAGAGCAGGAATACCAGGATCCCGAACGCAGGCTTGGCCGGGTTGAACCGCGGTTTGAAAAGGCGGGCCTCAGACATGGCTAGCCTCCGATCTTTTTGGTGAGGCGCTGGTAAACGGCAATGATCAGGCCGAACAGCACTAGCAGGATGACGGAGAGTGCTGCCGCGAACGGCCAGTTGAGCAGTCCGGTGGTCTGATCGTAGATTTCCGTGGCGAGCACCTGGACGCTGCCGCCGCCGAGGAGGCGCGGGGTGATGAACGTACTGATCGACAATACAAAGACCAGCAGGAACGCCGTGAGGATGCCGGGCAGGCTCAACGGAAGAGTCACCCGGGTGAAAATCTGCAGCTTGCTGGCGCCCAACGATCCGGCGGCTTCTTCCAGCTGGGGGCTGAGGCGCCCGAAGCCCGAGATCATGGCGAGGATGGCGTAGGGCATAAAGATCTCAACAAGCCCGATGGTTACGCCGGTCATGTTGTTGGTCAGCTTGAGCGGAGTATCGATCAGGCCCATTCCTTCCAGCGTGGAGTTGACCAGGCCGTTGGTGCCCAGGATGACCATCCACCCGTAGGTCCGCACAACGGCCGAGGTCAGCAGGGGTGCGATGGCGACGGCGATGAGAAGCCCGCGGTATTTGCTGGTGCTCCGGGCGAGGAACAGGGCCACCGGGTAGGACACCAGGACACAGAGCAGTCCCACGGTGACGCCCATCTGGAAGGTGTCCAGGGTGACCCGCCAGTAGTAGGGGTCGGTCAGCGGCTGGATATAGGTGTCCAGCGTGAAGGTTTCCTCGATGATGCCGTCCGGCGCACCCCTGTTGAAGGACATCCGGACCATGTAGGCCAGCGGGAAAACGAAGCTCACCACGAGTCCGAGAACGCCCGGTATCAGGAGGGCCAGGTAGGTCCGCCGGTTCCGGCGTCCGGTGGACTTCTCCAGCTCGCCTTCAGCTGCGCCGGCCCGGCGGGCGGCGGGGGCCTCGGTCTGGGTGACGGTCACGCTGCCGGCTCTTTCACTGGGGTGGGCAGCAGGTATGCATCCTGCTCGTCCCACGAAAGATAGGCTGCGTCGCCGGTACGGGGCAGGTCGCCGCTGGACGTGGGCATCTGGGCCTGCAGGACGCGGTCGCCGGCCCTAACCGCTACGGAGAGGGCATCGCCGGTGTAGTTGACCCGTTCAATGACGCCTGCAATGGTCCCGGTCCCGGCCGGCTGCAGGGACACCCTGAGCCGGTGCGGGCGGATGACCAGTTCATGCGTGGATCCGGTCAGGCCGGGCGCTCCCACCGCACCGAACTGGCCGAGGCCGTCGATGGCGACGCGGTAATGGGTTTCGCCCTTGGCGGCGGAACCCGTCTCGGACAGGACCCGGGCGTTGAGGAAGTTCGCCTGGCCGATGAAGTTCGCCACGAACCGCGTCCGCGGCCGTTCGTAGACTTCGGTGGGCGAACCAAACTGTTCGATCAGGCCGCCGTTCATAACGGCGATGCGGTCGGCCATGTCCAGGGCCTCGTCCTGGTCGTGGGTCACGAACAGGGTGGTGGCCCGGGTCCGCTGCTGGATGGAGCGGATCTCGGTCCGCATTGTCTCGCGGAGTTTGGCGTCAAGGTTGGACAGGGGCTCGTCGAGGAGCAGGAGCGTGGGCTCCACCACGAGGGCGCGTGCCAGGGCGATGCGCTGCTGCTGCCCGCCGGATAGCTCCTTGACCTGCCGTTTGGACAGGTGGCCGAGCTGGACCATTTCCAGCGCTCCGGCGACCCGGCGTTTCTGGTCGGATTTTGAGGTCTGGCGCATCTGGAGCCCGAAGGCCACGTTCTGTTCCACGTTCATGTGCGGGAAGAGGGCGTAGGACTGGAAAACCATGCCCATGCCGCGCTTGTTCACCGGGGTGTGGGTGATTTCCTTGCCATCCACCACGATGGAGCCGGCGGTGGGGTCCATCAGGCCGGCCACCATCCGCAAGGTGGTGGTTTTGCCGCAGCCTGACGGGCCGAGGAGTGCCACCAGGTGTCCCTCCTCCACCTCCATGTTCAGGCGGTCGACGGCCGGGTCAAGACCGGCAGCGTATCTCTTGGTCAGATCCACGATCGACAGTTTTGATTCAGTCACGATTTCAGTTCTCCTGAAGCAGGTGGGGGGAGGGGCGCCGTGGGGACGGCTATTTGGTGATGATCTGGCGCTTCCAGGTGTCAGTCCACTTGTCCCGGGCGGAGGACAGGAACTCAACATCGAGGGGGACGATGTTCAGGGAGCCGTCAGTGGGAACCACGCGGTCCTTGACGTCCGCCGGAAGTTCGGCGTTGGTCACGGACGGGGCGTAGAAGAGAGCCTTGGCGAAGGCGGTCTGCGCTTCGGCGGAGAGCGCGTAGTCAACGAACGTCTGGGCGGCAGCCTTGTTGGGCGCATCCTTGACGACGTTGACGGTGTTGATCTGGTAGACGGTGCCCTCCTTAGGGAAGGTCACACCCATCTTCTTGTTGCTCTGGTCGCTGTAGAACTGGCCGCGGGCGTTCTGTCCCAGCCCCAGTACCGTCTGGCCGGTGATCACGTTCTGGTATTCGTCGGGGTTGGGGGCGAACGTCTGGACGCCCGGCGCCATCTCCTTAAGGCGGGCAACCGCCTTGTCGATGCTCTGGGTGTAGTCCTCGCCCTCCATCTTGGAGGTGATCGCGGTCAGCGACAGACCCAGGAGCGAGGGAGGAGCGTTGACGTTGATCTTGCCGGCGTAGGCCGGATCCCAGAGCACATCCCAGCTCTCAGGCGCCTTGGGGAACGTCGCGGTGTCGTAGAGCAGACCAACCGCGTCGAGCATAACTACCGGGCCGAATCCGTCCTTGTTCTTGAACTTTTCAGGTACGTTCGCCAGGTTGGGAACCGCAGCGGCATCGATCTTGTCGAAGAGCCCCTGGGTGTTGCCCGTGGTGGATACGGAGTTGTCCATGATGGCCACGTCAGTGGCCGGATTGTTCTTCTGGCCCTGGAGTGCGCTCAGCATTTCGGCGGAGGATCGCTTGGAGGAGTAGTTGATCTTGATGTCCGGGTACTTGGCCTTGAACGGTTCGATCACGGCTGCCGTGTACTGGTCCTGCCAGACACCGGAGTAGGCAATCAGGTTCAGCTCGGCCGACGTGGCGCTGGAGTTTCCGCCGCCGCTGGACCCTGCGCTGCCCCCGCAGCCGGTCAGCACCAGGGCTGCGGCAGTCGCGGCAGCAGCTAATGCGATTTTGCCTTTGGTGATAACTCTCATTTTTGTCTCTTCCTTAGTGAGGAGGAATCCGTCGGATTCTTGAGGATGCTTCTAAAAGGTAAGGAGCGTATATTTCGGGGACGTAAAAGAAAGCAGCGCTTTCTGTAAACGGAGTGATTATGCAAAAGCCATATGGGGGCATCATCGCCGCTTATGGATGGAGGGGTATAATCTGTTTGTCACAGAAATTGTGTTCTGAAGATCAACCTAGTGTCCGAGATGTGGATCACACAAAGACCTATTGCGTATCCCTCCATAGAATCCGGATATGACCCGTCGGGGCTTCAGGGCGACGCAGACGAAAGAAAAGCCGGCATGGACACTCGAAAACTCGCCTACTTCGTGAAGATCGTTGACTCAGGGAGCATCACGAAGGCCGCCGCAGCCCTGCACGTGGCCCAGCCGGCCCTGAGCCAGCAGGTCTCCGCGCTCGAAACCGAACTGAAGCAGCGGCTGCTGATCCGCAGCAAGCAGGGCGTTCAGCCCACAGCGGCCGGCCACACGCTCTACCGGCACGCCCAGACCATCATTCGGCTGGTCGAACAGGCACGCCAGGATGTGGCAAGTTCGGGGGCGGCCCCTGCCGGGCGCGTGTCCATAGCGATCGCGCCGTACAGCATGGCTTCGAGCCTCACGCCGCGCATTATCGGCGAGGTGGCCCGCCGTTACCCTGACATCGTGCTCCACTTGACGGAGATCTACGGGGGTGTGCTCAGCGAGGCGATCAAGAACGGCAGGCTGGACATGGCCCTGATCTACGAGCCCGGGCCCATTCGCGGCGTGCAGTTCACCACCATGATCGTGGAGGATCTTCACCTGGTGGTGAACGGCAAGAACACGGCGGCAGCAAAGTCGGGCGAGATCACCCTCGAGGAGGCAGCGGAATTCGGCCTGTTCCTTCCCGAGCAGAACCACACCCTGCGGCAGATTGTCGAGACCGGCATGCGGGACAAAGGACTCAGCCTTCGTTTGGTGGGAGAGGTGGAATCCGTTCCTTCCCTGACCAGGCTCCTTCGGGCGGACATGGGCGCCACTATCTTGCCGAAGTCAGCAGCCGACGCACTTTTCCACGAGGAAGACTTCCGGGTCCTGCGGATTGTTGATCCCGGGCTGCAGTGCAAAATAGCCCTTTGCACGCCGGACCACGAACCGCTGTCAGAGGCGGCATCGGCCGTTCTGCTGGTGCTGAAGGAAATGCTCCAGGAAATGCTGAGCGCTAAATACGCAAGGTAGCTGGGGATCCACAGCTTTTCCTTATCAGGTCACGCATCATTGGTCTTAGTAAACGCGCTTCCACGAAACTAATCTTGAAATATGAAAGGCCGGATGAACCGGCAAATTATTTCTTCATTGGATTTATTTGATTGGGAGCACATCGTGAAAAAGATCAGCAGTGCGCACCGGGCACCTTCGAGCGGCAGCCGTTTGGCGGCGAGGACCGGAACCCACTGCCCCGCGAACGGATTCTGGCTTCCCGAAGGACAGCCGGGACAGGCCGTATTTGTCTTTGAAGGCAGCATCATGCCCAGAGGCGCGTCAGGGGCGACGCTCTGGCTCCTGGACGAAACCGCCACAGGCCCGGCCGCCTATCCCCTGCCCGGCCCACAATTCTCCGGTGCCAGGGCCCGCTCACTGGTTGGCTGAGCTCGACCTGATGCCGATTGCGCACCGCGTCACTGGTATGCAATCATTCCCGTTATCGAGATCCATCGGCAGGAGGTGAGACCCATGTACGCAGTATCCGCAATGGGCACTCCCCTGCAGTCCGCGAGCGCGCGGCTGAAGTAGTCGCAACCGGGAGTGCCCGTCAGGCAACACGCGAAAGGCGACTCCCATGAACACAAAACCTTCTCCAGCTCTGCACTGCACCTCGACCGCAGCCTCCGACCGGCCTAGGCGCGCCCAGGACCAGCCTCAGGTCTACGCCACAAAGCGGTCGCGCGCCGCTGGCGAGCGAGCGTTGGTCCTTGGCGGCGGCGGATCGACAGGCAACGCATGGCTGATTGGCGTCATCGCAGGCCTGTTCGATGCCGGGCTGGACGTGACCACAGCCGAACTGACCATCGGAACGTCAGCAGGCTCGACGGCCGCGGCCCAGATAGCTGGCGCCAGCCCCGCCGACCTGGTTTCCGCCATTCTTGCCGCTCCCCCACAGCAACGGACCGGTCCGGCCGGATCCGGCCCAGGACGCGTTTCGATCAGGCCGGTGATGGATCACTTGGAGAGAACGCGCAAGATCATCGCCGGCTCTGAGGATTCGGCTGACATGCGCCGCAGAATGGGCGCGGCGGCACTCGACATGGATGCAGGGTCAGACGGCTCATGGCAAACACAATGGCGCACCACCGTCGCCTCGCGGCTGCCCAGTCAGCACTGGCCGCAACGGACAGTGCTCATCACGGCGGTCGATGCCCGGACCGGCGACCCGGCAGTGTTCGACCGCCACAGCGGAGTCGAGTTGGCGGACGCGGTCGCCGCCAGCTGCGCCAGTGGCCGTCCCTACCGGATCGGGGATAACCAATACATCGACGGCGGCTACCGATCCAACGCCGAGAATGCCGATCTGGCAGCCGGGTACGGGCGGGTGCTTGTGCTTTCACCCTTCAGCGGCAGATCACTGGTGCCGTGGGAGTGGGGCACGCATCTCGCAACACAGGTGGATGAATTACGCGCCCGCGGCAGCAGAGTCGAAACGGTCTTCCCGGACAGCGACTCCGAGCACATGTTCGGCGCCAATGCGATGGATTTCTCGCTGCGTCCGTCCGCCGCCCGGGCCGGACACGACCAAGGCAGAGCCCTCGCCGGGCGGCTCACCGAATTCTGGCACTGACGCCGGTCGGTGCCGTATTGGCCGAGGGCCCGTCTGGACGTCCGCAGGGTGCGCCGCTGAGCCGAGGCGCACCCTGCGTGCAACGTCAGCTGGCGTCTTCGACGAGGAGGCCCTTCGCCTTGAGCACCTCGGTCAGGTTGCACAGTTCGATGGTGGTGCCGCCGGCCTTGTACAGGCCGATCAGTTCGCGCTCGGCGTCGTCCCGTTCCTGGGACAGGCGAATGACTTCCTCGATCTCGTCCTTACGCACCACAACCACACCGTCGGCGTCGCCGCGGAGGACGTCGCCGGGGTAAATGACCTCGTCTCCAAAAACCATGGGGTGGTTGATGGGGCCGATGGTTTCTTTGACCGTTCCCTTGATGCTGACGCTGCCGGAGAACACCGGCAGGCCCAGCTCGATCAGGTCCTGGGTGTCCCGGACCCCTGAATCCGTCACCATGGCCGCAAGGCCCTTGGCCTTCATGGCGTTGCCCAGAACGTCGCCGAAGGTCCCGGCCTCTTCGAATTCGCCGGCGGCCACCAGGACAACGTCGCCCGGCTCCGCATAGTGGATGGCAACCTGCAGCATCAGGTTGTCGCGGGGTGCGCAGCGGACCGTCGTGGCGGGTCCACAGAAGGACATGCTGCGGTCGATCGGCTTGATCTTGGAGCTGAGCGCACCCTTCCTGCCCTGGGCTTCGTGGATGGTGGCAGAGGAGAACTTGGACAGCCTGAGGACAGCGTCCGCCGTCGGCCTGTCAATGTTTGTCTTGACGTGGATCATGTTGTGTCCTTCGGTTTGGGGATTGATCATCTGAGGGCTTGGACGGCTTTGTCGATGGCGGCGACAGCCTCTTCGATGACGGCCAGGCTGGTTGCGTAAGAGATCCGGAAGTACGGCCCGAGGCCATAGGCGGAGCCGGGAATGGCAGCGACGGATGCCTGGTCGAGCAGGTAGAGCACAAAGTCCTGGTCATCGCCGATGACGCTGCCGTCCGGCGTCGTCAACCCAAGTACCCCGGCGCAGTTCACGTACGCGTAGAAGGCCCCCTCCGGCGTCGAGCATGACAGCCCCGAGATCGCGTTGAGGCCGGCGACGGCGGCGTCCCGGCGGCTGCGGTACACCTCACCGCTGGTGCGGATGAAGGACTGGTCGCCGGTGAGGGCGGCCGCAGCCGCAGCCTGGCTGACTGAGGACGGGCACGAGGAAATCTGCGACTGCAGCTTGTTGATGGCACCGATCAGTCCGGCCGGACCCGCGCCGTAGCCGAGCCTCCAGCCCGTCATCGCGTACGCCTTGGAGACGCCGTTGACTACCAGGACGCGGTCCTTCAGTTCGGGAGCCGCTTCCACCAGACCTGTCAGCTTGCCCGTACCAAAGTAGATCTGGTCGTAGATTTCGTCGGTCAGGACAAGGACTTGGGGGAAGCCGGCCAGGACGTCCGCGAGCGCGCGCAGCTCGGAGCGCGAGTAGACCGCACCGGTGGGGTTGGAGGGGGTGTTCAGGATCAGCCATTTGGTCCGGTCGGTGATGGCGGCGCGCAGGGCGTCGGGCGTGAGTTTGAACCCCGAGTCCTCGCCGCAGGGGACAATCACGGGCCGGCCGTCGTTGGCCAGGACCATGTCCGGGTAGGAGACCCAGTAGGGCGCCGGAATGATGACCTCGTCGCCGTCGTCCAGGGAAGCCATAAACGCGGTGAAGATAACCTGCTTGGCCCCGCCGCCGATGGTTATTTCGTTGGCCGAGTAGTGCAGGCCGGTGTTCAGCTCCAGGGTCTGCAGGATGGCCTTTTGCAGGGCCGGCGTCCCGGTCACGGAGGTGTACTTGGTTTCGCCGTCCGCTATTGCCTGCACGGCTGCGGCTTTGATGTGTTCCGGCGTATCGAAGTCCGGCTCCCCCACGGTGAGGTCAAGAATGCTGCGGCCCTCTGCTTTGAGCTCCCGGACGCGGGCGGCCGCGGCCACGCTTGGAGACGATTTGATGCGTGAAACACGCGATGCAGGCACGAATTCAGACATGTTCTCTTCCAATGGTTCATCAGTGAGGGGACTTGTGTCATTCGAGCCTATGGACTGCAGGCGGCTGTGGATAAGACGTATTCTGCGTGGACGGATAAGGAAGCCTTATGGCCCTGGCACCACACGATTCACTTATTGCCGCACGGGATTTAGGTATTTCCCGGGAGCCGCGGACACGCCTAGCGTTGTGCGTACTGTTCAAGGGAGAGGAACCGATGGCCCGCCACCAACCAGCAACGGCAGGGGACGGCGGGGCGCGCCGGCACCCGGTGAGCTCCTCAGCCCGGGGAGGCTACCGTTATCGAGGCGATCAACGCCGGCAAGCGGCGGATCAGCAACGGGCCGAGCTCAGCCGGCTGCTCACGGACAGGCAGGGCGCCATCCGCTACCGGTCGAGCCGGATCCGGTCTCTGACAGCAAGCCTCAACCAGCTGGTGGCGCAGGCCCTCCGGGACGGCACTCCGGTCGCGGACCTGGCCCGGATCACCCACCTGTCCGCCTTGGCCGTGCGGCGGACCGGGCGCGCCTACGACGACCTGCAGCCGACGGGACTGGCCGCGGCCGGTCACCTCAGGGCGATCTCCCATTTGCTGCGGGAACTGACCGCCCTGGAGGACTCAAAGGCAGCAGTTGAAGTGGAGCGCCTGCACCTGCTTGCCGAGGCCAGCAGGCAGCAGATTCTGGACGAATTTGAGCTGGCGTCGCTAACGGGACTGAGGCCTGAACAGATCAAGAAAATGACCCGCGGTGTAGCGGCGCAGCCTCGAAGGAACTTCGCGGATCACCGCGCCACCGGCTAACTGCCCGTGATCACCAGGGCAACGCTGTGTCCGCCGAAGCCAAAGGCGTTCACAAAACCGGCGGGCGCGGAACCGGGCGCCAGCTTATGGGCCTTCTCCGTCACGACGTTCAGGTTCACTTCGGGGTCCAGCGCCTCGACGTTTGCCGTTCCGGGGAGCTGCCCGGTCTGCAGGGCCTGAACCACCACAACGGCGGCGAGCGCACCCGCGCCACCCAGGAGGTGGCCGGTGTGGCCCTTGGTGGAGGTCACGGGCACGTCGGCACCGAAAATGGCGTTGATGGCCTGTGCTTCGAGCCGGTCCCCTACCGGGGTGGAGGTGGCGTGGGCGTGGACGAAGCCGATGTCCGAGGCCTGCATTCCGGCCGAGGCCAGGGCCTTCTGCATGACCCGCCGCTGCATGGCCGGGTCCGCGGCCACGATGTCGTTGGCGTCGGAGGTTACCGCCCCGCCGGCTACTGCGCCGAGGACGGCAGCGCCGCGCGCACGGGCGTGGGCCTCACTCTCAAGCACCACAATCCCGGCGCCTTCCGCGAGGACAAAGCCGTCGCGGCCGCCGTCGAACGGGCGCGAGGCTAGCTGGGGTTCGCCGTTGCGCGTGGAGAGTGCCCGGATCTGTGAGAACCCGGTGATCACCAGGTCGTTGACGGATGCGTCCACGCCGCCGGCAATCACGACGTCGGCCGCTCCGGAGCGGATCATTTCGGCGCCCTGGACAATCGCTTCCGCGCCGGACGCGCAGGCGCTGACCGGGGTCCGGGCTCCGCCGCGGGCGCCGAGGTCGATGGAGACCCAGGCCGCGGGGCCGTTGACCATCAGCCGGGTGAGGGTGTGCGGCGAGACCCGTCGCGGGCCGCCGCTGGCGAGCGCACGGTCCTGTTCGAGCGTGGAGCCGAGGCCGCCATACGCGGAGCCGATCACCACGGCGAACCGTTCGGGGTCGACGTCGGGCGCCCCTGCCTGCTGCCAGGCTTCCCGGGCAGCCACCAGCGCCAGTTGCCCGCACCGGTCCATCCGCTTCAGCTCGCGCGTGGTGAGGTGCTCCGAAAGGTCCGCGGTGACCTGCCCGGCCATGCGCACGGGCAGCTGCTCCGCCCACTCCTGATCCAGCGCGGCGATGCCGGACTGCCCCGCCAGCAGGCCGGTCCAGGTTTCCGCCACAGTGGAGCCGAGCGGGTTGATGGTGCCGATGCCGGTGATCAGCGCGCGGGGTTGGTCTGCATGCATTGGACGCTACTTTGCGGGGTTGTGGGTGCCGATGGGCACGAGGGTCAGATCGGGGTGGTTCTTCTCGATCCGGCGCAGGGCCCAGACGTCGTTGAACAAGGCGAGGTATTCGCCGTCGGACCTCAACAGCACCTCAGCGCCGGGCACGTTGGCCAGTGTTGGCATAGCCTCCGCCGTCGAAATCCTGGCAATGGAGTACGGCAGGCGTTCCAGCCGCATCGGCGCGCTGAAATCGTGCGCCATGCGGTCCTCCACCACTTCGAACTGCATGGGGCCGACGGCGGCGAGCACCGGCGCCTGGTCGCCGCGGACGTCGGAGCGGAGCACCTGGATGACGCCCTCGTGCTCGAGCTGCTCGATGCCGCGGCGGAACTGCTTGAACTTGCTGGGGTCCTTGGAGCGTGCCACCTGGAAGTGTTCGGGGGCGAACAGTGGGATGGCGGGGTATTCCACCGCGTCTTCGAGGAAGAGGCTGTCACCTACGCGCAGCGTGGAGGCGTTAACCAGGCCAACAACGTCGCCGGGGTAGGCCTCGTCGATGACCTCGCGTTCGCGGCCGAAGACCTGCTGGGCGTACTTGGTGGCGAACGACTTTCCGGTGCGGGTCTGGGTGACCACCATGCCGCGTTCAAAAACTCCGGAGCAGACGCGGATGAAGGCGACGTGGTCGCGGTGGGCCTTGTTCATGCCGGCCTGGACCTTGAAGACGAAGCCGGAGAAGGACGATTCGACCGGGCGCGGGCTGCCCTCAACGTCGGGGCGGGGGGCGGCGTGCGGCGCGAAGTCCACCAGCGCGTCCAGCAGTTCCTTCACGCCGAAGTTCAGGGCGGCGGAGCTGAACAGGATGGGGGTGGCGGTGCCTGCGTGGAAGGCTTCGACGTCGAATTCGAGGTTGGACTCGATGACCAGGCCGGCCTCGTCCACGGCGTCGGTCCAGTTGCTGCCCTGCGTCTCCGCGGCCTCTTCGGGCGTGAAGTACTCGGTCAGGGCGATGTTGGCCCCGGAATTGTTGCGCTGGAAGCGGGCGAAGCGGTCCTGCCGGAGGTCCCAGACGCCGCGGAAGTCACCGGAGATGCCCACAGCCCAGGTCAGCGGCATGGGCTGGAGGCCGGTGCGCTCGGTGAGCTCGTCCATCAGCGCCAGCGCGTCCAGGCCTGGCCGGTCCCACTTGTTGATCACGGTGATGATGGGCAGGTTCCGCGCCTTGCAGACCTCGAACAGCTTCATGGTCTGCGTTTCCAGGCCCTTGGCGGCGTCCACGAGCATCACTGCGCAGTCGACGGCGGCCAGGACGCGGTAGGTGTCCTCGGAGAAGTCCGCGTGGCCGGGGGTATCCAGCAGGTTGATGACGGTGTCCCGGTAGGAGAACTGAAGCGCCGCGGAGCTGATGGAGATGCCGCGGTCCTTCTCCATCTGCATCCAGTCCGAGACTGTTTCCTTGCGGTTGGCCTTGCCGCTGGAGGCGCCGGCGGTGCCGATCACCTTCGCGTGCAGCGCCAGGGCCTCGGTGAGCGTGGACTTGCCGGCGTCAGGGTGCGAGATTACAGCAAAGGTCCGACGCCGGGCCGCCTGTTTGTGAATCTCGTTGACCCGGGCGGGGCTAAGGACATCTTGGGACACGGTGCTACTTTCGCTGCGGTGGGGTTACCCCAAGGCGCTCGGCAGGCCTCAAGGGGAAGCATGGCTCTGTGACAGCCAAGTTCCAAGTTTATCGCAGCGGCGGACTTTAGGCTGGGGCCATGAATAACACCAGGAGAGCAACGCTCATTTGGTTCTCTCCCTCCGGGCAGCCAGCGGTTCAGACGCTTAGGCTGTAGGGGTGAGCAAACCGCTGGACGAGGGTCCGTTCTTTCACGGCACAAAAGCCAACCTCCGGGACGGTGATCTACTCAGGGCGGGCTTCAGGTCGAACTACCGTCCCGAAGTCGTGATGAATCACATCTATTTCACCGGTCTTCCGAACGGTGCGGGACTGGCTGCGGAACTCGCTCCGGGTGACGGCGCCCCGCGCGTCTACGAGGTCGAGCCCACCGGGGCATTCGAGGACGACCCGAACGTGACCGACAAGAAATTCCCCGGCAACCCCACCCGGTCATATCGCAGCAGTGCCCCGCTCCTGGTCATCGGCGAAGTCACCGATTGGACACGACTGGCGCCCGAGGCGCTACAGGAATGGAAGGAGCGACTCGCAGCACTCCTGGCGGACGAGCGAGGCGAAATCATCAACTGACGAGGATCAACGCTCCTGCAAGGGCATGGAACGTGGGCGGACCGGCTTAGGGAATCAGCCGCTGATCTCGGAGATTCTGGAAGATTCTCAGAAACATCTCTTCGCTTTCAACATATGCGTGGAAGCCGGCACGTCTCGATTTTGAAGTGTCGGCGATAACGTCGTAGTCCCACGCGAAGACGAAATCGCCAAACTGCCAGGAAGACACCTCAGAGTAGGCGGTCTTCGCCAGAGCGTGCTTCGCAACCATGGCCTCCCAGAGCTCAGATTTGTCTGCCATCACATCGCTCAGGCTCATCGGTAAAGGAGGCGCTACGTCGAGGTCGAAGAACGCTGCAATTTTTGGCCACATCGAGGACCAGCGGAACATGTCACCGTTCGTGATGTTGAAGGCCTGGTTCTGACCTTCGGGGTTCGTTGCCGCCCAGACGGTCGCTTCCGCCAGCAGCCCTGAGTCGGTCATCTCGATCAGGCTTGTGTACGCCCCGGCTTTGCCCGGGAACCGGAAAGGGATGCCGAGCTCTTTGCTGATGGAGGCGTACACCGCAATCACCATGGCGAGATTCATAGGGTTGCCGAGCCCAATGCCGGCCACAACCGAGGGGCGCAGTGCGGACCACGACCAGGCGGCGTCGACTTGGCGTCGCTCAAGGAACTGTTGCTGGTCCACGTTGAACTCCGGTGGCATGTGCGGTGGATCGTCTTCACGGGCCGGCGTCGCGAAAGCCCCTAGATGAGCACCGTAGACCTTGTACCCCTGCATCAAACTGATGTGCTCCAGGTCCGGGGCCACAGGTTCGATCGCGTCGACGACATTCGCGAGCATCGCCACGTTCGGCGGCACTAGTTCCGCCCAGCTGGCGCGATCCTGATAGGCGGCATAGAAGATATGGGTGACTTCAGTCAGGCTGGCGAGCTTCGCGGCGGTGTCGTCCCTGTCCAGAAGATCAACCGAGATATGCCGAACCGATCCCTTACTAGCCCCTCCCCGCCGAGAAAGCCCTATGATCCTCCAGCCTCCCGCGCGGTCCAGGTGCTCGATCAGGTTTCCGCCGATCACACCGCGTGCTCCGACGACCAATGCAGTTTTCGATGCCACAATTCCCCATTCATCGTAAAATCAAGATTTATCGATCCAAGTTGTATCACAATATCGTGGCATCACGATATTACGATTTAGCGCTACAGTGGACCCATGGGAGAACTCAGCGACGATCAACTGGTGGGCGCGTTCAAAGCGCTCGGTCACCCAACCCGCTTGGCAATTCTGGGCTGGCTCAAGGACGGCAACTCATTTCCGCCGCAGGACCGGCCAGCAGACGAGGTAGGAGTGTGTCTGAAACACATTCAGGCGCGCGCAAACGTGTCACAGTCAACCGCTTCACAGTTCATGGCAACGTTGCAGCGAGCGGATCTTGTGATCTGTACTCGCATCGGCCAGTTCTCGCACTACCGACGTAACGAGCAGACCATCGCCAAGCTCGGCACTGCCATCGGCTCCGAGATCTAGCTGCAGAAAAATGTCAGCCGGTGGTCGGCTCCTCATCGTTGGCGACAGCCTCGATCCAATCTACGGCCTCGTCGGAAAGCTGGGGGCCGTCTTCTGATTCGCCAGCCCACCACGCAGAATCGGTCTCGCCGCCCGTAACCGCCAAGATATCGGCGATGACATGCTGCGGCAGCGGCTCGCCATTGTGCTCAATAAGCCAGCCGCGTGTTTCCACATCGACCAGAGGCCACCATTCGAAAATGTTCATCAACGCAGTGTTGCACCCCGGAAGTCGTGTGTACACAGTCCGCCGTCCGAGGGGCTCCGGCAAAGACACCGGCTAACGAGCACAAAGCCCCAGGCATGTCCCGCAGGGGGTCCCTAACCGGACACTTGCCGGCAGCAGCGCCTGTCAGCCGGCTCCTGAAACGGTCAAGAGGGCGGGGAGCAAATCAGGAATCTAGCACTCGTGCTCGAAGCAACAATCCACGGTTCCCGTGGAAGCCCTCCACATCACGCTGAAAAACGGGCTCAACTACGGCATCAAGAAGTCACGGCGTTCACCGCAGCAGGCGTCAACATCATGCAGCCGTCCCCGCCGCCAAGCTACAGCCGGTAAGCCGGCCGCCCCCTATTTTCGACGCCCACGGCGCGGCAGCGCTCCTGGACCGCTGAAAATGACAACTCGGCCGGCTCGGCTTGCCCTGGGTCGATGTCTTGGAAAGCAGTTGTTTTCCAAGGCATTCAAAATGGTCGGGCTCGCTCGGAATCCAGATTGCATTTCACTTCACTGTTCAGGTCTTGCGTACATGGCCCTCGTCGGCGCCGAACCAGGCAAACGTCAAGATGTCGTCACTTGGCGGTCCCCGACAAGTCAGCAGAAGTCTGTCGCCGGCGCCGCTTACAGGTTACTGAACACCGAAACAGTGTTACTGACTGCGTTAGCTACATAGAGTGTTCTTGATACCGGGTCCAGGGCTAAGCCAGTAGGTACACTGCCTGTCGGAAGAGTCGCCATCACCGTGCCCCCGGTGATTACCGAAACCATGTCTGAATAGAGGTGTGTGACGTAGATGGTTTGAGTCGATGGATCAATTGCAATTCCGGATGGCTGCCGAATGCCGTAGGGCCTCGCCTCAGTTACCGCGGCACCGTCAATGGTGAGCAGCGTTCCCGTCGACGAGTTGATGACGTAGACGGTATGAGTACCGGGGTCCACTGCCACCCAAACCAGTCCGATCCCCAAGGTCATCGTCCGTGTTACAGCGTTCCCGTCGATAACTGAAAGTGTGCCGTCCACGTTGCTAGTGACGTAAACCGTATGGGACACAGGATCCACTGCGACGCCTAGAGGTTGTCGACCGACGTCGATGGTGGCAGTAACCAGTGAGCCGTCGATCACAGAAAGCGTGTCTGACTGAGAGTTCGTCACGTAGACAGTGTGTGTTTCCGGGTCAAGGGCAACAGCAGTCGGGAAAATGCCGACAGCTATTGTGTCCGTCACCGTGGTCCCGTTGATTACTGTTACCGAGTTGCCCCAATAATTCGCCACATAGACGTTGTGCGTTGCTGGATCCACAGCCAGCCCGGAAGGCTGGCGGCCAACATTTACCCTGGACGTTACGACACCTTGATTGATCACCGAGACCGTATCGTCCTCTTTATTCGCGACATACACCGTGTGGGTTGTGGTGTCTACGGCAATATTTTGCGGTTGACTGCCAACCGGAATGGTTGCGGTCAGGGAAGGACCCGCAGGCTCAGTCGCGACAAAATAGCCCGCCACGTCAGCAATAAGCTGGGCACTTGCTCCGGAGCGATTGAACAGTGTGACGGTTCCGTCCGCACCAACCGGGACCGTGACGAGGTTTGCCACGGTTTGTCCTGCCGAGTAGTTCAGATTCGACGCGGCAGGGCGGGCTGCCCCACCCGCAAAGGCACTGACGTATCCGAAGGATTTCGGTTCAGTCGCCGTCAGGTTGAAGACCACCGCAGCTACGTTGGACGGTAGGCCATTAGCCCCGGCCACGCGGAAGGACACAGCGGAGTCCGACCCCACGACCTCGCTCAGTCGGGTATCCAGGAACCGCGACGGTGTCACTGGTACGAACGTCCCAACCGAGGTTGGCACGCCTGCGGCGTAGTATCCGGCAACGTCTGCGATCAGTTGCGCCTTGCCGGAGGAGCGGTTGAAGAGTGTGACCTTTCCGTCTCCTCCGATGGGAACGGAGACGAGGTTTGGCACTGTTTGCCCTTTCGAGTAGTTCAGACTTGAAGCGGTTGGCCGGCCTTCGCCGGATGGGTAAGCCGCGACGAAGCCGAATGAATCAGTCTCGGTAACGGTGAGGTTGAAAACCACGCCCGCAGCGTTCGGGGGAACACCATTTGTCCCGGTCACTTTGAAGGAAACTTCTGAGTCCCCGCCGACCGGCGCGGTGTTCCGAGTGTCGAGCACTCGTGCGGGCGTGAGCGAACCGAAAGCACCGGGCACAGCCGGTGCGCCGGGGAGGTAATAGCCCTCGATATCGGCGATGAGCTGGACGGTGCCGCCGGAGCGATTGAATAGGGTAACTTTGCCGTTGTCACCCACCGCTACAGTAACCAGGTTCGCAACCGTCTGACCTGTCGAGTAATTCAAGTTCGACGCTGTTGGGCGGTCTGTGCCGCTGGGATACGCCGACACGAAACCGAACGATGCTGATTCGGTGACTGTTAGGTTGAAGACTACGGCGCCGGCGCTGACCGGAAGACCTGCCGCGTCAACCACGTTTAATTCGACAGCTGAGTCGGCCCCGACCGGTGCGCTGGTCCTCGTGTCCAAGGCTCTGGTCGGGGTCATCGACTGATATGCGCCCGGTTGAGTTGGAACCCCCAGACTGGCGGGCGTCGTCAGTGGTGCTGCCGGAACGTGTCCGTAGCTGGCTACGCTCGCCTGAGCGAAGCCATTCCCTGCGAACAGGAAGCCCATCAAACTCAATAGCAGTGTCGCAACCCTTGCTGACCGCCGCTTAGAATAACCGTCTTTCATTGTTCCCCCACAAGAATTAGGCAGCCTGGCGCGAAGCGCCGCTGAAGGGACTGTACCAGCGCGGACCGCGCATAAGCCGCCCCTGTCGGCTGTATCCATACCAAATTTCCGTGATGATGCGCGACCGCCATCGACCTGCGCTTGGTCAAGAGCAACGGCAAGGCCTCCTGATTGCCTCCGGCGTTTCTGCTCTTCATCACTGGGATTCTTTTCGGACTCTGAACTTGGCATTCTCATAACCCAGCGCCCCCCATTGTGTTGGGCGGCATGATGGCGCCCTTTGACCACCCTTTTGTTTCTTTCCATTTCGCCGATCGCACGGGCAACCACTCATTGGAGCGCGCCTTAAGCCATTATCGCGGTGGGGCATGGATTGTATCGATAGATAAGGCTGTCCAACTTCGCCAGGACCTGTTGAGCCTTCTAATGCGGACTTTGCTTGATTGGGCATATGAGCCAAAGTGGAAAGCCGTCGACGTAGTGTCCTTACGCGTTGCCGATATGGACGACGGAGGAATGGGTAGCCTTTCATTCGAAACAACGAAACCAGACCGGATGTTCGGCCGGATCCTGTCAGAGGGTTGGTTCCAGGATGAGGACGGGTTCCCGTGCGTGGTAGCCATCCTGTTGGACAAGGAAGACGAGATCTTTGAACTCGACAGCTTCAAAGTCGGCTCCTCTCCGCGCCGCCGATTACCCGAATCCGGGGCGGAGTTATTTTCCGATACCCCACATATGACTAGCGTCCCACGTAAGTTCAAAACAGAAACTCTTTTGGTCGTCCGTTCTGTCCCAGGTTCCTGATAGCTTGCCACGCCCAGTTGGGTCACCCGGACTCGGGATCGTCAGTTTGGAGGTCGTCTGCGCCAACTCTGGCTGTGACGTTGGGGTTCCGCTGGACGAACCCTAGCCGGACATTCTCGCGTTTCAATCTTCCGACTGATAGAACGCCGCAGGATTCATGGGACCTGGGCGGTCACCGATAGTCGCCCAACCCACAATAATCGCAACCACAATGACCACCAGCATTAGTGCGGCGATGAGAATTCCGCGAGGTTTCATACGCGCAGCCTATCTCTGCACACATTAGGTTCTATCTCGCGATCAGAGGCTCAAAATACCCTCCACCAGCCCGGAAGTGCTCCCTTAGCGGGCGAAAGCCTCAAGCGAGAGCTGCCGCGCGATGTCGCGTGCGCACCCTTCCGTTGAGATATGCGTGGTGTCGACCTCGACGTCGTAAACAACTCCACTGTGCACGCTTAGGGCTTATTGTCGCGCCATCCCTTCCACGCGGTCGAGCCGTCCTGCCTCGCGGGATGCGGCGACGTCCGGGTCGCAGCGCACGCCCACCCAAATCAGCTCCATGTGGCTAAAGGCTGTCCGCAGACGTTCCTGTCCCGCTCTCCCTGACAGAAGGACCTCATCGAGGATCAGGTGAGCCCCTGCGCGGGCCATGGCGCTGAGTCCGGTGTACCAACTGCGTTCCAACGCCCGATGCTCAGCACTGAAAGTGATGGTGCCATCCTGCTCGAAGGTGATTCCCGCGCGCGGGCTGTCACCCCCAGCAGGCAGTGCTTCGATGAAAGTGTCGACGCCGAAAGTCAACCAGATGCCCGGGAAGATTTCCTGAAGAGTCCGAGCAATTGAAGATTTGCCGGATCTTGAGCCGCCGTTCAGTACGATCACTTGGGGATTCTGCGTTAGACACCCGGCGAGCCTAGTACGGAAATAAGGATCAGGGCTCGTCCCGTCAGCCGGTCCCCCAGCCGGGCAACGGCCACCCAAAATTTGCAGATCTCGCTCGCCGAGATTCAGCGGCCGCTCAATTCCCGTGTGACCCGCCCGAGAAAATGCCCGGCGAAGCGGGGGCGGTACCTCCATGAACCACGACCGGACTCCTCTTCGGGTACGCGCGCGTATCCACCAACGGCCAAGACCTCACCGCCCAGAAAAACGCTCTGGCCGTTCCGAGGTAACGCCGGACAAGACCTGCACCGACTAGGGCCTTACGGGTGGCAACCGGTCGCGGCCGGGACACACGGAAGCGCTGGCTGCCTGCCGGGCGCGGATCCGCGAGGGCCTGAAGGTCGTAAAAGCAAAGGTCGCTTCCGGGGAAACGGCCCAAGCTTTCCAAGAAAAGCAGGAAGCCCACATGGTCTCCGCTCCCTGGGCAGTGACGCACACCACGGTGGAGCTTGCCAAACTCTTCGCGGTGACGCGCTCAGCGGACTAACGCGCACAACCCTCCGACCACCTGCCTAAGAGCCCAGTAGCCGGATTTTTCGGACCGTGCCAGATCTGACGGCGCGCGAGCCGACCAGCCTGGCGTTCGGCATACTGGTTCCATGCAGGCGACCACGGTTTTGGTTGAGGGCGAGAGTGACCGGATGGCGGTGGAGACGCTGGCCGTGCGCCTTGGCCATGACCTGGCGGCCGAGCGGGTGACGGTGGTGCCGATGGGAGGCGCCACCAGCATCGTCCGCTTCCTCGACCGCTACGGCCCGGACGGCGCAGGCCACCGGTTGCTCGGGCTGTGTGATGTGCGGGAGTCCCGTGGCATCGCCCGTGCGCTCGGCCGGGCAGGCATCGGGTCGGGCCCGCTCGCTCAGCTTGGCTTCCACGTCTGTGACGCCGACCTGGAGGACGAACTCATCCGCTGCCTTGGGGTCGACTCCGTGCTCGACGTCATCGCGGCCCAGGGCGAGCTCGCGTCGTTCCGGATCCTCCAACGCCAGCCGTCTCAGCGAGACCGGCCCATAACAGCGCAGTTGCGCCGGTTCTTCGGGGGGCGCAGCGGTAACAAGATCCGGTACGCGCCTCTGCTCGTCGACGCATTGCCAACCGGACATGCACCGCCGCCGCTCGCCAGCCTCGTTGCCTCATTCTGATGTGGTGGGGGCGCAGAGCCCGCCACGCACCCAAACTGGCCAAAAGTGCCCACCCGACCAGCCGCCGTCGCACGCGTTCCCAAGGCACTTCGCGGCACCCCCTAACGGGGCACTTTGGGGCTTGTCCGTGCGGTTGTTGCCGCTTCTTACCTCTATCATTGAGCTTGCGGGAAACCGAGTACTTTTGATCCTGCCGGCGGAGTGAGAAACCGGCGTACCTGCGGGCGGCAGTCTGCACCTTTGAAGGGAACACCTATGGCTCGGAGCCCCGAAGAATCGCTCAAGGCGACTCTGGGCAGAGTGGCTCCAGGCACGCCGTTGCGCGATGGCCTGGAGCGCATCCTCCGGGGACGGACCGGTGCGCTGATCGTGCTGGGCTCGGACCGGACCATCGATTCCATCTGCTCCGGCGGGTTCGACATCGGCATCGACTTCTCCCCCACAAGGCTCCGCGAACTGGCCAAAATGGACGGCGCCATCATCTGTGACAAGGACGCCGGCAACATTCTCCGGGCCGCGGTCCAGCTGGTCCCGGACTCAAGCATCGAAACCCAGGAATCCGGCACCCGGCACCGCACGGCCGAGCGTGTGGCCATCCAGACCGGCGTTCCCGTCATTTCCGTCAGCCAGTCCATGCAGATCATCGCTCTCTACGTGAACGGGCTCCGGCACGTGCTGGAGGGATCCGAGAAGGTCCTGGCCCGCGCCAACCAGGCCCTCGCCACGCTGGAACGGTACCGTTCTCGGCTGGACCAGGTGACCAGTTCCCTGTCCGCCCTCGAGATCGAGGCCATGGTGACAGTCCGCGACGTCGCGGTCACCCTGCAGCGCCAGGAAATGGTCCGCCGAATCTCCGAGGAAATCTCGCAGTATGTCCTGGAACTTGGCGAGGACGGCCGGCTGCTGTCCCTCCAGCTCGATGAGCTCACCGTGGGCCGCGGCCCGGGCAGCGACGTCATCATCCGCGACTACGGCGGACCCGACGCGTCCGCCGAGGACATCGAACGGGCCGTCAGCGAGCTGGTGAACCTTGGCCCCACGGAGCTGATCGACCTGGGCAAGATCTCCGGGATCGTCGGTTTTGCCGGCGGCGAGGCCAACCTCGACGCCGTGGTCCAGCCGCGCGGTTACCGGCTGCTGTCCGGCCTCAAGGCAGTCCCCAAGGCTGTTGCCGACCGCCTGGTGGACCACTTCGGCGGCCTGCAGTTCCTGATGGCAGCCACCATCGACGACCTCATGACCGTTGACGGCATCGGCGACCAGCGCGCCCGCACCGTCCGCGAAGGCCTGAGCCGCATGGCCGAAGCCAGCCTGCTGGACCGCTTCCTCTAGTCCCCACCGGCGCCCTCGCCTCGCAAGCTCGGCCAGGGAACCCTGCCGGCGTGGGCCCACCCACCGGCGGTACGGCGGATTAGTTGAGCTGGAACACGGCCTTGGGGCTGGCCCTGGAGCCGAGCTTGGCCGTGAAAATGTAGTACGCCCCGCCGGCCCCCGGCTTAGCCTCGACGGCGCTGCAGCCTTCCAGCGTGCGGTTGCGGGCCCACGGGAAGTTCGCCGTCTCGCTGGCGCCCGGGGCGATCGTCTTCACCAGGTCTTCGCTTTTGGCCTGGCAGTCCTTGGACGAGAAGATCCTGTCCGCGCCGCTGGTCACCAGGAACTCCATCTGGGACGTTCCGATGTTCACCTCACAGGGCATGGTTCCGCCGTTGGTCACCTTCAGGGTGAGCAGCGGGTTCTCATCGGGGCCGTAGGCGGCTTTGTCCGTCGAGGCGGACACTGTCACCAGGTTTTGGCTGCAGGACGGCGTGGGCGTGGGGGTGGGTTCGCTCACCGCAGTTTCCGACGGCGATGCGCCGGGGGCGGGGGCGGATTCGGTGGCGCCGCCGGTGGAGGATGCCGGCTCGGTGCCGCTGAAAGCACCGGCCACCGCAAGGCCACCGAAGGTGAGCGCCACCGCCATCAGCAGGGCTGTTCCCACAAAAAGCCGACGGCGGCGGTATACGGCCGCACTCGGCTGCCGGGTAGCGCCGGAACCGCCCCGGGAACCGGATGCGGATGCCGCATTGCGCGCTGATGAATTGCCTTGCCTGCCCATCCTTCTAGGCTAAAGAACCCGCCGGATTCTGCCGTCCCACCACGCCGGTCCCCCGGCCAACGCTAAGGTCACAGTTTGCCGGCGGGAATCTTCGCGTGGGCTCCCAGGAATCCACTACAGTGTTGGGATCGACGCTATGACCCTTTCCCCAGCCATGCCCGCGGACGGCGCCTTAGTCACGGCTCTGTCCGGCACAAACGGACTCCGCCCCGACCAGCTCACCGCCCTGCACGGCAGGATCACCAGCTGGTTTGCGGAGACGGCACGGGACCTGCCCTGGCGCGAACCCCACTGCTCACCGTGGGGAGTCCTGGTCAGCGAGATCATGCTGCAGCAGACCCCCGTGGTGCGGGTTTTGCCGGTCTGGCGGGAATGGCTTGAGCGCTGGCCCACCCCTGCTGGGCTCGCCGGAGAGTCCGCAGGGGAAGCCGTACGCTCCTGGGGCAGGCTCGGCTACCCCCGCCGCGCCCTCCGCCTGCACGCGGCCGCCGCAGCCATCGTCCGCGACCACGCCGGCGAGGTCCCCGGCGACTACACGGAGCTCCTAGCCCTGCCCGGTGTGGGCAGCTACACGGCCGCCGCCGTTGCCGCCTTTGCCTTCGGACACCGGGAGACTGTGGTGGACACCAACATCCGGCGTGTGCACGCGCGCCTGGTTTCCGGCGTTGCGCTCCCCTCGCCATCCCTGAACGCCGCAGAGATGCGGCTTGCGGCGGAGCTGCTGCCGGACGACGTCGGGACCTCCGTGCGCTGGAACGCTGCGGTCATGGAGCTGGGGGCGCTGGTCTGCACGGCGCGGGCGCCCAAGTGCGCGGACTGCCCGGTGCGGGACTCCTGTGCGTGGCTGGCAGCCGGCGAGCCGCCGCCGTCGTACGTTCCCAAAGGACAGGCGTGGCACGGCACCGACCGGCAGGTCCGGGGCGCCGTGATGGCTGTTCTGCGGCTCGCGGACGCACCGGTGCCGGCGGAAATGTTCCAGCGGGAGCCTGCTGACCTGGGCTTCGCGGCGGACGGAATCGGCGTGCCGCTGTCCGCATTGCACCGCCTGAACTCCGCGCCCGAACAACTCGAACGTGCCATTGCCGGCCTCCTTGGCGACGGGCTGGCCGAACTGCACCAGGGCGGTTACCGGCTGCCGGCGTGAGGCGTCTTTAGGGTGGCCCGCCCCCTGGATGGCATACTTTCTGGTGACTCGAACCGGGGGAAATTCATGAGAATCGTGTTGTACGTCATCTGGGCGCTGTTTGTTGCGGGTGTCATTTTTGCGCTGGTCCGCTCACTGCGGAAAACCAAACGGCAGGAAAAACTGATCGCCGGCTGGCCAAAGGTGCAGGCGACCGTCACTGGCAACGTGGCGGGCTGGACACATGGTGGAGGCGGCTCAACGCGGAGCCGGCGCTTCTACCCCACCTACCAGTTCGCCGACCCCCACGGGACCCTGTACGCGGGCGAATCCGAGGTTTCGTACGCCAACCAGCAGGCACCGGGCTCGCCCCTGCCTGTGGCCTACAACCCGGCGAATCCCAACCAGTCGTTCCAGGTGGCGTCCGAATCCAAAATGGTGATCGGGTGCCTGATGCCGGTCTTCGCATTTTTCGCTCTGCTGCTATTCTGGGTCGCCGGCAACTTCCCGCTGGGCTGAACCATGGACTCCCTGAAACTGCTGTTCGTCGTACTGCCCGGTCTTTTCCTTGCCGCCGGACTGATCCTGATGGGGCTGTCCCTGGCCGCGTCCCTCCGCCGGAAACGCTCCATGGCGGGGTGGCAGGAGGCTTCGGCCACCGTCACTGGAAACCTGCACGGCACCGACGGACCCGCGAGCAACGGCAGGAACCGGTTTGCGCCGTCGTATGAATTCGCGGATGCCGGCGGCAAGCGCTGGCTGGGACAGTCCGATATCTACAGCCAGGACCAGGCGATCATCGGCGCCCACATCCCAGTGGTCTACAACCCGGCCAACCCCGCCGAATCGACCCTCCCGGTCTTTATCGTTGCAAGGGGCCGGCTGGCGACGGGTCTCATTATGGTGATCTTCGGAGCCACAGCCATAACAATGTTTGCATCACTTTCCTGGTAGCGCCGCCGGCCTCCGGCCCCGGATTTACGCTGAAGTATGGGCAAAACCCGGGTACTTTTCGCACTGATGGCGACGGCGGCACTCACCTCCGGTTGCTACTACTACTATCCCGCCCCTACGCCGTGCCCGATGATCGCCCAGGCGTCGGCGGTCTCCCTGACCGTGGCGCGGGAGTACGTGGCGCAGGTGGGGTCACTGCGCCTCAAGGCCTGTCAGGACGGCGTCTGCAAAGAAGCCGCCGTCGAGCTTTTCCCCGGCACTGCTTCAATTGACCAGGGCTGCACACCGGACGGTGTCTGCTCTGCCACGGCTTCCCCGGACGGGACCATGATCGGGATGCTGATGCTGGAGTCCCTCACGGAGGCCCCGATGGCGCTGACTGCAACCGGTGTTACTCCGGACGGATCGGCTCTCCCTGTACGCACACTGAATTTCCGGCCCCGCGGCGCCTTCCCCTACGGGGAGCAGTGCGGGCGGTTTGTCACCGCCTCTGTAGTGCTCGACCCCGACGGGTTGCGGCAAGCCGCGTGACCTTTGACGACGCTCTCCGGTTGGGCTGTTTGGCGGGCATGTTGGGCCCGCCAGGCCACCCCTTGACTTCCACTGAGGACACTTCTACGGTCTGTATTACTAGCATCGGCGACGTTGATTTACAACAGGTTTTGCCGCCAGGAAGGGGTTTCGATGCCACTTTCAGATCGGGAGCGGAAACAGCTCGAGGAGCTGGAATCGGGCCTGGCGGCTGACGATCCGAGGCTCGCCGAGGAACTCTCATCCGGCTCCGTGGGGGTGAGGTTTGGGCGCCGCACCTACTTCGGCGCCATCGCATGCCTGTTCGGCCTCGTGTTGCTTATTGTCGGCGTCAGCACGCAGATCATCGTCATCGGCGTTGGCGGCTTCCTCCTGATGGGAGCCGGCACGTACCTGCTCGTGGACAACCACAAGTTCGTCCCCCGCCGCCACCCCCAGGTTAAATAGCAGCCGGCCCTACGGCTCGCCGAAGCCCGCCTGCACCAGGCCGCCAACGTAGTTCAGCGCGCGCTCGGCGTCGGGCCCCCACGCCTCGATGTGGAGCATGGATCCCTTGCCTGCCGCCAGGGTCATCAGGGATGTCATTGAGGCGCCGTCCACGCCGTTGACCGTGACTTCGGCGTTGAGGGACGCCAGGCCGCCCGCGATCTTGGCGGCCGGACGGGCGTGCATGCCGGCCTCATTCACCAGCTCGAAATCGCCGGTGAAGTCCGGACCCGGACCGGTGACGGGCCCCTCGGTGACAGTACTTGCGGCCAGCACGGGAGGAGCAGCCGCCACGTCCGGTCCCAATCCGTAGACCGCTTCGGCGGCACGTTTGACTGCCTTCGCATCGGCGCCGCCCTGTGCGGCCACTGCGGCAGCTACAAGGCCTTCCACCAGCGGCGCGTCTGCCAGGAGGACACCGGCGGGCTCGTCCACGAGTTCCAGGGCCGACTCCGCCGTCATCACGGCAGATCCCAGATCTGTCAGGACCACCACGCCATCGCCGCCGGCCGCCTTGTCCAGGGCCGACATGACTTTCTCCAGGCTCGTTCCGATCCGGCCGTCGGCGGTGCCCCCGGCGGCGAGGATGACGACGTCAGGCGCCATCTGGGCGGCCAGCTCCACGGCGCCGTCGGCGATCTTTTCGCTATGGGACACCACCACCAAGCGAACTGTCACGCTGCTGCCCCAACGGCGGCGCGGAGAATAAGTGCGCTGGAGGCGGCGCCCGGATCGCGGTGGCCAGCACTCCGCTCCCCCAGGTAACTGGCGCGGCCTTTGCGGGCCACCAGCGGATCGGTTGCCAGGGCGCCGGCTTCGGCTGCCTCGGCGGCGGCCACCAGAACTCCAACGACGGTGCCCGCACCGTCTGCGGCGGCGGTCTGCGCTGCCTCAGCGGCGGGCGTCCAGGCGTCAACCATGGTCTTGTCGCCGGACTCGGCCTTGCCCCGGGCCACGATCCCGTCGCGGGCAGCCACGAGCGCTTCGGCAAGGCGACCCGGATCAATCTCGGCCGCGTCTCCCAGAGCGGTGGAGGCGCGCAGGAACGCGGTTCCATACAAGGGTCCGGCGGCGCCACCCACCTTGGACATCAGCGTCATGGCAGTCAGCTTCAGCGCCGCGCCGGGCGTCTCCGGCGGCGCTTCGGCCAGTTTGTCCAGCACGGCCTGGAAGCCGCGGTCCATGTTCTCGCCGTGGTCAGAGTCCCCGATGGCACGGTCCAGTTCGATGAGCCATACCCGATTTTCCGCCATGGCCTGGGCGCACAGCGTCAGCCACCTGACGGCCCAGTTCACGTCCAGGACCACGGTCACACGCCCCAGCGCAGGGCCGCGGTGTGCACCGGCGCGTCCCACAACTGCGTCAGTTCATCGTCGAGCCGCAGCACGGAGATGGAGCAGCCCTGCATTTCCAGGGCGGTGATGTAGTTTCCCACCAGCGAACGTTCGACGACGGCCCCGCGTTCTGCGATCACCTGGGCTGCGCGGCGGTAGACGATGTACAGCTCGCTCAGGGGCGTGCCGCCCATGCCGTTGACGAACAGCAGGACTTTCTCGCCGCCGGTGATGCCCAGATCGCTGAGGACTGGGCCAAGCAAACGGTCGGTGATGCCGTCCGCGTTCTCCATCGGGATTTTGTGCCGGCCGGGCTCGCCGTGGATGCCGATGCCGATCTCGATTTCATCATCCTCCAGGTCGAAACTGGGCGTTCCGGCATGCGGCACTGTGCACGCGGACAGCGCGACCCCCATGGTGCGGACGTTGCTGTTGACGCGGTCGCCGATCGCGGCCACGGCATCGAGATTGTCGCCCCGTTCAGCCGCAGCGCCCGCGATTTTCTCCACGAGCACGGTGCCAGCCACCCCGCGGCGCCCCGCCGTATACAGGGAGTCCTCCACCGCGACGTCGTCATTCACCAGGACCGTACGGATGTCCACACCTTCGGCCTGCGCCAGTTCCGCGGCGGTCTCAAAGTTCAGGACATCGCCGGTGTAGTTTTTCACGATATGGACGACGCCGGCCCCCGAGTTTACGGCGAGCGTCGCCGGAAGAATCTGGTCCGGAGTCGGCGAGGTGAACACCGCCCCCGGCACGGCGGCGTCGAGCATTCCCAGACCGACAAAACCGGCGTGGAGCGGCTCGTGGCCGCTTCCCCCGCCGGAAACGAGTCCGACTTTTCCGGCCACTGGCGCGTCTTTGCGCGTGACGTACTTCGGATCGGCGGTGACCGTGACGAGTCCCGCGTGGGCCAGACCGAATCCCTCGACGGATTCGTCAACCACGGAGCGGGGATCGTTGATGAGCTTTTTCATGGCAGAACTCCTGGGTTGTGGGTGCTTCCTGGAGGATGCACTTTGACCCTACTACCGCCGCACAAAGTCCGGTAGCCTGCGGCGATTCGGTGGAAGCGGTAAGGGACAGCCCCCAATGACTGTCCCTTACGGCAGGCCCCACACTGCAACCCTGATAGTTTATCCATCAATTCGACTTAAAGCTATTTTTGTCACGGTTGACTTCTGGCCGCGGTGGCCCGGGCGGCTTATTGGGAGGGGTTTAGAGGGTCTTGATCATCCGGGTATTGCCCAAGGTGTTGGGCTTGACCCGCGCCAGGTCCAGGAACTCGGCAACGCCTTCGTCATGGGAGCGCAGCAGCTCGGAGTAGACCACCGGGTCCACTGCTGTCTGGTCGGCCATGACCTCGAAGCCGTGGCGCTTGAAGAAATCCACCTCGAACGTGAGGCAAAAAACCCGTGTCACCCCCAGTTCACGGGCTTCGGCCAGCAGGCTTTCCACGAGCACGTGCCCCACGCCCTTGCCGCGCCATGCATCCGACGCGGCTAGCGTGCGGACTTCAGCGAGGTCCTCCCACATAACGTGCAGCGCGCCGCAGCCGATGACTTCGCCGTCGTCGGCCTCTGCTATCCGGAATTCCTGGAGGCTCTCGTAATAGGCCACCGTCTCTTTTGCCATCAGGATCCGCTGCTCAGCCAACGGCGCCACGAGGCCCTTGATGGCGGCCACGTCACTGGTACGTGCGGAACGGATGCGGAAGGAATCGGAGTCAGTCACTCCACAATCCTACGGTGGCAGAGGGGTGGCTGAGGGCGCTCCTACTGGGCTGGGGCCCGCCAATCGCAAAGGCCCCGCCGCTCCTGTGGGGAGTGACGGGGCCTTGACTGTCTTGCCTTAGACGCTGGGAGCGATCTCCGGGATGAGCGGCTTGGCGTTGCCGGCGAACGTGAACTTGGCGTCGTCGCCTTCGCCATCCACGTCCACTACAACGATGTCGCCGGCGTGGATCTCGCCGAACAGGATCTTCTCTGAGAGCTGGTCCTCGATTTCGCGCTGGATGGTGCGGCGCAACGGCCGGGCACCCATTGCGGGATCGTAGCCGCGGGTTGCCAGGAGAACCTTGGCCGCGGTGGTGAGCTCGATGCCCATGTCCTTGTCCTTGAGGCGCTTCTCCAGGCGGCCGACGAACATGTCCACGATCTCGATGATCTCGTCCTGGGTGAGCTGCGGGAACACCACAACGTCATCCACACGGTTCAGGAACTCCGGACGGAAGTGCTGCTTGAGCTCCTCCGTCACACGGGCACGCATCCGGTTGTAGCCGGTCTGGGTGTCCGTGCCGGACTGGAAGCCGGTGGCAACGCTCTTGGAGATGTCCCGGGTGCCCAGGTTGGTGGTCATGATGATCACGGTGTTCTTGAAGTCCACCACGCGGCCCTGGGAGTCGGTCAGGCGGCCGTCTTCCAGAATCTGCAGGAGTGAGTTGAAGAGGTCGGCGTGCGCCTTCTCCACTTCGTCGAACAGGACCACGGAGAACGGACGACGGCGGACCTTCTCGGTGAGCTGCCCGCCCTCTTCGTAGCCCACGTAGCCCGGAGGGGCACCGAAGAGCCGCGAGACTGTGTGCTTCTCCGAGTACTCGGACATGTCCAGCGTGATGAGGGCATCCTCTTCGCCGAACAGGAACTCGGCCAGGGCCTTGGCAAGTTCGGTCTTGCCGACGCCGGTGGGGCCGGCGAAGATGAACGAGCCGCCCGGACGCTTGGGGTCCTTCAGGCCTGCACGGGTACGGCGGATGGCCTGGGACAGGGACCTGATGGCCTCGTTCTGGCCCACCACACGCTTGTGCAGTTCGTCTTCCATCTTCAGCAGGCGCGAGGACTCTTCCTCGGTCAGCTTGAAGACCGGGATGCCGGTGGAGTTTGCCAACACTTCGGCGATGAGATCCTCATCAACCTCAGAGATATCGTCCATGCCGCCGGACTTCCAGTGGCGTTCCTTCTCGGAGCGCTCGGTGATGAGCTTCTGCTCCTTGTCCCGGAGCGAAGCTGCGCCTTCGAAGTCCTGGGCGTCGATGGCGGATTCCTTCTCCATCTTCAGCTTGGCAATCCGCTCATCCATGGCCTTCAGTTCCGGCGGGGCGGTCATCCGGCGGATCCGCAACCGTGCACCGGCCTCATCGATCAGGTCGATGGCCTTGTCCGGCAGGAAGCGGTCCGAGATGTAGCGCTCGGCGAGGTTCGCGGCCGAGGCGAGGGCGCCGTCGGTGATGGTGACACGGTGGTGCGCCTCATAGCGGTCACGCAGGCCCTTGAGGATCTCAATCGCGTGCGCGACGGAGGGCTCCTTGACCTGGATCGGCTGGAAGCGGCGCTCCAGCGCGGCGTCCTTCTCGATGTGCTTGCGGTACTCATCCAGGGTGGTGGCACCGATGGTCTGCAGTTCTCCGCGGGCCAGCATGGGCTTCAGGATGGACGCAGCATCGATGGCACCTTCAGCAGCGCCGGCACCCACAAGCGTGTGGATCTCGTCGATGAAGAGGATGATGTCGCCGCGGGTGCGGATTTCCTTGAGGACCTTCTTCAGGCGCTCTTCGAAGTCACCGCGGTACCGGGAGCCGGCCACCAGTGAACCGAGGTCCAGGGTGTACAGCTGCTTGTCCTTGATGGTTTCCGGGACGTCGCCGCGGACAATCGCCTGCGCGAGGCCTTCGACGACGGCGGTCTTGCCGACGCCGGGCTCACCGATCAGGACAGGGTTGTTCTTGGTGCGGCGCGAAAGGACCTGCATCACGCGTTCCATCTCGGATTCGCGTCCGATCACCGGGTCCAGCTTGTTCTCGCGCGCAGCCTGGGTGAGGTTGCGGCCGAACTGGTCCAGGACCACGGAGCCGGCGGGAGTGCCTTCGGGCTGGCCCGGACCGACGCCAGCGCCGGTGGTTTCCTTGCCCTGGTAGCCGGAGAGCAGCTGGATGACCTGCTGGCGGACCCGGTTAAGGTCTGCGCCGAGCTTCACCAGCACCTGGGCGGCAACACCCTCACCCTCGCGGATGAGTCCCAGCAGGATGTGCTCCGTGCCGATGTAGTTGTGGCCCAGCTGCAAGGCTTCGCGCAGCGAGAGTTCCAGCACTTTCTTGGCGCGTGGGGTGAAGGGGATGTGACCGGACGGGGCCTGCTGGCCCTGGCCGATGATCTCCTGTACCTGCTCGCGCACGCCGTCGAGCGAAATGCTCAAGGACTCAAGAGCTTTGGCGGCAACGCCCTCACCTTCATGGATCAGACCCAAGAGGATGTGTTCGGTACCAATGTAATTGTGGTTCAGCATGCGTGCCTCTTCTTGGGCAAGCACAACTACGCGACGGGCACGGTCCGTAAATCGCTCAAACATTTCGCCACACTCCTAGCTACGACGTACTTTGATGCTACGTGGCAGACCCCCTCTTGGGGAGCGTGTTCGCCACAGGGGAAACATGACGTGTTCAACTCCCGTCACCCTGCACCGCTTGGATCAATGCAAGAACCTCAAGCAAGGAGAACGTCATGGAAGCCATCACCCTGCTCATGACCGCCGCGACTATAGCCCTCGCCGGGATCGGTGGGCTCTACTACTCCTACGCCTGCTCGGTGATGCCGGGGCTGCGCGCCACGGATGATGCGACATTTGTCAGGGCCATGTCCCGGATCAACACCGCAATCCAGAATCCGGTGTTTGCGCTGAGCTTCGTCGGCGCCTTCCTCGCATTAGCGGGCTCAACAGCCCTTTCGTGGGCCAGTGCGGCTCCAGCTCCAATGACTCTGCGGCAGCCAGGAAATCGTTCGAACGCCGGTGGACGCGGTGGAACATCCACCGCACGTGGTTGTCGCTGGCCGCGCTGGTCGCGCTCAGCGTTGCCTGGGCAGCGTGGGTCAGCCGTGAACCTTGCCTTGGCCTAAACGGCGATTCCGGAAGTCGAACAGCGCCGCCAGGACTGCCACAAATCTCCGAGACCCGCTAATTCCAGACATTCCCTTCGCAAAATACGAGGCGGGCTAATTCGAGCCGGCGTCCCAGACCGGAAGCTCAAACCGAATCACCGGCTCATTCCAAGGAAATTGCGCGGCGATTAGCCCAACCGTGCGCCCGGAGGGCGTTAGCCACCAAGGGTCTGCGTTTACGCGAGTCCGTCTTTGCGCATTCACAATTGGCATCAAAAAACCCTGCCCCCACCCGAAGGTGAAGACAGGGCCTATTACGCCGTTGGAGATGCGTGGGTCAGGAATTTGCCTTTTGGTAGGCTTCCTGGATTTCAGCCTGAATTCGGCCGCGGCTGTTAACCGTGTAGCCGTTATCCCTTGCCCACTGGCGGATCTGTGCGGAGTCGTTGGCGCGGGGGCCTGCAGCCGGTTTGGTGCGGGTGGCCCTGCCGGCCGAGGTCTTGCGCCCGGCTGCGACAAAGCGCTCCAAGGCAGAGCGGAGCTCAGCCGCGTTGGCCGAGGACAGATCGATTTCATAGCTGACCCCATCGAGGCCAAAACGGACGTTTTCGTCCGCAGATCCCCCATCCAGATCATCGACGAGGATGATGTTTACTTTCTGTGCCATTAAATATGTCTTCCTCTTGGAAAGGTTCGGTTGTCAGAAAATGAGGATGTTCCTATTAAAAGTATGAACCTCTTTATGGCAACGCGTCAAAGCGTCCAATCGTTCCTGTGGATATCCACAGGAGTCCGCAGAAATCTCTTTCGAACTATTTGTCCGATTCGGGGTTCTGTTCGTTCAAGGGCGCGGCGGAACGCGATTCCGCCTCGGCCTGGGCCTGCGCTTCGGCCTTACGCTCGGACTTATCGGCATTGAAGATGGATTTCATGGCAAACCAAAA
Organism: Pseudarthrobacter lactosi; assembly: GCF_055412785.1. NCBI lineage: Bacteria > Bacillati > Actinomycetota > Actinomycetes > Micrococcales > Micrococcaceae > Pseudarthrobacter > Pseudarthrobacter lactosi. Next base: position 488,433 of record NZ_JBVAYS010000003.1, read on the forward strand.
AAGCAGGCCAACCACCAGCGAGGGCAGGAGTACGGCTACATATTCCATGGTCAGTGGCCTTCGGGCTTCAGGAGCGGGAAAAGGATGGTTTCGCGGATGCCTGCGCCGGTGAACAGCATCACCAGCCGGTCAATACCCAGGCCGATGCCGCCCATGGGCGGTGCACCGTATTCGAGGGCCCGGAGGAAGTCCTCGTCCAGCTGCATGGCCTCGTCATCGCCCGCGGCAGCGTGCCGCGACTGTTCGGTCAGCCGCTCGCGCTGGATGACGGGGTCGATCAGCTCGGAGAAGGCCGTGCCGCGTTCCATGCCGCCGATGATGAGGTCCCAGGCCTCGATCAGCCGGCCGTCAGTCCGGTGCGGGCGGGCCAGCGGCTGGGCAGACGGCGGGTAGTCGTACACGAAGGTGGGGTTCAGCAGCGTGGGCTCAACGATTTCGCCGAACAATTCCACGGCCAGCTTCTCTGCGTCCCATTTCGGGTCCACCTTGACCTCGTGCTTGGCGGCAATTTCGCGCAGCACCTCAAGCGAAGTGTCCGGCGTGACTTCCTGGCCAACGGCGTCGGACAGTCCCGGGTAGACCGAAACCCAGGCCCAGTCGCCGTCGAGGTTGATCTCCCCCGCTTCGGTCTGGAGGGTGCGGCCCACACCCACGGCGTCCGCGGCGTCGAGGATGATCTCCTTGATGCGCTCGGCCATGACGAACTGGTCAGCCCAGGCTTCGTAGCACTCAAGGGTGGTGAATTCGGGGCTGTGGGTGGAGTCCACGCCTTCGTTGCGGAAAACGCGGCCCATATCGTAGACGCGATCGATCCCGCCCACCACGGCGCGCTTGAGGTAAAGCTCAGTGGCAATGCGAAGGGTCATTTTCTGGTCGAACGCGTTCATGTGCGTCTCGAACGGACGGGCCAGGGCGCCGCCGTGGACCAACTGCAGGATGGGGGTTTCCACCTCGACGTAGCTGTGGCGGTGCAGGCTCTCGCGGATGGAACGGGTAATCGCCGCGCGGGTGTAGACCATCTCCCTGGCTTCGTCGCGAACCATCAGGTCCACGTAACGCTGGCGCACGCGGGTTTCCTCATTCAGTTCCGCGTGCAGCACCGGTAGCGGGCGCAGTGCCTTGGAAGCCATGGACCAGGACTCGGCCATCACGGACAGCTCGCCGCGGCGAGAGGAAATCACTTCGCCCTTGATGAACACGTGGTCGCCCAGGTCCACCAGCGACTTCCAGTCCGCGAGCGCTTCCTCGCCCACGTTGGCAAGGCTGAGCATCGCCTGGAGCCGGGTGCCCTTGCCGTCAACGCCGCCTTCCTGGAGCGTGGCGAAGCAGAGCTTGCCGGTATTGCGGACAAAAACCACGCGGCCGGTGACGCCCACAACGTCGCCGGTGGTGTCATCAGCCTCAAGGTGCGCGTACTTTTCGCGGATCTCCGTGAGGGAATGCGTGCGTTCCACACCCACCGGATATGCCTCGGTGCCGCGCTCGATCAGCTTGGCGCGCTTGTCCATGCGGATGCGCATCTGCTCGCTGGCGTCGAGCGGCTCTGGGGCATTTTTTGGGGTGGGGGTGTTTTGGGAAGTCACAATCCCCAAGTTTACCGGGAGTTCGCGTCACCGGCTCCCGGCGGACGCCCAGGCATAGACTCGGGCTGTGGAGACGTGGAAAGTTGAAGCGGAGGACGGCGGGCACCTCGACGTGCACTCGTTCCGCACCCCCGCAGGACTGGACCCGTCGACGACGGCGGGACCTCCCGGCGTCGTACTCATCCACGGCACTCTGGTCACCGACGCCCTCTACCGGCCTTTTGCCCGGAAGCTCAGCGTCCTGCTGGGCCGGCCGGTGCACTGCTACAACCGCCGCGGCAGGGCGGGTTCGGCCCCGCAGCCGGAGGACTACTCGGTGGAGACGGAGGTTGGCGACCTTGCGGCGGTAATGCGCCAGACCGGCTCCAAGGACGTGGTGGCCCACAGCTACGGCGGCTTCGTGGCATTGCAGGCGGCCCGGACGCTGCCCGTGGGCCGCCTGGTGACCTATGACGCCGCGGTGTCGCTGTCCGGCAACCTGAGCCACCGCTGGCGGCCGGAGCTTGAGGATGCCGTCACCGCGGGCCAGCTTAACCATGCCTGGGCGCACCTGGTCCAGGGCCTGGCCACGGCGGGTCCGCTGTCCTACCTCCCGCTCGGCGCGCTCCGGATGCTGAGCATTCTCTCCGCCAGGACCAACCTGGGCGCGGAGATGCGAGAACTGCTGCCCACGGCCGTCACCGAAATGCGTGCCGTGCTCGACGCCGACGCCGAACTGGAGAATTTCACCTCCCTCACCACCCCCATCCTGATGCTCAGCGGCGGCTGGAGTCCGGCGTATTTTGCCGAAACAGCCCGGCAACTGGCGGCCGCCGTGCCATCCATCAACTTCCAGGTGGTCCCCGGCCAGCTGCATGAAGGACCCATCCGCCCCGGCAAGGGACTGGCCGTGCGGATTGCCCGGTTCATCAACGGCAGCGACGGCCAGGACCGGAAGCTGGGGAGGCGACGGTAGGGCGCCTTGCCTGAAGGGGGCGCGCCTAGGATGGGGAGCGTGAAAGAACAGGAAGTCCCCACGCTCGACGGCGGCAGGCTGGCTGTCTACAGCTACGGAACCGAGGATGCGCCGGGCGAGCGCCGCGTGGTGGTCATCGGCGGGGCCTTCCTGACGGCCCTGATCTACCGGCCGTTCTCGATGGCTTTGGCCGATGGGCTGGGCGCCGGGTGGGCCGTTGATGTCTATGACCGGCGCGGGAGGGGCAACTCCACCGAGCAGCCGGCGGATTACTCCATGGCCACGGAAATCGCCGATGTCCGTGCGGTCATGGATGCCACGGGCGCCCGTAACCTCCTGGGCCACAGCCTGGGCGGATCGGTGGCGCTGAACGCCGTCCAGGAGTTCGTGGGCACGTCCTACGAACCCGACAGGCTGGCGGTCTACGACGCCGCGGTCAACATCGACGGCAGCATCGACATGTCCTGGCTGGACGAGTTCGAGGCCGCGGTGAACGCCGGCCAGGTGGCGCACGCCATGGCCCGAATGAAAAGGGGCATGCAGCCGGGCACCGCGCTCTCAAAGATCCCCGAGCCTGTGCTTGCAGGGCTGATGGCCTTGGTGTCCCGCACGAGGGTGAACAAGATGCTCCGGGAGCTGATGCCCACCGGCGTGGGCGAACTGCGGGCCGCGTACGACGAAGCCGAGCATGCCAGGAACTTCGCCATCCTGCCCGCCAACACGCACTTCATGGTGGGTGGCAAGAGCCCGAGCTACTACAAGGTCACGGCCCAGCGCCTTCACGCGGCCGTCCCGGGGAGCACGTTCGAGCTCTCCCCCAAGGGCTTCCACGGCTCCATCCCAGCCGCGGTAAAGGAACTTGTCACTGACATCGCGGAATACTTCAAGGGCTAAGGCTTTCCGCAGGTTGCTCGGCTAGGCTCGGAGCATGACGAGCGAGAACATCAAGACCCCCGACGGCGGCACCCTGGAGCTCTTCTCCACGGGTGCTGAACTGGCGTCCGCCGGTTCCGGCGTGGTTGTGGTCCCGGCCTCCATGGTGACCGCGGCCGACTACACAAAGTTCGCCCAGAAACTCAGCGCTGCGTTGGGCCGCCCCGTGCACACGTTCAACCGCCGCGGCCGCGGTTCGTCCTCGCCGCAGGCCGACGATTACACGCTGGACGCGGACATCCGGGACCTGGACGCCGTGATGAGACACACCTCCAGCACGGACGTCTTTGGCCACAGCTTCGGCGGCGCCGTGGCCCTGCACGCGGCCCGCACCCTTCCGGTGGAGCGGCTGGCCGTGTATGACCCCGCGGTGTCCGTGAACCACAGCGTGAAGGCCGACTGGACTGCTGAATACGAACGCGCCACGGCCGCCGGGGACGACGGCCGCGCCCTGGCCGTCCTCACCAAGGGCCTGGAGACCGGTGCCTTCTCACGGATGCCGCTGTCCATGCTCACCATCGCCAACAAGCTCACCGCCGGCACCCACGTGGGCAAGCAGATGCGCGAGCTGATGCGTACCGGCGTCCGGGAAGTCAAGGCGATTATCGCAGCGGACATGCCGGCCGAGCCGTTCCAGGAGCTGCCCCTGGAAACGCTGATTGTTGTGGGCGAGAAGAGCCCCGCGTACTTCGGCGTCGCCTGCGGCCAGATCCACGATGTCCTGTCCGGCTCCAGCTACACCATCCTGCAGGGGGCCGGCCACGACGGCGTCCTCCGCGCCCCGGACAAGCTCATCACCGAACTCAGCGATTTCTTCGCCGGCTAATCAACACCCACGCCACCAATCAGCGCGAACGTACACTTGAGGCCCTGTTTTCCTTGGAAAACAGGGCCTCAAGTGTACGTTCGCGCCTAAGGCGAGGGGCGTGGCGGACGAGGTGTCCGCTAGTGGGCGCCGTGGCCGGGGGCGGCACCTTCTGTTTTACGCATCATCGCGGAAAGTACGACGGCGGCGAGGGCTATGGCGGTTGCGGTCAGGAACGCTGCGCTCATGCCGGCAACGAGACCCGACGCGGCCGAAACCACGGCGAAGATGGATACCAGCAGCGCCGTGCCGGCGGCGCCGGCCACCTGCTGGGCGGTGCTCATAATCGCCGAGCCGTGCGAGTAGAGATGCGGCGGCAGGGGATTCAGGCCGGTGGTAAATGCCGGCGTGAACAGCAGCGCCAGGCCGAAACTGAGCCCCACGTGGAGGGTGACGATCCACCATACCGGGGTGCCGGCGTCGAGCATTGAGAACTGCCACAGCGCCAGCACCATCAGCACGGAACCGGTAACGGTGAGCGGCAGCGGGCCCACTTTGTCGAACAGCCGGCCGATGAACGGGCCCAACAGTCCCATCGCCAGGCCGCCCGGAAGCAGCGCGAGACCCGTTTCCAGCGAACCCAGACCGCGGATTTCCTGCAGGTAGAGCGGCAGCAGGATCACGCCGCCGAACAGCGCCATCATGGCCACCACCATCAGCAGCACGGAAACCGTGAACATCCTGAAGTTGAAGGCGCGGAGGTCCAGCAGCGGGGCTTCGGCCTTCTGCAGCCGGAGCTGGCGGAGCACAAAGACCGTCAGGCTGGCGACGCCGATGACCAACGCGGCGATGGCCACGGTGCTCGGACCGCTTTGGCCGCCGTGGCCGCCGCCGATCTGGCTGAGGCCGTACACCAGGCCGCCGAAGGCAGGAACGGTGAGGAGCACGGAGAGGAAGTCGAGCTTGGTCTTCTCGGTTTCACCCACGTTGGTGAGGTACTTGGCGCCGATGGCCAGCGCGGCCAGGGCGACCGGCAGGACAAAGACAAACATAAAGCGCCAGGTGAAGTGCTCCAGGATCAGCCCGGAGACAGTCGGCCCCATGGCCGGCGCCACGGAGATGGCGATACTGACGTTGCCCATGACGGCGCCGCGTTTGGCCAGCGGGACGAGGGTAAGGATGGTGGTCATCAGCAGCGGAAGCATGATGGCTGTGCCGCCGGCCTGGACGATGCGTGCCAGAAGCAGGATCTCAAAACCCGGAGCCACCGCCGCCAGGGCGGTGCCGCCGGCGAACAGTCCCATGGCCAGCATAAAAACAGCCCGCGTGGACAGGCTTTGGAGGATGAACCCGGTGGTGGGGATGACCACGGCCATGGTGAGCATAAAGCCGGTGGAGAGCCACTGCACGGTGGGCGCGTCCACGTTAAGGTCAACCATCAATCGCTGCAGGGCAACATTCATGATGGTCTCGTTCAGGATCACCACAAAGGTCGCCACGAGCAAGGTGGCGATAATGGTCACCGACTCGCGGGACATCTTCTCCGGCGCGGAGGACTTCGGCGCCGCCGCCTTGGATTCGATGGCCTGCGCGGGGTCGCCGGCGGCGTTCGAAGAGACTTCTGTAGACATGGGTGTTCCCTCAGGGAGTACGTATGAAGTGTTGCGCGAGCATCGTCGCTGCAGATTCCAACACTCTACCGTCCGGACTAATTCCGGGACACAGGAAACTTTCTTCGGCACGCATTTTCTGAGCGGTCTCTTTGGCCAGCCGGCGTGGTTTAATCAGCGAACTTGGTTATGAGTCGGGGCTGGGGCCTTTGTGATGTTCGACCGCGCGAGCGGTCAGACAGGAGCCCCAGTTGCACCTGCATTCCCCCGCCTATGCGGCAGGACGCCACTACCACCGCGCAGGCCGAGACCAGCTGTTCCTGGTTCTTCCGATGGCTACCGCTTTGCTGGTCTTGCTGGTTGCCGTCACGTCAGCAGTGATCCGCTCGGAAGGGATCCCAGGAACCGTGAATGCCGCCTTCGCCGGAACCGGGCCAGTTGGCGCCATGGCCGAGTTGAGTTCGGAGGCCGAAGACGGGAGCCCTGCGAGGATCATCAGCCTCGCATCCGGCTACCGCGTTGGCGTGGCCGTCGCGGATACGGCGGGCGGAGCGATCCGCACCTTTGGGGATACGGGGGCCTTCGCTGCGGCCAGCACCGCCAAGCTCATCACGGCAGTGGCATACTTCAAGCTTGTGGAGACCGGCGAAGCCCGACTCGATGACACGTTGGGGAACTACACGGCCGCCTTCCAGCTCAAAGCCATGATCAACAGAAGCAACAATGACTCCTGGCTTCTGTTGATGGGAAGGCTTGGCTACCAGCGGCTGATCCAGTACGCCGCCTCGATTGGCATAGCCTACGATCCCGAAGACAACCTGCTGACGCCCGGTGAAGTGGCGTTGGTCCTGACGAAGCTTTACGCTGGGCAACTGCTCAACCCCAGCAATACCGCGCAATTGCTGGGGTACATGCAGGCTACCAACAACGAGGAACTGATTCCCGCGGCCTCGGGGCCCGGCATAACCGTTTATCACAAATACGGCCAGCTGGGCGGAGCCCTCCATGACGCGGCCCTTCTGGGACATGGCGGGACAACATATGCGGTGGTGATCTTCACGGAAGGCGCCGACAGCACTGATGAGGCCCAGCGCACCGAAATGATCCACGATCTGACGCGGGCGGTTGTGGATACGCTTTTCCCGGCGGGTTAGCTGCGGTGGTGCTCGATCAGCCAGCCGGCCATCTGCTGGGCCCGCTTCGCCGCCTGGGTGTCGCCTTCGGTGGCTGAGACGATGGACCCCTTCATAAGGATGTGCCACGACCGGGCGAAATCCTCAGGGCGGTCCAACCCGGCCTGCTCCGCGAGGGCCTGCACATGGCCCCTGATCCTTGCCAGGTAATCGATGCTGGCCAGGCCCAGCGGATGGGCCGGGCCCATTTCCAGCAGGATGTTAATGAAGGAGCAGGCCTCGAAGTCGTCGCGCAGGAACCAGTCGCCGAAGACGTCGAAGATGGCCAACAGTTGTTCGGTGGGGGTGGTGCCGCGCAGCTTGGCCTGGCCAACGATGGCATCAACTGTCCATATCTGGTCGCGCTGCTCCAGGAAGGCCAGGACCAGTGCATCCTTGGACGGGAAGTGCCGGTAAAACGTTGCCTTGGCCACGCCGGAACGTTCGATCAGTTCATTAACACCCACGTCCCGCACGCCGCGGCGGGAAAATAGGTCATAGGCCACAGCCAGGATCCGTTCCCGGGAACCGGCAGGCTGAACTGCCGCCTCGGCGGGTAAATCCGCAGGAGACAGTGCGGGTTCTTCAGTGTGGTCTGCGTCGGAAATCATCGTAGGGCCAGTTTACTCCAAGGTGCAGACAGACCGGTCTTACTCGCTGTAGGGTTTTCCCAGACGCAGTTGCTTTGGCTCCGACGGGATCCTAAGGCCCCGTCGGCTAGGTGCAAGGAGGCCCCGATGTCAGCAGAGCGAACGTACGATTTTATCCCGTGCGATGACACTGACCCGTGGATAGAAAGTACCGCCGCGTCCGCCGAGGTCCGCCACTTCGCCCGGGAATCCCTAAGGTGGCAAGCACAGGAAATCATCGACGAAGTGCTCCGCGGAACGGCTCCGGGCGAGGAGCTGGCAAGGGCCAGGTTGCGCCGCTGCATCGCCGAGAACCCGGGCAAGCCCGAACGTGCGCTCCTGCAGCAGCTTATGCTCAACCGTGGCCCGTAGGGCGAATCGACGCCGTAGGGCAACCCGTTCCTGCGCCCGCCTGACAGCGGCGGGCCTTATAAACGTGAGGCTCTCCTACGACGTGAGGCAGCCTTACAACGTGAGGCTGCGGTCCACAATGAGCCCGGCCGTCACCTGAAGGCTCTGGCTGTTGGCGCGTGCATGGTTCCGCAGCAGGTTGAACGCGGCGTCCATGTCAACCCCGGAGGTGTGCGCAATGACGCCCTTGGCCTGCTCGATCAGCACCCGGGTGTTCAATGCGAGCTGCAGCTGCTCGTTGACCAGTCCCGCTTCCCTGATGGTGCGTTCCTGCATCAGGCTGATAGTGGCGACGTCGGCAAGGGCCTGGCCGATGGCGGCATCCTCGGTGGACAGGAAACCCTCCCTGGCACCGAACAGACCCATGGCCCCGATGATCCGGCCGTGAACACGCATGGGCACCGCGTATACGGAGCGGAAGCCCTGCGAGAGCGCGGCCTTGCGGAAGTCCAGCCATTTGGTGAGCCCGTCAATGTCGTCAACTGCAACTGCTGCCCCGGTCAGGTAGCACTCAACGCAGGGGCCGGCTCCGGCCTCAAGCTGCAGGACCTCCACGAGCTGGCTCTGCTCACTCGTGGATGCCACTACCTGGAGTTGCCCGCTGGGATCGGCGAGCAGCAAACCCGCGGCCGCGACGTCAAGGAGGCCAACGGACTCCTCCACCAGGGTATGCAGGAGGTCCACAACGTCGTAGTCGGCCACCAGCGTGTCCGTGAGCTTCACAAACGCCACACTGACGCGCTCCGCGCGGGTACTAGTTACCATGGCCCCATTTTACTGCAGCGCAGGTCCGCCCGGCCCACTATTGGTGGTGTCGAAACTGAGCGTGCGCGCCAGCACGGCGGTGGCTGTCTCCTTCAAGGTGAGGTCATGGGCAAAAGCGTGGGCGCGCAACAGCAGTAAGGACTCGGCCGCTGTGGCGCCCGACTGCGCCAAGACCATCCCGGTGGCCTGGTGGATCTCCCGTCGCGACATGAGCGCCGGCTCCAGAGCCGGATCTGTATCGGGAGACCTCACGGTGAGGATCTTGCGCAGGAGGTACCAGGAGGTCTGCCCTGCAAGCACCGCCGCCAACGACTCGTCTGAACGGCTCAGGCTCCCAGGTACGGCGCGGTAAAGCTCAACGACGCCCACGTCGATCGCGCCCAATGCAAGCGGAAAGACAAACAGGGCAGCGGCGTCTGTCCCCGCAATGGCTTTGTGGAACATGGGCCATTCGTTGCCGGCGGTGGACTGCGCGTCGGGAATCAGGACGGGGAGCCTGGTCTTCAGGGCCCGCCACCGCGGACCTTCCCCGAGGTTGAACTGCAGTTCGTCCAGGCGCGCGGCAAGCTCATCGCTGGCGGAAACCAAGGTCTCCGCGGCGGATCCGCCGAAGAGGGACACTGCGGCACCCGTTATGGGCAGCTTCGCCAGGTACGGGGCACACACGTCTTCTTCACCCGCAGCCATGCCGGGAGCAATGTCCATGGTGAGCCTCTGATCCCTGAATCATCCCGCGGTGAAGGATCCGGCTGCAGTCTGAACCGGAACGGCGGAGTTGTCACCTCAAGGATACATATTGCCGCGAACCCGCCGAACGTCCATGGCCGGGCCTCAGGCCGGCCTTTTTTGGCCGTAGGCATTAACCACTTCTGACGTGGCCATCAGGTGGGCCTGCAACGCCCGTTCCGGTGAGCCCGGGTGGGCGGCCAAACACCTGCGAAGGCGCCATTTGACGTCAGCCAGCTCCGGTGACGGGTCCGCCAGGATCGAGTAGATGATGTCGTAGGACTGCCATCCGATCGGCGTGATTCCGTCAGCTGCGATGTGGTTGGCCATCGCCCCCTCCACGTTAGGGATCGTGTCGCTCACGGGTCTCTCCGAAAGGTACGGCCTCGCTGACCGCAACGGTGTAGGTGTCGTGTGCGTGGCGGGTCACCAGAATCCCGCACAGGCCGGTGTTGGCTGCATACGGCCGGGCTAAGTCCACGGCCGAATTTAGATAGTAGTCCAAGACGGACGCGTCATTTACTTTGACGAGATATGACAGCCCGTCATCAATTGCTCGGATCATTGGATTGGTCCTCCTGGAGTACGCCGAATAGGGCGATGCCAGGGTCTGGGGCAACAAATTAAGCATAGCCCATGCACAGAAAGGCTGACAGCGATTCGAGGCATTGTGCGCCCGGAGCCGGACGCTACATATCAGCTGCTCAGCGGCACGTTGTCGATAAGCCGGACCGGCCCCACTTTGGCCGCGATAATGGCCAGGCCCTCGCCGCGGAAGGGGACTTTCCGGCAGTTTTCGGCCAGCGGCTCAAGGGTGCGGGGATCCACCACGTCGAAATAATCCAGTCCCACCAATGGCTGGGATTCCACCATGGTCTGGGCCGATTCCAGATCAAGCGGCTGGTGGGCGTCCGCCCGCTCCGCCAGGAGCCGCAGCGCCCGCGACAACACCAGGGCTGCTTCCCGTTCCTCGTCGGACAGGAACCGGTTGCGGCTGGAGAGGGCCAGCCCGTCCTCGGAGCGGACAGTGGGAACGGCAACAATTTCCACCGGGAAATTCAGGTCCGCCACCATCCGGCGCACCAGCGCCAGCTGCTGGGCGTCTTTTTGCCCGAAATAGGCCCGGTAGGCCGGCAGTCCCCGGCCTCCGGAGGCAAAAGCACCGGCCGGCGGAAGCCCTGAGCCAGGGATCCCGTAGTGCAGCAGCTTGGCAACCACCGTGAGGGCACCGTCGAAGTGGCCCGGCCGTGAGGCACCTTCCCACTTCTCCCCCAGGGCGCCGGCGGTCACGCGCACCAGCGGCTCGCCGCCCGGATAGACCTCTTCCACCGGCGGCGCAAACACGAGGTCCACGCCCTGTTCTTCCAGCAGGGCAAGATCGGCGTCGAGTGTCCGCGGGTACCGGTCCAGATCCACCGCATCGCCGAACTGCAACGGGTTCACGAAGATGGACGCCACCACTACGTCGTTCTGTTCGACCGCGGTCCGCGCCAGCCGGGCGTGCCCTTCGTGCAGCGCGCCCATGGTGGGCACCAGGCCCTGGGACCTCCCCGTCTTCTGCGCGAGCAGCCGGGCACTCGCTTCACGGAGCTCTGCGGCAGTTGTCACCAGTTGCGTGGCCATGTCAGTTTTCCTCTTCCAGGGCCGCGCGGAGGGCCCCCACTTGATCCGCTTTGAGCAGCCCCCGGCTGCTTGCCCGCTGTGCCGTAGCGCGGGCCATGGCAAGGTAAGCCTCCAGTACGTCGCCGCGCGCCCCGGCGTCGTACTCCCGCAACGCCTCAGCGTGGGCCGCCACCGTCCCCACATCACCGCGGGCCACCGGCCCGGTCAGCGCCGATTCACCGGAGGCGAGCGCGTTCTCCAGCGTGGCCCGCAGCAAGGGGCCCAGCATCCGCTCCGGCGCGTCGACGCCCACGTCGCGGAGCAGCTGGGAAGCCTGCGCCACCAGGGTGACCATATGGTTCGAGCCATGGGCAAGGGCCGCGTGGTACAGCGTCCGGTCCCCCTCGGCGATGGCGACGGGTTCGGCGCCCATCTCCACCACCAGTGCCTGGGCAATCGGCAGCATCGCGGCGTCAGCCGTGACGCCGAAGGTGCAGTCCAGCAGGCGCGTCAAATCCAGGCTCATGCCCGTGAACGTCATGGCGGGGTGGAGTGCCAGGGGAATGGCTCCGGCGGCGCGCACCGGCCGGAGCACCCCCACGCCGAACCTGCCTGAAGTGTGCGCCACGATCTGACCGGGCTGCCACGCCCCGAGTTTGGCGAGGCCGTCCACCAGCCCGGCGAGGGCATCGTCTGGCACGGCCAGGAGCACCAGTTCGGACCGTTCCACAATCTCCTGGATCTCCAGGATGGGCACGCCCGGCAGCAGCGTTTCCGCACGCTCACGGCTGGCCTCTGACACCGCGGAAACCCCGACGACGGCGTGCTCGGCCGAGCGCAATGCAGCACCAAGGACGGCGCCCACTTTCCCGGCACCGATGATTCCGACGCCAAGGCGCCCGGGCTTAGCCACGTTGCGGGCCTTCCTGTTGGGGACTTGTTTCGGCGGGCTCAACCACCGGCGCGGGCACAACCACCGGGGCGGGCTCAGCCTCCGGAGCCACTTGCGCCAGCCATTGTTCGCTGGTCTGCCGCTTGCGGGCGAGACGGGCGCGGGCCGACTGGGCGTCAAAAAGAGCCCGGGCCTCGTCAAGTCCTGCCTGGGTGAGCCGCGGCGAGACCGGCCCCGCCGTGGTGTGCAGGACAAGGTCCGCCACCCGGAACCGCCGTGCGAGCGGACCCTGCTGCAGTGCCATTGACTGGGTGCGCTGGTGCGGGACCACCACCAGTTCCCGCCACCACCGGCCCGAGCGGATCAGCAGTGCGGTGTCTGTGGTGGCGAAGCCGTTGCGGCGCCAGCCAAGCGGCGCGAGGAACCTGCCGCGGTGCGGCGTGGTGACAAATCCGCCGTCGGAATCCAGTCCCGAGAGCCCGGCAGCGAAGATGCGTCCGGGTTCCGGCGTTCCGGGATCCGGCAGCACGAGCGCGAGCATGGACATCACGTCGGGCAGCTTGCCCACTGGCAGCAGCGTGGTCCGGGATGACGCCTCGCCGTTGCTCCCCACTGCGCCGTACCCGGCCACGTTGACCTGGATCCGGTACCAGCCGAAGATCCGCCACAGCGGGGACTGCGCCACTTTCAGCGCCTGGATCCTGCCCGGGGGCAGCGTCTGCGCCTGCGTGTCCAGCAGCCCGTAGCGGAGCCGGATCCCGTCCGGCGAAATGGCTGCCGTGAAGTTATAGCCCTTGTTAAAGAAGCTCCAGTAGCTGGCGGCGAGGCCCAGCACCGCCGGGATCAGGTAGAAGAAGAAACCGCGGTTCTCCGTCACGGCCGACAGGATTACGGCGGCGATGCCGCCCACCACCACAAAGAAGCTCTGTTCGCTGAGCAGCAGCGACCCGATAAGGCGCGACGGCGGCACGGACAGGACCGGATATTCGGGGGCCTCGGGCGCGGCCTCCTGCGGCCGGGCCGGGTCCGGGACCACGCCTGCGGCGCGTGCCAGAATAGTGGCCCGGAGCTGGCGGGCGTCGTCCATCCGCAGGTAGGCCAGCTTGACGGCCGATTCGCCGGCGTCGGCCACCTCAAACTTGAGTTCGGCCAGGCCGAAGATCCTGGCCAGCAGTGGCTGCACGATGTCGATGGCCTGGACCCGGTCCAGCCGGGCCTGCCGCTGCTGGCGGAAAAGGAAACCGGAGTTGACCCGGACGTACCCTTGGGAGACCTGATACTTGGTGAAGTACCAGGTCAGGATGAAGCCCAGCACGGTCACCACCAGGACGATGCCGCCGCCCGCCACCAGCCAGGGTGCCCGGCCGGCGAAGTCCTGCTCGAAGAGCGGGCGGCCCTGCAGCAACCGCTCAAAAAAGTCCCGCCCGAAGAAGAAGCCAATGGCCGCCAGGGCCACCCAGCCACGCACAAAGGGGGACGCCGGGTGCACCCGCAGCCACTCGCCGTCGGGCGCTACCGGAACCGCACCCGGCGCGCCGGCCTCCGGAACGTTTGCCGTCACAGCCCTGCCAGCCTCGCTTCACCGCGGGCGGCGAGCTGCTCGCGCAGGCGTGCACCCTCCGCAGCGGGCAGGCCGGGGATGCTGGCGTTGGTTCCGGGTGAGGCGGTGTGGAGTTTGAGCGTGCACAGTCCCAGCCCGCGTTCCACCGGGCCAACGCCGATGTCCACGTACTGCATGCGGCCGTAGGGAACCGTCATGGTCCGCTGGAAGAAAATGCCGCCACGGACCAGGAGGTCATCGTCGCGCTCGGCATAGCCGATGGCGCGCACCTGGCGCGGGATCAGCAGCAGCCGCCAGACAGCCAGGACCAGAGTCACCGCCGGGACGGTGATGGCCAGCCACAGCGGCGGCCACCGCCACCAGCCGAGCAGGACAAAAACGAGGGGCAGGGTCAGGACAATAAGCGTGACCAGGTTCCCGATGGCCCATTGCACCAGCCGCACCGTGACGTACTTCGTGGATACCCGCTGCCAGGTGATGCCTGGTGGATCAATCGCCTCTGTACGCATATTCGCCTTCCCCTGCGGCTTCGCCACGTATCCCGCGGCCGGGTTTCCCGTCACCGGGCGCAGCATCGGTGTCCTCGGGCGGAATCCGGCAGAACCGCTCCACCAGCAAGCCGACGACGATCATCACCAGGCCGCCACCGGCGATCGCGATTGCCACCCAGGTGATGCCCTGATCGCTGCGCAGGTTCCAGATCCGCAACTGGTCCACGAAGATCCCAACATGCCAGCCCAGCAGGACGGTACCCGCGTAGGCGCACGCCTGGGCGAGGACCAAGGTCCTGGCGGCAAGGATCGGGTCCAGCGCCTTTTTGCGTTTGGTGCTGTTGCGCCACCGGAGCACGCGGATGCCTAGAACGAGTGTGATGGCAACAATCACCCCCATGGTGGCCAGAGCGGTGGCCGGAAGAACCGGCGTGGCCATGCTGTAGCGCGTGGTCACCACAGTGGCCGACCAGCCGGCCACGGTCAGGACCAGGCCGATCAGCAGCAGGCGGACGGCGTTGATGGGCTTCACTGGTTACTCGACCGCCCCGGCCGTGGGGACGCCGTCGTAATCGCCGAAACCGTCGAACGGTGCGAGATCGCCAAAGTCGGGGGCGCGGGCAGCGAGCTCGCTGATGCGTTCGCCGCCGAGGGTGGCCGACGGCTCGATGAGCGACCACGGATACAGCACAAAGGCGCGTCCGGCGGCGCGCGGGTGCGGCAGGGTCAGCACCGGGTCGTCACTGGTGAGGTCGCCGTAGGTGATGATGTCGACATCGAGCGTCCGCGGCCCCCAGCGCACTTCACGAACCCGGAGGTGCTTGTTTTCCACGGCCTGGCAGTGCTTCAGCAGCTCCGTCGGGGACAGCGTGGTTTCCACGGTGATGATCATGTTCAGGAAGTCAGGCTGGCCGGCCGGGCCGCCCACGGCTTTGGTCTGCACCACCGGGGAAACGGCCTGCAGGCGGACCTCCGGCGGGTCCACCAGGTCAGCAACGGCCTCGGACAGGGTGTCGTTCCGTTCGCCCAGGTTGCTGCCGAGGGCCAGGACGGCTTTGGTGTACCCGCCGCTCATGGCCGGTGCCCGTCCTGCCGTGATTCCTGCCAGGCATTGTGTGTCCTGTTCCGGTGCACACTGACGGCCACGTCGCCGAAGGGCACCTCGATGGGTGCCTTGGGCTTGTGGACGGTGATGTCCACGGCTTGGATGGTGAATTCAGCGAGCAGGCCGTCGGCGATCCGGACGGCCAGTGCCTCGATCAGGTTCAGCGGCTCCCCGGTGATCCAGCCTTTGATCCGCTCAGCCACCTCGCCGTAGTGGGCGGTGTCCCGGACGTCGTCGGATACTGCGGCCTTGGCAAAGTCCAGATACAGCACGGCGTCCACCACAAAAGGCTGGCCCTCGCGGCGCTCGAAATCGAAGACTCCGTGATGGCCGACGGCGGTGACACCGCTCAGCGTGATCCTGTCCATGGGTGCCCGGCCTAGGTGGTGGTAGGGGCGGCGGCCATCCGCGCGGCCACCTTGACGGCGTCAAGGCTGGGACCGACGTCGTGCACACGGACGGCCCAGGCCCCCCGGGATGCGCTGATCGCGGTGATGGCGGCCGTGGCGGCGTCGCGTTCCTCCGGGACGGCGGACTTGCCCGCGACCGTAAGGAGCGTGCCCAGGAAACGCTTGCGGGAGGCGGCCACCAGGACCTTGTGCCCCAGGCTGTCCAGCTGGTCCAGGTGCTGCAGGAGCTCCCAGTTCTGGGCGTCGTTCTTGGCGAAGCCCAGGCCCGGGTCCACAATGATCTGCTCTTTGCCCACCCCGGCCGCGTAGAGCTTGTCGCGGACGCCGGCCAGTTCAGCCACCACTTCGCCGGCCACGTCCTGGTACTGGGCCAGGGAGTCCATGGTGCGGGCGTCGCCGCGGCGGTGCGTGAGAATATACGGCACCTTGGACGCCGCTACGAGCTCGGCCATCTCCGGCTCGATGGTCAGCCCGGATACGTCGTTGATGATGGCGGCGCCGGCCTTCAGGGCAGCAGCGGCCGTGGATGCGTGTGTGGTGTCGATGCTGACCAGGGCGCCCGCCTTGACCAGGGCTTCGATGACGGGGATCACCCGGCGCTGCTCTTCCTCCAGAGTTACTTCCTCCGCGCCGGGGCGCGTCGATTCACCGCCGACGTCGATGATGTCCGCTCCGGCGTAGAACATCCGCAGGCCCGCCGCGATGGCGGTGTCCGCGGTCGGGTGCTTTCCGCCGTCGCTGAAGGAGTCCGGAGTGACGTTCAGGATGCCCATGACCAGGGTGCGGCCGGTGGGCAGGCCGGCGAAGTTCGCGGCCGGGCGCGGCTTGCGCAGGATGGGCAGCGGAGATGTTGCGGGCCCCGTTCCCGGGGCTGCAGCGAGTGAGTCCATGGTCTGTTACTTACCTTCCGAGGATGAGGCTCATGGCTTCGGCACGGGTGGCCGGGTCATGAAGCTGCCCGCGGACCGCGCTGGTGACGGTCTTTGCTCCGGGCTTGCGGACGCCGCGCATAGACATGCACATGTGTTCGCATTCGACAACAACGATCGCGCCACGCGGCTTGAGGTGGCTGACCATTGCTTCGACGATCTGGGTGGTGAGCCGCTCCTGCACCTGGGGGCGCCGGGCGTAGATGTCCACGAGGCGTGCCAGCTTGCTGAGTCCGGTCACTTTGCCGTCGTGGGAGGGAATGTAACCCACGTGGGCCACTCCGTGAAACGGCACGAGGTGGTGCTCGCACGTTGAGTAGAACGGGATGTCCTTGACCAGGACCAGTTCTTCGTGGTCCAGGTCGAACGTGGTGGAGAGAACGTCCGCAGGATCCAGGTGGAGCCCTGAGAACACCTCGGCGTAGGCTTTGGCCACCCGCCTGGGGGTGTCCACAAGGCCGCCGCGGTCCGGGTCCTCGCCGATGGCCAGGAGGATTTCACGGACGGCCGCCTCGATCCGGGGCCGGTCCACCTTCTCGTGCTTTTTGTGGTGGGATCCGTCCTCCGCCGGGTGTCCGGCGGAGGCGGGTGCGTCGTCGTCGTCGAAGTGAGTCACAGGAGAAAGCTTAGCCGCGTGTGGCGTCAGGCCCCGAGTCGGGGATGCCGCCCTGGAACGCGGCGTCATCCGGGACACCCTGCGGGTGCGGCGGCAGCGCGTCCAGAGGTTCCTCGAGGCGGGCCTCCTTGGCTTCCTCCTGGGCTTCGCGTTCAGACTTCTCCAGGCGGGATTCCACGGGGCCGGCCTGCTGGACCGGACGGGTCTCCTTGGACAGCCACACCTCGCGGAAGTCACGCTTGCGGATGTCCGTGAAGATGAGCGCGATCTCGGCCTGGTTGAGGGTCTCCCGTTCCAGGAGTTCCAGGGCCAGCTGGTCCAGGACGTCCCGGTTTTCGGTGAGGATGGCGTAGGCCTCGTCATGCGCCTGGTCGATCAGGCGGCGCACTTCCTCATCCACCACGTAGGCGATCTGGTCCGAGTAGTTGCGCTCGTGCCCGGCGTCGCGGCCCAGGAAGGGTTCGCCGCCGCCCTGGCCCAGGCGTACCGCGCCGACGCGCTCGCTCATGCCGAATTCGGTGACCATCTTGCGGGCCGTGGAGGTGGCCTTTTCGATGTCGTTGGAGGCGCCCGTGGAGGGATCGTGGAAGACGATCTCTTCCGCCACGCGGCCGCCCATGGCGTACGCCATCTGGTCCAGGAGTTCGTTGCGGGTGATGGAGTACTTGTCGTTCTCCGGGACCACCATGGTGTAGCCCAGGGCCCGGCCGCGGGGCAGGATGGTGATCTTGGTGACCGGGGCCGAGTTCCGCAGGGCAGCAGCCACCAGGGCGTGTCCGCCTTCGTGGTAGGCGGTGATCTTGCGTTCGTGTTCCTTCATCACGCGGCTGCGCTTCTGCGGACCGGCCATAACGCGGTCGATGGCCTCGTCCAGGGCGCGGTCATCGATGAGGTTGGCGTTGGAGCGTGCGGTCAGCAGGGCGGCCTCGTTCAGGACGTTGGCGAGGTCTGCGCCGGTGTAGCCCGGGGTCTTCTTCGCGACGGCCTTGAGGTCAACGCCCGGGGCCATCGGCTTGCCCTTGGCGTGCACCTGGAGGATCTGGTCACGGCCGATCAAGTCCGGGGCGTCCACCGAGATCTGGCGGTCAAACCGGCCGGGACGCAGCAGGGCCGGGTCCAGGACGTCGGGGCGGTTGGTGGCGGCAATCAGGATGACGTTGGTTTTGACGTCGAAGCCGTCCATTTCAACCAGGAGCTGGTTGAGGGTCTGCTCGCGTTCGTCGTTGCCGCCGCCAATGCCGGCGCCACGGTGCCGGCCGACGGCGTCGATCTCATCCACGAAGATGATGGCCGGCGAATTGGCCTTGGCCTGCTCAAAGAGGTCGCGGACACGGGACGCGCCCACGCCGACAAACATTTCCACAAAGTCGGAGCCGGAGATGGAGAAGAAGGGCACTCCGGCTTCGCCGGCAACGGCGCGGGCCAGGAGGGTCTTGCCGGTTCCCGGGGCGCCGTAGAGCAGCACGCCCTTGGGGATCTTGGCGCCCACGGCCTGGAACTTGGCCGGTTCCTGCAGGAACTCCTTGATTTCCTGGAGCTCCTCGACAGCCTCGTCGGCACCGGCAACGTCCACAAAAGTCACCTGCGGCATGTCCTTGTTGACCATCTTGGCCTTGGACTTGCCGAACTGCATGATCTTCGAGCCGCCGCCCTGCATCCGGGTCATCAGGAACCAGAACAGCGCACCAAGCAGGATGACAGGGATAAGCAGCGAAAGCAGGCCGGAGAACCAGTTGCTTTCGATCGGCTGGTCCGTGTAGCCGTTGGCGGGCTCGGAAGAGGTGACGGCCTTGACGACGTCTAAGGCGCGGGCGTCGACGTAGAAGAACTGGACGCTCTTGCCCTTGTCCTGCCCGTTGACGTCCAGGTTGTCCTTGAGGGTCAGGTCAACGCGGTTTTCGCCGTCGTAGATCTTTGCCTGCTCAACCTTGCCGCTGTCGGCAAGGAGCTCAAGGCCCTTGTCCGTGTCGATCCGTGCCGCACCACCGGGGGCCAGTGTTGCAAAGGCCACGAGAAGCATGGCGATCACTACAACGATCCAGATGCCCGGGCCCTTGAAGAAACTCTTAGCTTTCATCTGTTCGGGGGCTGGCCCCGTCCCTCCTGGTAGTGCTGCACGGCGAGTGGTTCTGCGCGCGTGTGGTGCTGCATCAGCTACTAGCTATACACCGTTCGGAGTAATTCACGCACGATGCTGCGCAAAAGTTCCCTCTGGGCGTAGCGGGATGTGGACGGCAATGTGGAAGTCCGCAGGTCAGCCGGCTGCGGCGACAGCCAGTTTCCGGAGGATGGCCGTGCCGCCCTCGGCGAACACGGACGAACCCGTGTTCCCGACGCCACGAAAGATGAGGTCCGTCAAGACCACTTTCCCGCCCTGGGCGAAGACCTCAACTGAGCAATGATCGACGACGATGCGCAGCGTGAGCACGCCGCCCTCCAGCAGGACGGGGGCGGACTCCACGGACGCGAAGGCCGGGTGGAATGCCGTTTCCCCCGCATCGGTGCGGTCCAGGGTCAGCACCCCGGCGGCGGGATCGTAGGCGAGGACCGCGGCACCGCCGTCGGAATCCTCCCAGAACCGGAAACCGCAGCGGCCCGCGGCACCCGGAAGGATCTCGGCGTCGATAACCTGCGCTTCGCCTGGCAGGATTTCCGGCAGCGGCAGCACACCGTGAAGCTCGCGGCCATCCGGGCGCTGGATACATAAGTTTTGCCAAAACGACTTGGCAGTAATGCAGGCCTCTCTTGAGTCAAGTGTCAAGGGTCACATTATGTGTCGTTTTGCCTGTTGACGGCGGGGAGCGGGCGGGCCTAATTTGGCAGCTTTGGCACGATTAGCCCATGGCCCGCGGGCATCCCACCCCGCACTCGTTCCGGGCAACGCCGTAGGTTTCCGAAGCTGTCCGGTTCGGCAGCTTAAATACCGGCGGCGGCCTCCGAAGAGGCCGCCGCCGGTATTGCCGTGCCTGAATCTTTACTCGTAAACGTGCGGGGCCAAGGTGCCCACGAAGTCCAGGTTGCGGTACTTCTCGGCGTAGTCCAGGCCGTAGCCCACTACGAACTCGTTGGGGATGTCGTAGCCGACGTACTTGACGTCGATCTCCACCTTGGCGGCCGTGGGCTTGCGGAAGGCGGTGCAGATCTCCACGGATGCGGTGCCGCGGGATTCCAGGTTGGTCTTGAGCCAGGACAGGGTCAGGCCGGAGTCGATGATGTCTTCGACGATCAGGACATCCTTACCCATCAGGTCCGTGTCCAGGTCCTTGAGGATCCGGACAACACCCGAGGACTGGGTCCCGGAGCCGTAGGAGGACACTGCCATCCAATCCATCGATACGTGGCTGTGGAGTGCGCGGGCGAGGTCGGCCATGACCATCACAGCACCCTTGAGCACACCGACCAGAAGGATTTCGCGACCTTCGTAGTCCTTGTCGATCTGCGCAGCGAGCTCGCCGATCCGCTGTTGGATTTGTTCCTTGGTGTAGAGAACGTGCTTGAGGTCTGCCTGGACGTCGTTTGAATCCACCAATGGCTCCTGTGTAGATGCGGGGTGCGACTATTCTTGGGGCGGTTTTTGAGGCCGGAATACTAGCTTCCCACAGCGGGCCGCTCCGCGGGGAACGTGGGTGCCTCCGCCGGGCCCTTCCGGTGCCTTGGGCCGCGTTTCCGCCGCGTCCTGCTGGGCCAGCTCGGCGAGGGAGAGGCGGTACACGCTGACCCCGCCAGGCAGCTCCACGGGACCGGCGGAACCCTGCCGCCGCAGCAGCGCTTCCGCCGCCAGAAGGCGCTGGTAGCTGGGCTGCTGCCCCCCGACGTCGGCCGCTGCCTTGGCGATGACCCGGAACCTGATGGCCGGGGAAAGTTCCCCCAGGGCATCCTCCGGGAGGCTGATCTCCAGTCCGGACCGTTCGGCCAGGCCGGCAAATGTGCGATCTGCCACGTCTTCAAGATAGTCCGCGTCCAACTGCAGGATGGACGCCGTCCTGGCCAGTGATTCAGCCACGCCCGGCCCGAGTTTTTCCTCCAGCAGCGGCAGCACTTCCACCCGGGTCCGGGAGCGGGCAAACGACGGGTCCGAATTGGTGGGATCGTGCCAAGGTTCGAGGTCCTCGACGTCGCAGATCTCCAACGTGTCCGCGCGGCGCAGGCCCAGGAACGGCCGCAGCAGCATGCCGCGGGCCGGCCGCATTCCGGCCAGCGAGCGCGTGCCGGAGCCGCGGGCAAGCCCCAGCAGGACCTGTTCGGCCTGGTCGTCCAGGGTGTGGCCGAGCAGGACAGCGGCGGCCCCGTGCTCCTGGGCCGCCGCCTCCAGCGCCGCATGGCGGGCATCCCGGGCGGCTGCCTCAGGGCCCATCCCGGTGCTGGCGACGGTAACAGTCCGCAGGTCCACCGGGGAGAGGCCAAGTTCCTTCAGTGCCCGGACGGCGGCGGCAGCCACCTGGGCCGAGCCCTCCTGCAGCTGGTGGTCAACCACCACGGCGCCTACGGTCAGGGGGTGCCCGTCAACGTGGCCACGGCGGGCGAAATAGGCTGCCACCGCCGCGAGGGCCATCGAATCCGGCCCACCGCTGCAGGCCACCAGCACGTGCGCCGGATAGCCGGCGTCAGCCAGGGCGTTCTGGACCATTTTGCGCGCCTTGCCGACGACGGGCGCGAGCCTGCCGGGCCGTCGTCGTCCGCGTAGAGAAGTGCGGGCATCCGCAACCTCTGCGGCGTGCGGCACCTTGGGGCCGTCCGGCACCTACAGGCCCATCCGGTCAACCCACAGCTTGGCGTCGTGGATTTCGGGCTCGGTGGGGAGGTTGTCCGCGGACTCCCACACCCGGTTGAAGCCTTCCATGCCGGCAACAGCCACTACCTCGCGGACAAACTTGGCGCCGTCGGAATACTGGCGCATCTTGGCGTCCAGGCCCAGGAGGTTGCGGATGAATTTCTCCAGCACGCCGCGGTCCTTGCCGCGGTCAGTGAAGCGCTGCCGGATGGTCCTGACCGAGGGGACGATGCTGGCGTCGACGGCGTCCATCACCACGTTGGCGTGGCCCTCGAGCAGGCTCATCACGGCCGTCAGGTGGGACAGGGACGCCTTCTCCTCGGGGTTCTGCAACAGGTCAAGGATGGCGCCGCGGCCGGGAGTATTGCCCGTGGCGGTCCGGTCCTTGAGGGAACGCGCGGCGGCGGATGCCCGTTCCATCAGCGAATCTACGTTTCCCAGCAGGTGCCCGCTGAGGTTGTCGATCTCGGAAAGCATGTGGTGGCGGAGCCAGGGTGCGGCGGCGAACTGCACGCGGTGCGTCTGTTCGTGCAGGCAGACCCAGAGCCGGAAATCCTCCGGCGTAACGTTGAGCTCGCGCTCCACCGAGACGATGTTCGGGGCCACCAGCAACAGCCGGCCACCGGCCGGAGCCTTGGAACCTTCGGCGAGCGCGGCGAACGGATCGTACTGGCCCAGGACCTTGCTGGACAGGAACGCCAGGACGGCGCCAAGCTGGCTGCCGGTGATGGCGCCGCTGACGCTGGCCGCCGCCGGGCTGACGTTGCCGCGGCGGCTTTCGAGCATTTTTTCCATCGCGGGTTTGAGCATCACGGCGAAACTCTGGGTGTTGGCCTTGGCCCAGCTGGCCCTGTCCACCACCAGGACGGAGGAGTCGCGGAGGTCCCGCGCGGCTTCGAGGCCGGTGATTTCGTGGACATGCGGGACGGAGGCGTCCGCGAGGCGGCGCAAGCTGTCCACGGCTTCGCCGATTTCCGCCGAGTTGAGCGTGGGCCCCGCGGAGGCCAGGCGGGCCGCCGTGGATGCGGCCAGGTCCCAGTTGATCAGGGCCTGGGCCGGGCTGGATGATGCCGGGGCTGACGAATCACGCGCAGTGGACTCCATAGTCCCCATCACATCACAGCGGACGCCGGATGGTCCTTAATTTCGCTGACCGGCGAACGGCTGTGGCCCTCCCCCGCACGGACGGTGCCGCCAGGCACAGCCGGCGAACAGGATGCCGAAAGCGCCTTGCTAACAGGCGCGGGCACACTAGTGACAGCGGAACCCATTAGCCGTCCCAAGACACGAAATCCAACACACCGAGGCCAACAGCGGTCCCACCCCGCACGAACGGTGCTGGCCCGCACCGCTAATGCGGGGCAGGACCGCTATTGCCCGCTCAGCCCGCACCGCCTGCCCGTCAACCAACCGCCCGCACCGAGGAGAACCCCATGATCCTGTACCGTCCCATCGCTCCTCTGTCCCCCGGACCCCGCAGCTAGCGGCTACGTGGCGACTTCCTAACGGCAGCCGCAGGCGGCGAGCGACGTGGCGGCCCGGTCCAGGGCTTCCCGGTTCCCGGCCGCGCCCGGCGTCAGGCCGTTGCCGATGAAGGAGAACACCAGGAGCCGCCCGTCTGCGTCCACCACGTACCCGCTGAGTGCGATCACCGAGTTCAAGGTCCCGGTCTTGGCCCGCACCAGGCCGGCACCGCGGGCCGTGGTGCCATCCCCGTACCGGCTGTCCAGCGTTCCGGTCAGCCCCGCGACCGGAAATCCATCCAGCGCAGCCAGCAACCTGGTGTCGGTACCGGAGGTGATGGCACGCACCACTTCCGCGAACTGGCGGGCAGAGACCTGGTTCGCCAACGCCAGCCCTGACACATCCGCCAGCCGCATCGCGTCCGTGGGGATCCCCAGGGCCACGAGTTGGGTGCGGACTGCTGAGGTGGCGCCGTCGTTGCCGGCGGGCTCCCCGGCCACCGACGCAGCCATCCGGCCCAGGACCTCCGCCAGGTAGTTGTCCGAGGTCTGCAGCATCAGATCCACCTGCTGGCCCACCGTGGCGGATTGGACTTCGGCCAGGACCGCAGGCTCTGCTGCGGGGGGCGCATCGCCCGAGGGCGCGGTGTAACGTTCGACGCCGGCCGCTACCGTGAGTCCCGCAGCGGCGCCTGCCGCCTGGAGCTGCGCGGCAAACGCCTCCGCGGCGGTGATTGCCGAGTCCTGGGGGCGCGGGCCGGTGGTCACGGCCGGGTCAAAGCGGGCCGAGTTCAGCGCCAGCGGGTACAGCGGGGCAACCTCGCCCGCCGCAACGTCCCCGTCAGCCCAGGCGGGGTTCAGTGCGGCGCCGCTGAATAGGGAGTCGTCCACCAGGACCTTCAGCTCGCCGTTTGTTCCTGTGGCCTGGAGTGCCTGCACGGTGGCAGTGGCCAGGGTGGCGAGCCCGGCGTGGCCCATCACCTGGTTGGGCGCGGATTCCCCGGCGCCCAGGAGAACATCGCCGCCGCCGGTCAGCACCACGTTATTGCTGGCGGGCCCGGCTACAACCTTTGTGCTGAAACGGTGCTCCGGCCCGATCGCCCGGAGGGCGGCCACCGCGGTGAGCAGCTTCATATTGGAGGCCGGAACCCGGCTCTCCGAACCGCCGCGGTCAAACAGGACCTGGCCAGTGAGCGCATCCTGGACCAGCCCTGTGAAGCTGCCGTCGCCGTCGGGCTTTAACACGGCGTCCAACTGCGCGGCCACCGCGGAGGGCAGCGGGACTGGCGCGGACTCCGTTAGCGGAGCCAGGCCCTGCCGGGCGGAAAGCGTGGCCGGGAGCTGCTGCCAGGCGGGCACCACTGGGGCGGCTGCCGGCGGCGGGACGACGAAGGCTGGGGCAACCAGCCATACGGCGGGGAGTGCCAGGATGACGATCACGGCCAAGAGCAGCGCGGTGGGCCAGGCCTGCAGCCCGCGCTCAACCGTGCGCCGGAACGCCGCCCTTAACCCTGCGGGGTCCGATGTTTCCTTCATGTTGGTGCTGGTCCTCAAGTCCTGAAATTTCCCCGCAAGTTCCTGAAACCTGGGCCTCTCGCTATATCCTCAATAGTAGTCGGCGGCACGGACACTCCTTTTTGTTGTTCGTCTCCTGTGCCGCGAACCCCCTGCAATTGCCGAGGAGCATTCCATGAAGCACGACGTGACCATCGAGATCCCCAAGGGATCACGAGTCAAGTACGAAGTTGACCACGAGACCGGCCGCGTCCGCCTGGACCGCGTCCTCTTCACCTCCATGCAGTACCCCACGCACTACGGGTTCTTCGAGAACACGCTGGGCGAAGACGGCGATCCGCTGGATGCACTGGTGCTCCTGCAGGACTTCGATCTGCACCCTGGCGTCATCGTCGAGTCCCGCCCCATCGGCGTTTTCAACATGACCGACGACGGCGGCGGAGACGCCAAGGTCCTCTGCGTCCCGGTTGACGCCCGCTTTGACCACATCCAGGAAATCAGCGATGTCAGCGAATTCCTGATCAAGGAAATCGAGCACTTCTTCACCCGTTACAAGGACCTGGAGCCGGGCAAGTGGGTCAAGGCTGAGGGCTGGGGCGACCGCGCCGCCGCCGAGGCCGAGCTGGAAGCCTCCATCAAGCGTTACGTGCCGGCCGCGCACTAATCCCAACGCCGGCGCGCTCCTAGCGCGAACGAACACTTGAGGCCCTGGAATCCGCGGATTCCGGGGCCTCAAGTGTTCGTTCGCGCGTTGGTGGGTTGTTGGACGCTCCCCCTGTCAGGAAACTGTGGAATCGTTGCCCTGTGAGTTCCGAGCCTTCGTTTAATCCTCCGTGCGGGCCCATCACCGGTTTTCGGGACGGTGAGGTGGTGCGTGCCACCGGCATCCCCTACGCCACCGCGGGCCGTTTCCAACCTCCCGTGGCCGCTGCCGGCTGGACTGCGCACTTCGCCGCCACCACGCTCGCACCGGCCTGCCCACAGGGCCCGGTTCCGTTCCTGGACGACGTCCTGGGCACCCGGTATGGCGAGCTCCCCGGAAGTGAAGACTGCCAGCGCCTGTCGATCACCGTTCCGGACGGGCTTGCCGACGGCGAGGAGGTCCCGGTCATGGTGTGGCTGCACGGCGGCTCCTACACGTCCGGCTCCGGTGACTTGGCGATTTTTGACGCCAAGTCACTGGTATCCGAGAACCGGGTCATCGTGGTGTCCGTGACCTACCGGCTGGGCCTGTTCGGCTACCTGGCCACCGGCACCGGCCGGCCAGCGAACCTCGGCCTGCTGGACCAGTTGGAAGCGTTCCGGTGGGTGCAGCGCAACATCGCGGCCTTCGGCGGTGACCCGGGGCGCGTCACCGCGTTCGGGCAGTCGGCGGGCGGCGACTCCGTAGTCCACCTCATGGCCACTCCGGAGGCGCCGGCCCTGTTCCAGCGGGCCATCATCCAGAGCGCCCCGTTGGGGATCACCCGCGGCCGGCACAAGATGAGCCGTGCCATGGGCATCGCGGCCGAAGCCGTCACGGAAGACACCCCGATGCTGGACGTTGTGGACATCGAAGACCATGTCTCGCAGGTGGCCCGGAAATACGGCCTGATGGCGGCCATGCCGTTTGGCACCCAGTACGGGCACGCCCCGCTGCCGCCGGAATCACGCGTTGAGGCCGCCTGGAACGCCACGGCACCGGGCATCGAAGTGCTGATCGGGCACACCTCCGACGAGGCCCGGCTGTTCCTGCCCCGCAGTCCCGTGGTCAGCCGGCTGGGCCAGGTTCCCCTGCTGGGCAACGCCGCCGTGCGGGCCATCAACTGGGCGGTGACGGAGGCCGTCTACGGCCGGGCAGCCCGCAAGTTCGCCCGCCGCCACGCCCGCGCCGGAGGCAAGGCCTACAGCTACCTGCTGTCCTGGGGTGCACCGGGAAACTTCTACCGGGCCGCCCACACCGTTGACCTGCCGCTGCTCTTCGGAAACCAGCAGACCTGGGCCGCCGCCGGGCTCCTCAAGGGCGCAACCTGGGACGAGATCGACGCCGTGGGCCGTGAGATGCGCCGGCTGTGGTCCGCGTTCGCCCGCGGCGACAGCCTGGGTGAGACAGGCGGGATTCCCGGCGCGCTCGAGTACCGCTCGATGTAAGCGTCGGCTGGCTGCAACGTGGGGTCACTTCGCGCCCATCCCGGACATCCGGACCGGCTGTAGGTGACCCCGCGTTGCATTATTCAGGCGTTCAGCACCCAGTCCCGGATCTCCTCCGGGTCCTCGCCGTGTGTGCGGGTGTGCTCGCGGGCCTGGATTCGGCGGTCCTGGAGCCTCTGCCGCAGCAGCGAGTGCTTTCCGGCCAGACCGGGCACGCGGTCAATCGCGTCGATGGCCAGCTGGAAGCGGTCGATCCCGTTAAGCATGGCCATGTCGAACGGCGTGGTGGTAGTCCCCTCTTCCTTGTAGCCGCGCACGTGCAGGCCGTCCTGGTTGGTGCGGCGGTACGCCAGCCGGTGGATCAGCGACGGATAGCCGTGATAGGCGAAGATGATCGGTTTGTTCGGGGTAAAGATGCCGTCAAAGTCCGACGCCGGAAGGCCGTGCGGGTGCTCACTCGCGTCCTGGAGCCGCATCAGATCAACGACGTTCACCACGCGCACCTTGAGCCCCGGGACACCCCGCTTCAGCAGTTCGGCCGCGGCCACCGTTTCCACGGTCGGAACGTCCCCGGCGCACGCCAGGACAACATCCGGGTCCTCCCCCGGCACCTCTGACCCGGCGAACTCCCAGATGCCCAGGCCGCGGCGGCAGTGGTTCGCGGCGTCGGCCGGGCCAAGCCACGTGGGCGATGGCTGCTTGCCGCTGACCACAATGTTCACATAATCGGTGGATGCCAGGCAGTGCTCCATGACCGAGAGCAGCGTGTTCACGTCCGGCGGCAGGTACACGCGGATGACCTCGGCTTTTTTGTTCACAGCGTGATCGATGAAGCCGGGATCCTGGTGCGAAAACCCGTTGTGGTCCTGCTGCCACACGTGGGACGAGAGCAGGTAGTTCAGCGACGCCACGGGTTGGCGCCACGGGAGCTTGCGGTGGACCTTGAGCCACTTGGCGTGCTGGTTGAACATGGAATCCACGATGTGGATGAAGGCCTCGTAACAGCTGAACACCCCGTGCCGGCCGGACAGCAGGTAGCCTTCCAGCCAGCCCTGGCACAGGTGTTCGCTGAGCACCTCAAGAACCCGGCCGGACCGGGCGAGGTGCTGGTCGACGTCGTCAATCCGGTACTGCCACACCTTGTCGGTCACTTCGTAGACGGCCTGAAGCCGGTTGGATGCCGTTTCATCCGGCCCGAAGAGGCGGAAGTTCTCCATGTTCAGCGAGATGACGTCACGCATCCACGAGCCCAGGGTGATCATGGGGCTGATCCGTTCGGTACCCGGCTCCGCAACGTCGACGGCGTGGGCGGCGTACGCGGGCAGCTTCAAAGGTGCGCGAAGGAGTCCGCCGTTGGCGTGCGGACTGGCGCTCATCCGGAGGTTCCCGCTAGGCGCATTCGTGGCTACGTCGGGCCGGAGCCGGCCCTCGGCGTCGAACAGCTCCTCCGGGCGGTACGACTTCAGCCAAGCTTCCAGCTGCTTGAGGTGTGCGCCGTTGGTGCGGACTTCGGCCAGCGGGACCTGGTGGCTCCGCCAGGTGCCCTCCACCTGGAGCCCGTCCACAACCCGCGGTCCCGTCCATCCCTTGGGCGAGCGCAGCACAATCATGGGCCAGTGCGGTGCGGCGCGGCTGGCCTCCGCCCCGCCCCGGCGGGAGTCCTGGATGGCGCGGATCCCGGCCAGGCAGTTGTCGACGGCGGCCGCGAAGTCCCGGTGCGCCTGCTCCGTGTTGTCCGGGTCCTGGACGGTCACGAAGTACGGCTCGTGTCCGTAACCGCGCAGCAGCTGCTCCAGCTGTTCCTGCGGCATGCGCGCCAGGATGGTGGGGTTGGCGATCTTGTAGCCGTTCAGGTGCAGGATGGGCAGCACGGCACCATCCGCGGCCGGATCCAGGAAGTTGTGCGAGTGCCAGCTCGCCGCGAGCGGCCCCGTTTCGGCCTCGCCGTCGCCGATCACGACGGCGGTGATCAGTTGGGGGTTGTCGAACACGGACCCGTAGGCGTGGGCCAGCGCGTAACCGAGTTCGCCGCCCTCGCTGATGGACCCGGGGGTTTCCGGCGCCGCGTGGCTGGGAATGCCGCCGGGGTAGGAAAACTGGCGGAAGAGTTCGGCCATTCCAGCTTCGTCGGGGCCCACCTGGCCGTAGATCTCCGAGTACGTGCCCTCAAGCCAGGCGTTCGCCACAACAGCAGGACCGCCATGGCCAGGGCCGGCAACGAAGAGCATCTCCTGCGAGTCCCGGCGGATCACGCGGTTCAGGTGTGCGTAGACAAAGTTCAACCCGGGGGTAGTGCCCCAGTGGCCCAAGAGCCTGGATTTGGTGTGGTCCGCAGCTAGGGGCTCCCGCAGCAGCGGATTTGAGCGCAAATAAATCTGTCCCACGGAAACGTAGTTTGCGGCCCGCCACCACCGGTCCACAAGGTCCAGTGTTTCCTGCCCCAAGTCGTCCTGCCCCATGCTGCCGGCCATGACCATCCTCACGTAGCTGCGCGCTGCCGTTGGCAGCTGAGCCTCCATCGCAACACCTATTGGTACGCGGCACAACCTTTAGGCAGGGAAGGATCTCCCGGGCTGCAGGCGCTTCATCCGGTTCAGATCAGCTCGGCCACGAGGCTTGACCTTGCCTGAATCGGTATCCGTCGCCGACTTGCCTTGGGCCAACTACTAACCGGTAGTCTGTGATCCACATGTTCACGTTGACCATCAACCAGACCGACAGCCGCCGCGACGGCGACCGCGTCCCTCAGCTGCTGAAGGACCTGCGGCACATACCGGCGCGCCTGGATTTCGACCGGTCGGTGGAGGACGAAGTCCAGGGCATTCTGGACTGCCCGCACCAGGCCGTAGAGGCTGCCCTGATCGCCCTGCGCTGCGGTTCCTGGTACGTGGGCCTCGGCGTCGGGCCGGTCAACGAACCACTGCCCAACCAGATCAAGGATGCCTCCGGCCACGGCCTGATCTACGCCCGGCGGGCGGTGGACCGGCTCCGAAACAGCAAAGAACGCATCCCGGTTGCCGTAGAAGGACCGCTGGCCGAAATCGCCCACGAAGCCGAGGCCGTGCTCCGGCTCTTAGGCCACATTGTGCGGGACAGATCCGGGGCTGAATGGCGCGTCCTGGACCTCATGACGCCAGGTGTCCGTGGACAGCAGAAAGCCGTGGCCCAGGAACTCGGCATCACCACGCAGGCCGTCAGCAAGGCAGTGGCCAGGTCCCAGTGGAACGAGGAATACGCTGCCCGCCCTGCCGCCGCACGGTTGCTGGCGCTCATCCTCGAGGTGCGCTGAACACAGCTGGTTCGCGTCGCCGCTACTGCAAGGCGCCGATGATCGACCCCATGGCTGTGAACGTCGCGATGTTGTAGCTGGCGTTGATGGCGAACAGCGTCAGGCTGCGGCGTTCGAAGAGGTAGTTGACGCCCAAGGCTGCCGCCACCCAGGCAGCGCCGGTGGCCAGCCCGGCCAGGGCACCGAATCCTGCACCGCCGTTGCCGATGAAGGCAGCAAGCACTAGGGCCATCACCCCTGCGAGCAGGAACGATCCGACAAACACCCGCACCGTTCCGTGCTTCAGCTGCTCATCCGTCACGCCGGCCTCGCGCTGCCATACCTTCGCGAAGAGTACCGAGTACCAGAGCCCTCCCACGATGAAGCCCGCCAGCGCGGCCAGCAGTACGGCCAGCCAGTTGATGTCCAGTTCCACGGCAGTCCCCTTCCCGCAGACGCCGTCCGACGGCGCCTACGGGTGGAGCCTATGCCAGGCCACCCGCACTGTCTTGTAGAAAAGCCGCACCGCGCGGCCGCAGGATGGGCACCCGCTCAGCGGACCGCCGTCGGGGTTTCCAACGGAACGAAGGTGGCGTACTCGGGGCCGTGCCGGCGGATGAGGCGGAGGTACTCCGAGGGCGTGAATCCGCTGAAGCGCCGGAAGGTGCGGATCAGGTGGGGCTGGTCGTAGTAATCGGCCAGGGCCAGGAGCTCCGCGCCGCTTGAACTGCCGGCAGGCAGTTGGGCCGCGGCGTTGACGAAGCGGTAGAAACGGCACACGTCGGCGTAACTCTTGGGCGTGATTCCGCAGTCGCGGATCATGATCCGCTGCAGGGTGGACGGGCTGGTGCCCAAGCGGCGGGCGAGGTCGGCCACCGGGATGTCGTCCTCGGCCAACAGCGCCACCGCCTCCCGCGTGCGCTCGTCCACGTACGGACGTTGCCCCACGCCGCCATGGAGCCGGGACGTGAGGAAACCGTCCAGCGCTTCGAAGGCGGCAGCCGGATCGGCGTCTGCCAGGCCGTCACGCAGGGCCGAAAATCCGGGCAGGAACCTTTCCGTGTCCTGCACCGTGCCCTGCAGTTGCGACGGCGGCACGTCAGTCAGGGCGGCGATGCCGTAAGGCTCGAGCACGGCCCCGATAGCCGCTTTCAATGAGAGCCTCATGCACACCCGGAGCGTGGTCATGCCCGCGGGCTTTCCATTCGACCCTGTTGATGGCAGGTTCTGCGCGGAAGTAGGCGATGGCCTCGGCGACGAGCCGCGTAATGGCGTGCGCATCCCCATCGCCCAGATCCCTGTATTTGACGAAGCCCCGCCCCTTCATGAACGTCACCAAGCGCAAGGGTCCGTGCTGGGTCACCTTGAGGGCGCTCGGGGTCTCGGCGTCGGTGCGGAGGTTGTCGTCGTAGGCTGCCAGGAAACGTGCGCGCTCTTCGGTTCGGCTCATCCCGCGAGCCTAGTGCAGCCCAATGCGCGCCCGATTCGATGGCTCGCTGCACACAAGACGGGAGGAAGCGTCGAATGCGCAGCTACGCGTCGAATTGGGCACGCCAAATCCGGGAGAGGGGTATCGAGGTGCCATCCGCGAACTCGATCTGTCCGCCGCCCTCACCGGGGCCGCCGTGGGCGGGGACAAACCGGACGCCGGCAGCGGCTTCCGTACCTCCCGCACCGGCGAGGACGACGACGGCGGCATAGTCGCCGTCGTCGGCAGCGCCGCGCGTGCCGATCCAGGGAATGGTCAGCCGCGCCCCCACCGGGTGCGGGTCCTGTTCCCTCCGAGGTTCCGGCACCACGGCCGCTACAGCTGGAGTCAGCGGTCACCGTTCACTCGAGTGTCCCGCTGCTCAGCGCGGTGGATGGGCTCGGTTCCGCCCTGAAGGTTGCAGGGCCGGTGCCGACTTCCGAAGTCACCGGACAGTACCGCGGTTTCTGCCTCTACGAGCGCACCCTGGACCGCGGCGGTGTGCTGGCTTTCGCGGAGGTCCGCGACCGGGCACAGTTCTTCCTCGACGGGCTCCCTCTCGGCACGGTCAGCCGCGAACTGGGCGAGCGTGCCATCGTGATCCCCAGCGGCGGGCTGCTGCAGGTCCTGGTGGAAGACCAGGGCCAGGTGAATTACGGACCGCGGATCGGCGAGTCCAAGGGATTGATCGGACCGACCGAGCTGGACGGCGAGGAGCTCACCGGCTGGCAGATCCGGGCCTTGGATCTGGAGAATCTGGACCTTGACGTCGCGGGTCCGTTCGGGGCGTTGGCCGTGGACCTGGACGGAGTCGGTGGGGTGGCCGGGCCGTCCCTGTCGTTCGCGGCGTTCGAGGCGGACGGCCCGGGCGACAGGTACCTGCGCCTGGACGGCTGGACGAAGGGCAACGCCTACGTCAACGGCTTTAACCTCGGCCGATACTGGAGCCGCGGCCCGCAGCGCACGCTCTACGTGCCGGGGCCGCTCATCAGGCAAGGCCGCAACGTCCTGGCCATATTGGAACTCCAAGGCAGTGCCAGCCGCGACGTCCGCTTTGTGTCCGGGCCGGACCTCGGACCGGACGAGAAGTAGACCCCCACCAGAAGTAGACCCACCCGGGGGCCGCCCGGGGTGAGCCCTACGCCAGGAGGCTGCGCAGCACGTGCGCGGCGCCGTCGTCGAACACTGAATGAGTGACCTCATCCGCGGCGAAGATAACTTCCTCCGGGGCCTGGCCCATGGCGACTCCGCGCCCGGCCCAGCCCAGCATTTCGATGTCGTTCCGGCCGTCGCCGATGGCCACGGTCCGGTGGGGCTCAGTCCCCAACTGGCCGCGGAGCCGTTCCAGCGCGCTGGCCTTGGTGACGCCGGCGGCAGCGATGTCCAGCCACGCGGTCCAGCCGACCGAGTAGGTGACGCCGGCCAGGCCGATCTCCTTGATGGTTGAAGAGAATTCCTCCGGCGTGTTTTCGGTGCTGAACACCACCAGGCGGACGGCGGTGGCTTCGAGCAGAGTCTGGAAGTCGACGCCGATCGCCTCGACGCCGAAGCTGGCGTCCTGGAAGCGTTCCGTGGACAGGAAGTTGCCGTCCTCGTCCTCCAGCGCATACTTTGCCGTGGGCAGCTTCTCCCGCAACGCCCGGAGCGCCGGAGCCGGATCGAAGGTGGCCTTGTGGATGATTTCGTAGCCGTCGGCCAGGTCCGGGTCCAGCCGCAGGGTCACGCCGCCGTTGCAGCAGACGGCGTAGCCGCTGTCGATGCCGATCTGCTCGATGATGGGCAGCGTGGCGTTCAGGGAGCGCCCGGTGGCGATCAGGACGTCGTGCCCTGCGGCCACCACGGCCTGGGCGGCCTCGCGGACGGGCACGGACATGTGGCCATCGTGGTCCACCAAGGTTCCGTCCACGTCCAGGGCAATCATGAACTTGGTGATGCTGTTTTCGCTTGCGATCCGCTGGTCATCGATGCCAGCGACTGTGGTTTCAGTCAATGTAGTCATATATCCAGTAGACCAGAGACCCCCGGCACCTGATAGGACGCAGGCCACAGCGCCCATGAACACCCGGTAAATACTCACAGGTTATCCCCGGTGTGAGTGTTAACCTTCGGCACGCTTGCCGCCCGCCTGCCGGCCGTAGATTCCCCGCCCCGCGGTCAATTCCCCGCCGCGTGACCAGGGGAAAAGCCCACCCAGAGGGGAATTGCTGGGACTTATCCACATTCGAGCAGACGGGTCTGGCCGGGCTGTGGCGATCAGATGAGCATTGGACCATGGAACCTGCCCCTCCCGCCCTGATCCACGCCAGCCACAGACGAGCCCTCACGGGAAGTAGCCGTGGCTTGAGCCGCGCCTACGGCAGGGCCGAGCTCGACCGGGTTCCGGACTACATCCACATCCTCACGCCATCACCCCACAAGGCGGGCAAACTCCCGTCCACTACCCGGGCCGCAAGGGATCCGAAGACGAGCCGCACCGGGTTGGAGGACGTTCGCGGCTATGGAGTCTCGCGGCATCACTGGCAATCGGACGTCGTCAGCACTCGTGGGTTCAGGGTGACGTCACTGGTTCAGACGGTCATGGACTGTGTTGGCCGGCTGGAACTTCCCGAATCCGTCGCCATCATGGACGCTGCGCTGGGGAAACGGCGCAAAGAGGGCGAAGACCTCACCCGAGTCGACGTGCAGCATGCGGCGGCCGGTCTCTCGTCAGCTGCCAAACGCCGTCGGATCCTGGAGGTACTCGAACTGGCTGACGCGGCGTCGGAATCCGCCGGGGAGTCCCGGAGCAGGGCACTTATCCACGTTTTGGGGCTTCCGGCTCCGCTCCTGCAGCGTTCCTTCTACGACCATGAAGGTTTCATTGCGCGGACAGACTTTTTCTGGCCGGATTACGGCGTCATTGGGGAGTTCGACGGCGGCGCCAAGTACCTCGACGACGAACTTCTGGGCGGCCGCAGCACGCGTGCGATCATCCTGGCGGAGAAAAAGCGCGAGGATCGGCTTCGGGCACTCGGCTACACGATTGTCCGCTGGGACTGGACGGTGGTAACGGACCCGGATTTATTGCGGCGGAAACTCGAAGGTGCCGGAATCACCACGCAAGAATCCCCGCCCCGTGGCCTAATCCCCCTGGAGTTGCCGGGGGAATGGACCACGTGACGGGGATTTCTCGTCGGATCAGCGAAGGCTAGAGGACGGGGAAGACTTCCATGCCGCCCAGGTACTTCTGCAGTCCGGCCGGGACGTTGACCGAGCCGTCGGCGTTCTGGTGGTGCTCCAGGATGGCCACGATCCAGCGGGTGGTGGCCAGCGTGCCGTTCAGCGTTGCCACGGCACGGGTGCCCTTGGCGACGCCTTCGTCGTTGACCACACGCTCGCGGATGTTCAGGCGCCGCGCTTGGAACGTGGTGCAGTTCGAGGTGGACGTGAGCTCACGGTAGGCACCCTGGGTGGGAACCCAGGCTTCGCAGTCGAACTTGCGGGCCGCGGACATTCCGAGGTCGCCGGCAGCGGTGTCGATCACCCGGTACGGAAGCTCGCACTTGGCCAGCATCTCCTCTTCCCAGGCCAGCAGCCGTTCGTGTTCGGCTGCGGCCTTTTCCACCGTGGTGTAGACGAACATCTCCACCTTGTTGAACTGGTGGACGCGGATGATGCCGCGGGTGTCCTTGCCGTGCGAGCCGGCCTCACGGCGGTAGCAGGAGCTCTGCCCGGCGAACCGGATGGGGCCGGCCGTCAGGTCCAGGATCTCGTCCGCGTGGTAGCCGGCCAGGGCAACCTCGGAGGTGCCCACCAGGTAAAGGTCGTCCTCGGCGAGGCGGTAGATCTCGGCGTCGTGCTTTACATCAAAGCCGGTGCCCTGCATGGTTTCGGGGCGCACCAGGGTAGGCGTAATCATGGGAACGAAGCCGGCCTCGATGGCCTGGTCCATGGCCATCTGCAGCAACGCCATCTCGAGGCGCGCACCCACGCCGCGCAGGAAGTAGAAGCGTGAGCCGGACACTTTCGCGCCGCGCTCCATGTCGATCGCGCCGATCAGCTCACCGATTTCCAGGTGGTCTTTGGGCTCGAAATCGGGGAACTCGCGGGGCGTGCCAACGGTCTTGACCACCACGTAGTCGTCCTCGCCGCCCTCGGGGACACCGTCCTCAATAAGGTTCGGGATAGTGCGCAGCAGTTCGTCCTGCTTGGCCTGGGCAGCGTCCGCTTCGGCCGACGCGGCTTTCACGGTGTTGGCCAGTTCCTTGACCTCGGCCAGCAGGGCCTTCTTCTCGTCGCCCTTGGCCTGCGCCACCTTCTTGCCGAAGACGTTCTGCTCGGCGCGGAGGTTTTCGAACCGGATCAGGGCCGCACGCCTGGCGGAGTCTGCGGCGATGATCGCGTCCACCACTGATTCGTCTGCGCCGCGGGCGCGCTGGCTGGCACGGAACTTGTCCGGGTTTTCGCTGAGGTCTTTTACGTCGATCACCAGACAAGAGTATCGAATCCGGCGGGACCAACACTGCCCGGCCGGACGGCGGGAATCGCGGCGCCGCGGCCGGGCTACTGTTGAAGCACCATGAACGACTGGCTTCTTTACGTCCTGAGCGCGGCGGCGCTGGCCTTCGCCGTCTCCAGCTGGTGGGGCGTCCGCAGGCTCAAAGCCCTGCACGTCCGCAGCGCGGTCCACGAGGAAGCACACGAAACCGGCCTTACCCAGCAACGCGTGGCGGTCATCCTTAATCCCGTGAAGGCACGTGCCCCGGAAGCGAAGGAAGCCATCCAGCGCGCCTGCATAACGGCTGGCTGGGACGAGCCGCTTTTCCTCGAAACAACCGCCGAGGACCCCGGATACTCCCAGGCGCGGGCGGCGCTGGACTACAACGCCGACGTCGTTCTAGTGGGCGGCGGCGACGGCACCGTCCGGGCGGTGGCCGAGTTGCTCGCACACACGCATGTGGCTATGGGAGTCATCCCGCTGGGCACCGGAAACCTGCTGGCACGCAACGTGCACCTGGACGTCAACGACCTCCACGCAAGCATCCACACCGCACTGTTCGGCCAGCAGCGCTACATCGACACAGCGCGGATGGGGATCGAAAACTCCCGCACGGGACACTCCTCCGAACACACGTTCCTGGTCATCGCCGGGATCGGCATGGACGCCGAAATTCTTGCGGATACCAACGCTGGCCTGAAGAAAGCCGTGGGTTGGCTCGCATATACCGAGGCCGGAATGCGTCACCTGCCTGGGCGTCGAAGGAAAGTATCAGTCGCGCTGGATGACAAGCCTGAGCAGGTCCGGAACATCCGCAGCGTCCTTTTTGCCAACTGTGGGCTGGTGCCGGGCGGAATCGACTTCATCCCGGAAGCGATGATCGACGACGGCATGCTGGACGTGGTGGTCATGAGCCCCCGCAGCGCCATCGGCTGGCTGGCCATGTACGCGAAGATCCTCTTCAAGCACAAGGGCAACCTGCCCATTATGACGATGTACCGGGCCGGGCGAATTGTCATCAAGTGCCCGGAGCCCATGCCCACACAAATCGACGGCGACACATCCGGTTTGGCCACCAAGCTCACCGTCCGGGTGGAGCCGCGGTCCCTCCTGATAAGAGTGAAAGGCCAGCCGGCCTAGAGCAGGCCTGGCCTCAGGCAGTTGCCTTCTTGACCGCTTCAGCCTCTGCGGCGGCCTTCGCGGCGCGCGCCTCGGACTGTTCGCGGATCATGGCCTGCTCCTCTTCGAAGCGCAGGCGGTCAGCGCGGTCCGCATCGTCGCCGTCCCAGTCCTGATTGTCGACTGCGGGTTTGGGATTAACGATCATGCCCTGGCCGTCATTGTCTGTGCTGCTGGTACTCATGACCTGCTCCCTTCGTTAGGGGCCATCCCCCAAGTGGATCAAGCAAGCATACGCACAGTAACTATCCCGCGGAAGTACCTTGACCTACGCTGTGGGCGAAGCGTCGGTCATCGTCAAACCGCGTTCATTCCCCCTGCAAAATCTGCCCGACCCATTCATGCGCGGCCCGGAATGCCTCGTCAGAGGTGTGTTGCGCGACGTTGGAGCTTTGGGCGTCTGCCCGCCCATAGGAGCCCAGGAAGCGGGTGGCCGGGCTGATGCGGTGAAGCCCGGCCAAGGCATCAGCCACACGGGCGTCCGCAATGTGCCCGTCGGCGTCGATGCTGAAAAAGTAGTGGCCAAGGTACTGACCTGTCGGCCGGGATTCGATCCGGCTAAGGTTCACGCCCCTCGTAGCGAACTGGTCCAGGATTTCCATCAGCGCACCCGGACGGTCTTCCGGCAGCGGGACTACCACTGTGGTCTTATCCGCACCGGTCCGTTCGGGCAGTGCTCCCGGCCTGCCCACCAGGATGAACCGTGTTACGGCGCCCGGGTTGTCGCCGATGTTCTCTGCCAGGACGCTCAGCCCCGGCTGCTCCTGTGCCACTATTGGCGCACAGATCGCGGCGTCGTAGAGGGCTTCGCCGCCCAGGAGCCCCACTGCGGCCGCCGCGGTGGAGGAGCCTGCAACATATTCCGCGCCAGGAATATTCTTATCCACCCAGAGACGGCACTGCGCCCACGCGTGGCCGTGGGTGGAGATCCGGCGGATATCCACCACCTCCACGCCCGGCCGGGCCACCAGGACAAAGCTGATGGGAACCAAGACTTCCCGGATGATCCGGAGTTCCTGCCCGCCGGCGATGGCGTCAAGCGTGGCGGTGACGCCGCCTTCCACCGAATTCTCAATGGGGACCATCGCCGCGTCAGCAGAGCTGGCTCGGACCATGTCCAGCGCCGCGTTGACGTTGGAGGCTGGAATGCGGGTGGCTTGGGCGGCATCCGGAACCTGCATCAGCGCCGCTTCGGTGAACGTGCCCTCAGGCCCAAGGAAGGTGTACGTAACGGGCGTCGCGGGCATGAATTCCTCTTGGGTGGTGGACACCGATTCGGGTTGAACTACAGAACGAGGGGCTTGAGGCCGTTATCGGACACAAGCGGCTTGCCGGACTCGAGCCACTGGTCCATTCCGCCGGCCACGTTGATGGCCGTATACCCCTGTCCGGTGAGCCATTGCGCGGCGCGGAAGGACCGCCCGCCCGTGCGGCAGATGACATAGACGTCCTGGTCCGGGTCCAGTTCGTCGAGCCGCGCCGGAAGCTGGTCCAAGGGAATGTGCACAGCGTCCTCAGCGTGTCCGGCTACCCATTCGTAGTCTTCGCGGACGTCCAGGATCACGGCGTCGCCTGGGACGTCATTGACGGGCACGGTATCGAAATCGCTCATGGGAGTCCTTTTTCGGAGAATTACGGGTCTTCCTCCAGCCTAGCGCCAGCCGATCGCCCCGCTTCCGAAACCAGGGACAAGTTACGCTTCTAAATGACCCGTAGGAGGATCCTTGCCCGCTGTGCAGACAACCGGTTCCGCTGTTGACATCCACGAACTGACCGCCGTCCAACTGCGGGATGCGCTACGCGCCGGCGAGCTCTCAGCGCGGGAGGCCACCGCTCATTTCCTGGCCCGTATTGCGGAGCAGAATCCGCTGCTGGGCGCCTTTGTCACGGTCACCGCAGAACAGGCGATGGCCGACGCGGCCGCCGCCGATGCCCGGTTCGCCCGGTTCCGAAAAGACTTCGGAACCGACTCCGCGGAGGCCGCCGGGGCCAGCGCGGACCGCCTGCCGCCCCTGCATGGCATGCCAGTGGCGTTCAAGGACCTGACCGACGTCGCCGGTGTGGTGACCACCCACGGAAGCGCTGCGCTTGACCACAAACCGGCGCCCGCCGACGGCGCCCTGGCCACAGTCCTGAAGGCCGCCGGCGTTGTCTCACTGGGCAAGACGCAGGTTCCGGAGTTTGGACTGACGGCGTACAGCGAAAACCGCATCGCGCCGCCGTCGCGCAATCCGCGTGCCCCGAGCCGGAGCTCCGGCGGTTCCTCGGGCGGCAGCGCTGCCGCGGTGGCCGCGGGCCTGCTGCCGTTCGCGCCAGGGACCGACGGCGGCGGTTCTGTCCGCATCCCGGCCGCCGCCTGCGGCCTGGTGGGCCTCAAACCCGGCCGCGGCGTGGTGCCCTCCGGCGAGAGTTCCGGCGATCCAGCCCGGCTGGTGGTGGCGGGGCCCTTGGCCCGCAGCGCAGCCGACGCGGCCCTGCTGATGGATGCTCTGGTTCCGTCCTTTAACAGCAGTTACCTCGGCGCTGTGGCACACGACCCGCGACCGCTGCGCATCGGCCTGACCCCGGACAGCCCATGGTCCACCACTTTCCCGTTCACACCGGAGCCCGAGGCCTTGGCTGCGTTGC
Source organism: Pseudarthrobacter lactosi (assembly GCF_055412785.1). Classification (NCBI taxonomy): domain Bacteria; kingdom Bacillati; phylum Actinomycetota; class Actinomycetes; order Micrococcales; family Micrococcaceae; genus Pseudarthrobacter; species Pseudarthrobacter lactosi. The sequence continues at coordinate 528,527 of NZ_JBVAYS010000003.1, forward strand.
AGGCGGGCGTCGACATGCTGGAGCATGCCGGGCACGCCGTCAGTGAAGCCGCCATCCGCTATGACAACCGCTACCCGGACGCCTTCACCACGGCGTGGACCGCCGCCGTCGGAACTGCCCGGATCAGTCCGCACCGCGAAGCGCTTCTGGCCCCTCTGACGCGCACTTTCAGGCGCCGGGCCCAGCAGCGCAGCGCCGCCAAGCTCAATGAATCCCTGGCGTTCCTTCGGCAATTCGAGCGCGACACCGTCACGCAGTACGGCAGCTGGGACCTGATGCTGATGCCGGCCCTGGCGCAGACGCCCCGTCCCGTGGGCTGGTTTACCGGCGCCACTCACGGTGACGAACCGTGGCCGGCCGCGGAGTGGCCTGGGGACGCCGACGGCGATTACCGCCGGCAGTGCGAATTCGCGCCGTGGTCCTCCATGGTGAACGTCTGCGGCCTGCCGGCGATCACGATTCCCGTGTACTGGACCGGAGGGCAACAAGCCCTTGGCCTGCCGATGGGGATCCAGCTTGTGGGGCCAGCAGGATCGGAACTGCTCCTGCTGCAGGTGGCGGCCCAGCTCGGCTTTTGACGCCCGTTTGAACCGCTGAGGTGTCGACTCCGGGGCCGATTCGGAGGACGATTAAGGGGCAGTCGCTAAGAGGAGGTCTGTGATGTGCTATTCATCGATGGAGGAGTTCGGTTGGCGTACCAAGAAGGAAACCGACCGGAAACCCGAAGCGCGCCAGGAGACACCGCCGGACCGTCCGGAGCCGCATTACACGGCCCAGGACTTCAGCTTCTGGGCCTTCCCGCGTCGCCGGAAGGCCGACGAAGCCCAGGAACCGGCCGCTGAGCGCAGACGCGCGAGAGTCTGAATTTGTTGTTCAGGCCCGCCTGAAGAAAGGCCCCCTGACGGGGGCCTTTCCGCTGCCTGGAAGTCCGCGGCGGGCCAACCTGCCCCGCAATCCGAATCCAGTTTCGACCGGGTGTCAGTACCCGAGCGGGGGTCAGTACCCGTAGGTGGTGCCGTACGACATCAGCCCGATGATGAGGAGCAGCCAGAACGCTCCGTACCCGAGCAGGCAAAGGTAGCCCAGGACCAGCCCCGTGATGGACATGCCCTTGCCCGTCGGTTCGCGGCGGAGGGCCAGATGGCCGGTGATGATTGCGGCGATCTGCGGAATCATAAACCAGCCAAGAAGGACCGACGAAATGCCGAGCACCATGCTGGCGATGCTCAGGCCCTTGGGCTGCTGCGCCGGCATGCCGTAGTAGGCGGGCTGGCCGTAGGCGGGTTGGCCATACGCCGGCTGGCCGTAGGGGCTGGCGCCCTGGCCGTAAGGGCTTGGCGGCTGCGTATATGCCGCGCCGTACTGATCGCCCGGCTGGCTGTACGCACCAGGCTGGCTGTACTGGCCTGTGCCGTACTGATTCTGGTCATACAAAGGCGGCGCCGGAATGCTGGGGCCCTGCGGCGGCACTAACTGCGGCGGCTCGTAGCCTGTCGGCGAATCGCCTGGTCCGTAGGCGGCGGACCCTTGCGAATCAGGGCGCGGAGTTGGCTGGTCAGTCATTTTTTTCCCCATTCGAAGTCTTCGATTCCCAGCCTACCGCCGCCTGCAATACAGGCCTACCGTATCCCTCATTCCAGTCCTACCGCACCCAATACGGCAGCACGTAAACAGCAAAGACCACAAAAGCAGCCAGGAACATCAACCGGGTCAACCCAGCTGCGGCGTGGTGCTGTGCCCTCGACTTCCCAGCTCGAACGGATCCGACGCCGCCCGCCCCACGACGCACCCCGGGGCCGGTGCCGTGGGAGAGTTGCCGGCGCCGCCCTCTTTGCCCGGACCGCGGCGGCCCCGCCACCGCTAGCTGTCCGGCCGCCGGCTCGTCTGTCAGCGGCTTCACGGTCGGCCGCTTCACAGTCAGCGAGTTCACCGCAGGACTTTCCGCAGATTCCTGCGTGAGCTGCTCGCCGAGTTGCGCATACAGGCCCACCACCGTCTGCTGGTCGAGCACCGGGGGCAGCGCCAGGACGGCGGCAACAACGCGACCGGCGCCTGCCACGGCGACGTCGGAATTGGTGATGCCGAAGACGTCCGGCTGCCCGGCGAGGCAGATCAGCGGCCGGACGAACCGCCGGTGGGGCGGTGCCAGCACGGACGCGACGGCGGCGCACTGCGCCAATGCGCCGTCCACGGACTGCGTCCTGGCAAAACGGCCCTGCCACAGGACACCGGCGGAGACCCGGACTTCCCCGGTCCAGTTCTTGGCGTCCACCACCACCACTCCGCCGGGACCCACCAGCACATGGTCAAGGTTGGCTTTGGGCCGCCCGGGCCAGTGGACATCGTTCAGAAGGTACCAGCCGTGCGGAATGAGCCCGCTCAGGCTGTCCGCCACGAGCCGCTCGCCCACGGCGCCGGCGTCCCACGACTTCGTGGCACGTTCAGCCTGATCGAGTTGGCGTTTCAGCCGCTGCACGCGTTCTGCAGCCAGCCTCGCCTGCTCCGCCGCGCCGTCCCCTGCACCCATGGCCTGCCCCCTGATCGCTGCGTACCGGCTTACTGCAGTGCCCGACGCAACTGCAGTGCCCGACGGCGGCGCTCCCCGCCGTCGGGCGTTCTTTCCTCAGTTTTCCGAACGTAGCAGCGGCGCAGGGAGCCGGTATATAGGTACTTTGGGGGCCGGTACTCGCTTTAACTACCTGCCGCCGAAGGCCCGGAGGGGACTTTCCGCGTCATAGGGGCCGAATTATGGACCCGGCGTTTTGACTCCCCGCCACGTCTGGCATGCTGGTGCCATGGCTAGCCGCGCGGGCACAATTGCCCAACCCCAGGACCTTGTTGACATCACTGCGCTCCTCGACGCGTATTACGACATCACGCCGGATCTGAGTGATCCCGGCCAGCGCGTGGCGTTCGGTACTTCCGGGCACCGCGGCTCGAGCCTGAAGGCGTCGTTCAACGAAAAACACATCGTCGCGATCACCCAGGCAATCGTGGAGTACCGCGCCGGGCAGGGCATCACCGGCCCGCTTTTCCTGGCGAAGGACACACACGCCCTCAGCGAGCCGGCACAGAACTCCGCACTGGAAGTTCTCGCCGCCAACGGCGTGCACGTGCTGATCGACGCGCGGCACGGCTACACCCCCACACCGGCGCTGAGCCACGCTATCCTCACCTACAACAACAACCGCCAGCCCGGCACCCCGGAGGCGGACGGCATTGTGGTCACACCCAGCCACAACCCGCCCGGAGACGGCGGCTTCAAATACAACCCTCCGCACGGCGGCCCGGCCGATTCCGACGCCACCGGCTGGATCGCCAATCGAGCCAACGAACTCCTGGAAAACGACCTGCGGGGCGTGAAGCGCATTGCCGTGGCTGACGCCCTGGCGGCGGACAGCACCGGCAAGTTCGACTTCCTCAGCAGCTACGTTGACGACCTCCCGTCCGTCCTGAACCTGGACGCCATCCGCGAAGCCGGCGTCCGCATCGGCGCCGACCCCATGGGCGGTGCCGCGGTGGATTACTGGGGCGAGATCGGCGAGCGCCACCACCTGGACCTGACCGTAGTGAACCCCACCGTTGATCCGCAGTGGGCCTTCATGACCCTGGACTGGGACGAAAAGATCCGGATGGACTGCTCCTCACCGTTCGCCATGGCCTCCCTGATCAACAGGATGTCCGAGGGCGGCAGTTCAGCCGCGTTCGACATCGCCACCGGCAACGACGCCGACGCCGACCGGCACGGGATCGTGACACCCGTTGTTGATGGGGTGGGTGGCCTGATGAACCCGAACCACTACCTCGCCGTCGCCATCGATTACCTCTACCGCAACCGCAGCGGCTGGAACCCCAACTCGGTGGTAGGCAAGACCCTGGTCTCGTCCTCGATCATCGACCGCGTGGCCGAAAGCCTGGGCCGGAAACTGGTTGAGGTCCCTGTGGGCTTCAAATGGTTTGTGCCGGGCCTGCTGTCCGGCGAGGGCGCATTCGGCGGCGAGGAATCGGCCGGCGCCTCCTTTAACAAGCTGGACGGCAGCGTCTGGACCACTGACAAGGACGGTATCCTGCTTGCGCTGCTGGCCTCGGAGATCACCGCGGTCACCGGCAAGTCCCCGTCCCAGCTCTACAAGGGCCTGACCGACCAGTTCGGCGCCCCCGTCTACGCGCGCATTGATGCAGCAGCAACGCGGGAGCAGAAGGCGGCACTTGGCAAGCTCTCGCCGTCGGACGTCACCGCAACGGAACTGGCCGGCGAAACCATCACCGCCAAGCTGACCGAGGCGCCCGGCAACGGTGCGGCCATCGGGGGGCTCAAGGTGGTCACGGAGAACGCTTGGTTCGCCGCGCGCCCGTCCGGGACCGAGGACGTCTACAAGATCTACGCCGAGTCCTTCAAGGGCGAGGAGCACCTCAAGCAGGTTCAGGCGGAAGCCAAGGCACTGGTGGACGGCGTCATCGCCTAACCTGCGCACGAAAACACCAACGCTCTCTCACTAGATGCGCTTAAATGACTGACGCTCTCTCACTTTCTTCAGGAAAGTGAGAGAGCGTCAGTGTTAAAGCCGCTTTAAGTGAGAGAGCGTTAGACGGTGCGTACGACGTCCTCGTAGCTGAACTTGGGCTTTGCTGCGCCCCACGCGTCTGCGCCGGCCTGGCCGATGTTGACCACCAGGAAGCTCTTCTGGTCGCCGGCCGGGAAGAACGCGGCGTCGATGGCGCCGAAGTCGGCTCCGGTCATCGGGCCCGCGGCGAGGCCGAGGGACCGGACAGCCAGGATGAAGTAGCCGGCCTGCAGGTGGGCGTTGTTGTTGCCTGTGGACGCGGCGAGGTCCGGGGCGGCGTCGTACATGGCCTTGGGAGCGTTGTATTCGGGGAGGAAGTTGTCCCACTGCTCGGCCCAGGCGGTGTCATAGCTGAGGACGGCAACCAGCGGCGCGGAGGCGGTCTTGGCCTTGTTGCCGTTGGCCAGGGTGTCAACGAGGGTGGCGCGGGCTTCGTCCGAGCGGACGTAGGTCACGCGGAGGGGCTGGGAATTGAAAGCTGTGGGGCCGAACTTGGTGAGTTCGTAAATGGCGCGGGCCTGGTCCTCGGTCACCTCGCCGGTGAAGGAGTTGGCCGTGCGGGCCTCGGCAAAAATGGCGTCGACGGCGGCCGAATCGATAACCGCTTCTTCGTGGGCAATAGTCATGGCGTACCTTTCGCTGGGCCCGCTCATCGTAAATGATGGGCCGGCGGTCTGCTTTCCATAGTTGTAACTTCAAGCACGCCCGACTTCTTCCCAGCGCGCACGTGACGTTCGCCACTTCGGGGCGGGATTTCCGCTTGACCCGTCCGGCGAGCCTGAGGAACATATGCGGTAAAGGCGCAGTCTGCCCGATCGTGCTCGCCGCGCCGCCCGACCCCAGCAGGGACGTGATGACATGTCGGAGCCTCGGAAGCGCCCATCACCGGTCCGGTTCTCCGCCGTTTTGGCTGCCATCGTGGCAGTCATGCTGACGGGCTGCACAGCGGCGCCGCCGGCGCCCGTGCAGGTCACCCGAGCGCCCGTGACATACCGGACCATCCTGGCGGAATTCAGTAAAAGGATGCTGGACCTCGGAGCCCCGGCAGTCCTGATCGAGGCGCGGATCAACGGCGAGACGTTTTCGTCGGCAGACGGGGTCCGCAGCCTTGAAACGTCGACGCCGGCCGAGGTCACCGACCTGGTCCACGTCGCCAGTGTCACCAAATCCATGGTGGCCGTTTCGGTCCTGAAGCTGATGGAGGAAGGCGTCATCCAGCTCCAGGACCCGGTGGGACGGCACCTTCCGGAATTCGACACGCTGATGAAGCCGCCGGGCCCTGTCACGGTGGAGCACCTCCTGCGGCATACGAGCGGAATGCCGAGCTACGATGACGCGCTGATGGAGTCGCGGACACTGCAGCAGGTGCTAACGCATTCGATGACGGCGGAAGAAGTTTTCGCCCTGGCAGCAACCCTGCCGTGGGTGCTGACGCCCGGCGACCGCATGCTGTACTCCAACTCGAACTACGTCACACTTGGCCTCATGGTGGAGCGCCTGCGAGGCCGGCCCATCGCCCAGGTCCTGCAGGCCGACATCATCAAACCCCTTACGCTGACCGGCACCCACCTGCCCGTGGCCGGCCCGGCACCCGCAAACATGGTCCATGGCTACATCACCATCGACGGCGTTCCGCTGGACGCGGGGTACGTGGATGGGTATATCGGCAACACCGCGGCCGGCTTGGTTGCAACTGTCGGTGACCTGAACACGTTCTACGCTGCCCTGATGGAAGGGCGGCTCCTGAAGCCTGCCACTGTCAAGGAGATGCTGCTGGCGCCTGAGGGTTACGGGCTTGGCCTCGACCGGTGGGGCGACGCCTGCGAGGGCGGCTTCTACTACGGACACGGCGGGGACACTGCAGGATACGGAACGATGGCCCTGACTACCCCCGACGCCCGGCGCCAAGTAACCATCAACCTCGCCTATCCTCCTGCCCAGATGAACCTCACACCCTACGCACCCAGTAACGAGCTGGCCTGGGAAGTTTTGCGGATCGCGCGGAAGGCACTCGACAGCACCTGCTGAACCCGGACCGGGCCGCGCGGTATTGTTGCACCGGAAGATCCCAGCCCCCGCGGCAACCCCTTGAAAGGCCCCGACGATGAGCATGCTCGGAATGAAATGGAAGCTCCACGGCAACGGCAAATCGATTAAGCCCGGCCACGTGGTTGCACCGGATGAGCGGCTGGCCTGGCCACTGACCATCGGCGTGGGCATGCAGCACGTGGTGGCCATGTTCGGAGCCACCTTCCTGGTGCCCATCATCACCGGCATGCCGCCGGCCACCACCCTCTTCTTCTCCGGCATCGGCACGCTGCTGTTTCTGGTCATCACCAAGGGACGCGTGCCCAGCTACCTCGGCTCCAGCTTCGCGTTCATCGCGCCCATCATGGCGTCCCAGCAGCAGTTCGGCGTACCCGGCGCGCTGGGCGGGGTGGTGCTCGCCGGCGTCGCCCTGGCCCTGATCGGCGCGATCGTGCAGAAGTTCGGCGCGGGCTGGATCAACCGGCTGATGCCGCCGATCGTCACCGGCGCCATCGTGGCGCTGATCGGCCTGAACCTCGCCCCAGCGGCGAAGATGAACTTCGACGCTGCCCCCGTCACCGCCGTCATCACGCTGGCCACCATCATCCTGGTCAGCGTCCTGTTCCGCGGGATCATCGGCCGGCTCAGCATCCTGGTGGGCGTGGTGGTGGGCTACCTCGTCGCCATGCTGCGCGGCGAAGTCAGCTACGAAAAAATGGACGCCGCTGCCTGGATCGGCCTGCCGCACTTCCAGACCCCCGAGTTCCATGTGGGCGTGCTGGGCCTCTTTGTCCCCGTGGTGCTGGTCCTGGTGGCCGAGAACATCGGGCACGTGAAGTCCGTGGCGGCCATGACCGGCCAGAACCTCGACGGCGTCTCCGGCCGCGCGCTGATGGCCGACGGTGCCGCTACCGTCCTCGCCGGCTTCGGCGGCGGTTCCGGCACTACCACGTACGCGGAGAACATCGGTGTTATGGCGGCCACCAAGGTGTATTCGACGGCGGCGTACTGGGTTGCCGGCGTGTTCGCCATTGTGCTGAGCTTCTCGCCGAAATTCGGCGAACTGATTGCCACGGTCCCGCCGGGCGTGCTGGGCGGCGCCGCCACCATGCTGTACGGCATGATCGGCATCCTGGGCGTGAAGATCTGGGTGCAGAACAAGGTGAACTTCTCCAACCCTGTAAACCTGACCACCGCCGCCGTCGCGCTGATCATCGGCATTGCGGATTACACCTGGACTATCGGGGACCTGACGTTCACCGGCATCGCCCTCGGCTCAGCCGCTGCCCTGGTGATTTACCACGGCATGAAAGCCATCGCGAAGGCCCGCGGCTCGGTGGCTGAACCGGAAACGGAGCAGGCGGGCCTGCCTCCCGCCGCCAAGGCAGCCGTCAACGCAGCTGCGAAACGCGCGCCGAAAAAGCGCTGACCCGTCCGCAACTGACGCCGCAGACTGGTGGGCCAGGCTGAGGCGTCAGGCCGCGTGACCGCCGCCGATATATGGTCCGGGCGGGCTTCCGATACCGAAAACCGGCCGTGGCTGGGGACGCTTGGCGGTCAGCTCGGCTTCCGGCGGGTGCCTCAGCTGCCGGATCACCCATGGAACGAGATATTCCCGTGCCCAGATGAGGTCCTCGGTCCTGGCCTCCTTCCAGCTGTGGGGCAGCGGCGGCTTGGGCTCAAACGGCTCCAACGTGTGGGCGACACCCAGGGCCTTCAGCACGGCCGCGGCGATGGTGTGGTGGCCCAGCGGTGAGAAGTGCAGCCGGTCCGGATCCCACATGCCCGCGTTCGACAGTTCGCGCAGGAACCACAGGTCAACCATGACGGCGTCGTGGCGGGCGGCCACCGCATGGAGGTTCTCGTTGAAGATGGCAACCTTCCCGCGGATCTGGCTGAAGACCGGCGTGGCACCCCAGTCCGGCCCGGCAAAGAGGACCACCGTGGCGCCGGACCGGGCCAGTTGCTCCACACCGTCGTCGATCTTTTCTGCAAGCCGGTCAGGATCGCTGCGGCGGAAAACGATATCGTTGCCGCCTGCGGAGAGCGTGACCAGGTCGGGCTTCAGGGCCAGCGCCGGCGCGAGCTGCTGGTCGAGGATCTGCCGCACCATCAGGCCCCGGACGGCCAGGTTGGCATAGGCGAAATCGGGCTGGTTCGCACCGAGCTCCTCGGCCACACGGTCTGCCCAGCCGCGCAAACCACCTTCGCTGCGTGGCTCGGGGTCACCGATGCCCTCGGTGAAGGAGTCGCCCAACGCAACCAGCCGGTGCCACGGGTGCGGCTCGGGTTCCCCGGAGGCGTTCTTGGCTGCAAAGTCCTGCTTCCAGACGTTCATGCCGTGCTCCCTGTTTTGTAGGGTCCCCGGTGGAGTGCGGGCGTTTCAACGTCAGCTACTCCTTTGAAGGCGGCATTTTCCTGGCCGCGCCCGGCGGGGGCTGGGCGCGAGCCGGCAACAATATTCAGGGCTGTTTCGCGGAGCCCCTGGCGCGTGTGCCGTGCGACGGTCCGGAGATACTGCAGGGCTGCCTCATGGCCGAGCCCGTAGTCGGATTTTAGGGTGCTCACGGCCAGGTCCATCAGCATCATTGAGCTTTGGGCTACTGCCATTTGCGCGCCGGCTTCCGCCCGCTCGGCCACACGCACCACCATCCGCAGTGACCGGGCCACCTGCCGCGCATACTGGCGCGTCCTGATGATGTCCTCGCTGGTGAAGGCATGGGGAGTGGACGCGTAGAGGCTCAGTGCCGCACTCCATCCGGCAGCGGCCACAATCGGCATGGCCAGCAGCGACCTGACGCCGTGGTCCGCGGCAGCACTGGCATAGCCTGGCCACCGCCGGTCGCGGGCGACGTCGGCCAGATGCACAAAGTCACCCGCGCGCAGGGCTTCCAGCACGGGTCCGTCCGCAAACGAGCACTGCTCTTCGTCCGCGGCGCGGGCTGCGGCGGTCCCGGCGGCGGCCGTCCGGACCGCGCCGGGCCGGAAGAAGGTGACAGCCCAGCTGATACCGCGGGAATCGCCACCGATGTCGCGCATGAACTCGAGGGTGACAGCAGCAAGGAAGTCTTCAACATCGGTGCTCTCGAACACCAAATCCTGGGGGTCGGGAAGCGATTCCCAGCCTGGCTCCCCCGGTGTCTCCGCGGCCATGTTCCACGCCTAGGTTCGAAACGCGTGGCCCACTGCAAAACCTATTTCTAGGATACGTCCGGTGGCCGCTCCAAGCGCTGCGCCTAGCCACACAAAAACCGCAGTCCTGGCACAGAAAGTGCTTACCCGGCGTCGAAACTTTCCTCGTCGTCGTCGTTCGGTGATTTGTCCTTGGGGAGGTCGGTTCCGCTGCCGTCCGGCAGGCCGGCCGCATCCTGTCCCGATTCCGACGAGAAGGGTTCGGAGCCCTGCGAATCGGCGTTGGCGTCGTTGATCTCGGCCTCGGCGGAGGGCACGTCGGCGTCGCGCGGGATGGGCGGTTCGCCCGGCTCAAAACCGGGAGCGTTGGTCTCCGCACCGCCGATCTCCTGTTCCGCTGTCGGCGTGCCGTAGCCGCCCGCTTCTTCGGCCGGTTCCGCGTGCTGGTTGTCCTGACTCATGGTTCCTCCTGTTGTGGATGTGAATCTACCTTGTGGATGTGACTTTGACGTGCAGACTTCGTTACAGGCCCTTGCCTCCGGTCACCGGCAGCACTGCTCCGGAAATGTAAGATCCCTGGTCCGACGCCAGCAGCACATAGGCCGCGGCGAGCTCCGCCGGCTGACCGGCACGCTGCAACGGCGTGTCCTGCCCGAAGGCGGGCAGCTTGTCCGGCCATTCCGTGGCCGGGATCAGTGGGGTCCAGATGGGGCCGGGAGCCACCGCGTTGACACGGATTCCTTTGGGTCCCAGTTCTTGGGCAAGCGCCTTGGTGAACGCAACCTGCGCCGCCTTGGTCATGGCGTAGTCAATCAACCCCGGAGAAGGATTAAAGGCCTGGATGGAAGCCGTCGTAATGATCGAGGAGCCAGCCTTGAGGTGCGGAACCGCGGCCCTGGCCGTCCAGATCAAGGAATAGAGATTGGTCTTGAAGACGCGGTCGAATTCCTCGGTAGGCAGGGACTCGAAACTCTCGCGGTTCTTCTGGTAGGCGGCGTTGAGGACCACCACATCCAGACCGCCGAATTCGGCTGCGGCGTCTGCCACGATCCGGGTGCTGAAGGCCTCCTCCCGGCCGTCCCCGGCCAGAAGCAGCGCGCGCTGGCCCGCTTTGCGGATCCAGTCGGCGCTGTCCTGGGCATCTTCCTCTTCTTCCGGAAGATAGGAAATTGCGACGTCGGCCCCCTCGCGGGCAAACGCGATGGCCGCCGCCTTGCCGATTCCGGAGTCGCCGCCCGTGATGAGCGCGGCCTTACCCTTTAGCGCGCCGTGACCTTCGTAACTGAGCTCGCCATGGTCCGGCTTCGGATCCATGGGCGCAGTGAGCCCGGGCTGCTTCTGTTCCTGCTTCGGAAAGGGCCCGGAGTAATAGCCGTCCCGGGGGTCCGTGGGCGGGCCTGTCCGTTTCTGCGTATCGCTCATAGTCCACCTCTTCATTGGATCGGTTTTCGAAGGGCTCCCGCCTGCAGCGGCTCTTCGAAACTATCCCGCGCGGCGGAGCAAGTCCACCGCGCGGAGGGAATAATCAGTAAACTTATCAAACGTTGCCCTCGGCGCAAGTTAAGCCTAGTTTTGGAGCACAGGCCCAGGCCCGGAGCGAGGAGGATCATGTCGGATGTGGAGGACTTCACCGGCAGCACCGGACGGAACGAAACCCGGGAGGAGCAGCTTGACCGGAACTGGGCCGAGTTGCTGCAGGAGCTCAGGGTGCTGCAGACGGGGGTCCAGATCCTGGCCGGTTTTCTCCTGACCCTGCCGTTCCAGCAGCGGTTCGGGGACCTGGACGGTTTCCAGGTGGGCCTCTACCTTGTCAACGTGGTGATCGCGACGCTGACCACCGCCTTTATCCTGCTTCCCGTCAGCGTCCACCGCCGCCTCTTCCGCCAACGGCTCAAGGAAACCTTGGTCTCCAGCGCGGACACCATCACCAAGATCGCCCTGGCCGGTGTGGGGATGCTTAGTGTCGGGACAGCCGCCTTGGTCTTTGACGTGACGGCCGGCCGCACAGCAGGCCTCACGGCCGGCGGAATCCTGCTGGCGGTCCTCCTGATCTTGCTGATCTACGTCCCGCTGCGGCTCAACAGGCGCGCTGCGGATCGATAGCTACCCACCCGGCCCGGCCGCCGCCCCGCCGAAACAGGATCACCCGAAGGAGTGCACATGCGCACGTGGGCCAAGGAACACGGACTCCTGCTCGCTAACGCCGGACTGTTCCTGGCATTTTATGGTGGAATGATCCTCTCCGGCGCGGCCGCCTACAGCGAGGACCAGTTGGCCCACGGGCAGCCGGGCGTCACCGTGCTGGAGTACCTCTCCACGGGCGATTTCGTCGAGGCCACATTTGAAAACTGGGAATCCGAGTTCCTCCAGATGGCCATGTATGTGATCCTGACCGTCTTCCTTTTCCAGAAGGGGTCCTCCGAATCCAAGCCCATGGGCAAAACTGCCCCGCAGGACCAGGACCCGCGCGATGCCATCATCAAGGACGCCACGCCGTGGCCCGTCAAGCGCGGCGGCCTGGTGTTGAAGCTGTATGCACACTCCCTGTCCATCCTCCTGCTGCTGCTGTTTGTGGCCTCCTTCAGCCTGCACGCGGCCGGCGGAGCCTCGGCATACAACGACGAACAACAGAGCCACGGCCAGCCCACCGTCACGGCGCTGGGGTATCTGGCCACCAGCCGGTTCTGGTTCGAGTCCTTCCAGAACTGGCAAAGCGAATTCCTCGCCGTGGCGGTCCTGGTGGGTGCCTCCGTCTACCTGCGCGAAAAGGGCTCACCGGAGTCCAAGCCGGTAGCCGAACCGCACTACGAAACCGGGGCCTAGTCAGCTGGCGTCAGGCGCCTTCCAGAACCTGGCTGGTAGCCCAGGCCAGGTATTTGGCGGCGTTGGCGACGGCGTCCTCCGGACTGGCCGCAACATCCAGCAGTTGCGCGGCGGCTACTACGCCATGTTCGGCCAAGTCCTCCGGCGTTACCAGGATCCGCCCCGCCACCACAATCACCGGGATCCCACGTTCCCGGGCTGCGTCGGCGAGCGCGATGGGAGCTTTACCGGTCAGCGACTGCGAGTCCATGGAACCTTCACCGGTGATCACCAGGTCCGCGTCCTCCAGCTGGCCTGCGAGGCCGGTGAGCCCTGCGACGAGCGCGAACCCGCCTTCCAGCCTGGCGTTGGTGAAGGCAAGGAACGACGCCGGGAAGCCTCCTGCCGCCCCGGCGCCCGGGACGTTGACGTCCCGGCCAGTGGCCTCGCGCAGCACGGACGCCCAGTTGCGGAGTCCGGCGTCGAGCTGTTCCGTTGCCTCGTCGTCGGCACCCTTCTGGGCGCCGAAGACGTGGGCTGCGCCGGTTGCGCCATAGAGCGGGTTCTGGACGTCCACGGCGATCCTGAACGTGGCAGCCGACAGGCGCGGGTCCAGTCCGGTGGTGTCGAGAGCCGCAACGTCGGCGAGTGATCCGCCGCCCAGCGGAACAACGTTGCCAGCGGAGTCCAGCGGTTTCAGGCCCAGCGCACGCAGGGCGCCGCTGCCGCCGTCGGTCATGGCCGAGCCGCCCAGGCCCAGCACAATCTCGGTGGCGCCCGCGTCGAGGGCCGCCGCGATCAGCTGTCCGCAGCCGTAACTGTGGGCCCGCAAGGCGTTGGCGGGGGTGGGTTCCATCTCAGCCAGGCCGGAGGCCTGCGCTGTTTCAATGACGGCGGTAGCACCGCCGTCGGCGTTCTTCCGGATGGCCCAGGCGGCGCCCACAGGGGCGAGGATGGGACCCACAACGGCGTTGAGTCGCTCCTCATAGCCGGCCGAAACGGCAGCCTCCAGTGTTCCTTCACCGCCGTCGGCGATCGGAAACTGATTGGCGACGGCGTCCGGGTAGACGCGCAGCACACCTTCGGCGATGGCGGCGGCGGCCTCCGCGGCTGTGAGCGAGCCCTTGAACTTATCCGGAGCAATGAGAATGCGCATGCCGTCCATCATGCCAGCCGGGCGCGGGAAAGCGCTTGCCCAATCCGTAATGCGGACAGCTTGGGACATCCCTTACCGGCCGGCGTCGAGATCCTTGGGCGTGAGCACTGCAAAGTAGCCCGGCACGTGGCTGTTCCCCGCAGCGTCCATCAGCGGGTTTGTCTCGATCGTGGCGGCCCCGTCCTCCACCAGCGTCCACCGGTCCTTCGGCATTACGCGGGCGAGCTCCACCGGCCCGAAGTGGCCCGGCATGGGCAGTTTCCGGATGGCCAGCTCCAATGGGGCCGGGATGCTTCGCAGTGATGCACCCAGATGGGCCACGTACTCCACCGGGTTGCCCTGGAAATTGGTCTCCGCCAGGAAGACTGTGCCGCGGTGGCCCACCAGCTGCCTCAGATTTTCCATCAGCGCGGCCTGATCGGCCGGGGCCAGGACGTGCAGCACGCCGCGGACAAAGACGTTGGCATCTGTAGATCCCACCAGATCGGCGCCGGCTCCTGGCACGGTCATGTCACGCACCAAGTAGCTGACACCTGCAACGCCGGCGGATTCATCGCGGGCGCGGGCCACTGCGTGCGCGGACACGTCGACGCCGAGGACCTGTGGTGAAAACGCCGTCAGTGCGCGGCTGAACGCGCCGTGCCCGCACCCTACGTCCACCACGGGAAGGCTGGGATCAAAATGCCGCCGCAGGACGTCCTGGTAGCCCAGCAGCTCATTGTCCGTGCCGGAATCCCATAAAACATCACTCCGGGCTCCCGTGCTCGCGATTCCGGCCCAATACCTGTCCCAGGCCACGATCCTGTTCTTGGGCGCAGACCAGGACAGCCTGATCAGTTTGGGCAAGATCAGGTACTTCCGCACGGCGGAGAGCATCTGTTTCGCTGGGGATGGCATCGTACAAATATAGGGCCCAAAGTCCTTGCGGCGGTTTCGCCGGGCGGTTCCCTTCAGGCTGTGGCCGTGGCCCCTTTCAGCAGCCATGCCATGGCTTCGTCGCGGGACGTAAAGAACCGCGTGGGGCAGGGCAGTTTGTTGATGCCCAGGATGAAGTTGGCCAGTACTTTATCAACCGGCGACGCACCCAGCAGTGCAATGCGGGAGGCCTGGCAGGGGCGGCCAAAAACTGCCCGGGCTCCCCGGCTGACCTGGGCCGTGGTGGCCATATCCACCAACATGGGATAGCTGCTGGCCCCGCACAGGTCGTTCACGTTCTGCATGGCAACCTCGGCGTCGGATTCCGCGATGGACACACCCCGCGGCCACTTCAGCTGGATAACACCCTGCTCATCCAGCGTCAGGTCCGCCTTGGCTGCTTCTGCAGGCTGACTCGTCACGATGACCCTCCGTGGTTTGTTATAGGAACAGGTGTGCTCCGTCACCCTACAATGTACTCAGTCAGGAGCAAACGGGTGCTCACACAGGAGCGAAGGGGACAGGTTGCCAGCGGACACACCACATGTCGCAACCGTGCCGTACCTGGCTGTGGTTGCGGACCCCGACGCCGGACGCCGGGAATTCACCGCCGCGGCACTGGAAACGGCGGGCTTCACGGTCAGCGCTGTGGACAACGCCACCAGCCTGTCGGCCCTTCTGGACCAGCGCGAGCCCTCCGTCCTGGTCCTGGACAGTTCGCTCTCAGACGTCGACGCGACGGCCCCCGTGTTGGTCCTCGTTGATCTCGACAGCCCGGCCGAAGTCAAGGCCGTGGAGCACGCCGGCGTACGGGACAGCATCGCCAAACCGCCTGCGGCCAAGGAACTCGTCCACCGCGCCACGGCCCTGATCAACCTGGTCTCCCGCCGGAATGAAGCGCGGCAGGAAGCGGAGACGCTACGAGAACGGCTGCGGCAGGTCTCTGCCGCGGTCCGCGGAACCAACCATCCTCAACAGATCGCCGACTTTGTGGTCAGGGGGTTCGGGGAGACGTTCGGCGCTGACCGGGTCTGGCTGACCACGTTCGACGACGACCGCGTGCCACCCATTACCGCCCAATGGCAACGGCGCGGCCTGGCTCCGCTGCCCGAAGGATTGTTTACGGACGAAGACCCGGTGCGCAGGACAGCTGACGTCTTGTGGTCGCGGGCTGAGGCACTGACGGCGGACGGAGCTTCTGCGCCGCTGGGCACCGGCGACGTCCGGCTGCCGGCCGAACTCGCGAAACTGCGCGCCGCCGCATCCGTGGCCGTCCCGATGGGGGACGGCAGCTCGTCGCTGGGAATTATCTGGATCGCACTGCTGGACTCGCCCCGGGAGTGGTCACGGGCTGAGCTTGCACTGATCCAGCACGTGGCCGGCAACACCGCCCACGGCTTGATCCAAAGCCACCTGATCACCAGTCAGCAGCAGGTGGTCAAGCAGCTCCAGCAGCTGGACAAAGCCAAAACCGACTTCCTGGCCACCGTCAACCATGAGCTCCGCACGCCGCTGACATCGATCATGGCGTACTTGGACATGATCCAGGAGAATACGTCCGATCCGGTGTCCAGCGAGGTCCATCAGATGCTGGACATCGTGGTCAGGAACACCGAACGGCTGCGGCTGCTGATCGAAGACATGCTGAGCGTCTCCCGCAACGGGCATGAGCAAAGTCCGCTGCACCTGACCCCCGTCCGGCTGGCGCGAACACTCGAGATCGTCACCGCTGCGCTGAGGCCGCTCGCGAAGGTGCAGAACGTCGCTATTGTGGTGGCACTCGCCTCAGATGACGCGGAAATCCTGGCAGATGAAGTGCAGCTGCAGCAGGTTTTCACAAACCTGGTCTCCAATGCCATCAAGTTCACTCCCGGCGGCGGACAGATCGACGTGATCAGCCAGACACGGGCAGATGTAGACGGCACCCGCTGGGCGACTGTCAGCGTCTCGGACACCGGGATGGGGATCTCCGGCGACGAGATAGCCCACATTTTCACCCGCTTTTACCGCGCCTCGAACGCGATGTCCGGGGCGGTTCCAGGCACCGGCCTTGGGCTCGCCATCACGCAGGACATCGTCCAGCGCCACGGCGGCCGCATTGACGTAACCTCGGAGCTGGGTGTTGGCACCACTGTCACCGTGAACCTCCCCCTTGGAGCCCGTGGGTCCCAGGAAACCTGACCCCGGAAAGGAGGCACCAGATGTTCGCTGACGATGACCCCAGGCTCTCCCAGTTGCTCGATGGCATCGTCCGGCTCGCCTCCGGGGACCTCCAGTCACGGATAGAAGTATCGCCGGCGCGGGACGAGCTCGACGCCATCATCATGGGCACCAACCTCCTCGCCGAGGACCTGCAGATCATCTATGAAGAGCTTGAACAGCGCGTCGAGGTCCGCACACAGCTGCTGCACGAAGCCCACCGCGAAATGCAGATGATGGCCATGCAGGACCCCCTCACCGGCCTCGCCAACCGCTCGGCCCTCCTGACTGCGCTGAAATCCGCCCAGGACCACGACGGCGACGCCCTCAGCCAGCCCGCCATCCTCCTCCTTGACCTTGATGCCTTCAAGTCCATCAACGACACCCTCGGCCATATTGCCGGCGATCAGGTGCTGATCACCGTGGCGCTACGCATCCGCAGCGCTGTCCGGACCGGCGACGTGGTTGCCCGGTTGGGCGGGGACGAGTTTGCCATCGTTATGCCAGCCACGGGCCCGGACCAGGCCGCCGTCGTAGGCCAGCGCATCCTGGCAGCAATCAAGGAACCCATCGACCTGCCGGACCGGACCGTCCGCTGCGGGGCGAGCGTAGGACTCAGCGTCGGGGCGGCCGGGCGGAGGGCCGAGGACCTGCTGATGGAGGCCGATGTGGCCATGTACGCCTCCAAAGCCGAGGGCCAGAACCGGCTCCACGTCTTCGAACCTGGGCTCCTGCTCATCCGCAGGCTCCGCAGCCAACTGCTGGAGGACCTCCGGGCCGCCATCAAGGGCGACGGCCTGGTGCTGCACTACCAGCCCGTGGTTGAACTGGGCACGGGGCGCATCGAAGGGGTGGAAGCCCTGATCCGCTGGGACCACCCCACCCGCGGCCGCATCATGCCCGATGAGTTCATTCCGCTGGCAGAAGAGGCCGGGCTGATCTCCGAACTGGGCCTGTGGGTGCTCGGCACGGCCGTCAGTCAGCTACGCCGCTGGATTGATGCAGACCTGGTGGACAGCCGGTTTTCTGTCCGGATCAACATCTCCGCCACGGATCTGCAGAGCCTGCAGTTCATCGAGGACGTCCGCGCCGTGCTTAAACAGACAGGTGTCCGTCCCGAGCAGGTTGTCCTGGAGCTGACGGAAGCGGCCATCGTCAGGGGCAACGAGCTGGACCGGTATTCCCTGGGCGGGCTGCGCGGACTCGGGGTCGGAATCGAGATCGACGACTTCGGCACCGGCTATTCCTCCATCAGCTACCTGCGCCGGCTCCCAGTGGACCGGGTGAAGGTTGACCGGTCCCTGATTGAGGGCCTGGGCACGGACCCCAGCCAGCCGGCACTGGTGGCTGCAGTCCTGCAGCTGGTGCGCGCCTGCGGGCTCGAAGCCGTGTGGGAAGGCGTGGAAACAGCGGAGCAGGCCGAGCACCTCAGGAACCTCGGGTGCCTCAGCGCACAGGGCTATTTCTTCAGTAAACCCATCCCGCCCGAACAGATTCCTGCGCTGCTGGCCGAAACTTCATCCGAAAGTAATAAGAGGTTGATCGATTAAGGGCTGCGCTTTTGGATCAACCCGATATACGATCAAGTTGCGGTATCCGATTCTTCGAGGCCAGGAAGATCGGCATTAATCAGAAGTAACGCATTCCGAAGGCAACTGGAAATTTGAAAATAAAGGGGCCAAGGAGCCATTACTTCGTCAACTGGGGGCGTTGCTAATGACGGTTCGGGTACAAGCTTGGGGAGTTATTGCTGCGGTTTTGGCGGATTCCGATCCTGCCGGAGCGGCAATACGTCAGCGCCTTAGCGACCGCTTGGGGGAAAACCCCGGCATGCCGGAGCGGGCCCTGCTGGAGTATCTTCTGGAGCGCCGGCAGCAGGACAGCGCTGCCGCCGACACTCCAGATATTGCCCGCTTCCCACAGCCTCCCAGCGCCATGCCGCCAATGTTGGCCGAGCAGCTGGACTCCCTGCGCAGCCTGTCGCGGATCGGCGCGCTACTGGAAAACCAGATGCTGATGACCGCGTTCCAGCCCATCTACGGCCTCGAATCCAAAGGTGTTGTGGGGGTAGAGGCGCTATCGCGCTTTGTCAGCGATGACGGCGCAAGTGCGGAACTTTGGTTCGCGGAGGCGGCCGCCGTTGGCTTGGGCGCCAACCTTGAATTCTCGGCCCTCGCATCCGCTGCCGCCGCTGCCGCGAAACTGCCCGTGCACCTCTACGTCTCCCTGAACATCTCCCCCACGTCATGCCTGGATCCCCGGCTGCCCGAATTGTTTGACCACATCGAACTGCCAATAGACCGCATTGTGCTCGAATTGACGGACGAAATTCCGGACGAGGAATACTCGCATTTCATTTCCGCCATTATGCCGCTCCGGGAACGCGGACTGCGTATTGCAATCGACGATTCGCACCCCAGCGCGGGCGCCCTGAGCCGGATGCTCCACCTTCGGCCTGACTTCATCAAGCTGGGCAGGAACGTGATCAGCGGTGTGGACACGGATTCCTCCCAGCACGCCCTGGCCGCGTGCCTGGTGGACTTTGCGGAGCAGATCGGGAGTGTTTTGGTGGCCGAAGGGGTTGAAACCACCGAGGAACTGAGGGTCCTCACGGAGTTGGGTATCAGCGCCGGCCAGGGTTACCTGTTGGGCAGGCCCTCAGTGCGGCCGAAGGATTGGGCGGCGTGGAATACGCCGCTCGACCCCGAGGGGCTGCGTCACCTCGCTGCCGCAGCCGATCACGGCACCCACGGTCCGGGCGGCTCCGAACTGCACTGAACGGCGCCGCCTCCCTGATCGACTCCACGGTATGACGGCGTGCTATTCGCTGTGGCCCTGGTCCCCGCTCATCTGATCCTCTGCGGGCGGCGTTTCGCCCGGAGGTACGCCCCCGCCCGGCTCAAGTCCGGTGATGTTTCCTTCATCGGGGTCAGGATTGGCTGACGCTGCTGGGTCTTTTCCTGACGTATGAGGCTCTTTCCGGGACCGGTCTGATTCTGGCTCATCAGTTCCTGGCTGATCAGGGTTCGCGGGATCATTTTCCGGATGGTAGCTGCTCATTGCGACTGTTCCTTTCCGTGAATATCCGGGGATCCACCCGGGGTTATCAATCAATTGTAAGCATGCTGATAAATCCGCCAAGGAATTGTTCCGGCAGGCTCCGAGCCACTCAGCCGGTTCGTTAATAAGTGGAAGCAGAATTCACAGGGGCAGCCGGCGCTTTGACTAGGGGCGGAATTGAGCAGTCCTGGGAAACCGGGTCAGCTGCCGGGCCACTCGCCGCGTTCGTGCAGGACCTGCTTGAGCAGATCCGCGCGGTCGGTCACGATTCCGTCCACGCCCAGGTCAAGCAAGCGGTGCATCTCGGCGGGGTGGTTGATGGTCCATACATGGACCATCAGTCCCAGCTCGTGCGCCCGCCGGACATAGGCCGGCGTCACCACGCGGATCGCCCCGTACCGGACCGGAACCTGCAGCGCCTGGACGTCTCTTAACGGACCCCGCAGCACAAAGCGCAGCCACGGGGCCGGAAGCACCGCGCCCAGCAGGACAACCAGCGCATTCGTCACCATCCCTGCCGACGACGCCACCGGACGGCTTAGCAACTTCAGGACCGCCCGGCGTCGGCGGTCTGAAAAACTGGCCACGAGGACCCGGTCATGCGCGCCGTGCCGTTCGATGCCGGCGGCCAGGCTTTGCACGGAGTTCCAGTCTTTGACGTCCAGGTTCAGCCGGGCAGCCGGGAAGGCCGCCAGCAGTTCATCGAACAGCGGCACGGGTTCGCGCCCGCCGATCCGCGCGGAGGAAACCTCGGCGGCGGTCAGCTCGGAAATCCGGCCGCGGCCGTCAGTGACCCGCTCCAGGGTTTCGTCGTGGAAGAGCAGCAGCACGCCGTCGGAGGTGGTGTGTACATCCGTCTCGATGTACTCATAGCCAAGTTCGACGGCCGCCCGGAACGCGGCCATCGAGTTCTCCAACCCCTCCCGGGAGAATCCGCGGTGGGCCATGGCGATGGGACGCGAGGGACGGGCAGCGCCGCCGGAGGCATCAAAAAACGGCTGAGTCACGCTTGTGAGCGTACCGGAGCCGGCGGGCTAGACTTCCTGCGGCACAATCTCCACGCCGTCACTGCAGTGCAGCAGCGTGCGGCCATGCCCATTGTCGAGGTCCACCCACACGGCAGTGTGGTCCCAGGTGATCGCGTCCACGAACCCGCCGGTTTCGTACCCGGGGCTGAGGCGGACGCGCACGCGGTCGCCCTCCTTCAGTGCCTTCCAGTGCGCCGCCGGCTCTGCCGGGGGCAGCGGCGCTTCTGCCGCGCGTTGGTTGCCGTTCCTTGCCATGACTTCCCCTTTAGCCGCGGATGTGTATCCACAGCCCACGGTAGGCGGCAAACGTGAACGGAAGGTGAGCGGAAGCTGTGAATTCCGGCTACAGAGCAGCGGTCAGAACAGCTCTACCCCCAGCGCCGCGAGCCTGGCCTCGAGAATCTGGGCCACGCCGTCGTCGTCAAAGTGGGGCGCCTGCTGCCCGGCGGCGCTGATGGCGTCCGGATGGCCGCTCGCCATGGCGTATCCGTGGCCCGCCCAGCGCAGCATCTCAACGTCGTTGGGCATATCGCCGAACGCCACGACGTCGGCCGCGTCAATGGACAGGGCTTTTGCGTATTCGGCCAGAGTGACGGCTTTGTTGACCCCGGGGAGGGACAGTTCCAGCATCGCCACGGTCGGTGCGGAGTGCGTGGCGGAGGCGAGATGGGCGACGGCGGGCCGCACGGCCGCCAGGAAGTCGTCCGCGGTGCCATCCCTGACAATCGCCAGGAACTTCACGACGGCGTCGTCCGCGGCGAGCGTTTCGGCCAGCGGCGCGGGGGTAAATTCGGCCAGCAGTTCGCTGGAACCGTTCTCAATGAAACCGGGCTCCAGATGGAATCCGGTCAGCGTTTCCGCGGCGAAGAGCGCGGCCGGGCGAAGGTCTTTGATGATCCGCCGCAGTTCCAGCACCGCGTCAGTGCCCAGCGTCCGGGCGGACACCAGCCGGTCCGCTTCGAGGTCCCACACCACGGCGCCGTTGGAACAGATAACGGTGCCGGTGTGGCCCAGCTGCTCCTCCAGCGGGTGGAGCCAGCGCGGCGGGCGGCCGGTGACAAAAACGAGCTCGATGCCGGCGTCCCGGCAGGCGTGGAAGGCCCGGACGGTGCGGTCGCTGATCTTTCCGTCGTGCCCAAGAATCGTTCCGTCAATATCACTTGCTACCAGCCGCATCCTGCCAGTCTACGTGGGCATGGGACATCCGGGGCCGTGCCGCTTTGTCGCGGGCGACTGGCCCGCTGGCGTCTCCCCGCGACGTTTTTTGACGCCGCACTACGTTCTGTTGAGCCTTCGCGTCGTTCCGTGAACGTCCGTGTCCGGCGCCGTTGTGAGCGGTGGAGGCCGTCCGTAATCTCATCATCAACATCTCCGCAATCGCATCGCAACATCCGCAAGCAAAGGAAACACCGTGACCACTCCCCCGGATAACACTCCGCAAAACCAGCCGGCGGCCACCCGCATCGTGGCCGGCCAGACTTCCGCTCCGAAGCGTCCGCTCGGCCTGAAGATCGGCATCGTGGCCGGCATTCTGGCCCTGGTGGGCGGCGGCGTGGCCGTGGCATCGGCGGTCTCCGGCAACAACGCTGCCACCTCCGCGGCGTCTTCCGCCGCTCCTGCCGGCAACCCGGCGGCAGAGCTCAAGCTCGGCTATTTCGGCAACGTGACGCACGCACCGGCCTTGGTCGGTGTCAGCCAGGGCTACATCGCCAAGGAGCTGGGCGATACGAAGCTCAGCACGCAGGTCTTCAACGCCGGGCCCGCCGCGATCGAGGCCCTGAACGCCGGCGCCATCGACGCCACCTACATCGGCCCGAACCCGGCCATCAATTCGTTCGTCAAGAGCGGCGGGGAGTCCATCAACATCATCGCCGGTGCGGCCGCAGGTGGCGCGCAGCTGGTGGTCAAGCCGGAAATCAACTCCGCCCCGGACCTCAAAGGCAAGACTCTCGCCTCGCCGCAGCTAGGTGGCACGCAGGACGTGGCGCTCCGCGCCTGGCTCGCCACCCAGGGCTACAAAACCAATGTGGACGGCAGCGGCGACGTCGCCATCAACCCCACGGAAAACGCCCAGACGCTGAAACTTTTCCAGGACGGAAAGCTCGACGGCGCGTGGCTGCCTGAGCCCTGGGCCTCCCGCCTGGTGCTGACCGCCGGCGCCAAGGTCCTCGTCGACGAAAAGGACCTCTGGGACGGCTCACTCTCCGGCAAGGCCGGCGAGTTCCCCACCACCATCCTGATCGTCAACAAGAAGTTCGCCGCCGCAAATCCGGACACCGTGAAGGCGCTGCTCAAGGGCCACGCCAAGTCCGTTGACTGGCTGAACAGCGCTGCTGCAGACGAGAAGGCCAACGTCATCAACGCCGCCCTCAAGGAAGCAGCCGGTGCCGAACTCAAGGCCGACGTGATCGAGCGGTCCCTGAAGAACATCGTTTTCACCGTGGATCCGCTCGCCGGAACCTACCCCAAGCTGCTCAAGGACGGGGTGGAAGCCGGCACCACGAAGCAGGCTGACATCAACGGCATCTTTGACCTGACGGCCCTCAACGAGGTCACCGGGCAGAAGACGTCGGCTGCGGGGCTTGGTAAGGAGTAGCTTCTACGGTTCGCGCTGCACCGCCTTGTAACCCGCCCATCCGTCCGGAACTGCATTCAGTTCCAGGCGGGTGGGCGGGTTTCCGTGTCTCGGCTGCCCTTTTATTAGGCGACAAACGTCCGGATCCCCACCGCATCCCGCCAAAATATCCAGCGCAGAGAGACAATGACCGTATGAGCTCAGAAGAACCGTTGCCACCCGCCGCTATACCGCCCACACCAGATTCCCAGCCCACGGTTCAGCGGAGCGAGCCCGAGCCTGCCCCGCCGCCTGTGAGTAAATCTGCGCCTGCGAGTAAGACTGCTTCCCCTCGTGTCACGCGGGCCGCAGTCATTTGGAGTGCCGTGGCGGTCAGCCTCGCGGTGCTGGTGCTGCTCATCATCTTCTTCATCCAGAACCAGGACATGGTGGCGGTCAAGTTCCTTGGCTGGGAGGGCCGGCTTGCCCAGGGCGTGGCGTTCTTCATCGCCGCCGTGGGAGGCGGCATCCTCGTCGCGATTGCGGGCGGCGCGCGCATCCTGCAACTCCGCCGCACAGAACGGCGGCGCCGCAAGGCCACCAATTCCTAGCAGGCGACCGCGGCCACGACCCACGCAAGCTATCAGCCAGACGAATAGCTGATATCAAGAAGTTCGTCTTCCTCGAATACCTAAACTCCTTCAGAGTAGTTCCAAGACCTGCAGCGCCCAGAAGCAGCCAGAACTCAGAAGGAATTCAACGTGGAAACTCCCCTCTCCCATCTCGCGCACCTCGAGATCACCACCCCCGACGTCGAAGCATCCGCCCGTTTCTATGAGGAAAAGTTCGGCATGCGCATCGTCGACCGGGCGGATGGAAACGTCTACCTGCGCTGCTGGGGCGATTACTACCGCTACAGCCTGGTCATCACCGAAGGGCCGGAAGCATCCTTGGGCCGGATGGCGTGGCGGACCAACTCCCAGGCTGCCCTCGAAACGGTGGCCCAGCGCGTCGAAGCAACCGGCGTCCAGGGCAACTGGACCGCCGGTGGCCACGGCTATGGCAAGGCTTACGAGTTCACCGGACCCTACGGCCACCACATGCGGCTGTTCTTCGATGTGGAGAAGTTCGTGGCAGAACCCGGTTTCGAATCCACCTACCCGGACCGGCCCGAGCGCCGCAGCAGCCACGCCGCCGCACCCCGATTCCTGGACCACGTCACCGTGGCATCCTCTGATGTCCGCGGTTTCGCCAAGTGGTACAACGAGGCCTTGGGCTTCCGCGTCATGGCCTTCGTGGACCTGGACGAAGCACCCATCACGGTCTTCTCGGTGCTGACCACCAACGAAAAGTCCCACGACCTCGGCGTGGTCCTGGACACCTCCAGCCGTGCCGGCCGGGTCAACCACATCGCCTTCTGGGTGGACGCAACCGAGGACCTGCTCCGCACCGCGGACGTCATGATGGAAAACGGCACCGCCATGGAATACGGCCCCTCCATCCACGGCGTGGGCGAGCAGAACTTCCTGTACTTCCGCGAACCGTCCGGCCTGCGCGTGGAGCTCAACTCCGGCGGCTACCGCAACTACGTCCCGGACTGGGAAGCGAACACCTGGAAGCCGTCCCTGGGCTCGAACAACTTCTACAAGAACGGCGCCATGCCGCACTCCATGACCGAATCCTTCCCCCCGGCCGAAGGCTTCACCGCCACCGAAGAAGGCGCCTCCCCGGAGATGAAGGAAGCCCTTCTGAACCCGTACGCCAAGCAGGGACGGGGCTAAGACACCATGGCCGAAGCTACGTATTCCCTCATCCGCTTCCAGGAGCTTGGTGACAGCAAAGCCCGGGCGGGCCTGCTGGTCCGCGACCGCGTCCTGCCGCTCGACGGGGACATCAATTCCCTGATCGAGCATTGGGCCACCACCGAAGGCCAGCTGGACACTTTGGCAGCTTCTGCCGGCGAGGACACAGGCCTGGCGTTGGCCGACGTCGAGGTTCTCGCCCCGGTGGAGCCGGTCCAGGTCCTGCAGACCGGCGCGAACTACCGCAAACACGTGATCGATCTCGCCGCGGCCCACCGCGAACCGGGCCAGGACGAAGACGAGGTGCGCGCGAAGACCGCCGCGATGATGGACAAGCGGGCGGGCCAGGGCACACCGTACTTCTTCATCGGGCTGCCGACGGCGATCGCGTCCGCCACGGAGGACCTCACCCTGCCCGCCTACTCCAAATCCCACGACTGGGAGCTGGAGCTTGCCGCGGTCATCGGGAGGACGGCGTTCCGGGTCACCCCCGAGGAAGCACTGGACTATGTGTTCGGCTACACGATGGTCAATGACATCACCACGCGTGAGTACGTTTTCCGCAAGGACATGCCTGCCATCGGCTCGGACTGGTACCGCGCCAAGAACGCCCCCGGCTTCCTGCCTACCGGCCCCCTGCTGGTGCCGGCCAAGTTCTTCGGTGACCCGCAGGACGTACAGGTCACCCTTAAGCTCAACGGCAAGGCCATGCAGGACGAATCCACGCAGGACATGATCTTCGGCGTCGCCAAACTCGTCAGCGAAGCCTCCCAGATTATGCCGCTGCGCCCCGGCGACCTCGTCCTGACCGGCAGCCCCGCCGGCAACGGCGCCCATTGGGGCCGGCTGCTTCAGGACGGCGACGTCATGGAAGGCACCATCACCGGCCTGGGCACCCAGCTCATCCACTGCAAGGACGAAGTCCAAGCTGAAAGCAGCCAGCCATGACCACCCAGCACACGGCTCCTGCAATAAACACCGGCACCGGGGAGTCAGCCACCAATGACTCCCCGGTGATCCGGCGCACGGACCCGCTGGGCAGCATCACGGCCGCGGCCTCCAAGTACAACAACTGGGGCCGTTGGGGCGACGATGACGTTCTGGGAACCCTGAACTTCATTGACGCGGCCAAGCGCATCGAGGCGGCGTCGCTCGTGAAGACCGGCGAGGCGTTCTCCCTGTCCCAGCCGTTCGACACCAACGGCCCGCAAAAAGGGTGGCGCCGCCGCACCAACCCCGTCCACACCATGACGGACACGGGAGTGGACGCCGAACGCGGCAACCAGGGCTTCCCTCACGGTTTCGGCGGCGCTGACGACGTGATCGCCATGCCGCTGCAGTGCTCCACCCAGTGGGACGGGCTCGGCCACATCTTCGACCGCGGCAAGGCATGGAACGGGCGGGCGGCAGGCGATGTAGTTACCTCAGAAGGCGACCTTGTCACGGGCATCGAAACTGCCGCAGCCAAGATCGTCACGCGCGGCGTCCTGCTCGACGTCGGCCGGGCGCTCGGACCCCAACTCGGCCGGAACGACGGTGAACTGCCGGACGGATTCGCCATCACCCCGGAACACCTTGAACGGACCATTGAACTGCAGGGACCCAGCTCACGGGTGGGTCGCGGCGACATCGTGGTGATCCGCACCGGACAGCACACCCGGGTCCGCCGCGACGGCTGGGGCGATTACGCCGGCGGATCAGCTCCCGGGCTGTCCTTCAGCACCGCGTCGTGGCTGCACACCTCAGAGATTGCCGGCATCGCGACGGATACGTGGGGTTTCGAGGTGCGTCCCAACGAGTTCGACGGCGCCTTCCAGCCCCTGCACCAGATCGCCATCCCCAACCTCGGGCTGTTCCTGGGCGAGATGTGGGCCCCGGACGGCCTGGCGCACGCGTGCGCAGCTGACAACAGGTACGACTTCCTGCTCACCGCAGCGCCGCTGCCCATCACCGGCGCCGTCGGATCGCCCGTCAACCCGATCGCCCTCCGGTAATCGGGTTCCGGTGATCACCGTCCGGTAAGCGCAGCGGCACTATATATACAAAAGCATCACAACCATTAGCAGTAACGCCGTCAATACAAAGGAGTCAGCGATGGCAGCAGTACAGAACGTCGGAATCGTCGGGGCGGGAGCCTCGGGACTGACCGCAGCCATCCTGCTGGCCGACGCCGGAATCCAGGTGGAAGTCCTGGAGAAGGCAGATGCCCCACAGACCCTTGGCTCCGGCATCACCCTGCAAGGAAACGCCTTGCGAATCTTCCGCCAGCTCGGCGTCTGGGAGCAGATCGAGGCGAAGGGCTACGCGTTCAGCACCCTGGGCCTGCGCGCCCCGGATCCCGCCGGCACCGTCGTCGCCGTCCTGGAGGACATGCGGACCGGTGGCGAGGATCTCCCGGCCACCTTGGGCATGTACCGCCCGGACCTCACCGCGATCCTCCGCGAAAGGGCTGAACGGGCCGGAGCGCGGATCACCTACGGCAAAACGGTCACCGGAGTAAAGGACGACGGCGATTCCGTCACCGTCAGCACCGCCGACGGCGCCACGGCAAGCTTCGACCTCCTGATCGGTGCCGACGGGCTGCACTCCGCCGTCCGCAAGGCCATCGGCATCGACGTCGAACCCCTGCCCACCGGCATGGGCATTTGGCGCGCCTTCGTGGAACGGCCCGACGAGGTGGTCCGCACGGACCTTACCTACGGCGGGCCCTGCTTCATCGCCGGCTACTGCCCCACCGGCCCGGACACTATTTACGCCTACCTCGTGGAAAGGGCCCAGGAGCGCAAGCACGAGGACGGCCCCCGCATCATGGCCGAACTCGCTGCCGCCTATGGCGGGCCATGGAACGAGATCCGTGCGAACCTGGACCATAGTGCCCGCATCAACTACACCCGGTTCACCACCCACCTTGTGGACGGGCCCTGGAACCGCGGCCGGACAGTGATCATTGGCGACGCCGCCCACAGCTGCCCGCCCACGATTGCCCAGGGTGCAGCCATGGCGCTGGAAGACGCAGCCGTGCTCGCCGAACTGCTCATCAGCGCCGACGACATCACGGAGACACTCTGGAAAGAGTTCACCGACCGCCGGCTGGACCGGGCCAAGGCCGTGGTCAACGCTTCCGTCCAGCTGGGCCAGTGGATGCTCGACGGCGTCCGCGACGCCGACGTGCCCCGCCTTATGCACTCCGTGTCCAGCATGGTGAAGGAGCTCGCATGAGCACCCACGCTGCCGAAGAACAAAGCCCCACCGTAGACGTCCACGCCCACATCCTGCTTCCGGCTTTGCAGCAGCTCGTGGCGGAAGCCGATCCCGAAGGTTTCGGCGCCCAGCAGGCCCTGGAAGTACGGCGCAACGGACCGGAATCGATGGCCGCTTCCGGCAAGATGATCAAGGAGCGGTGGCCGCAGCTCACCGACCTGGACCGCCGGCTGGCGGACATGGATGCCCAGGGCGTGGACGTGCAGCTGGTCTCACCGTCGCCATCGCACTTCTATTACTTCGCCGGAGAAGAGCTGGCGCTGCAGCTGGCAAAGTCCGCCAACCAGGCGGTCCGGGAGTTCGTGGACCGCGCTCCCGAGCGGCTCAACGGCCTGGGCCTGGTCCCGCTGCAGCACCCCGCCTTGATGGTTGAAGCACTGGAGCACGCCGTGCTGGAGTGCGGACTGCTTGGCGTCGAAATCGGCTCGTTCGCTGGCACTCCCGCCCACCCGGAACGCAGCACCGTTGAGCTGTCAGACCCGTGCCTGGACCCGTTCTGGAGCCGGGCCGAAGAACTGGGTGCCCTGGTGTTCCTGCACCCGTTCGGCTGCTCACTGGACGAGCGACTGGACCGCTTCTACCTCGCCAACACCGTCTCCCAGCCGGCCGAAAACGCGGTGGCGCTGTCCCACCTGATCTTCAGCGGGGTCCTCGACCGGTACCCGGGTCTCAAGGTGCTCGCCGCCCACGGCGGCGGCTACCTTCCCACCACTCTGGGCCGCTCCGACCACGCCTGGCGGGTCCGGCCGGAGGCACACGGCTGCGCCCAGCCGCCGTCATCCTACCTTAAGAAGCTGTACTTCGATTCGCTGGTCCACAGCGCTGCTGAACTGCGGGCCCTCGTGGCCGCCGTGGGGCCGGAGCAGGTGCTGCTCGGTTCGGACTACCCGTTCGACATGGGCTCCGACCTTCCTGTGGACGAGGTCCAGGCTGCCGGACTCTCTGCCGACGACGAGGCCCAGGTTTTGGGTGGCAACGCACGCACGCTGGGCATCACGCCTGCTTCAGTCCTCACCGCCCGACCCACCGCGTAAGGAACACCATGGTCAAGATTGCACGCTGGAATCACGACGGCGGGACGCAGTCCGGCTTCGTCGACGGGCCCAACTGCTACGCCCTGCCCGCAGGCCAAACGGTCCAGACGCTGCTGGATGCCGGGCTCGAAGAAACGCTGGAGCAAGCCCGGCAGACCATCGGCTCTGGCCCAGCCGTGCCGCTGGCGGACGTGCAATTGCTCGCCCCGCTGGCGCCTGCCACTATCCGAGATTTTGTGGCCTTCGAGGAACACGTGGAAGGCGTGCGGAAGAGCATCGACGGCGTGGGGGGCGTGGTGCCTGAATGGTATGAGGCACCAACCTTCTACTTCACCAACCCGCACACGGTGACCGGCACGGGAGAGGTGATCGGGATTCCGGCAGGCTGCACGGATCTGGACTTTGAGACGGAAGTGGCCGCCGTCGTCGGACGCGTTCCGGGCAGCGACGGCCGCAACCTGACGGCGGAAGCGGCACACCGCCATATTTTCGGCTACACGATCCTCAATGACTGGTCGGCGCGGGACCTGCAGCGCCGCGAGATGAAGGTCAGCCTGGGCCCGTGCAAGGGCAAGGACTTCGCCAACACGCTGGGGCCCTGGATTGTGACCGCGGATGAGTTCGAGGACCGGCACGACGCCGAGGGGTTCCTGCCGATTTCCATGGCTGTTGAGGTCAACGGCGAAGCCATCGGCCAGGACCTGCTGTCCAACATGGGCTGGCCGTTCGCCGAGCTGGTGGCCTACGCCTCGCAGGATTCAGTGGTGCGGCCCGGCGACGTCCTGGGCTCCGGCACGTGTGGAAGCGGCTGCCTCGCAGAGCTGTGGGGACGGAACGGGTCCAAGACTCCCCCGCCCCTGAAGACCGGCGACGTGGTCCGCATGACGGTGGAAGGCATCGGCAGCATCGAGAACTCTGTGGGTGCCCGGCGTGAAGCCGGAACCCGCGTACCAGCGCGAGTCCGTCCCCGCAACAGGGTTGCCTCCGTAGTTACGTCCGGGACGTAGGGTGGTCGCTCTTCAGCTCGAGGGCCGTACGGTGGTGGTCACCGGCGCCGGCCAGGGCCAGGGTGCCTCCGAGGCGCGGCTGCTGGCGGAAGCCGGGGCGCGGGTCATCGCCACGGACCTTGCCGTGGACATGCCAGCCGAGCTGGCTGCTTTGCCTTCGTCTGCGCTCGGCACACTGGTGTACCGGCAGCTGGACGTGTCCGATGCCTCTGGTTGGGCCGAGCTCGTCGACTGGATCCAGTCCCAGGGGTGGCAGGTGGACGGGTTGATCAACAATGCGGGAATCACCCAGCGCAGCCGGTTGCTGGACGTCTCCGTGGCCGACCTGCAAAAGATCTACGAGGTAAACGTTGCCGGATGCCTGCTGGGGATCCAGGCCCTCGCTCCCCTAATGGCCAGCGGTGCGTCCATTGTTAATGTGGGCTCCGTGGCGGGCCTGACCGCGCACTATCCGGTGGCGTACACGGCCAGCAAGTGGGCGCTGCGCGGGTTGTCACAGGTGGCGGCCATAGAGCTGGGCCCGCGCGGGATCCGGGTAAACACCGTTCACCCGGGCTTCATCGAAACGCCTATGACGGCGAGCGCCAAGCCCGGGTTCCGGCAGGCCACGCTGGCCGAGACACCGCTGGGCCGAACAGGCACCGTGGAGGAGGTGGCCGGCGTCGTATTGTTCCTCCTCAGCCCGCTGTCCTCCTTCGTGACGGGTGCCGAGATTCCGGTGGACGGGGGCCAGTCAGGCCACAGCGGGGCCAAATCGGTCTCCGACGCGATGCGTTAGCCGGGCAGCACCGCCGACCAGCCGCCGTCGACCATCAGATTCGCTCCAGTCACATACGACGCCTCGTCCGAGGCAAGGAACAACGCGCACTTGGCCACTTCATCCGGCGCCCCGATCCGGCCCAAGGGAATGCTACCGGCGATGGTGCGCATCGGGTGGTCGGCGGCCAGGAGGTTGCCCTCGGTGGCGGCAGTGCGGATCATTCCGGGGCTAACAGTATTAACCCGCAGGCCGTGGGCAGCCCCTTCGGCCGCGAGCTGCCTGGCCATGGCCACCACGGCGCCTTTCGTGGCCGTGTGTGCCAGCCGGCCGTTGGTCATTGAACCCGCGACTCCTGCCGTGGACCCCACCAGCACGATGGCCGCGTTCTGAGCCAGGATCAGTTGGGGCCAGAAGTATTTGACCGGCAGGAACACCACGTCCATCTCATGTTCCACATTCCACTTCCAGTCGGCAAACGTCAGCTGCTCCACCGGGGCGAAGCGTGTGACCGCGGCGTTGGCGTAGAGGATGTGGACCTGGCCTTGCTTCGCGGCGACATCCGAGGCCCATGCCGCCACGGCAGTCTCGTCTGTGAGATCAACCCGGCTGCTGCTTATTCGGCCCCCGGCAGCGGTGACCTGCTCCACTGTGGCCGCGGCACCGTCGTCGTCCATGTCACAGCCCACCACGAAGGCCCCTGCCTCAGCGAAAGCGAGCGCCGCCGCCCTCCCCTGGCCACTGGCCGTTCCGGTGATGACGGCGGTCTTGCCGGCCAGGCGCTGGCTGGAGACGGGCATAAGAGAGGTCCCTTCGAAGTACGTTTCGTCGACTCTCGCAGGGATCGTCCTGACGGGGAACCTCGCGTTGGCTCTAGGTGGTATCCGCCGCGTGGATAGTCACCGGATGTGCGGTGACGGGGAAGAGTTCGTGCAGCCGGGCACAGGACCGCTGGACCACGGAGCGCAGCCAGACGCTGGCTGGGTCCTCTGTCTGGGACGGGTGCCAGTACATCGCCTCCACCAGGGACGCTTCGAGGCCTTCCGAGAACTCCACCACCACAATGTCCGCGCCGCGCTGGGCCCGTGCGCCCAGCATCCGCGGCACCAGCGCCACGAGGTCTGTTCCCTCTACCAGCAGCGGCAGCGACAGGAAGCCAGCTACCACCGCCGCCACGCGCCGCTGCAGGCCCCGCGACTCGAAGATCTTGTCTGCCGGGGTGCTGATTCCCTCGCCGAAATAGCCGACGGCGTGGGGAACGGTGGCCAGGTCCGCCACCGTAAGCCGGGGGTGCTGGAGCAAGGGGTTTCCGGAAGCGGCCACGGCAACGAAGCTGTCGCGGAACAGCTGCTTGCTGGCGCCCTGCATCTGATAGCCGGTCGGACCCACGAGCAGGTCGATTTTCGAATAGTCGGCCATTTGCCCCTGGATCCCAGACCCGGCGGTGGGGACGAAGTCCACTGACACATTGGGGGCCTCGTCCCGCAGGATGCCGCGAAGCGGACCCACGATCAGGGCAGCTGCGTAATCCGAAGCGGCGATGATGAACTCCCGCTCGCTGGTAGCGGCATCAAAACCGGACCGGACGCGCGTGGCCCGCTGGACGTGAAGCATGGCTTCATCAACCAGCGGGACCAGCGACTGCGCAAAGGGCGTGAGGTCATACGTGCGGCCGTTCCGGACCAGGAGTTCGTCGTCGAAATGCCGCCGGAGCCTGGCCATGGCCGCGCTGGTAGCCGGCTGGCTGAGCTGGAGCCTCTCCGCCGCCCGGGAGACATTCTTCAACTCCAGCAGGACCTGCAGGTGGGGCAGCAGGTTGAGGTCCAGGTTCTTCATACCCACAGGTTATCCGTGCAGGACATCGGCCCTCCTAATGGCTGACCGGCACCATGCGTGGACCGCGGACCAGGACGGCGACAAATGCCACCGCACACGCCGTTCCAAGTGCACCCAGGGCCAAGCCGAGGCTGCCCAGTCCCGCCGCGGCCGCCCCAAGGACGATCGGGGTAAGGAACTGGCCGATGAACAACGTGCCGGTCCAGATGCCAGTGCCCCGGCCGCGCTGCTGGAATTCAAGGCCGTTCACCGCCCACGTCAGCAGGGTGGGCAGCAGCACACCGGTTCCGGCGCTGGCAATTACTGCGCCCGTGATGGCCAGCGCCACGTTGCCCGCAACAGAGACCAGGAAGAGGCCGACGGCGGCCAGCCCGAAGGCGAAAGCCAGCAGGTTCCGCGTGCCCAGCTTCGCCAGGAAGCGAAAGGAGATGGCACCTGCCGCGGTGGCGAGGGACGCGATGGCCGCAGCAAGTCCGATAAGGGCTGCGTCCCCAACGCCCAGCCCGGTGATGACGTAAGGCAGGTGGACGATGAGCGCATAGAAAACGATCCCGCCGAACAGCGTCACCGCGGCGGGGGCACCGATCTGCCGCCATGGCACCGGGGTTGGGACCGCCGTCGTGCGCTGGCTCTTTGCCGGCTCCCAAAGCTTGAAGATCATGGGAATAACGATCACCGCGCTGACCGCATAGAGCCAGAACGGGGTCCGCCAACTGATGCTGCCCAAAGCACCGCCGAGCGCAAAGAACGCGGTGGCTGCGAGCGCACTGACCATGGTCTGAAGGCCCAGATACTTGTTGCGCCGCTCGCCGGCGTAGTAGTCGGTGATGAGGGTGGTGCAGCAGGTCATGATGGCCGCTTCCGCTATTCCCACGCCCACCCGGGACAAAGCGATGGACTCAAGAGTGTTCAGCCACAGCGGCGCGGTCCCGAACACGGCGTACGCCAGCATGGCGAAGACCAGCAGCTGCTTGCGGCCCACCCTGTCGGCCACATAGCCCGCCAGCGGTGAGAAAAGTGCCACGAACAGCGCCGGCAGGGTGAGCGTAAGCGGCACCAGGATGGCAACGCCGGGCGTGTCCGCGAACGCCTGGTTCAGGGTGGGCAGAACGGGTGCCAAAAGCACAGCGCCCAGTACCGGCATGCAGCTGCCGGCAACCAGGAGGGCTGCCTGCAGCCGTCCTGGTTGCCGTGTCCCCGCAGAGCCCGGTGCCTCTTTCGTGGCGTGGTTGCCCGTGAGCTGAATATTCTCCATTGAATTCCTTAGCCTCGTGATGGTCACGGAGGGATCAGCGCGGTTCAGGCGCCGAAAGTGACTTCTTCTCACTGTGGCTACGGTTCGACTATCGGGGAATCATGGATTTGGAATAGCTGGTATCCACAGAACCGATGGCAGCAGACTGAGGCGGGCGGCTCCTGGCAGAAGGCCCCGGCAGGTCATGAGCCGAGTCCCTCCGCAACTTTCCGGGCGCCTCGGACCGCAATGGCCACGCTCATCAGCGTGGGATTCATGGCCGTCGCCGTCGGGATGAGCGCATTTCCGCCCACCACAAGGTTGTCGTATCCCCATACGCGCGACCACGGATCCGCCACCGAGGCGCCATCATCGGCCTCCCCCAGGCGCATGGTGCCCTGGTAGTGCAGGCTGGAGCCGTTCGGCATCAGGCGGGGCTCGGCAACAAAGACTCCAAGGGACTTGCCGGCACGGCGAAGCCGCTCCGTGGCCTGGGCGATCTCCGCGTCTTCCCTCTCGGTCAGCGCGTACTCAATGGTCATGTTCGGGAATCCCCGGTAGTCCGTCTCGTTGTCGTCAAAGGTGACGGCATCCTCGTAGCGCGGGTGCTTGCGCATCCCGTAGCCCATGTTGACGTACCCCCAGCGGTTCTCGGAGTACGGGGTTCCCGGCTCCATCGGGAACGGCGTGGTCTCGGTGTACATCACCTGGACGGAGAAAGGGTGCTCCGGCTCGGAGAACGGGATACGGTTCACTGCGGCGACGGGGTCTGCCGGGTTCTGTGCACGCCGGGCCAATTCGGCCTTGAGGTCATCTTCAGTGGCGTACCGACCCATTTTCTCCTCATCGAGGGCCACCGTGGAGATGACGACGGGATGCTCCGTCAGGTAGTGGCCAAGCGCCTTCGGCCGAACGCCGGAGGCCCAGAGGAGCTGCGGGGAGCGGAAAGCATCGGCGGCCACCACAACGATGTCCGCCGCCTCAAATGACGTCTCCCCCGTGCGGAGATCCTCGACCGTGACCCCGGTAACCCGGCGCCCGTCCAGTTCCACGCGGCGGACCAATGTGAGGTCACGAAGTTCGAACTGCTTCGAGAGCGGGCTGTCCTGATCGATCAACGGACCGAGGACGACGTCGGCCCCCGCCCAGCGCACGGAGCCGTCAGGCTGCGGGTCGCCGGCAACCGGAAGGGTGCCCACGCCGTGGCCGTCCGGCAGTTCCGCGCCGAACTCTTCATCGAGGAGCGACCTGATGGCCTCGCCGACTTTCGAGTCGGCAAACGCTGCGCTGTGGACGTGGAGCAGCTCCTTGGCGTACTCAATGAGTCCGTCCCACTCGTTGTCCGCAATGAAGGGGAGCTTCTCACTAAAGGCGGGCGACGGCGTCGCGCACGTCCAGTGCGCACCCTGGCCACCGACGTTGGTGGCGGCGGCCGCTGCCGGGAAGGTTGAGGCGTGGGCGGATCCTGCACCCCCGAAGTCGAGCAGGTGCGTGCCCTGGCGTGCAGTGAACATACCCTCAGTAACCGTCCCAGCAGGGATTCCCAGGGATTCACGGTAGGCGCCAGCCTGCGGTCCCTGGGACATCTCACGCGCGCGGGCCTTTTCGCCGGCGTCGGGAATGTTCCGGACGCTTTCGCCGGGAACTTCCGTCAGCTGCGGACCGGCTTCGAACATCACCACCCTGGCATTCGGCACCTGTTCGAGGAGCACCCGTGCGTAGGCGGAGCCGATGGGGCCGCTGCCGACGATGGCGATAGTGGGGTTGGACATGATGTCTCCTTTGAAATCAGGCCGAAAGGGATTCGGAAGTTGTTTGCGGTGCGGGAACGGGTTCGTCGGAGAGGCGGCCGTGCGGAAGCAGGACCGCCGCGACAATTCCCACGGCATATGTAACTGCCAAGGCGATGAAGATGGGAGTAAAGACCGTGCCATAAATCTGTGCGACGCCGGCCTGGAGAGCCGGGTCGGCCGCGTGGACCAGTTGCGGGGTCAGCGTGGAGGCGTCAATGCCCGACGGCAACAGAGCTGCGACGCCGAAGCCGATGACCCCGCCGATGATCGCCGTCGCCACTGTTGATCCAACTTGCCGCACCAGGTTGATGGTTGCCGTAATAGTGCCGGTCTGGCTCGCCGGGACAGCGCCCTGGACCACTGCGACGATCAGGCTCATGAACGCCCCGGTGCCCATGCCAACCACACCCATCACAATCATGGGCACCCACAGCGGCAGCCCGAGGGGCAGCACGGCCATGACAAATAGCCCTGCCGCTCCCAGCGATGTTCCCAGGATCGGGAAGATGCGGTAGCGCCCTGTCCGGCTGGCAAGCCATCCGGTGAGCAGGTTGCTGATCAGCATGCCGAAAACTGTGGCGATGGGGACAAACCCGGACACGGTGGCGGAGGTTTGGTAGGCCATTTGAAAGTACGTGGGAAGGTACGCCGTGATGGAGAAGAGCCCGACGCCGATGATCGCCGACAGCGCGGTACCTGCGGCAATGGTGCGGTTGGCAAAGAAGTGGAGCGGCACGATGGGCTCGGGAGCGCGGCGCTCGACAAAAAAGAAGACAACAAAGCCCCCGATGCTGACCGCGAGCGCCGCAGCGGTGGCAAGGCCGGCGCTGCGTTCAGCAGCCCACGTCACGGCGAGTACGAGGGCCACCAGCGCGGTGGTGAAAACAGCCGCCCCGGCAACATCAAAGTGACGAGGCATGGGGCCTGGTTCGAGGTGGGGAACAGCAACCAACGCGAGGCCCAGGGCTACTGCGCCCACCGGGATGTTGATCCAGAAGACCCATTGCCAGCCCCAATAGTCTGTAATGGCGCCACCAAGTACGGGGCCAACGAGGATCGCGATGGGGAAGGCCGCGCCAATAAGGGCCATGTAGCCGGGCCGTTCCCGCTGGGTGGTGACCCGGGCAACAATGGTCTGGGACATCAACTGCAGGCCTGCGGAGCTCATCCCCTGCAGGACGCGTGCGGCGATGAGCCAGGCCATGTCCTGGGCGAAACCGCAGGCCAAGGAAGCGGCCAGGAACACAACCAGTGAACTGAGGAAGATGCGGCGCGCTCCCAGCACGTCACCCAGTTTGCCGAGCACGGGCAACAGGACCGTGCTGGCCAGGGTGTAGCCCACAACAACCCAACTCATCAGTGTCAGCGCATCCAGCTCACCGGCGATGGTGGCCAGCGATGTGGACACCACCGTGTGGTCCAGGGCCCCGAGGAAGGAGACCGAGAGCAGGGAAATAACAAGGAGACGAAGTCTCAAAGGTGAAAGTGGCATAGTGATCTACCCGAACGATCGGGCCGTCGACGCGACGTGTTGTGCCTCCGCCGCACCATCACGGCGGAGAGCGGGTCCGAAAGTAACCCCGGCGCCACTTCCCATCATACCTCACTTTAGTCTGAAAGCAACAAAAGAATGCCTGGATCAGACGTTCCGTCCGACAGTGCCGCCTATGCGCTGAACAGGTCCCGAGTGAGGGCCAGGTCCTCGAGCAGCTCCTCCAGGTCAGCAACAGGCTCTCCCGAGGCACAGGCCTCGAGCGCCCGGCGCAGCGCGAGGCGGGACGATGATTCAAAGCGCTCCGGAGCCCTCAAAGTCCCGTCCTCGGTGGATGTCTCCAGACGCATCAGTCCGGCAGGTTGGTCCACCGTTACTTCCGTCCTCACCTCGCCGAGGGCGAGCACCTGGAGCAGACCACCGGCGCGTAGGCCCGCGGCCGCGGGCGTCGTCGTCGTCGTCGCAAGGGTGGTGGGAACTGACTCGCCGGCAGAGCCCCCCGCGTCCAGGAGTGCGATCCTGCTGTGCGCCGTGGCAGTGCTGGACCGAAGCGTCAACGGCCCCTGAACCAGGGACCGCGCCCAGCCGAGGCCGTCACAGATGGCGGCATCAAGGGCCTCTGCGGGGGCAGAGCACTCCACCGTGACCATCCGGGCCGGACTGCTCCGCCGTGCGCGGACCGCATCAGCGACAACATCGGGGCGGAGGCGGGGGCGGTCAACAATGACAGGGATGCCACCTTGCCACGGGTCGGATTCACGCGCCTCCGGCGGGAGCACGCACGGGTCCGCGATGACCACCGCCAAAGCTCCCCCGGCCCGGGCCGCCAACATGCCCTGCCACCAATCACCGGACCCAGGCACCACCACCACCGCGCCGCCGAGGTTCTCGGTCAGTGCGGCACTGAGAGGCAGCTCGGCAACAGCAGCCACGTAGGAAGGCAGCGCAGTGAAAACTCCATACCCTCGATCTCCTTGACTCATAGCGGCACTCCTTCAAGAACTTTCGCGGCCGCAGCGTCGGCGAGGTCGATTGCATAGTGCGAGTCCGCCAACAGTTCGCCGTACTCCACCGGGGCTGCGCCCTCGAGGAGCGACGCAAACAGGCGCCATTCCGTCACGTAGCCGTCTTCCGGATCCCGCGGGTACTCCGTCCAGAGCCCGTCCACGCTTCGTACCCGGGTGGCGGCACTTCCGGCATGGACGAAGGCAGGTGGGAAGCTAACCTCGATTCGATCGTGGGAGGTCGCGATGCTCATCCGCCACAGCGCATCCGGTCCTTGCGGAAGCATGGTGAGCGCCAGTTGGACCAGGACTCCGCCTGCCCGGTACCCCACCACATAGCCGATGGGTGGAGCGACCCGGGCATAAACCACTTCGTCGATGCCCGGCGCTATGTCCCTGACGGCAGGAAGATCGTGGATCGCGAGCCCTGTCAGCAACTGCCTCAGGACGGCCGCCGCCACTGCAGGATCGTCCAGGTCGGGACGTCCCCGCCGGGCAGCTGTGAAGGGTCCGCCCTCAGTGACCAACTGGTGGTACCCGTCGTTGGGCGGGAGCGACAGCGTCACGGAGATCGCCTGCACTCGGCCTTCGAGGGCCACAAGGTGGTGTTTTGCGCGCCCCCATGCCGAATCAAACAGATGGTTCGTTCCCACCAGGAGGATGGTGCCTGCGGCCCGGCACGCAGAGATTACCTGATCGGCCTCTTCCCTGCTGGTGGCCAGCGGTTTCTCGCAGAAGATGGCGCGTTTGCCCGCGGCCACGGCTGCCAGGATTTGGCGGGAATGTTCGGCGGGCGGACTGCAAATTGCCACCACGTCCACGTCCGCGTCCGCGAGCAGCTCCGCCTCCCCCTCCGACCAGCGGGCACCAAGCTGCCCGGCCAGAACCCGGGCCCGCCCGCTTCCGGCATCGGCAATGTGCACCACGCTGAACAGCTCCGCCAGCCGCCCTAAGACCGGAAGATGAAGAGCCGCAACGCCTGGCCCGGCTCCAATAATTCCAACGTTCCAAGGCATCGATGCCCTCCCTCTTATGTCTCTATTATTCATAAGTGAGGTAGGTTTCGGCTATAGTCGCGCCGCGCCGCACCTTAGTCGGCCCCCATGTGTGAGAATTGTGAACATGACGACTGACTCCACACTCCGCTTTGGGGCCCAAACGGACGAGGTGACGAGCCTTTTGCGGATCGTCAACCTGGTGCGAACGGGCGAAGCAACAACCCGCCCGGAAATCGGCAAGGTCACCGGCTTGGGCAGGGGCGTGGTCAGTCAACGCGTGGATCAGGCCATTGCGATTGGCTTCCTCGGGGACGGGGAGTTCGGCGCCTCGTCCGGCGGCCGCGCGCCACGGACCCTGCGCTTCCGGGCGGAGCAGGGACGGATCGTGATATGTGCCCTCGGAGCGGCTCACATGAGGGTCGGCATAACTGCGCTCGACGGCGACATCCTGGAACACACGCATCGCCCCTGGGATATCGCGCAGGGTCCGGAGAAGACCATCGACGCGGTCATGTCCCTGATCGATGATTTGCTGAAGAATGACTCCAAAGTACCCGTGTGGGGTGTAGTGGTGGGGCTTCCCGGCCCGGTGGACTTCGCTACGGGGCAGCCCGTGGCGCCACCGATCATGCCGGGGTGGAACGGTTACGATGTCCGCACCCCCTTTGAAGAACGCTTCAATGCACCGGTATGGGTGGACAACGATTCCAACCTCCTTGCCCTCGGGGAACGTGCCCGGCGGCGCGACTCACTGGCGGACCTCATCTACTGCAAAATCGGCTCGGGCATCGGAGCCGGCCTGCTGTCCAAGGGCAGGATCCACCGGGGTGCAAACGGGGCCGCCGGCGATATCGGCCATGTCCGCGTCTCCGACTCGGAAGAACAGTGCCGTTGCGGCAAGATTGGCTGCCTGGAAGCGGTTGCCGGCGGCTGGGCCCTGGTCCGGGACGCAGAAGAGGCTATCAAGGAAGGGGTCAATACCTCCCTTGCCCCGCTGGCGAAGAAGGGGGCGCTAACCCTTGAGGAGATCACCCTCGCAGCCCAGGCCGGGGACTCCCTGGCCATCACTCTCGTCCAAAAGTCGGCCCGCGTGGCAGGCGAAACTATTTCAGCCCTCGTGAACATGTTCAACCCCGGAGTCATTGTCATTGGCGGCGCCATGGGCTCTGCCGGCGAGGTGTTCCTGGCCGAGGTGCGCCAACGCGTCTACGAATTGTCGCTGCCGCTCGCTACCCGGGACCTCACCATCACACTTTCCGTTAACGATGAGCGTGAACCCTTGCGCGGCGGCGCCGAACTGGCCCGCGAACAGCTGTTCGACGTCACCTTCCCCCGCTGGTTCGCGGAGGGCCGTCCGTCACCGGAACGGGCAACTGTTCCGGCATAGGGTTCACCTCGGGCGCAGGCGTTACCTGCGCCCCGCTCAGACCGCATCACATCTATCAGGCCACGTCGCGGGAGACGCTGGGCACTGGCGCCCGGTCAACTACCAACTTTGCTTCAAGGCGGAACGGCAGGACCAGCGGAGAGCCGGGGCCTGCCTGCAGGTAGGGCACCAGCAACTGGAAGTCGACAGCCACGGTGTGCACACCACTGCGCAGCTCGCCCTTGCCCGCCAGGACGAGCCTGTCCTGCACAAACCACCACCCGGCCTCCTCCCCAAGTGAATCTGCCGGCACCTCGCGGTTCCCCAGTACCACCGCGAACTCCCCTTGCTCCAGCGGGACCCCGTCCACCTCAACTGCCAGGCCAGCCAGGCTGGACAGGGGCATCGAACGGATCCAGGGAAGGCCCACGCGAAGCTCAAACCCCCACGGCGTGGCCCTCAGCGCATCTTCGCGCAAAGCTGTTTCCAACATGGCTTCCATCCTTTATCCTAAAAGTGACATAAGTTTGTCATTAACACGCATAATTGGGAAGGTGCCAAATGGCCCCCGAAATTCCTGACAGCTGGACCCTTTGCGCCAGCTCGTTCAACTGGACTCCAGAGATCACCTCTGCCCGCCGAACTGCCCACGACATCGTCACCGGCATAGCGGACTCCGTCACGAAAACAATCGAGCTGGAACCGGGGCTGCTATGGCGGTCCTTCCCCGCTCCACAGGACGCCGAGGTGGACGCCCTGCACGACGAGCTGGCAGCCAAAGGCGGACGAGTCAGCATCGTGGGCGCAAGCCTCGACGACTTCACGTCCCCAACCGGCCGGCGTTCGCTGCAGGAACGCCTGGACTTCCTGGTCCCCCAACTCCATGCCGCGCAACGCGTGGGAGCCAGCGGCGTCCGTTTGCCAATCGGACAGGCGGGCACGGAACTGCTCGAACTGCTGCAGCCGCTGCTGCACGAACTCGACCTAGTGCTGTTTGAAGAGATCCAGGGGCAGCAGAATCCGGGCAACCCTGCCGTGACACCGGCCCTGGATGCGATAGCAGGGCTTGCAGATGATCACGTGCGCGTGCTCGTGGACATCAGCATGCTGATGCCGGCCCTTCCTGTCAGCTACCTAGAAGAACTGCGGCGGGGAGGCGTTTCCGCCGACCTTCTGGAGCGCCTGGAGAATGACTGGCGGGACCCCGCCACCCATGACGCCGTCACCGCCCTGCTCCGGGCACGGAATGTTCCGCCGCGCATCCACACCCTCTTTATGAACCTGGTCATCCGCTTCGGCCGCAGCGATGCCACAGACCTGCACGGCATCCTCCCCCTGGTGGGCGCTTTCCACCTGAAGTTCTGGGACCTGGACGACGACGGCCGCCGGGTTTCCCAGCCTCTGCGTGACCTTGGCAGCCTGCTCGGCAGGAACGGCTTCACCGGCACGCTGACCAGCGAGTGGGGAGGCCACGAATGGCTGCAGGACGACCCCACCGATATGACGCGGCGGCATCTGGCGCTGGCGGAGTCCGCCCTGGCGGCCCAAGGGGTCGGTGGGTGAGGCCATCGAAAACGGGCGTCGACAAGCTCACTCCCCGGCTGAAGTAACAGAAAGGTCGGCCCCGCTGGGCCGACCTTTCTGTTACTTGCTACTCCGGGCGGTACTACTTCGTGCTGAAAGCGGCGTCGAAGGCAACCGCGGAGGGTTCATAGCTGGCGAGCCGGCGCACGAAGGCAAGCGCCTCGGGCGCGCCGTCCAGCCGGTCCATGCCCGCGTCCTCCCACTCCACGGACAGCGGACCGCGGTAATCGATCGCATTGAGCATGCGGAATGCATCCTCCCAAGGCACGTCGCCATGCCCGGTGGAGATGAAGTCCCAGCCGCGCCGCGGATCCGCCCAGGGCAGATGGGATGACAGGCGGCCGTTCCGGCCGTTGACGAGGCGCTTCTTCGTGTCCTTGCAGTGCACGTGGTAGATGCGGTCCTTGAAGT
This sequence comes from Pseudarthrobacter lactosi, assembly GCF_055412785.1. Classification (NCBI taxonomy): domain Bacteria; kingdom Bacillati; phylum Actinomycetota; class Actinomycetes; order Micrococcales; family Micrococcaceae; genus Pseudarthrobacter; species Pseudarthrobacter lactosi. Next base: position 571,545 of record NZ_JBVAYS010000003.1, read on the forward strand.
CCCACAGGAACCCCACCGGATCGATGTCCTGCCACACCATGTGGCTCGGGTCCCAGTTCAGCCCAAAGGCCTCACGGTGCCCGATCGCTTCGAGGGTGCGCTGCGTTGTCCAGTAGTCGTAGGCGATCTCGGACGGATGCACCTCATGGGCAAAGCGGACCCCGACCTCATCAAAGACGTCCAGGATGGGGTTCCACCGGTCCGCAAAGTCCTGGTAGCCGGCGTCGACCATCTTCTCGGTGGCCGGCGGAAACATCGCTACGTACTTCCAGATGGACGATCCCGTAAATCCGGTGACCGTCTTCACGCCGAGCCTGGCGGCGAGCCGCGCGGTGTTCTTCAACTCCTCTGCTGCGCGACGGCGGACCCCTTCAGGATCGCCGTCGCCCCACACGACGTCCGGCAGGATGCCGCGGTGCCGTTCGTCGATAGGGTCGTCACAGACGGCCTGGCCCTTGAGATGGTTGGCGATGGTCCATACCTTGAGGCCGTGGCGTTCAAGGACGTCCAGCTTGCCCTGTACGTAGGCGTCGTCATCCCATCGCCAGGGGTCCAGGTGGTCACCCCAGCAGGCGATCTCCAGCCCGTCGTAGCCCCACTCGCCGGCGAGCCGGGCCACCTCCTCAAACGGCAAGTCGGCCCATTGGCCGGTAAACAAGGTAATTGGTCGTGCCACGTATTTCCCCTCTCTACAAGCCCCGCACAGGAACGTCGACGGCGACGCGCGTCCAGGCGGAATCATTCTCGGAACTGCGCTCGACGGCGTCGAGCACCCGCTGCACCCTTAGCCCGTCAGCGAAGGTCGGATGCGGATCAGTGCCGGCCACGATGCCTTCCACGAGGTCTTTGACCTGGTGGGAGAACCCGTGTTCGTAGCCGAGCATGTGGCCGGCGGGCCACCACGCCGAAACGTAGGGATGCTCCGCTTCGGTGACTAGGATCTTCCGAAAGCCTTGGCGGTCCGCGGGTGCCGTGCGGTCGTAGAACTGGACGCTGTTAAGGTCCTCAAGGTCGAAGGCCAGCGCGCCCTTGTCCCCCGAGACCTCGATCTCCAGCGCGTTCTTCCGGCCGGTGGCGAAGCGGGAGGCCTCGAACGACGCCAACGCCCCGGACTCGAAGCGGCCGGTGAAGATGGCGATGTCGTCCACCGTCACCTGGCCTTTGCCAATACCGGCGGAGCCGGAAAGACCTGTATTAGAAAGCCCAATGCCGGAGTCGAGCAGCGGCCGCTCCTTCACGATGGTTTCAATGACGCCGGATACCTTCTCCAGGTTCAGCCCGGTCACGAACTGGGCCAGGTCAATGGCATGGGCACCGATGTCCCCCAGCGCACCGGAACCGGCGTGCTCCTTCTGCAGCCGCCAGGCCAGCGGCATCTCCGGGTCAACCAGCCAGTCCTGCCGGTAGGCGGCGCGCACGTGATGGATCCTGCCCACGGCCCCCTCCGCGATGAGGTTGCGGAGGAACGTGACGGCGGGAACGCGGCGGTACGTGAAACCCACCATCGCCCGGATGCCCCTTGCCGCCGCGCGCTCGGCCGCCTCGGCCATCGCTTCGGCCTCCGCCGCAGTGTTGGCCAGCGGCTTTTCGCACAAAACGTGCTTCCCGGCCTCAAGTGCGGCGATCGCAATCTCGGCGTGGGAGTCACCGGGGGTGACGATGTCGACGACGTCGATATCGTCCCGGGCGATCACTTCGCGCCAGTCCGTGGCTGACTCCGCCCAGCCCCACTTCTTCGCCGCCGCTGCAGTGGCGGACGCGTTGCGGCCCACAACAACTGCCATTTCCGGCTCGGCCGGCAGGTCGAACACCCGGGGGGCCGTCCGCCAGCCCTGGGAGTGGGCGGCACCCATAAACCCGTGGCCGATCATGGCCACGCGCAGGGTTGTCATGCGAGCACCACCTTGCGCTCCACCGCCACGCGGTTGCCCACGTAACGCTGGGGCGCGATCTGCATGTACAGCAGGCGGAGCGTGAGGATGACCTCGACGTCGATCTCTTCGCCGGCGTCGGGGACGCGGTCCAGCGGGATGATGATCTCCGGCTTATCAGCCACGAACCACAGGGTTTCCCACTGCTCGGGAAGATCGGCAATGGAGTAGGACTTTCCCGCCAGTTCAAAACGGAGGGACTCCTTGGGGACCTCATCTCCGTTGACGGATGCGACGACGTCGTCAACAGCGGACAGCCAGAGGCTGCGGTACCAGGGCAGCTGCACTGACACGGCGATGCCCTCGGGGTGCCTGCGGACGTCGGCGTCCTGGAACAAGGAATTGTGAGTTGCCATGGCTTTTCCTTACTTAACAGTCTCGACCAAGGTCGGGTGGGGAACGTTTGCTTCTGAATCGACGGCGTCTTCGATGGCACGCCGCATGAGCGTGTGCTGCTTCTTGACGAGGTCGATCGGATCGGATTCGCCGAGGTCGGCGAAGGCGTGCCCCTCCCATTCGCTGGAAAGGTAGCCCTTGTAGCCGCCCTTGACGAACTGCCGCACAATGCGGGGAATGTCCATCGCCGGCTCGTTGCCGTTTTCGTCGATGTCGTAGAACTTCGCATGGACATGGAAGATCTGCGGCATGATGTCCAGCCATTCCTCCGGCGGAACCAGCCCGTGCATGTTGAAGGCCAGCCGGGTAAACGGGCCCAGTCGAGCGGGGTCGAAGTTGTTCGCGTTGAGGTAGTCCTCGAATTCCTGGTTGCGTTCCTGCATCGGCAGCGGCTTGCGCCAGATGTCCTGCATAACGGCGAAGTGCTCTTCAGGCAGCCCCATCTGCGTCAGCGTGCGGAACAGCGTCGGGGAAAGGCTGTGCATGGTGGAGCTGAAGTCTGCCGTGAAACCGAGCCGGTCGCTGCCCAGTTCCGCGTACATTTCGCGGATCTGCAGGATTTTGGGGTCGTTCGGGCCCTGCGGTGCATGGATCTCGTAGCCGAGCTTCTGGTCATACTTCTCGGCCAGGGGAAGCAGCCGGCGGAGCAGTTCCTTACCGGCGGAGCGGATCACCACGCGGTGGAAACCGAGCTTGTTGGCGGTGCGCAGCTGCGCGGCGAAGAAGTCGTACTCCTCATCCGGCGTCATGTCCCGGTCCTTGCGGCGGCCCATGTCCAGGTTGGTGCCCACTGCGCTGGGGGTGAGTCCGTAACGGTCCATGCTGTCGCGCCACAGGCGGATGAAATCGTCGTCGACGCCGGGGTAGGTTCGCAGCATTTGGGCGATGTTGAACTCGACGCCGGGACCGAGGCCTTCATCGGCAACGGCCTTGATGAGGGTCTCCGGGGTGTAGAGTCCGGCGGCGAATTCAGAGGTGAGCGAATAGAGGGTGATGCCGAGCTCGATGCCCGAGCCTGCGATGCCTTCTGACATGTCTTGGTCCTTAGTGTTTCAGCCGCGGACGGGCTGGGCGAGGTGGCTGTTGAGGATGCGGCGCGCTTCGGCGGCGTCAGTGATCATGGCCGAACCTGCGTTGGTTGCAGCGGAACGCTGGACGGCCTGCTCACCGCGGATGATGTCGAACGGGTCCTGCCAGTTGTTCCAGTGCCAGCCTTCGTATTCGCTGGAGATGGCACCGGAGTAGCCGTTCTCGACGAGCTGGCGAACCAGACCACGCACGGGAACCGAGGGCTCTTCGCCGTTCTCATCGATGCCGAAGAACTTGCCGTGCACGTGGCGTACCCACGGCATGATCTCCAGCCAGGTGTCTATGGGAGCAGGGCCGAAAAGCCCGGTTCCGTTGATGCCGAAGTCAATGCCCAGGTCCGGCCTGCCGTTGCGGGCAGCCAGGCCGATGAAGGCACCGAAGCGCTCACCGTGGACCTTTTGCGTGTTCGGCGGTCCTTCGGCGTAGAAACCGTTCCACAGGTCAACCACCTGGCGGAGCAGTTCTTCCGAAGCGCCGCGCCGGCGGTAGGCCTCCAGCAGGGAGGGTGCGAAGCCGGTGACGGTGGCACCCCAGTCGGCGGTGAAGCCAAGCAGGGGAGAATCCAGTTTCTCGTAGCGGTCACGCAGCGCGAGGACACGCTCGTGCGCGCCGTGCTGGTCGGCGTGGACTTCCAGGGCCAGGGTGACACCGTACTTCTCAGCCACGGGCAGCAGGCTTTCCATGGCGTCCGGAGTCAGCGAAATCTGCACGCGGGCGATAGGGAAGCCGAGCCTGGCAGCTACCTCGATCTGCTTGCGCATGTATTCCACCAGCTCGTCATGGTTCATGAGCCGGTCACGGCGGATGCCCGTGTCAACGTTGACTGCCAGCGACGTGGGAACCAGGTCAACCTCGGCCACCAGATCGCGGAACTGCCCAACGAAGGTGTCGTCGATCCGGTCCGGGAAGCCCCGCAGGCTGGAGAACCCGATGACTTCAAGCCCCGGGCCGAAGCCTTCGGCCGCCACTTTGCGGATCAGGCCATCGAGGTCGTACTGCCGGGCGTGGGAGACCCGGGTGAAGCTGTAAAGGGTGACGCCCTGGATCGGCGTGCCGAGGCTGGTCATCGCTGTGCCACCTTCATGGTCTTGGTGTCGTGCTCTTCGATATGCAGCACGCCGTGGTCGGTGATGATGTACGGAATGTAGAGCTTCAGGTCCACCCGGACCTCGTGCTCGGCATCGCGGTCCGGGACGGGAAGTTCGCCCGAAAGGACTGCTGAGTCCAGCGGGAACCACCATTCGCCGGTCTCGTCGACGAGTTCCTCAAAGCTGAATGTGCGGTTGTTCATGGTCCAGCGCAGTGAGCCCTCCGGGGCGGCAACGCCGTCCACTGTCAGCGCGGCTCCTGCAATGCACGAGCCCGGCAGGGCCCGGTACCAGGGGATGCGGACTTCGACGGCGGTGCGGCCGTCCTGGGTGATAAGTGTTCCCTGCTCGATTATGCGGTCGGCGATCATCGAGACCTCCTTGTCTGCGGCATGCCTTGCCTGTGATTGAGCAAATGCCTGTGCTTGGGTGAAAGGGCGGGCAATTGCCGCTTCTTCATTATTTAGACAGTCTATTGTCTGATTCGGACATAAGCAAAGAGCTGGTGAGTTTTTCCGCAATCCTGCGTGCCCCGCGCACTGCGAGCGCCACCGCCGTCAGCGTGGGGTTGCACGCGGTGGCGGTGGGGATGACGCCGTTGCCGGCCACGAAAAGGCCGGGGACCTCCCAGACCTGGCTGTCCGGAGAACAGACACTCTCGCCGTCGTCCGTTGCGCCCATGCGCGTTGTGCCCTGGTAGTGGAGTGAGGATCCCGGCGGTAGAACAAAGGGGTGCTCGTCGAGCGGTTCACCCACAGCCTTGCCCAGCCGGACAATCTCCTGCTTGGCGCGCTCCAACACGTCGTGGTCCCGCTGCGTGAGGCGGTAATGGATGCGCATGGCGGGCATCCCGTACGAGTCACGGGCAGCTTCGTCGAACGCCACCCGGTCCTCCCGGTGGAGATCCTTCGCGCAGAACAGGCCCAGCCCCACGATCGACCCCGGAACAACGGGGTCATCCTCGGCCAGCGGAACCGGTGACGCATCCAGCTGCATGATCTGGCCATGAAAGGGCGCCTCGTCCGTGTAAGGAACCCACGCCACACCGCTGTACGCACTGAGCCCGCCCTGCGCGTCCTGCACGTCCTGCACGTCCTGCACGTCCGCAGGAGGATCCCCCGCGGAGACGTCGCGCAGCCTGCTGCCGAACACCACCTGTGCCTGGTCGTTGAGGTAGCGGCCCAGCGCGGCGGGCCTGATTTCCGAGGCCCACAGTAGTTGCGGCGTGCGCAGGGCGTCCGCGCCCACCACGACGTAACGGGCGGCCACCTGGTGAGTTTCGCCACTGCGCCGGTCCTGGACCTCTACGCCGGCAGCAACGCCGCCGTCGACCAGCACCCGGGTTACCAGGGACTCGTCAAACAGGCTGAAGTGCGGATTCTCCCGGGTCGCATCCCCCATCACGACGTCGGATCCTGACCACATCAGGGCACCATCGTCGCGCCGGTGCACGGCAAGCGGCATGGACTGGACACGGTAAGCCGGCTTTCGGCCATTGTCCACCACCGCTGCGAGGCGTTCACGGACAAGGCCCGAGAAGGGGGCACCGTCAAAAGCGTGCGTGGTGACGCCCAGCAGGCGGCCGGCGTCGTCAAGAAGCTGATCCAGATCCGGCAGGAACGCAATGCGCTCCTTGCCTCCCGGACGCGGGCAGGCAGCCGTCCAGTGGGCCGCCATGCCACCCACGTTGCTGGACATGGCAGCCACGGGCATCCCATCTTCTCCGGGGAACGCGTAGCCATCGGGCAACAGGTAAGTTCCGGGCCTGGAACGGCGTTCCCCGTTCTTGACCGCACCGGGGGAGCTGACGGTTTCGGCACCTGCACCCGGGCCTTCGGACGCCCGCTGGGCAAAGCTGCGGACCTCCGGATCCGCAATATTCTTGACGTGGGCGCCAGGCGGATTACTGACCGTGGGGCCCACTTCGAACATGGCAATGGTGGCACCGGGCGCCGTCTCGCTGAGGATCCGCGCGTACGCCGACGCCGTTGGGCCGCTGCCAACGATGGCGACGTCGACGGCGTCCGGGTACCTGCTACCGCCCATGACCCGCCACCAGCTCCTGGATGCGGCGGACGGACTTCGCCGAGTCGATGGTGGGGTAGTACTCGAGGCCAATGGGTCCGGTGTAGCCGCTGTTCTGCAGCTCTGCAAACCGGGCCGGCCAGTCGATGGATCCCGAACCGGGCTCCCCACGTCCCGGGGCGTCAGCGATCTGGACGTACTTGATGAGGTCACCGGCGTTGGCGAGCTCGGCGGCCACGTCTTCGCCCTCGACCGTGGAGTGGTACAGGTCGTAGAGAACGCCGAAGTTCGGTGAAGTCACACCGCGGGCAATGTAAACGGCTTCCGAGGTCCGGTCCAGCAGGGCACCGGGGTGGTCCACCCGGACGTTGACGGCCTCGAGGACCAAGGTGATGCCGGAACCCTCGATGTGCGCTGTGCCCTTACTGAAGATTTCGATCAGTTCATCCAGCTGGTCCTGCCGCTTGCGCCCGCCGAAGCCGGTGCCGCTGCCCACCACAATCCGGGGGCACCCCAGCTGCTGCGCTACAGCAACCCCCGCGTCAAGACCCTCATAGAAGGGCTCGTGGTTGCGTGGCGGGATCATGAACTGCATGCGTGGCTCCGCGATCTGGGAGGTGAGCTGGACCCCGGTTTCCTCGAGTGCGGCCTTCAGCGCGGGGATGTCTTTGCCGGTTGGGCCCCACATTTCCACTGCGTCGAAGCCGGCTGCTGCTGCAGCACGAACCCGGTCCGCGGCACTTTCGCCTGCTTCGGCGAAGAGAAGGTCGATGTTGGGTGAAAGTTGGAACATGGGTGTCTCCTGGAAAGTAGAAGGGGGTTAAAACATCGGGTGGAAGGCTTTGCGCACCCGTTTTTGGGCGTAGAAAATCTTCACGAAGCGCTCGAACGCTTCGCGGTTGGCTGTGGGGACTAGCCCTTCAGGCCGCCGGAGAAGCCCTGAATGAAGCGCTTCTGCGCGAACAGGAACAGCGCCAGGATGGGAATCATGGACACGATCACAATGGCGAAGATCGAATTCCATTCCGAAACCAGGGAGCCGATGTAGTAGTACATGGCCACCGGCAGCGTCTGGTTGGCCGAGCCGCCCAGGAAGATCAGCGAGGTGAAGAAATCGTTCCACACGATCAGTCCGGCGAAGATGGTGACCGTTCCGGTGGCAGGAGCCATCATGGGCAGCACCACCTTGGCAAAAATCTGGGACCGGCTGGCCCCGTCAATGGTTGCCGCTTCCTCGTAGTCTGTGCCGAGTCCTCGGAAAAAGTTGGCGTAGAGGAAGATCGACAGCGGCAGGAGCATGCCGGTGTAGAGGACGATCAGGCCCCACGCGGATCCTGTGAGGCCCATGGCCCGTGCACCCATGTAGAGGGGCACGGCGCCGAGCTGGCCGGGGAGGATGATGGCAATCAGGAAGAGGTAGTACGCGCCCTTGCTCCACCGGCGGGTGCTGCGGGAAATGACGTAGCCAGTGATTGAACCGAGCGCGATCAGTCCCACGATGCTTCCCGCCGTAATGATGACGCTGTTCACCAGGCCGAGGACAACATTGGAGTTGCCGGTGGCCGTCAGGACAGCGACGAAGTTGCTGAAGTCAGGGTTCTTCGGCGGGGCCAGGGGCGAGGTGGTGTACATCTCGCTGTCCGGCTTCAGGGCGGTGGTCACCAGGAAGTAGAACGGCGCCAGGAAGATCAGGGCCAGGACCCAAAGGCCAATTTCGCGGAGCAGGGTGAGTTTTGTATAGCGGAACATGGTTAGTCCTCGGGGTTCGAACGCGTCAGCCGCTGCTGGATTACGGCGAAGAACAGGATGATGGCCGCAAGCACCAGGGCCAGGGCGGCACCGCCGCCAAAGTTTCCGAGCGCAAATGCCTGTTTGTAGACCTGGGTGGCCAGCGTTTCTGTTGCGCCGGCGGGTCCTCCGTTGGTCAGTGCCATGATGGGATCGAAGACCCGGAGCCCCTGGACTATTCCCAGCGTGGTGGCAATGGCGATGGCGGGGCGGATGGCCGGCAACGTGACATGCCGGAAGCGCTGCCACAGGTTCGCACCGTCGATGGCGGCCGCCTCCTCGACTTCCACCGGGACACCGGCAAGTCCCGCCATGAAGATCACCATGGCAAAGCCGGTGGACCCCCAAACAAGGACTACCAGGACTGTCCAGACGGCCCATTGGGGATCGGCAAGCCATGGCTTGGCGAGGTCGCCGGCGCCTATTGAAGTGAGGAAGACGTTGATGGGGCCGTCGAAGTCGAAGATGTACTTCCAGACGTAGGCAGTGGCCAGCGGACTGAGCACTACGGGCATAAAGAAGAGGGTGCGGAGGATGTATCGCGTCTTCAGCATCCGGTTGAGGCCGAGGGCGATGATGAGCCCGCCGACGTTGCCGAGCAAGACCGAACCAAAGGCCAGGAACAACGTGTTCGTCAGGGCACCGAGCTTGGTGGGGTCCTTGAAGATGGCTTCAAAGTTCTGCCAGCCCACAATCTTGAACGAGCCGATGCCTGTCCAGTTGGTGAAGGCGAAGAAGCCGCCGATACCGGTTGCCACGTAGTGGATGGCGATAACCAGGACAATCCCGGGCAGCGCCCACCACCAATGTCCCAACTGCAGGCCTGCGCTCCGGGGACGGGGGTTTTCGCCCGTCCCCGGAGCACGCCTGCCCCGCAGGGGTGCTTTTGCTGCTTCGCTTTTCGGTTGCATCGTCGCAGTCATGGTAATCCTTGCTTGTCCCTTTGAGTCGTTGGAACTGTGGTGGTCTGAAGCTCTTACTGTCCCCAGGCCGTATCCATGGCCTGGAGTACCTGATCGGCAGTCTTCTGTCCGGTGATCAGTCCCTGGACGCCGGTAGCGAGGGCGTCGTACACGGCGGAGTTGGGCCACTGGCTGTTCGGCAGCGGGCCGTACTTTCCGTCCTTGATGAGATCGCCGACGTTCTTGTAGGCACTAGCGTTGAAGTCGTAGCTGTCCAGGCCGGTGACAGGCAGTGCGCCGTCGATTTCCGCGAAGGCCTTGGTCTGCTCAGGTTCGGCCGCCCAGTCAAGGAACGCCTTGGCGGCGTCCTTGTTCTTGGACGCTGCGTTGATGGAGAACGCGTAGTTCGCGCTGGCGTAGACGAAACCTTCGGAGCTCTTCTCTGCCGGGAGCGCCCGCACATTGAAGTCCGCGTCGGCAGCGGCGGTCTTCAGCTGCTTCCAGCTGGGACCGGGGATAAAGCCGGCAACCGAGGTTCCGCTGGCCAGACCCTTGGTGATGGCGTCGAAACCGGCGCCCGCAGCGCCCTTTTGGAAGCAGCCCGCGTCATTGAGTTGGGTGACTGCCTCCAGCGATGCTTTCCAGCCGTCCGAGCCTGCGAATGTGGTCTCCTTGGCGGCACGCTTTTCGTTCCACTTCGGGTCCTCCGCATAGACGCGGGACGCGGCCAGGGACATCGCCATCAGACCGGTGTTTGGAGCCGCGGAGCCCGCCAGCGCGATGAACGATTTGCCGGACGATGCGAGCGACCTGCACTGATCCTCAAGGGAGGCGAAGTCCGACGGGAAAGCAGATATTCCGGCTGCTTTGGCGGCCGTTTCGTTGGCCACCAGGCCAACCACTGTGATTTCCGGCGCCTGTCCGTAGACTTTTCCGTCGGTTCCGAAGAGGGCTTCGCTGCCCTCGGGGACCAGTTCCTTGGCGGCGCCATCCAAGGGCTCAAGGAAGCCTGCCTGAACGAGGGGCAGGATGCTGCGGCCGGTGCCGGAACCCGGTGACGTCACGACTACGTCGGACGCGTTTCCGGCCTGGAGCTGCGTCCGCAAGGTCTGGTCATACGAGTCATTGGGCTGCGGGTTGAACGTGATCTTCACGTTCGAGTTCGACGCCATGTACTTCTCAGCCAGCACCTGGAAGGGGCTCGCAATGGTGTTGGAGGTGGCGAACGACAGGGAAAATTCCTGGGCGCCTCCTGCGGGGGAGCTGCTGGCGGGGGCCGAGCAGCCGGTGAGCACAAGGGCTGCGATGGTTGGGACGGCGAGGGCGCCGACCTTTAGAGCCGAATAGCAACGGTGCTGTGTCATGTCCAGCCTTTCTGACTTCATTGTCGAAGAGTTCCGGGAGCCGTGACCCCGGTCACTCATCAGTATGCAGGAGATGTGCAGAAAAAGCACATAAGTATTGCCGATGACAGACATAAGTTTCGCTGGGGTGGAAGTCACCCCTTGCATAGAGGAGCATGATGCGCGCCATACAATGTATCGATAGCGCTGATACACTGAAGTAATTTAGTTCACCGAGTTCACCGTCGAAAGAGTGTCCCGCCGTGACGAACCACGTTCTGCTGTCCCGGCTTGACCTGAACCTGCTGATCTCGCTGGATTCCCTCATCACGGAGCGGAGTGTCACGAGGGCGGCAGAGCGGCTTCATCTGAGCCAGCCGGCGCTCAGCGCCTCGCTTGCGCGGCTCCGGTCCCACTTCGGGGACCCCATCCTGGCCCGCCGCGGAAATGCGTACGAACTGACGCCATTCGCCTTGCGGCTGGCAGAGCACACCACCACTGCCCTTGAAGCCGCGCGGCGCGTCTTCGAGAGCCAGGCAAACTGGGAGCCCACAGAATCGAAGCGCGAGTTCTCAATCTACGGCTCAGATTACGGCTTCACCACCATCGGTCGGGTTGCTTCCGAGCTTGCCGCCAAGCGCGCACCGGGAGTGCGGTTCCGGTTCATGCTCCACAATCCGGTGGTGGTAGAGGACGCGGCGAACCGCCTTCGGTCCGTGGACGGGATGGTCATTCCCCATGGTTTCCTCACCGGGCTCCCCTACCTGGACCTGTGGAGGGACGGATGGGTGGCCGTGGTCTCCTCGTCCAACGACGCCGTAGGCGAGTACATCACCATGGAGAACATCGCCGAACTTCCTTGGGTGATGACCTATCAGACGCGCTCCGCGTCAACGTCGGCGGAACGCCAGATCATGCAGCTGGGCGTCGAACCTCGCGTGGATGTGGTGGTTGAAAGTTTCCAGTCCCTGCCGCACTTTGTAGTGGGAACCAACCGGATCGCGCTCATTCAGGCGGCGCTAGCGCCGTTCGCGCTGCGCGTCGGCGGTGTGCGGATCCTGCAGCTGCCCTTCGATGCGACACCACTGGTTAATGCCCTCTGGTGGCACCCCGTGCACAACCGGGACTCCGAGCACGAATGGATGCGGGGCCTCTTCAAGGAGGCCGGGGACATCGTGGCAGCCGCTGCGGCGAAGGAACCCACTTAATGCCTCGATGCCCGCCCATAACTGGACGGGCATCGAGGCATATTCGCTTTGTAGGGTCAGGCAGACGTCAACGCCGTCCGCATGCTCGTGCGGATGAGGTCGTGCTGCTTCCGGACCAGCAGCAGCGGGTCCACCTCGCCGAGCTCCGCGAAGGCGTGGCCTTCCCACTCGCTGGACCAGTAGCCGCGGTAGCCGCCTTCGACAAAAACGCGTACCAGCTCCGGATAGTCAATGGCGGGCTCGTTTCCCTGCTCGTCGATGTCGTAGAACTTCGCGTGCACATGCATGATCTGAGGCATGATGTCAGCCCATTCCTTCGGACTGACATGTCCGTGCATGTTGAAGGCCAGGTGCGCGAAGGACCCAAGACGGGCTGGATCAAAGTCCCGTCCCCGCAGGTAGCCGATGAACTCCTCCTGCCGCTCCCGCATCGGGGCATCGGTGGCCCAGATGGCCTGTAGCTTCTGGATGGCTTCGTCGTCCAGCCCGGCACGGCGGACCGCGCGCAGGAGCGTCGGAGACATGCTGTGCATGGTTGAGGAGAAGTCGGCCACGAACCCCAGCAGCGGTGAATCAAGCTCCGCGTAGACGTCCCGAACCTTCATGATTTCCGGGGAGTTCGGCCCCAGCGGCGCATGGATCTCGTACGCAAGCTTGAGCTCCAGATTTTCTGCGAGCGGCAGGAGCCGGCGAAGCAGCTCCGGCTTTGCGCTCTGGATGCGAACCAACGGGAAACCCAGCTTCTTGGCGCCGCGGAAAAGCGTCTCCGTAAACTCGTACTCTTCGTCCGGAGTCATGTCGCGGTCCCGGCGTCGGCCCATGTCGAGGTTGGCGCCGAAGGAGCTGGCAGTGAACCCGTGTTTGTCGAAAGCCTCGTGCCAAGCATGGGCGAAATCGTCAGTCACCTCCGGATAGGTAGGCAGGACCTGCGACGCCACAATCTCGATCCCGGGACCTATTCCCAGCTCCGCTACGCGGTTCAGCAGGCCGTCGAAGTCATACCAGCCTGCCCGGAACTCGGCACTCGCCGAGTAGAGGGTGAGCCCCAGCGAGAACGGATCGGCCTCCGCTTTCGGCGGGGGCGGGGTGACCGCCGTCGTCAGTTCCGGTGCAACCAACGCGCTGTCTGTGGCGGTCAGCTCCAGGGTCTGGTTCACGAAATTCGGGACATACATGCCGGGACCGCCGTCCTGGCCGGGGGCTATCTGCATGTATGGCAGGCGCAGCTCCCCGACCAGCTGGATCCGGAGCTTTTCACCCAGGGAGACGGGGTTGTGTCGCCTGGCAATGAGCAGCGGGTGTTCCTGGAGGTACCAGAGGGTTTCGCTTTGCGCGGGCAGGTCAGCGAGCGCATAGCGGACGCCCCCGAGTTCCAGCGACAGGTCCTCGGCAGGGATTTCCTGGCCGTCGACGGTGAGCCGCAGGCTGGATACCGAGGAGAGCCACAGGCTCCGGTACCACGGAAGAGTCAGGGCCAGTGCGAGGCCCTCGGTGTGGGGACGCAGGCTTGCAGCGTCAAGAAGTCCGTTTGGCATTGTTGTTCTCTTTGCTAGGGATGGAATGGGTCAGGAAAGTTCGCCGGTGATCCGACGGATCAGAGAGTGCTGGCGACGCACCTGCTCGAGGGCCCGCCAGGGAGTGCGTTCGCCTTCGTATTCGCTGGAGAGATAGCCGGTGTAGCCGGACTCCTTGATTGCCTTGAGCACGGGCAACCAGGGAATTTGTTGGTCTTCCAGTTGCTCGTTGATGTCGTGGAATTTCGCCTGGATGAACACGACATACTGGGCGATGTCCGCGAAATCGGCCGGATCAACGCCGATACCGTCAAGGAACGCCGGCCGTGCTTCCCGGGACTCCCCCTCGCGCAGCGGAATCGGGCGGTCCTGGAAGATTCCGGTGTCGATGAGCAGGCCAAAGTTCTTGGTGCCGGTCCGCTCGATCAGGCCTATGTAGTCCTCGACGACGGGGTGCTTGATGGGGGTGGGCGAGTGAATCTCCGGGCAGATGATGATGCCCGTCTCGTGCGCCAGGTCAAGGGAGCGCTCCACCGATTCGGTCCAGATCGGGTCGGGGACCAGGTCGCTGGATACGACGCCGATCTTGGGGCGCACGAACCCAAAGCCGAGCCGATGCGCCAGCCTCAGGTCCCGCTGCAGCGCCTCTGCGCCTTCGGCAACCGTCATGGTCCGCCCCGGGTGCAGCCGCGTGTCAATCCAGGAACCGTAGTTGGTGGGCTCCAGCGAGTACTTCTCCAGCAGGCCAAACCAGCTGTCGATCCACGCCGAAGGGGGCTCCGGATAGTTGGGGATGTGCCCCTCGCCGAGGATCTCGACGCCGGTAGCGCCCACGTCGGCGACGGCGGCCAACGCCGTCTCCAGGTCCATGACCGTGCCGTAGTCACCCATAAAGCTGTACAGGGACACGCCATAGCGGAAGGAGCCTTCGCCGCCTTCGGGCCCGAGCGTCACTGTTCGGCTGGTGCGGTGCACGGTGGGCTGGTGCTCCACCGGAATATAGGACATCCGCAGGCGCAGTTCGATGGAGAGCTCATGCACGCCCTGCGGCAGTCCGCCGTCGAGCGGAACGGTAACCACCGCCGCTTCCTCCAAAGGCCACCGGACGCCGCTGCCGTCCCACAGCTGCTGCAGCGTGTAGGTCTGCCTACCGAAGGTCCACAGCGGAACGTGAGGGCCGACATCGACAATGTTGCCGATACGCACGGCGATGCCGTCGATGAGGGACGCGGCCATGCCTCGGTATGAAGGCATCCGGACGCGGAACTGGAAGCCGGTTACCCGCCCGCCTTCATTGACATTGCGGAATCCGACGGACTGTATCAGGTCTCTTTCGAGAAGCATCATCGCTCACTCTCTCTAGGTGCGAAATCAAGCCTAACAGCATTATGTCGACTTCATGCTTAAGTTTGTAAGAATTCCACCTAACGACAACGCCGCCGGAGATCGGGATTCCTTTCAGAGGCTGCCAGCCGGGTCGATAATGACCGTATGGTTCGCTTCACCGCCACTGTTCAGCTGCGCGGGGCCAATCCATTCGTGGACGTCCCGACGACAGCGGTTGCTGAGCTGCTGCCGCTTGCGGTGCATGGCCGGATCCGGGTGACCGGCACGCTCAGAGGTACGGAGTTCAACGCCACGGTGATGCCGGCCAGGTCCGGACGGCACGTCCTGCACCTTTCCGGGGGCCTCCGGACGGCAACGCGCGTGCGCGTCGGGGAAACGGTCACAGTGGATGTCCATGCGCTCCACACCAACGAGGTCATCCCGCCCGGAGATTTATCGGCCGCCCTTGACGCGGCCGTGGGAGCGTCGGACAACTGGGGGCAGCTGCCCGTTTCGCAGCGGCGGGAGCTGACCCGCTTCCTCGAGGACGCCCGGACGCCCTCGACGCGTGCGCGCCGGGTGGAGCAAATTTTGGCCCAGGTGCTGGGCGGGGACGTCCCGCCGCCGGGCCTGCGCACCGGCCGCGCCTTGTGGACCTGCCCCTCCTGCGGGCGGCAGTTTGTCACACGGAACATGAACCATTCCTGCTCACAGCACACCCTCGACGAGCCGTTCCGCGACAGGCCGGACAGCATTCAACGGCTGTTCGAGCTGGTTCGCCATACGGTGGAGGTGATCGGACCGGTAACGCTGGTCCCCTACCGCGACCGCGTCGCCTTCATGGTCAGAGTCCGGTTCGCCGGCGTCAAACCCGCGAACAAGTGGCTCGATGTGGAATTCTGGCTCACGCGCCGGCTCGAGTCGCCCAGATTCCGACGGGTCGAAACGCTGTCTCCGTACACGCACCTCTACACGGTGCGGGTGACCGAGCCATCCGACGTCGACGGCGAACTGGCCGCCTGGCTCCGCGAGGCCTACGCGGTGGGCCGCCAGGAGCATCTGCGAAGCTCGACCGGGTGACAGCCCTGGACCTAGGGGCCTGGGCGCCTTCGAGGCGCCCCGCGCTACTCCGCCGGAGCCGCGTTCAGTTCTGCACGGGTGGGCGGGTTGGCGCCCGGGCGGGAAACAGTGATGGCCGCCGCGCGGGCTGCGTGCGCCAGCAGTTCAGCGAGGCCCTCGGCCGGAAGTTCGCGCAGGTCCTTGCGGTTCTGCGCACCGTCCAGGCCGCGGTCCACGATTCCCGAAAGCAGCGCGGACATGAAGGAATCACCGGCGCCCACAGTGTCCGCAACTTCCACGCGAGGCGCGTCGATCGCAGTTTCACCGGCGGCCGTAATGCCCCACGGTCCGGCCGCGCCGCGTGTGACCACCACCATGGCCGGGCCTTCGGTTCCGCCCAATGACAGCCAGCGGCGCGCCGATTCCAGCACGTCCACGCCCGGGTAGAGCCATTCCAGGTCCTCATCCGAGGCCTTGACCACGTCCGCGAGGGTGACAAACTTCTCCGTCTGCGTCCGCGCATAATCCACGTCGGTGATGATGCTGGGCCGGCAGTTGGGATCGAAGCTGATGGTGGCTGCGGGGTGGGCGTGCTCGACGGCGGCGAGCACCGCCGCGGCGCCCGGCGCCAGCATCGTGGCGATGGAGCCGGTGTGCAGCAGGGTGGTTCCCTGCAGCATAAAGGAGAGGCGGTCCGCCAGGCCGGGAAGCTCCCAGGCGAGGTCGAACGTGTAGGTGGCGGCGCCGTCGTCGTCAATCACGGCGGTGGCCACGCTGGTAGGCAGCTCATCCGGGCCCAGCGGCACCATGACTGAGCTGGAGCGCAGGTGCGCCGCCACCGAATCCCCGTAGGCGTCGCGGCCGTAGCGGCCGACGAACTGCACCGCATGGTCCAGGCGGGCCAGGCCCACCGCAACGTTGAGGGGGCTGCCGCCAACGTGGGCTTCGATTCCGGCGGCGCGCTGGACAACGTCAACAAGGCCCTCGCCTATAACTGTGAGCATGGTCATACTCTGCCAGAGAAGCGGCCAGTCCACACAGCCCGTGACGCATCGCCTACCATGGAGATATGACATCCCATGTCCCCCAGCCAATGACGGCTGCACTGCCCGACGTCGAACACGCATTGGCGGTCCGGGGCGCCGGCGGCTACCGGCAATACAGGATCCCTGCCCTCGCCGTCTCGCGGCAGGGCACCCTGCTGGCCGCCTACGACGGCCGCCCCAACCTCGATGACCTGCCCAACCCGATCGACCTCCTGCTCCGGCGCAGCACGGACAACGGCCGGACCTGGGGCGAACAGCAGGTAGTGAGGACGGGCGGCGGCCTGAACGGCTACGGCGACCCGAGCCTCCTGGTGGACGTGGAGACGGGCAGGATCTTGATGTTCCACGCCGCCGGAACGCACGCCGGATTCTTCGAAGCGGTGGCCGGGCTGGAGCCCGACGACGATGTGCAGCACTGCGATCTCAGCTACTCGGACGACGACGGCCTGACCTGGCAGCACCGCAGGATCACCGCCCAGCTCAAGGTCCGCCCGCCGGTTCATCCGCATGGGCCAAGCACGGGCGAGCCGGCCATCACCGGAATCTTCGCCGCAGCGGGGCAGGGCATCCAGATCCACAGCGGCGCGCACCGCGGCCGGCTGGTCCAGCAGTTTGTGGTCCTGGCCGGCGGCGAGATCATGGCCGCCTCCGCATACAGCGACGATCACGGCAGCACCTGGACGCTCGGGGAACTCGTCGGCGCCCGAACGCACGGCCACGCCCCCAACGAAAACAAGGTTGCCGCGCTCCAGGACGGCCGGCTCCTGCTGCACAGCCGCGGTACACCGCGCCGCCTTGCCGCGATATCGGACGACGGCGGGGCCACCTGGAGTACCCTGCGCCCCGTTGAGGACCTCCCGGACCCGAGCGACAACGGCTCTCTGGTCCGCTTCGACGGCCTGCCGTCCCTGACTTCCTTCGCCGACGAGGCCTCGGATTCGTGGCTGCTGGCCACCAACAACCAGGACACGGCATTGCGACGGAACACGGTGATCAGCCTGTCCACCGACAACGGGCGCAGCTGGCCCGCGAAGCTGGTCCTTTGCCCGGGCAGCTCGGCCTATTCGACGGCAACCCGGCTCCCCGACGGCAACATCGGCGTCCTCTACGAGCGCGAGGGCTACCGGGAAATCGTGTTCGCCTCGGTGCCCGCGGAGCAGCTTCTTGATCAGTTGGCCTCGGAGGGCGAGGCGCATCCAGCCTCCGCCCACGCCGCCGGACTGCCCGCCCACGCCGCCGGGCCGGGGCCCCATCGCGATGCCGGGCTGGTCTTCGACATGGAACTGCGGTCCATCACCCCCGGCCGCCCGAAGGTGTGGCAGAACGCCGGCGAGTCCCATGTGATGCAGTCCGGCGTTGAGGACTGGGGCGTGCACACCTGGAAGGAAATCGGCCAGGGCTACTCGGCCGAGGCTGCGCAGGTCATCGGCACGCGGGAGGCGCAGGACCTGAATTACGGCCCGATCATTCCCGGGTACAAGGCCGGGGATATTTTGGCCTTCACGGGCAGGTCACGCAATGACGGATCCCTGCCGGTAGCCGGGGTCCGGCTGTCCGGCCCCGGCTCGGAAGCCTTCCCGGTCGCGGATCTCAACCCCGGAGAGGAAGCCCTGTACTTCACCCCGGCGTACACCGTCACGGAGGCGGATGTGGCGCGTGGCTACGCCGAGGTGGCCTACGAGGTGGCATTTGCAGTGACCGGTGAGCGCGGCGGCAGTGCCGGGCTCCGCCGTCGTGCTTTCAGGTTTGACACCGTCTCCGGCGACGTCACCGGGCCTGAGTGAGAGAGCGTCCGCTAAAAACGCGCAGGATCTGAGAGAGCGTCCGGGGAAAACGCGCCAAACGTGAGAGAGCGTTACAGGACTGGCGCTTGACGTGAGCCTGTGATGACGCTTACAGTCGACATACGAGCTCGGACGTCCTACATCCGATAAACCTTCTGGAATGGCGAGGCCCTCATGAACAACATCACCAAGAACCTGCCGCTGGTCAATGACGCCAGCCGCCGGAACTTCCTTAAGCTGACCGGGGCCATGGGCGCCGCCGCAGCATTCACCGCTTCTGTCGCCGCGTGCGGCAGCCCGGCAGCGACCACCACCGGCAGCTCGGCAAGCGCCGCGGCCGTCAACAAGGACCTCACCATCGAAGCGGGCATCTCCTACGCCCTCTCCACCGGCTTCGATCCGCTGAGCTCCTCAGGCGCCACGCCGATGGCCGCCAACCTGCACATCTTCGAAGGCCTCATCGAGCTGCACCCGGCCACCCGCGTGCCGTACAACGCGCTGGCAGCCTCGGACCCCAAGAAGGTCAACGACACCACCTACCAGGTGACCATCCGCGAAGGCGCCAAGTTCCACGACGGCACCCCGGTCACCACCGAGGACGTGGCCTTCTCCTTCACCCGTGTGATGGACCCGGCGAACAAATCCCTGTTCTCGCAGTTCATCCCGTTCATCCAGGACGTCAAGCCCCTGGATGCGAAGACCGTTGAGTTCACCCTCAAGTACGCCTTCCCCGGCTTCGGCCCCCGCATCTCCGTGGTCAAGGTTGTCCCCAAGGCCTTGGCCACGGACCTCAAGGCCTTCGACGCCAAGCCCGTGGGCACCGGCCCCTACAAGCTCATCTCCGCCGCGAAGGACGACAAGATCGTCTTCGAAAGGTTCGCAGACTACAACGGCCCCAAGCCGGCACTGGCCAAGGGCATGACCTGGCTGCTGCTCTCCGACGCCGCAGCCCGCGTCACCGCCGTCCAGTCCGGCCGTGTCCAGGCCATCGAGGACGTCCCCTACCTGGACATCGACGGCCTGAAGTCCAAGGTCAAGGTTGAATCCGTCCAGTCCTTCGGCCTGATGTTCCTGATGTTCAACTGCAACAAGGCCCCGTTCAACAACAAGCTGGTCCGCCAGGCCCTCCACTACGGCCTGGACAAGGAAGCCATCATCAAGAAGGCCCTGTTCGGCAACGCCAAGCCCGCCAGCTCCTACTTCCAGGAAGGCCACCCGGACTACGTCAAGGCCAAGAACGTCTACGGCTACGACGCCAAGAAGGCTGAAGACCTCCTGAAGCAGGCCGGCGTCACGAGCCTCGAATTCGAGCTGCTCACCACGGACACCGCCTGGGTCAAGGACGTTGCCCCGCTGATCCTCGAATCCTGGAACAAGATCCCGGGCGTCAAGGTCTCGGTCAAGAGCATCCAGTCCGGCGCCCTGTACACGGACCGTGTCGGCGCCGGCGACTACTCAGTGGTCGCCGCCCCCGGCGACCCCTCCGTCTTCGGCAACGACGCGGACCTGCTCCTGAGCTGGTTCTACTCGGGCGCCACTTGGATGGAAAAGCGCGCCTACTGGACCGCCCCGGAACGCGCCAAACTGCAGGAACTCATGAACAAGGGCTCGCAGGCTGCCGCAGCTGACGCCAAGAAGATCACCGGCGAAATCGTGGACCTCGTCTCCGAGGAATTGCCGCTCTACCCGATCTTCCACCGCCAGCTGCCCTCCGCCTGGGACGACAAGAAGCTCAACGGCTTCAAGCCGCTGCCCACCACCGGCATGTCGTTCATCGACGTCGGACGCACCTCCTAACAAGGGCTTGCGTTGCGAGGCCTGCTCTGCGCCCCTCATCCCCCGGGTGCACGCAGAGCGGGCCTCGCACCATTTTGAACTGCAGCACCCAAACACACCGGAGAACAAATTGGTCACGATATTGCGTCTGCTAGGCCGCAGACTCGCAGCACTGCCATTGATGATCCTGGGCATCACCCTGCTCGTCTTCCTTGTCCTGCAGGCCGCTCCCGGCGACCAGGCTAGCTCCGCCCTCGGCGACGGCGCCAGCGAAGAAGCGAAAGAGCAGTACCGCCAGGAAAACGGCCTGAACGATCCGCTGGTCATCCAGTACTTCAGCTTCCTCGGCAAGCTGCTGCAGCTGGACCTCGGCGTCACCACCCCGCCGGCGAAGTCGGTGGCCACCATGATCGGCTCCGCGTTCCCCCTGACGCTGCAGCTGACCTTCCTGGGCGTGCTGATCGCCATCGTCCTGTCCCTGACCTTCGGCATTCTCGGCGCCCTCTACCGGGACAAATGGCAGGACCAGCTGGTCCGCGTTTTCTCGATCGCCGCGATTGCCACGCCGTCGTTCTGGCTCGGCATCCTGCTGATCCAGTGGTTCGCCCTGGGCGCCAGCCCGCTGTTCCCCTCCGGGGGAATCGCGACGCCGGAATCCGGCTTCGGCGGCTGGCTCAACTCCATGGCCCTCCCGGCCCTGGCCCTCGGCATCCCGGTCTCTGCCTCGCTGATCCGCGTGGTCCGCACCTCGATGGTGGAGGAGCTGGACCGCGACTACGTCCGCACCGCCATCGGCAACGGTGTCCCCTACCGCGAAGTGGTGTCCAGGAACGTCCTCCGCAACGCCCTGGTGACTCCGGTGACCGTGCTGGGACTGCGCGTGGGCTACCTGCTCGGCGGCGCCGTCGTGATTGAAATGATCTTCGCCCTGCCCGGCATGGGCCAGCTGATCCTCAACGGCATCACCAACCTGGACGTCAACCTGGTCCAGGGCGTGGTGCTCACCATCTCGGTCACCTTCGTTCTGGTGAACATCGTGGTGGACCTCCTCTACCTGCTCATCAACCCCCGAATCAGGACGGTATAGCTCATGCGTAGCAAGCTTGCTGAACGGCTGAGTGCCCCGGGCCTCCGTTTCAAGGCACTGCCTTGGGGCTCCCGCATCGCCCTCCTCTTCCTCATCGTGATCGTCCTCTCCGCCGTGTTCGCGCCGGTCATCGCGCCGCACGATCCGCTGGAGACCTTCATCCCGGCCACCCCTCCCGGCGCCGAGCACTTCTTCGGCACCGACCGGCTGGGCCGCGACATCTTCTCCCGCCTGCTCTTCGGCGCACAGTCCTCACTCATGATCGGCCTCGGCGCCGTCATCCTGGCCATCCTGGCGGGCGCCCTGCTGGGCTCCTTCGCCGCGACGTCCAGCAAGGCCGTCAACGAACTGATCATGCGCCTCATGGACATCCTCATGGCGTTTCCCGGCATCGCCCTGGCCGCAGTGCTGCTGGCCGCGTTCGGCAACTCCGTTCCCACCATCATCATCGCGATCGCCATCATCTACACCCCGCAGCTGGCCCGCGTGGTCCGCGCCAACGTGCTCTCCCAGTACGGCGAAGACTACGTCCGTGCCGAGCGTGTGATCGGCGCAGGCCGCTTCTACATCCTGCTCAAGCACATCGTCCGCAACACCGCCGCCCCCGTGCTGGTGTTCGCCACGGTCATGGTGGCCGACGCCATCATCCTCGAAGCCTCGCTGTCCTTCCTAGGCGCCGGCGTCCAGGACCCCGCACCGTCGTGGGGCAACGTGATCTCCTACGGCCGCAACCTGGTACTGTCCGGCGGCTGGTGGGCCACCACCTTCGCCGGTGTGACCATCCTGCTCACCGTTCTCTCGCTGAACATCCTCGCCGAGGGCCTCACCGACGCCATGGTGAACCCGAAGCTGCGCAAGGCACCTGCAGTAAAGGACGACGACGGCGCATCCGCCGTTGTTGCCGGCGCAGCGGTGGGTGCCGCCGTCGATACGGAAATCGCCACGTCAGTGGCCCAGCCGTCGGTAGTGGAAACGCACGAGCTCGACGGCGTCCGCGCCGCTTTCGGTGATGTCCTCACGGAGGAGCACTACAACGAGGCAGCCATCCTCACCGATCCGAAGCTGGCCGCGGCGAACCCGCACCTGCTGCTGGACAAGGAACTGGAGCTGCTCTCCGCCATCGAGGCCCAGCGCACCGACCGCCTTCCCCAGGTACCGGCCGGCGCCCGCAACGTCCTCGAGGTCAGGAACCTGTCCATCCGCTTCCCGGGCCGCTTCGGCGACACCGCGATTGTGGACAACGTCTCCTTCACGGTCCGCGAAGGCGAAACCATGGGCCTGGTGGGCGAATCCGGCTGCGGCAAGTCCATCACATCCCTCGCGGTCATGGGCCTGCTGCCCAAGAGCGCGCAGGTCACCGGTTCCATCAAGTTCGACGGCAAGGAACTGCTGGATCCGGCCACCAACCACAGCAGCATCAAGGCCTACGAGGGCCTGCGCGGCGAGCAGATCGCCATGGTCTACCAGGACGCCCTGAGCTCCCTGAACCCGTCCATGAAGATCAAGGACCAGATGGAGCAGCTGACCAAGCGCGGCGGCCGGAAGACCCCCACCGAGCTGCTGGAACTGGTCAAGCTCGATCCCGTCCGGACGCTCGCCAGCTACCCGCACGAGCTCTCCGGCGGCCAGCGCCAGCGCGTCCTGATCGCCATGGCCCTGTCCCGTTCGCCGAAGATCGTGGTTGCCGATGAGCCCACCACCGCCCTGGACGTCACCGTCCAGAAGCAGGTAGTGGACCTGCTCAACGAACTGCGCGAACAGCTCGGTTTCGCCATGGTCTTCGTCAGCCACGACCTCGCCCTGGTGGCCTCCCTGGCACACCGCATCACGGTGATGTACGCCGGCCAGGTGGTGGAATCCGCACAGGCTTCGGAGCTGCTGCAGAACCCCAAGCATGAGTACACCCGCGGCCTGCTTGGCGCTGTCCTCTCCATCGAGGCCGACGCCGTGCGCCTGCACCAGATCCCCGGCACCGTCCCGTCCCCGCGCGACTTCGCCCCGGGCGACCGCTTCGCCCCGCGTTCACTGCGGTCCGACGCCGACCCGGACCAACAGCTGGTCCTGACGTCAGTCGGAGCGGCCAACGGCGGATCCGCCGCGGGCGACAACACTGACCACTACTGGGCGAGCCACCTGAAGGAGGATGCAAAATGAGCGTTTCAACCGGCAAGCCGGTCATCGAGCTCAAGGACGTCAAGGTCCACCACCACGCACGTGGCGGCGGGCTCTTCCGCCCGAACATCGTCAAAGCGGTCGACGGCGTCGACTTCAGCATCAGCCGCGGCGAAACCGTGGGCATCGTGGGTGAGTCCGGCTGCGGCAAGTCCACGCTCGCGTCCGTGCTCGTGGGACTGCAGACGCCGACGTCGGGCGAGGTGCTGTTCCACGGCAAACCCGCCATCAAGCGGAACGCCGCCATGCGCAAGGAATTCGGCCGGTCCGTGTCCGTGGTCTTCCAGGACCCGGCCACGGCGCTGAACCCGCGCATGACCGTCCAGGACATCCTCACGGACCCCCTCCAGATCCACGGCATCGGCACCGCAGCAACGCGCGCGGCAAAGGTCAAGGAACTCCTGGCCCTGGTGGGCCTGCCGCAGTCCGCGGCCGAGGTCACGCCGTCGCAGGTTTCCGGCGGCCAGCGCCAGCGTGTGGCAATCGCCCGCGCACTGGCACTGGACCCGGACATCATCGTGGCGGACGAGCCGACGTCGGCCCTGGACGTTTCCGTCCGCGCCCAGGTGCTGAACCTGCTCTCGGACCTGAAAACCCAGTTGAACCTCGGCATGGTGTTCATCTCGCATGACATCCAGACGGTCCGGTACGTCTCGGACCGCATCTGCGTTATGTACTTCGGCAAGATCGTCGAGCAGGGCACCGCCACCCAGGTCTTCGACAGCCCCACCAACGACTACACCAAGAAGCTCCTGGGCGCTGCCCCGAGCCTGCTCCACATCTAGCTTTTCCCCATGAGTTTTCGTCTACCCACCAATATTTGGAGAACACCGTGACTACTGTCGCTTCCCGCTTCCAGGGCGTCATCCCGCCCGTCGTAACCCCCCGCACCGCCGACGGCGCCATTGACGTGCCGTCGCTGGAAAACGTCACCAAGCACCTGCTCGACGGCGGCGTCAGCGGTCTGTTTGTGCTGGGTTCCTCCGGCGAGGTCACCCATATGACCAACACCGAGCGCGATCTCGTTGTGCAGACCGTGGCAGGCGTGAACGCCGGCCAGGTGCCGGTAATCGTGGGCGCCGTAGAGCAGACCACCAACCGCGTCATCGAAGAAGCCAAGCGCGTCATCGCACTGGGCGCCGACTCGATCGTGGCCACCAGCCTGTACTACGCCATCTCCAACGCCCAGGAGAACAACACGCACTTCCGCTCCATCGCCGCCGCCGTCGACGTTCCCGTCTTCGCCTACGACGTACCGGTGCGCACCCACTTCAAGCTGCCCACCGACCTGCTGGTCGAGCTGGGCCGCGAGGGCGTCATTGCCGGTGTGAAGGACTCCTCCGGCGACGACGTCTCCTTCCGCCAGCTGCTCATCGCGGCCAAGGACATCCCCAACTTCGACATCTTCACTGGCCACGAAGTGGTTGTGGACGGCGCCCTCCTGGGCGGCGCGCAGGGTGTTGTACCGGGCCTGGGCAACGTTGACCCGGCCGGCTACAAGCGCCTCTACGACGCCGCCGTTGCCGGCGACTGGGCCGGCGCTGCTGCCGAGCAGGACCGCCTGGCCGACGTCTTCGAAATCGTCTACACCCCCAAGGCCGGCCGCATGTCCGGCAACGCCGCCGGCCTGGGCGCCTTCAAGACCGCCCTGCAGCTCATGGGCGTCATCAAGACCAACGTCATGAGCGCCCCCATGCTCTCCCTGGACGAAGACGAGACCAAGGCAATCCGCGTCATCCTGGAACGCAACGGCCTGGTCTAGTCTTCGCGGCTGGGGCGCTGCGGTAGCTGCGTTCCGCCGGCGCTTAGACACCTCCCGACGCACCGCTCGGTCGCTGAGCGACCGTCACGATGCTTTGGTCGGCGATGCGCGCCTACCCGGAAAGCAGCCACCGCACCTTGGGTGACTATCTCACCAGCGCCGTCCGGTGATTGAGCCTGTCGAAATCCCCTGTTAGGAAGAGAATGATGTACGCGATCGGTGTTGACCTTGGGGGTACTAAGACTGCTGCCGGGGTTGTTTCCGAGGCGGGGGAGGTCTTGTTTTCGGAGACTATACCTACGCTGAACCGGGATGGCGGCGACGCGATCCTGGACGCTACTGCGGCGCTGGTTTCTTCACTCATGTCGCGGGCTCAGGCAGAGGGCCTGGATGTGGTGGGCGTAGGGATTGGCTCGGCCGGGGTCATTGACGCCGCTCACGGCGTGGTGGTGTCCGCTACCGATGCCATCCTCGGGTGGGCCGGGACCAAGCTGACCGCAAGTTTGGCCGCCCGGCTTGGCCTGGCGCCGGAGGCTGTGCAGGCAGTGAACGACGTCCACGCGCACGCCCTGGGCGAGTCGTGGACGGGTTCCGCCGCCGGAACCGCAAGTTCGCTCCTGGTGGCCTTCGGCACCGGCGTCGGCGGCAGTTTTGTGCTGGCCGGGCGCCCTGTCCTGGGTCACCGTTACGCGGGCGGACACGTGGGCCACTTCGCCTCCCCGTACGCATTCCACGAGGGCCAGCCTGTTCCCTGTGTCTGCGGCGGCGCCGGGCACGTTGAGGCCATCGCCTCCGGGCCCGCCATCCGCGAGGCTTACTTGCGTCTTGGCGGCAAACAACCCCTACTGGACGCCCGCGGCGTCTTTGCCCTCGCCAGCGCCAGCGACTCCATCGCCATCAAGGCTGTGGGCATGGGCGCCGCCGGGGCCGGCCAGG
Organism: Pseudarthrobacter lactosi; assembly: GCF_055412785.1. NCBI lineage: Bacteria > Bacillati > Actinomycetota > Actinomycetes > Micrococcales > Micrococcaceae > Pseudarthrobacter > Pseudarthrobacter lactosi. Next base: position 597,777 of record NZ_JBVAYS010000003.1, read on the forward strand.
CCGTGGGCGGACTCGCCAACATCCTGGACCCCGAAGTGGTGGTGGTTTCCGGCGGGCTCTCCGACGCCGGCGCCCCCTGGTGGAGCCCAATGGAACGCGCCCTGCGCGCCGAACTCCTGCCGGCGCTGCTCGACCTTCCCGTCCTGCCCGCTAAACTCGGCAACGCAGCAGCAATGGTGGGCGCCGCGCGCCTGGTGCTCACCGCTTCGTCCTGACACCGTCGTCCAGAGCACTTCGCCTGACTACTTCGCTCCATCCCCGATCTTCAGCCAGCTCCGCCAATCTTCCAGAGGAACCGACCGTGATCCTGACCCCCGAAGCCCTCGAAGCCCTGCGCGGGCAACTCATCGTCTCCTGCCAGGCGTATCCGGGCGAGCCCCTGCGGGACCCGCGCACCACGGCGCAGTTTGCCGCTTCGGCGGTGATCGGCGGCGCCGCTGCCATCCGTGTCCAGGGGCTCGCCGATGTGCAGTTCACGCGGACAGCGGTGGAGGTTCCGGTGATCGGGCTCTGGAAGGACGGGCACGACGGCGTCTTTATCACTCCCACACTCCGTCACGCTTTGGCGGTGGCCAACGCGGGCGCCCACGTGGTGGCCATCGACGGCACGCGCCGGGCACGTCCGGACGGCCTGACCCTGGCCCAAACGACGGCGGGCATCCACCAAGATTCCCACGCGCTGGTCATGGCGGACTGCGGCTCCTTCGACGACGCTGCCGCGGCTGTCGAGGCCGGAGCCGACCTGATCGGCACCACGCTGTCCGGTTACTCCGGCGAACGTCCCAAGACACACGGCCCCGACCTGGAACTGCTGGAGCAGATCGCCTCCGCCGGCTTCGGCGTCCCGCTCATCGCCGAAGGCCGCCTCCACTCCCCCGCCCAGGCCCGGCAGTGCCTCGACGCCGGCGCGTTCGCCGTCGTCGTCGGTACCGCGATCACGCACCCGGCCACCATCACCGGCTGGTTCGCCGAGGCCCTGAAGTGACTCCCGGGCTGGACGCGGTGAAGTCCGGGAGCTACCTGCTGGCCGGCACGGTCCTGACCGACGGTTCGGTCCAGGATGACGCTGTGGTTGCCGTCGCGCACGGCCGCATCGCGTACGTTGGCCCCCGCGCTGGCCTGGCTGAGGCGGCGCTCACCGGCCTTGAAGAACTCGAACTGCCACCGGGAAGCATGATTCTGCCCGGCCTCGTGGACCTGCACTGCCATGGGGCTGTGGGCGGCGATTTCCCCAGCGGCGACAACGAGGCTGCCAGGACCGCCGTGGACTTCCTGCACCGCAGCGGCACCACCACACTGCTGGCAAGCATGGTCACGGCGTCCCGCGAGGACCTGATGCGTGGCCTGGCAACCCTCCGGCAGCTCGCCGACGAAGGACACATCGCGGGAATCCACTCCGAGGGGCCGTTCCTGTCCCACGCGCGCTGCGGCGCCCAGGATCCGCGGTACCTGCGCGAGCCGGACCTCAACCTCCTGGGCGAGCTGCTGGCCGCGGCGGGCGGCCACCTGCGGACCATGACCTATGCGCCCGAACTTCCCGGCGCCGATGCCGTGGTGCGCACGCTCGCCGAGCACGGCGTCACGCCGTCGTTGGGCCACACTGACGCGGACGCGCGGACGACGGCGGCCTCCCTCACCGAGGCGGCGGAGCTGTTGGCGGCCTCCGGCCTGGGGAGCGTGTCGCGACCTACCGTCACACACCTCTTTAACGGCATGCCGCCGCTCCACCACCGCAGCCCGGGACCCGTTGGCGCGTGCCTCCGGCTGGCCGGGGCCGGCACGATTGCCGTGGAACTCATCGCCGACGGCGCGCATCTGGACCCGGAAACGGTCCGGATGGTCTTCGAGCTGGTGGGGGCGGACAACGTGGTGCTGGTGACCGACTCGATGGCCGCCACCGGACTGCCTGACGGCGACTACGAGCTGGGCCCAGCCGCCGTCTCCGTCAGTGGAGCGGTGGCCCGGCTCAGCAACGGCACGCTCGCGGGCGGGACGGCCACGATGCTGGACGTTGTGCGGCGGACCATTGGCGCCGGCGTGGAGCCGGCCGCCGCTGTTTTGTCAGCCACCGCGGTTCCGGCGGCCATCATCGGCCAGGAGCAGGAAATCGGAAGCCTCCGCGCGGGCCTGCGGGCCGACGTCGTGGTGGTGGACCGGGACTTCCGCCGGGTGCTGGTCCTGCGCGCCGGCCGCACACTGGGCCGCCCCGCCGTCGGGATTTAGCGCCGGCGCGCACCGGCGATGGCTCCCGGCGGCACGAGTGTTTCCGGAGCGGCGGCAGGTCCTCAAGTTGCCTAGCCCGAAGCCCGGCCAGCAATTCGCGCTGAACTGCGCCTGCCCTATTAGGTGGGTTCCCGGTAGGCGTGCAGGTTCCTGTCCTGCACAGAATTTGACGAGTGAGAAGCCAGCTCGGCAGTGATTTTTCCTTTTCTTCGTCGCCGGAAGGCATTAACCACCAGCGGGGATCCGATCCACGCCAGGGCGACAGCCTTGGCCCAAAGCGGCACATCCAGGAACGCCACAACTCCTGCAGCCTCGGCCAGGCAGGCGGCAGTGATGTAGCCGAAGGACTTCATACGGAGAACCTAGCAGAATCCCCAAACCTAGCGCCGTCGCGAGGACCGGTGGAGGCCATCCGCGGTCCGACGCGGTCCTGCCGCATCGCGCTAGACTTTTGATCATGACCGGTGCCCCTGCCCGTCTTCCTGCTTGGCTCGTCGCTCTGACGATGCTCCTTGCGGGCTGCACTTCGGCGGTGGACTTCGACGACGCCGCCACGGATCGATCGTTCGCGACCTCCTCGGCCCAGCCACCCGCGAGCGACGTCGCCGTCGCCCCTCCGCGGACCCCGGCCCCCACGCCGACCTCGGCACCGGCGCCGGTGCCGGTGCCGGTGCCGGTGCCCACGGCAACCCCGGTTGCCCAGGCGTTCGCCCTCAACCTTTACCAGGAGGGGGACTTCGTGCCGCAGTACACCTTTGACTGGTGTGTCGCGGCGAGCATCCAGATCGCGCACAACCTGATCGACGACACCGGGGGCGGCACTTGGGCCGATCGCGCCCAGCAGAACGAACTGTGGGAGATGGCGCGGGCACGGTCATCCAACTCGTTCAACGGCGCCAACCCGTTCGGTTGGGCGGAAGTGCTGACTGAAGCGGGGATGGGGCCATACGCCCTCGTCAGCATCGCCGACTACGAAGACGCACTGCAGACCGCGGCGCGTGCCATCACCGAAACGGGCCGCCCTGTCGGGCTGGTCATGTGGAGCGGCCGCCACGCGTGGGTGATGAGCGGATTCGAGTCGCTCGGCGATCCCGGCCAGTTCCCGGAGTTCTCCGTCACCGGCGTCCGCGTCCAGGATCCGCTCTACCCGCACGGCAGCGGGCAGTGGGGTCCGTCGCCCGCCCCCAACAGCCTGCTCACGCCCGAGCAGCTGGCGACGCAGTTCGTGGTCCGCGAGCCGCGACGCTGGAGCAGCGACCTGCCGGCCGGCTACCTGCTGGTGCTGCCGCAGGCCGCGGCCTGACCAGGCCCCTGCGCGCGTCGCGCCGGTTGGGGCGGCAACCTCATTTCTCAGCCTCCGTAAAGTGCTGCCGTAGCCGTAGCAGCGGCCCGCATAACTGCTTGCGCCTCAGGTGGCGTTGTCACACGCAGGTGGGCCCCGAATTGCAGCAACTGACGCACGGCCGCCACTTCGCCGTAGACCACGGTGATCTCGACCCGGTCAGCGTCCAGCGGTTTGCTGCTGGTCAGCCGTGAGCCCAGGATGCGGCGTGCGAGGTCGAGCCTATCGGCTACAAGCGTTGCAACGACGGTGATGCCGTTTCGTTTCTCGACGGATGCGCTGAGATGCCGGCTCACACTGGCCAGCGACTCCCCTTGGCGCAGGGATCGGCCTGCTGGCAAGACCTCCCAGCCTTGGACTCTTTCCAGCGAATACAACCTCGGGCTCCCGTTGATGTCTGCCACGAGGTACCAGCGGCCCGCCTTCGCCAGGAGACCGTACGGGTCAACCGTGCGCCACGAGGCGCTCTGCTCCACGCTGCTCCGGTAAAGTATCCGCAATCGCCGGCCGGTCTGCAGATCCTTGCCAAGATCGGCGACGCCGGCACCGTGAATCTCGAGGGTAAACCAAGGCAGGTTATCGACGACGACCAGCTCGGACAGCGGCAATAGGGAGCCGCCGGCCACGGAACGGCGCGAAGCGAGCTTCCGGTGGGCGGCGCGCGTTGGGGCTTCGATGCCCAGCTGACGCGTCTGCCCGGGATCGAGGCCCAGCAGTTTCAAGACATCGATCTCGGTCGGGCTGAGTTTGGACACATCAAGTTGCGACCCGGGCAGCAGGACGATGCCGCCATACCGGCCGCGTTCAGCGAACACTGGCACGTCGGCATCTGCCAGGGCGGTCACGTCCCGAAGAACCGTCCGCACCGATACGTCCAACTCGCCAGCCAAGTCAGCGGCGGTCATTCTGTGGCGCGTCTGGAGCAGCAACATCATCGAGAGCAGGCGCCGGGACTTCACTTCTTCATTATCGACCAATACCGGACATGAGATGTCATGTATTGCTGACAGGCTGGCTCTGGCCAGAAAACCTCAATGAAGGAGCATTCCCATGACAACACCGAACCTCTTCCTTATCTACGTCACGGACATCGAGCGCGCCAGGCGCTTCTACACCGACCTATTCGAGATGGAGCCCGTCGCCGTGACACCGCGGTATGTCCCCTTCGAGGTCGCCCAGGGAGTGCTATTCGCCTTGTGGTCCGGTCGCGGTGACACTGTCACAGCGTCTACTCCCCGTACCAGCGAGGTCGGGCTCATGCTGCCCGGCTCAGCCGTGGCGGTGGACGACTGCTACACAAGTTGGACGGCCAAGGGAGTCACCGTAGTCGAAGGACCGCACGACGACGTCTTCGGACGCACCTTCGTGATTGCCGATCCTGACGGAAACCTCATTCGCGTTTCCCCCATGGACTGACCCGGCACAAAGGCTGATGTGGCAATTGCCCTCAAAGGCCGGTCCCTGGACCGCCGCCCGCTGCATATTCCTTGTTCCGGAAGACGGTGGCGTGCGGATAGTGTCGGGGTGGTGATGGTGGAGCTCTTCGTTCACCGCCCGTCCTTGCCGTCGGGGATTCGTTTCGTGGGAGTGTTATGGCTGCTGTTCAGGTCCATCCGGATGTCGCCCTGGTGTTGGGGGTTCTCGGCGGCCTTGCCCTTGCCTGTTCGCCCGCCATAGTCGAGGCCGACAACCATGAGTATGGTGCCGCAGTCTCGGAAATCGGCCGGTGGCCGGTTCGGTTCCGGGTCGGCAAGCTGACCCCGACGAAGGTGGGGTTGTTCGTGACGGTGTGGCGGCGCTCTCCGGGCGGGTCGACCGAACCTCTGCCTGCGGAGGACCACATCGATGTGCTGGTGGTCTGCGTGCGGGAGGGTTCCCGGTTCGGGGCATTCGCGTTTCCGAAGGCGGCGCTGGTCAAGCATGGCGTCGTGTCTTTGGGCGGCGCCGGAGGCAAGCGAGGATTCCGCGTCTATCCGCCATGGTCAGCTACATCAAATCGGCAAGCGAAGAAATCCCAGCAGTGGCAGTGTGATTACTTCTTCGAGATCGCTGGCGGATCTGCCGTCGATGCACAGCGAGCCATTCGGCTCTTCGCAGCAGCCGAGACGAATTCGCCGATCTTTCGGTGAGACCGAGGCAGGTGGCAGGCCGCGGGAGTGTCAGTCTTTTTTCAGTTTCTCGGCGAGCATCACGAGGATTCCGCTGGGACCGCGGAGGTACGTGAGTTTGTAGACGTCGCCGTAGGTCGCCACGCCGCGCAGCGGACGGCATCCGTGCTTCGCAGCGATCTCAAGGGCTTTGTCGATGTCGTCGACCGAGAAGGCCACGCGGTGCATGCCGATGTCATTGGGACGGGTTGGGTTCGTTTCGATCGCTTCGGGGTGGATGTATTCGAAGAGTTCCAGTTGCCCCTGACCATCCGGGGTCTGGAGCATCGCAATCTTCGCGTGGTTGCCATCAAGTCCGACAGCGGTGTCGGTCCACTCGCCGCTGACCGTGTCCCGGCCGACGACCGTGAGACCGAGGTCAGTGAAAAAGGCGATTGTTGCTTCGAGGTCGCGAACGGCGATACCGACGTTCTCAAGTTTGATGGCCATGCCTTGAAGCTACCAAGGCGGACCGAATAGCTCCAGCGGCGAGCCGGGACTCGACTGAACCGATCCCTTCCTTTGCGGGACGCCGATGTCGGGGGCTGGAGGTCGCTCTGGCAGGCTAGGAACGTGATTGCAATCCTGTCTGCACCAAGTAACCTCGGCCTTCGGCCTCCAGCACGCGGCAGTGTGCCCGGCACAGCCAAAGCACCCGAGGCCCTAAGAGAAGCCGGTCTATTCATGCGGCTCGCACAAGTGGGGGCGATGGATGCCGGGTAGTCCTTCCAGGTCGGTACGTCGACGACGACACCACTCGTTCGGCTGGCCATGTTCGCAACGAGGCTGCGATGGCCGAGCACGCCCACCGCCTAGCCGATCGTCTGGCGGGTGTTATCGAAGGGGGAAACACTCCGTTGGTGGTCGGCGGAGGCGTCGACACAGTGCCTGAGCCGGGAAGCTACTTTGTCGCGGTCGCTGCCGGGTTCCTGGCACTGTTCTTTAGCTTGGTTGTCAGCGTTGGCGCTACAGTGCACGCAGCTCGATGCAGCGCCAGCCGGAATGCCGGATCCATCTGAGAACCACGGTCCGGCTTAGGGAACCCCAATTGGGACAATTTACGCCGTTGTATCTTGCTCAGGGTCTCTAAACCGGCTCTTCACGCGAACAAACAGAGTGCTTGCCATGGCGAGTAAAAACCCTGCTGTCAGGAGAGCCAGAAACGCCAGTACAGGGTTGATCCAGGCAGGAACTGTGTCATACAGAGCGTTGCACTTGTTATGCAGGGGGAAGAACTGGCTTGCCTCGTGGGAATTCTGAAGGCGGTAGTTCGTGTCCAGTTCCTGGCCAGCGGCAAGGCATGTGTCATAGAGGTCATTTCCGGGGGCGGAGATCCCGTTGATGAAAACCAGACCGAACGCCATGGCTGATATCAGCGTAGGCCCCAGCCAAGAACCCGGCGTGTTCATATGTCGCATCGGCCCCCTCGTGAACGCTTGAGTCTATGGCGACTTCGACCTTGAGCGGCAAATAGCACATCAGTCGACAACTGCGGCGATGGCCTCAATCTCGACGAGCTGGTCGCGGTAGCCAAGAAGATGAGCCGGGCGTTGCTGGGAGCGGTTGCGGCGCACGCGTACTGCGCATCGGCGAGTGCACCCGAACCAATAAGAGTGATTGTGCGCGGCATCGCTGTCCTTCTTGATGGTTGGATCGTGGCTCGGTGCCAGCCTAGCGAAGCAGACGCCGCGGCAATCACCATGTCCCGTCAGCCGCGGCCTAGACGCTGGCGGCAGCCCCGGACACGCGCACGGCGACTTGCCCGCTCCCCTGCGCCAGCAGCGAGGCTGCGGCTTCGTCAGCCACCACCGTTACGTGCGGGTGCAGCTGCAGGACAGACCCCGGGCAGTCGGCCGTGACGGGTCCGTTGAGGGCGGCAGCCAGGATGCCGGCCTTGTCCGCGCCATTGACCACCAGCAGGAGATGGCGGGCTTCGAGGATGGTGCCCAGCCCCTGCGTGATGCAGCGGAGCGGCACCTCCTCCGGTGTGCTGAAGTAGCGTGCATTCGCCTTGCGGGTGCGTTCCGTAAGGACTTCCACGCGGGTCCGGGAATCCAAGGCGGAGCCAGGCTCGTTGAAGGCCAGGTGACCGTTGTGGCCGATGCCGAGGATCTGCACGTCGATGCCGCCAACGCCGGCAATGGCGGCATCGTAATCGGCGGCGGCTGCCTCGGGGTCCGCGGCGCTTCCGTCCGGGACCGCTACGTTGGCAGGATCCAGGTGCAGCCGTTGAGTCACTTCGCGCCGGACAACTTCGGCGTAGCTTTCGGGGTGTCCGGCGGGCAGGCCCACGTACTCGTCCAGGGCGAAGGCGCGGACGGAGGTCATGTCGAGCTGGTGGTTGGCGAGCGCCGCGTAGATGGGCAGAGGCGATCCGCCGGTAGCCACACCCAGGACGGCGTCGGGCTTGCTGCGGATGACGGCAGCGAGGATACCGGCGGCTACTGAACCGGTGGCTGAGGCGGTAGGCACAACAAAAATTTCCACGACAAAGGGCACTCTCTACGAAAAGGGCAGGGCTAAATCCGCCCGGATCGCGGGCGGCGAAGAAAAAGGCGAAGGGAAAACAGGCTAGGCGGCCGCGACGTCCTTGAGTTTCAGGCGGATGCCGTCAAAGTGGCGCTGCAGGCGCTCGGACGCAAGGGCTTTGTCCTTGTTGACCACGGCCTCAAAGATGTCCCAGTGGTCCTGCGTCTGCTGCTCGAGGTTGACCGGGCCGGTACCGATCGCCAGGTGGATCTTGCGGTAAACCTGCCAGAACACATCCATGAGGTTGATAAGCAGCTCATTGTTAAGGGGGGCGTACAGGCGGCGGTGGAATTCGGCGTCGTGCTCGTACAGCGGCTCCCCCTTCTTAGCCGCGTCCTCCATGGCTTCCATGGTGGACCGCATGTCAGCCACGTGCTCGTCGGTGAGCAGGTCAATGGCCGGTCCGATCAGCCCGGATTCGAGGGCCTGGCGCACATCGATGAGCTCCATGGCCTCTTCGCCCTTGTGGCGCAGGGACAGCCGGCCGCGGAAGGTCAGGCCGGACACCAGGGCGCTGAAGTTGTTGGGGGCCACGAACATACCAAAGCCGTGTCGGATCTCGATGACACCCAGCGCCTGCAGAACTTTCAGGGATTCGCGGACGGTGTTGCGGCCCACGCCGAGCTCGGCGGAGAGCTCACTTTCGGTGGGCAGGGCGTCGCCGACGTCCAGGCCGCGGTCCAGAATAAGGTCCATGATCCGCGTCTGCAGGGCATGCGAACGGAGCTGCGCGCTGAAACGGGCGGGCGATACTTCTTGCGATGCGATGGCCACGTGATTCTCCTCCTTGCCGCGCTTAGGGGTCGCGACTTGTCCTACATCCCAAGCGTACAGGAGATGGGACGTCCAATATCTAGAAATGGGGAACTTATTTTTGGCAGTTCCAACCGGGAGGCACCCAAATCTAACCCAGGAGCGCCGGATCTAACCCAAGAGGGACCGGACAATCTCGCGGCATGCCCGGTAACCAGGTGTTTTGGGATCGATAAGAGCGTAATGGTCCCCGGGAACCCTGACCAGCCGGGTCTCCATGCGTTCGGTGGTTCCGGCATTGACATAGGACTCGGACTGGCCCAGCGGCACCGTGGTGTCCTCGGAACCATGGACAGCGACAACGGGCACAGCCAGCGGAAGGGCGGTCATGGGGTCCGCGAATCGGTAGCGGTGCGGATATTTCGACGACGACCCGCCCAGCAGGTTGCTCACCGCGCCATTGCTGAGGTTCAGCTTCTCCGCATCGGCCAGGTTGAGCAGGCCGGACTGGCTGACGACGCCGGTGAGGTGCACCGCCGTCGCATCAACGCGGCGCGGCACCTGGCGGTCGGCGTCCGGCATACCCAGCTGGGCGAGCTTGCCCCGGCCGGCAGCCCAGGCAGCCAGATGCCCGCCGGCCGAATGACCCAGCGCCACCACCGAGCCAAGGTTCAAGGTGTGGCTGGACGCGAGGTCGCCGAGCTTGTCGATTCCGGCCAGCACGTCGATGAACGTGTTCGGCCAGCCGCCGCCCTTTCCGGCCCGGCGGTATTCCAGGTTCCAGGCGGCCATGCCATGGGCGGCCAGGTCCCGGGCAATGGGCTCCCCCAGCTCTGCGCCGTACTGCGAGCGCCAATAGCCGCCATGGATCACCACCACCACCCCGCGGTGCTCACCGCCCGCTGGCAGTTCCGGCAGGAAGAGCTCGCCCCATTGGCTGGCGTCCTCGCCGTACTGGTATTTGTGCCGCTTCACTGCATCCCCCTTGGTACCGCCAGCGGCGGTACCGTCCCGCTCAGTGCCGGGCGAACACGCGGCACTGAGAGTTCCAACGGCAGCCGCGGCCGCCGCACCAACCAGCGCGCGAAAGACAAACGCCCGACGCCGCAGATCAGCCATGTGCCGAGCCTACAGCGTGGCGCCTCCCGGCAAAGTCGCCGGGCGGGAAACCGGTGAATTTGGGCCCGCGGATTCCATCAACGCGCACTGGGCCGGGCCTTCACCGTTATCACCCCGATGCTGTCGTTGCCGCGGGAGGAGCTGCCTAACGCCGTGGCGGACACGCCCCTGAATCCCCTTTCTGCAGGCGCTCCCGGCTACGGATACTTCACGGGCCCACCGGCGGCCATCCGGGGAGGGCGTAGTGTCAGTAGCAGGAGATTTCGGGGTGGCACATAGGTCCGGGGTTGAATGTACGGGCCGCGCGCGAATAGAGCGCACAGCCGCCAGCCGGGTCGTGTGATCCCGGCGATCCTTGGAATTGAGGCCGCATGGCCGAGAATGATGCCCTGCCGACGGCGGAGCAATTACAGGACCTGCTCCTTGAAAGTCCGGGCTTCACGGAATTCCTTTTGGGACTGGCAGCGATTTCTGCGTCCTTGTTGGGCGGGGAGACGCCCCTGCTGTGTGCCATCACGGTTGAACGCGACACCGGGCCCGTGACGGTAGCCAGCAGCACGGTGTCGGCCAAGACCCTGGACGAACGCCAGTACGCTTTCGACGATGGTCCCTGCCTGACGGCGTTGCGGGAGCAGCGTACGGTCCTGATCCGTGATCTTCAGAATGACAAGGGTTGGGCCTGGTATGCCGGGGCAGTCGCGGACGAAGGCATCCGGACAATCCTGGCTGTCCCCATCCCCACCGGCAACGGTTCCCGCTCCGCCCTGAACTGCTATTCCACCCAGCTTCATACGTTTGGGCCGGACACAGTGACCGCCATAGAGGAGCACGCGGCATCGCTTTCGCGGATCCTGCGGCTGGCAATCCGGGTGCATCCTTCAGATCCCTACCCGGAGCATTTGAGGTCGGCGCTGCGGTCCCGGGCCGTTGTGGACTCCGCTATAGCCCTGATCATGGTGCAGAACCGCTGCAGCCATGAAACCGCCGTCAAGCTCCTGCACCTTGCCTCCCGCAGCAGCAACCTCCGGCTGCATAACATCGCCGGGGACATCCTGCGCCACGCGTCGGACATCCCTGTCGTCACAGGACGCGGGAAGAAATGACAGACGACGGCGGATTGGGCACCCTCAGCCTGCCTTCAAGGCGGACCGGCGCAAGTTTGCGGCCGCACAGTTCCAGGACGGAAACATCAGCCTCCCCGGGTTATGGACCTGCTGTTACGGGATCGGCGGAAACGTCGACCAGTTCGGGCTGGACGCCTATCTGCGCGACACGATGGAATTAGCCCCCCTGCAAATGGATCTTATCCAGACCGCCATCAAGGAGATCACGGCGGACGGACCGGGAAGTACTCATGTCCCAGGACTTTGATATCCGCGAACTCAAGTTGGGCAGCGTTGGACGTGACTGCGCCAGCCTGCCCGACTTTGTCCTGCACCTCCAGGACCTCGTCCTTGCAAGCTCCGACGTCCGTGAATTCCTGGCGGACACGGCCACGATTTTGGCCACGCAACTATCGCAGCCCGGGAACCTCTTGTCCTGCGGGATCACGGTAGTCCGGCAGAAGCGGCCGGTCGCTGTGGCCAGCAGCGATACCCTCGCCCGGACCCTGGACGAAAAGCAAAACAGTATCGGTGTCGGACCCCTTCTGGCTGCCTTTCGGACGGAAACCATGGTCCACGTCCCGGACTTGGCCGCCGATCTCCGTTGGCCGATATTCAACAAGGCCGCCCGCCCGGCGGGCATCGGCTCCATCCTGGCCGTCCCAATGCATCTGCAGGCTCCTTCACAGTCTGTGGTAACCCTCTACTCCCCCAACGCGCACGGGTTTCCCCAGTACGGAATCGATGCGGCTGTTGGGCTGACGGGCCTCACCGCCAGGGCGCTCGATCTGGCCCTGAACATCGCGCAGTTGCGTGACGCCCGTGACGACCTCTCCGCCGCCCTGAAATCGCGCACCGTCATCGACACAGCCATCGGGGTCATCATGGCGCAGAGCCGGTGCAGCCGCGATGCGGCATTCCGGATATTGGTTAAGGCGTCCAGTCACCGCAACATGAAGCTAAAGGAGGTGGCTGCCGGCATCATTTCCGGAATTGCCGGCGAACAGGTATTTCCCACCGCTTACGATGAATAGCCGCAAAGCCGGTAATCGTGCACGCCAAGGTCCGTAACCCATCGCACACGTTAGGCTTTACCTGATGCGCTGAACGGTCACAAACAGGCTCATCCGGCCCGCGGAGGCCGGTCACGCAGAATGGCCGGAGGCAAAACCATGATCAAGAAGTATCCCCTGGATGAACTGTCCACTGCCTTGGGCAGGATTATGGGGCTGCTCCTCACGGAAGAAAAAGTGGACCACGCGGTCCAGCATCTCGCCCGAGCCGTCAGGGATTCCATCCCGGGCGCTCTTGGGGCAGGTGTCTCACTCCTTGATCCCCATGCCCGCCCGGTCAGTTACGGATCGACCGACAGCGTGGTGGAACGCGCTGACGCCCTTCAGTATGAACTGCTCCAGGGACCTTGCCTGGCAGCCTGGGCCACCCAACAGAGCATCCTCATCCATGACCTCGCAACTGAAGCCCGCTGGCCAAACTGGAGCGCCGCCGTCGTTGGCATGCCCATCCGCTCAGTGATCAGCACACCCCTGATCGCCGACGGGCAGGCCATAGGCGCAATGAAGATCTACGCCGCCTCTCCCGGCGCTTTTGAGGATGCCACGATGGCTCTCATGGAGCTTTTCGCCGCGCCGACGGCAACACTCCTGTCCCATATCCAGACTGCCGAAACCCCGGAACGCATCAGTGCGGGCCTCCAAGCAGCCCTCTGCAGCAGGGACACGATCAACCGGGCGTGCGGAATACTCATGGAGCGACGCACGCTCACCGAGGACGCTGCCCTTCAGCACCTGATGCGGCAGGCCCGCGCTACGCGCAACACGCTTCAGGAAGTCAGCGCTAGTGTCCTGGCTGGAGTCGCTTCCAATCCGCGTAGAGGCAGTGGTGATGGGCTTCGATAGCAGCGAACCGGAGCAACGCCGCAGGCTCCAGGCAGCATTAAAAGCAGCACACGTCAGCATCGGCGATCTGTGGCTTTATTACTTCGGCATCGGCGGCTCTGTCGGCGAGTATGAAGTGGAGGCCTACCTTCAGGGACTCCTCTCCCTCCCCGAACTGCAACGGGACCTGCTGGCCATGGCGGCAAACGAACTTTCCTCCGACCAAGCCGGCCCGCGGGCTCCCTATGCGGACGAACTCGACGCCGGGGATACTCCGCGGCCCGAGAACCCCTAGCGTCCCAGACGCTCTCTCACTTAATCCCCCTTTTGGCCGAACGCTCTCTCACTCTGAACTGGTCGGGACCTGTTCAGAGTGAGAGAGCGTTCCTATGGGCGGAGCTACAGAGCTGCGGCCCCCGAGGCGAGCACGCGTTCAACGTCCGCCACCCGCGGGTAGGCTGCCTGCGTTCCCTTGCGGGTGGTGGCAAGTGCGGCGGCAACCGAAGCGAAGGCGGCGGCGTCAGCCAGTGGCGCACCGGCTGCCAGACGGGCTGCCACCGCACCCGTGAAGGCGTCGCCCGCGCCGGTGGTGTCCACGGCCTTGACCTTGATGGGTGCCACCCGGACCAGCTGCTGCCCGGAAGGAGCCAGCGAATCCAGCACCACGGAGCCGTGGGCCCCCAGCGTGACCAGGACGCGTTGGAGGCCCCGCTCGGCGAAGCGCAGCCTGACCGCCTCCCAGTCACCGGCATCCGCGTCACTGCCGGGAATTTCGGCGGAGCCGAGGAACAGCGACGCCTCGTGGGCGTTGACCAGCAGGACGTCGGTCAGGTCCGCCAGCTGCTGCGGGATTTCCGCGTAAGGCGAGAGGTTCAGCAGAACTGTGGCGCCGGCGTCGTGCCCTGCCCGCGCGGCGGCCACAACCGTGTCAAGGCTGACCTCCAGGCAGAGGCAGACCACCGCGGCGCCGTCGAACGCTTCAGCCTCGACGGCGACGTCCGCCGGCGAGAGGGTGCCGTTGGCGCCGGCGGAGATGATGATGTTGTTCTCGCCGTTGGAATCCACGGCGATGACGGCGACGCCGGTGACTTCAGTAGCTGAGGTGCGTACGCCGGAGATGTCCACCCCGGCGCCGGCAGCGGAGGACTGGAGCATGTCGCCGTTGGCGTCCGCGCCCACGGCGCCTACCAGGCTGACGTTCCCGCCCAGCAGGCTTGCGGCGACGGCCTGGTTGGCGCTCTTGCCACCGGGGTTCACTGCGAATCCGTTGCCGTGCACCGTCTCACCGGGCAGCGGCAGCCGCTCGCAATAGATGGTCAGGTCCGCGTTCAGGGATCCGACGACGACGATCCCGCTTTGGGAGCCGGCTGTTGCGGAACTCATTCGGCTACCTCAGCCTCGACGGGCTTGGGAATGAGGAGCGACGCGGCGAACGCGGCCACCGTGATGACCAGGCCCGTCACCACCACGGAGAGGTAGGACGCTTTGGCGTCGCCGGCGGCCGAAGTGGCCACCAGCACGGCCGGCAGCACCAGGAAGCTCAGGCCGGCGCCCAGGTTGAAGGCGCCCGCATTCATGCCGGGCAGGAATCCCGGGTTTCCGGCGGGCGAGAGGACAACTCCGAGTCCGTTCAGCATGATGTTGACCGTACCGGCGTACATGATGCCCAGCAAGACCGTTCCGGCGATCATCATGGGCAGGCTGCTGAGGCCGAAGAACGCGATGATGGCCAGGGCGGCGATGCTGCCCAGCATGCCGATGCGCAGGACCTTGGTGTAGCCGAGCACTGGCGCGAGCCTGCCGCTGATGGGACCCACCAGCCAGCCAAGCAGGGCATACGGGGTGAGGATGATGAGCGACATTTCGGTGGGACCGATGCCGAATCCCGGGTCCGCCGCCTGTACATAGGCCGGCACGATTCCGTTGATGACGGCAAAGATACCGGTCATGGTCAGCGTGGTGGTCAGCAGCGGCGCCCAGGTGGAGCGGTGGCGCAGGTGGACGATTTCCACCATGGGCTGCTTGGCGCGCTTTTCCACGGTCCAGAACGCGTAAAACGCGACGGCGGCGACCACCACCAGCCCGATCGCCAGCAGGAGCGTGCCCGGCGAGAAGGCGCCCACCAGCTTGGAGCCCTCGTTAAGGGCCGTGAGCAGCGCACCAACTGCGACCACGATGAAGAACACGCCCAGCCAATCCATCGAGGTGCCGGCGGACGGCTTGCTTTCGCCGGCGAGGAAGACGATCAGGGCGGTTGCCACGAGGGCCAGGACCACCATGAGCCAGAAGATGCTGCGGAACCCGAAGTGCTCGGCGAAGTAGCCGCCCACAAAGGAGTCGACGCCGGCCACGCCGCCGTTGACGGCGGTGATGAGGCCCATGAGCGTCCCGTATTTGCGCGGGTTGCTGACGGCGGAGCGGAGCATGATCAGGCACAACGGCACGGTGGGGCCGCTGACGCCCTGGATGATGCGGCCCACAAAGAGCCACGTCACGTCGGGGGCCATGGCCGCGATGACGGATCCGACGGCCATCAGCAGCATCATGCCGATGAGGATCTTCTTACGCCCGATGATGTCGCTCAGGCGGGGTAGGAAGAGGGAGAACAGGGCGGCCGCGGTGAAGAACCAGGTCTGCGAGAGGCCAATGACGGCCTGATCGGTGTTCAGTTCCTTGCCCATGGTGACCAGGGCGGGGCTGAGCATGGAGGCGTTCAGTTGGAAGGCGACGCACGCGGCCAGCAACGCGACCATCAGGGCGGTGACGTTGCCCCGGCTGGTCTTTGCCTCGGTGAGGGTGGCACTCATTTACTTGCCTCCCGTGGCTGCTGCAAGTCCCGCAGGTTCAAGAGCGCCAGGTGCAAGGCCGGCAGGTTCAAGGACGGCAGGTTCGCCAATGCGCATCAGGGCATCCGTAACGAGGTCCCAGAAACGGGCGTGGTCCAGGTCAACGGCCACGGAGGTGGTGCAGTCCTCCGGCGCGGGGGCCCGGAAGTCGGCCACGGTCATACCAAGGGTCAGCGTGCCCTGGAGCTCGACGTCCACCGGAACCTTGCGGGTAGTGACGATGCTGGGATCGATCACGTAGGCCACGGCGCACGGATCGTGGACGGGCGGGAAGTCAAAGCCCTGGGCGTCCTTGTAGGTCTGGGTGAAGAACTCCATCAGTTCCATCACGAACTTGGCCGGCTTGGTGCCCACGGCCGCAATCTTCGCCACCACGCCCGGTGTGGCCAGGGCCTGGTGGGTGAGGTCCAGGCCCACCATCACCACGGGCCACTTTTCGTTGAACACGATATGGGCGGCCTCGGGGTCGATGATGATGTTGAATTCAGCCACGGCGCTCCAGTTGCCCACGTGGTAGCCGCCGCCCATCAGGACAACTTCCTTGACGCGCTCCACGATGCGCGGTTCCTTGCGGGCTGCCAGCGCGATGTTGGTGAGGCCGCCGGTGGGGACCAGGGTGACCGTGCCCGGCTCGTGGGCCATCACGGTGTCAATGATGAGGTCGACGGCGTGGCGCGGGTCCAGCTCGATGGTGGACTCTGGCTGCGCGGGGCCGTCCATGCCCGTTTCGCCGTGGATGGACGGCGCGGTTTCGATGGTGCGGACCAGGGGCCGGCCGCATCCGGCGGCAAACGGCACCCCCGTGATGCCAGCGATGGTCCCGACGGCGAGCGCGTTCCTGGTGACCTTTTCGAGCGTCTGGTTGCCCACAACTGTGGTGACGGCCAGCAGTTCAATGTCCGGGTTGCCGTGTGCGAGCAGGATGGCCACGGCGTCGTCGTGCCCGGGGTCGCAGTCAAGAATGATCTTCTTGGGGGCGGTTTTGATCGGTTTGGATTCCACGTTAAATCTCCACGTCATTGGGGCCTGCCGAGGCAGTGGCCGAAAGGATTCAGAGTGATCATGGCACCCGCCCGGGCCGCGCGTCAAGCGCTTAACGTTGTTGCACGTCAAGCGCTTGACGCTTGACGCCAGCAATTTGGATCAGACCGTTCAGACCAAGCCGTTCAGACTAGTCAGTTCAGGCCTCGCAGTTCAGCCCAGGCCGCTCAGGCCACGGGCCCGAGCGTCTGTGGCGGCGCCGTGGATTCGCGGATGACGAGGTTCGTGGCCAGCTCCACCCTGCGGGAGTCCAGGGTCTCTCCGCGCATTTGGCGCAGGATGAAGCGAAGCGCGGCCCGGCCCATCTCCTGCAGCGGCTGGGCCACGGAGGTCAGCGCGGGCACGGATTCCTCTGCCTGGTACGTGCCGTCGAACCCCACCAGGCTCAGGTCCTCCGGCACCCGTACGTTCTGCCGCCGCGCCTCGGCAAGCGCACCCAGGGCAACGGTGTCATTTGCCGCAAATACGGCGGTGGGCCGCTCGTCCAGCTGCAGCAGCTGCTTCATGCCCCGGACCCCCGCCTCGGACCTGAAGCTGCCCTGCACGATGTAGCGATCGTCCACCGGGACGTTCCTCGCCCGCAAGGCGGCCAGGTAGCCGTGGAGCCGGGCCTGGTTGCATTCGGCGCCATCCGGACCGCCCAGGTAGGCGATCCTGCGGTGGCCAAGATCCAGCAGGTGGGACGTTGCGTCCTTGCCGCCGGCCCAGTTGGTGGCGCCGATGCTGACCACGTTTCCGGCCGGGGGGTTGAGCGGATCAATGACCACAGTGGGAACTCCCCTGCGGTTGAAGGCATCAAGCTGGGGCTCACTGAAGGCGGAGGTCACCACAATCATTCCGCAGCGCCCCTCGTCCACAATCCGGCGGGCGCGCTGCTCCGGGGTCAACCGCGAAGGCCCCTGCCTGCTGGTGACATTCAGCAGCACTTCAATGTCCGCGGCGCCGGCCGCCTCCAGGATCCCGTTGAGGACTTCGATGGAGTACGCCGAGTCCAGGGAATCGAAGACCACCTCAACCGCCTGCCGGCCCGCAAGGTTCCGCCGCTGCTGGACCGGGGACTTGTAGCCGGTCCGCGCCAGCACGGCCATCACCTTGGACCGGGTCTCCGCCGCCACGTCATCCCGGCCGTTGATGACCTTCGAGACTGTGGGCGCGGAAACGCCGGCCTCCTGGGCAATCGCTGCCAGGGTGAGCTTTCCCCGTTGCTCGACGGCGGTCATTTGATTCTCCTCGACTTTCGAAATATTTCGCTTCGCCAGTTTTGCAGCAAGCCGCAACCTGCGTCAATGCATTACCGGATTTTGGTGCCCAAAATACCTTGACGCTTCTTTGTGATATCCGTTACCTTTATTTCACTCAACCGAAAGCATTATCGAAATATTTCGAAGACTTTGGCTGAAACCAACTCCACTCACAGTGCAGCCTCTTTCCTGCGGCTGGACTTCTGAACTCACACCGGGCGCTCAGTGACGACCCCCCGAAGGATGGACGGAAACCATATGTTCAATCGAAAGCTGCGTTCCACGGCCCTGGCTGCCGCACTGACGCTCTCCCTGGCCGCCTGCGGTTCCAGCGGCCCCGCAAATGTCAGCGCCGATTCGCCGTCGATGTGGGGGCTGACCGGCGGGAACCAGGCCAATACCCAAAAATCCATCGACGCGTGGAACACTGCGCATCCCGACCAGTCCATCAAACTCGACTTCTTCGCAAACGATGCCTACAAGACCAAGGTGCGTACTGCCATCGGCGCCGGTCAAGGTCCTACTTTCATTTACGGCTGGGGCGGCGGCGTCCTCAAGTCCTACGTTGACTCCGGGCAGGTCGAGGACCTCACGGACTTCATTGCGAAAAACCCCCAGGTCAAGGACCGCTACCTGCCATCCATCATCAAGAACGGCCAGGTGGACGGCAAAATTTACGCCCTGCCCAACAACAACGTCCAGCCGGTTGTGCTCTATTTCAACAAGGATCTGTTCGACAAGATCGGCGCCCAGCCACCCAAAACCTGGGACGAGCTGATGGCCCTCGTGCCGAAGTTCAAAGAGGCCGGGGTGGCTCCCTTCTCGCTGGGCGGCCAGTCCAAGTGGCCGGACCTGATGTGGCTTGAATACCTGGTGGACCGCGTCGGCGGACCCGAGGTGTTCAACAAGATTGCGGCCAACAAGCCTGATGCCTGGTCAGACCCTGCAGTGCTTGAATCCCTCACCAAGATCCAGGACCTGGTCAATGCGGGCGGCTTCATCAATGGCTTCTCCTCGATCGCGGCCGATTCCAACGCGGACCAGGCCCTGCTCTACACGGGCAAAGCTGCAATGGTGCTCCAAGGCGGCTGGATCTACCAGGGAATGAAGAAGGACGCGCCGGACTTCACCAAGGGTGGCAAGTTGGGCTTCACCACATTCCCCACCGTTGAAGGCGGCAAGGGCGATCCCGCCAACATCGTGGGCAACCCGTCCAACTTCTGGTCCGTCTCCTCCAAGGCCACGGACAGCCAGAAGGCAGCCGCCCTTGAGTACATCAAGAACGGGATGTTTACCGATGCGGACACCCAGACCCTGATCGACTCCGGCGCAGTGCCGGTGGTCACCGGCATCGAAAGCAAGCTGGAAGCCTCACCGGACAAGGGATTCCTGAATTTCGCGTACGGCCTGGCCAAAGACGCTCCCAACTTCCAGCTCTCCTGGGACCAGGCACTGAGCCCCGCGCAGGGCGACGCGATGCTCGCCAACCTGGATCAGATCTTCCTGAACAAGATCACCCCGGAGCAGTTTGTCGCAACGATGAACGCAACGATCGGAAAATAGCTGTGTCAGTTACCACCGGAGCTTCCCGGCGGACCCTGGAAAAGGGTCCGTCGGGGTGGCTGGCCGCTCCAGCCCTCGTCTTCTTCCTCCTCTTCGCGATCATCCCGTTGTTCGGCGTGCTGTTCCTCAGCTTCACGAAGTGGGACGGGTTGGGCGAAATCAGGCTTGTTGGATTCTCCAGCTGGACCACGGTCCTGACTGATCCGATCACGGGCAACGCATTGCTGGTGACGGCGAAGATCATGTTCTTCTCTTTCATCGTCCAGGCACCGATCAGCCTGCTGTTGGGCGTCTTCACGGCAGCAGGCCATAAGTACCGGGCAGCGCTTGCCGTCCTGTACTTCGTGCCCCTCCTGCTCTCCTCCGCCGCCGTGGCCATCGCCTTCAAGGCACTCCTTGATCCCAACTTCGGGCTGGGCCCCGGCCTGAGGCTGCCGTTCCTCACGCAGGACTGGCTGGGCAATTCGGACCTGGTGCTGTTCGTCGTCGTTTTTGTGATCGCGTGGCAGTTCGTGCCGTTCCACACCCTGATCTACCAAGGCGGTGTCCGGCAGATCCCCACATCGTTGTATGAAGCCGCGCAGATCGACGGCGCGGGACGCATCCAGCAGTTCTTCAGCATCACCTTGCCGCAGCTGAAGTACACCATCGTCACCTCCTCCACGCTGATGGTGGTGGGCTCACTGGCATACTTCGACCTCATCTTCGTCCTGACCGCCGGCGGACCCGGCTATGCCACCCGCCTGCTTCCGCTTCACATGTACCTGACCGGATTCAAGGCCAATGACATGGGTGCCGCGAGCGCACTCGGCGTCATCCTGGTGGTCATCGGCCTGGCCCTGGCCCTGCTGCTGCAGCGCCTTGGCGGGAAAAACCGCAACGACAGCCAATTGGAAGGTGCCTGATGGCCACCGAGATTCAGCTACCCACGTCTCCTGCCGCCGTCGTACGCCGTCCGGGAAACGCAGGGCGGCGTCCCAACCGGCGCACCGCCCGCACTGCCCGGCAGCGGCCCAACTTTCTGGGCGGCCTGGGCGGCTGGGCCTGGCTGGCGTTCATCATCATCCCCGTCTACTACGTGGTGGTGACCAGCCTGAAGAACCAGGCCGGATTCTTCTCCTCTAACCCGATGATGCCTCCCACCGAGCCGACGCTGGACAACTACAAGCTCGTGCTAGAGAACGACTTCGCCAAGTACTTCATGAACAGCCTCATTGTGACCGTGGGCAGTGTGGTGCCGGGACTGTTCGTGGCGTTTATGGCCGCCTACGCGATTGTCCGCGGCAAGGGGAGGTTCCTGAACTGGACCAACAACCTCTTCCTGCTCGGCCTGGCCATTCCGCTGCATGCCACGATCATCCCGATTTACTGGATGATCACCAGGGCCCACCTCTACGACACGCTGCTCGCACTGGTGCTCCCGTCCATCGCGTTCGCGATCCCCATCTCCGTCCTCATCCTGTCCAACTTCATGCGGGACGTGCCCAATGAGCTGTTCGAATCCATGCGCCTGGACGGCTGCTCAGACTGGGCGATGATGTGGCGGCTCGCCCTGCCCATGACCAAGCCCGCCGTCATCACCGTGGGCATCTACAACGCCCTCCACGTGTGGAACGGCTTCCTCTTCCCGCTCATCCTGACGCAGAGCCCTTCCACCCGGGTGCTCCCCTTGTCGCTATGGACGTTCCAAGGCGAGTTCAGCGTCAACATCCCCGCGGTGCTGGCATCCGTGGTGCTCGCCACGCTGCCGCTGCTGGTCATCTACGTCATCGCACGGCGCCAGCTGCTCAGCGGCCTGACCGCCGGATTCAGCAAGTAACCCGAAATTCCTACGAAAGGAAATCAATGACTTCCGCAAAGCCATTGCGCGTCGGCATGGTGGGCTACGCCTTTATGGGCGCCGCCCACTCCCACGCATGGCGGACAGCCCCCCGGTTCTTTGACCTGCCGCTGGAACCCCAGCTCACGGCTGTAGCCGGCCGAAACGGGGACAGCGTCCGTGCCGCGGCCAATAAACTGGGGTGGAACTCCGCTGAGACTGACTGGCGTCGGCTGATCGAGCGCGATGACATTGACGTGATTGACATCTGTACGCCTGGCGACATGCACGCCGAGATCGCGATCGCCGCCCTCGAAGCGGGCAAGCACGTGCTGTGCGAAAAGCCCCTCGCCAACTCCGTGGAGGAAGCGGAGCGGATGACCGTTGCGGCGGAGGCGGCCGCCAAGCGCGGGGTGTTCTCGCTGTGCGGCTTCAGCTACCGGCGGACGCCTGCACTGGCGCTGGCCAAGCGGCTCGTGGAGCAGGGCAGGCTCGGAACCATCCGGCACGTGCGGGCTCAGTACCTGCAGGACTGGCTCTCAGACGAGAACGCCCCCATGACGTGGCGCCTGGACAAGAGCAAATCCGGTTCCGGTTCCCTCGGTGATATCGGTGCGCACAGCATCGACGCGGCGCAGTGGATCACCGGGCAGAAGATAACCGGCGTTTCGGCCCTGTTGGAAACGTTCGTTGCTGAGCGTCCATTGGCCGGCGCTCTTGTCGGCCTGGGCGGACACGGCGATGCGGGAAATGATGCGCCGCGCGGTTCCGTCACGGTCGATGACGCCGCGATCTTCAGTGCCCGGTTCGACGGCGGGCCCATCGGTGTCTTCGAGGCCACCCGTTACGCGTTGGGCCGCAAGAATGCGATGCGGCTGGAACTGAACGGAACCAAGGGGTCGCTGGCCTTCGATTTCGAGGAAATGAACGTGTTGTCCTTCTACGACGCGGCCGAATCCCCCGACGCCGGCTTCCGGCGGATTTTCGTCACCGAGCCCGAGCATCCGTACGTCGGCAACTGGTGGCCCACCGGCCACGGCTTGGGCTATGAACACGGTTTCACGCACCAGGTGGTCGACTTCGTCACCGCTATCGCGGAAAACCGCCAGCCGGAACCGTCCTTCGCCGATGCCTTACAGGTCCAGCAGGTGCTGGCCGCCGTCGAGGACAGCGCGGCGAACTCCAGCCAATGGCAGAAGGTCTAGGACGTTGAGCACAGAACACGGATCCCCCAGCAAAGGAAAACCCATGACAGACAAAAAGACCGCACTCGTGGTCCGTGGAGGCTGGGATGGACACCAGCCCATCGAGGCCACAGAGCTTTTCATTCCGTACCTGAAGGACCACGGCTTTGACGTCCGGGTCGAAGAGTCCGCCAAAATCTACGCCGATGCCGGCTACATGGCTGGCGTTGACCTCATCATGCAGTGCATGACGATGTCCACCATCGAAAAGGACGAATTCGAGGGCCTGCGGACCGCCGTCGAGAACGGAACCGGCCTGGCCGGCTGGCACGGCGGGATCGCCGACTCGTACCGGAACACCTCGGACTACCTCCACCTGATCGGCGGACAGTTTGCCTGCCATCCCGGCAACCACCCCGGCCAGCGCACCGGCGAACAGTCCGACAACTACGTTCCGTACACCATCAACATGCTTCCCGCCGCGGAAACCCACCCCATTACCCGCGGCATCAGCGACTTCGAACTGGTCACCGAACAGTACTGGGTGCTGGCCGACGACTACGTCGACGTCCTCGCCACCACCACCCAGAAGGTCCGCGCCTGGGATCCCTGGAACCGCGAGGTGACCTCGCCGGCCATCTGGACCCGGCAATGGGGCCAAGGCAGAATCTTCGTCGCCACCCCCGGACACCGGGTGGAAATCCTCCAGGACAGTAACGTCCGCACCATCATCGAAAGGGGCCTGCTGTGGGCCAGCCGTTGAAAGTAGGAATTATTGGGTGCGGGGCCATCCTTGCCCAGTACCTCGCCAACTTCCGGCGGCTCGATGCCATCGAACTGGTGGCCGTGGCGGATCTGGATCCGGCCCGCGCACAGGCTGTCGCCGACGGCTACGACGGCGTCCGGGCGCTCACGGTCGACGAACTGATCGCCGCCGATGACGTGGATCTGGTCCTGAACCTGACCATCCCGGCCGCCCACGCCGAAGTGGCCCTCAAAGCAATCGCCGCGGGCAAAAGCGTTTACGGCGAAAAGCCGTTGGCGGCCACGACGGGCGAGGCCCGCCAGGTGCTGGAAGCGGCGCGCGCCGCCGGCGTCCACGTCGGCTGCGCCCCGGACACCGTTCTCGGAACCGGCATCCAGACCGCCCGCAAAGCGATCGACGACGGCCTGATCGGGTCCCCCATCTCGGCCACCGCCACGATGGTCACTCCCGGCCATGAACGCTGGCACCCCAACCCGGATTTTTACTATCAACCCGGCGGGGGCCCACTGCTGGACATGGGCCCGTACTACGTCAGTGCTCTGGTTTCCCTGCTGGGGCCGGTGGTCTCCGTGACCGGGGCGGCCAGCCGTACGCGGACCCAGCGGACCATCGGGTCGGGCCCGCGGGAGGGCGAGGTGATCCCGGTCAACTTCGACTCGCACGTGACCGGTATCCTGGTCCACGCCGACGGGGCGCTGTCCACCCTGGTCATGAGCTTCGACGCCGTCAAGACCAGGTCCGCCAACATTGAGATCCACGGCGAGCGCGGCTCCCTGGTGGTGCCTGATCCGAACCGCTTCGACGGCGACGTGGAACTGTTCACCCTCGGCGCCGGGTCCTGGAAGACCCTTCCGGCCTCGGCAGGGTACAGGGACTCCGGCCGGGGGTTCGGCATCGCCGATCTCGCGGCGACGCCGGAGGGAGCAGAGCCGCGCGCCGGCGGCCAGTTGGCCTATCACGTCCTCGAAGTCATGGAGTCTGTGCTCGAATCGGCCCGCACCGGATCCTCTGTCCCGATCCAAAGCACGGCGTCGCGACCGGAACCTGTGCCGCTCACCGCGTCTCCGGATGACGCACGTGTTCAGGGGGTCGGTGCCTAGGATGCACCTGCCTGCGGGCGGAATGCCCGCATGCCTGCGTGCCTACTACGATCGAGATATGGAATCCGCGGAGCAGGTAGCCCAATCCGTCCGCTCGCGGCGGATCACGGCGGCTATGGTTGCGGCCCGCGCCGGCGTCTCGACGGCCACGGTTTCCCTGGTGGCCAACGGCAAGACTGCCGGCCGCGTCTCTGAGGACAACATCACCAGGGTGCGGGAGGCCATATCCGAGCTCGGCTATGTCGTGGACAGCGTGGGCAGTTCGCTGGCCAAAGGCGTCAGCTCCATCGTCTTACTCGTGGCCCCGGACATCTCCAACCCTTTTTTCGCCAAGGTGATCGCCGGGGTCCGGGAGTCGCTCGGGGCTGATTACCAGCTGCTGCTGTCCGTCACCGACGCCGGGGAGTTTCCGCAGGCCGACGACGTCCGGAAGCTGATGGCGCTCCGGCCGGCAGGGCTTCTGGTTGACGCTCCCAACGCCGAATTCCTGGAAGAACTTTCCGCCGCCGGCCCAGTCGTCCTGCTGGATGCGCCGGGGCTTGAGGCCTACGCCCCGTCCGTCAACCTGGACGTTGCGCACGGCGCGCGCCAGCTGGCCGCGCATTTGGCGGATGTTGGGCACCGCCGGGTGGCCTACATGGACAGCGTGACAGGCACGGCCACGTTTGAGCTCAGACGCCGCGCCTTCCTCGCCGCGGCCAGCGAACACGGAATGTCGGTGCCCGCCGACGGCATCATCAGCACCACCATCGACGTCGGTGCGTCCGCTGCCGCGTTCGCTGCCGCCTGGCCGGCGTGGCAGGAGGCCGGGGTCACCGCCGTGGCCTGCTGCACGGACACCCACGCCTACGGGGTGCTGCAGGAAGCACGCGTGGCAGGCGTACAGATCCCGGGCCAGCTGGCCATCGCCGGCTTCGATGATCTGCCGTACTCCGCCACGAGCAATCCCAGCCTGACCAGCGTGCACCTGCCGGCAACCTCGCTGGGGCTGAAGGCAGGCGGGCAGCTGCGCCTGCTCATGGAAGGCAACCGGCTGGAGCAGCCGCAGCTGACTCTTGAGAGCTCCCTGGTGATCCGCAACTCCACCTCGCCCCCCACCCCCTAGCGACGCTCTATCACTTAATGCGGGTTTTTGGCGGACGCTCTCTCACTTTCCTGAGGAAAGTGAGAGAAGGTTGCTGTTTTTCCCGCATTAAGTGAGAGAGCGTCCGACGGGCCGCTGTCACACCCCCGCCGTAAGCTGGGGGCATGCCGAGTAACTGGGACAGCCTGGACATCAGCCTGCGTGAATCCGTGCAGGAGAACGTGGAGATCTACGAGCGCGTCCGCCCTGCCCTGAAGCTGGTCACCAAGGACGTTCTCCACATCCTCCGCGACATGTTGAAGGACACCGAGGTCACGCCGCTGTTTGTCACCGGGCGCACCAAGTCGGTGGAATCGTTCCGGGAGAAGATTTCCCGGATCGAGGACCCGCTGGAACCCGGCGGACCCCCGGCGCTGAAGTTCCCGGACCCGTTCCGCACCCTCAACGACATGGTCGGCGTGCGCGTCATCACCAAGCTGCCGGCCGAGAATGCCTTGGTGGCCAACATCATCAAGCGCCAGCGCCAGGTGTTCGACTGCCGCGGTGACCGCGAGAAGGACATCGGTTCCATCGAGTCCGGCACGTACGGCTATTCCAGCCGCCACCTCATCCTGCGCACCATCCAGAACGAGGCCGTCAAGGATTACCAGCAGGCCTTCAACCCGGACACACCGGCCAACGGCAGCTACTTCTTCGAATGCCAGATCCGCACCGTCTTTGCCCACGCCTGGAGCGAGATCGAGCACGACATCCGCTTCAAGGCCGAGGACCCCCGCGCCTGGACACCGCATTTCGACCGGCAGTTCACCGCCACCGCCGCCATGCTCGAAACCGTGGAAAGCGCCTTCGCGGACCTCCACGAACGCTACGAGGAAGTCCGCAGCTACTGGGATGTCGAGGGTGAGGGGGCCGCCCAGCTCACACCCAACCGGATCCGTGACGTCTGGCGCACGCTGCTGCCGCACGTGGACCGCAAAGTCGATGACGACTGGGGCTGGGCTGCCGAGCTCATGGCCGCCCACGGCCTCAACCAGACCGTCCAGCTGGCCGGCCTGCTCAGCGCCCAGCGGATCACCGAGGTCCGCAAGGCGCTGGACCACCGGTACTCCCCCGGCCCGGACCGCCTGCTGGATGACCTCCTGCTCTGGCAGTACGGCACCAAACACATTGACCTCACCGCAGAGGCGCCCGACGCCGTGCCGCACCCGCGGCGCGACAGCCTCCTGCGGCGGCTCAAACAGCTCGAGCGCTACCGCCAGGCCAAGGCGACCTAACCGTTTCAAGCCCTGGAAAGTGACAGTCGCGGGGTCGCAGATTATTGGCCACCACGGACAGTCAACTACCCTTGACTGGTAGGGGCGGCTGTTGTAAATGGACCCCCGATGCTTCCGGTTCCCGCCCAGCGGCACGATCCGGCACCCGTTTTGCCCCTCTCTGACAAGGATTCCGCCATTTCCACGGACGCATTCTTCGCCTCGCTCACCCGGATCCGCAACGTCATTCTGCCGACGCCTGTACGGTCCTGGCTGAACACTTCCCGTGGGCTGCTCACCGGCTTCATCCTGGTGCACCTAGGATTCCTGATTTTCGGCGCGCTGCTTTCCCTTCGCGGCGAAGCGTTCAGTGACACGTTCATTTACCGTGACTGGGCTGCGGCTGGGTTCAACGAGGCAAACCTCAGCGGTGGTCCCAGCCCGTGGGTCTATCCGATCCTGGCCCTGATCCCGATGGCGCTGGCAGGGCTGGCGGGACCCGGACCGTTCTTCTTCCTGTGGGTGCTGATGACCACTCTCCTTAACGGCTGGGGCTTGGCCAAGCTGACTGACCGTGGCCGCAACCAGGACGCGATCCCGGCGGGCTGGTGGTGGCTCAGCTTCACGCTGTTGATGGGTTGGCTCGGCTTCGCACGCGTGGACGGCCTCACGGCTCCGATTGTTCTGGTTGCTTTGGCCTACGGAGTGGGCCGGCCGTTCATCGCCTCTGTAATCCTCGCCGCTGCCACCTGGGTAAAGGTCTGGCCGGCCGCGGTGATGCTGGCTCTCTTCGCCGTCGTCAAGAACCGCCTGCTGGTGGTACTGGCCGGTGTGGCCACGACAGCGGTGGTGGTGGCACTGGCCGCCACGATTGGCAGCGTGCCGAAGCTGCTGAACTTCCTGACCCAGCAGGGCGACCGGGGCATGCAGCTGGAGGCAACGTTCACCACCCCGTGGCTGTGGCTGTCCGTGCTGAACATCGGCGACTCCCGGATGTACATGAACACCGACATCAACTCCATGCAGGTGGACGGCCCCGGTACCGCGGTGATGTCCGTCCTGATGCAGCCGCTCCTGATCCTCGCCGCGCTGCTCGTGGCCGGCCTAACGTTCTGGGCACTGCACAACGGCAAGCTGAACCAGGATGCAAACGGCGGTGGCGTGGACCGCACCGAACTGCTGCTCGCGGGAGCCCTCACCCTCACCACCGCCTTTGTGGTCTTCAACAAGGTGGGCTCACCCCAGTTCATGGTGTGGCTGGCGCCCGCCGTGGCAGTGGGCCTGGCGCACAGCTGGCGTGAATGGCGGGTTCCCGCGGCCATGCTCATCGCCATCGCGGTCGCCACGTTCTTCATCTACCCGCTGTTCTACGATGCCCTCAGCCACAACAACCCCCTCATGGCCGGCGTGCTGACCATCCGCAACGTCCTCCTGGTGGTCCTGTTCCTGTGGTCGGTCCGGCGCCTGTACTCGCTGGGCAAAAAGACGTCCGCGTCCGTCCCCGCGCTCAAGGAGTCCTGAGATTTCCACGAAGTTCTTCGACCGGCTGGTCAGCGTCCGCAGCACCGTCCTGCCCGCGCGCGTGGTGGACTGGTTTGCCCGTCCGTCCAGCGTCTGGTGGGGCTTCGCCGTCATCCACCTGTATTTCCTGGGCTGGATGGCGTCGTTCTTCCTCAACGGCGATACGTTCAGCGACACTGAGCAGTACCGCCAGTGGGCCATGGACGGCTACAACCCGGACAGCCTGGACGGCAAGATCAGCCCCTGGGTATACCCGGTACTGGCGCAGATCCCGATCTTCCTCGCGAACATTGCCGGACCCAGCCTGTACCTCCTGTGCTGGTTCCTGATCATCACAGCGCTCAACGCCGTCGGGCTTGCTTTCCTGACGCGCGGACCGCGGAAGGTGAAGGGCATCGCCCCCGCCTGGTGGTGGCTGTTTTTCACCGTCTTTATGGGCTACCTCAGCTTCGCCCGGGTGGAAGGAATCACCGCCCCCATCGTGCTGATTGCGCTGCTGTACGCGGCCGAACGCCCCGTGGTGGCGGGGATCCTGCTGAGCGTGGCCACCTGGCTCAAGGTGTGGCCGGCGGCCGTTCTGGTGCCGATCGTTATTGCCAGCCGCAAGCGGATCCAGGTGCTGGCCTCCGGCGTGGCGGTCACCGCCGTCGTGGGCCTGGGCACGTACCTGTCCGGCGGGCTGCCGCACATCATGGACTTCCTGACCAACCAGGGCGAGCGTGGCATGCAGCTTGAAGCCACGTTCTCCACGCCGTGGGTGTGGCTCAGCGTCTTCAACATCGCCGGGTCCAAGATGGCGGACAACACGGCCATCAACTCCACCGAGGTCTACGGCCCCGGCGCCGACGTGGCCGCCTTCCTGATGCAACCGCTGCTGATCCTCGCCGCCGCGGTGGCCGCTGTGCTGCTGGTCCGGGCACTGAACCGCGGCGCCGAACGGGAGGAGCTCTTCCTCGAGGGCGCGCTGATGATGACCACGGCGTTCATCGTGTTCAACAAGGTGGGTTCCCCGCAGTTCATCATCTGGCTGGCGCCGGTAATCATCGCGGGCCTCACGCACGATTGGAACCGCTGGAAGGTTCCTGCCGCGCTGCTGATGGGGATCGCCGTGACCACGTTTGTGATCTATCCGCTGTTCTACACCCCGCTCATCCACGCCCACCCGGTCATGGCCGCCATCCTCACCACGCGCAATGTGCTGCTGGTAGTGCTCCTGTGGTGGTCGGTGAAGCGCACCGCTGAGCTCGGGCGGAAGTCGACGGCGGTCCCGCAGGCCGTCTGACGCGGACCGTCTGACGCGGACCGGCTGGTCCGGACCGCATTAGGGTAGTGCCATGACTATGGGGGAAGACAACAAAAACAGGTCAGGGCTCCGCCGTTGGCGGCCGCTGCTGGCACCGCTCCTCGCGGCAGCCGCCGTTGCTACAGGACTTGCTGCAGTCCTGTCACCCCGGCAGGAGATCGGGTGGTTCGCCTACGCGCCCCTGTCCAACCAGACCTTCACATCGGACACGCTGGTCCTGATGGACAGCGAGGCCCGGACCGGGTACGTGCTGATCGCAGTTGGACTGCTGACATTCGCGTTCTGGTTGGGCTACCGCTTGGGCCTCCGGCGCAAGGCCGCGTATTAAATCCGCTCGTTAGAGCATTTTGGCGGAGCTAGGCGCCTCAGCGGGCGCTGCGGCGCTGGTCCAGGACCCATCGCCAGCCACGCCGGGCCCAGTCCGAGGGTTTGCCTTCGATCAGCAGCTTCCGCGTGTGGATGTCCAGGACCAGCAGGTAGAACGTGAACAGCAGGGCCGTCACGAACGCCAAAGAGGACGCGTCGATGGGAAGCTCCACAAACGACCAGACCGAGAGCTGGTCCTGCGCGCCGAACACCACAAAGAACGTCACGGCGACGTAGAGGCTCCGGATCTGCCAGTCGTTCCGGATACCTGTCACCGCCAGGAACGGCAGGAACCAGAGGATGTACCAGGGCTGGATGATGGGCGAGAGCATTACGACGGCGGTGAACGCCAGCGCCAACCGGCGCACTGCCCGCGAGTAATCGCCACGGAACATCAGCAGCAGCACGAGCCCGATAGCCGCCCACTTCATGCCTGTTCGCAGGAGGTCCGCGATGGTGCCGCCCGACAGTCCCAGCACGTTGCCGAGGAACTCCACCTGCTGCCCCAGGAAGCCTGACGGCGAATAGCCGGTGTACCCCGGCGTCGGGTCCATGATGGCCCAGACCCAGCCCAACCCGAGGTTGAACGGGATCCCGCTGACGGCCAGCGCCGCGAAACTGATTCCCGCCGTCGCACCCCAAATGAGGAACTTCCGCGTCCACGACGCGGCCGGGCCTGCCCACATCACCCCGATGAACGGCAGGAGCAGCACGGTGATCGGTTTGATCCCGATGGAGGCCGTGACCAGCAGGATTCCGGCCAGGTAACGCTTCGTCGCGGCGAAGTAGACACCGGCGACGGCGAGGCCCACCATCAGCGCGTCGTTGTGGGCGCTGGCCACGAAGCTGATGAGGAACAGCGGGTTGGCCACCGCAATCCAGAGTGCCCGGGCGCCGTTGATGCCGTGCAGTTCAGCCAGTTTGGGCACGTAAATGACGCAGAGCAGGACCCCGACGCCGGCGATCAGGCGGAACAGCAGGACGGATACGTCGGGCTGCGCCCCTGTCAGCTCCACCACGCCGCGGGCGAGCCACAGGAAGTAGGGCCCGTAGGGGGTACGGTTCTCCGCCCAGGCCGGGTCCGCGCCGAGGGCGAACCAGTTGTTGAGGGTGGAGATGCCCACGGCGTACGGGTTCTGGCCTTCCATGACCAGCCGGCCCTGGCCGGTGTAGGCGTAGACATCGCGGGAGAAAATGGGGACAGCCAGCAGGAGCGGCAGGGACCAGGCGGAGATGGCTATGACCACCGACCGCAGCGAGTGTTCGCCCCACTCGTCCAGCCGCTGGCCCAGCCGGAGCCAGGACCGCATCAGGAGCATGGCCCCCAGCGTCAGGAGCACGGTGGACAGCGTCACGCCCCAGCCCTCGGTCCGCAGCGCGATGACCACCGGCTGCCGGATCATGGGCGAGCCGTTGGCGATCCAGCCCGTTCCGATCGAACCCACAAACATCATGAGGGCGCCGAGGAACCCCTGCCAGGTGGCGATGAACACCCGGCGTTTGGTGGGCGGAGCTACGGCGGGCGCGGCAGGAGTCGGGAGCTCGGCCGCTGTCTTTTTCGGCGGACCGGGGACGCTCTCCGAAGTGCTGATGTGTGAACCGCCTGCCGTCATGTCTTTTGGTCCCCTACTTACGTTACGGCGCTGGCTGGACTAGCTATAGGCCGGTCTACAACCCAGTCATTTTAGCAGTTGGCTTAGCGTGTGCCCCAGACTGGTAGGGGCGGACGCGCCCCCTATTTCGCAATGAGGCGTCCCGCCACCCCTCCCCTGCCTAAGAATGAAGCCACCACTGCCGCTTCACGAGCACGATTGGACCCAGCCATGGCCGCACGAAGCGCCCCCGATGCCCGGCCCGGCACGCCTCAGCAGCTCCAATCAGTCCGCGCCACCCTTCGCTCGCCGCGGCGGCTGAAGACCGAGGCGCTGGCAGGCCTTGTGGTGGCGCTGGCGCTGATCCCGGAGGCGATTGCCTTCTCGGTGATCGCTGGCGTGGATCCGCGGATCGGCCTGTTCGCCTCGTTCACCATGGCTGTCACCATCTCCTTTGTAGGCGGCCGGCCCGCCATGGTTTCCGCCGCCACCGGCGCCGTAGCCCTGGTTATCGCCCCGCTGATGCGCAGCCACGGCCTGGACCACCTGATCGCAGCGGTGATCCTGGCCGGCGTTTTCCAGATCCTGTTGGCGGTCCTCGGCGTCACACGGCTGATGCGGTTCATCCCGCGTTCGGTGATGGTGGGCTTTGTGAACGCGCTGGCCCTCCTGGTGTTTATGGCCCAGATTCCCGAACTGATCGGCGTGCCGTGGATGGTTTATCCGCTGGTGGCGATCGGCTTGGTGATCGTGGTGGGACTGCCAAGAATTACGACGGCGGTACCCTCACCTTTGGTGGCCATCGTGGTGCTCACCCTGTTTGCCGTGCTGGCGGGCGTGGACGTCCCTACCGTCCAAGACAAGGGCCAGCTGCCCGAGAGCCTGCCGTCCCTGTTCTTTCCGAACGTCCCGCTGACGTGGGAGACATTCCAGGTCGTGGCACCGTTCTCGCTGTCCATGGCCCTGGTGGGGCTGCTCGAATCGCTGATGACCGCCAAGCTGGTGGACGACATCACGGACACCCGCTCCAACAAGACCCGGGAGTCCTGGGGCCAGGGAGTCGCGAACATCGTCACCGGCTTCTTCGGCGGCATGGGCGGCTGCGCCGTGATCGGCCAGACCATGATCAACGTCAAGGGGTCCGGGGCACGGAGCCGCGTGTCCACGTTCCTGGCCGGCGTCTTCCTGCTGGTCCTTGTGGTGGTGCTTGGCGACGTGGTGGGCCTGATCCCGATGGCCGCGCTGGTGGCCGTGATGATCTTTGTTTCAGCCATCACCTTCGACTGGCACTCCATCGCCCCGCGGACCCTGCGCCGCATGCCCAGGTCCGAGACCGCCGTTATGGTGATCACGGTGGCAGTCGTATCGGCCACCCACAACCTGGCCATCGGCGTCGGGGCCGGCGTGCTGGCGGCCACGGCCCTGTTCGCCCGGCGGGTGGCGCACTTCGTCACAGTGGAGCGGACCGTCGTCGAACTTAACGGCGAAAACGTGGCCACCTACACCGTGGACGGCGAGCTGTTTTTTGCCTCGTCCAACGATTTGTACACGCAGTTCGAGTACGCCCTGGACGCCGAGCCGGGCATCAGCCGGGTCATTGTGGACCTGCACGCTTCGCACCTCTGGGATGCCTCAACCATCGCGGTGCTGGACGCCGTGACCGAGAAGTACCGCCGGCACGGTCGGGCCGTGGAGCTGATCGGGCTGAATGCCGCCAGCGTCGTTATGCGGGAACGGCTGGCGGGGAAGCTCAACTAGCGCCCTGCGCTTGAACGGCTCAGGACGCGGCGGCCATCGGCGTGTAACTGAAGGAATTCAGCGTCAGCGTCCCGTCCTTGGTCGATGCTTTCAGGCCCTTGGGAGCGCCAGCGGGAAACGCCAGCGACGTCAGGGTCCTCTCCCCGCCGTTGACGAAGACTTCAACGGAGCTGTAGTCCACATAAATTGTCAGCTGCACCTTGCCCTCGTGGGGAGCAGATTCCGCCCGGCGGACCACGCCGTAATCGGGTCCGAGTCCGGCGGTTTCCTTGGCTGCGCCGTCACGGGAGACGAACGCGGTTTCCGAGTCGAAGTCGTAGCCCACGGTGGCGAAGACCCCGTTCTCGGCGAGCAGCTCCACTTTGGCCTCGGAGCCGTCGTCCCCGGCCGCGCGTTCGAGCGTGAGGTCAAGCCGGTACGCACCGCCGTGGGGCTCGGGCAGACCTGGAGCACCGTCCGGAGTCAGTTTCCGGTCCGCCACAGTGACCGGCTCGCCTTCGAGTGACTTCAACGCATCCGTGGGCGTGGAGACGAGCGTGGGTCTTCCGGAGACCGTTTTGAGCCGGATGTCCCTGACTACAGTGTCGGTGCCGCCGTGCCAGTCTTCCGTGGGCAGTTTTCGCGCGTAGGCCCAGTTGTTCAGCCAGGCGATGGCGTGGCGGGAACCCATGCGTTGGCTTTCCGTGAGCCGAGGGTCCTCCCAGGTCACGGCGGCGTAGAAATCGGAGCCGTCGTCGAGCCACTGGTGTTTCTCGTCTGACGGCGTGAACCGCGTGCCGTCCCAGGTTCCGGTCCAGTAGGCCACGCCGGTGGACTTCCCCTCCTCGGCCCCATTGGCGCTGGCGGCGAGCACCCAGGTCCGTTTGGCCGGATCGCCGTCGACGTCGAGCTGGAAGAGCTCGGGGCATTCAAGGACGCCCAGGCCTTCGCGGTCAAAACCGGACAGGTAGCGCCATTCCTTGAGGTTGGAGGAGGCGTACAGTCCGATCTTCTCGCCCTCCGCCAGGGCCATGACCCACTGGTTGTTGGCTTCATCGCGGATGATTTTGGGGTCGCGCCAGTGCTGCTCCCCGGGGTTGTCCATCACCGGGTTGCCGTCATAGGCCTTGAACGAATACCCCTTGTCGGTGGAATAGAACAGCGACTGCCGCTGCACTCCCTTGTCCTGTTGGGTCATGACGGCGATGACGGCGTCCTCGCCGAACCCTGCGGAGTTCCCGTGATCCACCACGGCGCTGCCCGTCTCGATGTCGCCGAGCCCGTTTTTGTACTTTTCGATTGCCACCCCCTCGTCCTTCCAGTGCACCAGGTCGGTGCTGGTGACGTGGTACCACTCGGTGCCGTTCTCCCCGGGGTAGCCGGAGTTGTAGAGGTAGTAGTAGTGCCACTGACCGTCCAGCCAGAAGGGCCGCTGGGGATCGTTCATCCAGTTTTCCCGCGGCGTGATGTGGTAACTGGGCCGGTATCCGGAGGCTCCGTCCGGGCGTTCAAACGCCGAAGCCGCGGGCGCGGGCACTTCAGGTCCGGCGCCGAGGTCGGCCAGCATGGCCTCCACCGCTTCGGGCGTGATGCAGCCGGGCCTCGGAATCTCCGCGGAGCCTGCCCGCACCACCTGGTCCCGCACGCTGGACCGCACATAGACGTCCCCACCTACGCGGGCGGCGGCCACCCAACCGTCAGCGCATTCGATGGCGCGAAGATCCGAGAGACCCTCGGTCCGAAGCGGATACGCCAGGCCTTCCAGGCTGCGGTCTCCCCCGGTCAGCCAGAACGAACCGTAACGGCCCTTCGCCGCCTTGGCTTCGGACTGCGCTTTGGCAACGTCAGCCAAAGCTTGCCCGGCCGGGGTGTCCGGGTCCGGCCGAGACCCCAAACCCACCACTAGTCCCACGGCCACCAGGACCAATACACCGGCAGCGGCCACGGCGGCCCACAGGGCCCGTGGCGTGAGTTTGTTGGGAAGAAACCTGAATGACATGTTTGCCGATCATCGTGATGCACAGATGCCGGCGCCGGGTTCAAACCGGCGCCGGCATTCATCATGTTGGCCTGATTTGACTCAATTTTACAGGCCTCGCACCTCGGGGCTCCCGCGTCGGGCGAAGGGAACTAGCTGGTGCGGTCGCTGTGGACGGTACGGTTCCGTCCCAGGGACTTGGCCGCGTAGAGGGCCCGGTCAGCAGCAGCGATGAGGTCATTGGCCCGGCGGGCGGATGATCCGTCGTTGCGTGGCCAGGGCGATGGCGGAGGTCCGGTTGTCCACGCCGAGCTTGCCGTAGATGTGCACCAGGTGGGTTTTGACGGTGGCCTCCGAAATGAAGAGCCGCTTGGCGATGGCGCGGTTGGTCAGGCCGGTGGCCAGCAGTTCAAGCAGCTGGACCTCGCGGGTGGTGAGGGCTGTTTCGGGGCTGCTGATCCGCGACATCAGCAGTGCCGCAACTTTCGGCGCCAACGCCGTCTGGCCGGCCGCTGCCGACAGTACCGCCTGACGGATCTGTTCCGGCGGCGCGTCCTTGAGCATGTAGCCGCTGGCGCCTGCCTCCACCGCGGCCAGGATGTCCGCCTCGGTGTCGTAGGTGGTCAGGATCAGGACCGGCGGCGGGGAGTCCAGCCGCCGGATCGCGGCGGTGGCGGTGACGCCATCCATTCCGGCGCCCATCTGAATATCCATCAGCACCACATCCACGCGCTCCCCCAGGGCCCGCAGCCGTGCGAGTTCGCGCAGCGCCGCATCCCCGTCGGCGGCCTCGGCAGCCACGCTGAAGTCCTCAAATTCGGTGAGCATGGCGCGCAGGCCCGCGCGGACCACGGGGTGGTCATCCACCAGCAGAATACGGAGCTCGCCCATCAGTCCCGCTCCCCCTTCGGCGCTGCTTCGCCGGCGATGAGCGGCAGCCGGAGGGCGACGACGGTCCCCTCGCCGGGTGCCGTCTCCACGTCCACGGATCCGCCCAGTTCACCCACCCGCGCAGCCAGCGAGCGCAGCCCAAACCCGCTGCCGTCCGCGCGGCCGGCCACGCCGGAACCCGGCGCTTCCGGCACAAAGCCCGTGCCGTCGTCGTACACGTCCAGGGTGACCTCGTCCCCGAGGAACGCGAGGGTGACGACGGCGGTGCTTGCCTTGGCGTGGAGCCTCACGTTGGCGAGGCTGGCTTGAGCAGCCCGGAGCAGGGTGACGCTGTACTGCGGCGGCAGCTCCGCGGGGTCGCCCACCAGCTCGAAGCGGCAGCGGAGGCCGTCTCCGCGGGCGGCGGCCAGGGTTTCGGTTTCGCCGCAGAGCCGCTGCAGGCTTTCCGGGAGGGACGATTCCTGGAGCTGGGGTGAGGAGAGACCGCGGACAAAGCTGCGCGCCTCCGCGAGGTTTTCGGACGCCGTCTGCTGCACCAGCGCGAAGCGCTCGGCGGCGGTGGCAAGATCGCCGCTGGCCAGGGACTTCTCAGCCGCCCGCGCCACCAGGACGATGCTGGACAGGCCCTGCGCGAGGGTGTCGTGGATTTCGCGGGCCAGGCGTTCACGCTCAGCTGCGACTCCGGCGTCGTGCTGGGTTTTGGCCAACTCGGCCCGGGTGCGCCGGAGTTCGTCCGCGGCCAGACGCTGCGCCTCGCTCTCCTGGTAGAGCGCCCGGTAAGCCAGCCCGGTGACAACCGCGAACCCGGCGCCCAGCGCCGGCCCCAGGACCATGGGGAGGGAGGGCGACGGCAGGCCGCTGGCCACCCACTGCGAGGCAACGACGGCGGCCGTCATCGCGGCGATGGTGAACAGCGCAATCCTTCGTGGGAGGACGTGCAGGTGGAGGAAGAAGAGCGGAAAGGCCACCCAGGAGAACTCGGCGCTGCCTGCGAGGAGGACGCCCCACAGCACGGTGACAAGGCCCAGCCACGGGGCGGCGTAGGGGTGCGGGTTGAAGCTGGAGCGGCCGGCGGCGAAGCGCTTTTCCAGGATGGTGCCGGCGAGATACGCGGCTGCCAATGCGAGGGCGAGGGCGGACCAAATGTAGCGTCGCGCGGCCACGGAAGGGCCGCCGGCGTCGTCCTGGCCTTCCGCGAAGTGGAGCCGCAGGATGGCGACCAGCAGCAGCACGGCAAAACTGACGTGAAGTGTGACCCGCAGGAACCGCAGGATGGCAGCCCCCGACGGGGTGGTCTGTGGTTCCGCGGCAGGCATTTCATCAGCTTATGCGCCGGCGTGGGTGTCCGGATCAACCAAAAGGTTGACCGCACCGTCAGACCTTTATCCCGCCCGGCTCAACCAAGTCCCCGATGTGGGTTGGGCAGATGCGCCGGAGAGTGGATGCAGAAGGAATTCCACCTCCACTGAAGGAAGTACAACGTGTTTCTCGCTATTCGCGATATCCGGTTCGCCAAGGGCAGGTTTGCCCTGATGGGCGGCGTGGTGGCCCTGGTGACGCTGCTGCTGGTGCTGCTGTCCGGGCTTACCGCCGGGCTGGGCGACCAGTCCACGTCCGCCATCGGGAAGCTGGGTGCCGGGTCTGGCGCTGGCTCCGGTTCAGACTCCGGCGCTGCGGCCAGCGCCGGGTCCAAGCCGGTGGACAGCATCGTTTTTGGCGCCCCGGGAACCAACCAGCCCACGGCATCCTTCACCGAAAGTGAAGTGACGGCAGCGCAGGTGGACAGCTGGAAGCGCACCCCCGGGGTGGCCCGGGCCGAGGCCCTGGGCATCAGCCAGTCCCGACTCCAGGGCGGCGACGGCGGCACCACCAATGTGGCGGTGTTCGGCGTTGCCGAGGACGGGATGCTGGCGCCTTCGCCTGTCCGGGCCGGGGCGGTGGTGATCGGCGCGACCGTCGCCGCAGACCTGTCGCTCGACGTCGGCGACACGGCCACGGTGGGTGGCACTGAATTGACCGTCACCGCCGTCGTGGATGACCAGTGGTATTCCCACACCGGCGTGGTGTGGACGGCGCTCCCCACCTGGGCCGAGGTGGCGCATCTAGCTCCGGCTGCCGGCAGCGCGCCGGGGGGCGGGCCGGGCAGCGGGCCGGGCAGCGGGCCGGGCAGCACTCCAGGGAGCGGGCCGGTGGCTACCGTCGTCGCAGTCACGTACCAGGACGGGGCCGTGGTGGACGAGGCGGCGGCCAATGCGATGGCTCGGACGGTCAGCACCACCCGCACAGGTTCGTTCCAGGCGCTGGGGTCCTTCAAGAGTGAAAACGGGTCGCTGCTGCTGATGCAGGCGTTCCTTTACGGGATTTCGGCACTGGTCATTGTGGCGTTCCTGACGGTGTGGACGGTGCAGCGCACCCGCGATATCGCCGTCCTCAAGGCCATGGGTGCGTCCGGCGGCTACGTGCTGCGCGATGCCATGACCCAGGCCGCCATCGTGCTGCTGGCCGGCGCGGGCCTGGGCGGGGCGGTCGGAATTCTGGGCGGATTTGCCGCAGCCCAGGCCGCACCGTTCCTGGTCACGCCGGCCACCACGCTGCTCCCAGTGCTCGGAATTGTGGCCTTGGGCATGGCGGGCGCCGCGCTGGCAGTCCGCCGGGTGACCACCGTCGATCCGCTGATTGCCCTCGGCGGCAACTAGCTCCTTCTTCACCCTCCCGAAAGGTACTCCCATGTCTGCGACACCTGCACTCCTCGCCACCCCAACTGCCGGCTCCGTCCTCACCCACCCGCTGACCCTCACCAACGTCACCCTCGAATACCCGGACGGCGGGGGAACCGTCAAGGCCCTGGACAGCGTCAGCCTCCAGGTACCGGAGGGCCGGATGGTCTCGCTGGTAGGCCCGTCCGGCTCGGGAAAATCCAGCCTCCTGGCCGTGGCCGCAACCCTGGTCCGCCCCACCAGTGGGGACGTGGTCATTGCTGGAACCAACACCGCGGGGCTCAAGGACAAGGAACTGACCGCGCTGCGCCGGGAGACGGTGGGCATCATCTTCCAGCAGCCCAACCTCCTGGCGTCCCTGACCGCCGTCGAGCAGTTGATGATTGGCCACCACCTGCGCGGCAAGTCCCTGAAGGCCGCGCGTTCGCGCGCTCTTGAGCTGCTGGACCTTGTGGGCCTGGCGGAGTCCGCGGACAAGCGGCCGCACCAGCTGTCAGGCGGGCAGAGGCAGCGAGCGAACATCGCCCGGGCCCTGATGGGCAGCCCGAAGGTGCTGCTGGTGGACGAGCCGACGGCGGCGCTGGACCACGCGCGCAGCGCGTCGATCGTCGGGCTGCTGCGCCAGGTGACGGACGAGTTCCAGGTGGCCACGGTGATGGTCACGCACGACACCGAATTCGTCCCGCTCACCGACGCCGTCGCTGTAATGCGCGACGGCGGCCTGACCGCCCCGGTCTCACCCGGCGCCTTACCGAGCGCCGGGGTCGCGGAGTAGGGTTCCGTCATGGACATCATCCTGGTACCCGGTTTCTGGTTGGACGCGTCCTCGTGGGAGGAGGTGACGCCTGCCCTGGAAGCGGCGGGGCACAGGACCCATCCCCTGACACTGCCCGGCCTTGAATCCGTCGATGCGCCCCGGGCGGGCATCAGCCTGCAGGACCATATTGCCGCCGTCGTAAATCTTGTGGACGGCCTCGATGGGAATGTGGTTCTCGTGGGGCACTCCGGCGGGGGCGCGATCATCCACGGCGTGGCGGATGCGAGGCCCGACCGGGTGGCGCGGAACATCTACGTGGACAGCGGACCGCTGGGCGAGGGCGGCGTCATCAACGATGAGCTGCCCACCGAGGGCGACGACGTGCCGCTGCCACCGTGGGACGGGTTCGAAGACGCCGACCTGGTGGACCTCACTGACGAACTGCGCGCGTCGTTCCGGGCGCGCGCCATTCCGGAGCCCAAGGGCGTGGCGTACGGCAGGCAGCATCTGCACGACGTCCACCGCTACGAGGTCCCCGCCACGGTGATTGCGTGCGAATTCCCGTCATCGCTCCTCACCGAATGGATCGACGCCGGCCACCCCTTCACCGCCGAGCTGGCGCGCATCCGCGACGTCGACTACGTGGACCTCCCCACCGGCCACTGGCCGCAGTTCACCAAACCTGCGGAGTTGGGCAAAGCGATCCTGGCGGCAGTGGAGCAGACGGGGTGATGGTGCTCCGGGACCATTTCCTCCAACGCTGGTTCGTCTCCGTAACGCTGGCCGAAGCCGCGGGGTTTGCCATCCCGGCTATCGTCGGCGGCATCCTGAGTATCCTCGCCGCACCGGCCGGTATCGTCTATCCCGCAATGGTTCTGGCCGGCGCGTGTGAAGGCTGTCTACTGGGGTTTGGCCAGTCCCGAGGTTTCGGACCGACGATACCCAGATCGCGATGGATCCTCGTGACGGCGGCTGGGGCGGCCACCGCGTGGTCGATCGGGATGCTCCCCAGCAGCCTCGGCGGCATCGACTTCGGCTCGCCCTGGGTGATCATCCTTGTTGCCGTGCTCGGCTCCGTGCTTCTGCTGTCCATCCCGACTTTCCAGTGGCTGGTCCTGCGCCATATGGTTCCGCCCCGGCGCAGCGCGTTTTGGATTCCCGTCAACGCCGGCGCCTGGGCTGTTGCCATTCTGTGGACTCTGGCACCGTCGCCGTTCATTGACGAAAAGACACCTGCGCCGGTGCTGTTCGGCGTCTACGTGCTGGCAGGGGTCCTTATGGCGGGCACCGTAGCAGTCCTCACGGGATTCGCGGCACGGCGTGTTGTTTCCGGTTATCGCTGACCAGTCCCAGGCACAGGACGGCCGCCGCAGCGGAAACGGCCGCGACTATCCCGAACGGTACAGCGTCGTGGGCTCCGCCGATGCCCACCAAGGGTGCGGCGATGCCGCCGAACGCGTACCGTGCCAGCCCCAGCAGTGAGGAGGCCGTCCCGGCGATATCGGGATAATCCTTGAGTGCCAGTGAGGTGGCCGGCGGGCTGGTGACGGCCACCCCGCTGACCATGGTGAACAGGGACAGGATGATCGCGACCAGCGGCAGGTGCAGGAGCGCCGTCGCCAGCAGCCCCAAGGCACCGGCCGCAGTCATGATCAGACCCAGTGTGAGCGTTCCACGTTCGGACCACCGTTCAGAAAGCCGGCCGGCGATGAATCCGAAGACCATAAAGCCGAATGAAATCAGGCCGAAGGCCAGGGAGTACCCCACCGGGGAGAGCCCATATACGCCTTGGAGTATGTACGTTGCCCCGCTCAAATAGGCGAAGACCGCCGAGTACGTGAAGCCCGTGATCAGCACGGCTCCGACGAACACCGGGTCAGCGAGGAGCCGGCGGAAGTCCTGGACGGTGTGGGAGAGGCCTCCGGTCACCCGACGGTTCGCCGGCAAGGTCTCCCGGAAGGTCATCAATGATGCCACCAGGACGGCGACGCCGACGGCTGCGAGGAACAGGAAGACTCCGCGCCAGTCGGTGACGGTTGCCAGTTGCCCGCCGATGACCGGGCCAATGATGGCAGCCAGTCCCCCGAGAACCGTGAGGCGGCCGTAGTAGCGGATCAGCTTGGCGCCTGAGTAGACGTCCCGCCCGGCGGCCTGCGCAATGACGATGCCCACGGCTCCGGCCAGGCCCTGGACGAACCTTGCGATGATGAGGGTCTCGACGGTTGGGCTCAGCGCACAGAGCGCAGAGGTAAGTGTGTAGGCGACGACGCCGATCAGCAGCGGCATCCGCCGCCCCAGGCGGTCCGAAAGCGGCCCGGCCACTACTTGGCCGATGGCGAGCCCCAGCAGACAGGCGGTGATGGTCAACTGGGCCACCGACGTCGTGCTTTGAAGCTCTGCAGTAAGAGCTGGGAGGACCGGCAGATAGAGGTCCATGGAGATGGGCCCGAAAATGGTCAGCAGGCCAAGCACGATCGCCAGGGGGCGGCCCACCGCCTGCTCGCGTGCGGGAATCGGGATTACGGCGGCGGTCACGCTGGCTCCGGTCTAAGGGTAGGGGCTACTACTGGGGTTCACCTTCAATACAACCCGTTCATACCGGACCTAGCGAGGGCTCTGCTTATCAGGGGTCTGGCAGTACCTCCTTTGCTGCGCGCGGCTGCGGGCTTGGATCCCGCCCATAGTATGCAACGCTGGTTGCATGGATCTGGAGGTGTCACCCGCGCTCACAATTCCGGCGTCGGAACTCCGCTGGCGGTTCTCACGTTCGTCCGGGCCAGGCGGCCAGCACGTCAACACAACGGACAGCCGCGCCGAGCTCTCATGGAACATCGCTGGCTCCGCCGCCCTTTCGGATGACCAGCGGCAGATGCTGCTGAGACGTCTCGGACCACGCCTCGTCACCGGGGCGATCACCGTAGCCTCCTCCGAGCAACGCTCCCAGCTCCGCAACCGCGAGACTGCCCTTGCCAAACTCGCCGACCTCCTAAGAGAAGGCCTGGCGCCCGAAGGCCCCCTCCGCCGGGCGACCAAACCCACCCGGGGTTCGAACCGCCGTCGCCTCGCCACGAAGGTACAGCGGTCAGCGACGAAACAGCAACGACGGCGGCCGTCCGCCGAGTAGCGCCGCCCGGCCCGGCACCGGCGGGACTGGAACCGGCGGGCCTGAGGCGATCCCGCCGTCGGGCCCTATCCCTGCGGGTTTCCGCGCGTTGTAGCTGAGGCGGCCTCGCCGGCGCGGCGAACCCAGGTGTGCGCGGCCCAGATGAACAGCAGCAGCGCCACGAGGACCAGCCCGGCATGGCCGAGGTCGAGTTCGGCCAGGAAGGTGGTCACCGGGTCAGTGAGTCCGAGCATCGCGTGCAGTACGCCGGCGATGGTGATGACCGAGATGAACAGGGCAGAGGCTGCGGACACACCGGTGATGACCATGTTGAAGCCGATACGCCGCCGGGGGTCAACAACCGCGCTTCGGTACATCTTCATCATCGCGACGCCGTTCACCGTGTCGCACAGGGACATCGCCGCCATGAAGCCGAAGGGCAGGGCCATCAGCGCGAGCGGCGAGATGCCGGCGAGGGAGGCGGTCGCCGTGAGGAGCAGGAACGCGATGGTGGAGGCCGTGTCGAAGCCGAGGCCAAAGAGGAACCCCAGGACAAAGATGTCGCGGGGACGGTTAACGCGGGAGAGCGGCTTGTCGAGCAGGCGGGCCACCAGACCGGTGGGCGCCAGTTCCTCGCGGGTGACGGATGCACCGTCCTTGACCCGGCGGTACAACGAGGCAGTACGTCGGAACGCGGCGGCGTTGTAAACACCGATGGTCAGCAGGAACAGGCCCGAGACGGACGCCCCGGTAATGCTCAAAACCATGTTCGCGGACGAGCCATCGCTGAGTGCGTCCTGAATGATGCCGGCACCGCTGACCACCAGTACCCCGGCAAGCACAACCACCATGCTGTGGCCCATGCTGAAGGCGAAACCTACGCTGACGGGGCTGCGGCCCTGGGCTGCGAAGCGGCGGGTGGAGTTGTCGATCGCCGCAATGTGGTCCCAGTCGTAGCTGTGCTTCACACCGGCCAGGTACGCGGTGATGAGCAGGCCGAGCACCAGAGGGTTGTGGTTGGTGCGCAGCGAATCGGCCAGCAGCGCCAGCATCACCATGTGGAGGACGGCGACGGCGGCGAACGTCACCGCCAGACGGCGGCCGGTGGGGAGGGCTTCCCGCTCGTGGTGGTTCAAAAGGGCTTTCATTTAGTACTTTCGAAGGTTGAGGCCGGCCTGGCCGTGCCAGCGGAACCGCAGGAAGTCGATGCCGGCGCGGATGACGGCGTCCAGCGGCTCGGTGGCATGGGACAGGGCCCGGATGGCCAGGCCGCCGTCGAGCAGTGACATGCCCAGGTTGCACCCGCCGGCAAGCGGCAGCAGCTCCTCATGCAGCTCGTTCAGCAGTGCCGCGTCCACACGGGCATCCATGACCAGCAGGGAACCGACGTGGGTGTAGTCCTCAAGGAAGGCCATGCCGTCTATCGGGGCGGCACCGGTCAGCGGGCGGATCAGCAGGTTGTCGAGCACCGCCAGGCGCCCGTCGACCGAGATCTCGTTCCGCAGGCGGATCTCGTCGTAGCCGAACAGGGCGCCGTCCGGCGACCAGCCCGGCGTGACGATCTCGGCCATCACCAGCGAGGCGCTGCCGTGCATCTCAACCACCGTGGCCTGCCGGTAGGTCGCCCCGCGGTAGGCGATCAGCGGGTCCGGCACAGATTCCAGGCTCGCGTTGGGGCCGAGCCGGATGTGCGTCCGCTGTTCGGCGCGGGTCCCGGGCGTGCGGTAGACCTTCGTTGCTGACTGGGTGG
Source organism: Pseudarthrobacter lactosi (assembly GCF_055412785.1). NCBI lineage: Bacteria > Bacillati > Actinomycetota > Actinomycetes > Micrococcales > Micrococcaceae > Pseudarthrobacter > Pseudarthrobacter lactosi. The sequence continues at coordinate 642,500 of NZ_JBVAYS010000003.1, forward strand.
TCAGCAGGAGCCGGGCCCCTGATTCGACGGTGATGTCGATTTCATACTCGTCGCCACCGACGTACCCGCCCCCGGGATTGACCACCACGTAGCAGACCTGGCTGGTGTCATCGAGGTAGTGCGGCCGGAGGATGCGCAGCGCCCCCTGGTGGTACTGGCTCGTGGCGATGCAGCGGTCGCTCCGCACCCCCACGGTGAGCGCGAGGGTACCGGCGAGTTCGACGGCGGCGCCGGTCACCGGGAGTGCGGGCGCAGGCGCCCCGGTCACTGGCGTAGGTCAAGCATGAGCACGTCGCGCCTGATCCAGTCGATGACGTGCTCCAGGCCTTCGTCGGTTTTGAGGTTCGTGAAGCAGTAGGGCTTGTTGCCGCGGAACTCGAGCGTGTCCGCCTCCATCACGGAGAGGTCGGCACCCACATACGGGGCCAGGTCCTTTTTGTTGATGATGAAGAAGTCGGACTTGATCATCCCCTGGCCGGCCTTGCGCGGAATCTTCTCGCCCTGCGCCACGTCGATGATGTAGATCGAGAAGTCCACCAGCTCCGGGCTGAACGTGGCCGAAAGGTTGTCTCCCCCGCTTTCAATGAAGACGACTTCAAGGCCGGGGTGGCGCAGCCGCAGCTCCTCCACGGCCGCCGAGTTCATCGACGTGTCCTCCCGGATCGCCGTGTGCGGGCAGCCGCCGGTTTCGATTCCGATGATGCGGTCCAGCGGCAGGATCCCGTTGGCCGCGAGGATCTTGGCGTCCTCGATGGTGTAGATGTCGTTGGTGATTGCGGCCATCGAAATCTCGGCGCTGAGGTGGCGGGTCAGGCGTTCGACGAGCTGGGTCTTGCCTGCGCCGACAGGACCGCCGACGCCGATTTTGATGAGTTTCATGGTGCTCCTTGCTGCGTATTGCCTGCGTATTGGGTGCGGCGGACCGCGGACTGCTTAAGACATAAACATGCGGACGCGCTGGCGTTCGTGGCGCATCTGGGCGATTTCGAGGCCTGGGGCCGTGATGCCGAAGTCGTCGGCCTCGAGTGCCTGGATCCGGCGGACGGCGTCCATGATCCTGGGGTGGGCTCCCAGCAGCACACGCTGCCCGGCGTCCTGCCCGATGGGGATGGCCCGGATGGCATTTTGGGTCAGCGACGTGACTGCCGTGAAGAGGTAGCTCGCGAGCAGTTCCTCCAGCGGGACGCCCAGCTGGCGGCCGGCAACGCCGAACGCGACCGCCGGATGCCCGGCGCAACGCCCATTTCCGACGGCGGCCGCGTAGTCCGCGAGCCGGGCACCTGGCGCCACGGTTCCGGCGATGGCCAGCATCCGTGCGCCCATCTTGGTCCCCGCTTCGCGGACCTCCCGGGGCAGCGCCGCCGCGGCTATCATCCGGTCGATCCTGGCAATGTCATCCACGGAGGTCGCCTCGAACGCTAGGCGCAGGGCGAACCCGTCACTGTAGGTCAGTTGGATGCCCACAAACTGGCTCAGCCAGCTGGCGAAGCCCGCTTCGCCGTCGATGAGTCCACGTTCCAGGAACGTCTCCATCCCGAAGGAATGGCTGAACCCGCCCGTGGGGAGCGCGGAGTCAGAGAGCTGCAACAGCGGCAGCAGGTACGACGGCGGCTCGTTCACGCGCTCAGTGGGTGTGTTCGGCATGGCGGAACGGCACGGGCACCACACGTTCCTGGCGCGAGTACGGCACGCCCACGTGGATCAGGTAGTCCTCGATCGTGTGGTCGTACTGCACCACCATCACTTCTGCGGCATATTCACTGTCGGCGTCGAAAAACTGCGCCTGCATGTGCCGGTTGCCGAGGTTGTGCGCCACGACCCCCATCTCACGGATGCTGCGCGCGGCAATAACCAGGACGTCCGTTGCCAGTGCCGTCACCACGACGACTGTTTTGTCGTCGCGGAACAGGATGTCGCCGTCGCGGAGGTCCCGCACCGGGCCCGAGGCATCGCTGAGCCTGATGCCCAGCTCGCGGCCATGGTCGGTGGTCACTCGCTGGATTTTCTTGACGAGTTCCGCACTCGGCAGGAGAACCTGCTCCTCGTGGAGGCCGGCCAGCTCGCCGTCGGGGAGATCGTGCCGGTTGGCGATGACGTGGTCGATAATCATATATGCCCCCTTGGGAATATGTGTCTAAAAGAGGAAGTAGCGCTGCGCCATGGGCAGCACCGTGGAGGGCTCCGCCGTGATCGGCTCGCCGTCGACAGTCACCGAGTAGGTTTCCGGGTCGACCCCGATATCCGGTGTCGCGCCGTTGTGTTTCATGTCCGCTTTGGTGAGGGTGCGGATCCCGCTCACCGGCCGGATCACGCGGCGTAGGCCCAGCTGTTCGGGGACTCCGGCTGCGATGGCGGCCTGGGAAAGAAACGTGATCGATGCGGCATGTACCGCGGTGCCGAGTGCCCCGAAGTTGCCGCGCAGGGTGCGCGGCTGCGGGGTGGGGATCGAGGCGTTGGGATCCCCCATAACGCTCATGACGGCCTGCCCGCCTTTGAGCACGAGCTCAGGCTTGACGCCGAAGAACACCGGGTCCCAGAGCACGAGGTCAGCGAATTTGCCCTCTTCGATGCTTCCCACCGAGTCCGCGATGCCGTGGGCGATCGCCGGGTTGATCGTGTATTTGGCCACGTAGCGCTTGATCCGGAAGTTGTCCCCCACCTCGGGATCGCCGTCGAGCTTTCCGCGTTGGCGCTTCATGGCGTCCGCTACCTGCCACGTCCGCAGGACCACCTCGCCCACCCGGCCCATGGCCTGGGAATCGGAGCTGGTGATGGAGAAGATGCCCATGTCGTGCAGCACGTCCTCCGCGGCGATGGTCTCCTTGCGGATCCGCGAATCGGCGAAGGCCACATCCTCGGGGATGTCCGGGCTCAGGTGGTGGCAGACCATCAGCATGTCGAGGTGTTCGTCGATGGTGTTGACCGTGTACGGCAGGGTGGGATTGGTCGACGCCGGCAGGACGTTGGGCAGCGCCGCGATCTTGATGATGTCCGGGGCATGCCCGCCGCCGGCGCCCTCGGTGTGGAAGGTGTGGATGACCCGGCCGCCGATGGCACGGATGGTGTCTTCGACGAAGCCGCACTCGTTGAGGGTGTCGGAGTGGATGGCCACCTGCACGTCGTACTCGTCAGCCACACGCAGGGACATGTCGATCGAGGACGTGGTGGAGCCCCAGTCTTCGTGCACCTTCAGCCCGATCGCGCCGGCCCGGATCTGCTCGGCAAGGGGCTCGATGGCACTGGCGTGGCCTTTGCCGAGGAGGCCGATGTTGATCGGCAGGTTTTCCACGGCCTGAAGCATGCGGGAAATGTGCCAGGCGCCGGGTGTAACGGTGGTGGCCTTGCTCGCGTCGCTTGGTCCGGTACCGCCACCGATCAGGGTGGTGATCCCCGAGGCCAGCGCCACCGGCACCTGGTCGGGACTCACGAAGTGCACGTGGGTATCGATGCCGCCGGCGGTAAGGATCTTGCCTTCGCCCGCGATGATGTCCGTGGCGACGCCGATGGTGATGTTCACGCCCCGGGAAATCTGGGGGTTGCCGGCCTTGCCAATTTTGAAGATGTGCCCGTCGCGCAGTGCAACATCGGCTTTGTAGATGCCGGTGTAGTCAAGCACGATCACGTTGGTGATCACGGTGTCGGGGATGTCGTCATCGCGGATCAGCTGCCCGTTCTGGCCCATGCCGTCACGGATGACCTTGCCGCCGCCAAACACGACTTCTTCACCGTAGTTGGTGTGGTCGTGCTCAATCTCGAGGAACAGATCCGTGTCGGCCAGGCGAACGGCGTCGCCCGTGGTGGGGCCGTAGAGGTCCGAGTATTGCTTGCGGCTCAGCTCGAAGCTCATTTGGTGTCGTCCTGGAGGTCGATCAGGCCGCGGCTCGGCTCGAGCGGGCCGTTGATGCGGTCCCGGAACCCGTAGACCGCACGGTCGCCCGAGTACGCGAGCAGGTTGACCGTCTTTTCATCCCCGGGCTCGAACCGCACCGCCGTACCCGCCGGGATGTCCAGCCGGAAGCCGTGGGCCGCCTCCCGGTCGAACTCGAGGGCATCGTTCACCTCGAAGAAATGATAATGGGACCCCACCTGGATGGGGCGGTCACCACGGTTGATCACGGCGAGGGTACGGGGAATGAGGCCCGCGTTGCACGTGATGGGCTCCGGGCGGAGGATGTATTCGCCGGGTTTCATGGGGTTCTCCTTCGCCTAGCGAATGGGGTTGTGCACGGTGACGAGCTTGGTGCCGTCCGGGAACGTCGCCTCGACCTGGACGTCGTGGATCATATCTGCGACACCCTCCATGACATCTTCCCTGGTCAGGATGGTGGTGCCGTAGCTCATGAGGTCCGCCACGCGGCGTCCGTCGCGGGCGCCCTCCACCAGCTCATAGGTGAGAATCGCGATGGATTCCGGATGGTTGAGCTTGAGTCCGCGCTTCTGCCGCCGTCGTGCGAGGTCGGCAGCAACCACAATCATCAGTTTTTCGGTTTCGCGTGGCGTCAGATGCATTAAAGCCTCCCAATCATTCGCGATGAATCGCGAGCTCCCACTCGTTATCTACAACCGGCCAAAGAGGCGACCGGGAGGCCCGTGGATGACTGAAGACTATCAGAGTCCCGCCGGGAAACGCCCCGTGCGACCGCCGTCGAATCGAGGTCACCCATTGTGACCAGGATTCTCTGCGGGAAGGTATTTGCGCCGGTCAACCCGCAGGTCAGGCTCGAACCCACGCGCGCACCAGCGCCACGAATTCGTCCTGCCGGGCTGCCGCGGCCTCCGCGCTTGGAAAAATCACCTGGCCGCGGTCTTGCCCGATCATTTCCAACAGCCCGCTCCATTTAGAGGGATCAAAATCAAAGTCATCCTCGATGGTCTTTGCACCGCGGTGAAAAATCAGCTGCACGTGATGAAGCGGTCGCAAGTTAAAGGTGACCCGGTCAACAGAGTTGAAGCAGAAGCTCGGCGCCCTCCACTTAACACGCTCCGTGATGGCGTCATCCGCGTCCAGGATAGCCATCCGAAGGCTCTCAATCACGGGACCCAGTGGGTGGTCCAGCGACTCAAGGAACGATTCAACCACCGGGTTTCGATTTAGTGTCATGCCGCATAGTCAAGCACCTTCGTCTTCCGTCCCCACCAAGGAAATGTCGGCTAGAAGCTTCTACCTAGTCCCGCACCAGCACGTAGCGATCGATCACGTGGTCCGCGATGGCCAGGCACGAGGTGGCGGCCGGCGACGGCGCATTCCGCAGCAGGGTCACCGGCCCCACCTGATCGACGGCAAAGTCGTCGAGCAGCGAACCGTCGCGGCCCCACGCCTGCGCCCGGACGCCGGCGGCCGTTTTCGCCGTCAGGTCCGCCATGGTGAGCTCGGGTATGAAGCGCTTGGCCTTGCGGTAGTACATGGACTTCACCAGCGATGCGCTGATCTCGTCGATGCCCATCCGCCAATGCTTCCTGGCCAGCGGAAGCGCCCCGGGCCAGGTCAGGGAGTCCCAGGTGTCCTTGAGTGAGACCGTGCGCCAGCCGTAGCCCTCCCTGGCCAGCGCCGGGACGGCGTTCGGGCCGACGTGGACGTCGTCGTAAACGCCACGGGTGAAGTGCACGCCGAGAAACGGGAAGCGCGGGTCGGGCACCGGGTAAATCATGCCCCTGACCAGATTGTTGCGTTCGGGCTTCAGCGCCCAGTATTCGCCGCGGAAGGGCAGGATTTTCGGCGAAGGGTCAGCGCCCACCAGGCGGGCCACGGCGTCGGACTGCAGTCCGGCGCAGGCCACCACCCGGTCGAAGACGTGCTCTGACACGGGCGTTACCACGCGCACTCCGGCCGGTTCGATGGCCATCGACACCACCTCCTGCCCGAGGATGATGGTGCCGCCCGCCGTGCGGACGTCCTGTGCCATCGCTTCGGTGATGGCCGCATAGTCGACGACGGCGGTGTGGGGTGAGTGGACCGCCGCCACACCTGCCACGTGCGGCTCGATGTCGTGCAGCCGCACCACGTCATCGATGCGGGCCAAGTCAGGCACGCCGTTGGCCTTGGAGCGCTTTTCGATTTCGGCCAGGGCCGGCAGCTCCGTTTCGTCGACGGCGACCACCAGCTTGCCAACCTCACGGTAGGGAAGGTTCTTCTCCCGGCAGTACTCTTCGAGTGCTGAGCGGCCGGCCACGCACAGCTGCGCTTTCAGGGACCCGCCGGCGTAGTAGAGGCCGGCATGCACCACGCCCGAGTTGTGGCCGGTCTGGTGTGCAGCCAGCCGGTCTTCCTTCTCGAAGACGGTGACGTCCCCGATCCCCCGCTGCATAAAGGCCCGTGCGACGGCGATGCCCACGATCCCGCCGCCGATGATTCCAATGCGTTCACTCACGTCAGGCCGTCCTTATCGCCGGGGTTTGACCAGCGTATAGAACGGGCATCCGGACGGGAAGAGTCAGCCGATCAGCGCCAGCACGCCCCCGGCGTTCACAACGCCGCCGGGCTGGGCCCTGAGATCGGTTACCGTACCGGCGCGGTGGGCGGTCACTTGGGTCTCCATCTTCATCGCCTCAAGCACGACGACGGCGTCCCCCGCCGCCACCTCGGCACCCGGCTCCACGAGCCACTTCACCACCGTCCCGGCCATGTCCGCGCGCAGCTCGCCGGGATCGGCGGCAGCACCGCCGTCGGCAGCACCATCCAAAGCCGTCCCGTCCAGGGAAACCCCCGCCGGAACGCCTGCACCGGAGCGCGCCCAGCCATCCAGCAGGTCAGCGGGAAGGCCGACGGCGAGGCGCCGGCCGTCGACCTCAACGGTGATGGTGCGCCGCTCACCGTCCGGAACGGACGTGCCGTATTCCGGATCCGCCGCGATGGAATCCGCGAAGTCGGTCTCGATCCAGCGTGTGTGGATACCGAGCGCGGTTTCGGAGGTGAAGTCCGGCGCCTGAACAACGGCCCGGTGGAACGGCAGGACGGTGGCCACGCCGGTGATTTCCATTTCGGCGAGGGCGCGGCGGGCCCGGCGGAGCGCCTGCTGGCGGTCGGCGCCGGTGACGATCAGCTTGGCCAGCAGGGAATCGAACTGCGGCGCCACCACAGAGCCGGAACGCACCCCGGAGTCCAGCCGGACGCCGGGTCCGGTCGGCCCGCTGAAGGTGGCGACGGTGCCGGGTGACGGCAGAAAGCCCCGGCCTACATCCTCGGCGTTGAGCCGGAATTCGAACGAGTGGCCGCGCGGCGTGGGATCAGCGGTGAAGCGCAGCGGTTCGCCGGCGGCGATCCGGAACTGCTCCTGGACCAGGTCCACGCCGGTGGTCTCCTCGGTGATGGGGTGCTCCACCTGCAGGCGCGTGTTCACCTCGAGGAACGCGACGGTGCCGTCGGCGGCCACGAGGAACTCCACCGTCCCGGCCCCCGAATAGGAGGCTTCACGGCACACTGCCTTGGCGGCGTCGTAAATCTGCTGGGTCTGGTCTTCGGTCAGGAAGGGTGCGGGTGCCTCTTCCACGAGTTTCTGGTGCCGGCGCTGCAGCGAGCAGTCGCGGGTGCCCACCACCACCACGTTGCCGTGCTGGTCCGCCAGGACCTGCGCCTCCACGTGCCGGGGCCGGTCCAGGTACCGCTCCACAAAGCACTCGCCGCGGCCGAAGGCCACCACCGCTTCACGGACCGCGGAATCGAAGGACTCCTCAATCTGGTCCATCTCGCGGACCACTTTCAGCCCGCGTCCGCCGCCGCCGAAGGCCGCCTTGATGGCGATCGGCAGGCCGTGCTGCTCGGCGAACTTGCGGACCTCGGCGGCCGAATCCACCGGACCGTCGCTGCCGGCCACCAGCGGGGCACCGGCGCGGACGGCGATCTCGCGCGCCGTGATCTTGTTGCCCAGCTGGAGGATGGCGTCCGGGGTGGGGCCGATCCAGGTCAGGCCGGCGTCCAGGACCGCCTGGGCAAAGCCGGCGTTCTCGGACAGGAAGCCGTAGCCCGGGTGCACTGCGTCCGCCCCGGACTCCGCGGCCACGCGCAGGAGGTTGGGGATATTGAGGTACGTTTCCGACGGCGCGTTGCCGCCCAGGCTGTACGCCTCGGTGGCCGCTCCCACGTGCATGGCGTCGGCATCGACGTCGGCGTAGACAGCCACGGACTCCAGTCCGGCGTCTTCGCAGGCACGGGCGATGCGGACGGCGATTTCTCCGCGGTTGGCGATCAGGACCTTGCGCATCAGTTGCTCACTTTGTCTGGGAAATGTTGGGGGATGATTCGGAAAAGCTGGTGGGCAGCCCGTAGCCGGGAGCCCAGCGGAACCGGATGGACCCGCCGATGGGAACCTGGGCGGCCAGGTCCAGCTGGTGGTCCACCACCACGGCGATCACGGGGTAGCCGCCGGTGATGGGGTGGTCGGCCAGGAAGAGAACCGGCTGTCCTTCCGGCGGGATCTGCAGCGCGCCGGCCATGGTTCCCTCGCTGGGCAGCTCCCCGTCGCGGCTGCGGCTGAGCGCCTCACCGTCCAGGCGCATGCCCACGCGGTTCGAGCGGGGCGTCACCGCCCACTCCTGGGCGCACAGCGATTCCAGCGCGGCGGCGTCAAACCAGTCATCGCGGGGTCCGGGAACGATGTCCAGGACCGTGACGCCGGTGTCCGGGAAGTCGGGCTGAAGTTCGGGGTTTCCCACCACATTCGAGGACGTGGCGGCGGCGGCACCCAGCAGCTGCCCGGCAGCCAGCGGTGCCGGCCCGATCCCGGACATGGTGTCCGTGGACCGACTTCCGAGCACAGCATCGGCTGCCGCCCCGCCGCGGATGGCCAGGTAGCTGCGGAAGCCGAGTTCGGGCGCTCCGATGGTCAGGATCTCGCCGTCGAGCAGGGCGAACGCCGTGGCCATGGGCACTTCGCGGACCTGGTCAGGCCGGTCAAGCCCTGACTCGTCACCGTCGTCGTCCGGATCGACTGATTCGGGAACGTCTGAATCGGGAACGTCCGACGGCGTCACTACAGTCAGTGCCGACGGCCCGCCGGCCACAGCCAGCACCTGGTCCCCCACGGCCTGCACACGCAGCCCGCCGGCAACGGATTCGACGACGGCGGCGGACGGGTCGTTGCCCACGATCCGGTTGGCACGGCGCAGGGAGGACCGGTCCAGTGCCCCGGCTGAGGACACTCCGAGCCCGGCGTGTCCGGGGCGGCCGAGGTCCTGGATCAGGCTCTGGAGTCCGGGCGAGAGGATCAGCAGACCGGACTGAACGCCCGGTTCCTGGGTGGCCGGGGTTTCGGAATCCGCCGCCCCGGCCGGGGTGGCCGTAACTTCAATCAGCTCGCGCACCGCACTGAACTGCACGCGGTCACCGGGCGCGGCCAGGGCCGGCTGCTCCCGGCTGAGGTCCCACATGTGCGCCGCGGTGCGGCCGATCAGCTGCCAACCGCCCGGCGATTTCCGCGGGTAGACGGCCGAATAGTTGCCGGCCAGTGCCACGGAACCTGCGGGGACGGCGGTCCGGGGCGAACTCCGGCGCGGGACTTCAAGTACCTGGTTCTCCCCCACCATGTAGCTGAAGCCCGGCGCGAAGCCACCGAACGCAACCGTCCAGACCTGCCCGGTGTGCGCCGCGATGACACCGTCGGCGCCCAGCCCGGTGAGCCGGCCCACTTCGGCGAGGTCGTCGCCGTCGTACACGGTCTCAATCTGCACCAGTTTGCCTTCGGCGTGGGACTGGACCGTCAGGTCCATCTCCAGCAGCCGGGCCGCCATCCTGCGCGCCGCCGCAGGTGAATCCGCCTTGACCATCACGGTTTCGGCGGCGGCCAGGACGTCCACCTGGCCGGGCAGCGGCTCCTCCAGCAGGAGGGCCTGCAGGGCCAGGACATCGTGGAGCCCGGAGAGTTCGGCGAGTACCGCCGTCGTACCTACCGGCCTGACGGCGAGCACCCGGGCCGCCGTGGTGGCGTTACTGACTGTTTCCATGGGATCAGGCCGCGCCCCTCAGGCGTGGCTCTCCTTCGCGCCGTCGTTGTGCAGCAGGTGGAGGTCCTCTTCCGGCTGCGGGTCGCGGCCCAGGCGCATGCCCACGATGGTGATAATGGCCGCCAGGAGGATGTACGCGGCGATCAGGTACCAGCCGCCGGACGCTGCGCCGTAAAGGGCGGTGAAGATCAACGGCGCCACGGCGCCGCCGATGACGCCGGCAAGCGTGTAGGCCAGGGAGCTGCCGGCGTAGCGGAGGCGGGCCGGGAACTGCTCGGTGATGAAGGCCGCCTGCGGGCCGTACATAAACGCGTGCAGGGCCAGTCCGATCACCACGCCGATGATCAGCATCACCACGGACTTGCCCGCGATCATCAGGAAGAACAGGGGGATGTAGACAGCGGTGGCGGCGGCGGCAATGCCGTAAACCCAGCGGCGGTTGAAACGGTCAGTGAGTGCGCCGGCGAACGGGATGAGGAAGAGCTGGAACGCGGAGCCGATCAGGATGGCGGCCAGCACGTTGCCCGTGGTCATGCCCAGTTCCTTAGTGGCGTAAACAGCCACAAAAACGGTGAACAGCGCGTAGAGCACGTCCGGGCAGACACGGGACAGGGCAGCGGCGATCAGCGCACGCGGCTGGGTGGTGAAGACTTCCTTGATGGGTGCCTTCGGCTGGTCGCCGTGGGCTGCGATGGCCTTGAAGACCGGGGTTTCCTCGAGCTTGAGGCGGATGATCAGGCCGAAGACCACCAACAGGGCGGAGGCCAGGAAGGCTACCCGCCAGCCCCAGGAGAGGAACGCTTCGGTGCTCAGCGAGGCTGCCAGGATGGCAAGTACGCCGTTGGCCATAAGGTTGCCAGCGGGCGGGCCGATCTGGGCTGCGGAGGACCAGAAACCACGCTTGTTGGGGTCGCCGAATTCGCTGGACAGCAGCACAGCGCCACCCCATTCACCGCCGACGCCGATGCCCTGGGCCAGGCGCAGGAGCACCAGGAGGATGGGGGCCCAGATGCCGATCGCTGAGTAGTCAGGCAGCGCACCGATGAGGACGGTGGCGACGCCGATCAGCACCAGGGTGAAGACCAGGACGTACTTGCGGCCCACCTTGTCGCCGAGCCGGCCGAACACAATGCCGCCGATCGGACGGGCGAGGTAGCCCACCGCGAAGGCCGAGAAGGAGAGGAGGAGACCCACGAATTCGTCGTCCGAGGGGAAGAAGATCTTGGGGAAGACGAGGGCAGACGCCACCGAGTAGATCGCGAAGTCGTAGTACTCAAGCGAGGTGCCGGTGAGGCTGGCGACGTATGCCTTGAGCGCACCGGGCGGCGGCTTCCGCGCGGCGGCCTTTGCTGCCTTGTTCGTGCTGGTCATGGTTTCCTCCGGGGGATGCGGGGTGGTGCAGGGGGCCTGCTTTGCGGCCATGGGATGGGGGTTAGAGGAACGAGCCGATGCTGACGCCGGCGTCGCCGAGAGCGGACTTCACTGCTGTGGCCATCGCTACGGCCCCCGGTGAGTCACCATGCACGCAGATGCTTTCTGCGCGGATTCTAAGGATGGAACCGTCGATTGCGCGGACCGCTGATTCAGTGGCCATCCGTAGGACATGTTCCGCCACTTGTTCCGGATCCTCAAGGACTGCTCCCGGCAGGGAGCGCGAGACGAGGGTGCCGTCCGGGTTGTAGGCCCGGTCCGCGAACGCTTCGGTCACGGCGCGCAGGCCGGCTGCTTCGGCAAGCCGCAGGACTTCCGAGCCCGGGAGGCCGAGGATCGGCAGGTTGGGGTCAACCGATTTCACGGCGTCGACGACGGCCTGGGCCTGCGCAGTGTGCGTCACGATGGCGTTGTACAGTCCGCCGTGCGGCTTCACGTACTGGACCCGGGCTCCCTCAACTGCGGCCAAAGCCTGCAGGGCGCCGATCTGGTACACGACGTCGTCGGCCAGTTCTGTGGGGCTGATGTCCATAAAACGGCGTCCGAAACCGGCGAGGTCCCGGTATCCGACGTGGGCGCCGATGACCACGCCGGCAGCAGCTGCTTTTTTGCAGGTGTCGCGGATGACGCTGGGATCGCCGGCGTGGAATCCGCAGGCCACGTTCGCGCTCGAAACCGAGCCGAACATTGCCAGGTCATCGCCGAGGCTCCAGCGTCCGAAGGACTCGCCGACGTCGCTGTTCAGGTCAATCGTTGCCATTTGTGATTCCCGTCTCATTGGGTGGTCCTACTAGGATGCCCTAAATTTACAAATTGTTCAACGATCCTTCGATTCCACAATGTGACGATCGTGTAAATTCTCGTGTATGGCCTCTTCAGACCCGCTCGTCCCCTCTTCCCGACTTTCTTTGAACAGCAGCCCGGCGCGGACCGCTGCGGGCCGCCTTCGGGTGGCCGTTCCGTCCGTGGCGGAGCGGGTGGCGGATGAACTGCGCCTGCAGTTGGCGGAAGGAGCGCTGCTCCCGGGAACGCGGCTCACCGAATCCACCATCGCGGAGGACCTGGGCGTCTCCCGCAACACGGTGCGTGAGGCTTTCGTTGAACTGGCCAGCGAACGGCTGGTGGTCCGGCATCCCAACCGGGGCGTCTTTGTGGCAAGCCTGGAGGCAGGCGATATCCACGACGTATATACGGTCCGCCGCGCCATCGAGGTCAGCGCCCTGCGCGCCGGGGGCAGCCCCGAGGATGTGGCCGCCGTCCGGGCCGCCGTCGAGGAAGGCAAACGCGCGGCGGCAGCCGGTGACGACGAAGCTTTGGGGACCGCCAACCAGCATTTCCACGGCGCCATTGTGGCCATGGCCGGAAGCCCGCGGCTGGACAGCATCATGGGCCATGTCCTGGCCGAGATGCGCCTGTTCTTCCACAAAGCCACCGTGGACGCGCAGTTCTACCAGCACTACCTGAAGGACAACGAAACGATCTGCCTGGCCCTCGAATCCGGGGAACTGGACCGCGCGGCCGACCTTCTCCTGGCGTATCTGGACCGCTCCGAAGACAACCTAAGCGAGGTGCACGGGGAAGGCGAAACAGACTGAACCGTTAGGCTGAACTAATGAAACGCCGCCTTGCAGCTCTGACCGCCGTCCCCCTTCTTCTCTTTATTGCCGGCTGTGGCTCAGTCCAGGAAGTCGCCGAAACCACCGCGAACGATGCCGCCTCCAAGGTGGCCACCGCAGCCGCTGACGAGGTCAAGAAGCAGGTCTGCGCCGTGGTGGAGGACGGGCTGGTCAGCGTTCAGGACAAGGCCTTGCTGGGCGGACTGGTGTCCGCCGCGGACGGTGCAGGGGTACCCTCGGAAATTACGACGCCGCTGGGCCAGATCGCCGATGCCGGAGACCAGGTGCCGGCTGAGTCAGTCGCAGCACTGACGGAAGCCTGCTCGGCTTAATTCCGCCGGGAACCCAGAGCGAGGGTCCCCCGGTCGGGCAACCCAGGCAGCCTGACCCGCAACTGCAACCCCCACACCCGGGCAGAAAAACCACCGACGATGAATGGCTTGGCGAGGCGCCGAAGGGCCCTGCGGGGGCTGTCCCCCGCGCTTTCCGCGGACTCCCCGAAACACCACTGGGGGCTGACCTGCTGTCGGATACTGCGTCCTGGCGAAGGGATGCCTCAGCCCTCACACTCGAGGCAGTATGAGTGGCCGTTGCTTTCGCGCGCGAGTTGGGACCGGTGCCGGACGAGGAAACAGGAATAACACGTGAACTCGTCCGCGGCCTGGGGAATGACCTGAACGATGAGTTCCTCGGCGATGATCTCTCCCCCAGGGGTCAGGCCCTCATCGAGCGCGTCGGCCTGGTCCAGTTCGTTTACGACGCTGCGGGCATCCGGGGCATTCGCGGACTGCAATGCCTCCAGGGAACGGTCCTGGGTTTCTTTGACGTCGGAACGGACTTCGTCGTAATCGGTTGCCACTTTAGGTGTTTCTCATTTCTGACGCTTCTACGATGTTCCTTCTGACGAGACTGCAACGTACACCACCGCGCCGTTGTTCCCACTTCCGGAGCCTGTGATGGATGGAACCGGAGCCGGCCTATGACTCTCGACCGGAACGGAAGGAGTAGATCTGCGGATCAGGCCGGCAACAGTACGGGCGGCGATCACCAGGACAAAGATGCTGGACAGGGCGAGAATCGCCCATGCATAAATTTCCCATCCCGGAACAGCGGAAGAGCTGAACCATCGGACGGCGTAGTTGCTGGTCGTGGCCACGGGAAAGGTGAACACCCAGAATAGAATCGAAAAGGGCAGCTCGCGGTAAACACCGATCAGGAGCACCTGCATCAGCAGCATCATGACCAGCACTCCGGCGAGGCCCAACTGGAGGCTTCCGGCGCCACCAGGGTGTGACACGTGCCAGGCAACACTTGCCGTGGCGGGGGCCGCCAGGTAGGCGGACAGTGCGGGAACCGCGGATACCGGCAGCGGACCGCCGGTCATCAGCCTGACGGTCACGACCGTTCCTACGACCAACCAGAAGAACGCGCCGGCGCCGAAGGCGGCGAGGGCTGCTTCGGGAGCGCCAACCGTTGTAAATCCAATGCTTGCGACGAACGGCCCGGCGACGACCGGGAGAAAGTACCCGGGATGGATGGACTGCATGCTCACTCCACCTGTGACCCAATGGGCGAGCAACTGAGTGGCGACCACGGCCAGCGCGGCAACAAAAGCGAAGAGGGCCCATACGCCCAGAGCCGGCAGATGCTCGTTGTAGTGGGCTGCAAGGACAATACCTACCAGGGGAATCAACGACGCGAACGGACCGCTTCCGGGGTGCTTGAGGTCCGACTGGAAGGCGCCTTTCCGACGCCACCCACGCATGAGATAAGCGGCGGTCAGAGCCAGCCAGATGGCACTGCTCGCACCGAAGAGAAGCTCTTCCGGCCAGACAGGCACCCCCAGCCCTGCCCTGCCTGCGGACCAGACTCCGCCGAGTCCGGCCAGGCCGAGGGGAATCCCAAACAAGCCCAACGGCACCATGCCCGGCGCTGACTTGCCGGAGGACGGACGCGGTCCAGCACCGGTCTGTTCCATGCGTGTTGTGCCCATTGCGTTCTCCTTCAAACCGGCAGCCCGGACGGTCATTGCGTTCCACCAAGGGAACGCCTAAGCTTTCTTTAAGCAAGTAAAGAAGCTTTCTTAAAGAAAGTCAATGGCTTTCTTTAAGCAAGTCAAACCAAGGAGGCTGCGATGCCGCTTCGCACAAGCTGGTCCGAAGATGCCTGTCCTATTGCCCGGGCCGCGGACGTCCTGGGGGACCCCTGGTCGGTCCTGGTCCTGCGGGAGATATTCATGGGCAACAACCGCTTTGATGGCCTGAAGAAACAGTTGGGTATCGCGGATAACGTGCTCAGCGAACGCATGCGGCGTCTCCTTGCGGCCGGCGTGGTCACGGCAGAGCCGTACGGTGCCGGAACGCGGCCCCGCAAGGAGTACGTCCTCACGTCCGCGGGCGTCGACGCGATGCCCGTGCTGCATGCACTTGCCGCCTGGGCGAAGAACCACACCCGCTCTCCCATTCAAGAGACGCTGCGCATCATTTGCACTGGATGCGGAACGGAATCGCGCTCAGGCGCGTGGTGCCAGGTATGCGGCCGGGAACTTACCGCCGCAACCACAGCTTGGGACCATCCAAGGTCGCCCGGAGCCCCGATTGAACTTGGGCAAGCAGCCAGCGCGGTTACCGGATAATTCCAGGAATAGAACCGGGCTCCGATACCAAAGCCGGCCTGGCCCGCAGGCGCCGACGGTCCGGGCAACCATTACTGGCTTAGGGAGCGAGCGGTCAGCTTGACCCGCTGACGGTGCACCTGCAACGTGAATCATTCCGCCACAAACATGGAAAAGAAGTTCACATGAGAAGACGTATGTTTGCGGTCGGTTTTGCCAGCCTTGTACTAACCAGCGGTTGCGCTTTAGGCAGCAATGCTCCCGGCCGGGCCGCAGCCGCCGTGAAAGATGGATCACGAAGAGAAACCCTGGGCAACGACGTCTCAGAGGCCTTCACCATGCGTCTCTACGGGGCCGGCCCCAGCCTGGCCGAGGGCGCTGCAACATCCAATGCGCGTTTGACTAAGCCCAGCGGGGAATGACGCTGGAACCATAAGGCGTAGGGTGTGGCTCGTCTTCCTCACCACGCGGCGGCCGCAAGGTTCAACCGCATGCCGCCCAGGTGAACTCGGGAGTCCGCGGACGATTCACGCCACAGGGGTGCCGCCGTTGCCGTTTGCAAATGTTCAGGAGGGGTATTGCTTTTACTAGACGACCGGTCTATTCTTTAGTTATCACCCCGACCGAAGGACCAGAGATGAGCACGGACACCAAGGAACGAATTGCCAGCACCGCACTGGATCTCTTCCACGCGAACGGCTATTCGGCAACCGGCGTACTGGACATCACCAGGGCGGCCGGAGTTCCCAAAGGTTCCTTCTATCACTTTTTCGAAAGCAAGGAAGCCCTCGCCGTTGAAGCGGTGAAGCTCTACGAAGCAACTGTCAAGTATGACCTGCTCGACACGGCGGAGGCGTCCCCCCTGGGAAGGATCCGGGCCCATCTGTCCTACGTCACCAAGATGGCTGAGGCCGAGAATTTCCAGCGCGGCTGCCTGTTGGGTAACTTTTCCAACGAAATGCCGTCCCAGAGCGCGGCCGTGACGGCCGTCGTCGAACAGTCCCTGGACCTGTGGACAGGGAAGCTTGCGGCGGCCATTGCGGCGGCGCAAAGTGAGGGGGAGATCGCCAACCACAGCGATCCGCGGCGGCTCGCGGGCTTCGTCATCGCCAGCTTCGAAGGCGCCGTCGCCCGCTCCAAGCTGACACGTTCACGGGCGCCGCTCGACGGCTTCCTGGAAACCGTCTACTCCGACGTCCTGGCCTAAGCGCCGGCCCCACCAGACGTCAGGCTTTTTCCTTCATCATGACTAGACGACCGGTCTACTTCTAATTATTGAAAGGCTCATCCATGTCCCAGTACACAGCCCCCAACCTCACCATCAAGGGAAGCAACGCTACGACGTACGCTTACCGCCGGTTCGGCAAAGCCGGAACCACGCCCATCGTCTTTTTCCAGCATTTCCGGGGAAACCTCGACAGCTGGGATCCTGCGCTGGTTGACAGCATCGCCGCCGAACGGGAAGTCATTCTGTTCGATGCCAGCGGAGTGGCACTCTCCACCGGGAAAGTGCCTGCCACGTTCAAGGATTTCGGCCGTGATGCGCTGACTTTCATCGACGCTCTCGGCCTGGAGGAAGTCGACCTCTTTGGTTTCTCCATCGGCGGCTTCGTCGCACAGGAGGTCGCCCTGCAGCGCCCGCACCTTGTCCGCCGCATCATCCTCGCCGGCACCGGCCCTGAGGGCGGCCGGGACATGCATGGCTGGGCCGATGAGCCGCGGGCGCACGCCATGAAGGATGTGCAGGACGCCGGCGACATCCACTTCCTCTTCATCAACTCCTCGGCCGAGAGCAGAACCAAGGGAGACGAATTCATCAGCCGCATCTTCACCCGCACAGAGGGCCGCGACGCAGACGTTTCCCTGGCCGTCCGGGACGCCCAGGCCGCCGCCAGCATCGAATGGGGCATCCCCGACCCGTCCAAACTGGTCCGGCTGGCAGCCATCAAGGCGCCAACCCTGGTGGCCAACGGCGACAACGACATCATGGTCCCCACGCCCAACTCCTACCTCTTGGCCGGCACCATCCCCAACGCCGAACTCATCATCTACCCGAATGCCAACCACGGATTCCTCTTCCAGTACCCGCACGAATTCGCCGCCGAGGTCCTGGCATTCCTCGCAAAAAACTAAGACGTACCCTTTCCAACCCAGCCCCCCAACCACCAAGGACATAACAATGCCGACAAAAATCACCCTCATCATCGACAACCCGAAGACCCCTGAAGCCTTCGAGCAACACGTCCCCACACTCCTGGACCTGGCGGAGGACCTGCCGGAACTGCTCCGGATCGAATCGGCCACAGTCTGGCCCAAGGAGGACGGCACGCCAACACCCGCACACCGGACTCTGGACCTCTACTTCCACGACTACGAATCAGCCTCCCGGGCCGTCGCCACACCCCAAGCCGGAGCATTCTTCGCAAAACTCTCGGCCGCCGGCGGAACCTTCACCGGATTGTTCTCCAAACTCGACACCCAGTAAGAGCACGTCGACCTCACACCCGGCTGCCCCGTCCGGGCGCCCCCAGCACCACCTCACGCAGAAATCACCGAAAGAAGAAAATCATGAACGACCTCGTTGAATTTGCCCTGGCCAAGCATGGCACCGCCCCGATCTGGGAAGGAGCCCGCAGCGTGACGGCCAAACTCCACGTCCACGGCGTCTTCTGGCCCTTCAAAGGCCAGCCGGACCTCCTCGGCGAAGTAACCGTGACAGCGGACCTCACCGAACAGCGGATCACCATCACGCCCTTCGGGCCAGGACGAACCCTGCACTTTGACGCCGCCGAGGATCTGGTCACCATCACCGATGGCGCGGGCACGGTCGTGGACAGCCTTTCCGCTCCCCGCCAAAGCATGGCCGGCTTCCAGGGAGACACCCCATGGTCTCCGACGCAGATGGGCTACTTCATTTCCTACGCCACCTGGACCTATCTCGCCGAACCGCTGCTCTTCACCCTCCCCGGAGTCCACACCCGGGAACTCGATCCCTGGGACGAAGACGGCGAGACGTGGCGCCGGCTCGAGGTCACCTTCCCGGACTCCATCCACAGCCACAGCAAAGTCCAGACCTACTACTTCGACTCCGAGACAGGGCTGCAGCGACGGATGGACTATGACGTCGAAGTCAACGGCTGGGCCGAAGTCGCCCATTACACCTCCGAGCACAGGGACTTCCAGGGCCTGAGCGCTCCCACCCGCCGCCGGGTACTGCTCCGCGACAAGGACAACAACGCCATCCACAACTTCGCCGCCATTCTCCTGGACCTCCACAACCTCCGCCCGAACAACTGACCACCACGTACCGGTACTGCAACAACCACCTAACAAGGAGCACGAAAATGTCTATCCCAGCCCCTGAAATCCTGAAAAACGCCCTGGACCAGGCCGCAACCGACCACGGAGTCTACGAAGCCGAAACCCTCGGCGGCGTCCACGACGCCGAATGGCCCACCTGGTACGCGGACCACATGAGCCGAACCCTTGCCGACGCCGGATACAGCCTCAACGCGCCCGACGGAACCGACCGCAGGCAACCTGCGGCTGCACCAGAAAAAACTCAGGCAACCAACGCAGTGGAGCTGAAGCTCGAAGTCCTCGTCCTCCCCGTCACGGACGTTGACCGGGCCAAGGATTTCTATGAGAAGGCCGGTTTCCGCCTCGACGCCGACTTCAACATCAGCGAGGAGCTTCGAATCATCCAGCTCACCCCTCCCGGCTCGGAAATGTCGATCATCTTCGGCACGGGAGTCACCGAATCAACGCCGGGGTCCGTCCAGAATCTTCACCTGATCGTGAAGGACATCATCGCCGCGCAGGCAGACCTGCACAGCCGAGGAATCGAGATCAGCGACGTCTGGCACGACGCCGACGGGCTCTTCCACAGGCCGGGCGGACGAAACCGGGTGTCCGGCCCCTCCCCCGACAGGGCTGACTACGGCTCCTTCGCGTCCTTCAGCGATCCGGACGGCAACGGCTGGTTCCTTCAGGAAGTCCTCACCCGGGCGCCCGGACGATGAGCGGCGAACGTTCCGCAGAGTACGACCTGATCATCCTTGGCGGCGGTGCAGTCGGTGAGAACATCGCCGACCGTGCTGTCCAGGGCGGCCTCACCGCCGTCATCGTGGAGAGCGAACTCGTCGGCGGCGAGTGCTCATACTGGGCATGCATGCCCTCCAAAGTCCTGCTGCGCTCCGCCCAGGCACTACGCGCAGCCCGGCAGCTTCCAGGCGCAGCCGAGGCAGTCACAGGGCAACTCAACGTCGACGCTGTACTGGCGCGCCGGGACTACTACACCAGCAACTGGTCCGACGCCGGACAGGTCGACTGGCTCAACAGTGCCGGGATCGGGCTGATCCGGGGGCACGGCCGGATAACCGGCTCCAAGAGAGTAACAGTCACCGCGGCAGACGGTTCAACGATTGAACTCACGGCCCGGCACGCCGTCGCGGTGACAACAGGCTCAGGCTCGTTCCTGCCGGACATCGAAGGACTGGCAGATGCCCGGCCCTGGACCAGCCGGGAAGCCACCAGCATCAAGACGGTTCCGAAGAGCCTCGCCATCATCGGCGGCGGCGTCGTCGCGACGGAAATCGCCACAGCGTTCGCCGGCTTCGGGACCACCGTGACCCTGATCGCCCGCGGCGGCCTCCTTTCCAGCATGGAACCCTTTGCCGGAGAAATGGTCGCCACAGCCCTCCGTGAACAAGGCGTGACCCTGCTCTTGGATACCAAAACCACCAGCGTCCACCGCAACGGCACCGACGTCACCATCGAAACCAGTGCCGGGCACACCATCACAGCCCAGGAAGTACTCATCGCAACCGGCCGCACACCAAACACCCGGGACGTCGGCCTCGACACCGTTGGTCTCAACCCAGGCGACTGGATAGAAACCGATGACACAATGCGGGTCCCCGGCTTCGACTGGCTGTACGCCGCCGGAGATGTGACAAACCGCGCGCTGCTCACCCACCAAGGCAAGTACCAGGCACGGGCGGCGGGAGACGTCATCGCCGCACGGGCAACAGGCGCGGAAGTAATGGACGCCCCGTGGGGACGCCATGTGGCAACAGCGGACCATGCAGCGGTACCACAGGTCACATTCACCGACCCCGAGATCGCCTCCGTCGGTCTAACCGCCCAGGCCGCGGCCCGAGCCGGTTACGACATCCGTGTTGTCGACTACGAAATCGGCCACGTAGCCGGTGCCGGCATAAACGCCGACGGCTACAAGGGCACCGCACGAATGGTCGTCGACGAGGCACGAAAGGTGATCCTGGGCATGACCTTCGCGGGCCCCGACGTCAGCGATCTGCTCCAGGCAGCAACCATCGCCGTCGTTTCCGAAGTCCCTCTAGACCGGCTCTGGCACGCTGTCCCCGCCTATCCAACCGTAAGCGAAATATGGCTCCGCCTCCTGGAAACCTACGGCCGGCCACCTCAACAGCCATCGCTGTAAACCCTTAGCACCCGCGGCCGGTCGAGGCCAGGACGTTCACGGTGCATCCGCGAAGACGATCCGGCCTCGACCTGCCCGGAACCCCGCCAGCCCCCTGCTGCATCGGACAGCCCGACCTGGCTACACACTCCACCAAGAACACGAAAGAAGACCCCATGGCCAACCGCCACTCGACCCGAACCACTAAGCGCCGGCTACTCAACCCACACTTCCCCGCCCTTGGAAAGCCATCCACAGTCCCGACACAAAACCAGGGCAGGACCGCCTGATGGCACTCACCGAACGCGAACAGCAAATGCTGGAGCAACTGGAGAAACAATTCAAAGAGGACGATCCCCAGTTTGCCCACACAATGGAAACCGACCCCGGCCGCCCCACCTCATCCCTTCGCCGCGTCGTCGGCGGCGTACTTATGACGATTGCCGGCTTCGGGCTCCTACTCTTCGGCCTCGCACTCCCGAACCCCGTTGCCAACCTCATCATCGGCCTGACCGGCTTTGCAGCCATGGTCACCGGACTCTACCTGGCGACCCAAAAGATCTTCGGAAAACAGGCCCCCCGGTTGAAGAAGGTACAAGCCACAGACGGCAGCTCAGCGCCCTCGCCGAAGGAAGAATCAAAGGACACTATCAGTAATGTCGCGTGGTGGTCGCTAATGTTTTGGTGGGTCTAACCGAGTTCACGGCATGAACCATGGGCAAACCGGGAATCGCTGATAAGCGACGTTCGTCAGCCTGAGCTGGGGGAGAGGCGTCCAATTGGCACAACTTCGAAGAATTCGGCTAACGCGGCTTGTAGACGTCCGCACGGTGTTCGATGCGGTGGACGTACAGGGTGTGCTCTTCGATAGCGAGGGTGAACAACACGCGGTAGTCACCTCGGCGTGCGGTGCGCAGGCCAAGAAGTTCGTTGGTGAGGGGCTTGCTGAGCCGGCGAGGATTATCGGCCAGCGCGCCGGTGACGAATTCGACAATTGCGGCGGCAGCCTTCTCCGGCAGCCGCCGAAATCCCTTCAGCGCAGGGCTGGTGACTTCGACTTTCCATGGCCCTTGCCCATTGGATGGCTCCTCGGTCACTTGGGCGGCAATCCAAACTCATGGCGCAGATCATCGCCGCTGACCGTGTTGCCTTCGGCGATGTCGCGCCTCGCCTGGTCCAGGTCTTCGCGGATGCCCGGCTGCGAGAGCCAGTGGATTGTTTCCTGCAGGGATTCCAGGTCGTCGGCAGACATCAGCACGGCTGACGGGTGCCCGTGGCGGGTGATTTGGATGATCTCATGGGTCTTGTCTGCTTCCTCTACAAGAGCGGAAAGCTTGTCCTTGGCTTCGCTGAGCGGTACCGTTCTCATGGTTCAAATATAGCCTGAAGTCCGGCTAATCACTAGCCTGACTTTTAACCGATAATGAAGATATGTAAAGTACAGATATATCGGCGATATATCGTTATCGATTGACAGGTGTCCGGCCTCAGTCTTGTTGGCAAGAGTCTCAATAGACATGGCAATCTACGGATCGGCGGGCTCTGTCTCACCGCACTTGGCAATGCGACTGGCGGACCCGCCACGCGCTACCTGACCATACGCGCCCTGCGATACGCACCCTGCGGCCGCCGAGGTGCATACGGAATTGCCAACTAAAATGAGACGCAGTCGGCATGATCTGTTTCAGTTAACTTGGCAAAACCCCACGTCGGCGTTGCCAACTTTATTGAGACCGGACAACAGGGTCCCCGTCTTGCTGGCTGCACGGATGAGGGACCTTCTACTCCCTCGGTCAAGCCATATAAGACAAAGCTCTTGTTCGGGCGTCCTTGGATCTCCGAGCCTGTCACCCGCCAGTGGCTCGGGGTTGGACTTGTTCTGAATGATTCCGCGCGTCGTTGTGTCATGGCGTTGACCTGCATCTTCGTTACTGCATAGTGGGTGCAAGCACTCGATTGACCCTAGCGTTCAGGAAAATCGATTCCTGTCTTCGAAGAGCGACGACACGCGACAAGCAAGATGGAGATCGATGGTAACCGAAGATCCCGCTGGCATGCCGGGATTCCCTGGGATTGACCGTCGTCGTTCCCGGTTGTGGAGCCTGGGGCTGTTGGCTGTGACCGCGGTCTATTCCGCCGGGCTTGCCTTCCGCCCGGGTGAGGACTTCAGCCCGCTGGTGGACGGATTCCTTGCCCTGCTCACGGTTTGGCTTCCCGCCGCGGCCGGGTGGCTGATCGTGCACCGTGGGAAGCGCAGGCGACCGGAGATCATCCTTGCCGCGGCCGCCTTGACCTGCAACGCTGCCGGGGACACCTATTACGTCCTGATGTCTGCCGCTGGCGAGGACGTTCCCTTGCCCTCGGCTGCCGACGTGGGCTATCTGGGCTTCTACGTGTTGATGCTGGCCACCCTGGCCGTGGTCATCCGGCGCCGGCTGCCCGACATGACCTGGGCGGTGGTCCTCGACAGCGTGGTCGGAGCCCTTGGAGCCTCGGCCGTCCTCGCGGTCATTCTGGACCCCATCCTGAATACAGTCCTCGACGGCCCGCGTTCCCTGGCCATGGCGCTCGGCGCCGCCTACCCTCTTATGGACCTCCTTCTGGTGGCGGCGGTTATTGGAATTGCGGCGACCACGGGGCGCAGCATCGGACGGGGATGGGGCTTGCTAGTCCTGGGTCTGCTCACGTTTACCGGCGCCGACATCGGCTACGCCCTGCTGGAACTGAACAGCGTCTACGTCGTCGGAACCCCTTTGGACGCCTCTTGGGCACTGGGGATTGCCCTGATCGGCATCTGGGTTGTCATACAGGGCAGGAATGACGACGCCGCCATCGAAGCGCCCGTTCCGTCGCAAGCGGTTCCTGCGCTGGCAACTGCCGCCAGTTTGTTGGTCCTGATTTTGGGTACGCAGGTGCGCGTGGCCGTCCTCGCCGTCGTCCTGGCCAGCCTGACCCTGGCGTTGGCGGCCCTGCCGCTGGTTTTCCGGCAGCGGATCCGGCTGGCCGACGTGCAGCGTCAGGCGCGCACCGATGAGCTGACCGGGCTCCCTAACCGGCGAGCCCTGTACGCAGACGTGCCGAATCGACTCGCCGCACGCGGCCGACGGCGCAGTGCTGTGCTGCTGCTGGATCTGGACAAGTTCAAGGAGATTAACGACAGCCTCGGCCACGAGTCGGGCGACGCCCTCCTCGCCCAGGTTGCCGGGCGGCTGTCCGGAGAGCTTCGGGCCGCCGACCTGCTGGCGCGAATGGGGGGCGACGAGTTCGTCATGCACGTCGATAACTGCGGAGTCGAGGAAGCTCCGGCCGTGGCGCTGAAGCTGAGGACTGCGCTGGCCAAACCCTACGATCTGTGCAGCGTCACAGTGCACGTCAACGCCAGCATTGGAATTTCGTGCTACCCAGAACAGGGGAAGGATCTGACGGAGTTGCTGCGCAAGGCCGACATGGCGATGTACACGGCCAAAGCGACGCACAGTGGCCACTTCGTTTACGACGGCGGGGACATCACCTCCGGTACAAACCAGTCCCACACCGCGCAGGCGCTGAACGAGGCCCTGTCCGGGGACCAGTTACTCCTGCATTTCCAGCCAAAGATCGATCTCGGCACGGGGGAGGTCCGGGGAGTGGAGGCCCTTGTCCGCTGGCAACATCCGGACCTGGGGTTACTGCAGCCCAACGACTTCCTGAAACGGTTCGAGGAAGCCGGTATGATGCCAGGTTTGACGGACATCGTTCTGGGCAAGGCCCTGGACCAGGCGGCCGTCTGGGCCGAAATGGGCCGGCCGCTGACGGTGGCAGTCAACCTCTCCGCGCCCTCCATCATTGATTCCGGTCTGCCGGCCCAAATCGGCGCCATGGCCGCAGAGCGTGGATTGTCACCCTCCGTCCTCGTCCTGGAGATCACGGAGGACGTCTTGGTGGGTGACCGTGACCGGGCCCGCGGGGTGCTGGCCTCCCTGCGGAAAATGGGCGTCCGGATCGCCGTCGACGATTTCGGCAAGGGATACAGCTCATTGTCCTACCTGCGGGAACTCCCCATCGACGAACTCAAACTCGACAAATCCTTCATCCTGTCCATGACCGGCGACTCCCGCGCCACGGCCCTGGTGGTTTCGACCATTGACCTGGCCCACAGCCTGGGACTGGACATGACCGCCGAAGGCGTGGAAGACGCAGAGGCCTACCGCGCCCTCAGCGACTACGGCTGCGATCTGGCCCAGGGCTTTTACATGTCAAAGGCCGTCCCCGCGACCGTACTGGACGCCTGGCTCTTGAACCGCCGCCAACAACCACAGACGGACCCCCTGTCCATGCTCCATCCCGGCCCGACACCCGAAGGCGCACGCCCTTGACCCCGGCAGAATTCTTCCTAGCAAGCATTGGCCGAAAAACCAGTCATTAGAAATGTGGGCGGCGCCCAGCCGGTCGCCATCTCGTCGCGACGAACGTCCAGTTCCTAAGAAACGGGAGTTCACGCAGCTACTTCCACTCCCGTGCTTTTAACGCCGATACCGGACGTTACGTAAAGCTGCGGCGGCGGAGGCACCCCTCAGGGCTCATACTGCTATGTCTCGTGGCTTCGACGTTGCGATTACGATGCGGGACCGGTACAGCCGGATTCACGCAAACCGAAGTTCGCGGTCGCCGTATCCAAGCAAGCCTCCGATCATATTCTCGGCCGATACATCGTCCGACCAGTAGAGGATGGAGGGGTCCCATTGATCGAACTGAACTTCCCTGATTCTTGCAAACTCTTCCGGGGCGTCGCCTGGGCCTGATATGTGAACTTCAACCGAAGGCTTATCGCTTTTCCTAACGATGCTGGACGCTCCAAAGCCACCCCACGGCGAGTCAGAAGGGCTAATCCAAATGCTGAGCGCCAGGTCGTCCCTTGCATCAGTCTTCAAAGGAAACCCCGCGGACTCGAGGGCATATGTGTCATCGCGGCAAACAGCTCGAAATTCGCCTATGCGCCGTTCCAACTCCCCTGCATCCAGGTCGATCACCTCGTGGTTTTGAAATCTATTAAATTCAGCCATGTCCTTTGAAATATCCTCCCAAACTTCCCGAAATGGCATGGGCGTCTTTTGATCGCGAATAGGTACTCGAGACGAACGTAGTATGCGCTTTTGCACACGTTCATTCGGGAAAATTATTCCGTCCCGCTGCAATTTGAACATAAAGAGTGGATCGCTTACCGGATGGGAGCCATCGCTGATGAGATTCGCCACGTCAGCTCGGGGCTCCTCGCCGCCCGACAGCCGGATCTCAAGAACGGATGGTGGCCCATTGAGATCTAGAAGAATGGAGTATGGCGTCTCAAGCCCGCTCGCCACGCGTTCGGCCTCGTCCATGCGGCCCCGCAGGACGTGGACGAACTGGACTCTTGCCTCAGCGATTTGCATCTCTCTCGTCCGGAAGTCGGACGACCAGTTGTAGCTATCAAGGTCCAAGACTTCGAGAGATGACCTGAATCGGTTAGATCGGACAGGCCGTGATGGGAGGATGTGCAGGGATGAGAGATGGAGCTGCTCACCGCCTATTTCTGTTTCTGCTCGACTGAGATGCTGGTGCGCGGCATCCCTCTGCTCACTGTCATAGAAGCCGACCCCAGCATGAAACGATCGGTCACCGAGGATGCCCTTTATCGCCAAAAGAGACGGCTTTCGACCTATAAACCCGGAACCCGTTGAGTAGAGAACGTTTGCGGTCTTTTCCGCAATGGTCGTTACCGAGGCAGGGCCTATGCCGTACGAGGCGACGAGAAAGGAGCCCAAGTTTGGGCGAACATGTCGTTCAAACATCACGCTGGCCGCCCGAGGGATCACCCACTGACCGAAGTCTTGAGTCATGCGGCCGAGGATCGCGGCATAGACGAGACCGTTGGTGGGAACGCGAATTGTCGTCACGGACGAGCGATTGTTCGTACTCGTAAACGCGAATCCCTGCTCAACGAGTTGCTCAAGAGCATCTACGGGATCCCCACCACACCAGGCACATTTGCTGCATAACTTAGAAGAGCGTCCGTCTCGATGAAGGTTGGCGTTCCGTCTTCAGTTGGTTCTAGCAGCTCGATAAGGGCAAATAAGATCGAAAGGCTGCCCTTGGTTATATCCTTCACTGCCACTAGAGATGAATGTTCGGACGGAAGATTATCTAGTTTAAGCACCTCTGGCATGCAGGCAGCAGACCACAACGGAATGTGATCGAGGCTTCTTAGCCATGGATCGAGCGCACGCAGTGAGTCGGACGTTGACGTTTTTCGGTCCACATCGTTCATCACGGTTCGCCATAGAAGATCACGCCGACGATCGTGAAACCAAGCTATGGTTTCGTGGTTTTGGACGAAGACCTGATGCTGCAGGAGTTCCTCCCGCAATGTTGACCAAGCGTGCTGATCCACTCCCAAAACCGCGCGGATGAAGTCGTCCGGTGGACATTCTGTAAAAATGGCGAGCTTTCGCGCGGCCACCTTCGCATGGACTGAAAGCCGGCTCCACGACATCTTCATTAGTTCGCTGAAGGCCCCACGACCATCAATATTCTCGATGGGCTCCCCTAACTGAACTGCCGCAATGGCCTGGGCTACGAAGAGTGGGTATCCGCTAGTCACGCGCAGGAAGATCTCTGGTGACGGGAGAGCGATGCCAGCATCGTGTAGCCAAGCCGATATCCCTCTGGCATCGAGTGGCGGGATTGTTAGCGTGAGGGCTCCGTTCATGGTCAGTTGTGAACGCAACTCGGCGTCGTTTTCACTAGTGCTCCAGCCTGCAACGATCCGCACTCGAGGGGGAAGTAGTTCGGCTACATCGGCCAGTATTCGTTTATCGCTTTCTGATAGCCGCTCCGCTCGATCGAGAAAAATGACGATTTGGTTGTCCGTGAATTCCGAGATCTCACGGGCAAATGTGAGAACAACTTCGACTGTCCCGAGCTCGGTCGAGTTTTGCAGTCGTTGTTGCAAGGCCTCATCCCCTAGCTCAAAGATCTCTCTTGTCATGCGGCCAATAGAGTCACCGAACTCATCGCCCAGCTGGGACTTCAGAACGCCCAGGAGTTCCGTGCCTACTGCCCGCGCAATTTCCTTGCCGCCAATAGCAGCAAGTCGTTTGGACGTCCTTTTGATGAAGTCAGCAGCGGCCTGCACGCCGCTCCGATCAGCCAGATGTGCGTCCAATACCACTGCAAGTTGACGTATAAGCGCGTTGTGAAGCGCCCCTGGGGCACGTTGGAGGTCCGCTACGGGTGTCCGAATCACGCCCGATTGGAGCCGCTCTGATGCTGCACTCAGAACAGCGGACTTTCCAATGCCGGAGTCTCCTGCAACAACTACGAATGAGGCAGAAGACCCGCAGATCTCCTCTATCTCGTTTTCACGACCGTATATCGTCATGATTCAATCCTTCCTGAAAAAAGTGCGACCCTTACGGATGACCCGCCGCTTTGCTGTCAGCGGGTTCGGAATGCCTTACTTGCCCGCGCCATCGGGACAGGATCTCCGCCACGCCGGGCTGGAGTGAAGCACTCGCTGTAGCGGTGCCATGGCCACCGGACCTGCCGCAGCCCTAAAAATCGTGGACCGCCTCGTTGCCTATGGCGCCCTCCGCCGCTCACACCTGCTGCCCAGCATCAGAGGAGAGCTGCTCACCAAGCTTGGGAGAACCGATGAAGCCAAAACCGAACTGCTGCAGGCGGCCGCACTCACCGCCAACGAACAACAAAAAGCAGTCCTGCTCGCCAAGGCCGTCACTCTCTAATCCTGCCAAAGATGCCTGTGCCTGCAGAGAACCCGCGATGCAGGATCCAGCGCGGAGAAGCAGGCCGCCCCCGCCCACAAGCGGGGACAATCCTCGTGGGTTATCCACCGCTCCTGCAGCCAGGGAGCTACCCCACCTGCTCCCAACTCCAGCCGTGGATAAGCCGAATTGCCCCCAGCCAGGGACGGCCCCAAGTCGCCTTAGTTCGGCGTTCACGCAGCAAAGGAAAGGTCCGAGCTTGGACTACTGGTAAGTGTGCATATTCGATCTCAAACTATTCCCACCGACGGAAGAAGCTATTCGTCGGCTTAGGGCGCCCGCCACCCTGACAATGGGCGGTAGATCTTGACTTCCATGTAGGACAGGCCTAGAACTCAACCTCACAGGCGAGGTTTGGAGGCTACGGGTGAACGGACAGCGGATCGGGTACGTGCGGGTCAGCACGATGGACCAGAACGAGAAACGCCAACTCGAAGGCCAGATTCTGGACCGGGTCTTTACGGACAAAGCATCCGGAAGGGACACGGCCAGACCCGAACTTGCCGAACTGCTACGCTTCGCCCGGGACGGCGACACTGTGGTGGTGCACAGCATGGACCGGCTGGCCCGGAACCTGGATGATCTGCGGGCTCTCGTCCAGGGACTCACCCGCAAAGGAGTCCGCGTAGAGTTCGTCAAAGAGAGTCTGGTCTTCACCGGCGAGGACTCGCCCATGGCCAATTTGATGCTGTCCGTAATGGGTGCTTTCGCAGAATTCGAACGCTCTCTAATAAGGGAGCGGCAGCGGGAAGGAATTGCCCTGGCCAAGCAGCGCGGAGCCTACAAAGGACGGAAGAAAACACTCTCCCCTGAACGGGCCGCCGAGATGGTGGAGCGCGCCGGCACCGGGGTCCCGAAAGTCGTGCTGGCCCGTGACTACGGAATCAGCAGGGAAACTGTCTACCAGTACCTGCGCCACGCCAGGCTGGAATGACCCCTTTCTCTCCCGTTCTAACGTCGCTACCCTAAGCGGCTCGCTGACTTTACAGAATATCAATTATCGGCGTCAAAACAACGGGAAAGAAGTAGCTGCGAGAAGTCCTGTTGTGGCTTGCCAGCCTTGGTGGCGAATTGCCAAACGATCTGGCGAATTTTGCCAAGTTAGCGGATCGCGGGTTCCGACCGGTCGCCCGAGCAGTGAATGGTGCGCGGTAGACCGAGTCGCCGCGTGGCCTCGGCGTCGCAGCCCGACCCTGAACTCCGCTGAAAGAACTTTTCGCCAACTTCAGTGGCAACGCGAGCCGCTCGAGGTCTTCTCATTCAGGCGCGTTCTTCCGGCTCAACTGCCTGCACCTGGCCAGCAAGGGCCACCCAAATTCCCGCTTCGGCACGATCCTCGCTTGCCAACTGGGTAGTCAGTCTTGCCAACTAAGCTGGCAAGCCACACCTGTCCGTGCCCATTCGAGATGTCAACTTTCGCATCAACGTCATAGTCGGCAAGCATCAGGAAATCCCGCTCCAGCAGACTCTCGAAGCCACATGTGAGCACGTCGTGCTGGACTACCACGAACCCTCGTAATTCCGTTTGGCGGGCCAGGAATAGAAGGAACGGACCGGCAGCGAAGATTCCAAGCGCAGCGATGTCCAAGCCGACACCACCGGCCCACAGAGCCGCGACCGACTCAATGACGTTGCAGGTGATGGTCGTTGCCGCGAACAGCCTGATCCTCCGGGACAGAACCGCGCGGCGCTCGTGGCTTGGTGTCTGCACCACAGCGGTCATGCGAAGCACTCCCCGTCCGGAGCGCAACAGGACGGATCTACGGCCAGGACAACACCGATCAGATCTTTGATCGCGTGGCCCAGCCGGGCGTCGGCCAGTTGGGACAACACCGATCAGATCCTTGATCGCGCGGCCCAGCCGGGTCGTCGGCCAGTTTGTACCGGGTCCGACGCCCGTCAGGGACGGCAACTACCAGGCCACCGCCGCGCAGGCACGTCAGGTGGTTGGACATGCTCTGCCGTGAGACGCCAAGTACGTCGGCAAGATCTGACTGGTAAGACGGAGCGTCGGAGAGGGTCAGGAGGATCCGTACGCCGGGTCCAAAACAGCTCCTGAGCAAGGGCGCCAAGCACGGCTGATTTCAGCAAGTAGCGCGCTGAAAAAACTCGAGTACCTGCTACGCATGTGTACCTGTGTCTGGCGCAACTAGGTTCCTAGGTACGGTGACACTTCGGAGCGGCTGGCTCCGCGGCACCAGGTTGGCGGCAGATCTAACCCGTTCTGCTTCCCCCTTGGGGGTCACTTGCCTGATGCTGTCAGGTTGCCCTGCACATACCGCCACCACGCGAGGCATGAATGAGAAAACCAGCCGCTCCTCTTTCAACTGCCCCGGCACCGGTATTCTTCGACGCCAGCGGAAATCGCTGGCGCCTGGTCCTGACCGTTCTGTTTACCGCCGTGATGTTGATGGTCCTTTCGCTGGTTTCAATCCTCCCCGCGGTGACGGCCCCGGTACGGCATGGGGACCGCAACCAGGCAGCCAGCTATCCACGGCTATTGCTGGCGCAGCAGGACCTGGAGAACATCCCGAAGATCGGCTACCGAGAAGGCGCCGCCATTTTTCACCGGATAGCGCTGGTAGAGCGCAAGGATGGCAAGGTCCTGCTCAAGGATCCCTTCAGCGACACCGTCTGGCGGGAAACCACCGCTGACGAGGCGGCCGTTATTGGTAGCAGCCCCTACGTGGTGGAGGCCTACGGCCAGCCGCTGAACAAGACGCTCATGCTGACCTTCGATGACGGGCCCGATCCGCTCTTCACCCCGCAACTCCTGGACCTGCTCTCCCGCGAAGGCGTACCGGCAACGTTCTTCCCGGTCGGAGACAACATCATCAAATACCCGGACATCTTCCGCCGCATCGTCCGTGAGGGGCATATGGTTGGCAACCACACAATGTCCCACGCCGATTTCTGGGCCCACGACGACACTTATAACCGCCAACAGATCATTGGCACGGACCGGGTCATTCGGGCTACGGAGAATTACGAAACCCGGTTGTTCAGGATCCCCACCGGCAATCCGGAAAACAATACCCTCGCGCTTCTGCAGGCCCAGCAGCTGGGGTACCTCAACATCAACATGGAGCTAGATACGAGGGACTGGGAGCACGCCCCGGGAGTGCCCATCGAGGTACCGCAACTGAACGGCGAAGGGCACGTCGTGCTGATGCACGACGCCGGAGGCGACCGCGCCACAACGATCAAAATGCTCGAAGCCTTCATCCCGCAGGCCAAAGCACAGGGCTACACGTTCACTACTGTCCAGCCCCTGCTACCGACCGAGTATGTGCCGCGGCCCAGCGCGCCCGCCAGTGTAGAGGACACCATGACCCTCGCGGCACTCACAACCTACCTGGTCACGCCGAACGTTGTCCTCAACTGGTTGTTCTGGTTCGGCATCGGCTCCATGACCATCCTGACATTCCTGTTCGTTGTGCTGGCCGTGATCAACAATTCCCGGCAGAAACGACGCCACTGGGACGCCATCGACGAAAAGGACTGGCCGTTCGTCAGCGTCGTCCTTCCCGTCTTCAACGAGGAACTCGTCGTGGCCAGAACCCTCGATGCCCTGAGAGCCAGCGATTACCCCCGCATGGAAGTGGTCGCGATCAACGACGGGTCAACGGACGGCACCCTCGCCGTCCTCACGGACTACTCCCGGACGTGGCCCAACCTTCGCGTCATCGACCAACCGAACGGCGGCAAATCAGCTGCCAGCAACAATGGAATCGCCCACTCCCGCGGGGAAGTAGTTGTCACGCTCGACGGCGACACACTTTTTGAACCGCAGACGATCAAGATGTTCGCTCGCCATTTCCTGGCCCCCCGGCAGGGCAAAGAGGTCGGGGCCGTGGCAGGGCACGTCAAAGTCGGAAACCGCCGCAATCTCATCACCGCATGGCAGAGCCTGGAGTATCTTTCCGGTATCTGCGTCACCCGCATGGCCGAGGGCCTCATGGGCGCGATATCCATCGTTCCGGGCGCCTGCGCCGCGTGGCGCCGGGAGGCCCTGGTCAGGGCCGGCGGCTACTCCCATGACACGCTTGCCGAAGACGCTGACCTCACGCTTTCACTTCAAAGCCTTGGCTACAGCATCGTCCAGGAAAACGAGGCCGTCGCCTGGACGGAAGCACCGCTGACAATCCAAGGCCTGTTCAAACAACGGCTCCGGTGGACCTACGGCAATTTCCAGACCCTGTACAAGCACCGCTCAATGCTCTTCAACCCCAAGTACAGGGCGCTCGGTTTGCTCACCATGCCCTATGCGCTGATCTCAGTCATCGTCCCGCTGATCTTCATGCCCCTGACAGTCATCGTCGCCATCAATAGCCTGATACACGGAGAATGGCAGGCCATCGCAATCTTCTCGGCGTTCGTCGCCGCAACTCATATGATCATCTCGATTGTGGCCATCCTGATGGTCCGCGAGAGCCTCCTCCACCTCCTCATGGTGCCGATCTACAGGCTGATCTACGAACCACTGCGCGCCTACGTGGTGTTCGGCTCGGCGATCATGGCCCTGCGCGGCACAGCGGTGGGCTGGTACAAGCCCGAACGCACGAACAGTGTCACACTCCCTGCCATGCCGGGGCCGCTCCTCCCCCACGCTTCCCCCGCTGTTGTGGCGGCATCACCCGCACCGCGAACCCTGCAGGATTCCCTATAGCGACGTTGAGCAGGAACCGGCACCTTTCGCGGAGGGGCAGGCAAGGCCTTGACTTATTCGCCCTAAGAACGGGCCAGGGGCGCACTACGGTTCGCAGGACAAACGGCAGGACCTACTGGAGGAGGCAAGGAATGCCCACCAAATTCACTTCGACTGCAGGATTACTCCTCATAGTCGTGGCGGCAGTAGCCTGCGTGAGCCCTGCCTCCCGGGCAGCCGGTGAAACTGTTCATTCGAAGGTCTTTGTCACGGCCTACACCTGGTACGACAACACTCCTGCGGGCTCGCCCGCGATCAGCCATCCCGTCCTGCACGATGAGGCCGGCGGAACAGGAACATATGAGGATCCAGTTACCCTCGCCGTCGGGCATTCCAAAAAGACCGGGGAGGACGTCCTTGATATCCCGGCAGGCACGCGCATCTACCTGCCCGATGTGCGGCGCTACTTCATCGTAGAAGACACCTGTGGAGACGGACCGGCCCCGGAAAACGGCCCCTGCCACATCGGCGCGGACAAAAACGGTGGTGATTCCCTGTGGATTGACATGTGGATCGGCGGCCAAGGAGAAAGCGCGTCCTTTGCCCGCAACTGCACGATAACCGCCACGGGGGTCTTTGCGGCGGTAATCGACCCTGCAAAGAACTACGTCGTGGCCCCCGGGTCCGGTGTGATCCACGACGGCAAATGCGACGCAGGCTACGGCAGCAACCTCATTGTCCGGTAGGCCAGGGGCTGAGTGGGCCACTACAGTCGCCTGTCTCTCCGAGAACCGGTCGGACGCCTAAGAGGCCACCATAGGTAGGCGGTTCGTGCACGCGTCTTCCGGTCACCCGCCCACCGATCAACTGCCCCGGAAGTCCCAGAGACCTCGAACGTCTCAGACTTTGGAGAGCCGGCCATGAAGGACTATTCCAGTAGAATCTCGCAGTCGGAACTGTCACCACCATGTAGGGGACCCCGGAAAAGATAGCCAAAACCGCGGCCTGATCAGATAAGCGTTCGATCCTTTCCCGCCGCGTGGTTCCGGGAACCGTTCGCACCTGCGGAACGGGCCCAAGGGAAGGAGCTCCGGTGCCCTGTTGCCTTGACTACCAGCACGGCGAGCACGGTGGTGACAGGGATAGCAAGTACCAGTCCTACTGAGCCGACCAGGGTCCGAACCACTTCCTCCGACATTTCGGCACTTGTCAGTGCCTCCCCCAGGGGCCGGTCGTAGAGCATCACAAGGATCATGATGGGTAAGGCGGCCCCCGCGTAGGCGAACGCGATGGTGTAGACCGTGGAGGCGATGTGATCGCGGCCGATACGCATGGCAGAGGTGAAGAGGTTGCGCGCGGACGTTTCCGGAGCGAGTTCGTAGAGTTCCCACACGGCAGATGATTGCGCAATGGTGACGTCGTTCAGCACCCCGAGTCCGGAAATGATGAGCCCGCACAGGATGATGCCGGAGATGGAGATGTTGCCCGAAATGTTGGACAGGACCGAGGCCTCGAAGCTTCCGCTACCTGACAGATTCGCCGCGTCCGTTGTCCAGGCCGCCAGCAGCGCGGTGATGCCCAACCCGAACATTGTGCCCAGAAGTGCGGTGGACGTTCGCGCGGAGAACCCGTGCGCGAAGTACAGCATGCCGATCATGATCACGGTCGACCCTACGACTGCGAGCAGCAGCGGGGGTTTGCCTTCCACCAGGCCGGGGAGCATGAAACCGGCCAGAACAGCGAATGCGCCCACCAGTCCAACCAGAGCCCGGAGCCCGCGCCAGCGAGCCACGGCGACCACCACAACGGAATACAGGACGGCCAACAGAAAAATCGGCACGGTACGGACGAAGTCGACGAAAATGAACCGGGGTGTGGCCTGCTGCCCGGCGCCGGTGCCTACGGATGCCGTCAAGTCCACGTAGCTGATGTTGTCTCCGGCCTTTACCCCGTGGGACTTCGCGACGTCAGGGTTGATAATCACCTTGACCGGGCTGCCGCCTTTATCCGGCTCGGTAAACGCAAACACACATTCGGAGGCGCCCTGCCCGCCGGCATCCGGGTTTGCTCCCTGCGTACAGCTTTCCTGAACCACGCGTTGGATCTTGCCGGTTTCAAAGGTAGCGCCGGGCGCACCGGCGTACGGGTTGGCAAGGGTGAGACCTTCCCTGCCCCCGGAGGGCCACATCAGGATCATGGCGGCCAGCGTCAGCAGAGCCAGTGGCACCAGGACGGCGAAAAGCAGCCGGTTTGCCCGACGCCTCAGGGCCACCGCCCCCGGTGACGGATCCGGCTCGGTAAGTGAGTGGGTGTGTCCGTGGCCCATCAGTAGTTCAACCTCACGCAGTGAACTCTACGGCTCAAGGGATTCCTTTCCCGCCGTGACAATTGTCGGGGCGCCGGTCATGACGTCAGGAGAATCCTGGACCGAAGGGAGGCGCCGGCAGCTGAGGCTGTGTTGTGCCAGCCCCGTTTAGCACGTGTGTCGCACGTCCTGCCCACTGTCATTCGCCCTGGTGAGGCTGCGGCTGAGCGGCGGAGCCGTGTCCTTTCCCGGGTTCCTCTGTCAGCTCCAGGCCCGGACTGGCTCCCCGGCTCCGGACTGTCCTCAGGATCGTGGCTGCAAGCAGGCCGGCCGCCATGGTGATGAGTGCCCCGAGGCCGATGTAGAACAAGGCGGGCGCGATGGCTGGTGCGGCCGCAGAGGCGTCAGCGGCCGCGGTAATGACCCACCAGTACCCGGCTGTTGCTGCTGTCCAGATCGCGCCGGCGCTGCTGACGAGCCAGGACAATGGGGAGAACCATCTGGGGCCGGCACTGTAGGAGAGCGCCACGGCCAGGGTCCCGGTTCCTGCCGAAGCCAGGACAAGGCCGCCAAAGATGAACCGGCCTGCCAGAATCCCCACCAGCAGGCAGGCTGCGCCGATCAGGACAAGCCGTCGGGCCGGAAGCGGCATCCTCGTGCTGCCAGCTGGCACCACTCCAGGAGGCGTGGTGAGGGAAACTTCGTGATTGTCGCTGGGCATACGGTTCTGTAATCCTCACGGGTTGGCGACAATGCTTGGCATGATCGCATCAGGCTGGCGGTTTTCTCAGCGTCCTCCCCATGCTGACACACCGATGTCTCCGGCATTGCCGTTTGTCACAGGAGACTTCAGCTTTCGGGTCAGTCCTAGCACCTCTCTGCAGGCGCAAAACGTGCAGACGCGTATACCTAAACTGTAGTTGCAAGTATACCCCCTAGGGGTATAAAGTATTTGTATGCATGAAGGAATTTCCATCAGCCAGGACGCTGTTGAGACCACCCCCGCCGTCGTGGCGGCCGACCACGGGTACACCAGCGAGAAGGAAGCGTATCTGCGCCGGCTTAAACGCATTGAGGGGCAGGTGCGCGGCATCGCCAGGATGATCGATGAGGACTCGTACTGCATCGACATCCTGACCCAGGTCGCGGCCGTGAACAAAGCTCTGCACGCGGTCAGTCTGGGCCTGCTTGAAGAACACATTGGCCACTGCGTCGTCAACGCCGCGGCCGAATCCGACGAAGCCGGCGGGGCGAAAGTCAAGGAAGCAACAGAAGCCATCGGGCGTCTGCTGCGCTAGCAACGAAGGGGAATCGCCATGAGCATCAACACAACGGTCAACATCTCGGGCAAGGACTGCAGCCACTGCGTGGCCTCCGTCACCGAAGAGCTTCAGAAACTCGACGGCGTCAAGGACGTAGCCGTCCAGCTGAACAAGGACGGACTTTCGGTTGCCACCATCACCTCTGCGTCCGAACTGGAGCCTGAACAGATCAGCGAAGCCATCTCGGAAGCCGGCTACGTCCTGGTCAGCAGCGGGGCCTAAGGATGGCCGCCGAAACCTTCACCAAGTCCCGCATCATCGAACTCGACATCGAAGGCATGACCTGCGCCTCGTGCGTCGCCCGGGTCGAACGCAAACTTGGCAAACTCGACGGGGTCGAGGCCAGCGTGAACCTTCCGTTGGAATCCGCACAGGTCACCGTTCCGGACTCCATCACGGACCAGCAGATCATCGATGCGGTCACAGCCACCGGCTACTCGGCACGACTCAAAGTAACCCCCGGGACAGGCGAAGGACGCGGCCTGGGGCCTGAGTCTGACCCGGCCCTGACTGGTCTGAACGATGAGGCTCAGCCCGCCGCTGCAGCAGCCGCCGCCCTGCGTCCGAGGCTGTTGCTCGCTGCTATTTTCACCCTGCCGGTAGTGATCATTTCCATGGTCCCGGCAGCGCAGTTCCCGAACTGGGGCTGGGTGGCCTTCGCGCTGAGCCTGCCCGTGGTCAGCTGGTCCGCATGGCCCTTCCACCGTGCTGCGGCGGTCAATGCCCGGCATCTGGCATCCACCATGGACACCCTGGTATCGATCGGTGTGAGTGCCGCCTTCCTGTTTTCGGCCTGGCAACTCTTCGCGGACCCTGCCCTGACCGAGCACCCGGGCATGGACATGAGCGCCCATGCCCTGTACTTCGAGGTCGCCGCCGTCGTCACGACATTCCTGCTGCTGGGCCGGTACCTGGAAGCCAGTGCGAAACAGCGTGCGGGCAACGCGCTGCGGGCGCTGCTGAATCTGGGGGCGAAGGAAGCAACAGTTCTCCGCAACGGGGTCGAGACCCGGATCCCTGCCGACCAGTTACGGCCCGGCGATGTCTTCGTCGTCCGCCCGGGCGAAAAAGTCCCCACTGACGGATACGTCATCGAAGGCCAAAGCGCCGTGGACACATCCCTGATCACCGGTGAATCACTTCCGGTGGAAGTCGGCGTCGATGACACCGTCATCGGGGCGACGATCAACACGAACGGGCGGCTGCTGGTCAAGGCAACCCGTGTGGGCAGCGAAACCACGCTCGCGCAGATGGGAAAGCTGGTCAGCCAGGCCCAGAGCGGCAAGGCCCCGATTGCCCGGCTCGCTGACCGGATCAGCTCAGTCTTCGTCCCCGTCGTCCTCGTCATAGCAGCCGCGACCTTCGCGGTATGGTACTTCTCCACCGGTGACCTGCAGTCCTCCTTTACCGCCGCGGTCGCGGTCCTGGTGATCGCCTGCCCCTGCGCCCTGGGCCTGGCCACGCCCACGGCACTGCTGACCGGGACCGGACGCGGCGCGCAGCTGGGCATCCTCATCAAGGGCCCGCAGGTCCTCGAAGACACCCGGACCGTGGACACCATCGTGCTGGATAAGACCGGAACGGTAACCAGCGGACAACTTTCCGTTTCCGCCGTGCAGTCCTTCACCTCGACGACCGGGGAGGAGATCCTTGCCCTGGCAGGAGCCGTCGAAGCCGCCAGCGAACACCCGATCGCCCACGCCATCGCCCGCGCAGCCAAGGCCAACGCACCGCTGCTGCCCGTCACAGCCTTCGACAGCGCACCGGGTGGGGGCGTGCGCGGGACCGTGGACGGCCGACGGGTGGTTGCCGGCCGGGCCGGCTGGCTGGAGGATAACGGCATCACTCCCGCCGCGGACAACTACACGGCGCTGCGGTCAGAGGAGGAAGCCGGCGCGACCGTCATCTGGGTCGGCATTGATGGTGAACCCGAGGGAATCATCAGCCTCACCGACACGGTCAAAGAAAGATCTGCGGCCGCGATCGGACGGCTGAAATCCCTAGGGTTGCGGCCCGTCCTGCTGACCGGGGATAACGCCTCGGTCGCCTCCACCGTGGCAGCGCAGGTGGGCATCCCGGCAGAAGACGTGTTTGCTGGAGTACTTCCTGAAGGCAAGGTGGAGGCAATCCGCCGGCTGCAGGCCGGCGGAGCTATCGTGGCGATGGCCGGCGACGGCGTGAATGATGCAGCCGCCTTGGCTCAGGCTGACCTGGGCATCGCAATGGGCAGCGGCACCGACGTTGCGATTGCCGCCGCGGACCTGACAGTGATGGGAAGCGACCTGGGCCAGGTCGCGGACGCCATCGAGCTCTCCCGGCGGACGCTGGCCACGATCAAGACCAACCTGTTCTGGGCGTTTTTCTACAACGCCGTCGGCATTCCGGTCGCGGCCCTCGGTCTGCTCAATCCGATGATCGCAGGGGCCGCAATGGCAGCCAGCTCCGTCCTGGTTGTCACCAACTCCCTACGGCTGCGCCGCTTCACCGCTCAGAAGGCCTCCGACGCCCCGACCAGGCTGGCACTGGTACCCGTCCGCTGATCAGCGCCGGGGTGCCTGCCGCGGGATGTCCAATCCGTCGGTGGGCATGGAGAAGGCCGGTGATGCGTTGCCCCCAAGGCAGCGAATCACCGGCCTTCACGTTGTTGGTTACCCGGCGCGAACGAAGGTGACTGAGCCTTTGGCTGTCATCCATGTCAGGGGGTGGACTGCGGTTTCGTTCTTGCCGTTCAGTCCGGAGCTGAGGACCTGGCCGTTGCCGACGTAGATACCCACGTGTCCGGGCTGCATGACCATGTCCCCGGGCTGGGGGTCCGTGACGACGGTGCCGTAGTTCATGAACTGCATCGGTCCAAGGTCCCCGACGGGAATCCCTGCGGCGTTAAGGGCGTTTTCCACCAGTCGTGTGCAGTCCTGGATCATGCCGATCTGGGCGTAAGCGGCAGAAACCATGGTCGCGTTCACGCCGCCAGCGGCCGGAGCGGCCACTGGCGCAGCAGCAGGGGCTACGGTGATCGTGGCTTTCGCCGGGGCGGCGGAAGCTGCCGGCGCGGCAGGTGCGGCAGCAGGCTTGGGTGCCTCCACGACCGGGGCCGGTGTGGTGCTGACGTCGGGACGCTCATAGGAGATCCTGACCGTCG
Organism: Pseudarthrobacter lactosi; assembly: GCF_055412785.1. Lineage (NCBI taxonomy): Bacteria > Bacillati > Actinomycetota > Actinomycetes > Micrococcales > Micrococcaceae > Pseudarthrobacter > Pseudarthrobacter lactosi. Next base: position 682,753 of record NZ_JBVAYS010000003.1, read on the forward strand.
CGTCGGCGCTGAGCGGCGCCGGGGCCTGACTGGTGACCTCAAGGTTTGAAGCCGGTTCAGCATCGCGCTGCGCGGGGGCGTCTGCGGCCTGCGCGGCGATGCCGCTGGTCAGGACCAGGCCGGATGCAGCAGCGATAACGGCCGCCTGACGGCCTACACCTCCGGCATTGTCAGCGACGGTCCTGGACAGGGCCGCGAGCGGGCTCGTCTGGACGGTGACCGCGCGGTGGCGGCCGTGAGTTCTGCGAATGGACATGAAGTGGCCTCTCCCAATGCCTGCGAGGTGAGCTGTCGGATTCGGATGGGAGACACCCGGCCGCGGTCCTGCACAAAGTGCAGTACAGCGGCTTCACCCCAAGGCCTGCCCGAAGCAGGCCACTAATTGGGTTCCCCGTCTCTGCCGGACGAAATATGCGATCGGATCCCGGGCAGCGGCAGAGTTAGGCAATCAGCGCGGGAGTGCCGCCCTCGGAGAAAACCGGCACAAATTCGACCGTACAGGAGGGCCGACCCATTGTCACATTTGAATAACGGGGCCACTCGAGGGCAGAGGCCCCTGGCCCGGCGATGCAACCCGGACCCGGCCTGCCGGTCTAAACAGGGAGTGCGGCTGGGCCCGGCCGCTCACGCCAACTGTTCAATCTGTGCGAGGAGACGCCGGCATCCACCCTGCCAATAATACCCGATGGGGGTATTATTTAGATGTTCAGGGAAGTGGTTTGTCCAGGCCCGATGCGCTTCCGGCCGTTACAGCCGTTCAACCCCCAACGCCTCCCCATGATTTCTCTTGCAAAGGCCGAACTGACATGTGTGTCCCCGAAACCCGGACCGGGCTGCCCATCGTGGCTGCTGAACCGTCCGGATGCAGCTGCTGCTCCACCTCTTCCCGGACCCTGGCGTCGCCGGCAATTCAAGGCAGCGTCTACTCCGTCGAAGGACTGACCTGCGGGCATTGCGGACAGGGCGTTGAAAAGGCAGTGTCCTCCCTCGCCGGAGTGGAGGCCGTAACCGTCGAGCTGGTGCCCGGAGGGGCATCCCGGCTCACCGTCTCCGGCACCCATACCGAACCTGAGGTCCGGGACGCCGTCCCGGCCGCCGGGTACAGCCTCTCACCAGCAGGTAGTCCAACGCCCGCCCTGACGGACATCGCCGCTGCCGCCGTCAGGGCCTCCCACCCAGGAGAGGGCAACAATGGAAAATCATAATCATCGCGGCCCTGAACGCTCAGTTGCTGCGAAAGGGTGAAACTGAATCCGTCCCAGGTTCGTTGAACCCTAAGCCCGGCAGGGTAAGATCCCTGCCGTACCCTTAAACCCATGAATGGCTACGGAAGGAGGAACACCATGGCAGCAACCGGATCCTGCCGCGTCACGGCGTTCCTGACCCGTGCCGCGCTGCTGACGGGATTCCTGGCCATTGTCGCTGGGATCCTCGGTATGCACATCATGACCGGGGCCCACGCGATGCCGACGGCCACGCCAAGCATGGATACGTCCGTTCAGCAGAAACAGAACCCGGTCAACCATCCAGGCCACGCCCCGGCGCAGTCTTCCCAGACGGCCTCCGCGGCCGGGCCCGGGATGCTTGCCGGATCAGCTTCCTCGTGCGCCGATGCCGCCGGCTGCCAGAGTATGTCGGCGATGGATGCGGTCTGCGTCCTCTCCCCGGCGAACACCGCCCTGTCGGCGCCGCTGCCCGGCACCGCACCGCTCCAGACCCCGGACACGAATGCCCTCGCCGGGTCAACGATCAGCTATTCCTTCCTGCCGGAGGGTCCTTCCCCCGGCGACCTCTGCATCAGCCGGACGTAAAGGCGCGCTGCGCCGTGTCCTGCCCGGCGCACCCTCCACGCCACGCTTGCGTACCCACCCTGCATACCCCCGCCTGAGATCCGGCGGCCCTGCAGCCACGCTATCCGCAGCGGCGTCTGACGCCGGTTGATAATTTGAAGGACCTGATTTTGATGAAGAAAACACTGACCATTTCCGCTGTTACCATCGCCGCGGCGATCGCCCTGTCCGGTTGTTCCGCGGGTTCGGGCGGAGGGAGCATGCCCGGAATGAACCACGGCAGCTCCGGGATGTCCTCCAGCTCCGCGCCCGCTGCCGCGGACTTCAACGACGCGGACACCATGTTCGCCCAGATGATGATCCCGCACCATACCCAGGCCGTGGAAATGTCCGACATGGTCCTCGCCAAAGAAGGAATCCCGGCCCCGGTGACGGGTCTGGCCACCAAGATCAAGGCGGCCCAGGCGCCGGAAATCGAGAAGATGGCCGGCTGGCTCACCAGCTGGAACCAGCCCACCGGCACGCCCTCCGGCCACAGCATGTCCGGCATGATGGGCGATGAAGACATGGCCAAGCTTGAAGCCGCTCAGGGAACCGAGGCGGCCAAGCTGTTCCTGACCCAGATGATCGCCCACCACGAAGGCGCGATCACGATGGCCAAAACTGAATCTGCGGACGGTAAGGACGTCAGGGCAGTCCAGCTCAGCAAAGACATCGCAACTTCCCAGGAAGCTGAATTGCAGGAAATGAAGGACCTGCTGGCCACCCTCTAGCTGGCAGACCCGGTGCCGGCCCGGCCACGGGCCGGCGCCTCCCCCCTCCACCCCTCTTTTTTCGTTCCGTCACCTGGAGATTTATCGTGCCTGCGCGTTCTCTTAAACGTCCCCGAATCATCGCCGTCTCAGCCGCGGCCCTGTCCCTGGCGCTGTCCCTGGCTGCCTGCGCCCCGTCCACCGCCCCGACGGCCGACACCCCGTCATCAGCCGGCGCCGCCACAGGTCTGCCCGGCGCCCACATCCATGGCCTGAGCGTCAAGGGTGAAACCGGCCAGGTGCTCCTGGCCACGCACGAGGGCCTGTTCGACGTGTCCAAAAAACCCGCCGTCAGGATCGGACCCACGAACGACCTGATGGGTTTCACCGCCACCATGGAGCAGGGCGTCTTCTACGCGTCGGGCCACCCTGGCCCGGGTTCGGATCTTCCCAACCCGCTGGGTCTGGTCAAGACCAGCGACGGCGGTGCCACGTGGGAGCAGCTTTCGCGCCAGGGAGAGTCCGATTTCCATGCCCTGACAGCCACCAAGTCCGGGATCGTCGCCTTCGACGGGGCCTTACGCGCGAGCCCTGACGGGAAGACCTGGAAAACAATCGCCGCGGACTTCGCACCGGCAGCCCTGGCCGGGAACCCCTACAGCGACACCGTGCTGGCCACCACCGTCGACGGTGTGCAACGCTCGACCGACGGCGGCGCCACCTGGGTCCTGGACAAGGCTGCCCCGGTGGTGCAGTTCGCCGCGTTCGCCAGCACCACAGAAGCCATCGGTGTCGCACCGGACGGCACGGTGCACTACTCCTCCGACGCCGGCGCCACCTGGTCCCCGACCGGGCAGATCCAGGGACAGGTCAAAGCCATCGCCGCGACGGAAGGATCAGAGGGTAAACCCTGGATCTGGGCCGCTACCTCAACCGGCCTGGTCGTGTCCACGGACGGCGGGGCGGTTTTCCGGCCCTCCGACGCGGCCTGAGCCGATGGGCATCGGCGGGTTTTTCGCCTCCACGGTCACCTCCGGGGCGCTGATCATCGCGATCCCCCTGGCCATGACCGCCGGGCTCGTCTCCTTCCTCTCCCCCTGCATCCTGCCCCTGGTCCCCGGCTACCTCGGCTTCGTCTCCGGCCTGACCGACCCGACGCAGCCGCGGAACCGCCGCCGGGTGCTGGCCGGCGTGGGCCTGTTCGTGCTGGGGTTCGCCGCCGTATTCACCCTCTACGGGGCAGCATTCGGGGCGATCGGTTCCTGGCTGCTGCGCTGGCAGGACACACTGATGCGCGGCCTGGGAATCGTCGTGGTCCTGATGGGCGTGGCCCTGCTCGGTCTGGTGCCCTGGCTGCAGCAGACCCGCAAAATCACCCTCGGCCGCCGCACAGGACTCGGCGGCGCACTGCTGCTCGGGATCGTCTTCGGCCTGGGCTGGACACCCTGCATGGGCCCGACACTGAGCGCGGTGCTGTCCCTGAGCGTGACCACCGGCAGCGCCGGACGCGGGGCTCTGCTGGCCTTCGCCTACTGCCTGGGCCTGGGCATCCCGTTCGCCCTGGCCGCCATGGGCTTCGGCTGGGTCAGCAACACCCTTGCCCTGGTCCGCAGACACATCCGCACCGTCAACATCGCCGGCGCCTCGATGCTGATCATCCTGGGCATCCTGATGATCACCGGAGTGTGGGTGCAGTGGATCTACAAACTGCAGAACCTCTCCGGCACCTTCCTCACCCCGATCTGATGGCTGCCTTGCGCACTGCCCGGCCTTCTTTCCCAAGGATTCGAAACTGACATGAACCCAACCTCGTCCCAACTGGACCGGCGGCAATTCCTTGCGCTGTCGGCCGCCGGCGCCGCAGCAGCGGCCCTGGCATCCTGTACCTCCCCGCGCAGCGCCGCTGCACCAACCCGGGTCATGCCCGATGACCCGCTGGTCGCCCACTACGAAGCGCAGCGGCCCCTGGCCGGCACTACAGTGGCCCAGCCACTCACGGCCGGACCGTTCGAAACGAATGTGGCCGGAAAAACGTTCACCACCTGGGGATACAACGGCAACCTCACGGCCCCCGAAATCCGCGCCCGGGCCGGTGACCGGCTCAGCGTGGCGCTGACCAACCAGCTCAAAGACCAGACCAGCATCCACTGGCACGGCCTGGCCCTGCGCAACGACCAGGACGGCGTCCAGCACATCACCCAGGAACCCGTTGCCGCCGGAGCCGACTCCAGCTACGACTTCAGGCTCGCCCAGCCCGGCACCTACTGGTACCACTCCCACATGGACATGCAGCGCGAACGCGCACTGTACGGGGCACTGATCATCGAAGACCCGGCCGAGCCACTGAAATACGACAAGGACTGGGTCATCATCCTGGACGACTGGATGGACGGCATCACCGGCACCCCCGACGATGTGCTGGCCGAACTCTCCGAAGGGATGTACACGGCGGGGCTGGAACGTTCGGCTTCGCCTTCCCCCGACGCCCGCCCCGCTCCGTCAGCAATGAAGCACATGCTCATGGGATCCCGCAGCGACTTCCTCGGCGGCGACGCCGGAGACGTCAACTACCCGTACCACCTGTTCAACTCCAAAGTACCGGACCAGGCACAGATCCTACCCGCCGTCGCGGGGCAGGTCATCCGCCTCCGGCTCATCAACGCCGCCGGGGACACCGCCTACCGGGTCGGGATCCCCGGCCAGAAGATCACCCTGACCCACACCGACGGGTTTCCCGCAGTACACCAGGACGTTGACGCGGTCGTGCTCGGCATGGGCGAACGCATTGATGCCCTGCTCACCGTCGCAGAAGGCTTCACTCCCCTGCTGGCACTGCCCGAAGGGAAGACCGGCAAGGCCCTCGGATTCGTCAGCACCGGCTCGGGAAAACAGCCGCTCCCGGCAGTGTTGCCCGGCAGGCTGGAAGGGACCGTCCTGGACGGTGGGCAGCTCAAAGCCGACCCGGCAGTCAACCTGCAGCCCCGGACCCCCGACCGGTCCCACGAACTTCGGCTCACCGGCAGCATGGAGAAATACGACTGGGGCATCAACGGCCACCGCTTCGAAATGGTCAACCCGTTCGAGCACACCTTCGACATCAAAGAAGGCGAACGGGTCCAAGTGAGCTTTATCAACGACACGGACATGTGGCACCCCATGCACCTGCACGGCCACACCTTCCAGGTCGGTTCCACAGGGGCGCGTAAAGACACCGTGATCGTCCGGCCAAAAGAAACCGTCACAGTGATTTTCGACGCCGACAATCCGGGCCAATGGCTCGTCCACTGCCACAACGCCTATCACGCCGAACGCGGCATGATGGCCCTCTTCTCCTACATCAAGTGAGCGCAGCCATGCAGCCTTCAGCAATAACGGATTACTTCATCCCGTCCCCGACGGTCAGCGCCCTGGAGCTCGGGCCCCTGACCGTGCGTTTCTACGCGCTGTGCATCCTGGCAGGCATCGTCTTTGGCACGTGGCTGACAGCCCGGCGCCTCCGGGAGCGGGGCGGGACGACCGCCCAGACCCTGGACACCGTGACGTGGGCCGTACCGTTCGGCATCATCGGCGGCAGGCTCTATCACGTCATCACCGACAACCAACTCTACTTCGGCCCAGGCAGGGACCCCTGGGGGGCGCTGAGAATCTGGGAGGGCGGCCTCGGCATCTGGGGCGCCGTCGCCCTGGGACTTGTCGGCGCCGCGATCGGCGCCCGACGCGCCGGGATCCCCTTCCTGGCGTTCGCTGACGCAGCCGCCCCCGGCCTGCTCATCGCCCAAGGCCTGGGACGGTGGGGGAACTGGTTCAACAACGAACTCTACGGCGGCCCCACAGACCTGCCCTGGAAACTCCAGATCTACAACATGAACCAGGCCACCGGGCAGGCCGTCCTCTCGGGCGACGGCACCCCGGAGGTCCTGGGCTACTTCCAACCCACCTTCCTCTACGAATCCCTCTGGTGCCTGGCCGCCGCCTCCCTGCTGATGGCCCTGGACCGCAAGTACAGGCTCGGTGCCGGTGCAGTCTTTGCCCTCTACATCGTCCTTTACACCGCCGGCCGGTTCGCTTTCGAACTGATGCGCTCCGATCCTGCCAACACCATCCTGGGTCTGCGCGTGAACACATGGGTCTCCGGCCTTCTCTTTATTGCCGGAATGGCCCTCTTCCATCGCCTGCGGTCCCGGCCGCGCTCCGAAGTCGAAACCCGCTCGCCCGATCTGCGGCAGGATCCTGATGCACCCACCGAAAGGACACACACATGAATAACGCCGGAAAGCGACGCGCCGACCACGAGGCTGCCCTGGCCGCCGTCCGGTCACAGCAAGAGGCCAAGCAGCGCAAATGGAACCTCTTGGTCTACGGTAGTTTCGGGCTGGTCCTGGCGCTCATCATTACCGCCGTTGCCTTCACCGTCACCACCTCGGTCCAGGAAAAGAACGCAGCTGCGGAGGCTGCGAAAAGACCCATCGACGGCGTCCAGACCTTCGCCGGTCTCGCCCGCAACCACGTCCAGGACGCCGTCGACTACCCGCAGGAACCGGGCGCCGGAGGCGATCATGCGCCGGTCTGGATCAACTGCGGGGTCTACACCGAACCGGTCAAGGAACAACGCGCGGTGCACTCGCTCGAACACGGGGCCGTGTGGCTGACCTACAAACCCGACCTGCCGGCGGCAGAGCTAACCAAGCTCACCGAACTCGCCAAGGGAAAGCCCTACGTCCTGCTCAGCCCGGAGAAAGACCAGACCGGCCCGGTCACCGTCACCGCATGGGGGTCACAGCTGAGCGTGCAGGACGCCGGCGACGACCGCATCCCCGCCTTTATCCGGGCCTACGCCCAGTCCCCCAACGCACCCGAACCCGGAGCCGCCTGCACGGGCGGCACCAACAGCTGACCCCGACCCCTTCAAGGAAAATCATGAAAAAGTACCACAAGCCCAAACAAGAGCCCGACGCCGACTCGCGCTACCGCCGGCACCGGCGGCTCGTCCGCATCGGACAGGCCCTCATGGCCGCCGGTGCCCTCGTCGCCATCAGCCACTGGATCGCGCACCTGGCCGCTACCGGCCAGGGGCCGAGCATCACCGAGGACATTTTCATCGGCTACCCCACCGGTGGCGTGCTGATCCTCATCGGCGCAATCCTCGCCGGACGCACCGAGACGAAAAAGCGCTGAGCATGCCGCCCCTGGGAACGACCATCGCAAACCGTCGATAATGAAAAAGACAAACAGGAGCGGTAGATCCAGCATTGTCCGGCCACATGCAGCACGGCTTCACTAAATAAACTCCACACGGCGGCCTACCGCGGGAGCCGCGGGCTCATCCCCGTCCGGGGCCCTCGCCGCCCGGTCCGCTGCCGTTGGTCGCCTCGGTTTCGTTGATCCCAGGCTGGCTGCGGGCATCATCCGTTTCTTCCGAAACGGGTTCGCTTCCTTGCTCGAACTGCGCCCGGTAACGCACACGCCGGATTCGTCTGGTCATGGAAACCATGAGCAGGACAACTGCGATGACCATGAACGCCGTCATCGCGAAACCCAGGAATCCGGGAGTTACCTGATCCGGGTCCAGCCCTGGCCTCAGACCTTCGTTGCCTGGACCCGGGGCCGGCGTCGTGGCCAGGGCGTAAAGACCCGCGGCAGCCATTGGGATTTGCACTGTATAGTCCTTTGTCCGGCTCGTTGTGTGGGCGCCCGCAGGCGGCCCCTGTGCGTAATCCGCCCGAGCCCGGAACCATGACTGGCACTGAGCGGCGGCCCGTCTGGACCGCAGAAAAACAGGGTGCAGGACGCACCCGCAACTGTACCGCTTCATCGCGCGGCTTCCGCCTTCACGCGCAAGCAGTCAGCGCAGCCATCTGGCTGCGGGCCGGGCCTCTTAGATGAAGGCAGCCGGGTCGACGGTCTGGCCGTTGACCATGACCTCGAAGTGAAGGTGGCAGCCGGTGGAGGCACCGGTTGTGCCTACCCCTGCAATCTGCTGGCCCTGAGCCACGGCCTGTCCGAGGGAGACACCGATGCTGGCCAGGTGGTTGTAGGTGGTCTTCAGCCCGTTGCCGTGATCGACGACGATCCGGTTGCCGCCGCCGTACGGGCTCCAGCCGGCCTCGGTGACAGTGCCGGAACCGGCGGCGAAGACCGCCGTCGAGCACGCCCCGGTCAGATCAATCCCGGTGTGCATTTCAGCTGCGGCCCCGGTGATCGGGCTGATTCTGAAGCCGAAGGGGGAACTGACGTTAATCGACGCGAGCGGGGCACGCAACCCCGTGGATGGGGATGCCGGCACGGGCTCGGGGGCAGCCTGGAGTGCCTTAACCGCCCCTGCGGACTGCGCCGGGGCAACGGGCGCAGGCGCAGGCTGGGAGGTCACCTCCGGGCGGTCAAAGGTGAGAACAGTTTCAGCTGCTGCCGTGACCGCCGCTTCCGGAGCCGCGGCTGCCACGGCCACTGGCCGGTCCTGGGCCGCAGCGCGGCTGCCGGAGTCAGCCTGCGCCGCGGACAGAGCAGTGAGGGCAATCATTCCCGTGACGGCTGCTGTTAGGCCGAACTGCTGGCCGCGGAGCCGGAACATTGGTTCCTGGAAGAACGGACGGCGGCGTGGTGAGGCAGCGGCCGGAAGGGCACGGCGACGGCCGTGTTTTGGCTGGGCAGGCAAGATAGTGGTCCTCTCGGCGCCGGCGAAGTTAGCTGTCGGATTCGGACGAGTGGACTGTCCGGCTGCCCTGCAGGACGCGATCAGGACGCGCAGTCACAGGGTCGGCTTCACCCCAAGGTGCATCATTACGCACCAAAAGTGGGTCCTCCGCCCCCGCCTGAGAAAGATCAGGTTCAAGGACCGCCGGCGGGGTTTGGCGAAGCGGTCACATCCATACCCGTTGGGGGTATGTGTTTATCCAACTTTAGCGAAGCGTCGGCTTAAGTTACAAATCCGTTATCAAAAGCGCTCTGGGCTTAAGGGGACAGGGATGGTGACTGGCGGGGCACCGGAAGGTTACGCTGGGCGGGACTTGCCCCAGGAAAGACCAGATGGCCCTTCAACGTTCCACGCTTCCACTGCTGGTCCGCAGGCTTGCGGCGCCGCGGGCTGTTCTTTCCTGCCTCGTGATCGTCCTCCTGGTGGCCGCGCCAGTTACCTTTTGTAGTGGACAGGACCACGTGGTGGGGGTGTCCGACCGCAGCCCTTACGCCGCCGCACAGCGCCAGCGCGAGACTGCGATCCCCGGGGGACAGGAGAACCCTCGGGGACGTTCGAACAGAGTGAGCCCGGTCGGAGCCCAATCCGCCTCCGACGTGCTCCGCGGGGTCCCGCGCAGCGGGTGCCACGAGACCGGAGACACCCGGGCAGTCAGTCCACGGTCGTGGCCCGTTGCTGTGACCGACGCGGCGCAGCCAAGGCCAGGAACGCTCATCCCTGATTCCGCGGGCCCGCGCGCCCGGCCCCCGGCATCCCACATCGCCAACAGGCCCCAAGCACCGCTGAGCTGGCAGGCGCTAACCCTAACTCAACTGTCTGTCAGCCGGACATAAAGCACACGTTCTCCCCGTCCGGCCGCGCGAACGCCAGGCCATACGGCCGGCAAGTGGCACCCTTCGACCTGGCTGGCGTAGACACCGCGTGCGGGCCGCCCTTTGGGTCCTGCCTTCAGCGATCAGAAGGAGGCCCGAGAAAGAACATCAGCCAAACAGCCGGCACATCAGAAAACATCAGCCGGTCTCCGCACCAGGTTCCTTCCGTTCAGTATTGGAAAGAGAGAAAGAAATGACACACGGAAGCACCCACAAGATGCTCGATGCGTACCCGAAGGATCTCGGCGGCATCGATCAGCACATGCTCGCCGAATGCATTGCGGCGTGCTTTGATTGCTCACAGGCCTGTACCGCCTGCGCTGATGCCTGCCTCGGCGAAGACATGGTCGCCGAGTTGACCAAATGCATCCGCACCGATCTTGACTGTGCGGACATCTGCGCGGCCACGGCAAACGTCCTCTCCCGCCACACCGGCTATGACGCCAACGTCACCCGCGCGGTGCTGCAGGCCTGCGCCACCATCTGCAAGGCCTGCGCCGAGGAATGCGAACAACACGCAGGCATGCATGAACACTGCCGGCTCTGTGCCGAGGCCTGCCGCCGTTGCGAAAAGGCATGCAACGACCTTCTCGGCTCGCTCGGCTGACCCTCCGCGACGGCCCACCCAACGGTGACCGGAGATCCAACGCCTTCCGGCACCCGAGGGAAGGCCTGCCCGGCGGCATCCCGGCCTCAAGGCAACCCTCAATGCGTCCCTGAGCTCTGCCGCCGGCATCCGGGGGAGGAAAGTGCCAGTCGAATCGTTAATCCGTGTGGGGGCGCGACCAGAGCCACGGATCGCTCGGCGACCGTGGCGCCATCTTTCGTCAAAAGGAATACATGAAACCCAGGCAGCCCTCAGGCCCGCGTCAGGGGTCCATCCCACCTGCCGGCGGCACCTTGGCCGGGATAGGTGCCGCGTCCGGGAACCCGGTCGACGACCCGCAGCTGCGGCGAATGCTGGCCACCCACATGCATTGCGGTGAGCCTATGCGTCTGGTCCCGGCCGACAAAATGCCTGTACTTCTCTTCCCGGAGGCATCGGGCAGTCACCCCCCGGAGCCATCCGGGGGCGTGCTGATGTACCGGTGCGCCTGTGGCTTCACCTTTGATCGAAGCCCAGACTGACGGCCCGGGATGGACAGCAGCAGCCGGTCCCGGGATGCCTGCAGGCGCAGGTCCCAGGGGACGCCTGCCTACTCAGGGCACCGGGTGGAGCCCGGCCAAGGTGACTTTGACCAGCCGGTGAACGGCCTCCGGCGATGTCAGACCGGCGGACGCTTCGAGGGCGTGAAGGCAGAACGCGGCGAGTTCATCCGCGGCTACGTCCCCCCGGAATACCCCGGCTTCCGCACCCTGGCGCAGGAGTTCTGTCAGAAATCCGGACAGGTGGCGCTCGGCGGGGCCCATGTGTGCGCCTTGGTGCAGGGCGACGGCGTCGGCTGCTCCGTGCCCGGAGTGTGAGAGGAAGGCGTAGGCCTCCAGCACGGCTTCAAGCTGCTCGCGGGCGCCCCGCGTGCTGTCCCTAATCCGGGTCAGGACTTCCAGGTGCGCATGGACCTGACGCTCATGCCAGGCCGCTAGGATCGTCTCGACATCCGGGTAGTACTTATAGAGCGTTGCGCGGCCGATACCGGCCGTCTGGGCGATACCGGACATCGTCACCGCAGCCGCCGAATGGCCGGCGACCAGGGTCGCTGCAGCGTCCAGGATAGCGGTCCGGACGGCGCCGCGATGAGTCTCGACAGTCTCATCCCATAACTTTGGCATTCCCGCATCGTACAACACGCCACGCCTTGAACAACATGGCACACTGAGAACATACTGTCTTACAAAAGGATGTTCGCCCCCGCCCGACAAGGAGCCTCATGACAGAGCGCCCAATACCCAAACCCCAGTCCCCGCTAGTCCAGGAGCGCGGCCCAGCCCCCGGGCACCGAACGCCCCTTTGGGTCAAAGCCTTCCTCGTCGCCGCTACCTTGCTTGTGGTGACTTTCGCGGTCATCCATCTCAGCGGCGGCGGAATGATGAACCACACCCCGTGAAAGTGATGACCCCTGGGCTCCGTAAAGCCACCCTGATGGTGCATGTGATCTGCTCTGTCGGATGGCTGGGTGCCGTCACAACGTTCCTTGTTCTGGCCATCACCGGACTGTCCTCCACGGACCCAGGACTGGTCCAGGCTGCGTATCTGGGAATGAACCTCATCGGCTGGACTGTGATCTTCCCGCTCAGCCTGGCCTCCCTGATTTCCGGCATCGTCCAGGGCCTGGGCACCGTCTGGGGTCTGTTCCGTTACTACTGGGTGCTGATCAAGCTCATGATTACCACCGGGGCCAGCGCCTTGCTGCTGGTTCATCTGCAGCCCGTTACCGCAATGGCGGAAATCGCAGCATCTTCATCCCTGGGTTCGGCGGACATGACCGGCATGCGGGTCCAGTTCGTGTTTGATGCCGGTGCTGCGCTGCTGGCGCTGCTTGTCACCACGGTGCTGTCAATCTATAAACCTCGTGGGCTCACGCGATACGGGCAGGGAATAACTGAAAAACAGCAGGCAATGGCGCGACGGCAAACGGCGTAGCCAGACGCAAAGCTTCCGTCACAGGTCCTGCCACAGGTCAGATGCCACAGACGATGCCCGGCGCAGGACCGGACGGTGCCCGGTATGCAATTCCCGGTGGCCTATCCCGCAGCAATCAACTTGCTGTGAACACCGCCGCGGTGCGAGAAAAGCGAAGAAGTCCCGCAGATTGAAGGCATAAGACCTGACCGTCCCGGGAGACCCGCTGCCGTCATACGACCCGCGACGAAGGCTGTGGATGCGGCAACACTGTTGGCCCGGTGCCTGACCCCGGAAACCATGCGGCCGGGCTGGGCCGAGGCCGCGTCAATGGCCGCCTCCCGCACCGCCTTGCCCTACCGGTCCATGAAATCCATCGATGACCGCCTCGACGGGGCTGCGACAAAGCCGGTCATCGTGCCCGAGACCATTATCTGCGCAGCCGGTGCACCACTTCAAGGAACAATGCGGGGTCTGGTTTCCCGGCTAGCCCCGCTTCGCGAGCAATCTCGCCATCGATGACCAGGTCAAAGGCTCGGGACAGGCCCCCGGCCGCTAGAACAGCGGCGGAGTTGCGGCTTCTGCCGTCGACACACTTCTGGTAGTCCCTGGTGTTGAACGGGCTCCTGCGTGCCGTTGGTGGGACCTGCGGATCTTTCAGCACCTCGTTGAAGAGCTCGGTCCATGCTGTCGCATGCACAGCCGCCGTGTCCGTGACGACGCCATCCAGATCAAAGATAACGGCGACAAAGCAGCAGCGGCGGTGGGTGACTCCGTCATCGCGGGCCCTTCAACCCCCGCACGAAGGGCGCCTTGCCCAGTGCTGTCCGTTCAAGGTGATCCACGAGGTGTACATCCACACCGGTCTGCACAACTCCTGCCGCAGCGAGGGCGTCGCTTACTGCGGTCCGGACTCCCTGTATGGAAGCTCCGGGCGCGAGGCCCGCGAGGAGTACCCGCAGCCCGGAGGGTTCCTGGATGACCTGCCAGCCGGCAAGGGCGGCTTGGTCCAGAACGTGGTGGAACACGATCGGGTGGACATCTACGCTTCCGGCCTTGCCTGGCAGGTGGAGTACGTCTTCGATCCGGCCTTCGATGTCCTCCATGACAGTGAAGGAGCGTCCGCAGGGGCAGCCTCGTCCGCCCAGCCGCACGGTGTCGGACATTTCGTAGCGGATCAGCGGCAGGGTCCGCGAAAACAGGACGGAGACGAGAAGCTTTGCCCCGGTTGTCCCCTGCGGCACTGGATTCCCGGCCTGGTCCACGGGTTCGATGATCAGCAGGTCCTCGTAGACATGGCGGTTCCTGTAGGTACACGGGGAGGCGATCCCGGCCGTTTCGGTGGCGGCGTAGACATCGAAGGGCGCGCTTCCCCACGCCGCTTCCAGTTCGGAGGCGGTGTGCGGGCTGAGCACTTCGGAGGCGGACATCACGCCCTGGGGTGAGATGTGCAGCCGTCCGGCCCGCTGCTCGGCGGCCAAGGGTTTGAGTGCTGAGGCGTAGCCGACCAGGACCCTGGGCTGGAACCGGTTGAGCGCTGCGACCGTCTCATCCATGGGTGCGGTGACGTCCAGGCGGAGGGTCGGTACGAGCTTGGAGCGCAGCGAGGCGCCGACGACGGCTGACTGGTGTGTTGGGACGCGGGAGCTCACGAGGGCCATTTTCAGTGGATGGGTGGGGCCGGCGGAGATCCCTGCCCAATCGTTCGCCCGGGCATAGGACGCCAGGACAGTCCCCCACTCAGAGCGGTTCCAGACGAACGTTCCCCGCCGGCCAGTGGTCCCTGCCGTCGCAGCCGCCCACCACCGGCCCTTCCACGGCATCCCCGGGTCTCCACCGTGCTCGGTCAGGGACCGCAGATGGCTCTCCAGATCCGCCAACCTGAAGTCCGGTGTGGTAACGGCCTCGTCGAAGTGGTCCATCAGGTCCGCCTTCGTCACGATCGGCAGCTGGTGCAGCGGAGCGTCCTGCAGGCCGGCGTGATGGCGCCGGTAGAACTCCGAGCCCGCGTAGGCGGCACGACGCAGTTCCTGCAGGGCGCGGTCCTGGTGGGCGGTGATTCGTGCGGCGTCCCAGTGGTCCCTTCTGCGCCACGCAGCGCGCAGGAACAGTACGCGGGAGATGAGCCGGAGGTCCATGGCGGCGTACCTAGCGGTTCCCGGCAGGGGCCAGCGGCCGGGCAGCGCGGGCGGTGGTCGCTTCGGGTGTTTCCGGTCGCGGCAGCCAGGCCTGTGCCGGTTGGTAACCGGGTCCGGGTGAGGGATTCGGGTCAGCAGGCATGGTGTGTCCTTCCGCAGAGGGATCCGGGGCGTCAGATGATATCCACCCGTTGCCGGAACTTCATTGCGTGAGGGCTTCCGCCGTTCGTTGTTTTCCGGTTACGCCCACAACATGTAGCCCCTACGGTATCTGTTAAGGTCTGCGGCCGGACCGGGCGGACACTTCGGCGTTAAGCTCCGCGACCGCGGCGGAGCACTGTGAGACGGGCTGTGTATTCGCTCTCGTCGATTTCACCGCGGGCAAAACGTTCTGCGAGCAGATTCTCGGCGACGCCTGCACGGGGCCCGCCATCTTCATGCCGGCTGTTCCCGGCTCCCATGGATCGGGCGAAGAGGATGATGGCGGTGATGATGGCACCCCAGAACAGCACAAAGCTCACGCCCATCAGGATGTACCCCCAGACGCCCATGTTCCCGTCCCAAAACATCATGTCTGCTTCCTCCCTGCCACCTGAAACCATTGGTACCCTGATGTCCACTCTCGTTCCCATCGACTTCCGTCGACAGAGTCTTTAGTCCCCTTGCCCTGGCCGGCCCCCTGCAGGGTCCCCCGGAGCACAAGCCAGACGAGGCCAAAACCAGTCCAGATGGCGACCACTGCCCCGGCGGTGGGCGCTTCCCGGGAAAGAACAGCGAGACACCGACGCCGATGACGTGCACGAGCATTGTCCAGACAGTTGGCCTGCAGGACGCAACGGGACCATGCTCTCTCCCCCGGCCTCGGCGACGCCAGCGCCTGGCGTTTCCTTACCGGGGGCACTCCGCACATGTCCGTCGACTGCCCGTTCCTCATCCCTTTTCCGGATCAGAGGGCGAGTTGGCGCAGGTGGCAGTGCTGGATCAACTCGATGGCTTCGTCGATGTCATCGGTGACCCGCAGGAGCCCGATGTCGTCGGGAGTGATGAATCCCGGGCTCTGGAGCCGCTCACGGATCCAGACCATGAGCCCGGACCAGTGCTCGGTCCCGATCAGGACCACGGGGAATTCATGGATTTTTCCGGTCTGGACAAGTGTCAGGGCCTCAAAGAGTTCATCCAGGGTGCCGAATCCGCCGGGAAGGACGACGAATGCCGAGGCATACCGGACGAACATGAGTTTCCGTGCGAAAAAGTACCGGAACGTCATGGACACATCCACGTAGGGGTTGAGCACCTGTTCGCGCCGGAGTTCGATGCCGAGACCGACAGAGATGCCTCCGGCTTCGACTGCGCCACGGTTGGCCGCTTCCATCAAACCCGGACCTCCCCCGGTGATCACTGCGAACCCCGCGTCCGCAAACCGCGCACCCATCTTCCGGGCTGCTGCGTAGCGGGGATCCTCCGGGCCGGGGCGGGCGGATCCGAAGACAGCGACTGCCTTGCCGACCCGGCCCGAGAGCAGGCGGAAACCGGCATCGATTTCCGTGCTGATCCGTTCCATCCGGGCCGGGTCTTCGGCCGGGTCAGCCAAGGCCGCGAGCAGTTCCTCATCAGTCATCTTCATGACGGTGATCCTGCCGTGTGCATGCGGCAGTGCCGGTCGTGTTCCCCGGGTTCTTCGTCTGTGAGGCGTCCGTCCTCGATGGTGATAACCCTTTTCGCGGCGGTCCGGAGCCGCTGGTCATGGCTGACGATGATGACGGCCCGGTTCTCCCGGCAGGCCGTTTCGCAAAGGAGCAGGGTCACTTCCTGGCCGGTCTTCGCGTCCAGGTTCGCGGTCGGTTCGTCGGCGAGGATCAGCCGGGGATCATTGGCCAGGGACCGGGCGATGGCCACACGTTGTTTCTCCCCGCCGGAGAGGTCCCGGGGCAGGTTCCGCAGACGGTGTCCGAGCTGGAGCTGCTCCAGCGCCGTCCGGGCCTTGGCCAGGGCGAGCTTGCGGGGTACTCCGGCCGTGAGGAGGGGCAGCATGACGTTTTCCTCCGCGGTAAGCGCCGACAGCAGATTAAAGGTCTGGAAGACGAAGCCGAATTCTTCCAGCCGCAGGCGTGACAGCTGTGCGGGTGCAAGGGTCGAGGTGTCCTGCCCGGAAATGAGGATCCGGCCCTCCGTGGCGGACATGAGGGTGCCGATCATGGACAGCAGGGTTGTTTTTCCGGACCCGGAGGGTCCCATTACGAGCACAATGTCCCCGGCGTCAACGCTGAGGGATACGTGGTCCACGGCGGTCACTGCGGTGTGCCCGGCCCCGAAGGTCTTGGACACGTCTTCGACCAAAACGACGCTCATGCGCGGAACACCTCCGCCGGGTCGATGCGGGCCAGCCGGCGGACCGGCAGTAGCGAAGACACCACAGCCATGGCCAGGGTGACGGCGAAAATCCAGGCCGCATCGAGCCAGCGGATTTCCGTAATGAATTCCGGGACAAAGGTTCCCGCGGCAGCGCTGACGGCAAGGGCCAGGCCCGCCCCGACGAGGTATCCGAGCACGGCTGCGGTGACGGCCTGTTCCACCACGACAGTGTAAAGCTGGCGGTTGCTCACCCCGATGGCCTTCAGGACACCGTATTCGCGCGCTTTTTCAATGGTCGAGGTGAAGATGGTCAGGCCGATGACGGTCATACCCACGGCGATCCCGATCAGCAGCAGGACCAGGATGATGGGCAGGAAAGTGTCCCGAACGATGTTCGTATTGTTTTCTACGAACCTGTCCTTGGTGATGGCATCCACAGCAGGGTCGGCTTCGATCCGGGAAGCAACCGCGCCCGCGTCGGCGCCGTCTTTCACCGTGACGAGGAAGAAGTTCGTGGCTCCTGGAAGCTGAAGGATGCTTTCGGCGTCTTCCTTGGTTGCGAACGCGAAGGAGAAGCTGAGGATGTATCCGCCCTCGGAATAGCCGGCGACTTTCAGCGTCCTGCCGGCGACAGGGATGGTGTCCCCGATCCTGATGTTCTCGCTGCGTCCAACCACCCGGTCGATGATGATCTCGCCCTTGTCCGGGACGGCTTTGCCCTCGACCACCCGCGCCGGGGCCCCGACGTTGTTCTCCGTGTCGTCGGCAATGACGTAAAGGTTGATGTCCTTGCCGTTGTGCGCAAACGCTACCCGGCGGCCGCTGAACGGCTTGGCACTGGTGACCCCTGGAACGCCGGTGAGGAAATCCCGGACGGTCAGGGGCAGCACGGACGGGGTGTGGAACATGTCCGTCGCGCCGGTCTGGGTGATCCAGTAGTCGGCCGGCACGGTGCGGATGTATTCGCCGATCTTGTTGCTCCAGCCCTGATACAGCCCCTGGATGCTCATGATCAGCAGCACGCTGAACGCGACCCCGCCGACGCTGATCAGCAGCCGGGTCTTTTCCTGGACGAGGTTCTTTACCGCCAGGAACAGCATGGCGGTAACCCGGCCTCCCCATCCACACCCGGCTGCCGGGCCATCACGGGCCCTTCTGCAGCTTCTGCCCGGCGCCGGCCGGGCGTCGTCCGAACCTGGGGACGAACCCGGGGACCTGCCGGCGGTAGGCGGCATAGGCTTCGCCGAACTCGGCGTCCATCAGGCGTTCCTCCTTCCGGGCCAGGCGCAGGTACACGATGACCAGGACCGGGAGCATCAGAAGGGTCAGCAGCGTGGGCCACTGCAGCAGGAACCCTGCCATGATGGTCAGGAAACCCATGTACTGCGGATGCCGCACCGTGCCGTAGGGTCCCGTGACCGCCAGACGGTGGTCCCGTTGGGCCGCGAAGAGGACCTGCCAGGACCGGTAGAGCAGGATGAACCCTGCGGCGATCAGCACGTTGCTCAGAAGGTGCAGGGGGCTCAGGTGCGGATCCCCTTGCCAGCCGGTGAGGTCCTGCCACAAATGACCCGAGTTGTGGTTCAGAAGATCCCCGCCCGGCATCCCGTTTCCCAGCCATCCCGAGAGCAGGTAGATCGTCAGCGGGAAACCGTACATCTCGGTGAACAGCGCCACGATGAACGCGGAAAATCCGCCCACCGCCCGCCAGTCCAGTTTCGTTCGGGGACGGACGAAACTGAACGCGAAGATAATGAACACCGCCGAATTGATGATCACCAACCACCACAGGTCATACCCGTAATCAATGGACATGCCCGCCACCTCCCCCGGGCCCTGGCCGGGCCTCCTGCCCGCCGTGCCCCTGATGGGAGCTGCCGTGTCCGCCGTGTCCGCCGTGGCCCCCATGGCCTCCGTGCCCGAACATACAAAGGCTCATCACGAGCACCACACCCAGATAGGGCAGTGCATCCAGCACATGGAGCCAGTGGTTGGTGAGGAGGTAGATCGCCGCTGCGGCGACGAGGACTATCAGCAGCGTCTGTGTCCAGGGCTGGAATGGGCCGCGGGACGGAAACGGGCGGCGTGCGTCAGGGAGACGCGGATCAGGAAGACTGCTCATTCCTTGAGTGTTGACCCGCCGGGCCCTGTCCGCAAGGGCCTAACGGCCCCGCAGCCCAGCGGAGGCGGACGCTGCGGCCGGTGTTGGGTGACTTGCGCAGAATACCCCTAGGGGGTATTCTAATGGTGTTGTCAGTGACGTGGTTTGTCCAGGCCCCCCGGGCCGTTACAGCCGTTCATCCCCAACAGCCCCCTTTGCATCCACCCTCTCGAAGGAAAACTGACATGTGTGGAACCACCGAATCACGAACCCAACTCCCCCTGGCCTCCGCTGCACAGCACGGCTGCAGCTGCTGCTCCCCCGCCGCAGACACCCGGGCCGGGGCTTCGGCAACAGTCAAGGCGGAGGTCCAGGCTTCCGGTGCGCAGTACGGGGTGGACGGGTTGACCTGCGGGCATTGCGTCCAGACCGTTGAGAAGGCTGTGTCCGGCGTATCAGGGGTCGAGACCGCAACCGTCGATCTCGTCCCGGGCGGCACGTCCCGGCTGACCGTCACGGGCACTGCCGCCCCGGAGGCCCTGGCTGAGGCAGTCCGGTCCTCCGGCTATGCCCTGGCCGGCGCGAAGTAGCCTTCCAATGGTCGGCTGACAAAGGGAGGCCCGGCTTTCCCGGGCCTCCCTGCTCCTTTGGCTTACCTGTTGGGTGTCAGTGGCCCGCGGTGTGGTCACCGGTATGGTCCACCGTGGGTACCGGGCCGGGGTTCACATCCCCTCCGGTGCCGCTGATGGCCGGGCCTATAACGAACGCGGACAGGGAGAACATGGCCACGAAGACCAGCAGTCCCAGCGCCGGTGCAATCCAGCTGCCGAACCGCCGGTAGAGGCGGATTAGCATGGGAATGGACGCCAGAAGCCCCAGTGCCCCGAACAGTACGGTGCCGCCGGATCCCGCGACCAGCGCGGTCCCGGCGAGCAGCCCGATGTGATGCAGGACGTGCGGCAGGAGCCCCATGATCAGGCCGACCGCGCCGACCAACGTGTGCCACAGTGCGTGGAGCCTGCCCCTAAAGGTACGCACTCCCGGAACCGCCTCTCCGTGACTGGTGCCGGCGGTCGGATGCAGGTGGGAGGAATGGTCAGCTGTCACGGTCTCTGCTCCCTGCGGTGTGAGGCATCCGGCTGGTCACCGGATTGCTCATTCCTCACCGCCGGTGCGGGACCGGACTACGAGCACCGGGGAGGGCGAATGATGAACCAGCTGGGTGGATACCGAGCCGAGCAGCAATCCGGTGAATCCTCCGAGGCCGCGGGAACCCACCACCACCAGGTCGGCGTTCTCGGCCGCCTTCAGGAGCACGCCGGCCGTGTTGCCCTGGACAACATCACCAGTTACTGTCACTCCCCCGCTGTCCACCCGCCGCAAGGCCTCGTCCTGGAGGCGGCGGGCGGCCTGGGGAAAGATCTCCGGATCATGGACCAGGCCTTCCATCCCGACCGTCACGGGCGGGAATTGCCAAGCAGTCATGGCCTTTACTTCTCCGTGGCGCAGCCGCGCCTCAGCGATTGCCCATTCCAAGGCGAGGCGCGAGGGGGCCGAACCGTCCACCCCCACCACGATCCTGAATACCTCATCGCCGCCCATGAGCACCGCCTTCCACCAGGTTCTTTACAATGTTGCCCTCAGTGTGTCCCCCACATGATTCTCACCGCAAGGGCCGAAGTTCCCGACCCTGATCATTGGCCCCCGCTTTGCGGCCGAAACAGAACGCTGTGCGGGATCGTCGTCGCGGTAAGTTCCTGGCACACTTGGAACAATGGGTACCTGTCCGGGCTCACTGACCCGGGCCAGCCGCGCAACCGGTGCCGTGTCCTGGCCGGGGTCGGGCTGTTCGTGCTGGGCTCCGCGACGGTCTTCACTCTCTATGAGGCTGCGTTCGGCGCGATCGGTTCCTGGCTGTTGCGTTGGCAGGACCCGCTCATGCGCGGCCTCGGCGTGGTCGTGATTCTAATGGGGCTGGCGCTCCTGGGTCTGGCGCCGTGGCTGCAGCAGACCCGCAAACTTGCCCTGGGCCGGCGGACCGGCCTGGGCGGCGTACGGCTGCTGGGCATCGTTTTTGGGCTCGGCTGGACTCCCTGCATGGGCCCGACGCTGAGCGCTGTGCTGTCTCTAAGTGTCACGACCGGCAGCGCCGGACACGGCGCACTTCTGGCCTTCGCCTACTGCCTTGGCTTGGGCATCCCGTTCGCGTTGACGGCAATGGGCCTGGGGTGGGTCAGTTCGGTTTTGGCCCTCGTCCGCCGCCACATCCTGATCGTGAATATCGCAGGAGCCTCCATGCTCATCATCCTGGGCCTCCGCATGGTCACCGGAGCCTGGGGCCGCTGGATCTACGAACTGCAAAACCTCTCCGGAACCTTCCTTACCCCCATCTGACACCCGCGAAGCCCATGCTTCGCCTATTGAAGGAGTTCTTATGAACACCGACCTAAACAGACGCCACTTCCTGGGCTTATCAGTGGCCACCGCCGCCGCCGCGGCGCTGGCAGCCTGCACCCAAACCCCCGAACCGACAACCGCGGCGTCCGACCGGGTCATGCCTACCGACCCTGTGGTCGCCGAACATGAAGCCCAGCGGCCCTCCTCAGGGAACACCGTGACCCAGCCTCTAAACGCCGCGGCTTTCACTGCAGCGGTGGCTGGCAAGCAGGTAACTACCTGGGGCTATAACGGCAGCCTCACCGCACCCACCATCCGCACCAAGGCCGGTGATCAGCTGAACGTAAATCTGGTCAACGGCTTGAAGGACGCAACCAGCATCCACTGGCACGGACTGGCCCTGCGCAATGACCAGGACGGCGTCCCGGGCCTCACCCAGGACCCGGTGGCCGCAGGGACCGAATTCACCTACGATTTCCGGCTCACCCACCCCGGCACCTACTGGTACCACTCCCATGTTGAAATGCAGCGCGAACGTGCCCTCTACGGAGCGCTGATCATCGAAGATCCGGCCGAAAAACTCGTGTACGACCGGGATTGGGTCATCGTTCTCGACGACTGGATGGACGGCATCACCGGCACCCCCGAGGACGTCGTGAAAGAACTCTCCGGCGGCATGTCCATGTCCGGTTCCATGCCCGGCATGGACCATGGATCCATGGGTTCCACGCCCTCGCCCTCGGGCGGATCAACAGGCATGAAACACATGCTCATGGGCTCCCGCAGCGACTTCCTCGGCGGCGACGCCGGAGACGTCAACTACCCCTTCCACCTCTTCAACTCCAAAGCCCCGGACCAAGCAGAAATCCTGACCGCCACAACGGGACAGGTCATCCGGTTGAGGATCATCAACGCCGCCGGGGACACCGCCTACCGGGTCGGAATCCCCGGCCAAAAACTCACCCTCACCCACACGGACGGATTCCCTGTCCAAC
The DNA here is from genome assembly GCF_055412785.1 of Pseudarthrobacter lactosi. Lineage (NCBI taxonomy): Bacteria > Bacillati > Actinomycetota > Actinomycetes > Micrococcales > Micrococcaceae > Pseudarthrobacter > Pseudarthrobacter lactosi. The sequence goes on from NZ_JBVAYS010000003.1 coordinate 705,401, forward strand.
ACCAGGACGTCACCGCCGTCGTTCTCGGCATGGGCGAACGCATCGATGCCCTGCTCACCGTGGCAGAAGGCTTCACCCCCGTGATGGCGCTGGCCGAAGGTAAAATCGGACAGGCCCTGGGCTTCATCAGCACCGGCACCGGCAAGCAACCGCTGCCGGCAGTGCTGCCGAACAAACTGGAAGGTACCGTCGTCGATGGTGGCCAACTCAAGGCCGACCCCACCGTCACTCTGACGGACAAAACCCCGGACCGGACCCACGAAGTTCGTCTTACCGGCGGAATGGAAAAATACGACTGGGGCATCAACGGCAAACGCTTCGACCTGACCAAGCCATTGGAGAACGCCTTCGACATTAAGGCCGGCGAAAGGGTGCAGGTGAATTTCGTCAACGACACTGACATGTGGCATCCCATGCACCTGCACGGACACACCTTCCAGGTATCCGGCGGCGGGGCCCGTAAAGATACCGTCATCGTCCGGCCCAAACAGACCGTCACGGTGATCTTCGACGCCGACAACCCGGGCCAGTGGCTTACCCACTGCCACAACGCCTACCATGCCGAACGCGGCATGATGGGCGTTTTCTCCTACATCAAATAGGGCCATGAACACTCCTGTCGTGACAGACCTGTTCTTTCCCTCCCCGACCGTCAGCGCCTTCCAGTTCGGTCCGCTGGCCATACGTTTCTATGCCCTCGCTACACTGGCAGGTATTGTCGTCGGCGTCTGGCTGACCGCCCTGCGTGACAAGGATTTGAGGTTCCGCGCAACCGGCCGGGTAGGATCGCTGCAGAGGGCGAAACCTACTAGTTCTTTTTCGCGATGAACACGGGGTGGGCAGAAGTGCGTCATTCGATGCGTCAGCACCAGGCCTTTTCCAACGTGGCCACAATCACCGCGGTCCTGTCGTTCCTCCTCGCCATAACGGGCATTCTTGACCTGCCGATGACGTCTTCGCCAGCAACCGGACCTGGCGCTGTGTCGCACACCATCGCGTCGTCCCGTACGGAAGCCGCTGAAGTCGTGAGCCTCCGCTACACCCCTTCCCGTGACACAGTTGTCGCTGCGAATAACGGTCCGGGGAACCAACCAGTTCCGTCCCGTACTGAACACTGCCCCATGAACCTGGGCTTGTCGGTCGCCTGCCCTGATGTGCTGTCGCCTGCCGTCCTTGCCACATCAGTCCCGGGATCTCCCGGCAACACCCGGGCTGCCGATACGGCAGCACAGCCAGCCGGGGCGCTGCCCGAGGTCCCCGGGGCACCCCTGCACCCTGTATCGCTCATCCGGCTGTCCATCAGCCGCGTATAGGAGACCTCTGCCCTCCGGACTTTTGATCGGGGGCATCGACGTCCCGCCACTGTGTCCACGCATCTGGAGCGGACGTACTCCGGAACTAACCAGGCCGTCAGATCAGGAAACCTCATTTCCAGGCATGTCACCACCGCTCTAATACCTGGCCTGCGCGCCACGAGAGCGACGGCTGGACACTTCTTCAACCGCTTTATCGAGCCCTGAGAGGAATTTCTGTCATGAGTATTACGACACAAACCGCGGTCATGGAGGTGCGAGGTGTCCACTGGGCCTCGTCCAAGAGCATCGCCGAAGCCACGCTCTCCCGCCGGCCGGGCGTGCTCAGCGTGGAAGCGAATCCGGTCTCGCAGACCGCGAACGTCACGTTCGACCCAGACAAGACCTCCATCGCCGAGCTGGCCAGCTGGGTACGGAAATGCGGCTACCACTGCGCCGGGCTCTCCGTCCCGGACCACATCTGCGATCCAATGGCCGGCGTCAGCCCGGCCCCGTCGAAGGATCAGGGCCATACTCACGACGACCACACCGCCATGTCCCACGCCGGTCATCCCGGGCACGGCACCACAACCGCCAAGGAACCCCAGGCCCACGCCGGGCACACCGGGCCGGTCACCAGGAATCCGCAGGAGGTCATGGGGCATGGCGGCGGCCACGGCGGCATGTCGATGGCCTCGATGGTGCGTGACATGCGCAACCGGTTCGTTGTGGCAGCTACACTCTCGGTGCCGATTACTCTTTGGTCACCGATCGGCAGGGATGTCTTCGGGTTCACGGTCCCGGCCCCCTTCGGGTTGCGGGACGACATCTTTGCCCTAATTCTGTCCGTGCCGGTCATCTTCTATGCGGGCTGGATCTTCTTCGACGGCGCCTACCGGGCGCTCAGGGCCCGGACACTGGACATGATGGTCCTCGTCGCCGTCGGTGTCGGTGCCGGCTGGGTGTACAGCCTGGTCGTCACCGTGACCGGGGGCGGGGAAGTCTTCTACGAGGCCGCCACCGTTCTGGCCAGCTTCGTCCTGCTGGGGCACTGGTTTGAAATGCGGGCGCGGGGCGGGGCCAACGACGCGATCCGGACGCTGCTGGAACTGGCGCCGGCCAAGGCGCTGGTGATCCGTGACGGGGAACCCGTGGAAGTTCCCACCTCCGAAGTCCTGCCCGGGGACCTGCTGCTGGTACGCCCGGGGTCAAAAATCCCCACGGACGGCACCGTCGAAGACGGCGAATCCGATATTGATGAGTCAATGGTCACCGGAGAAAGCCTGCCGGTGGCCAAGACCGTCGGTTCCAAAGTCATCGGCGCCACCGTCAACACCACCGGAACCCTGAGGGTCCGCGCCACCAAGGTTGGTGCGGACACGGCCCTGGCACAGATCGTCGCGCTGGTCCAGGAAGCCCAGAACTCCAAGGCTCCGGGGCAGCGGCTCGCCGACCGGGCAGCGTTCTGGCTCGTCTTTGTCGCACTCATCGGCGGCAGTGCCACCTTCGCCGTCTGGCTGCTGACCGGCGCAAGCTTCCAGACGGCGCTGCTCTTTGCAATCACCGTGGTGGTCGTCACATGCCCCGACGCGCTGGGCCTGGCCACTCCCACGGCGATCATGGTCGGCACCGGCCTGGGGGCCAAGCGGGGCATTCTGTTCAAGAACGCCACGGCCCTGGAAACGGCTGCCCGTATCGAAGCCGTTGTCATGGACAAGACCGGCACCCTGACCCAGGGCAAGCCGGAAGTCACCGACTTCATCTCCGTCGGCATTGACGAGGATGAACTGCTGGCTCTCGTGGCCGCCGTGGAAAGGGAATCCGAGCATCCCCTCGCCGGCGCCGTCGTCAACTATGCGAAGGGCAGGGGCGTGCCCACCCTGGATGCCACGGAGTTTCGCAATGTTCCCGGCCACGGCGCCGGAGCGACGGTCCGGGGACACCAGGTGTTCGTGGGCAACCGCAAGCTTATGGCCGCCCAGGGCATTGACATCGGCCCTGTGGCCGACCAACGCCAGGAACTGGCCTCAACGGGGCGAACGGCGGTCCTGGTGGCCGTGGACGGCCGCGCGGCAGGGGTCATCGCCCTTGCCGACGCAGTCCGCGCGACGGCAGCTGCGGCCGTCGCGGCGATGCACGAAGCCGGCATCGAAGTCATCATGCTCACCGGTGACAATGAGGCAACCGCCCAGCGCATCGCCTCGCAACTGAACATCGACACGGTCATCGCCGAAGTGCTGCCCGGGGACAAGACAGCAAAGATCGCAGAACTCCAGGCCGCGGGCAAGCGGGTAGCCATGGTCGGGGACGGCGTCAACGACGCCCCGGCGCTGGCACAGGCAGACCTGGGCATCGCGATCGGGGCGGGGACGGATGTGGCGATCGAAACCGCCGACGTGGTCCTGATGCGCTCTGATCCGCTGGATGTTCCCGTAGCCCTGCGCATCGGCAAGGGAACGCTGCGCAAGATGCGGCAGAACCTGGGCTGGGCCATCGGTTACAACGTCATCGCCCTGCCCATCGCTGCCGGCGTCTTCTTCGCCTCACTGGGCATCAGGCTCAGTCCGGAGATCGCTGCGATCTCGATGTCCGGCTCCAGCGTCATTGTCGCCGTGAACGCCTTGTTGCTCAAGCGCCTGCGCCTCCCGGAGCAGGGAGAGGCCACCGGCAGCACGATAAAGACAGAACCTGCCCCGGAGCCAAGCGGCGTCCGCTAAAGCCGTCCCTGCGCCCGTCCCCGTTACTCTCACAGACAGACAGGACCTGCCATGACAGATCATCAGCAGCTGCAAACCCGGGTACCCGTGCTCAGCCCGGACCAGCTGGACCGCATTCATGCCTGGTGGCGGGCGGCGAATTATCTGTCCGTGGGACAGATCTATCTGATGGACAACCCGCTGCTGCGCGAGCCGCTGCGCCCGGAGCACATCAAGCCGCGGCTGCTGGGCCATTGGGGCACCACCCCGGGCCTGAATTTCATTTACGCCCATCTGAACCGGGCCATCATGGACCGGGATCTGGACATGATCTACATCATGGGTCCCGGGCACGGCGGACCCGGCCCGGTGGCGTCGGCCTGGTTGGAAGGAACGTACAGCGAAACGTACCCGGATATTTCCCGGGACCTCCAAGGGATGAAGCGGCTGTTCCGCCAGTTCTCCTTTCCCGGCGGCATCCCCAGCCATGTGGCCCCGGAGACACCGGGGTCCATCCACGAGGGCGGGGAGCTCGGATACGCGCTCTCGCACGCCTACGGCGCAGCGTTCGATAACCCGGACCTCATCGTGGCGGCTGTCATCGGTGACGGGGAAGCAGAGACGGGCCCGCTGGCCGCGAGCTGGCACTCCAACAAGTTCGTGGACCCAGGCCGGGACGGCACCGTCCTGCCGATCCTGCACCTGAACGGCTACAAAATCGCCAACCCCACGGTCCTGGACCGGATCAGCCATGAAGAGCTGGACTCGCTGCTGCGCGGGTACGGCCACACACCGTATTACGTGGAAGGTTCCGACCCGGAACAGATGCACCAGGACTTCGCCCGGACCCTGGACGCCTGCCTGAACGAGATCCTTGAGATCAAGCGTGGCGCGCGGGAGGACGGCCGAACGGAACGGCCCCGCTGGCCCATGATCGTCCTGCGCTCTCCCAAGGGCTGGACGGGACCGGCTGAAGTGGACGGGCTGAAGGTGGAGGGAAGCTGGCGTTCGCACCAGGTGCCCTTCACCCAGGCCCGCGAAAACGACAGCCACCGTGCCGTGCTGGAGCAGTGGCTGCGCAGCTACCGCCCCGAGGAACTCTTCGACGACGCGGGGGCGCCGGTGGAGGCGGTCGGCGGGTTGCATCCGGTCGGGGGGCGGCGCATGAGCGCGAACCTTCACGCGAACGGAGGGCTGTTGCTGCGGGACCTGCGCATGCCAGAGTTCGCCGACTATGCCGTGCCGGTGGCGGATCCCGGCACCGGGGCCGTGGAATCCACCCGGGTGCTGGGCACGTTCCTGCGGGACATCATGGCGGCGAACATGGACAATTTTCGGGTCTTCGCTCCGGACGAAAACAACTCCAACCGGCTGGGGGCCATATTCGACGCGACCGACCGGGCCTGGAATGCCCGGACCGTTCCAGAGGATGACCATCTCGCCCGCGACGGGCGGGTCATGGAAATCCTCTCCGAACACACCTGCCAGGGCTGGCTGGAAGGGTACCTGCTCTCGGGCCGGCATGGCTTCTTTTCCTGCTACGAGGCGTTTATCCACATCGTCGACTCGATGTTCAACCAGCACGCCAAGTGGCTGACCACGACCAACGACATCCCGTGGCGCCGGCCGGTCGCCTCCCTGAACTACCTGCTGACCTCCCACGTGTGGCGGCAGGACAACAACGGGTTCTCGCACCAGGACCCCGGATTCATCGACCATGTGATCAACAAGAAGACCGACGTCATCCGCGTCTACCTGCCACCGGACGCCAACACGCTCCTGTCCGTGGCCGACCACTGCCTGCGCAGCCGCCAATACGTCAACGTCATCGTCGCCGGCAAGCAGCCGCAACTGCAGTACCTGGACATGGAGCAGGCGATCGTGCACTGCACCAAAGGCATCGGCATCTGGGACTGGGCCAGTTCAGATGCGGACGGGGAACCCGACGTCGTCATGGGCTGCGCCGGTGATGTGCCGACAATGGAGACCCTCGCCGCCGTCGACATCCTCCGCGGGCGGTTCCCGGATCTGAAGATACGGGTCGTCAACGTTGTTGACCTCATGCGCCTGCAGGATGACACGGAACATCCCCATGGCCTGTCCGGGCGGGACTTCGATGCCCTGTTCACAACCGACATACCGGTCATCTTCGCGTACCACGGCTACCCGTGGCTGATCCACCGGCTCACGTACCGCCGCACAAACCACGGCAACATCCATGTCCGCGGCTACAAGGAAGAAGGCACCACCACAACCCCCTTCGACATGTGCGTGCTCAACCAGCTAGACCGGTTCAACCTGGCCATCGACGTCATCGACCGGGTGCCCAGGCTGAAAGACGTTTCGGCGCATGTGCGCGAGGAACTCAAGAACAAGCTCATCGAGCACCGGCAGTACATCCGCACCCACGGCGAAGACATGCCGGAAATCCGGAACTGGGAGTGGACGTCCGCACCGGGTCCCGCCAACAACCCGGCTGATGACGTAGCGGAACCGGAGTAGCATGACGGACGTCCATGCGGGCGGCAGCCGCCCCTCCAGTGAATCCGGGCATGGCGCCGCATTGCCTTATCAGGCGGTGCTGTTCGATATGGACGGAGTCGTCACACAGACCGCCGCCGTGCACGCGGCAGCCTGGAAGCAACTCTTCGACTCGGTCCTTCAGGACCCCCGGCTCGCCGGGCGCCCAAGGAGGGATCCGTTCGACGACGACGCGGACTACCGGCGGTACGTCGACGGCCGGCAGCGCGAGGACGGAGTCACCGCCTTCCTGGCCTCCCGCGGCGCCCGACTTCCCGCCGGCAGCCCGGACGACGGGCCGGACATCTGGTCCGTCCACGGACTCGGCGCCCGCAAAAACGACCTGTTCCTGGAGGCCGTGACACGCAATGGCATCCGGGCCTACCCCGGGACCACCGCCCTGCTGGCCCGGCTGCATGCCGCAGGCATCCCCGTGGGCTTGGTCACCGCGAGCCGCAACGCCCGAGCCCTGCTGGCCGCTGCCGGCCTTGACACCGGATTCGACGTCATCATCGACGGACAGACCGCCGCCGAACAGAGCCTGCCGGGCAAGCCCGACCCGGCCATGTTCCTCGAAGCAGCCCGCCGCCTCGGCGTGGCACCCGGGCACGCCGCGGTTATCGAGGACGCCGCCGCCGGGGTGCAGGCAGGACGCCGCGGCGGCTTCGGTCTGGTCGTCGGCATCGACCGCGCCGGGCATCGGGAACAGCTGGAACTGGCCGGCGCCGACATTGTCCTCGGCGACGTCTCTGAGCTGGACCTGGGGGTTTCACGCACCGATCCGTGGACGCTGGTCTACGAAGGGTTCGATCCTGCACACGAAGGCCACCGCGAGGTGCTGACCGCCCTGGGCAACGGGTACATGGCAACACGCGGAGCCCAGCCGGAACACCGTGACGACGGCGTCCACTATCCCGGGACCTATCTGGGCGGCGTCTACAACAGGACGACCAGCACCATTCACGGCCGCGACCTGGAAGAAGAGCATCTGGTCAACGTCCCCAACTGGCTGCCCGTGGATGTGCGCATCGGCGCCGGCCCGTGGTGGTCCACGGGAGACATACCTGTCGCCGGGGAACGAAGCGAGCTCGATCTGCGCCGGGGCCTGTTGACCCGCCGCGCAACCCTGACCGGCCCGGACGGGGAACAGCTCACCCTCGTGCAGAGGCGGCTGGTCTCCATGCACAATCCCCACCTGGCCGCGCTGGAGACAACCCTGACGGCCCACGCCTTCAACGGGACAGTGAGTATCCGGGAAGGCATCGATGCCCGCGTGGCCAACACCAACGTCCGCGACTATGCCGGCACCGGGCAGCAGCACCTGACTGATCCTGAATTCACCGAAGTGGATGCAGGCGTTCTCCTGTGCGCCGTCCAGACCAGCCAGAGCAGGATACGCATCGCCCTGGCCGTCCGGACGGTGTTCGACGGCGCCACGCCGGCAACGCCCCGGGACGCCGAGAGCGACGGCAGACGGTACCAACGGCAGTTCGACCTCCGGCTGACCGATGGAGAACCGGCAACCATCACCAGAACCGCGTCGCTGGCGACTTCCCGCGACGGCGCCATCTCTTCGCCCGAGACCGCGGCCCTGGCCGGACTTTCCCGCAACGACGGCGACTTCACCGCAGTGCTCAAGGACCACGAGGCGGCCTGGCAGCGCCTGTGGGAGCGGTTCGGGATCAGCCTGGACGGCGACCTGCAGGCCCAGCTGGTCCTCAACCTGCACGTGTTCCACCTGCTGCAGACAATCTCCGTGCATACCGCAGCCCTGGATGCCGGCGTGCCGGCCCGCGGCCTGCACGGGGAAGGCTACCGCGGCCACGTCTTCTGGGACGAACTGTTCGTCTTCCCCGTGATCGGGCTCCGGCTCCCTGACGTCAGCCGGGCCCTGCTGGAGTACCGCTGGCGCAGGCTGGATGCTGCCCGGGCCGCCGCACGCGCCCAAGGCCTTCAAGGGGCGCTCTTCCCGTGGCAGAGCGGCAGCGACGGACGGGAGGAAACACCGCGCCAGCTCTACAACGCCCGGTCCGCCCGCTGGATGCCGGACAACTCCAGCCGCCAGCGGCACGTCGGACTCGCCGTCGCCCACAACGCCTGGCAGCATTTCCAGGCCACCGGGGATCGGGACTGGTTGGCGGCCCGCGGCGGGGAACTGATCATCGAAGTAACGAGGATGTTCGCCTCGCTGGCCACCTATGATCCGGAAGAGGACAGGTTCCACATTTCAGGGGTGATGGGACCGGACGAATACCACGACGGGTACCCGGATCTGCCCGGGACCGGCCTGCGTGACAACGCTTACACCAACGTGCTTCTCTCCTGGCTCTGCGAACGCGCCGCCGATGTGCTGGCAGAACTCGCGGGTCATGCCGGCGATGACCTCACCGAGCGGCTGTACGTCACCGAGGAGGAAATCAGCCACTGGTCCAGGATCAGCCGCCGACTTGCTGTGTCGTTCCATGCCGACGGAGTCATCAGCCAGTTCGACGGTTATGAAGACCTGGCTGAACTTGATTGGGCGCGCTATCGCATAATGTATGGCAACATCGGGCGGCTCGATTTGATCCTCGAAGCCGAAAACGATACCACCAATCGGTACAAACTCGCGAAACAGGCAGACGTCCTGATGCTGATCTACCTGCTGGGGCCGGCAGGGGTGATCAGGCAGCTGCACCGGCTCGGCTATCCGTTCGCGGAGCCAGATCTGGTGCGCACCGTGGAGTACTACCTGGCCCGAACCGCGAATGGATCAACGCTCAGCCGGGTGGTGCACGCCTTGGTACTGGCCCGGATTGATGAATCCCGGGCCTGGCAGGTCTTCCGTGAAGCCCTGGTCGCCGACCTGGACGACACCCAGGGCGGCACGACCAGGGAAGGCATCCATCTGGGCGCCATGTCCGGGACGGCCGATGTCGTCGCCCGGGCTTTCGCCGGCCTGCAGACGGAGGCCGGCGCGTTGACCTTTTCTCCCCGGCTGCCGGCCCGGCTGGGAAGCGCCCGGTTCCAGATCCTGTACCGGGGCCACCGCATCGATGTGTCCCTGGGCGCGGAAAACCTCCGGATCCGGCTGCAGCCCTGCAGTGCACCCGCTGTGCGGATCGGCGTCGAAGGAACCTATGCACAGCTCGCCGGCGGGGAAGACCTGAACTTCCCCCTGACGCTAAAGAACGCAAGATCCGCAGGGCCGGAAAACTGCCATCAACAAAACACCGCAACCGCAAGTGGGAAGGCATACCAATGAGTAAGACCAGAGTGGCCGTCAACGGATACGGAGTCATCGGCAAGCGGGTAGCCGACGCCGTCCTGTTGCAGCCGGACATGGAACTGATCGGCGTCGCCGACATCATCACCGACTGGCGGATCCGCTCCGCCGCGGGACGTTTTCCCCTTTTCGCATCCACCGCCGAAGCACGGGACGCCATGGACCAGGCAGGCCTGAGCATCTCCGGAGGCCTGGATGACCTGCTGGCCCAGGTGGACGTTGTCGTGGATGCGACACCCAAACATGTGGCGGCCGGCAATCTGCCCCGTTACCGGGCGGCAGGGGTGAAAGTCGTCCTGCAGGGCGGTGAATCCCATGACACCACCGGTCATTCATTCGTGGCGCAGGCCAACTATGACAGCGCACTGGGCCGGGACATGACCCGTGTCGTCTCATGCAACACGACCAGCATCGTCAGGGTACTCGGTGCCCTGCAGGAAGCGGGCCTGCTGGCCAAGGCCCGCGGAGTCCTCATCCGCCGCGCAACCGACCCCTGGGAATCACATCTTGGCGGGATCATGAACACCATGGTCCCGGAAGCGAAAATTCCTTCCCACCAGGGCCCTGACGCCCGGACCGTCCTGCCCGATCTGGACGTCGTCACCATCGCGGCCAAGGGTGCCCACACCCAGACCCATAACCATTACTGGACTCTCCAGCTCACCCGCACTGCCAGCAGGGAGGAGGTCCTCGCAGCGCTGCGGGCCGCACCGCGGATAGCCTTCATACGGATGGCTGACGGGCTCGTCGCGCTGAACTCGACCATCGAACTGATGAAGGATCTCGGCCGGCCCCGCGGGGACATGTGGGAAGTCGCAGTCTGGGAGGAACTTGTCACCGTTGAAGGAGATGAGGCCTACCTGACCTATCAGGTCTACAACGAGGCCATCGTCGTACCCGAAACCATCGACGCCATCCGCGCCCTGACAGCGTCCGCCCCGGACGCATTGACATCGATGACGATGACCGACTCAACGCTGGGCATGAGGCAGGACTTCCTCGCCGAGCATCTGCCCGTCCTGCCGGGAGGCCAGCCATGAACCACGACCACCAGCATTCGGGCGGCAGCCAGCCCGGGACGCCGCCTCCCGTGCAGCCCGTTCAGGACCGCAGGGCCCTGTATCTGCGTGGCGGGCTGACCGTCCTGATCATCATCGCCGTGTTCTACCTGCTGACTAACCACTGGCTGCACGTGCTGGACGCACTGCCCTACATTTTCGTCGTGGGGATGCTTGGCATGCATCTGTTCGGTCATGGAGGCCATGGAGGCGGGGGTGCTAAATCATGACAAGTGATGACTCCGGGTACAACCTGTGGTTCCTAGTGATTCTGAACTCCGCCATATTCATTGTTTTCGCTTTCAGCTTCGTCAAACCCAAAACGAAACTCGACTGGCGGGCCTTCGGCGGGTTCGCCGCGTTCATCGTCGCGTTGTTCACGGAGATGTACGGTTTTCCGCTGACCATCTACTTCCTCTCCGGCTGGCTGGGCAGCCAGTTCCCAAATCTCAACCTCCTGACCCATAATTCAGGGCATCTGTGGCAGGACCTCATGGGCTGGCAAGGAGATCCGCATCTGAACCCCCTGCACCTGCTGAGCAACGTGCTCATAGCCGCCGGCTTCATCCTGCTCTATCAGGCATGGCGCGTTTTGTATGCGGCACAGACGGAGCACCGGTTGGCGGTCACTAATATCTACGCCCGGCTCCGCCACCCGCAGTACCTGGGGTTCTTGACAATCATGTTCGGTTTCCTGCTGCAGTGGCCCACCCTCCTGACTCTGATCATGTTCCCGATCCTCGTTGTCGTCTACCACCGCCTCGCCAGACACGAAGAGAAAAACATGGCCGCCGAATTCGGAGAGGACTACCTCGCCTATGCCCGCAACGTTCCAGGCTTCATCCCCCGGTTCGGCAAGAACAAAGGGGTACCGCGCGTTCACGGCGGCACTGACCATCCTCAGTAGCCATGCTTCGGCTTGCGGGGCACCGCCGACCAAGCCGTGCGAAGTGCCGGCCGGAAGCCTTTCCGGGATTCTGGTGTCGAAGGAGCTGCTGTGCGCATACCCCAGGCACTAATTGGTGCCGGACAGGTCGGAGACCTGCGCCGGCCCAAGCCGGTGCGTATGTTATTGATCACGTTCGCCTGGGGCTCGTGCTTTCTGGCGATCAGTATCGGTCTGGCGGATGCCCCGCTGCTGTGGTTTGCTGCGTTGCGCGCGATCATAGCCGGCGGGGTGCTTCTCGCCGTTGCGGGATTCCGGCGGGAACCGACGCCGCGCGGGGCACGGACCTGGGCTTTGATAGCAGTGATGGGAATTGTGAATGTCACACTGGCATTCAGTGCCATGTTCGGCGGTCTGGCCGGCCTCTCAACAGGGGCCGCCTCCGTCCTGGCCAATGCCCAGCCCCTGCTCATAGTGCTTCCGGCCTGGTGGATATACAAGGAGCGAGTGTCAGCGCGAACGCTGGCAGCGATGGGGACAGGCTTCGCAGGGCTATTGGCAGTCGCCCTGCCCAGCGGAACTGGCACCGGTGCGTGGCTGTCCATCACCGCGGCTCTCGCGGTCACTGCCGGGACTTTGATTTCGAGGCAGATAAAGGCCGATGTCCTGCAGGTGATTGCATGGCATTTCCTGATCGGTGGCGCAATTCTTGCCGTCATCGCCGGGCTCACCGAAGGGGCACCGGCCATCAACTGGGGTGTGCGCTTCATCGGCATTCTCCTGTATGTCTCCCTCGTCGGCACCGCTGCGGCCTTTCTCGGCTGGTTCACAGAAGTCCAACAGTGCCGCCTGGACGCGGTCACGGCATGGACCTTCCTGGTTCCGGTGTTCGGCATCCTGTTGTCCATGGTTGTCTTGGGCGAACGCCAGAGCAGTTGGAGCTTGGCCGGCATGGGCCTGGTTCTGGTGTCCATGGTCGTCCTTGTGCTGCCGCGAAGACAGCCCACCCTGCAAAGACCTGAAAACTCCCATGGACAATAGACCGCGGCCCCGCCGCATGGAAAGGCAAGACGTGCAGGAACGTGAGGCACGCCCTTCCCCTTCGAAGACCCCCACATCACACGGAAATCAGAACGGACCATGACAACCAACATACGTGTCCACCGCTATCAGGAAATCGGCGAGGTTCTGGCCCGGCACGGGCTGGGCTTCCTCGTGGGCATCACCGGACTTGAGCGGTGGGTCCCGTTCCACCAGGGGCTCATGGGCCACGAACGAAGGGCCGAGCCGTACACGAATCCGGACCACTTGCGGTTGGCCCTCGAAGAACTGGGACCGACGTTCATCAAGCTCGGCCAACTCCTCTCCACCCGGCCTGACCTCTTGCCGCTCCAATACCAGACCCAGTTGGCTAAACTCCAGGACGCTGCCCCGCCGGTGCCAGGCGCAACGATCCGACAGGTAATCCGCGAAGAACTCGGGTCCGGACCGGACGAGGCGTTTGCGGACTTCACCCTCGAACCCCTCGCGAGTGCCTCTATCGGCCAGGCCCATGCAGCAACTCTCCACGACGGAACACCCGTCGTAGTCAAAGTCCGCCGGCCCGACGTCATTCCCACGATCGAGGCAGACCTGGATATTCTGCAGAACCTCGCGGTCCAGATCAGCAACCGGTGGGAGGCAGCGGGCGACTACAACCTCCCCGGCATAGCCGCGGAGTTTGCACAGACTTTACGGGCAGAACTCGACTATCTGCAGGAAGGGCGGAACGCGGAGCGATTCGCCGCGAACTTTGCATCCGACCCCGGCGTCCATATTCCCCGCGTCTTTTGGGAGACGACCACGTCCCGGGTGCTGACGCTGGAGCGGATTGTGGGGATGAAAGTCAATGATCTCGCGGCCCTGGACCGTGCAGGGATCGACCGGGCCGCGCTGGCTGTCCGGTCCGCGGGCACAGCCCTTAAAATGGTCTTTGAGGACGGGTTCTTCCATGCCGATCCGCATCCGGGCAACCTGTTCATCGAAGCCGACGGTCGCATAGGTCTCATCGACTTTGGCATGGTCGGCGAGGTGAACGACAAGCTCCGGGGCCAACTCGGCGTCCTGCTGACTGAATTGGCACGCAGCGACCCGGGCCGTGTCGGCTCCGCTTTGCTGGACCTTTCCGTAACCCGGCAGCCTGTGGACCGCAGCCGGCTGCGCGCGGACGTCACCCGGTTTATTGCCCTCTACGAAGGCCGCCCACTAAATCAGATCGAAATCGGGCCGCTGATCACCCAAGCGGTCGCGCTGATGCGCACTTACCACCTGCAGATGCCGCAGGAACTGGCGAAGCTCTTGAAGATGATGATCATGGCTGAAGGCATCGGAGTTGAACTGGACCCCGGCTTTAATTTGGGCGTGCTGCTTGCCCCCTATGCCAGGAAGCTGATGTTGGGCCGCTTTGCGCCGCAGGCACTTGCCAGCCGCATGGCCGCAGTCGGTGCTGACGCAGCGGAACTGGCCGGGGACCTGCCGGAGTTACTGCGTCGAGTCGTGGATACCCTCGACACGGGGTTGGAAGTCCATTTACGGGCCGCGGAGCTCGAACCCTTGGTCGGGCGGTTGGAACGCATCGGCAACCGTCTGGTAGCTGGCATGATTGCTGCGGCGCTGATCGGAGGTGTTGGGGCTCTGACGTCGGGGGACAAGGAACGCTGGGGAAGTTGGGAGAAACCATTAATGCGCGCCGGGCTGGGCGCGGGCGGTGCGCTTGGCGCTTATCTGGTCTGGACTTCACGGCGTGCAGGGGGATCACATCGATGAGGAGTCAAGATTCCGCACGCCGGACCGGATCCTGCGCCCCCTTACCCCCGGCGGGCTCGGCCCGACTGTTTCCGCCGCCAATCCGGCACGGTCAGGCTCAGCGAGATGAAATTGCAACAGCGAAGGATGCATTGTGAAGGATCCAGGCTGCGGTGCGGACTCGAAAGACACCGGAAGGGCCGCCTTTGCCCCGGACGGCGATCCCGGGGCGGCCAACGTCCAAGGGGGTATCACGTCTGCATCCATGACGGACTGTGCCCCCTGCGTTGCCCGGCCATCACCGCTGCCACAGCGGGTCGCGTCCATCCAGACAGCCATCGCCGCCGAGAGAGAACCACTGGTCGCCCTCACGCATCTGCTGCAGCTGTGCCGGGACGAGCACCCCATACTGCAGGAGCGGATCCAGGATGCCGGCTGCCGCGCTAAGGCGGAGCAGGTCACAGCCGGCGTCAGGTCCCTACTGCCCACCACATCGACCGGACCCGAACTGGGCCCTCAGGTTGCCGCTGCACTGGCGGCGGCACTGACCGCAGACGACGGCCTTCCCGCCGTCGCTGTCGCACGGCTACTGGCCGAACTCTTGGATGAACAGTACTGCCACGGCTTCCGCGAGTCCTTTCGCCGCCGGAGCCCTTACCAGCCGGGCGTTGGTGATCCTATCCCCCTGGACAGTCCAGACCTCCGGCATGTGACCGCGCTGACCGCGACCTCCCCGCCGTGGCGGCTGGCCAACCGCCTCGACGAGACCCGACACGTCCGGCTCGCCGGGGAATGGGCCACACAGTTCCAGGTCATCTTCGACTACAGCCTTGCCCGCGAGCTCACCGGGATCATAGATCGCAACACCGTCGTGGCAACCTGCCATCCCAACCGCACCCTGGCTGATTTCCACTTTCCGGCCGACGCCAGCGGGCGGACATTCCCTGTCGGCCCGAAGGATGAAGACAAACAGCACCAGGAGATCGACCGGCTGATCAGCGCGGCGGTCGCAAACGGCGCGAGCATTGTTGTCCTGCCCGAGCTCTGCGTCACCGAGTCCCTCGCCGCCCGCCTGCAGAGCTGGACATGCCGGACCGGCGGGCCCAAGATGCTCGTTGCCGGAAGCTACCACCACGACGACGAGCATCTTGGGTCGCCGCGGCGGCGTAACACGGCCGTCGCGTATTTGCGCGGCACCCCTGCCCCGTTGACCCAGGACAAGCACTCGCCAGCCGACCGGCCGGTCAAAGAAGGTATCCAGCCCCAAGGCTGGCCCCAGCTGCGGGTCCATGTCAGTGACGACGGATGGCATCTGGTACTGGCAATCTGCCGGGACCTGCTCAATCCCCACGCGGTGCATGCTCTGGCCGAGTCTGGCGTCAACCTCCTGCTGGTACCGGCGATGAGCGAGACCCTCGTTGCCTTTGGCGGCCCGGTGGCGAACCTCGTAGGATCCGGCCAGGCCTTCGTGGCGGTAGCAAACAACCCGGCTGATTTCTCAGAGGCGACTGACCTGACGGTCCACCGTCCTGCCCGTGCGTTGTTCGGCCATCCTGGCTTTGGGCAGTTGACCCGGCTGGTGCAGCCGGCCAATTCCGCTCCCGGAGTGGGGCTGCTGCGTGTACAAACCGGCCAACTTCAATGGCTGGACTCCGAGGCTGGCCGGACTAGGCTGACCCGCGGAACGTCCTTGCGGCCGCCGTGGGCCGACACGTTGGCCCGGCTGACCGGACCTGACCGTCCAGAACCGAACCGCCAGCCGACCCTGGTCACACTTAACCAGGCGGCGGTGCTTGTGCTGCTCACGGACAGCCCACAGGGCCCGTCCGTGCTCCTCACTGAACGGGCACCCGATCTAACCAACTACCCCGGGCAGCTGGTGTTTCCCGGCGGCGCTGCTGAAGACGGCGACCACGGGCCGGCCGCTACGGCGCTGCGCGAGGCCCGTGAGGAAACCGCATTGGACCCGGGCAGCGTGCACATTCTGGGCACTCTGCCCGCAATCGCCCTTCCCGAAAGCGGCTACATGCTGACGCCCGTCATCGCATGGTCTGAGGGGCCCATCTTCACCGGCACGGCCAACATAGCCGAGGTCAGCCATATCACCACAATTCCGTTGTACCAGAGGACAAAGACAGGGCAGCAGCGACAGGATCCTGCACCGGATGAAGAAACCTCGGCGGAACGCCAACCCGCGACGCTGGGAGCCGGCACAAGCGCGATACTTGACATGCTCAGAGGCATGCTTTGGGGCCCGATGAGCACCGGGGCAACGGAGCCATGACAGGGACGACGAATCACTCGCCGATAACCGCTGGTCCCTGCCTCAGGCCGCGGCACGGAAGAGGCTGCCCTGACTGGGCAACCCCTCACATCACCCGTCACCGGCAGGCTGGCCTGCGGCGTAGCATCCTCCTTAATTGCAATCTTCATCAGGTACCTTGCCGCTGAAACCTGTATGGGAGACTGATGGCAACCAGCCAGGCAGGACCCCAACGGACGGCGGAGATCATGGGCGACGGAGACGGATTCAGGATCGCGGTCGGGGTGGACGGCTCGGCGCAATCACGGTTCGCCCTCGAATGGGCCGTCACGGAGGCCCGTCTCCGCCACGGACAGGTACGGGCAGTAACCGCCTGGGAGTATCCTCCCGAGACCGCCGGGATGGAAGCGATGATCTGGGATAGCAACATTCTCGAGCCGACTGCCCGGGGAATGCAGACGGACATCTTGAAGGGGGCGGACACCGAAGGTGTCGACGTCACTGGTGACGTCGTCCAAGGGCCTACAGTCACCGTCCTTATAAATGCCTCCAAGGACGCCGACCTGCTAGTCGTTGGTTCCCGCGGCCACGGAGGATTCACCGGGCTGCTGCTCGGATCCGTGTCCACGCAGGTACTCCACCACGCCGCCTGCGCCGTGCTCGTAGTCAGGACCAGGCCAGGAGTACTCGAAGAGGGATGACATCTTCGGTCGAGGGGGTCGCCCCAGTGGGCCGGGTGCACTGTCGGCTGTATCTGCGGCTGCCATGCATCAGCGGGTTCCTGAATGAGGGAGGGCCAGGTCAGCGTTGAGGCCGCGACGGTGGAACCGGAACAGGACCTCGACGGCGAGGGCGCCGACGAGGCAGACCAGCACAGATAACTGTCAGGTGTTCTTGCCGAAGCACTGTGAAATCAAAGAAATCCCGCAGTGGAGGCACGGTCAGCAGGAGGACCAGGGCGGCGTACACGGCACCAAATGATCGCTACCCGCCAGCTGTTCAGCGGCCGCGAGAGAACGACTAACACCCACAGGGCGATCAGCGTCAGTACGAGAACGGAACCCGTGCGCGCCGCGGCGGTGCCGGAACCCGCCAGTAGGGAATACGCATTGATGGCGAGCACGCCTGTCCACGCGCAGGTCTGAAGTGAATCGTGCTTTCGCCGCGGCGTCGGCGTGTGCGCCTGGCCCGGCCGAGATGGCTCCCGGTTTGCAGCCCATGGGCAAAAGGCTGCAACGTTTCTTTCCTATACGCTGGGCCTCGCAGGATGTATGTCCCGCGGGCCAGTTCGTTGCGAGGAGTTTTTCCATGGTTTCCAACGATTCCCGCACTTCACGAGCGGGGACCTCCCCAGCGTCCGGGTCCGCCGGGCCGTCGTGGCATACGCTGTCGGCGGTCGACACCGCAGCGGCCCTCCGGACAGACCCTTCGGTTGGGCTGACCACAGCTGCCGCGGAATCACGGCAGCTGGAGCACGGGCCCAATGTGCTGGCTGAGGCACAAAAGAAACCTGCATGGAAAAAAGTACTGCGGCTCCTGGCGGGGAAGATGACTATCCTGCTGGTCGTTGCCGCCGCAGTGAGCGCCTCGGTCTCCCGGGAATGGGAAACGCCCGTCGTGATTCTGGCTGTCATCATCCTCAACACGGTTCTGAACTACGTTCAGGAGAGACGGGCTGACAGCAGTCTTGCGGCGCTGCGGAAGATGACTGTGGACACGTCCCGGGTGCGCCGGGACGGGGGCGAGCAGGAAATTTCCAACTCCGACCTGGTGCCAGGAGACATTGTGCTGCTGGACGCCGGGGATTCGGTCCCTGCGGACGGCCGACTGATCGAGGCTGTGAGGCTGCAGGTTGCCGAAGCCGCGCTGACCGGTGAGTCCCAGCCCGTGGACAAGACCACCCAGATGCTGACCGACGCGGATCTTGTGCTGGCGGACAGGACGAACATGCTTTTCACGAGCACCGACGTCAGCCGTGGGCGCGCCGTGATGGTGGCGACGGCTACCGGAATGGACACCGAGATCGGCGGCATCGCCTCATTGCTCGGTGGTGCGGGAACTGAGAAGACCCTGCTGCAGCGGCGGATCGATCAGCTTGCCGGGATGCTGACGATCGTCGCACTCGTTGTCGTTGCCATCGTCTTCATACTCGGATTGTCCCGGGGCCAGACCTGGTCCGATCTGCTGATCACCGCCGTCTCCCTCTCAGTAGCCACCATCCCGGAGGGTCTGACCGCCGTCGTCGCTTTCACTCTGAGCATGGGCGCTTCCCGGCTCGCCCGGCGCGGCGCCATCATCAAGCAGCTGTCCGCGGTCGAAACACTCGGCAGCACCACCCACATAGCAACGGACAAGACTGGGACGCTGACGCTCAACGAAATGACCGTTCGGCAGTTGCTCGTTGCCGGACGCAGCTTCCGGATCACCGGCAACGGCTATTCGACAGACGGCAAAATCCTGAGCAGCGATGGCGCCCCGCCCCCGGCGATGACGGATACCTTCCTGTCCATGGCGTTGTGCAACGATGCCTCCGTGAAGGACGGCGAACTCGTGGGAGATCCTACAGAAGGCGCACTCGTTGTACTCGCCGAGAAGGGCGGGATTGACGTCGAGGGTGCCCGAAAGGAGCACCCCCGTGTGGCGGAAATCCCGTTTGATTCGGACTACAAGTTCATGGCCACCTTCCACCGGCAGAACTTCACCGGCGGAGACACCACTCCCGCCCGCTTCCGCTGCTTCGCTAAAGGAGCACCCGGCGTACTGATGGAACGTGCCGATTCTGTCCTGACCGACACGGGGATCCGCCCGCTGGACGACGCTGACCGCCAGCGGATCCATGAGGAGGTCCAGGCACTGGCAGGGGAAGGTCTTCGCACGCTGGTAATCGCCGGGCGCCGGCTCGATTCGGACCTGCCGCAGGACCCCGATGAGCTCCGGCTCACGGCGGACCGGTTGACGGTATACGCCGTGGTTGGGATTGTCGACCCGCCGCGTCCCGAGGCCGCCGCGGCAATCGCCACGGCACGGGAGGCCGGGATCGAGGTCCACATGATCACCGGGGATCACCTGGTCACGGCCTCGGCTATCGCCGCTGGCCTGGGCATCCGCGGCGCGGCGGCGGCCGGGACTGATCTGGACCGGCTCGATGACGCACAGCTCACCCGCCGGGTCTCCGGATATGGCGTGCTTGCCCGGGTCGCCCCGGAACATAAGATCCGCGTCGTCAAGGCGCTGCAGGCCGGAGGGAATGTCGTGGCCATGACGGGCGATGGCGTCAACGACGCCCCGGCACTGAAACAGGCAGACATCGGCATCGCGATGGGTATCACCGGAACCGATGTGTCCAAGGGCGCGGCCAGAATGATACTGACCGACGACAACTTCGCCACCATTGTCATCGCGGTCGAGGTAGGCCGCGGGGTCTACGCGAACATCATCAAGTTCGTGAAGTTCCAGCTGACGACGGCGTGGGGCTTCGTTCTGATCTTCCTCACCGCCGGTGTGCTCGGCTTGGCCGGTGGCGCGCCGTTCACCGCCTTGCAGATCCTCTGGGTGAACATCATCATGGATGGGCCTCCCGCGTTGGCGCTGGGTGTTGACCCGGCGGAGCCGGACATCATGAAGCAGAAACCGCGGCCCGTTGGCGAACCGTTGCTGACCCGAGACCGTCTGCTGCGGATTCTTGGTCTCGGCACGGTCATGGCTGCCGGGACCATTGCCGTCCTAATGCTTGCTCCCGCCCTGTTCCCGGAAAGCTCAGCGGACCCGGCCCTGCCAACCACCCTCGCGTTTACTACCTTCGTCTTTTACCAGATATTCAACCTGCTCAACGTGCGCTCAGACTCCGGGTCCGTTTTCTCCAGGCAGACCTTCACCAACCGCAGCATCTGGGTGTCATTGATCGCTGTGATCGTACTCCAGATTATGGTGGTGAACCTGGATGTACTGCAGGGCCTATTCGACACCACGGCCATGAGCTCAGCCCAGTGGGGGCTGGCCCTCCTCGTGGGTTCCTCGGTTCTGTGGGCAGAAGAAACCCGCAAGACGATTGTCCGGCGGCGCAACCGCCGGCCTTCCGCGCCAGCGCCGACAGGCCCCGGCCGGCAGTCCTGAAGTACCCTGCCTCCCGCGGTAACAGAGCACGCCGCGGCTCCGGCGTCCCTTCCTATGCAGGGTGGGGGCCGGGGCTTTGGTTGTGTACTTCTTCGGTGATGCTTTAGGCGTTGAGCATCACCTTGAGCGCCTTTGTTTCGGCGGCCCGTGAAAAGGTGTCGTATGCCTTTTCGATGTCATTGAGATCGAACGCGTGACTCACGAATTGATCGACGGGCAGCTTCTTTTGCGCGACCAGCTTGAGTAGTGTGCCGGTGGTGTTGGTGTTCACCAGGCCCGTGGTGATGGTGATGTTCGAGATCCAGAGTTTATCCAGCGGCAGGTCCACCCCTTTGCCGTGTACGCCGGCGTTGGCGACGTGACCGGCGGGTCTGACGATGTCCAGGACCATGGCGAAGGTCTCCGGTATGCCCACTGCTTCGATGGCAACGTCGACTCCGAGACCGTCGGTAAGGGCCATCACTTGATCTTTCCAGTCGGCATCTGTCGACACGACGCTGTCTGTGGCTCCGAACCGTTTCGCCTGCTCCACACGGTTCCGGTCCACGTCGATCGCGATGATCCGTGCTGGACCGTAGAGCTGCGCGGTGGTGATAGCGGCGAGCCCGACGGGACCGGCGCCGATTACGGCGATGACGTCACCGGGCTTGACGGCCCCGTACTGCACGCCGATTTCGTGGCCTGTAGGCAGGATATCGGAGAGCAATGTTCCCGCTTGGGGGCTGACACTGTCGGGGATCTTGTAGACGGACGTTTCTGCATACGGGACGCGGACGAATTCGGCCTGTGTCCCGTCGATGAGGTGCCCGAGGATCCAGCCAATCCCGGAAGCCCCTTCGTCTCCAAGACAGTGTGAGAAGACTCCTTGTTTGCAGTAGTCACAATGCCCGCACGCGGAGATACACGAAATGATCACACGGTCCCCGATCGTGAGGCCTGCAACCGCGGATCCGATTTCAGTGATCGTGCCGACGCCCTCGTGCCCGAGGATGCGGCCTTCTTCGACGGCTGGAACGTCGCCTTTGAGGATGTGCAGATCAGTGCCGCAAATGGTCGTGGTTTCGATCCTCACGATGATGTCGGTCGGCTTCTGAATCCTGGGATCCGGTACGTCTTCCCATGCCCTCTGGCCGGGACCGTGATAAACAAGCGCTTTCATCGTCATTCCTTCGATCAGCCAAGGCGCTCCCGTTTGAGAGCTGCGTTCGGCGGCATCGCTGTTTTGCACGAGTTGGGCTAAGCGTATACCTCCGATTCGCGGCCCCTGAACTGTTGGCGGGTGTTGATCAGATACATGCGCGGAGCGCCACGGACCCGGGCAGGGCATCCCCGGGAAGACGCGGTGGGGGCAGCGGCCCATGCGGTGGCCTCGGTGCGCCACCGGTGCCCGGCCTGGGGCTTAGTCTGAGTAATGACCGATCAAGAGACGACCTGGCACGATAGACACAAAGCTTCCCTGACCGTAGGCCAACGCGCCGCCGACATCATGCGGAACGGGATGGGAAGCTGGCCCTTCGTGGGAAGCTTCATCGGCTTCATGGTCATCTGGGCCGCTATCAACACCTGGGCGCTGGCGACCAAGGCCTGGGACCCATACCCCTACATACTCCTGAACCTCCTGCTCTCCATGTTGGCGGGGCTCCAGGGTGCCATTCTCCTCATCGCCGCCAAACGACAGGACGCCATCGCCGCAGCCATGGCCCAACACGACTTCGACACCAATATCAGGGCAAAGGAAGAGATCGAACTTCTGATATCCATCAACCGTGAGCAACTGGAAATACTGCAGGAACTGAAGGAAATAGCGACTCTGGAGAGCCTCAACTCCGAGGGCCGGTCGGGCCCCTGAGAGCGGTCAGTACCGAATCTTGGCGTTCCTTCTCGGTGCCAAGGCGTAAAGGTTCAAGGTCCGCCCACGGAAGGGTTCCCGCCCTGGTTGAACAACCTGATGTCCAACGGCCCGGGACACTACGTCCGGCGACCCCTGCGGAAGGCTCGGAACCATCACCCTGTACGGGGGCGCGCCCAGCCTTGGCTGGTTGCGGAGCCACGGCCCACGATAGGTGGAGGTACGCTGAGGGCCGGTCAGGAGACTGTGCAGCCTGCGGCGGCTTTTTCTTTCGTCCGTCCCCACTCGCAGGATGTACTGCAGAAACTGTTTCCGGCCTGGACGGCAGCTCCTACGAGGTCGATTGGCGGGGCATAATCAGGAATTCGCTTGGTATAGGCGGTATTTCGTCCTGCAAAGTGCCCGTAGGCCCGGGGTCGACAGGTGGAGCTGCTGCTCTGGTAATGACCCCGGCAAGATGGCACGATGCGCATATGACTGAAAACGCGGGGTACCGTCCGGACCAGTCCGCTTCTGGCGACGGGGAAGAACACGGACGGACCGCTCATAAATACGATTCCCGAATGTCGCCCACGAACCAGATGCGCACTGTGGGCCAACGCCGCCGGGACTCCGAAGAGAAGCTGGAACAGCATCAGCGCGAGGCCCGGACCGTACTACACCAGACCGAAGGGTGAGCCTGTAGCCGGACAGCGACCGGCCCCATGGCACTAGGATTCGACTCCAACCACAACCCCAGGTGTTGTTGTTCAAGGCAACCAGGCAGACTGCCGCAACCTTAGAAGGATGTACGGTCACGTGGAGTCACCGAACAATCTGAATGCGCAGCACGTAGGTATCCACCACTTGCACGATGACGCGTCGATCAACTATCAGCTCAACCGGTGGGTTGCTTGGACCGGCGGGGATGCCCTCCCCGACATCCGCAGCATTGTTGGTCGATTGAGTGACTACGCCACCAACCGGCAGTTGTTCCTCGAGCTGGCCGAGTCGGCGCTCACCGAAGGGGACCTGCGCCGCGCCGCTTTCCATGTCCGAGCAGCCGAGTTCTTCGTCCGCGGCGACGATCCCGAGAAAGGACCGCTGCGGACTCGATTTGTCGAATTGCTGCTGCAGAGCCGCGGCATGGGCTACAGCAACCGCGACCGCGTCCCCTTCGCCGCCGGATGGCTGCCGGCATACCGCTTCGACGCCCTAGCGCCTGCCAAGGGCGCCGTCCTGGTCTTCGGCGGGTTCGACAGCTACATCGAGGAATTGTTTCCGATCATGGACGCGCTTCGGGCGCACGGTTGGGATGCTATCGGATTCGAGGGCCCAGGACAGGGCGGCGCCCTGGAAGAGGCCGGGTTGGCGTTCCGGGTGGACTGGGAGCGCCCGGTGGCGGCCGTCCTGGACTACTACCGGCTGACGGACGTCACCTTGTTGGGGATTTCGTTGGGGAGCGGCCTCGCTATCCGAGCTGCCGCCTACGAACCTCGCGTTCGACGCGTCGTGTGCGACGCCGTCCTGTATGACTTCCTCGAGGCCAGCCTCCGACAGGCCCCGGCAATGCTCCGCGGTGTCTTGGCAGGCCTACTGAAGGCGGGGGCTGACACCGCTGTCGACGCGCTGGCTCATCGCGCCATGCGCTACAGCCCGGTGCTCGAATGGGGGCTGCACCAAGGCATGCACGTCTTCGGCGTCGACAGCCCCTCCGCCTTCCTGAGAACCGCGGACCGGTTCGGCACGGCGGCCTATTCCGCTTACGTACGCGCCGACACGCTGCTTCTCGCCGGAGGCGAAGACCACTACATTCCCCAGCGCCAGTTCCACCGGCAGATGGCGGCGCTGACCGGCGCGCGGTCGGTGAGCGGTCACATCCTAACCGGCGCCGACGACGCCCAGAATCACTGCCACATCGGCAACATCGGACTCTCTCTGGAGCTCATCACGAGCTGGCTCGACCAGATGGATCGAATGGACAGCGAGCGTGCCCGAACCCGAGGCACCCGCTCCCCATAGTGGTTCGGCAGGTTCTGGCTCCAGACCGATGTGCCCTCACCCACCATTGGGATGCCGTCCACCACGATGTACTCCTCCGCCGAGGATCTGGGCCATGAGCTGATGGCACTGCTGGACGAGGGAAAGTACGGTGATGGTCGCATCCTTCAGCCCGAAAGCGTGGAGGCAATGTTCGAGCCACGGGTCCGGGTGGACGGGTCCAAGGGGTACGCCATGGGGTGGTTCACCCACCCGCTCGTGGAGTCGGTTGACCCTTCTGGAGACCCCGCCGCGGACCGGGATCTGCCGTTGCTGCTCGAGCATCAAGGCGAATGGGGCAACTCGCACACGTACCTGGCCATGGTTCCCGACTCCCGCCTTGGCGTCCCCCTGGCCATCAACGGAAACGACACGTCGGCCCCCTCACGGCTCAAGGCCATCGACACCAACATCCTGCGGATCCTCCACGGTCAGCTGCCAGTGCCGACGGTGGTGCAGGAGGACTGGCTGCAGCGCTACAGCTGGGCGGTCTCGCTGGCACTGCTCCTGGCGGAGCTGCTGAGCCTGTGGCTGGCTCTGTCGCTTCTAATCCGGCGACCCGGCCGGGCCCGGAAGCGGTGGTCTCTTCTGGCTTTGGCAGCCGGGGCCCTCGTGCTTGATGCGTTTGCGCCGTGGCTGTGCCTCATCTACGCCCCCGCCCGGTTCGACACCCACCTGTTCGTCATCATCCGCCAGTTCCCCGACGTCGGCGTCTCGCTGGTGCCGGTGCTTGGACTGGCCCTTATTTGGCCGGTCCCACGGACGGTGTGGCTGCTCCTGGGGTGCGGGCGAGACCACTTTGGTCAGCGGATCTAGAGCGATCTAGAGCCATGCTTACTTCTCCGCCGCAGGGGCTGCAGACTTCGTTCTGCTCTCCTACGTAAGATGAAGAAGCTGTGGGCGGTGCCGCCGCTCAGGCTCGGGAAAGAGGATCGCATGTCCGGATCGAAACTGGCAGTTGTCGGAGCCGGAAGCGTCGGCACTTCCTTGGCCTTCGCCGCCCTTATCCGGGGCTCCGCAAGCCAGATTGCATTGTTCGATGTCAATGCTGCCAAGGCCGAGGCAGAGGTGCTCGACCTCGCCCACGGAACCCAGTTCGCGGTGAGGGCAGCGGAAGTCACCGGCGGCGGGGACATCGCTGTCACCGAAGGCGCCGACGTCGTTGTGATTACCGCGGGCGCAAAGCAGGCCCCTGGGCAGACCAGACTGGATCTCGCAGGAACGAACGTCCGCATCCTCGAGCAGCTCATGCCACAGCTCCTGCAACGTGCGCCGGAGGCCGTCTATGTGCTGGTGACCAACCCATGCGACGTACTGACTGTCGCCGCGCAGCAGATTTCCGGCCTGCCTGCCGCCCGGGTCTTCTCCTCCGGCACCGTCCTGGACACCTCCCGCCTCCGCTGGCTGCTGGCCGGCCGCGCCGGAGTCTCCGTTGCCAGCGTCCACGCCAGTGTGGTGGGGGAACACGGCGATACTGAATTCCCGGTCTGGTCCGACGCCACGATCGGCCCGGTTCCCATCCGGCACTGGACGGTAGGCGGCGAGCTCGTCTTCACCTCCGAGTACCTCGCCGAAACCGCCCGTGAAGTGACCCAGGCGGCCTACAAGGTGATCGCAGGCAAGGGCGCCACCAACTACGCCATTGGACTGTCCGGAGCACGCATCGTGGAAGCCTTGCTGCGGGCCGAAAACGCAGTGCTTCCCGTTTCCACTGTGCTCAACGGGCCCCACGGACTGTCCGGGGTTGCATTGTCGCTGCCCAGCATCGTCGGGGCCGGCGGTGTGCGCCAAGTGCTGGAGTCCCCCATGGATGAAGGGGAGTTGGCAGCCCTTCATCATTCGGCCGACACGCTCCGGCGGACGCTTGCCAGCCTGGGGATCAGCGGACTGTAAGCCGCGGGACGGTTTGTGCAGCAGCCCTAGACATGTGACCAACAAGCGCAGCCGTAGTACGAGAGACTGTCCTGTGAATCGGGGCCCATGTGCCATGTTGGCTCGGTCCTTATCGCCCGTTGACAAGATGATGGGCGGACCGGGGACTGCGGAACCCACGCCGAACTCCACCAGTCTTACCCTATTCATCGGATGGCGCGCTCGGAGCACCACGAGTTGGGTCAAGGATCATCGATCTTGTGGGTTCCAGCGAAGGGAGAGAGCATCCCGTTGAGGGTTCCCCGAACGGACGCCTATTGGATGCGCAATAACCACCGATAAGTGGTCGAAGCTCTATGAGGCTGCTCTTCGGTAACCGAGGCTTTGATATCGGGCAACTAAGACCGTTCCGATGGTCGCCAGGAGGGGGATGGCCAAGAAGACTTGCGCGCCACCGCCTGCGTTCGCCACACCGGCTAACCCGATCCACCAGCAGAGTGCTGCAGTGAAGCGCAAAGAACAACCACGGATGTGCGTTTCACAGGCCGAGTCCCCCTATCCTGAGGGCTCTGCGATTGGCTGGCGTGTGTGGCCTTAGGGCCGTGCGCCGGATTGACCTGTTTGGCTTTCTGTCGACCCCGTCGAGAAGCGAGCAGGACAGTTCCGAAGGTCGCCAGGACGGGGATGGTCAGGAAAACTTGTGCCCCGCCTCCAGTGTTCGCCACGCCGGCTATCCCGATCCACCAGAACAGTGCCGCAGTAAATCCGCTCAGAATGATCAGTGTCGTACGCGTGGTTCCGCGAGGCGGGTTCAATGGTTCGAGGTTGCTGCTCACGGTCACTCCCCTGGCGTATTGAAGGTCGCTTCGATCGTGACTTTCACAGACTGACCGTTGGTCGCGGGGGGAATTTCCAAGGGTGCGGCAATTCCAAGCTTCATGATCCGTCGCTCCAGCTCCGGATCCACTGAGCGGGCAAGATACGTGAACTGCCCTTGCCCTGTGAGCAGGTCACGGACGGTTGCCGTGGGCACCCCGAGGACGTCCGCCAGCTCCTGAAGCCCCGCGTCTCGGCTAACACGGCCGGGTCCGTGGACCTGTCCGTCCCGCGGGACGGCGACGGCACGTTCACCCCTCATCTGGTCCCCAAGGGCTCCCGCCGGAGCGGCGGTCTGGACGACATGATCATCAGCCTCTACGCCGGAGGGATGACAATCCGCGACATCGCCCACCACCTGGAATGCACCCTGGGTACGGAACTCTCCCACGAGACGATTTCCAAGATCACCGATGACGTCCTGGACGAGGTGATGGAGTGGCAGAAACGCCCGCTGGATCCGCTGTATCCGATCGTGTATCTGGACTCATCAACGTCCGGGACGGCCAACAGCGCTTCGAGTCCGCTCAATTAGAAATGTCGTCCAAGGCGCTGAGCCTGGCGAGGGCTTTGCGGAGTCGGGCATCGGCGTCATCCGCGATCTCCCGGACGGCCGGGGTGTCGCTGAGCTGGACCATGGTTTGTGGGTCGATGGCTTCGACGGTGGTCTCTCGGGCGTCCTTACCTCGTCTGACAACGACATTGCATGGAAGCAAGGCGCCCAGTTCCGGCTCGGCTGCGAGGGCGCGGCTCGCCAGGGTGGGGTTGCAGGCGCCGAGGATTACATAGTCGCCGACGGCGTCGGCGGCTTCGGTGCCCAGTTTGGCCTCAAAGGTGGCGCGGACGTCGATTTCCGTTAGTATGCCAAAGCCTTGTTCTCCGAGCGCCTCGCGGGTGCGCTGGACAGCGTCCTCCCAGGACAGCGGGACGGTAACAGTGTGGGTATAGCTCATGAGCCTGCTCCTCATATGTCGTTACAGATACGCCAGGGTTCAGGTCGGGCCGTGCCGTGCCGGGGCTGGCTTGGGGGAAACTCCCCGGCACGGCGGTTTGTGGGTCCCTGCTTGTCAGGCGAGGGAGAGGAAGAGCTTTTCCAGTTCTTTTTTGTCCATGGTGGTGTCTTCACGGACGATGCATTGCTCAAGGCCGCTGGCGATGATGGCGAAGCCGGCCCTGTCCAGGGCCTTCGAGACGGCAGCCAGCTGCGTGACGATTTCCTTGCAGTCCCTGCCCTCCTCCAGCATGCGGGTGACAGCTGCGAGCTGGCCCTGGGCGCGCTTGAGGCGGTTGACCACCGGGGTCAGTTCAGTCGAATCGAGTTGCATGAAGTCTCCAAAGCGTGGGCGTCTTGCCATCAACTATATACCCCCTAGGGTGTCTTGCATACCCCATAGGGTATCTGCAATACTCGGTGGGGTATCGACCAACGACCCCTTTCGAGAGGCCCCCATGACTTCCCTTTCCCCATCCACCGCCATTGCCGCCCTGGCGCCGGAGACCTTGCGCAGCTGGGTCGCCGAGCATCAGGATCTCGTGGTCATCGACGTGCGCTCTGCCGCTGAGTTCGAGTCGATGCACATCCGGGGCTCCTATAACGTCCCGCTGCCGTTGCTGTCCGAACACACCGAGGAACTGGCCGCCCGCCTGGGCAGCCGCGTCGTCCTCGTCTGTCACTCCGGAGCCCGCGCCGAGCAGGCGCGTCAGCGCCTCGCCGGTTCCGGCATCGATACGGCCTACGTCCTGACCGGCGGTGTCCCCGGCTTTGCCGCGAGTGGTGGCGACGTGGTCAAGGGCAAGGACCGTTGGGACCTGGAGCGGCAGGTCCGCCTCGCCGCCGGGTCCTTGGTGGTTCTGGGCCTGGCAGGCGGTAAGTTCGTTTCCCCTAAGATCCGGACGCTTGCCGGCGTCATCGGCGCAGGCCTGACCTTCTCCGCGGCCACCAATACCTGTGCCATGGGCCAGGCCATCTCGGCGATGCCATGGAACAAGGCCGCCAAGGAACCCACCCGCGTAAGCGCCATCCTGCAGCTTCCGATAGCCGAAGCTCAGCGGACCACGGCAGCATGATCGCGGCTCTGTCACTGGGGCTCTTCGTCGGGATCGTTCTGGGTGTAGTCGGTGGCGGCGGCTCGATCATCGCCGTCCCGGCCCTGGTCTACGGCGTGGGCATGAGCCCGGCGGAGGCCATCCCCACCTCACTTCTGGTGGTGGGCATCTCCTCCCTGGCAGCGCTGATCCCTCGGCTGCGCGAAGGCACCAACTGGCCTGTGGTCCTGATTGTCGGCGCCGCGGGCATCCCCGCCGCGTGGGGCGGGACTGCGGTCGGCCGGCTGCTGGATCCAAACATCCTGATGCTCGCCTTCGCTGTCATCATGGTTTTCGCAGGGATCCGGATGCTCATGAGGACCACGGAAACGGAAGGCTCCTGCAGTACAGGTCCCAACCGCGCCTTCCGCTCCTGCGCCCCCAAGGCCGTGGGGGTCGGGATCCTCGTAGGGTTCCTCACGGGACTGCTCGGTGTGGGTGGAGGTTTTTTGATCACCCCGGCCCTCACCCTGTTCCTGGGCCTGCGCATGAAACAAGCCGTGGGTTCATCCCTGGCCATCATCGTGATCAATTCGGCTGCGGGCTTCGGCGCCCACGCCGCGGGATTTACCATCGACTGGCCCAGCGTCCTGTCCTTCGCGGTCCCCGCGATCCTCGGATCCCTCGTTGCTGCCCGCCTTGCCCGCCACCTTAACGACAAGCACATCCGCATCTCGTTCGCCGTGCTCATCTTTGCCGTCGCAGCCTGGGTCACTGCGGGCACCGTTACCGCGTGAAAACCGCCCCTCGTTCCGAAACAAAGGAGAACACCATGGGCCTCATCAGCTCCCTGAAGAAGGCCTTCAGCAAGCCCTACAAAACCATCACGGTCGCTGAGGCCAAGGAACTCCTGGCCTCGGGCGCGGCTCTGATCGACGTTCGTACCGTTCAGGAATGGCGCTCCGGACGGGCCCCGCAGGCCAAGCATGTCCCGCTGGACAGACTCCAGACCGGCACGACCGGAATCCAGAAGACCCGGCCCGTGATCGCCATGTGCCAGTCCGGGGTCCGATCCGCTTCCGCCGCCCGCCTGCTTGCTGAAAAGGGCTATGAGGCATATTCCCTGCGTGGCGGCATGGGCGCCTGGCGTCAGGCCGGGGAACCCGTCCGCTGAGGACAACAGTCCAACTATTCGAAGGAGAAGCCGATGACTGAAATCACCGTCGACGAAGCCGACCAGCGCCGATCCACTGACCGGATCCTCGATGTCCGCGAGGACTTTGAAGTCGCCGAAGGCATGATCCCGGGAGCGCTGCACATCCCCATGGGGCAGCTGCAGGCACGTCTGTCCGAGCTGGACCCCACAGTCCCCGTCATCGCTGTCTGCCGCAGCGGCAACCGGTCCGCCGCCGTCGCGGACGCACTCAACGGTGCCGGCTTCACCGCCGACACCATGGCCGGCGGCATGATCGCCTGGACCCGCGCAGGCCTCCCCACCACCTGACCTCTGCTGAAGATCAGCATCCAACTCTCCAAGACACCATCCGGAAGGACACGAACCTCCTCATGGCAACCATTGACATCACCGGACAGAACTTCGCCGAAACCCTGGAGAACAACGAGATCGTCTTCGTTGACTTCTGGCAGCCTGGTGTGGCCCCTGCCGCATGTTCGCCCCCACCTACGGTGCCGTCGCCGAACGGCACGCGGACATCACCTTCGCCAAGGTCGACACCGAAGCCGAACAGGCCCTCGCCGCAGCAGCAAACATCACCTCCATCCCCACCCTGATGGCCTTCAAGGACAAAACCCTGGTCTTCTCCCAGCCCGGAGCGCTCAACGCCACCGGACTCGAAGAAGTCATTCTGGGCGTAAAGAACCTGGACATGGACAAGCTCCGGGCCGACTCAGCGCAGCACCACCCCTAACATCCCCACGAAAGACAGCTGGTACACCCAGCATTGCTGTATACCCCCTGGGGTATTAGAATTGATGCAGGAACAGACACGAAACTTCCCCTCATGAAGGAGAGAACCAATGCTTATCGAGCGCATTTACGATGAAGACCTCGCCCAGGCCAGCTACCTGATCGGCTGCCAGGCCAACGGAACCGCAGTGGTCGTTGACGGCCGCCGGGACATCGCGGTCTACCAGGATCTGGCGAAGAAGAACGGCATGAAGATCGTGGCGGTCACCGAAACCCACATCCACGCCGATTACCTCTCCGGCACCCGCGAACTCGCCGCCGCCACCGGCGCGAAGATCTATGTCTCCGGCGAAGGCGGCCCGGACTGGCAGTACGAATTCGACGGCGAACGCCTCTACGACGGCGACACCATCACCATCGGCAACATCAGCCTCCAGGCCCTCCACACCCCGGGCCACACCCCCGAGCACCTGTCGTTCCTGGTCACCGACGGCGCCTTCAGCGACCAGCCCGGCTACCTGCTCTCCGGCGACTTCGTCTTCTCCGGTGACCTCGGCCGTCCGGACCTGCTCGATGAGGCCGCCGGCGGCATCGACACCCGCTTCGAGGGTGCCAAACAGCTGTTCGCCAGCCTGCGGGACAAGTTCCTGACCCTGCCGGACTACGTCCAGGTCCACCCCGCCCACGGCGCCGGCAGCGCCTGCGGCAAGGCCCTCGGCGCCATCCCCTCCTCCACCGTCGGCTACGAGCGCCTCTACGCCTGGTGGGGCCCGTACCTGGCCGCCAACGACGAGCAGGGCTTCACCGACGAACTCCTCGAGGGCCAGCCCGACGCCCACGCCTACTTCGGACGGATGAAGCGTGAAAACCGTGAAGGCCCGGCCGTCATGGGCGAACGCGCCCCGCTTCAGGAACTCGACACCGCCTGCGTCGCCAAGGACCTCGCCCAGGACAACGTCACCTTCATCGACACCCGCCCAAATAGCGAAGTCCACGAAGGCACAGTCACCCGCTCACTGAACGTCCCGGCCGGCAAGTCCGTCGCCAGCTACGGCGCCTGGGTGGTCAACCCGGAAACCGACAAGAACCCCCTCGTGCTCCTGGCCCCCGACCAGGACCAAGCCCAGGACATGTGGAACCACCTGGTCCGGGTCGGGATCGACAACGTAGCCGGCTACATCACCAGCATCGAAGGCCTCCCCACGTCTACCCCGAAGCTCATCCAGCCCGCAGACCTCGCCGGTTTCGATGCGGCCATGGTGATGGATGTCCGCAACCGCACCGAGCACACCGCCGGGCACGTCCCCGGATCCAGCCAGCTCAGCGGCGGCCGCGTCATGTGGCACCTCGATGAACTCCCGGCCGAAGGAACCATCGTGAGTTACTGCCAAAGCGGCGTCCGGAACTCCGTCGCGGCCAGCGCCCTGCGCCGCGCCGGGTACGACGTCGTCGAACTCGACGGCAGCTACGCCGCCTGGGACGCCTGGCAGAACTCCCGTCAGTCAGCCAGGGCCTAGAACCACCGCCACCAGCGCGTCCCGGATAACCCGCGGTCAGGAACGGCCTGGCCGTGTACGAAAGAGATAAGGAACCCTTCATGATGAACGGCTTTGATCTGGGCGGGATGGGGCTTGCATGGATCTTCTGGTTTCTGCTGATCGCGGGCGGGGTCACGCTCGCCGTGGTGCTGGTCAAAGCCTTCACCCGCAACGCCGGCGGTAACGCGCCCACCGATGGGCAGGGACCACCGCGCACGGGTGCGGGCCCTGCCCGGGCCAGGGAGATCCTTGAGGAGCGTTACGCCCGCGGGGAGATCAGCACCGAGGAATACCAGGAACGGCGACGGATACTGGAGGAGGACGGCCGGTGAGGCCGCTGACACGCCGCCAGCTGCTGGCACTGGGTGCGGTCGGGGCCGGCGCTACGGCTGCCGGCGGCGCCGGGCTGTGGCTGACCACCGGCAACGGACCCGGATACACCGGGGGTGAGGACCTGACCGAACCCCAGGTGCTGGCCAGCCGCGACCGGGTGCTGGAGCTGGACCTGACCGCCGCGCCGGCACGGGTCCGGGTCGGCGGGCGGGATGCCTCCGTCCAGGCGTTCAACGGCTCACTGCCCGGTCCAACCCTGCGGGTCCGCGCGGGCGACACGATCCGGGTCACACTGCGCAACGGGCTGCAGGCTCCCACGAACCTGCACGTGCACGGACTGCACGTCTCCCCACAGGCCAACAGCGACAACCCATTCGTCAGCATTGACCCGGGCGGGTCCTTCGACTACGAGTTCACCCTGCCCGGGGACCACCCGCCTGGTACCTACTGGTACCACCCGCACCGCCACGGGCACGCCGCCGACCAGGTCGCCGCCGGCCTCTACGGGGCCATCGTGGTGGAGGACCCCGACCCGGTTCCGTTCACCCGGGAGCGCGTGCTGGTGGTCTCCGACCTGTCCCTTGACGCTGCCGGCAATCTCGCCGAGGCGGACCAGATGCAGCAGATGATGGGACGTGAGGGAGAGATCGTCCTGGTCAACGGGCAACTCCGCCCGCAACTGCGCGCCGCGCCCGGAGAACGGGAGCGGTGGCGGATCATCAACGCCTGCCCCTCCCGGTACCTGCGCCTGGCACTTGACGGACAGCAGGTCCGGCTGCTCAGCAGGGACCTCGGGCGCCTGCCGGTCCCCGAGGACGTCACCGAAGTGGTTCTCGCCCCCGGCAACCGGGTAGAGCTGATCGTGGAAACCCGCGACGGATCCTCCACCCTCACGGCCACCGCCGTGGACCGCGGCAGCATGAACGCCATGATGGGCGGGGCCATGAGGGGCGACAACGAATCCGGTGGCAGCCCGGTGGAACTGCTCACCCTGGCCGTCTCGGGAAGCGCGGGCACTGACCCCGGGCCCGTGCCCGAGGGCCGGCCCCTGCGCGATCTACGGAACGAACCGGTCACCGCCGCCCGCACCCTGAACTTCGCCATGGGCATGAATGGGAACATGGGCGCGGGAATGGGCAACGGACAGGGCACCATGATGGCCTTCACCATCAACGGACGGGAGTTCGACCCCGAACGGCTCGACGAGACGGCCGCAGCCGGGACCGTGGAGGAGTGGACCCTCACCAACTCCAGCCCCATGGACCACCCCATCCACCTGCATGTGTGGCCCATGCAGATCGTCCCGGACGGTGACCGCGACGTGACCGGGCCCACATGGCAGGACGTGGTCAACGTCCCCGCCCGCAGCCAGGTGAAAGTCCGGGTGGCCTTCGACGACTTCACCGGCCGCACCGTGATCCACTGCCACATCCTCGACCACGAAGACCAAGGCATGATGGCCACCGTCCAAGCCCGCTGACCGGCCAGCGACAGCGGAGAAACCCCATCACTGCAACCCATGGCTCTGCAACCCCGGTGCGGGGATCCGGGACGGGCCGGCGCGGGTGCCATCACAATTACCCGTAGCCACGACCGAAGGGCGGCCCGGGTGCGTTGACGGCAGTGTCAGAGGACTATCGTCGCAGGTGGAAGGCGTCGACCGACGAGGAATAAGCCTTGAATGCTCGCCTGGAACCGAACATTTGTCAGACGCGTCCTAGCCGCTTCCGGTTCCCTATTTTCGCTCTCGACCCCGCCCTAAGCCGGTCCTCTATGGGGCGCTTGGGGAGCCTTCCACCAACGTAAGTTTGTGCCTACCGACGCGCTCCCTCGACGTTGGTTAAAAACGTCCTCCCCCTTAGGACCGACGTTGATTCCGACGAGTTCTTACACATGATCCACTGCCCGATCCCGGCGTTAGTTTCAGAAGTCGTCGGCCACTTCTGGTTTTTGGGCACCGTGTGGGGCCTTGCGCCGCCAGGGACCCGGCCGGTGCTAAAGATCCGTCAGGCCAACGCCTTCGTCGTCGAGGCAGGGTGAGCGTTTGCCGGTAGGGGTTCCTGTTGAGCGGAGGCAGCTGCATTGAGGTCCTTTAACCGCGGGCAGGGACAGCCACACGAAGCGCTGCATCTTGTTGTACGTCCCAAAGTCCAGAACTGCGCGGTCCAGTTTCGGTGCGAGGTCATGGCTGACACTTATCGCCAGTGATGGTTCTGCTCCCCGGCTGTCGTTTCCCGGGGGTTTCGTGGGTCGGTGGCTGAGCTCACACCAGAGTGGTTTGCGCGGCGGGGTCCGCGAGAAATACAGGCCCTGCTTCCGGCATCCGCCGTCGCCCTGATAGCAATGCAACGTCCCTCCGAAGACTGCCCCCATTTCCATGGCCGGGGCTGTCAGGAAAAATTGGCCGTGTCCGGGCATGTCGGCCGTGGTCAAACCGGGTTGTGAGCCCGCCGTCCCAGCATCTGCAAGGGCCACGTAATCCACGGGTTTGGGTCCTCGAGGGTCAGCGGGCAACGGTGAGGACCGTTCCGACGTTGCGGATGTTTGCGCGGACAGCGTCCTCAACTGACCTGTTAAGGGCTGCGAGCTCTCCAACGGTCCGGGCAGGATCCATGGCGGCGGTGACTTCAACGTTGAGGCGGTGGCCGCTCCACCGCAACCGGACGGTTGAGGCGGCGGGGGCTACCGGTGCGATGGCGGCTTCTGTGCGTTCCAGCAGGTCCGGGTCCACGCCGTCAAGGAGCCGGCGGCCAATGTCCCGGGCAGTCCCCCACAGTAGGACGAAAATAGTGACAGAGATCAGGATGCCGATAATAGGGTCCGCCAGCGGGAAACCAAGCCAGACGCCGATGACGCCCGCGACGACGGCCAGGGACGTGAAACCGTCGGTCCTGGCGTGAACGCCGTCCGCCACCAGTGCTGCGGACCCGATCTCTTTGCCCACCCGGATCCGGTAGATCGCCACGATCTCGTTGCCGGCGAAACCGATCAGGCCGGCCGCTAGAACCCAACCGAGGTTACTCAGCGGCTGCGGCTGGAACAGGCGGATGACCGATTCCACACCCGCCACCACCGCCGAAAGCGCCACCATGGCGACAATGAACAGTCCGGCCAGATCCTCGACCCGGCCGAAGCCATACGTATAGGTCCGTGTCGCCGCCCGGCGGCTCAGGACGAACGCCACCCACAACGGAACGGCAGTCAGGGCATCGGAGAAGTTATGGATCGTGTCCGCCAGCAGGGCCACCGAGCCGCTGAACAGGAAAACGACCAGCTGCAGCAAAGACGTGACCGCCAAGACGACCAGGGAGATCTTGAGGGCCCGGATTCCCTTGACCGACGACTCCATCGCCTCATCCACCGAGTCAGCGGCATCATGACTGTGAGGAACGAATAGACCGTAGAG
This sequence comes from Pseudarthrobacter lactosi, assembly GCF_055412785.1. Taxonomy (NCBI): domain Bacteria; kingdom Bacillati; phylum Actinomycetota; class Actinomycetes; order Micrococcales; family Micrococcaceae; genus Pseudarthrobacter; species Pseudarthrobacter lactosi. Next base: position 742,123 of record NZ_JBVAYS010000003.1, read on the forward strand.
GAAGCCCTTCAGCCCTCCGGGGTGCTCATGGTCGTGCTCATGATCATGCCCGTGGTCATGGTCAGTCCCGTTCCCGGCCCGGTGATTATGCTCGTCGGCGCTGTGGTCATGCCCGGCGGTGCCGTGGTCATGGGTGTGGCTGTCGGCCTGTTTCATGGTTTAGTACTCTCCGCTGTCGAGTGGTGGTGGCGCGGCGTGCCGCCCAGGGAATGCTCCGCCTGGAAGATTGCATCGGTGACCAACTGACGGGCATGTTCGTTCTCGAGCCGGTAAAACACCCTGGTGCCCTCCTGCCGCGTGGAAACCATCCGGGCCAACCGCATCTTCGCTAGATGCTGCGACACCGCAGACTGCGGCTTTCCCACCGCCTCTGCGAGGTCATTGACCGACATTTCGCCCTCGCGCAGCGCCAGAATCAATCGCACCCGCGTCGCGTCCGCGAGCATCGCAAAAATCTCCACCGCAAGCTCGACATATCCGCTGTCACCATTCCGACCACAGGCTTTATCTGCATCCATGCGAATATTATCGCATATGCACCTTCAGGGCTTATCCTCCTCGTACAACGCGCGGACTGTGGCGGCGGCTTCTGTCCGGACGAGCTGGTATGGATGATTACCCAACCGCATGACAGCCCTGGCGCTCCAGCAGGATGAGTGTTCTCCCTGCCCTGTCATGCGCGCACCGGCTTGAAAGCATGAAGAGCCACGATTTCCACTGAGGCAGTCCGGGAAGCCATCGCCAACGCGCTTCTGCCGTTGTTGGGTATTGCCGTGCAGCCGGCGGCCAGGCCGGCCTTGGCTTTTGGCAATGTCCAGGTTCTCCCAGTGGGCTTCTGGCAGCCCGCTTCGGTCATCCTCGAATCTTCACCTCGTGTCGTCGCGGAAGATCACTAGCAGTTGCCGTAGAAGAAGGGCCTGCCAGAGAATACCGCTGTTCTTCGCCTGTTGATCCCACGGTCTTGCATTGCTCTTGGTCTCCGCCATGCCCGACCCCTATCGGGGCCCGCATTCTCCGGCTGTTCTGCCGCAGAGGGGAATTCGTGGCGGAGATCGTGCTTGCAGGTGGAAAAGGACGCTGAGCCTATATGTCGGCGGGACCCTTCATCTGATCTGGGTGCCCGGTTTCATTCTTCAGGCCGAAGACGCCTCGGAATCTGTGCTTGCCGTGGAGCTTCTTAGTGCCGGCCGGAAGCTGCCATTGCTGATCGAAATCATCGGCGTCAACCTGACTGTCGAAGCCTGCAACGACTACCGGGACACCCGCTTCGTTTCCTCCGTCGCCATAGTGGGGACAACGAATCTTGACCGCGTCGTTGCCGCTTGGATGCGGCGCGGCCAGCACAATCTCCAGGAGTTTTTCACGTCGCGTCCGGCCGCGGTGGCATGGCTTGAGGGGCTGTCCGCTCCCGACATCGTCCACCAAGTCCCGGCCTGATTCTTCCCGACACCGGCAGGTAGGAGGCTCTGGAGGCCGGCCACACTGACGGGGAACTTCCGATGCCGATCTCCTCGCCGTCCGGGGACTTTACGGAGGGGGCCCGCGCCTGCCCATTGGGCGCACCCACAAATGGCCTCGGCACCTCACCATGACTATTCGGGAATCCGCGGAGTGCCTGCTCAACCTCACCATCGGCATCAGATAGAACCGCCGATTGAACAGTGAAGAGCCGCCAGTCTGTGGTGACAGTAACGGGCTATTGGACCCGTCCGTTGTGGAATTCCTACAACGTTCAAGGGCGGTTCATTTCCTAGGAAGTGGAACATCGGGAGCCAGGGGAGCTGGCAGCAGCAACGGCCGCCACAATAAGATCTCCTCGGAGCCTTCCCACCCGGCACCCCTACTACCCACGCGTAGCGTAGCGCGGCGTTTTGGAGTAGGAGCATACTGGAAACACCGCTCAAGTCGATGGACGATTAGCCGTTCGAGCGGCTCATTCACCGGCAGTTCCCGGGGAAATCTGCAGGCATCCAGGCGAAGGTGGGGGGACGCTCTTCCCACGCTTCGCAACCCTAAACAGAAGATATTGGTCTCAGAGGGGTAGAAGATCAACGATGAATCGCACCAAGACGGGGCTACTATCGATGGCCACCGCTGCAGTACTAGCCATGGGACTTGCTCCCGGAACGGCGGTCGCCCACGGAGGATCCGGGTACGGGGGCTCGGACCAGAGCGATGACTGGCGGAACAATGATGACCAGCGCCGGCTGGTCAGGATCCTGCGCGACGCTACCGACGACTATCGCTGGCTGGAGAACGCGGAGGCGGACGGCTATCAGAGAATCACTGACTGCGTGGAGAAGCCCGGCGTGGGGGCAATGGGTTTCCACTATGCGAAGCAGAAACTGATCGATGACAAGACCCAGGCCCGAAAGCCTGAGGTTCTCGTGTACATGCCGAATGAGCACGGCCGGTACAAGCTGGTAGCCGTTGAGTTTATATCGACAGCGGCCGAGCGGCCTTCGATTGCAGGCGTCGACTTCGAGGACGGGCCGTTCCCCGGCTCCTTCGCGCTGCACGCGTGGGTATGGAGAGACAACCCGGACGGCATGTTCGCAGCCTATAACCCGGACTTGAGCTGCCCGACGTAACACCCTTCTGGTGGTCGAGCGTGTCGGAACTTTAACGCGAACTCGCACCCTGCAATAAGCAGCCGGACGCTCCTGCACCTCGCGTGCAGGAGCGTCTTCGCGGGCTTGGGAAGACGCTCCTGCACGCGACCCGCCCGCCGGCATAAGCATCTCCTGGCGGGACCACGCCGGTGATTCATTGCCCCCAAGGCATTGAATCGAAGGGCCTTCAATGGTCCGTCTAGCCTGCCCGTACGAAGGTGACGGCGCCCTTGGATGTCATCCATGTCAGGGGATGGACTGCCGTTTCGTTCTTGCCGTTCAGACCGGAGCTAAGCACCTGGCCGTTGCCAACATAAATTCCTACGTGGCCAGGCTGCAGCACCATGTCACCGGGCTGGGGATCTGTGACAACGGTGCCGTAGTTCATGAACTGCATCGGACCGAGGTCACCGACCGCGATACCGGCAGCACCCAGGGCGTTTTCCACCAATCGTGTGCAGTCCTGGATCATGCCGATCTGGGCGTAGGCGGAGGAAACCATCGTGGCGTTGACTCCACCTGTTGCCGGGGCGGCCACCGGCGCGGCAGCAGCGGGGGTGACTGTGATTTGAGCCTTGGCCGGTGCGGCAGCCTTCGCGACGGCTGCCGGGGCAGCCTCAACGGCGACAGGTTTGGGCGCTTCCACGACAGGGGCAGGAGTGGTCTCCACGGCAGGACGCTCGAAGGAAATCTGGACCGTGGAATCTGCGCTGAGCGGGGCCTGTGCCTGGCTGGCGAGTTCAAGGTTTGAAGTCGGCTCCGCGTCGCGCTGGGCCGGGGCGTCCGCTGCCTGCGCGGCAATGCCGCTGGTCAGGACGAGCCCGGAAGCTGCTGCGATGACGGCGGCCTGGCGGCCCACACCGCCAGCATTGTCAGCGACGGATTTGGACAGGACCGCAAGGGCACTGGTCTGGACGGGGACCGCGCGGCGGCGGCCGTGAGCTTTGCGAATGGGCATGAAAGGGCCTCTCCCACTGCCTGCGAGGTTAGCTGTCGGATTCGGATGGGAGACACCCGGCCGCAGTTCCAGCGCAAGCTGGAGGCGCGGCTTCACCCCAAGGCCTGCACGAAGCAGGCCACAATTGGTTTCCCCGTCTCTGCCGGACGAATTTGCGAACGGATCCCGAGGCGGCGGCAGAGTTAGGCAATCAGCTCAGGAGTGCCGCATTCGGAGACCCGGCACGCGCCCGACCCTACGGGAAAACCCACGTTGATGTCACATTTGCATAACGGCGTTTCGGTTTGACTTCGCCATGCGTGCGCCAATTGGAGTGGGGTGATGTTCTGCGAAGCAGGCCGCCACCCCTCGGTTCTCCCGCCTGTCAGGCCCGCTGGGCCCTTCCTCTTTGGGGCCTACGCGTGCGTCCGTGACTTAGTGCGGTCCTTGGTGAGAATCAGTGCCAGCGCGATCATGCCGACGCCCAGCAGGAGGTGGAGCCAGTTGTCGTATCCGTTCAGCGGCAAGAAGTTCCCGGCTGATTCCTGGTCAACAACCAGTCCATAGATCCAGAGGACAAGGTAGATGGCGCCGCCGACGAGCAGGTAGGAGCGGGCTCCTGCTGCGGTCCGGGCCACTGCAACACCGGCAACGCCGAAGAGAAAGTGGACGATGTTGTGCAGTACCGGGACCTGGAACAGGCCGAGCAGCAGTGCCCCGGAGTGGTGCCCCGCGAACTGTAGCTGGTCCTACTGGCTGGAGCCGCCCGGGACAAACCCGAGGATGCCTACCAGGAGGAACACCGCGCCAACGGCGAGTGCTGTCTCTTGTACGTTAGTCCGCCCCGCCCCGCGGTGCGGGTGTTGTGCGTCGATGTCATGAGGAGCTCCCTGGGATCGTTGGATATACGGCACTGCATTTGGAAACCGGCGAACCAGCCTCTGCGCCCTGCAGCTTGCTGCAGCCGGCCAGGCGGCCGGAACAGCTTGTACCCGATATTCGGACCCGACCAGGTGGCGGATGGCCGTACGCCGGCACCTCACCATTCAGATTCCGGCGCCGTACCCGCAACGTCCGGACAAGCTGATGGCCCGCCCCCCTTACCAGGTAGGGCGGACCATCGGAGTCAACTTTGGACGCACCAAGGCCCTTCACCGGGCACCTATGCCCGGTCGCCCCGCGGGGCGGGTTAGCGGCGTTCGAGGACGCCGCAGACTGCCGGGTCGGTGGCCTCTGCCGGGAGGTCCTTGTTCAGTTCGCTGGCACCTTCAGGATTACTGAAGTTGTAGGTGCCGTTTTCGTCGTAATCCAGTCCGTGAATGACCAGGACGCCCTCACCGTCGCGGATGGCCTCGGCGATCTGCTTGGCCGTGCCGGTACCGCCGTTTCCGGGGTAGCCCGTGCCTGCCACATCGGTGAAGTCGATGTTGCTGCGGCTGTAGTTGTAGCGGCCATCCTTGGAGACCGGGAAGCGTGTGACGTCCAAGAAGCTGGCAGGGGTGGTATCGCCGCTCGTGTTCAGGGACACGACGACCGGACCGTAAGCGGGAACGCCCTCAACAGTATTCAGGCGACCGTCTTTATTAGCGTCGAGCTTGAGCGTGGGGCACTCATTCATGGCCTGCTCGCCGTAGTGGATGTGCTGGGCGTGCGGGGCATCGGGCGTCAGACCCCTGGCGTGCACCTCAATGTGCTTGATCGTCTCGCCCTTGACGACGGCTTTTGCAGTGCCCCAAGCTCCGGAGCCGTTGAGCTGTCTCAGCTTGGCGGTCAGGGTGACGGTTTTCTCTTCCTCTGATTTTGAACTGTGGGCCTGGGCAGGCCCCACCGCCAAAGTGGTGGCAGCTAGCAACGCGACGGCTGAGGCCCCAAGGGCCGCTACAGATTTCCGATTCACAATTCACTCCTCGGTCACAGGCCAGTGAGGAGATCCCGCTGGTCTACTGTGATTCGGAACACACAAGGCTACGGATTGGCGTAAGCAGCATGGGATACCGCCATCGACGGAGCCGACAGGGTGCTTGTAGCCAAATGCTTCCATTTCACGACTTCTCTAGGAAACCGCTACCTCACCGAAAACATGGCTGCACTGGTCGGTGATTTTTGCAGTCAGACCAGGTCAAGCTGGAGTACACCCAAACCTGACGTCAGGTTGCGATCGATCAGAGCGTCAGAATAGGGTCCGATGTGCGCACTCCGGACACACCTTTCTGAAAGCCTTAGATTCCAAGCTGACACATTGGGTGGAGGGCCGAATGGCGGGTCAGCGCGGATCTCTCAGACCCTTCCTTCGCGTTGCCACGAACCGCAGTAGTGTCAACCGCACCGAGCTCCTGCCTGCCAGACGTGGCTGTCGGCTTCCCCAAACCAGCCTGCACGCCACTAGTACAACGCGGCGCTACATGCATCCCCCGAACCAGGGCAGTCCTGAACAAGAGCAGCCCAGAACCCTGCACCATTCCCGCACGCAGTCCAAGGCCCGGAGCGGTTAGAACTAGCGCTTGCCCTTCTTGCGTGAGCCCTTGCCGCGGCCCTTGTCCGGATTCGGGGCGTACCGCTGGGCCACCTTCGGCTTCTTGACCGCGGGGCCGCGCCGGTCCGGCTTCGGTTCCTTCTTGGGCTTTTCCTGCTGGGCCGAGGGCTGCCGGGAGCTCGCCGCGGTGCGGCCGCGGACAATCCCGATGAACTCCTCAATGATGTCGTCCGTGGAATCGCTGGGCCAGGCCAGCGCGATCTCCGTGTTCGGGGCCCCCGTCAGCCGGCGGGCCACGGTGTCCTTGACGTTGAAATGCCGGGCCACGGACATGGGCAGGATCACCAGGCCCGCGCCGGACGCCACCACCTGCATGGCCGCTTCCGGGCCACCCATTTCGGCGACGTCCAGGAAGGTCTCTGCCGCGAGGTCGGCCAGGGCCACTTCCTCAAACACCGAGATCTCGTGCCCCTTGGGAGCCACCACTACGGGCTGCTCCTCATACAGGGGGATCACGTTGAGGCCCTCGCGCTCCACCGGAAGTCGGACAAAGCTGAGGTCCGCAGAACCGTCACCTAATACGGAAAGCTGGGCGCCGTCGTCGGACATAAACGACTCCAGCGGGATGTCCAGCACGCGCTCTTCCCAGCGGCGGATCCACTTGCCCGGGGTCACGCCGGCCACGTAGGCGAAGCGGAGCACGCGAGGGGCCTCCTGCTCCGGCGATTCGTCGGGACTGGGGTTCTGGCGGGATTCATTGTCTGCGGGCACGTCTTCACAGTACCGCCCGCGCGGCCCCGCGATGCCGGAACAGGTGCGGGGTTGGTGTGGGACTGGTGCAGCACTGGTGCCTTTCAGGCGGGCAGCCAGATACCCTTGAACTATGACCTCTGCAAACTCCCAGTCCATGAAGCCGGCCACCGTTGCCAAGAAGCTTGGCATCTACCTGCCGGCAACACCGCAGGAGTTCCAGGATTCAACCATCAGCCGCGCCGATTTCGCCGAACTCCAGGCCAACCCGCCGGAGTGGCTCGCGGAGCTCCGCCGCAACGGCCCGCACCCCCGCCCGGTGGTGGCCCAGAAGCTGAACGTCTCCATCAGCGGCCTGGCCCGCGGCGGTGTTGAGGAAGCGCTGACGACGGCGGAAATCACCGCGCTGCTGCAGGCTCCCCCGGCATGGCTGGTCACCGAGCGCTCCACCCACGCCGCCGTCCGCACCGAAGCCCAGCGGGTCAAGGACGACGCAGCCAAGAAGGACGCCAAGAAGGCCCGCGCCCAGGCCGAGTAGCCTCCGCATTTCATAGGCTTGTCCGCGGATCCGAACCCTTGACAGTTCGGATCCGCGGACAGGCCTCTGTTGTCTCCGGAGAACGTCAGTTTCGGAAGTCGGCCCGGGGAAGCGTCAGTCCTGGTGCAGCTGCACGAAGTTGCCGCAGCCGTCGTCGAAGACGGCGCTGACCCCGGACGGGTCCTCTGACGGTTCGCCCTGGAACGTCACGCCGGCAGCCACCAACCGGCGGTACTCGGCCTGCACATCCGGGACCCCGAACGTGATGGCCGCGATCCCGGCGTCGTGCAGTGCGTTCATGTAGTTCGCACCGATCGGGTTGTCGCTGGGCTCCAGCAGCAGCCCCACAGACCCGGCATCGGCGCCGGGATCCTTGATGATGAAGAGGTTGTACTCGGGCATCGCCATCAGAGTCTCGAACCCGAGGGTCCCGGTGTAGAACGTGTGGGCCGCGGCCGGATCCTGGACATGGATGCTGCACATTTTCAGTCTCATGGTCCCAAGCTACCCGGCAAGCACCCGGCGCCGGAACCTAAATCCCGGAGGCCCCGGTGATGCGAGAGGTCCCACCATTGACCCCGGCGCCTGGAGGGGCTGCAATGGAAGGAGCAACCCGGAATCCTGGGCCGGGCCTGACGCGGGGAGGTGCCGCAGTGCCGGCATTCGCAGAATCCGTCCTGTTTGGAGCGTTGCAACTGGGTTTCTGGGGTGCAGTGCTGGTGTGCGCGGTGGCCGCCACCGTCCTGGCTGTCCGCCGGCATTCGACGCCGGACCCTGCCGTCCACGCCCCGGACCCCGTGTTCTGGGACGTCTTTATGGGATCGGCTGTGGCACTTCCGGCAATCTTCATTCCCACGCTCGCATCACCCTGGTCCGGCGCCGTTCTCGCCGTTCTGGGAACTGGGGCGGGCGTCGCCGCCTATCGGGGCAGTCCACAGATCCTCGCCTGGCAGGAACGCCGCCGGAAGCAGCGGCAGGACCGGCCCGTTCACACCGCGGCGCAGGCTGAACATGACGCGCTCCTGACCCGGTGGAGCCGCTACGAACTGGACCCTGCCAGCTGCATCGACTATCCCGCCATGACGGACGTCCGGAGGCCCGAAACCTCCGCCCTGATCCGGGCCATGAGGGAGGCAGAGCAGCTGCGGACGGTGCCGCACGAAGGGTACGCTCCCGCCGTCGTCCGCTTTGGTGTTGCCCTCGCCGCAGCGGAACGGGCTGCCGGGATCCCGGCCGGAATTACCGCCGGCGGACATTAACTGCCGTGTCGCCCCCGCTGGAGTCCGGCGGCGGGGCACCGTAGCATCCGAGGATGGAACCCACAGAAGCGGAAATCCGTGACCAGTTCGGCAGGCGTCTGGAGGACAAGGGGGCCTGGCGGCAGGCCATCACCCTTGAAGCCGCCGGGGAACTGACGGCGCGCTGGCTGGAGGGCAAGAGCGAGTACCAGGCCGCCACCTTTACCGTCCGCTACGACGCCGAAACAGAACCCATCGCGGTGGAGCTGTCCGCCCTGAACAGGAGCGGGCTGTTCACCAAGGAATCCCAGCCCGGCCTGCGGACCGAAAACTCCGCCCAGCGGCAGTACGTGACCGGCTTCTGCAGTGCGGAAGCGGCCGTGGAACTCCTGGCCCTTTCCACCCGGACTGAGCTGGTGACGGTGGCCCATGCCCCTGGGGAGGCCAGCAGCGCAGCCATCCCGGTAACGCTCGACGGCGACGAGGTAGTGACCGTCCTCGGCTCCAGTGAGACTCCGGTGGAGGAAGAGCAGATCCGGGACTGGGCGGCCGAAACCAACGAAACGCTGGCGCTCCTGCTCGCCGACTCCTGGTACGTGGAAATCCTGGATCCGGTCTGGGGCCGGAACGATGTGCTGCTGCCGGCCGTCCTCGCCGCACTTGCTGCCCGGCAGTAGCTGCTGGAAGCAACCGACGCTTTAACGAGAGGACGGGCCGACCGCTTACGCGGCCGGCCCGTCCCCTACAGCTCGAATTCCTAAAGCTCTACCGTGCCGCTTTCGCCCACACTCATCCGGCTGTGCGTCACCTTGGACTTCACCCACTGGAAGACCGTGGCCGCGGTCCCGCCGGGGCTGGTCCAGTATTCCGCGGAGTCCGAGTCGACGCGAAGCAGGCACACCTCGGGAGTGTCCGGCCCGTCCGGGAACCAGGCTTCAACAGTCTGGTTCCACATTTCGTGGATCTTGGCGCGGTCGGTGACCACCTCGGCGGTGCCGGCCACCGATACCCACTCGGTGCGTTTGCCGAAGGAAACATTCACCCGCGGGTTGGCCTGAACGTGAGCTACCTGCGAGGTACCAACGCTCGTGAAGAACCACAGGTCACCGTCCTCCTCCACGTCCTGGACGGCGAGGGGACGGCTGACCAGGGCGCCTTCTTCGTTGATGGTGGTCATCATCCCGATGTGGGAATCGTTGATGATGCCCGTAACTTTGCTGATGTTCTCAGTGTCCGTCATGCTCACCTCGTTCTGATCGAAGGGAAAGTTCCCGCGTCCAGCCTATTGGTAAGCATGCTTCTTTTCTAGTGACGGTGAGCGCGCCGGCCTATGAGTGGGCCGCCGCCTTGACCGCCAGCACCGGCCGGTCCGCCTGCATCAGGATCCGTTGCGCGTGGCTGCCCAGGATGAATTTGCCCACCTGCGTGCGGTGGCGCAGGCCGATGACAATCAGCGACGCATCGGCCTCCCGGGCGAATTCCAGGAACTCGTCAGCAAGATCATTCAGGTACGGCGGCTGGATAACGGTGGCCTTCACACCGGCTTTGGCGGCCCGCTGGGCTGCCTGTGCGAGGACGTCGTCGGGTGCCACTGGCTTATCCACCAGCGCGCCTTCCCTTGCGGAGTTGACGATCACCAGGTCCTCGTTGCGGAGCTTGGCTTCCGCGATGCCTGCCGTCAGAGCGGCTTCCCCTGCGGGTGTTGGGACGAATCCGACAACGATGCTCATACCTTCTCCTTGATTTCTGAGGTTGACGGGCCGGCCTGGACGGAGGCCTTGCGCTTGGCTGCGGCATCGCGGATAACCGGCAGCACGGCTACCAGGACGAAGACCCCATTGGAACTCCTCGTTGAGATTCGGGGCGAGGCCCGGTCTTCGCTGTGAACCGAATCACTTCTGGCTCGCCCAACGACTATAGGGAGGCATTATGATGCATGTCTAACCCCTACTAAGCATCAGGTGATACCCGGAAGGCATCATGTTTACGTTTGACCAACTGGCCGGATTCATTGCCGTGGCAGAGGAACTCCACTTCGGACGGGCAGCCGAAAAGCTGAATATGACCCAGCCGCCCCTCAGCCGCCAGATCCAGAAGCTGGAAAAGAGCATCGGCACGGAACTGCTGGAACGCGACAACCGCAAAGTGCAGCTCACGCCAGCCGGGAGCGCGTTCCTGGACGAAGCGAAGCGGCTCATGGCTCTGGCCAACCGCGCACCGGTGACCGCCCGCCGGATCGCCACCGGCCGTTCCGGGGTGCTGCGGGTGGGCTTCACCGCCGCCAGCGGGTTCAGCATCCTGGGCCCCCTCCTGGAAGAGATCGCATCCATTCTTCCCGAGGTGGACATCGACCTGCAGGAGCTTGTGACCGGGGAACAGATCCAGGGCCTGCTGACGGGCGAGCTGGATCTGGGCCTGGCCCGGCCACCCTTCGACCGCGACGTCTTCGATTCGCATCTGCTGTACCGGGAGTCAATGGTGCTGGCCGTGCCCACGGGCCACCGTTTGGCCGAGCTGTCCCGCCCCGTAGAGGACGAAGACTTCCGGGACGAAGCGCTCATCATGCATTCGCCCAGCAAAGCCGCCTACTTCTACGATCTGGTCATCCGTAAGCACTCCATCCAACACGGGAACGTCCTGCATACCGTGAGCCAGATCCTCACCATGGTCTCCCTGGTCGCTGCCAAGCGAGGCGTAGCCTTTGTCCCGCATTCAGCCACGCTCCTGGCGATCAAGGGCGTCGAATTCCTGCCCCTGGCCGGCAGCGGCAGCGACGAACCGGTTGAGCTGCACGCCATCTGGAACCGGAAGGTGGCCAACCCCGCCTTGAAGCGCTTGTTGCAGGACCTGGAGTTCCGCACTGAGTAAGCGGACCGCCGTCGGCAGTTCAGTTCAATACCCTTTCGGTATCAACACATACACAAAAACACTTAGACAGGCATCAAGCGGCCTGCCTACTCTGGACAGGAATCGGCATCCGGCCGCTGCGGCATTCACCTGGCGGCATTCAGACAGAGGACAACTTCGTGGCAAAATATACTCCGCAGGAACTGGCAGACACCCTCAAGGAAGGCCTGCTGTCTTTCCCGGTGACGTCATTCGATGCCCAGCTGCAGTTCGATGAGGAAAACTACCGCAAGCACCTCGCCTGGCAGGCCAGCTTTCCGGTAGCCGGCCTGTTCGCAGCGGGCGGCACCGGCGAGGGTTTCTCCCTTACCCCTGCAGAATCCGAGCGCGTGGTCCGCGCCGCCGTCGATGAAGTCGGCAGCATCGTCCCGGTGCTCGCCTCTGCGGGCGGCTCCACGGCCCAGGCCATCGAGAACGCCCAGGCAGCCGAAGCCGCCGGCGCCGACGGCCTCCTGCTGCTCCCGCCCTACCTCACCGAGGCTGACCAGGAGGGCCTGATCGACCACGTCAGCGCCATCTGCAGCTCCACCTCGCTGGGCGTCATCATCTACAACCGCGCCAACGCCATCTACAAAGACACCACGGTGGCCACCCTCGCGGACCGCCACGAAAACCTCATCGGCTTCAAGGACGGCGTGGGCGACCTCGAGCACGACGCCCGCGTCTACGCCAAACTCGGCGACCGCCTGTTCTACCTGGGCGGCCTGCCCACAGCCGAAACGTTTGCCCTCCCGCTGCTGCAGCTGGGCATGAGCACCTACTCCAGCGCCATGTACAACTTCGTCCCGCAGTTCGCCCTGGACTTCTATCAGGACGTCCGCAACAACGACCGCGTCGCCGTCAACAAGAAGCTCAACGAGTTCGTGATCCCCTACCTGGACATCCGCGACCGCGTGAAGGGCTACTCCGTGTCCATCGTCAAGGGCGGCCTGGACGCAATCGGCCGCTCCGCAGGCGGTGTCCGCCCGCCGCTGCAGAACCTGGCACCAAAGGACCTCGCAGACCTCAAGGCGCTCATCGCCACCGTCTCCTGATCAACGCCTCTCCTAAGGAGCCAGCACTATGACACTCACCGGACATTCCCTGATCGCCGGACAGCCCGTCGCCGGCGGCGGCAAAACAGCCTTCGGCTTCAACCCCGCCACCAACGAACAGCTCCACCCCGCGTATTCGCTGATCACCGAGGAACAGCTGACGACGGCGACCTCCGCCGCCGCGGACGCCTACCCCTCCTTCAGCACCCTGGATCCCGAGACGCACGCCGGCTTCCTTGAAGCCATCGCCGACAACATCGAGGCCATCGGCGATGACCTGATCACCCGGGCCGGCCAGGAAACAGGACTCCCCGCCGCCCGCCTCACCGGTGAACGCGCCCGCACCACCAGCCAGCTCCGCCTCTTCGCCTCCGTTGTCCGGCAGGGCGACTTCCGCGGCGTGCGCATCGACCCGGCCCTGCCGGAACGCGCCCCGCTCCCCCGTGCCGACATCCGCCAGCGCCAGATCTCGCTCGGCCCGGTGGCCGTGTTCGGTGCCAGCAACTTCCCGCTCGCCTTCTCGACCGCCGGTGGAGACACCGCATCCGCCCTCGCCGCCGGCTGCCCTGTGGTGTTCAAGGCACACAACGCCCACCCCGGCACCAGCGAACTCGTGGGCCAGGCCATCGTCAAAGCCGTTGCTGATGCCGGCCTGCATCCGGGCGTCTTCTCCCTGATCTACGGCCCAGGCGCCAGCATCGGCCAGGCCCTCGTCGCCGACCCCGCGATCAAGGCCGTCGGCTTCACGGGCTCGCAGGCCGCCGGCATCGCGCTGATGCGCACCGCCGCCGCCCGGCCCGAACCCATCCCCGTCTACGCCGAGATGTCCTCGCTGAACCCGGTGTTTGTGTTCGCCGGCGCCCTCAGCGGTTCCGCCGAACAGATTGACGCCCTCGCCGCCGCCTACGTCACCGCCGTCACCGGGAGCTCAGGCCAGCTCTGCACCTCCCCCGGACTGCTGTTCGCCCCCACCGGTGAGGCAGGGGACAAACTCGCCGCCGCCGTCGGCCGCGCTATCTCGACCTGCGCCGGACAGACGATGCTCACCGAGGGCATTGCCGGATCCTGGAATGCCGGCGCCGAGGCACTGGGTTCCGCGGACGGCGTCACCGTCGTCGGGCAGGGCACCGCAGGGCCGACCCAAAACGCCCCCGCCCCCACCATCTTCGGTACGCAGGTCCGGGACTTCGTCACCAACCACGTGCTGCACCAGGAAATCTTCGGCGCCGCGTCGCTGGTGATCCGCTACTCCTCCACCGAGGAACTCCTCGAAGCCATCGGCCGGCTCGAAGGCCAGCTCACCGCTTCCCTGCAGCTCACCGAAGCGGACTACCCGACGGCGGCGCCCCTGATCCCCGCACTCGAACAGAAAGTGGGCCGCATCATCGTCAACGGCTGGCCCACCGGCGTCGAAGTAGGCCACGCCATGGTCCACGGCGGCCCCTTCCCCGCCACTTCCGACACCCGCACCACCTCCGTGGGCACCCTCGCCATCAACCGGTTCCTGCGGCCCGTCGCCTACCAGAACCTGCCCCACGAACTCCTGCCCGCAGCACTGCAGGACACCAACCCCTGGCAGCTCAACCGCCGCATCGACGGCACCGTTGTTGCGGCAGATGCAGCGGTCAGCGCATGAGCACACAGCCCACCATCGCCCGCGTCGAAGTTGTCCCGGTAGCCGGCCACGACAGCATGCAAACTGGTCCTTCGATCCGAAGCGGCCCTGCCTGGTTCGCTAACCGCCGCTACGGCGTCGAACCATTTCAAGCACTTCCGCAGGGCCGGACCTCTTCGCGCAACAGGAGACGGCCGTGCGGAAACCCAACATTTAAATAGAAGGGCAAGTTCTTGGGCGGCGTTGTCTCCGGAATCCTGATCGTCTCCATCGTCATTGCCGTGGGCTATTTCGCCGCCCGGCTGCGGATCCTAGGGCCGGAAGTCCAAGGTGCGCTGACCCGCACTGCCTACTACGTCACCAATCCCGCCCTGCTGTTCACGGTGGTTGCCGGCAGCGACATCCGCGCAGCCCTCGGAACCGATGCCCCGCTGGCGCTGCTCTCTGCGGCGATAGTGGGGCTCCTTTATGCCCTTGCGAGCTTCCTGTTCTTCCGGCGTCCGGTGGCGGAGACCGCCGTTGGGGCCATGGCCAGCAGCTACGCCAATGCCAACAACATCGGCATCCCCGTCTCGCTGTACGCCGTGGGGACAGCGCAGCACGTGGCGCCCGTGCTCCTGGTCCAGCTCCTGGTGATGGCGCCGTTTTACCTGACCGTGATGGGGCTGGCCTCCGGGTCCAAGCTTTCGTGGAAGAAAATGCTGCTCACGCCGTTCGCGAATCCCATGATCATCGCCTCAGCACTGGGCGTCGTCGTCGCGCTGACGGGCTGGAACGCTCCGGACCTGCTGCAGAAACCGATCGACATGCTCGCCGCGGGGGCCGTGCCCATGGTCCTGCTGGCCTTCGGGCTGTCCCTCGCGGGCCGTGCTCCGCTGCAAAAGGGCGATGGCCGCACCGAAACCTTCGTGGCCACGTTCCTCAAGATTGCCGGCATGCCGCTGATTGTGTGGGTTCTTGGACGCTTTGTGTTCGGGCTCGAAGGGCAGCATCTGCTCGCCAGCGTAATCATGGCCGCGCTGCCCACAGCCCAGAACGTCTTCCTCTTCGCCTCCCCCTACGGCCGCGGCATGACCGTGGCCCGCGACGTCATCCTGTGCACCACGGTGCTGAGTGTGGGCGCATTGGTGGTCGTTGCCTGGCTGGTGGGATAACGCTCAGCACTCGATCACGTTGACGGCGAGTCCTCCGCGGGAGGTTTCCTTGTATTTGGTTTTCATGTCCGCGCCGGTTTCTTTCATGGTTTTGATGGCTTTGTCGAGGGATACTTTGTGGCTGCCGTCGCCGTGCAGGGCAAGGCGGGCGGCGTTGATGGCTTTGACGCTGGCGATGGCGTTCCGTTCGATGCAGGGGATCTGCACGAGGCCGCCGACAGGGTCGCAGGTCAGGCCGAGGTTGTGCTCGATGCCCACCTCGGCGGCGTTTTCCACCTGTTCGGGTGTGCCGCCGAGGACTTCGCAGAGGCCGGCGGCGGCCATGGAGCACGCGGAACCTACTTCGCCCTGGCAGCCCACTTCGGCGCCGGAGATGGAGGCGTTGATCTTGAACAGGATCCCGACGGCGGCCGCGGCCAGCAGGAAGCGAATCACACCGTCGTCGTCAGCTCCGGGAACAAACTTGATGTAGTAGTGCAGGACGGCGGGGACGATGCCGGCCGCCCCGTTGGTGGGTGCGGTGACGATGCGCCCGCCGGCGGCGTTTTCCTCGTTGACGGCGAGGGCGAACAGATTCACCCATTCCATCGCCCGGAGCGGATCGGTGACGCCCGTGTCCGCGGTGAGGGTCTGGAATAACGACGGCGCGCGCCGCTTCACGTTCAGCCCGCCGGGAAGGATCCCTTCCGCGGCGCAGCCGTTGTCCACGCATTCGCGCATGACCGCCCAGAGTGCCAGCAGTTTTTCGCGAAGCTCCGCTTCGCTGCGCCAGGTGAGTTCGTTGGCGAGCATGACGTCGGAGATGGACATGCCCTCGCGCTTGCAGATCGCCAGGAGTTCGTCGGCGGTCGTGAACGGGTACGGGAGGACGGTGGCGTCGGCCACGACGCGGTCGCCGGCATCGGCGTCGCCGTCCACCACGAAGCCGCCGCCGATGGAGTAGAAGCTCCGTTCGCTGAGGGTGGCACCGGTGTGGTCGAGGGCGCGGAAGGTCATGCCGTTGGGGTGGGCCGGGAGGGATTTGCGCCGGTGCAGGACCACGTCCTCGTCCCAGTTGAAGTCAACCCGGTGGTGCCCGCCGATCATGAGTTCGGCGTCTAGGGCTGCGGCGGCCACCTGGTCATCGGCCGTGGCGGTGTCCACGGTTTCGGGGTCCAGTCCTTTGAAGCCCAGGACCACGGCTTTGTCGGAGCCGTGGCCCCGGCCGGTGGCACCGAGGGAGCCGAACAGTTCGGCCTGGACACGCCTGGTGGCGCTCAGCAGCCCGTCGCTCTTCAGTCCGTCGGCGAACCGTTTGGCCGCCCGCATCGGGCCGACCGTGTGTGAGGACGAGGGCCCGATGCCTACGGAGAACAGGTCCAGGACACTGAGGGCCACTTAGGGGACCTCGGGCGAGGCGTACTCGCGCATGGCATCGAGGAGCCAGCGGCCCAGGAAGTCCGCGAATGAGGCGCGGGGGAAGAGCCGGTAGCTCTCATCCCCGGTCTTCCACAGGATCACGGGGATGTTGCCCACCTCGGTGGACACTGCCGTTCCCGGGGTAAAGCTGCGGGGGTGCAGGTCCAGGGCGCAGCCCTTTTCCAGCACCGCCCGGGCACGGGGCCCCGTGAGGTCGAAGGTGGTGCGGTTGGCGGACAGGTCCACCATCTGGCCCTCGCCGTCGGCGAGGGCTTCCCGCAGCGCCTGGATGAGGTCGCCGCCGAGGGACTCGTGGGCTTCCTGGGGTGCCACCACCAGGAATTCTTCGGGTCCGAGCCAAAGCACGGTGGTGTCGCCGGTGCCGCTGACGGCGCCGCACACTGCGGGCAGCCCGCCGGTGACGGATGCGATCCGCTTCCCGGCTTCGGTGTTCCTGTCCACCCTCAGGCCCAGCATGGTCAGGAAGGTGATTTCGCTCAGTTCCACCCTCCCGAGGACGGAGCCGGTCTCAAATGCGGCCCTGAGCAGCGCAGCGGGGCTGGTGCGGAGTGACAGGTTCGTCTCGGAGGAGGCTTTGGGTGCTGCGGAGTTAGCCATCTTTGCGGGTCCCTTCGGGGTCAAAAAGTACGGTTTCTGCCACAACAACGTCAACCAGTTGGTCGCCGGCGGCGGCCACGAGGGTCTCGCCGATGCGGTTGCGGCCGTTTTTGATCAGGGCCAGTCCAAACGATCGGCCCAGTGCGGCGCTGTGGTAGCTCGAAGTCACGAAGCCCTGCATGGGGACGGGGCCGTAGGCGGGGTTCGTGGTGATCCCCTTTTCCACGAGCTGGGTGCCTTCCGGCAGCCGGAAGGTGCCGTCAACAGGCAGGACGCTGACCAGGTGCTTGCGGTCCTCGCGCTGGGCATCGGCCCGGGCGTAGGAGCGCTTGCCGATGAAGTCCTTGGCCTTGGAAACCACCCATTCCATCCCCGCGTCCTGCGGGGTGACGGTGCCGTCGGTGTCCTGCCCGACGATCGGGTAGCCCTTTTCGGCGCGGAGCACGTGCATGGTTTCGGTGCCGTAGGGGGTGATGTTGAATTCGGCCCCTGCCGCGGCCACGGCTTCCCAGGTGTTCAGCCCGTACCAGGCAGGCACGTTGATCTCGTAAGCCAGTTCGCCGGAGAAGGAGATCCGGCAGACCCGGGCGCGGACGCCTGAGGCGAGGGTGGTTTCGCGGAAGGTCATGAACGGGAAGGCTTCGGTTTCCAGTCCGCCGTTGGCGGCCAGCTCCGGCGCCACCTTGGCGAGGACCGCACGGGATTTGGGCCCGACGACGGCGATGGTGCTCCACTGTTCGGTCACCGAGGTGCAGTGCACGTCCAGTTCGGGCCATTCGGTCTGCAGCCATTCCTCCAGCCAGTCCAGCACCTTCGCGGCGCCGCCGGTGGTGGTGGTCATGAAGAAGCGGTCCTCGTCGAGGCGGAGCGTCACGCCGTCGTCGAAAATCATGCCGTCCGCCATGCACATCACGCCGTAACGGGCAGACCCCGGTGCGAGTTTCTTGAACGCGTTGGTGTAGATCCGGTTGAGGAACTCGCCGGCGTCCTTGCCCCGGATTTCAATCTTGCCCAGGGTGGTGGCGTCCATGAAGCCGACGGATTCGCGGACGGCGGCGCACTCACGCAGCACGGCTGCGTCCATGTCTTCGCTGCCCTGCGGGTAGTACCAGGGGCGCTTCCACTGGCCGACGTCTTCGAACAGTGCACCCTTGGCTTCGTGCCAGGGGTGGATGGAGGTCTTGCGGGCGGGATCGAAGAGTTCGCCACGTTGGCGTCCGGCGAGTGCCGCGAAGGCCACGGGCGTGAACGGTGCCCGGTAGGTGGTGGTGCCGATGTCGCCGATGCCGCGGGAGGCTTCGCCTGCCTGCCGGAGCGCGGCGGCGATGACGCCGATCGCGTTGACGCCGGAGGTCTTGCCCTGGTCGTTCGCGGTGCTGATGGAGGTGTACCGCTTGATGTGCTCCACGGAGCGCATCCCGGCTCCGGTGGAGCGCAGGACGTCTGCCACGGACTGGTCGCGTTGGAAGTCTACGAAGTGGTGGTGCCAGTCATCCGGGCCGCCATCCTGGCCCGGGACAAGCCAGAGCTGGCGGGTCAGGCCGGAGGCCTTCGGTGCGCCAAGGACAAGGGGCTCGGTGGCTGCATCTGAATTTTCCGGGCCGAAGCCAGCAGCAATGGCAGCTGCGGCGCCGGCTGAGATGCCCTCGGCCACGCAGTCCTCGAGTTCGAAGCTGCCGCGGCCGGAACCGATGCTCTGCTGGTTCGGGACCACGGTGCTCGGCACAAAGGCGGCGAGCTCATCGTCCCAGCGCAGCTTGCCCTGGCGCTGGGAGTGGAGGTGGACCAGCGGGCTCCAGCCACCGGAGACTGCCAGCAGGTCGCAGGCGATCTCTTCGACGCCGGAGGTGAGTTCGCCGTCGTCGTTGATGCTGCGGACGGTGACGCTCTCCACCCGGCCGTCGGCGCGGCCGGATGCGGTGTTGGCCACGGCGCTGCCGATCAGCACCCGGGTGCCGGCTTCGACGGCGGCAGATGCCACGGCGGTGAGCTGCGGGCGGGCATCGACGACTGCTGCGACCTTGACGCCGGCGGCGCGCAGGTCCGCGGCGAGGGCGTAGGCGCTGTCGTTGGTGGTGCTGATGAGCACGCGCTGCCCGGCGGCGACGGCGTAGCGGTTCAGGTAGCTGCGGACGGCTGAGGCGAGCATGATGCCGGGGCGGTCGTTGTTCTCGAAGACCAGGGGCCGTTCGTGGGCACCTGGAGCCAGCACCACCTGCTTGGCACGCACGTGCCAGATTCGCTGCCGGGAGACGCCGGCGGCGGCCGGGCTGGAGAGGTGGTCGGTGCGGTTCTGGACCGCGATCACGTAGTTGGCGTCGTAGGCGCCGAAGGCCGTGGTGCGGTTCAGGACCGTGCTTTCGGCGCCGGAAATGAGTTCGGCTTCCACGTCCGCTACCCATTCCAGGGCCGGCTTGCCTTCGATGGTCTGGGCCAGCCCGGGGGCGGTGGAGCCGGACAGGAGGGATCCGCCCAGCTCGGGCTGGTCATCCATGAGGATCACGCGGGCGCCGGTCCGGACAGCCTCGCGGGCGGCGGCGAGGCCGGCGGGGCCGCCGCCGATCACCAGGACGTCAGTGTGGACATACTTCTTGTCGTACTCGGCGCGGTCCTCCTCCGGGTCCAGCTTGCCCAGGCCGTTGAGCAGTTCCGCCTTCAGGCCGTCCACCAGGGTGACGGTAGTGGCGGGCAGCATGGACTCGGCAACGTCGCCGGGGAAACGCGGTGAGACCTTGACCATCGCATTGGATTCCTCCACGCCGGCGGACATGATGCCCCGGGGCCGTTCCTCGTACAGCGAGTTGCCGGCCGCGATCCGGCCGTTGGCAATCAGGGCCGAGGCGAGAGTGTCGCCGGGATGGCCCGTGAACTCCTCACCGTCCACGGTGAAACGCCAGGAGATAGTGCGGTCGATGCGTCCGCCGGCGGCGAGCCGGGCGTTCTGGGAAGTCACTTGGTTGCTCCCTTCGGGGC